>NZ_SLYH01000001.1:0-1237178 GCF_004343445.1 Rhizobium sp. PP-CC-3G-465
CTATAGTAATAGGCGATCGCGCCGGGAGTGGGATCTTGGTAACCGCTTCCATCGAAGACATAGACCCAGACCCTGCCGGTTTTTGTCTTGCCCCGTCCGGGGTCGAGAACATCGACCGGGGTATCGTCCGTATGTATTCGGTCGACCGCGGCGATATGGGCTCTGATCAGCAAGATAAGAGGAGCCAGTAGAACGGAGACGCGGCCGACCCAGTCCGCCATGACAGAGCGGGAGATGTCTATGCCCAACCGGTCGTACATCTCGGACAGGCGGTAGAGGGGGATGTGATCGTCGAACTTGGCGACCATGATATGGGCCAGCAATCCCGGTCCGGGTTTGCCGCGCTCGATCGGCAGGGTCGGCATCTCGCCAGCCACTGTCGTATCGCATTCCCTGCAGATCATGCGCTTTTCGACATGGCGGACAATCTTCACCGACGCCGGCACGTGCTCCAGCACCTGGACCACCCTGTCGGCCGCCTTCAGGAACGAGGTGCCACCACAGGTCGGGCAATTGCAGGGCGCCGCATAGACCAGCTCTTCAGTGGCGAGACCATCTGGCAATGGCTTGCGCTTCGGCTTGTCCGACGCGTCATCCAACTCCGGCAGAGGAGCTTTCCCGGAGCGCATCTCAGCCTCGGCACGGGAGGCCTCGATCTCCTCCAGCATCAGCTCAAACTGCTCGATCTTCCGGTCGATCTTTTCCGAAGAAGCGCCATGCTGCCGATGGCGGAGCAGCTCCAGTTGCGCGCGCAGGAGCCCGATAATGGAGTCGCGCTTGCTGACTTCGGCTTCCTGGCTCTCAAGTTTCGCCGCCTGTTCCGCGACGAGTGCGCGCAAAACAGATAGCTCGTTCTGACTGTCCAGCGGCGTTGTTTCCATGCCCCTAAACGTAGCAGATTTGCCTCTGGAGCGCCAGAATTTTGCCCCGGATCTCCCTGCAAAATATAGCTTTTATCCCGTTCGACCGGGAGCGGAAGTCCACGCCGGGGGGCGCCAGTCGATCCCTTCCACAAGCATCGAAAGCTGCGCTTGCGTCAGGTGCGCAACGCCTTCCTTCGCCGTCGGCCAGGGAAAGTATCCGCGCTCCAGCACCTTGTAAAACAGGCAGAACCCTTGGCCATCCCACCATAAAAGTTTGATCCGGTCGGCGCGCTTCCCACGGAAGCCGAAGATCGCACCCGAGCCCGGTGCCTCCTTAACCGCCGTCTCGACCAGCGCCGATAGACCATCAATGCCACGCCGCATGTCGGTCACTCCGCAGGCCAAATAGACCCGCACATTCCCAGAAGGCCCGATCATGCCGCCTCCACGCAAGCGATCAACGACCCGAGCATTCTTAGCTCCACGTCAGCCGGAACCCTCAAACACCGACCGTTTCGTAGCGAGATCTCGATGACCGCTGGCGTCGGTGGCGTGTCAGGTGCTTGGGTAGCGCTCGCCTCCTCGGTGATTTCCACCGGAAGGAACATCGCTGGTCGACCGACATAGCTGAAGGACTGCCGCCACAAACGGATTTGGCCAGGATGAATGTCATGCCGGCGAGCCACATCACCAATGCGAACACCACGTTGATCCGCTTCTGCCAATATCCTCAGTTTCGCCTCGTCCGACCAACGCCTTCTGCGCTCAGTCCCGGACATGATCTCAATTCGAGCCATGAAACCTCTTTGATCTGGAATTAATGTCAGCACTAATGCTGGTTCTAATGCCAGAACATCGCCTGATTTGGCCGATCAGAGAAATCTGCTCGCCGGACGCTTACGTTTGATCGTGGCTCGCGCGAGGCTCAGGCTTGAAGGATCTCCAGCCCGGCTTCGCGATAAAGCGAGAGTGTCGTGTCGTCGATATCGGCGGAAACCACAAGACCGGTCAGGTCGGCAAGCGGCAGGATGCGGTGCGGCGACACCGCGCCGAGCTTGTCGCCTGCCGCAAGGATGAAGGTTTCCGCGGACTGGCGGGCGATGGCGCGCTTGATCGCGGCCTCCTCGAAATCGCCCGTGGTGGCGCCATGCGTTGGATGAAGGGCGGTTGCGCCGAGGAAGAACAGGTCGAAACGCATCGTCTCGATGGCAGCAAGCGCTGCCGATCCGGTGGCTACCATCGAGTGCTTGTAGAGCCGGCCGCCGATCAGGATCACCTCGGCATCGTGGCCGGCGAGCGCTGCGGCGATTGTCGGGCTGTGCGTGGCGATGGTGATCCGCAGATCGCGGGGCAGGGCCCGGGCCAGCGTCTCGTTCGTGCTGCCGCCGTCGAGGAAGACGAACTGGCCCGCGGCGATCCGCTCGACCGCCCGCAGCGCGAGTGCGTGCTTCGTCGCCTTGGCGGTCTGCGTTCGCGCGCCGAGATCGGGCAAGGGCGGGGCCACCGGCAGGGCGCCGCCATGGACGCGCTGCAGCTTGCCGGCGCCCGCCAGCTCCCGCAAATCGCGGCGGATCGTGTCCTCCGACAGGCCGAGTTCACCGGCAAGGGCGGTCGCGACGATCTGCCCGTCGCGGCGTAGGCGATCGAGGATGAGGGCGTGCCGCTGGCTGGTGAGCATCGAAATCTCCTTCTTGACTCTTCTGGATACTACGTGATCAAACAAGAATTAGCAAGAAAATACCAGCAGAACCATGAAGGCGTTTCCCATGTTGATTTTGATTGCCGGCCCCTATCGTTCCGGTACGAATGACGATCCTGCGAAGATGGCAGCCAATCTGAAGGTGCTCGAGGCGCCGTCGCACGCGTTGTTTCAGGCAGGGCATGTGCCGATGATCGGGGAGTGGGTGGCGCTGCCGATCTGGCATGCGGCTGGCGGAAAGACGGTTGGGGATGCGCTCTATGAGGAGATCTTCCACCCGGTCGCCGGCCGGCTGCTCGCGCTCTGCGATGCCGTGCTCCGCCTGCCCGGCGCCTCGAAAGGGGCCGACAATGACGTGCGGATCGCGCGCGAGCGCGGCATTCCGGTCTATGAGAGGCTGGAGGATGTGCCGGGCTGCGCAGCCTTCGCGAAGGGCGCGCTCCCGGCCTGATCCTGTATCGGCTCCCGCCTTTAGGCGGGCTCGGCTTCACGCACTCGCATCATCTCGCGGAACGCCGGGCGCGACTGGCAACGCTCGATCCAGGCCTTGATGCCAGGATGCCTGTCGAACAGGGCCGTCTGGCTCTGGGCGTAGCGGAGCACTTCCGCAAGGTTGAGGTCTGCCACGGTGAAACGGTCGCCGACAACGTGGGCATGTTGCGAAAGGCGGGTTTCCAGAACGCCGAAGCGCGTTTCCAGTGCCTGTGTCGCGGCGTCCACGATGGCCCGGCCGCGCGCCGGGCCGTTCGGTTCGGCGTCATAGGCCAGCACGATCTTGACCGCGTGGGGCTCGATTTCCGTTGCGGCCCACAGCGTCCAGTCGAGGATCTGCCCTTCCTCGGCGGCATCCGCGCCGGCGAGCGGCCCGCCATATGTGCGCGCAAGATAAAGGTTGTTGGCAAGCGAATCCGCCAGCACCAGCCCGTTATCCTCGATCGCGGGGATCTTGCCCCGGGGATTGATGGCAAGGAAGGCCGGCGACTGCGTGTTGAGCGGCGCCGTCTTCGCCAGCGGGTCGACCAGCCGGCGCGCCTGTATGACCGGCACAGCGCGGAACGCTATGCCGAGTTCGCCGGCCATCCAGTAATTGCGCGATGCCCGCGACCGATAGACCCCGTAGATGGTCAGCATGATAGTCTCCAGACCTTGATGTTGCAGACGAGCCTTAACGTTTCGGCCGGGGGATGGAAGACCGGCGCGCTGATGCAAGGCATGAAGTTTGCTGATGGTTTGCGCGTCACACGCGGCGGTTTCCCGTCACCGTCAGATGCGGGAACGCTTCCGCCGTTCCGTCCACGAGGTCTGCGCTGGCCTTCTCCGTCCAGCGGTAGCCGAGGATGGCGTCTCCGACGTTTTCGAAGAGATTGTCGGTGATGAAGGCCGTGCCGGCGCCTTCCGCAACAGACACGCCGCAACCGAGTTGGGCGACGCGGATGATGTTGCCGGTGACGGAAACGTTGCGTAGATACGGCCCCCAACCCAGCACCAGTGCCCAGCGCGCCACCTGCTCGATGACGTTGCCGGTCACGACCGTGTCGGCCTCGGCCGAAATGCCGAAACCGAAGCCCGCGCCGTCGGAGACATAGGGAGCGATGCCGGTGATGTTGCGGATGACGTTCTGCCCCACCGTCGCGAGCCTTCCGCCGACGTCGAAATTGACGATGGAAATGCCGTTGGCGGCAGTGTCGATGACGTTGCCGGTGACGATGGCGCCCTGAAAGCCGAATTCGGAGTAGATGGCGGTCTCGCCGGAGCGCAGGCACTGGTTGGCCGAGATTAGCACGTTGTTTGCGGCATTGGCGCGGATGGCGGACAGGGCGCAATCGGATACGTGGTTGCCGGAGACCATGACGTCGCCGGCGCGAAAGATGTTGATGCCGTTGCCGTTCTGACCGGTTCCGCCATCGCGGGAAGCAATGCGGGAGATGCGATTGCCCGAGACCAGCGTTCCGTCGGAGCCCGCTTCCGACCTGTGAACGAGGATGCCGCCATTGCCGCAGTCGGCGACGGTGTTGCCCGTGATCGAGAGGCCTCGGCTATCGACGGCGAAGATGCCGACACCCTGGGCGCCCGAAATGTCGTTGTCGCGGATGCGGCCACTGCTGCGCCTGAGGTTCAGGCCATGACCTGCCGTGCGGCCCGATATCACGCAGTTGTCGATCGTCAGCCGCTCGATGCCGTCGAGGTCCACGAGACCGCGGCCGGGGTCGCTCGTCTGTCCGTCGCCGTCGAGGGTCAGTCCGGTCAGCGTGAGCCGGGCCAGGTTTTCGGCTGTCAGGAGCGGGCCTTCACCCGAGGCGATCAGCCGTGTCGCGCCGGGCGTGCCGGCCAGCGTCAGGCCGTCGGGCAGGGTGATCCCGGAGAGCCTGTAGTCGCCGGGTGGCAGCATGACGGGCAGGCGGCGGTCGACGGCCTCGGCAAGGAGAGCCCGGAACGCCTTCGACTGGTTGGCACGCCTGCCGGGCCGGACGCCGAAGTCGGCCGCGTCGAGCGCGCCGCGAAAGCCGTCCGGCAGGGACGCCGCGCTTGTCTGCCTGCTGCCGAGGGCAACCGGCAGGCTCGCCAGGGCGAAAAGAAGGGTGCGGCGGGTCGTCATGTCGTGTTCGCTGAAGGGGGCTGGTGATCGGGCATCTTTAGGGAAGAATAACTTCTTTCCGTTAGCACTTCGTATCGGACAGCGCACGCCAATGACTGGCGGGAGAAAGCCTTGAGCAAAACGACCCCACGCGGACGTAGCACGATCTCCGAAAGTTCTTCGGGCAGCGACCACACGCAGCGCCTGATCGAGGCGACGCGCCGGCTCGCCAGTGAAGCCGCCCGCCTCTACGGCCCGCGCACCGACATCGCCGAACGCCATTACTGGCTGGAAACGATGGTCAACCATATTCCGGATTACATCTACGCCAAGGATCTGCAAGGCCGGTTTCTCATCGCCAACGAGGCGACCGTGCGGGACAACGGCTTTGCCGAGATGCACCAGATCGTCGGGCTGACCGATTTCGATCTGCACGACGAGGCGGTCGCCGCCCGGATCACCGAGGGCGAACGGCAGGTCATTGCGAGCGGTGAGCCGATCATCGGAATGGAAGAGCGCGCGGCTGTCGAGAAGGGTTGCGAGCGCTGGCTGATGACGTCGAAGGTGCCGCTGCGCGACAAGCTCGGCCGGACGATCGGCACCGTCGGCGTCTCCCGCGATATCACCGACCGCAAGCGTGCCGAACAGCTGATGATCGGGCAGACGCGTGTGCTGGAGATGATCGCCAAGGACACGCCGCTGCCGGATCTCTTCCACGAGCTGATCCTGATGATCGAGGCGCATGTGCCGGGCGTGCAGGGCGCCGTATACATGCTGACCGAGGACGGGCAGCGGCTCCTGAAGGGCGTGGCGCCCGGTCTTGATCCCACCTATGCGGCCGCGCTCGAAGGCTTTCCGATCGGACCGAACAACGGTTCCTGCGGCACCGCCGCTTTTCTCGGCGAGTCCGTCTTCGTCGGCGATATCCTGAACGACCCGCTATGGGCGCCCTATGTCGATTTCGTGAGGCCTTTCGGGTATCGCGCCTGCTGGGCGGCGCCGCTTCTGTCGTTCCATGGCAAGGTGCTCGGCACCTTCGCGCTCTATTCGAAGACGGTCGGCCTGCCGGCAGATCCAGTCCGTGACCTCATCGCCATGGCCGCGCGTCTGGCCGGGATCGCGATCGAGCGTCGCGAGGCGGCCGAACGCATCCATTTCATGGCGCATCACGATGCTTTGACCGGATTGCCGAACCGCATCATGCTCGACGGGCACATGGAAAAGGCCATGACGGATGCGCGGGAGAAAGGCGAGTGGGTGGCGCTTGCCTTCCTCGATCTCGACAATTTCAAGCTCGTCAATGACAGCCTCGGCCACAATGCCGGAGACGAACTGCTGCGCAACGTCGCGCAGCGCATGAGCCTGTGCGTGCGCAAGGGCGACATGATCATCCGCGTCGGCGGCGACGAGTTCATCATTCTTCTTACCGGCCTCCAGGCCGACCGGGAGGTCGTGCTCGCGCGCTTCGAAGGCATCCGCAGCGCGATCGCCCGCCCGATGACGCTGGCCGGGCAGACCTTGCAGGTCACCTGCAGCATGGGCGTCGTGTGCTATCCGGAGCAGGGGGAAAGCACCGGCGAGCTGCTCGCCAATGCGGATGCTGCCATGTACCGGGCCAAGGCGCTCGGGCGCAACAACCTCAAGCTCTTCTCGTCCGAGATGGCGGATGCCGCGCATGCGAAGCTGCTTCGGGTCGAGGCCCTGCGGAAGGCGCTGGAACAGAACGAATTCGTGCTTCACTACCAGCCGCAGCTCAATCTTGCATCGGGCCGCATCTTTGCGGCCGAGGCGCTGCTGCGCTGGAACCATCCCCAGCAGGGTCTGATATCTCCGTGCGAATTCGTGCCGCTCGCGGAAGAGACGGGGCTGATCGTGGAGATCGGCGAATGGGTGCTGGATGCCGCCTGTCGCCAGAACCGGGCATGGCAGGATGCCGGGTTGCCGAGCCTGATCGTCAGCGTCAACGTGTCGGCGCGCCAGTTCGCGGAGAAGGCCTGGGTCTCCCGCGTGGCCCGGACGCTGACAGAGACCGGCCTCGACCCGCAGTTTCTGGAGCTCGAGCTGACCGAAAGCCTGATCATGCAGGACGTGCCGCAGGCGATCGCCACCATGCACGAGCTGGAAGCACTCGGCGTACGGCTCGCCATCGACGATTTCGGCACCGGCTATTCCAGCCTCAGCGCGCTCAAGCGCTTTCCCGTCCGCCGCCTGAAGATCGATCGCTCCTTCGTCAAGGACATCCCGGATGACGAGGACGACATGGCGATCACGGCGGCGATCATCTCGCTGGCGCAGAAGCTCAAGCTCGATGTGATCGCCGAGGGCGTCGAGACGCAGGAACAGCTCGATTTCCTGCGCGATGCCGGCTGTAACGAGATCCAGGGCTACTGGGTCAGCCGTCCGCTGCCGCCGGCCGCGTTCGTGACGCAGCTCGACAGGGGCAGGATTCTCGACGCCGTGTGTGCCTGATCCGGCAATCGACCTGATGCCGGTTGCTCCGCCATACTCCCGTCGCGCGGCAAGCCTCGCGCCAGCACGTCTCTGCCATAAAGGGTGACAACCGCCGGCAGCGGATGGATGCAAAGTTGCAACGGTCGTCAAAAACCCGGTGGAGCCTGCTTTTCCTCCGTTTGCCGCGCACTAGCTTGGCTGTTGTGCTCGTTGAAGCCGAATGCGCGGGCCCGTCCTTCCAACGGACCGGCGCGATCGGCAAAACGGATCATGATCGTCGCGTCAACCGGAAGTCCGCCCCTTATGAGCCCGCTCAAGCCTCCGACGTCCCCTCTGTCTCGCCGTCAGTTTCTGAACCTGACCGGCGTGGCCGCCGCAACGGCTGCGCTGTCGGCCTGCAACAGCACGTCCAACACCCCCAGCTTCAATTCCGAAACCCGGCCCTATTTCCGCAACCCGGAATTCGACAACCGCTTTGCGCCGGCCAACGGCAGCTATCCGCCCTTCGGTCAGCCGCAGAACGCCGCCTATATGACCGGCCTGCCGCCGCGCTCGGCCTATGCCGCCAGCATTTACGGCCCGGTCGTCGATGGTGGCTATGCCATTCCCGCCGTGCCCTTTCAGGAGATCGATCCGCGCTTCTACCGCCAGGAAGTCGCCGATCCCTTCGGCGAAGCGCCTGGCACGATCATCGTGGATACGCAGGACCGGTTTCTCTATCTGACCGAGCCGGGCGGACGTGCCATGCGCTACGGCGTCGGCATCGGCCGCGAAGGCTTTGCCTGGTCCGGCCGGGGCGTCATCCAGTGGAAGCAGAAATGGCCGCGGTGGAAGCCGCCGAACGAGATGGTCGCGCGCCAGCCGCATCTCGCCGCCTATTCCATCGAGAACGGCGGCATGGAACCGGGCCTGTCAAACCCGCTCGGCGCGCGCGCCATGTACATCTTCAAGGACGGGCAGGACACGCTCTACCGCCTGCACGGCTCGCCGGAATGGCAGTCGATCGGCAAGGCGGTATCGTCAGGCTGCGTCCGCCTGATCAATCAGGACGTCATCGATCTCTACGATCGTGTGCGGACGAAGTCGCCGATCCTCGTCGTCTGACATTCGACGGATGTCTTGCGAAAAGCATGGCCGGCGGTTTCCGCCGGCTTTTTGCTGTGCGTCGGTGCCAGATGTCAGTGCCGGCCTGTCTCGATGATCTCGGCCAGCGCTTTCAGATTGTCCGATGTCAGCGGCTTTTCGAAATAACGCTTCACGAAATCATATTGCAGCGCCTTGCGCCGGTCGGCGCCGAGGTGCGAGCTGGTGAGCATGACGACCAGCGGGACGGGATCGCTGAATTGGCGGGCGAAATCGCGGGCGTAGCTTTCGAGAAATTCGAAGCCGTTCATGACCGGCATGTTGATGTCGAGAATGATCGCGTCCGGCCGCTCCCGGCGCAGCATATCCAGGCCCTCGCGGCCGTTCAGCGCCTGCACGACCTTGATGTCGGGGTCGAAGCGCTGGATGGTATAGCCGCAGATGAAGAGATCCGTCTCATCGTCGTCGATGATCAGGAGTGAGCCGATGGTCATGCGTCGTTCCTCTGGGGCAAGCGTATGACGAACCGGCTGCCCTTGTCGAGCCGAACGTAAGCCACGGTGCCGCCGAGATGCTCGACGCTCGTCTTGACGATGTAGAGACCGAGGCCGCTACTATCGGCCTTTGACGGGTGGAAGCGCTTGAACATCTGAAACAGGCCGCTTTCGTCACCCTGTCCGAGACCGAGGCCATTGTCGGACACGCAAAGTTCCAGCCATCCGTCGCCGGTAAGCGCGGCATCCACGATCACACGGCGCGTCTCCTCGTCGGGATCGGCATATTTGATGGCGTTCGAGATGAGATTGTCGAGGATCATCCGGAGACGGGCCGGCTTGGTCCGGATGACGAGCGTTTCGGGAATGTCGACCGCTAAGGAGACCTGCCGTCCCGGGTCGATGAAGCGCAGTCGCTCGATGGTCTCCTGCACCGTGGAGGCCAGCGGTACGGAGGTCGTCGCCTCGTCCAGCAGGCGGCTGCGTTTCAGCTGGATGATGTTCTCGATCAGCCCGTCGAGCTTCTGCAGCCCGCGTTCGAGCCGTCCGATGACAGGGACGAGCTGCGTCGTGGGGGCCTGCAGGCCGATCATGTCGCGCATGATGGCGGTGAGGCCGATGGAGGACGCGATGGGCGCGCGCAGGTCGTGGGAGGTGCGCCAGGCGAATTCTTCGAGTTCCGCATTGACGTCCAGGATCTCCTGCTCGTGCTGCTTTCGCTGGGAGATATCGCGGATGATGCCACTGTAGAGCACGGTGTGGTCGAGTTCGATCCGGGCGACGGAGAGGTCGAGGGGAAAGCGGATGCCGTTGCGGCGCGTGCCTTCGACCTCCCGCGCGGCGCAGGCGATGTCCGCGATGTGATCGTCGTTTCCCGCTGCCGGCAGAAGGTCCGGAATGAGCGTGCTGACGTCGCGTCCGAGCATGTCCTCGCTGCGATAGCCGAAGATCGTTTCCATGGCGCGGTTTGCCGAGAGAATCGTGCCGCGGGCATCGATGGTGACGATCCCGTCCGCCGCGGTGTCGATGATCGCACTCATGCGTTCCTGGCTCTCGCGCAGCTGCAGGGCGATGGCGCGAGAGCGCTGTGCGCTGCGAAAGGCGTAGACGATGAGGCCGGCATAGACGATGCCGGAGACCACGAGCAGGCCGGCGAGGATCGCCTGCGATGCCGGCTTGCCGTCTGGATCGATGCTGACCGGGGGGCTGCTGCCCTCGAAGGCGTTCTGCAGGTCGAGCAGCGTGAGAGCCAGGAGCAGGAGATAGCTTGCGGCACCGAGCATGGCGGCGATGGTCGAGGCGTCGTAGTCCAGCTCCTCCACGCGCAGGAAGATCAGGGGGAGGGCGAGTGCCGCAAAACAAAGGGCGGTGTGCGGCGACATGTGTCCGTAGCGCGGCCAGTCGCTCTCCGCGACGAGTTGCAGGCCGTAACCGATCAGCGTGGCAGCGGCCGCCATGAACACGGTGGCGGCGAGAACGACTCGCAGGAGCGTCGGCCTGCCTGTCACGGCGCTGACGAGGATGCAGACCCCGATCAGGAGGAAAGAGAGCGCCGTGCCGCTCGCCAGATGCCCGGGATGGGGCGACGTCTGGCGGAAGGGGTCGATCAGCAGCGTGTCGAGCGGGTGCCCGGCATGAAAGAGCGGCTCCAGCAGGAAGGCGAGGCCGATGAGCATGACGGCGATCGAGAGGCCGGTCGCGATCCGCCCCGCACCGGAAAGGAGAGCGGTCACGGCAAGGCCGGTCAGAACGAAGTTGACGGCGGTGTTGAACTGCATGCGGAAGAGAATGGGCAGCGTGTCGGCGACGTGCCCGGACTTCAGGAGCCAGAGACTGCCGATGCCGGTGCCGACGAGGACGCAGAACCAGGCCGCCGCCATGCCAGCCTTGTGCCAGCTCATGCGGGCCGGCGTCGAACGAGATCGGTTTCCGTCGTGCATCTGCGCACCCGCGCTTTGTCGGGTCTTCTGTTCTTCCTTCGCTGGCGCGCGAACCATTCCCTTGGGGCACCCTCCGCTTCGTCCCTCCTGAGCGAGGAGATCACGGCATGCAGGTGGCGTCAACGCATCATCACGCAACGGGCTGCGCGCGGCAGGCTTTGTCAGCCGGCGTCGACTGTCTCTTCCGGATCGGAAAGCTCCGGTTGGGAAAGTCTCTGGGTCAGCGCTTCCAGCACGCGCCGCAACGCGCGTGCCTCATCGGTGCTGCAGCCAATCGCGCTGCCGATGGCCGTTTGCACATGGCCGGCCTCCGCCTGCAGGGCCTTGCCCTTTTCGGTCAGGGCGATGTTGACCTGCCGCTCGTCCTTGCGGTCGCGCGTGCGGCTGACGAGGCCGGCGGTATCCAGGCGCTTGAGAAGAGGGGAGAGCGTGCCGGAATCGAGCCCCAACTGTTCCCCGATCTGCTTCACCGTCATCACCTTGTGTTCCCACAATGCGAGAAGGACGAGATATTGCGGATAGGTGAGGCCGAAGCGGTCGAGCAATGGCTTGTAGGTCCGGTTGAACGCGTGGGTGAGGGAATAGACCGCGAAGCAGAGCTGGTCGTCCACCGGCAAGGGGACAGCAAAGGGCGCCGTTTGCACCGCATCTCCGTTCGCCATCGCCTTCATCTTTTCCATGTCCGCACCTTACACGGTTTGGCCGGAAATGCAATTTGCGAAATTCAGTTGCGTACAATTGAATTTTGCGATATGAAGGTGGGGAAGACAGCAGATCTTCTTCATGAAACGCGTCGAAAGCGACGACAGGAGACCCCAATGGCTATTCTCTACACCACCAAAGCTTCTGCCACCGGCGGCCGCGCAGGTCGCGCCGTGTCCGAGAACGGCGTGCTCGACGTCGTTCTGACCGTTCCGAAGGAACTCGGCGGCGATGGCGCTACGGGCACGAACCCCGAGCAGCTCTTCGCAGCCGGCTATTCCGCCTGCTTCCTCGGTGCCTTGAAGAATGTAGCGGGCAAGGAAAAGATCAAGGTTCCTGAAGAAACCAAGGTCACCGCGACAGTTGGCATCGGCCCGCGTGATGACGGCACCGGCTTCGGCATTGAGGTCTCGCTCCTCGTCGACATCCCCGGCCTCGACCGCGAAACCGCGGAAAAGCTAGTGGCTGCCGCTCACATCGTCTGCCCCTACAGCCACGCCATGCGCACCTCGACGGAAGTGCCGGTCAAGGTCGCCTGATAGGGCCATCCAGCATTATCGTCTGACATTTCAGAGGGTGGAGACGGCGCGTCCGTCTCCACCCTTTTTTATGCTTCGGATCCCGCTTTCCCGCCATGCGTGCGCATTTGATCGTGACCGCGAAGGATGGCATGATGTGCGCGAAAGACGACCATTGCGGGGAGGCAGGATGTCGGAAGAACACGGAAAATTCATTTGGACGGAACTGATGACGACCGACCGGGCGGCGGCTGGGGCGTTCTACAGCGCCGTGGTCGGCTGGACCACGGTCGAGATGGCAGCCTTTGATTACACCGTCTTCGAGACCGCACGGCCCGAAGGCGATGGCCGGGTCGGCATTGCCGGGATGATGTCCATCCCGCCGGAGCTGTTGGCGGAGAAGGTGCCGCCGAACTGGACGGCCTATGTCTCCGTGTCCGACTGCGATGCCACGGTGGCGAAGGTCGAGGCTCTGGGTGGGACGGTCCGCCGTCCGCCGGAGGATATTCCGGAGATCGGCCGCTTCGCCGTCATCGCCGATCCGCATGGGGCCGTGCTCTGTATCATGACGCCGCTGCCGATGGACGTGCCGCCACGCGCCGTTCCCTCCACGATACCGGGACAGTTCGGCTGGTACGAGCTCAATGCCGACGATTGCGAGGCGGCGTTTGCCTTTTATGCGGACGTCTTCGGCTGGACGGTCGATCACGACATGGATATGGGCGACCTCGGCATCTATCGGATCTTCGCCCATGACGGACAGGCGGTCGGCGGCATGATGACGCGCCTGCCGCAGATGCCGAAGGCACACTGGGCCACTTACATCACGGTCGACAGGCTCAACGACGCCATCTCCCGCCTCACGGCAGGCGGCGGCAGCGTCATCAACGGTCCGATGGAGGTCCCGGGGCCCGCCTATATCGTCAACGCCCGCGATCCGCAGGGCGCGTTCTTCTCGCTCGTGGCATCGGAGCATTAGGCAGCGCCCGTCGCTCGCCATGCCCTCGAGCAAGGATGAAAACATGCCT
This sequence comes from Rhizobium sp. PP-CC-3G-465, assembly GCF_004343445.1. NCBI lineage: Bacteria > Pseudomonadati > Pseudomonadota > Alphaproteobacteria > Hyphomicrobiales > Rhizobiaceae > Rhizobium > Rhizobium sp. PP-CC-3G-465. The sequence continues at coordinate 13,354 of NZ_SLYH01000001.1, forward strand.
GCAATGGGCGCCCTCTGGCGGGCGGAAATCGACGCCGTCGAGTTTCACGTCGATGGCGGATACCGCTTCGTGGTGCACCGGAATGTGTTCCGAACACTCCGAGGATCTCCCGCCGCGCCTGAGGTTTGCGTCGCGTTCGTCGAGGCCAATGCGGAGGCGTTTGTCGTTGCGGCACGCGCGCGCATCGCGGAGGCCGCCTCGGCCTCGACACGGGCGTTTCACCTCAATAGCCGGCAGGTGCGACGCGCGATGACCATCGCGTCGCAACAGGGTGTGGATATCACAGAACCTGTGCCGCGCTGATCGAGGAGACGAACTGACGGGTGCGCTGGTGTTGCGGCGTATCGAAGACGGTTCGCGCGGGGCCTGCCTCGACGATATCGCCGGCCTGTAGGAAGATGACCTGATCGGCGAGTTTGGAGGCCAGACGCAGGTCATGCGTTGCCATGACCATGGTGGTGCCTTCGCGGGCCAGCGTGCCGAGCACGTCCACCACTTCGGCTGCAAGCTCCGGATCGAGCGCCGAGGTCGGCTCGTCGCAGAGGAGAACGCGGGGTGAGGGCGCCAAGGCCCGGGCGATGGCCACGCGCTGCTGCTGCCCGCCCGAAAGCGTCGCCGGCCAGGCCGAAGCCTTCTCCGCCATGCCAACCTTGGTCAGCAGTTCCATTGCGCGGGTTCGGGCCTTCTCGGCCGGCCATTTCAGCACGGTCGTCAGGCTTTCCATCACGTTCTCGATGGCCGTGCGATGCGGGAAGAGCTGGAAGTTCTGGAACACCATGCCGGTCTGCTGGCGGATCTTCTGGATGTCGTTCCAACCCGGCTTTTTGCCCTTCGCGAACACCGTCTCCTCGCTGCCGATGCGGATGGTGCCGGCGCTCGGGATCTCGAGCAGGTTGATGCAGCGCAGCAGCGTGCTCTTGCCGCCGCCGGACGGGCCGATCAGCGCGGTGACGCTGCCTTCGGGAATGGTGAGGTTGATATCCTTGAGGATCACGGCATCGCCGAAGCGCTTTTCGATGTGGCGAAGCTCGATCATCGGTTGGCCTCCATCATGCCGCCATAGCGCGCGAAGCGTCGCTCCAGCCGCACCTGCACCGAGGAGAGGACGGAACTGAGCGCGAGATAGATCAACGCCGCCTCGATATAGAGGATCAGGGGCTCATAGGTCGTGGCGACGATCCGCTGGGCCGACTGGAAAAGCTCGGGAACGGTAATGGCGGCTGCGAGCGATGTGTCCTTCACGAGCGAGATGAAGGTGTTCGACAGCGGTGGCACCGCGACGCGCGCTGCCTGCGGCAGGATGGTGCGTCGCATCGCCTGGTTCCAGGTCATGCCGATCGAATAGGCCGCCTCCCACTGCCCCTTGGGCACGGAGGAAATGACCGCGCGGATGATTTCGGAACTGTAGGCGCCGACATTCAGCGTGAAGCCGATCAGGGCTGCGGAAAAGGCATCGAGCAGGATGCCGACGCTCGGCAGTCCGTAGAAGATAACGAAGAGCTGAACGAGAAGCGGCGTACCCCGGATAACCCAGACGTAGAACCGGGCGATCAGCGCCAGCGGCGTCGGCGCGAACAGGCGTGTCACCGCGGTGATCAGGCCGAGGATCGCGCCAAGAAAGAAGGAGAGGAGCGTCAGGGGGACCGTGAACTTCGCTCCTGCCCATAACAGGGCCGGAAGCGAGTCGATCATGAGTTGCAGCCAGTGCGGCACGGTATCTCCTCAGCTTGCGCGATGCCGAAACAGAGCATTTGCCGTGAAACTCTGTTCACCGCAAATGCTCTGTCTCATCGTTACGACCGCATCATCCGGCAGCGGAGCCAAGACGCCCCGCCTGGAAATGCTACTGCATTCAGCGCGATACGTCCTGGCCGAAATATTTGTCCGAGATCGTCTTGTATGTGCCGTCGGCCTTGATGTCCGCCAAGGCCTTGTTGATCGCGGCCAAGAGTTCCGGCTCGCCCTTGCGGATGATGATACCGGAATAATCGGCATTGTCCTGCTCGGCAGCGATCTTTACCGGCGCATCCGGCTTCTGCTTCTTGAAGTCGAGGAAGGACAAGCTGTCGTTCACCGTCGCATCCGCCCGGCGCGTCAGCACGAGCTGGATCGACTGATCGAAGCCATCGGTGCCGACCAGTTCGGCGCCGGCGCTCTCTGCGATCTTGCCGAAATTGCTGCTCAGCGACTGCGCCGAGGTCTTGCCCTTGAGATCGGCGAAGCCCTTGATGTCGTCATTGTCCTGCCGGACGATCAGCACGGCCTTGGAGGCGATGTAGGGCTCGGAGAAGTCATACTTCTGCTTGCGCGCCTCGGTGATGCCGACCTGATTGATGACCGCATCGTAGCGGCCTGCGTCGATGCCGGCGATCAGTCCGTCCCACTTGCCCTCGATGAACTCCGCCTTGACGCCCAGCTTGGCGGCAACGGCTTCGCCGATCTCGACGTCGAAGCCGACCAGCTTGCCGCTGGCATCATGGAAGGTGAAGGGCGCATAGGTGCCCTCGGTGCCGATCTTCAGCACGCCGGCCGTGGTGATGGCCGACAGGTTCTCGCCGGCCAGTGCCGGTGCGATGGCGGCGGCGTGGAGGATGGCGGCAGTGGCGATGGTCTTGAGCCAGTTCATGGTCTTCTCGTCCTTCTGAGGCGGGGTCTGTTCTGTCGGCATATCGGCCGGTCGGAACTGTCATCGCAGGAAATAGGCGCCAGGGATTGAAAGAAAACTGCAAATGAAAGCGGCAAATGCGAAAATCTTGCTCTTGTCCACAGTGCAATTTTCGTCAGCAGGTAGCGAAGTTTCGCCATGCCTCTATGTTAGGCAAAGCTTCCTTTACGTTTATGTCCGATCCTGACGAGCCACCGGACCAGAGCGGCCGGGACGGCACTTCGGAGAAGCACATGCGCAGTTTGTCTCAATCACTCGGGTTTGATGCGAAGTCCGTCCTTCAGGCCATCAGTCAGTCGCAGGCGATCATCGAGTTCGACCTGACGGGCAGAATCCTCGACGCGAACGAGAATTTCTGCAAGGCGCTCGGCTATGGCCTCTCCGAAATCGTCGGCCGTCATCACAGCATGTTCGTGTCGCCGCAGGAAGCCGCATCCGCGGATTACAAGGCTTTCTGGGCAGGGCTTGCGGGCGGCGCGTTTCAGCGCCAGCAGTACAAGCGCTTCGGCAAGGGCGGCCGCGAGGTCTGGATCGAGGCGTCCTACAATCCGGTCATGCGCAACGGCAAGCCTTACAAGGTGGTGAAGTTCGCGACCGATATCACCGCGAGCAAGATGCAGAGTGCGGAGGATGGCGGCAAGCTTCTGGCCTTGTCGCGGGCACAGGCCATTATCGAGTTTACGCCGCAAGGCGAGATCATCCGAGCGAACGACAATTTTCTGGCTGCCCTTGGCTATGATCACGCCGAGATCGCCGGACGGCATCACTCCATGTTCTGCGACTCCTCCTATACGGCCTCGCCCGACTACCAGACCTTCTGGGAGAACCTGCGCCAGGGCAAGTTCGTGACCGACCAGTTCATGCGCATCGGCAAGGGCGGCAAGCGGGTCTTCATCCAGGCCTCCTACAACCCGATCTTCGACGATGCCGGCCGCGTCTTCAAGGTGGTGAAGTTCGCAATCGACGTGACCGATCGGATGCACGCCGTCGAGGAACTCGGCGCCGCGCTCGAGCGCCTGTCCCAGTGCAATATCCGCATGTCGCTCGATGAGCCCTTCGTCGGCGAGTTCGAGAGGCTTCGCCTCGATTTCAACACGTCGATTGCCGAGTTCCAGAAGACGCTGACGAACGTGCTCAGCCAGACCAGCGCGCTGAACGACAGCAGCCAGGAAATGCGCCAGGCTGCCGAGCAGCTGGCCGAGCGGTCGCAGCAGCAGGCGGCGGCGCTCGAGGAGACCTCGGCGGCGCTGGACGAGGTGACGGCGACCGTCAACTCCTCGACAGAGAACACCCAGGAGACGCGCACGCTCGTGCAGAACGCGCGCCTCTCGACCGGCGCTTCCGCCGCGGTCGTGGAGGAGACGGTGACGGCCATGCACCGGATCGAGCAGGCCTCGCGCGAGATCAGCCAGATCATCGGCGTGATCGACGAGATCGCCTTCCAGACCAATCTTCTGGCCCTCAATGCCGGCGTCGAAGCGGCACGGGCGGGGGAGGCCGGCAAGGGCTTTGCCGTCGTGGCGCAGGAGGTTCGCGAGCTTGCCCAGCGTTCGGCCAAGGCTGCAAAAGAGATCAAGGTCCTGATCACCAATTCCGGCAAGGAAGTGATGGAGGGTGTGCGCCTCGTCGGTAAGACGGGGGCGGCTCTGCAGGAGATCGACGTTTTCGTGCGCCGGATCGACCAGAACGTGGATGCGATCGCCACCGCGGCGAAGGAACAGTCGATCGGCCTGCGCGAGATCAACAAGGCGGTCAACGATCTCGACCGGATGACACAGGAAAACGCCGCCATGAGCGAGCGGACGACGGATATCAGCCGGGCGCTGGCCGAAGGCGCGGATTCGCTGGCGGCACTGGTCAGCCTGTTCAAGCTCAACCGGCGCACCGCCCCGCGCGGGCCGGACACATTGGATCAGTCGCGCCATCATGCGCGCGTCGTGGCCACACCCGGGCGAAGGAGCTTTGCCGCCTGAGGCCCTGACGTCGGCGCATGTCGTTCTCCCGAACCGCTGCAGGGTTTCCGGCGACATGCTTCGGCGCAATGCCGCCCTTGGGCGGGAAAGGACATATCATGCAGGAAGACCGGCGCAGGACGGTGCTGTCACGGCGCCTCATTCCAGACAACGAGATCGATCGTCTCGCCGCCGTCCGCTCGATCGGGATCCGTGCCATCGAAACGATGCCCGAACTGAAGGATCTCGCCTTTCTTGCCCGCGACGTGTTCGAGTGTGCCTTTGCCGCGGTCAATATCGTGGATCAGGACTGGCTGCGCATTGCCGCGCAATCCGGCATCCAAGTCGAAAAATGCTCGCGCGACGAATCCATCTGCCAGTACGTCGTCCATGAGGGCAATGTCGTCGTCGTTCCCGATCTGACGCTGGAACCCGATATGGCGACCTTGCCCTACGTGGTAGGCGAGCCGCACCTGCGCTCCTATGCCGGTGCGCCGATCGAGCTGGAGCCGGGGCTGACGGTCGGTTCGTTCTGCATCATGCATACGGATCCGCGCGATCTCGGCACGCGCCAGCGTCGTCAGCTCAGCGAGTTCGCCCGGATCGCCAGCGCGCTTTTCCGACTGCAGCGGTCCAATCTCCTCATGGTGAAGGGCGAGAAGGCGCTGCGGCTGGCGGCGATGACGGACCCGATGACCGGCTTCTACAATCGGCAGGCTCTGCCGGAACTCGTGGATAGCGAAATGCGCGAGACGCTTGCCGCGGGGCGTCCGTTCGGCGCCGCCTATCTCGACATGGACGGCTTCAAGGGTATCAACGACCGGCACGGGCACCAGACGGGAGACGAGGTGTTGCGGCAGGCGGCCGTGCGCATTCGTTCCGTCATCCGTTCCGGCGATATTCCGCTGCGCATGGGCGGAGACGAATTTGCGATCTTCTTCCCCGATTGCGGCTGCGAAAATTCCCTGACGACCATCGCCGCCCGTCTGGTCGATGCCTTTCGGGCGCCGTTCTCCATCGGCGGCATCGAGGTGATGGCGCATCTGAGCGTCGGCGCGGCTGCCGCACCGGAGGGCGGCACCAGCCGGGAAAAGCTGCTGGAGACCGTCGACAGGGCGCTCTACGAGGCCAAGGCGAACGGGCGGGATCGGTATGTCGTGCGGGTGGACAGCGCTGTTCTCTAGGTCCTATCCGTCGCCGGCCGACGGAAGACGAGGAGGCTCGCGCTCAGCGTCTGCACGACAGCGCCATCCTGGTTCAGCGTCCGGCTGCGCATGACCACGATGCCGCGGTCGGGCTTTGATCTTGACGGGTTGATTTCGGCGATCTCGCCTTCCGCATGCAGCCGGTCCCCCGGACGGGTCGGTAGCGGCCAGGTGAGCTCGCAGCGCGTGCCGATCAGCCCGCCGTCGAAGGGCAGGCTGTCCACGATCAGGCGCATGGTCAGGGCTGCGGTATGCCAGCCACTGGCGGCCAGCCCGCCAAACAGCGTGGACCGTGCGGCTTCATCATCGAGATGGAACGGCTGTGGATCGAACTGACTGGCGAAACTGCGGATCTCGTCGGCGGTGATGTCCACGGTGCCGCTCTTGAACGGCATGCCGACGACGAGGTCGTCCAGAAACAGGCGCGTCTTCTGCTGGTCCATGTTCACCCTCCCGAGGCTCGGCGTCCGCATATGAGCGATCGCTACGGGAAAGGCTACCAGCGCCGGGCGGCAAGGGCAATCCTTGACGCCCGGCGCTTGTTTCAAAGCTTTGCGTCTATGGCCGAACCCGCATCAGGGGATCAGGCGCTCGCTCCGCAGCTCGTCGAAGAGGCCCGTGAAGGCATCGTCGGTCGGTTGGTAGACGGTGAAGCCCATGCGGCGGCTCTTCGACATGTCGGTGACGACCTCGATCGGCCGGCCGAGATCGGCATCCGTGTGCCAGGGCGAAATCAGCCGGTCGATGTCGGGCTCCACGAGGTTTTCGCGCTCGGCGATCTCACGCCAGATCGCGGCGTCATCCGCCATCTGCTCCTCCAGCGGGCGAACCGTGCCATCGAAGGGCGCGGCCTCGATGCCGAAATAGGCGGCGATGCGCTGCCACATCCAGCTCCAGCGGAAGATGTCGCCATTGACGACGTTGAAGGCCTCGTTTGCCGCTTCCGGCGTCGTGGAGGCCCACAGCATGTGATGTGCGAGCACGTTGGCGCTCGTCATGTCGGTCAGGCCGTTCCATTGGGTTTCCACGCCCGGGAACCGGAACGGGCGGCCGGTCTCGCGGCAGATCGCGGCGTAGACGGCCAGTGTCGTTCCCATGTTCATCGCATTGCCGACGGCCTTGCCAATGATGGTGTGGGGGCGGTGGACGCTCCAGTTGAAGCCGTCTCGGCTGGCAGCGGAGAAGACCTCGTCTTCCTGCGCGTAGTAGAAGTTCTCGATGTCGAGGCGGTCCTGCTCCTCGCGAAACGGCGTCTGCGGCAGCGTGCCCTTTCCGTAGGCCTCGAACGGACCGAGATAGTGCTTCAGCCCGGTGACGAGCGCGACGTGGCGCACGCTGGCAGCGGGGCGCAGGGCATCGAGCAGGTTGCGCACCATGGCGCCGTTGACGCGGATGTTCTCCGCCTCCGTCGGCTGACGCAGCCAGCTTGCGATGAAGACATGGGTCGGCGCGACATCCGCCAGCGCCGTGCCGAGCGAGGCGGGATCGAGAAGGTCGGCGACCAGCGGCGTCACGTTCTCCTGCCGGCCCGGCTTGCGCGCCAGCCCTGTGACGTCCCACCCGGCCTCTGCCAGCACTTTGGCGGTGGCGCTGCCGACCACGCCGCTGGCGCCTACGATCAAAGCCTTGTTTTGCATTTGCATTCTCCTTGCGTTCATGGCGGACATAGGCATCCCTTTCTTTCTGTCCACCCGCTCTATCTTGTGGGTCAGTGCCGGGACGGCGGCATGGGCTCATCGCGGGAACATTCCCCGCAGGGCTTGGTTACCTGTCGTCCCGGACGTCGGCCGTGGCGCCGGGCGTCCTGTCCGTCAAATGCGTTTCTTCCTCAACCGTCGAGTTCCGGTGTTTTCATGACAGTCAAAATTGCGATCATCGGGTCTGGTCCGACCGGCATCTACACGCTTCACGGCCTCGTCGCCTCGCCGCGTCCGCTCGACATCACCGTGTTCGAAAGCGAAGCCGATCCGGGCAAGGGAACGCCCTATCATCCCGATATCAACGACCAGGCCATGCTCGCCAATATCGCCAGCATCGAGCTGCCGCCGATCTACGAAACGCTCGTCACATGGCTGCGCCGCCAGCCGGATGCAGAGCTCGAGCGGATGAACGTCACGCGCAGTGCGATTGCCGAGCGCGCCTTCTATCCGCGCATCGTGCTGGGCGAGTTCTTCCAGGACCAGTTTCGCCAATGCGTCACCCAGGGCCGGAAGGCGGGCCATGTGATCGAGATCAAGGCGCTGCATCGGGTCGATGATATCGACCTGCATGCAAGCGACATCGCCGTGAAGGCCACAGGGCCGGACGGGGAGAAACATTACGCGTTCGACCACGTCGTCATGGCGACCGGCCACGACTGGCCGGAGACGACGGAAACACGTCCGGGATATTTCATGTCGCCTTGGCCGGCGCCGGTGCTGAAGACCATTCCGCCGGGTCGAGTCGGTATTCTCGGCACATCGCTCAGCGCTATCGATGCGCTGATCTCGGTCGCGACGGCTCACGGCGCCTTCTATCTCGATGCGGCGGGATCGCTCGAATATTTCCCGTCGCCCGGCAGCGAAGCCTTCGCCGCGGCGCTGATGTCGCGCAAGGGCGTGCTGCCGGAGGCCGACTTCTATTGTCCCTATCCCTATCTGCCTCTCTCCATCTGCACGCCGGAAGCGGTGGACGCGCTGGTGGCCAGCGGCCGTGGCGATCTGCTCGATCCGATCTTCGACCTGTTCCGCGCCGAACTGCTCGCCGCCGATCCCGCCTATGCCGGGCGGATCGGGTTGGCGATGCTGACAGTGGAGACGCTGGCGCCGGCCTATTTCGCGGATCGCGAGGCGGCGGATGCCTTCGTCTGGGCGGCCGCAAACCTTGCGGAGGCCGAGAAAAACGAGATTGAACAGCGCACCATTGGTTGGCGCTACGCCATCCTGCGGATGCACGAGGTCATCGCTCGGGCGGTGCCGCATTTCAACGAGGACGATCTGAAGCGTTTCCACAAGCACTTCAAGACCGTGTTCATCGACGATTACGCAACGGTGCCGCACCAGTCGATCCGGCGTCTGCTCGCTCTCCGCCGCGCGGGCAAGCTGGAGGTTCTGCGTCTTGGCAGGGATTCCGATATCGACAATGAGAGCGTTGAGCGTGGGGCCGTCGTGACCTTCGACGGGCGGAAGGAGGTCTTCGACTCCTTCATCGACGCGACCGGGCAGCATACGTTGTCGGCACGCGACATCCCGTTTCCGAGCCTCGTCAACCGCGGTTTCGTGCGCAAGGCGAAGACACCGGTCTCTTCCGTGCTGATCGACATGCCGGACGAGCCGGCAACGGTCCGCACCGGTGGCGTGGATCTCGACGATGCCTTTCGGCCGAAGTTCGAGGCGCCGGTCACGCGCCGTCTCTATTGCGTGTCGATTGCGTTCCTGCTGCACAAGCTGCCCTTCATCCAAGGCATCACCAGCGCCCACGAACTCGGCGGCGTCGTCTCATCCGCGATCCTGCGTGATATCGGCGGCGAGCGATCTGACGGAATTATCGGCTTCGACGTGAACGCCGCCTGATCGGCAGCGGTCAGGTCTCGATCCAGACCTCGTCGCCCAGGGAAATGCGACCCGGGGCGGCGATGTCGGCGTAGATGCCGAGGTTGCGCCGGTTGCCGCGCAGGATGCTGCGCAGCACATCCGGCTGCTCCGGCACGCCCGGTTGCGAAATCATCGTCATCCCGCAACGCTTCGTGCCTTCGGTCGCGGTGATCTCCAGCGAGCCGATGACGATCCTGCGGCCGATCCAGTCATTTTCGATGAAACCCGACGCCGCCTCCGTTTCCACCAGAATATCCGGGCGGAACCGTCGCGAATCGAGCATCAGCGCCGGGTCGCTCGCACCGATGGCATTCATTGATGCCGTCGTAAGCAGGTGGAGCGGGCTTGCGGCATAACGCGGCGCGATCACAGGCCAGCTTTGTCCCGTTCCGCGCGTTTCGCCGAGGCCGACGGGAAAGCCGAAATGGGTGGTGAGGCGCTCTTCCACATCCGGCGCATCGACCGGCAGCCATGTTCCGTCGGGAAAGCCGATTTCCGCCATACCATCCGGCCTCAGCCGTGCAACGAGATGTAGCGCCTTGCGCCAGCGCTCGGCTGATTCCGGTGATGCCGGCGCGCGCGTTTCCGGATCGAACAAAAGGAAGGCCCGGTTGCCGGCAATACCGCTTTCGGCGGCTCCGGCTTGCGCGATGTCGAGGTGATCGACCTTCTCCCCACCGAGCGAGCTGACGGGGTAGCGCCAGAGTTCGGCAATACGTCCAACGGATTTCAAGGAAGTCGTCTCCCGGCAGGGGTGGGGTGGCGCAGGGCAAGAGAGGCCTGCCGGTGGAAATACCACCATGGAATGCGCCTGTCTTCCGGAGGTTCCCTTCGACATGGTCTCGCCGGGCAAATCGGCGCCGGTCTTCACGTTGCGGCTTGCGCGTTGCACAAACTTGCGGCGTGTGCATAAACTTTAGACGAAACTATCATTTTGTTTTCATTCAGCTTTTCTTGTTATCGTCAGGTCTTCGCGACACGTTTCAGGGTCTCTCGATGGTAAGCGCTTTACGAGCATCCGCACGCCTGCCTGTGCAGACGGATGATTTCCGCATGTTGTTCCAGACCCATCCGTCGCCGATGTGGATCTACGACCCGCTGACCTATCGCTTCCTCATCGTCAACGATGCCGCCGTCGCGCTTTATGGCTACAGCCGCCGAGCCTACGAGCGGATGACCGTTCTCGACATCCGGCCCCCGTCGGAGCGCAGGCGGATGATCGAGGCCGTGACGCTGCGCAGCGATGTGGACCGGGCCGAGCGGTGGACGCATCTGAAGGCCGACGGGACGGCGCTCGATGTTCTCACCTATGGGCGTGAACTTCAGTTCGAGGGGCGGCAGGCTATACTCGCGATCGTTCAGGACCGGACGGAGGTGAACGCCGCCCGCCAGCAGGTCAGCGAAACCCAGACCCTGCTCGACAGCATTATCGAGAACCTGCCGGTAGCGGTTTTCGTGAAAGACATGGACGAGGATGGCCGGTATGTGCTGTTCAACGCCGCCTGCGGCGGCATCTTTGGTACGACGCCGGAGGAAATCGCCGGTGGTACGGACCGGACCATGTTTCCTGCACGGCAGATGGAGTTGTTTCGCGAGCAGGACCAGCGGGCGCTCGAAATGGATGGGACGCTCAGTTTCGAGGAAACGATCGAGGATCTCTCCGGCACGCGGCGCATCCTGCGCACGGCCAAGCGGGTGTTGCCGGCCCGTAATGGCGAGCGGCTGCGGTATATTCTCGGTATTTCCCAGGACGTGACGGAAGAGCGGGAATCGGAGGCGCGGTTTGCCTTCATGGCCATGCACGATGCGCTGACGGGCCTCGCGAACCGAGCGTATTTCAGCGATCATATCCGGCGTGCGGCGCTCCTGGCAACCGAGGAAGCGCCGGTGGCGCTGCTCTATCTCGACATCGACCACTTCAAGACCATCAACGACAGCAAAGGACATGCGGCGGGCGATGCGCTGCTCTGCCAGGTCGGCGACCGGCTCCTCTCTATCGTGCGGCAGGGCGACCTCGTAGCCCGGCTCGGCGGTGACGAGTTTGCCATCGTGCTGCAGCTTCAGGACGGACGCTCGGCGGAGGACGTGGCCGACCGGCTGCTGGCTGCCCTGCGTGTCCCGTTCGATCTCGACGGCATTGCCGAGCACGTAACCTGCAGCATCGGCATCGCGCGCGCTCCGGAGCATTCGACGGATGACGACGGGCTGATGCGGGATGCCGACCTCGCGCTCTACGCCGCGAAGGAAGGCGGCCGCTCGACCTTCCGGATCTATCGTCCCGAAATGCGCCTGGAAGCCGAGCGCCGCCACGAGATGAAGCTGGCGCTGCACCATGCGCTCGAGGAGGGGCAGTTCGAGCTCTATTACCAGCCGATCTACCGGATAGACGGCCCGGACCTTGCGGGTTTCGAGGCGCTGATCCGCTGGAACCACCCGGAGCAGGGGCTGGTGGCCCCGCTGGACTTCATTCCCGTGGCCGAGGAAACCGGGCTTATCGTGCCGATCGGCGAATGGGCGCTGAACGAGGCCTGCCGGACGGCGGCCCGGTGGCCTGCCCATCTGCGGATTGCCGTCAATCTCTCGGTCTCCCAGTTTCGCGATGCGGGCCTTCTGGATACGGTGCGCCGGGCGATCGAGAGCAACGGACTTGCGCCCGAACGGCTGGAGATCGAGATCACGGAATCCGTGTTTCTCACCGATGTCGGCCAGAGCCTGCCGCTTTTGCGGGCGATGAAGGCGCTGGGCCTGCGGATCGCCATCGATGATTTCGGCACCGGCTATTCATCGCTGTCCTATCTGCGCTCCTTCGCGTTCGACAAAATCAAGCTCGACCAGAGCTTCGTCTCCGGCATCGAGACGGATGCGGGCAGTCTTGCCATCATCCGCGCGGTGGTGGGCATCGGCTCGGGCTTCAACGCCACGACGCTCGCCGAGGGCGTGGAGACCGAGGAACAGCTGCAGGCGCTCCGCCGGGAAGGTTTCGCCGAGGTGCAGGGCTACCTTCTCGGCCGGCCTCGTCCGGTCGGTGATACCGAGGCGATGATCGCGGCGTTGACGGATCCTCAGAGCGCGCCGTTCCGGTTGAGGGCGACCACGTAGAGGCTCGTCGTCGCCGTGATGAACAGGCGGTGCCGGGCGCGACCACCGAAGCAGAGATTGGAGGCGCGCTCCGGAAGCAGGATGCGCCCCATCAGATGGCCGTCCGGCGCGATGCAGTGAACGCCGTCTCCGGCGGACGACCACACATTACCCTCGCTATCCAGCCGGATACCGTCGGCCGCACCGGGCGAAATGACGTGGAAGACATCGCCGCCCGAAAGCCGGCCATCGTCTGCGACATCGAACGCGCGGATATGGCGGGGATCGTCGCTGTCCGGCAGGCCCGTATCGGCCACGTAGAGCCGGCGCTCGTCCGGGCTGAAGGCGAGGCCGTTCGGCGAGCCGAAATCGGTGAGCATCGCGCGAATGCTGCCCGAAGGATCGACCCGGTAGACGTTGCAGGGCAGTTCCTGTTCGCCGCGGTGTCCTTCATAGTCGCTGAAGATGCCGTAGATCGGGTCGGTGAACCAGATGGCGCCGTCGGAGGCGACGATGACGTCGTTCGGGGAGTTCAGGCGTTTGCCCTCGAAGCTGTCGGCGATGACGGTGATGGTGCCGTCATATTCCGTCCGCGTCACCCGGCGCGTTCCGTGCTCGCAGGTGACGAGGCGGCCTTGGCGGTCGCGGGTCTGGCCGTTGGAGAAGTTCGATGGCGCGCGAAAGGTGGAGAGCCCGCCATCCGGCGACCAGCGCAGGATGCGATCGTTGGGGATATCGGAAAACAAAAGGCAGTTGAGGTCGCCGAACCAGACGGGCCCCTCGACCCAGTCGAAGCCGGTGGCCAGTTGCTTTACCGGCGCATTGCCAAGGACATAGGTCGAAAACACGGGATCGACGGCTTCGAAAAACGACATGGTGCTCTAACTCCTCTGGCACGTGGGCGCGCTCGTTCTCTCGTCCCCGGCCGCGTCTCCCTATTTGGAGCGAAGAGGAGATTTGTCATGGCGAGCACGGAGCTTTCCCGACTGTATCGCGACTATATCGATTGTCTCAACCAGCAGGACTGGGATGCGCTGCCGAATTTCGTCGGCGAGGATGTCGGCCACAACGGCCGCCGGATCGGCGTGTCCGGATATCGTGCCATGCTGGAGAAGGATTTCCGGGAGATTCCGGATCTCGCCTTTCGGATCGTCCTTGTCGTTGCAGACCCGCCCGTCATCGCCAGCCGGCTCTCGTTCGATTGCACGCCTATCGGCGACTTCCTCGGGCTGCCCGTCAATGGACGGAAGGTGCAGTTCACCGAGAACGTGTTCTATACCTATCGTGAGGGCAAGATACGGGACGTCTGGTCGGTGGTCGACAAGGCGGCGATCGAGGCGCAGCTTTATCCGAAGCGGATCGAGGCCGAAGCTGCGCCTTAACCTTTTCTATCTCATCGGGAGTCATGCTCTGGCGTGCGGGCTGCAGGCCAATCTCTGCCGCGACGTGCGTCTAGAGGAAAAATAACGGGATCTGCCGAAGATTGCCGCATTGTTGGGGATGTCTGGCGCCAGCATCGGCCTATGTCCGTTCCGTCACCTCCGGAGATTTCCCCTGTGTCCCATATCCGCATCGTCCTGCCCGCCATCGTTTTCGGTGTGCTCCTTTCGCTTGCCGGATGCAGCGAGAATGCCGAGCAGAAGCCCGCCAATGCACCGGCGGTGAAGCCGGAGGTCAGCGTGATGACGCTGCATCCGACCTCCGTCGCGATTACGGCGCTGTTGCCGGGGCGCACGGCTGCCTCGCTCATTGCCGAGGTCCGGCCGCAGGTCGGCGGCATCGTGCGCAAGCGGAATTTCCAGGAGGGCGGATCGGTTCGGGAAGGGGACGTGCTCTACGAGATCGACCCGGCCACCTATCAGGCCGCCTATGACAGCGCCGTTGCTGCGGTCGCCAAGGCCAATGGCGCGGTGCCGAGCGCGCAGGCGAGGGTCGACCGCTACCGGGGCCTCAGCCGCAACGATGCGGTCAGCCAGCAGGATCTGGACGAGGCGCTGGGCACGCTGGCGCAGGCCAATGCCGACGTCGCCTCGGCCAAGGCCGCGCTCGAGACCGCCCGCATCAATCTCGACTACACCAAGATCCGTGCGCCGATCGGTGGCCGGGTCGGAGCGTCCACCGTAACGGTCGGGGCGCTGGTGACCGCCGACCAGACGACATCGCTGACCACGATCCGCCAGATCGACCCGATCAATGTGGACGTGACGCAATCGAGTGCGAACCTGCTGAAGCTGCGCCGGGCGATCGAGGATGGCCGCCTGAAGACGACGGGTGCGAATGTCAGCGTCAAGCTGAAGCTCGAGGACGGCTCCGACTACGATCGCACGGGACGGATCGAGTTTCTGGATGCCGCGGTCGAGGAGACCACCGGTTCGGTCACGGTCCGGGCGGAGTTCCCCAACCCCAAGCAACTGCTTCTGCCTGGCGTCTATGTCCGCGCCGTGATCCAGGAGGGCATTCGCCAGAACAGTTACCTCGTGCCGCAGCGGGCCGTCTCGCGCAACACCAAGGGAGAGGCGACCGCGAAATTCGTCATGCCCGACGGCAAGATCGACGAGCGCGTGCTGATCGTCGATCGCAGCATCGGCAACAGCTGGCTGGTGGCCGATGGGATCAAGGATGGCGAGCGGGTGGTCGTGGAGGGCAACCAGCGCGTCCGGGCGGGACAGGACGTGACGACGTCGGACGTGATCGTCAACGATGCGACGGGCGAGCTGGAACAGGCCGCGAAGGAGACCGGCGGGGCTGCAAAGTCTGTCGATGTCTCCGCCGCCGGGCCGGCGGCCGCGTCGGCTTCTCCCGCGGCCAAGAACTGAGGTCGCCCCATGTCGCGTTTCTTCATCGACAGGCCGATCTTCGCCTGGGTCATCTCCATCTGCATCATGCTGGCGGGGCTTCTTGCCATCACCACGCTGTCGATCTCGCAATATCCGCAGATCGCGCCGACGACGGTTCGCATCAGCGCGAGCTATCCCGGTGCGGACGCGCAGACGGTCGAGAACTCGGTGACCAAGGTCATCGAACAGGGCATGACCGGCATCGACAATCTCGACTACATGACCTCGACCTCGCAGGCGACGGGTGCCGCGTCGATCTCGCTCACCTTCACCAACAATGCTGATCCCGACGTCGCGCAGATGCAGGTGCAGAACAAGCTGCAGCTGGTGGAATCCAACCTGCCGCAATCGGTGCAGTCCAGCGGCATCACGGTGGCGAAGTCCGCATCCAGCTTCCTGATGGTCGTCGCCTTCGTATCGACCGACAACAGGCTCTCCTCGCTCGACCTGTCCGACTATATCGACAGCACGCTGAACGACACGATCAAGCGCGTGGCCGGCGTCGGCGATACCCGCATCTTCGGCTCCGGCTATGCCATGCGCATCTGGCTCGATCCGGAGAAGCTGGTGAAATACAGCCTGATGGCAAGCGACGTGGCAAGCGCCATCGAGGCGCAGAACACGCAGGTGTCCGCCGGCCAGCTCGGCGGCCTGCCGCAGCGCAAGGGTCAGCAGCTGAACGCAACGGTGACGGCGAAGAGCCGGCTGCAGACGCCCGAGCAGTTCGAAAACATCATCATCAAGAGCCAGCCGGACGGATCGCTGGTGCGGCTGAACGATATCGCCCGCGTGGAGCTTGGCGCCGAGAGCTATGATACGTCGGGTCTCTACAACGGCAAGAACGCCGCCGGTCTCGGCATCAACCTCGCCTCAAACGCCAATGCGCTGGATACGGCCGAGGCGGTCGTCGCGGCGATCGACGGGCTCAAGGAAACGCTGCCGGCGAATGTCGAGGTCGTCTACCCCTACGACACGACGCCCTTCGTCAAGCTCTCCATCGAGGACGTGGTGAAGACGCTGATCGAGGCGATCGTGCTCGTCTTCGTGGTCATGCTGGTCTTCCTGCAAAACCTGCGCGCCACGATCATTCCGACGCTTGCCGTGCCCGTGGTGTTGCTCGGCACGTTCGGGGTTCTTTCGCTGTTCGGCTACTCCATTAACACGCTGACCATGTTCGCCATGGTGCTCGCCATCGGCCTTCTGGTCGACGACGCGATCGTGGTGGTGGAGAACGTCGAGCGCGTGATGGAGGAGGAAGGGCTCGATCCGCGCGAGGCGACGATCAAGTCAATGCAGGAGATCACCGGCGCGCTGGTCGGCATCGCCACCGTGCTCTCGGCCGTGTTCATTCCCATGGCGTTCTTCTCCGGTTCGGTCGGCATCATCTACCGGCAGTTCTCCATCACCATCGTCTCCGCCATGATCCTCTCGGTCATCGTGGCGCTGATCCTGACGCCGGCTCTTTGCGCGACGATCCTCAAGAAGCCGAAGCACGGGGCGAAGCAGAAGGGCCTTTCCGGCTATTTCAACCGCGGTTTCGACCGCACGACCCACGGATACCAGCGCAGCGTGTCGGGCATGATCCGGCGGCCTTTCGTCTTCCTCATCGGCTTCGCGCTCATCGTCGCGGCCGTCGGCTATCTCTTCAACCGCCTGCCGAGCTCGTTTCTCCCCGAAGAGGACCAGGGCATCCTGATCACCAGCGTGCAGATGCCGCCGGGGGCGACGCAGGATCGCACGGTGAAGATGCTGAAGCAGGTGACCGACTACTATCTGACGAACGAGAAGGACAATGTCGCCGGCGTCTTCGGCGCCGTCGGCTTCGGCTTCGGCGGTGCCGGGCAGAATGTGGGCCTCGCCTTCGTCAAGCTCAAGCCGTTCGAGGAGCGGACCACGGCGGAAGCCGGTGCCAGCGCCATCGCGGGACGGGCGATGAAGACGTTCTCGAAATACAAGGACGGCAATGCCTTCGCGCTCGCTCCGCCCGCCATTCAGGGCTTCGGCAATTCCAGCGGCTTCGATTTCTACCTGCAGGACGTGAACGGCGAGGGGCACGAGGCGCTGATCGCCACGCGCAACAAGCTGCTCGGCGAGGCTGGCAAGAATCCGCTTCTGACCGGAACGCGACCGAACGGGCAGGAAGACCAGACGCAATATTCCGTCAACATCGACCAGGAGAAGGCGAGCGCGCTCAACCTCAGCCTCGCCGACATCGACACCACCATCTCCACCGCCTGGGGTGGGCGCTACATCAACGACTTTATCGACCGCGGTCGCATCAAGCCCGTCTACGTGCAGGGCGATCAGCACTTTCGCATGCAGCCGGAGGATTTCGACCGCTGGTATGTGCGCAATTCCGACGATGCCATGGTGCCGTTCTCGGCCTTTGCCAGCGGCGACTGGTCGTTCGGCTCGCCGCGTCTGGAGCGCTACAACGGCGCGTCGGCCGTCGAGATCCAGGGCGCTGCGGCCAGCGGCGTCAGCTCCGGCGTGGCGATGGACGAGATCGACAAGATCATGGGCAGTGTCGGTGCCGGCTACAATCACGAGTGGACAGGCCTTTCGGCGCAGGAGCGTCTCTCCGGCAGTCAGGCGACGCAGCTTTATCTGATCTCCGCGCTCGTCGTGTTCCTGGCGCTGGCCGCGCTCTACGAAAGCTGGTCGATCCCGTTCTCGGTCATGCTGGCGGTGCCGATCGGCATCTTTGGCGCGCTTCTGGCCGCGACCGTCATGGGGGAGTCTAACGACGTCTACTTCAAGGTCGGTCTGCTGACGACGATCGGGCTTGCGGCGAAGAATGCGATCCTGATCGTGGAATTTGCGATCGAGCAGCAGAACAGCGGCAAGGATCTGGTCTCCGCCACCGTGGAGGCGGCACGCCAGCGCCTGCGGCCGATCCTCATGACCTCGCTCGCCTTCATCCTCGGGGTAACGCCGCTCGCGACCGCCAGTGGTGCCGGCTCCGGCGCGCAGAACTCGATCGGTATCGGCGTCATGGGCGGCATGATCGCGGCGACCTTCATCGGGATCTTCTTCATCCCGCTGCTGTTCGTCACCGTTCGCCGCATTTTCAAGGGCCGTCAGCCGAAGCCGCGCGAGGAAACGGGTGTTCCCGAAGCGGCGCAGTAGGAGCGAACGTCTTTCCGGTCAGTGACCCGCCTTGCCGGCCCGCCGCAGAGCGTCGAGCGCGATAACAAGGAGCAGGAGGCTTGCCGCTAGAAGCAGCACGCCGCCGACCGACTGATAGACCAGCACGCCGGCAACGCCACCGCTGCAGAAGGCGGCGATGGTGTAAAGATGGAGGCGAAGCTTCGCGCGGTTGCTGATCGCCTCGCCCGACACGTCGCGACCCCGCAGGATGTCGATGGCCACGGCGATCTCGATGCCGATATCGGTCGCCATGCCGGAGACATGGGTGGTGCGTACGCGGGCATCGGAGATGCGCGTCACCGTCGCGTTCTGCAGCCCCATGAGAAAAGCGAGGCCGAGGATCAGGATCTCGACGCGCCACGGTGCGGTGATGAAGAGGTCCGCGAGGCCGAGCGGGGCGAGCAGCAGTGCCTCCAGCAGGATGCACCAGGCATAGATGCCGCCGATGCCCCGCCTGCGGCCGGCATTGATGATCAGCGACGAGACCGTCGAGCCCAGAATGAAGACGAGCACGATCGACAGGTAGAACAGGCTGGCCCGTCCCTGAAGCGTCGCGACGTGATCGGACAGGGCCGAGACGTTGCCGGTCATGTTGGCGGCAAAGAAGCCTATGGCATAGAAGGCCGCCGCGTTGAGAGCGCCGGCGATGCCGGCCAGCCAGCAGGCGAGAAAGACGTCGATACGTTCGTTGCGGGCCGCGCCCTGATGAATCAGCATGCGGAAGCTTATGCCGCCACCGCCTTGTGCGAAAGCGGCAAGGCCGCAGAGCGGCTGCAACCTCCCGCGTGCGGTGCGGCATTTTCCCGTTGTGCGGCGCCGTTCAAGCTGACACACTCCCGACATGATGGCCTGGGCAAGGCTTTGGCAGGGGGACGGACATGATGCGTTTCGACATGAGCACAGCCCGACGGATCCGCGCGATCCTCAGTGGCGCAGCCCTTTCCACGGCGCTGCTCTTCTCATCCCACGGCGCATTTGCCGCCAAGACATCGCTGGTGCTCGGGATGACGATCGAGCCGCAGGGGCTGGACCCGACCGCGGCCGCACCCGTCGCCATCGGGCAGGTCACCTGGCAGAATGTGTTCGAGGGTCTGGTCGCGATCGACCGGGAGGGCAAGGTCGTGCCGCAGCTTGCCCGCAGCTGGGCGATCTCGCCGGACGGGCTGACCTATACGTTCAAGCTGCAGGAGGGCGTGACCTTTCATGATGGCGAGGCGTTCGACAGCGGGGTCGCGAAATTCTCGCTCGATCGCGCCCGCGGGCCGGATTCGACCAATGGGCAGAAGCGCTTCTTCGCCGCGATCGACACGATCGAGACGCCGGACAAGACGACGCTGGTTCTGAAGCTGAAGAAGCCGCAGGGAAGCCTTCTCTACTGGCTCGGCTGGCCGGCCTCGGTCATGGTCGGCACGAAGAGTGCGGCGGACGACAAGACCAAGCCCGTGGGAACCGGGCCCTTCACCTTCGTCAGCTGGACGAAGGGCGACCGGGTGGAACTGGCCGCCAACCCGAACTACTGGAACAGGCAAGTCAAGGTTCGGCTGGAGACCGTGACCTTCCGCTTCATTCCCGATGCGCAAGCACAGGCGGCGGCGATCACCACCGGCGGCGTCGATGCCTTTCCCGAGTTTGCCGCGCCCGAGCTGATCGAGAGCTTCAAGGACAAGCCCGACCTCGTGACTGTCATCGGCAATACCGAGCTGAAGGTCGTCGCCGGCATGAACAATGCGCGCAAGCCCTTCGACGACAAGCGCGTGCGGCAGGCGCTGATGATGGCGATCGACCGTCAGACCGTGATCGACGGCGCCTGGTCCGGCCTCGGCACGGCCATCGGCAGCCATTACACGCCGAACGATCGCGGCTATATCGACCTCACGGCCAAGCATCCCTATGACGTGGCGAAAGCCAAGGCGCTGCTGGCGGAGGCGGGCTATCCCGACGGCTTCGCCTTCACGATCAAGACGCCGCAGATGGCCTATGCGCCGCGCAGCGCCGAGGTGATGCAGGCGATGCTGGCCGAGATCGGCGTGACCATGACCATCGAGCCGACCGAATTTCCGGCCAAATGGGTGCAGGACGTCTTCAAGGGTGGGGACTACGACATCACCATCGTCGCCCATGCGGAGCCGATGGACATCGATATCTTCGCCCGCGACCCCTACTACTTCAACTACAAGAACCCGGCCTTCTCTGAGATCATCGACAAGGTCGAGGCGACGGCCGATCCGGCGGAGCAGGACGCGCTCTACCAGGACGCGCAGAAGATCCTCGCCGAGGACGTGCCGGCCCTGTTCCTGTTCGTCATGCCGAAGCTCGGCGTGTGGAACGCCAAGCTCAAGGGGCTCTGGGAGAACGAACCGATCCCGTCCAACGTGCTGAGCGAGGTCTATTGGGAGGAATGAGAGCGAGCGTGCCTTGCCTGATGGCGGCAGTGGAGGCGAGGGGGGGCCGTCGCCCCAGGTCCCTTCTCCCCGTCAGGACGGGGAGAAGGTCGCGGCAGCGGGATGAGGGGCGGGCTAAACGCATGCTCCCAGCTTTGTGGCAGCCCCTCACCCTAACCCTCTCCCCGCCTGCGGGGAGAGGGGACGTGGCAGGCTCGCCGTTTGCGCGTGTGGCAGAGCTTAACCCCAGGTGCCTTCTCCCCATCTCGATGGGGAGAAGGTGGCGGCAGCCGGATGAGGGGCTGGCCACAGGCGCAACGGCCCAGATCGAGCCAACAACATCATCACACCTTGTTCCGCGTCGGGCCACCTCATGACCGGCCTGCTTCTGCGGCGCTTCACCAGCCTCTTCCTGACGCTCTTGGCCGTCTCCGCGCTGATCTTTCTCGTCATGGACGTGCTGCCGGGCGATCCCGCGGCGATCATGCTGGGGACGTCGGCGACGCCGGAGACGTTGGAGGCGCTCCGGCGGGAGCTGGGGCTCGATCAGCCGCTGGTGCTGCGCTATCTGTCGTGGCTCGCCGGTGTCGCGACCGGCGATCTCGGTACGTCCTACACCTATGGCGTGCCCGTGGCCGGGCTGATCGCCGAGCGACTGGCGGTGACACTGCCGCTCGCCTTCTTCGCCATCCTCCTTTCGGTCGCCATCGCCATTCCGCTCGGCGTCGCCTCGGCCGCCCGGCGCAACGGCGCGGTGGATTATGCGGCGGGGCTGTTGTCGCAGATGTTCATCGCCGTGCCCGGCTTTTGGGTGGGGCTGCTGCTGGTGATGGTGTTTTCCGTGTCGCTTGGCTGGGTGCCCTCCGGCGGCTTTCCCGGCTGGCAGGCGGGGCTGATGCCGGCGCTGGGCGCGCTGGTGCTGCCGGCCATCGCGCTCGCTCTGCCGCAGGCGGGCGTGCTCACGCGGGTCACGCGCTCGGCGGTCATCGAGGTGATGAACGAGGATTTCGTGCGCACCGCGCGTGCCAAGGGCCTGCCACGCCGCACGGCGCTGTGGCGGCATGCGGTGCCGAATGCGCTGGTGCCGGTGGTCACCATTCTCGGGCTGCAGTTCACCTTCCTGATCGCTGGTGCGGTGCTGGTGGAAAACGTGTTCAACCTGCCGGGCCTTGGACGTCTTGCCTTGCAGGCCCTGTCCCAGCGCGACATCATCGTCATGCAGGATGTCGTCCTGTTCTTCGCCGCGCTGGTCATCGTCATGAATTTTCTGGTCGATCTCTCCTATCTCGCGCTCGACCCCCGCCTGCGGAAGCGCGCATGAGCGTGTTGGCGCCCTCCGATACACGCCAAGCTGCACCGTCCGCGGGCCGGCTGCGGCGCGCGGTGTCACGCGGCAATCTCCTGATCGGCAGCCTGCTGATCGGGCTCATCGGCGCGGTCGCCCTGCTATCGCTCGTCTGGACGCCGTTGCCGCCGGGCAAGCTGCAGATCGTACAGAAGCTCAAACCCCCGCTCATGCAAGGCTTGCTCGGCACCGACCATCTCGGCCGCGACGTCGCCTCCATGCTGATGGTCGGCGCGTGGAACTCCCTATCGATCGCGGTGCTGGCGGTGGCGATGGGTGCCTTCGCCGGGACGCTCGTCGGCGTTACCGTCGCGGCGCGGCGCGGCTGGTTCGAGGCGATCATGATGCGGGCGAACGACGTGATCTTCGCGCTGCCGCCCATCCTCTCGGCCATGATGCTCGGGGCGCTGCTCGGCACCGGCCGGCGGACCGCCATCATCGCCATCGCCGTGTTCATGGTGCCGGTCTTCGCCCGGGTGACGGCCAGTGCCGCGTTGCAGGTCTGGTCGCGGGACTATGTGCTGGCGGCGCGCGGCGCGGGCAAGGGCGGTATCCGGATCACGGTCGATCATGTCCTGCCCAATATCGCCAACCAGATCATCGTGCAGGTGACGATCCAGCTCGGCCTTGCCATCCTCACAGAGGCGGGCCTCAGCTTCCTCGGTCTCGGCATGGCGCCGCCGGCGCCGACCTGGGGGCGGATGCTGGCTGACGCGCAGACCTATCTCGGCCGCGCGCCCTGGCTCGCCATCCTGCCCGGCCTCGCCATTGCCCTCACCGTGCTCGGCTTCAACATGCTCGGCGATGGCCTGCGCGATCTGTTCGACCCGCGCGAGAAGGGCCGCTGATGACACCGCCGCTGCTTCGGATCGAAGATCTCGCCATCTCCATCGACTCGGCCCATGGCGGGCGGCAGCCGATCCTGACCGATATCGATGTCACCCTTCACGCCGGGGAGACGCTCGGCATTGTCGGTGAAAGCGGTTCCGGCAAGTCACTCTTGTCGCTCGCCATCATGGGTCTGCTGCCCCCGGTCGCGCATGCGACAGGCCGCATTCTGCTGGAGGGTCGCGATCTTCTCGCGATGGACGAGGACGCGCTCTGCACCGTCCGCGGCCGCAGCATCGGCATGATCTTTCAGGAGCCGCTGACGGCGCTCAATCCCGCGATGACGGTCGGCGACCAGATCGCCGAGGGGCTGGTGGTTCAGGAGGGTCTTTCCTGGCGGGCGGCGCGACGGGAGGCGGTCACGCTTCTCGACCGCGTGCGGATGCCGGATGCCCCGCGGCTGTCCCGAGCTTATCCCCACGCGCTTTCCGGCGGGCAGCGGCAGCGGGTCGGCATCGCCATCGCGCTCGCCATGAAGCCCGCCTTGATGATCGCGGACGAGCCGACGACCGCGCTCGACGTGACGGTGCAGGCCGAGGTGCTCGACATCCTCGACGATCTCACCCGCGATGCCGGCATGGCGCTGATCCTCGTCAGCCACGACTTCGGCGTCATCGCCCGCATGTGCGCCCGCACCCTCGTCCTCTATGCCGGCCGGCGCATGGAGGAGGGGGCGACGCGTGAGGTGCTGACGGCGCCGCTGAACCCTTACACGCGCGGCCTGCTGCGGGCCGTTCCCCGGCGACAGGCGCAGGGCGGGCGCCTTTCGACCATTCCCGGCACGGTGCCGTCCTTCGCAGCGCTTCCGCCCGGCTGCTGTTTTTCCGACCGCTGTCCCGACGTCATAGCCGCCTGCCATGCAGGCGAGCCGGCATGGACTCCAGCCGCACCCGGCCGCGGCGTCCGCTGCATCCGCGCGCACGGGGAGGCCGTGTCATGAGCCGGGCGCCGCTTCTCGATATCCGCCGCCTGTCGCGCAATTACGCCAGCGGCGGGCTCTTTGGTGGCAAGCACGTGAACCGGGCGCTGGACGATCTCAGCATGACGGTTGCGCCGGGAACGATCCATGGGATCGTCGGCGAGTCCGGCTGCGGGAAATCGACGCTTGCCCGGCTGGTCATGGCGCTCGACCGTCCGACATCGGGGAGCGTTCATTTCGACGGCGAGGACCTGTTCCGCCTCTCGGCGCGTGACCTGAAGCGCAAGCGGCGGGATTTCCAGATGGTGTTCCAGGACCCGTTCGGCTCGCTCGACCCGCGCCAGACGGTCGGACGCATCGTCGCCGAGCCGCTGCATGTGCTGGAGGGAAAACCGGGCAGGGCCGAGCGCCGCGACAGGGTGGCGGCGATGCTGGAGGCCGTGGGCCTCGCGCCCGACCATGCGGAGCGCTACCCGCATGCGTTTTCGGGTGGTCAGCGCCAGCGCATCGCCATTGCACGGGCGCTGATCACGGAGCCGAAGCTGGTCGTGGCCGACGAGGCGGTGTCCGCACTCGACCTTTCGGTGCAGGCGCAGGTGCTGAACCTGCTGATGGACCTGCGCGACCGGCGCGGGGTGACGTTCCTGTTCATCACCCACAATCTCGCCGTCGTCGATGCCGTGGCCGACCGGGTGGGCGTGATGTATCGCGGGCGGCTGGTGGAGAGCGGCCCGGCACAGGCCGTCTTCGCACGCCCGTTGCATCCCTATACGAGGCTGCTCGCCGATGCCGAGCCGGATGTGACCCGCTTCGGCCGACCGGACCGCCCGCCCGCCCGTGTGGCGGAGGCGATCGATGTCGGCGTCGGCTGCAGCTTCCGCAACCGCTGTCCGCTGGCCGTGGCGCGGTGTACGGCCGAGCGGCCGGAGTTGCGCGAGCTTGAGGGCGGGCCGGAGATGCGCGAACGGCAGACCGCCTGCCACCGCGCCGAGATGCTGCTGGAAACGAACACACCGGGATGATGGAGACGATATGACCGACCTTCTCGACACCACCATCCCGCAGCTGCGCGCCCGTTTCGCGGATCGCTCTTTGTCGCCTTCCGAGTATTGGCTGGCGGTCGAGGCGCGCATCGCGGCCTTCGAGCCGTCCGTGGCGGCGCTTTATGCCTATGATCCAGACGACGCGCGCGTGCAGGCGGCGGCCTCCACCGTGCGCTGGCTGAAGGCCGAGCCGCTCGGGCCTCTCGACGGTATCCCCGTGACGCTGAAGGAATTGATCGCAACGAAGGGCACGCCCGTGCCGCTCGGCACGGCCGCGACGGTCTTGACGCCGGCGGAGGCGGATTCTCCCGTCGCTGCGCGGATGCGGGAGGACGGTGCGGTCATCTTCGCCAAGACCACCTGTCCTGACTACGGCATGCTCTCCTCCGGTCTGTCGAGCTTTCACCCTTTGAGCCGCAACCCGTGGAATACGGCCATGAATCCCGGCGGATCGAGCGCCGGTGCGGCCGCAGCCGGTGCCGCCGGCTATGGGCCGCTGCATATCGGCACGGATATCGGCGGCTCCGTTCGCCTGCCGGCCGGCTGGACGGGGCTGTTCGGCTTCAAGCCGAGCAATGGCCGCATCCCGATCGATCCCTATTATGTCGGGCGTTGCGCGGGGCCGATGACGCGGACGGTCGAGGATGCGGCCTTCGCCATGGCCACGCTGTCGCGGCCGGACGAGCGGGATGCCACGAGCCTGCCGCCAAACGCGATCGACTGGATGGATCTCGACATCGACGTCAAGGGCATGCGCATCGGCCTGATGCTCGATGCCGGCTGCGGGCTGGAAGCCGAGCCGGAGGTGAAGGCAGCGGTTGTCGCAGGCGCCCGACAGTTCGAAGCGGCGGGGGCCGAGATCGTCGAGGTCGGGCCGTTGATGACGCGGGCGATGCTGGACGGGCTCGATCATTTCTGGCGGGCGAAGTTCTGGGGCGATATCCGGAATTTGGCCGCCGAGCGCCGGGCGATGATCCTGCCCTATATCCATGCCTGGGCGGAAAAGGGCGCCGACGTTACCGGCGTGCAGGCTGTTGCGGGCTTCGGGCAGACGATGGAGATGCGCAAGGCTGCGGCACAGCTGTTTTCGACCGTGGATGCTGTCCTCTCGCCCACCAACCCGGTCGTGTCCTACCCGGCCGATTGGGCTTCGCCCACCAACGATCCGGAACGGCCGTTCGAGCACATCGCCTTCACCGTGCCGTGGAACATGTCGGAGCAGCCGGCAGCCTCGATCAATGCCGGCTTTTCCACCTCCGGCATGCCGATCGGCCTGCAGATCGTCGGCCCGCGCTTTGCGGACCTCACGGTGCTGAAACTCTCGAAGCTGTTCGAGACCCTGACGGGCGGGATCCGCCGCTGGCCGCGCCCAAGCTGAGCGGCTTTACTCGGCGGCCACGATATCCGGGCGTTCGAGATTGACGGCGATGTGCGGCCAGAGCGGTTCGGTGTCGGCGATCAGCGCCGTCGTGCCGGCCGCGATCCAGGGAATGTCGGTGCCGGATCGCGTGCCGATGCGCACCTCCAGCCCCGCCTCGCGGGCAATGACGGCGCCGCCGGCGATGTCCCACATGGTCGTATACATCTGCAGATGGCCATCATAGGTACCGCGTGCGGCAAAGAGCAGGCCGATCGAGGTGGAGCGGATCGACTGCACGACCCAGCCGGCATGGCGCAGGCCGACCGTGAGGGCGGCAACCTCGTCGGCCTCGTTCGGCGAGGCATCGCCCAGCGACATGACCCTGACATCCTCGAACGGCACGGTGCGGGTGAAGGGCTTGCCGTTGCGCAGCAGGCCGGTGCCGTCGGCTGCGGCATAGATCTCGCGGAACACCGGCATGGCGACGACGCCGAGATCGGGCCGGCCGTGGGTGACGTGGCCGAGCGAGATGCCCCAGAGCGGCGAGCCGCGCAGGAAGTTGGCCGTCCCGTCGATCGGGTCGATGATCCAGTAGGCATCGCCGCCCGAGCCGCCCATCTCCTCGCCGACCACGGCCTCGCCCGGAAAGGCTTCCGCCAGACGCGCGCGCACCAGTCGCTCGACACTCGTATCGGCCTCGGTCACGAAATCCTGAAAGCCTTTTCTTCCCGTGGCGATGGTGGCGCGGGCCTCGAAGAAGCCGAGCGCCATCTCCATCGCCTCCTCGATCACGGCAACGGCCTTCTCCAGACGGGTCTGCGTCGTCGTCATGTCGATCGTCCTTAATGTTTCGGGCCGTATGCACTGCGCCCCAAGCTGTTCCCGTCGTCTCTATCGCGGGGGCCGTGCCGTGTGCAAGAGCCTCGCAAGCCGCTGTTTCCGTTTGGTAACTTTGCGCTTTCGCAAGACGTGAGGCAAAAGCCTGCCACCGAAAGGGTCGCATTGACGTCGGTAACGCGAGCTTTGCGAAAAACCGGCGGATGGATTGACACGAAGGTCAAAAGCGTGGATTTTCCGCCCACTTCCGAGGGGGGCACCGAACGGTGCTGAGATGGGCGTTGAGCCTGGACCCTTGAACCTGATCCGGGTCATACCGGCGTAGGAACGGAAACAGGTGTCCGCCCACGGCCCTTTCTCTCTTCTCCGCTCGCCTGGATCTCCGTCGTCAATGTTGGAGATCGCTCATGCCGTTCCTCGTCCGCCCGCTATTCCCGCCGCGCGTTCGCTGCGTCTAGCCATGCGCGCCTTTCATGCGGCGCTCGGGCTCGGCGTGCTGGTCCTGCTGTGGCAGGCCGGGACGGTCGTGTTTTCGCCGCCGGCCTATCTGCTGCCGTCACCGCTGGCGGTCGCCAAAGTGTTCCGGGACCAGTGGGATTTCCTGCTGGGGCAAAGCCTCGTCACGCTGTCGGAAATCCTGATCGGGCTCGTGGCCGGGGCGGTGCTCGGTGCGGGGACGGCGTTCGTGCTGGCGGCGAGCCCGCGCATCGGGCCGTTCGTGTGGCCGACGATTCTCATCCTGCAGGCGCTGCCGGTCTTCGTGCTGGCGCCGATCCTCGTCGTCTGGCTCGGATTCGGCATGGCGTCGAAGGTTGCCATGACCGTGCTGATCATCTTCTTTCCCGTCGCCTCCGCCTTTGCAGATGGGCTGAACCGGACGGAGCGGGACATCGTGGACGCGGTATCCTTGACGCAGGCCTCGCACTGGCAGGCGCTGGTGTCGGTGCGTGCGCCTCTGGCGCTTCCGAGCCTCGTTTCCGGCCTGCGCGTCGCCGCACCTCTGGCGCCGCTCGGGGCTGTCGTCGGCGAGTGGGTCGGTGCGTCTGCCGGTCTCGGCTTCGTCATGGTGCAGGCCAATGCCCGCATGCAGACGGCCACCGTCTTTGCCGCCATGGTCGTGCTCGCCGTCATGACGTTGCTCCTGCGCCTGCTGGTCGATCTCCTCACCGCCCGCCTCGCGCCCTGGGCGCGGGACGGCGGGCGCCTTCATCCCGAACGTCGAACTTTTCAAACCATCTCATCCTGGAGATCTTCATGATCCGTCTTTTCATCGCGACGATGCTTGGCCTGTCCAGCCTTTTCGCCACCACATCCGCGCAGGCCGCCGACAAGCTGACCGTGCTGCTCGAATGGTTCGTCAACCCCGACCATGCACCCATGGTGATCGCGCAGGAAAAGGGCCTTTTCGCCAAAGCAGGGCTCGATGTCACACTCGTGCCGCCGGCCGACCCTTCCGTCGTGCCGCGGCTCGTGGCCGCCAAGCAGGCGGATATCGGCATCCACTACCAGCCCAATCTCTATCGCGACCATGAAGCCGGCCTGCCGCTCGTGCGCTTCGGCACGCTGGTGGAGACGCCGCTGAACACGGTGACGGTGCTTGCCGATGGGCCGATCAAGAGCTTGAAGGATTTGAAGGGCCGGAAGGTCGGTTATTCCGTTTCCGGTTTCGAGGATGTGCTGCTGCAGCGGATGCTGGCGTCCGAAGGACTTTCGAAAGGCGATGTCGAGCTCATCAACGTCAATTTCTCGCTGTCGCCCTCGCTGATTTCGGGTGCGGTGGATGCAACGATCGGCGGCTATCGCAATTTCGAACTGACGCAGATGAAGCTCGAGGGACATCCCGGCCGCGCCTTCTTTCTGGAGGAGCATGGTATCCCGGTCTATGACGAGCTTGTCTTCGTCACCCATCGCGACCTTGTGAACGATGCCCGCCTGCCGCGCTTCCTGTCGGCCGTCGAGGAGGCCTCGATCTTCCTCACCAATCACCCGCAAGAGGCCTGGGCGCTGTTTGCCAAGGCCTATCCGAACCTCGACGACGAACTGAACCGCACCGCCTTCTTCGACACGCTGCCGCGCTTTGCCAAGCGTCCCTTCGCGCTCGATACCGGCCGCTACGCGCGGTTCGGCGCCTTTATGCAGGAGGAGGGGCTGATCGCGAAGGCGCCTGACGTTGCCGATATCGCGGTGGAGCTGAAATGAGTGAGATCACGCCACAGGCCGTGGCAGGCATGCTGGCGCGGGTACGGCAGGCGCGGCCGCGCGTGCATTGCCTCATGAACAGCGTGGTGCAGAAGTTCACCGCCGACGGCATCACGGTCATCGGCGGCATTCCCTCGATGACCGCATCGCTCGAAGAGGTGGAGAGCTTCGTCGGCCGCGCGGATGCGCTGACCGTCAATCTCGGCACGCTCGATGCGGAGCGCCGCGAGGCGATCCGGCTTGGCGTCGCGGTCGCGCGGGGACAGGGCAAGCCGTGGATCGTCGATCCCGTCCATTGCGATTATTCGCCGTCACGGCTCGCCTTTGCGCGGGAACTGATCGCGCTGCAGCCGACCGTCGTGCGCGGCAATCGTGCCGAGATGGTTCTGATCGGTGAGACGCCCGGAATCTTGCGGATCGTCACCGGCCCGGTCGATCTGCTGCAACTCGGAGATGCCTCCGTCGAGATCGGCAACGGGCATCCCTTCATGGCGCAGGTGACCGGCACCGGCTGCCTCTCGGGCGGCGTCATCGCCGCGTTTATGGCCGTCGAGCCGGATTCGCTTGCCGCAGCCGCCGCTGCCCTGACCGTCACCGGGATCGCGGCGGAACGGGCGGCGCCCCATGCGCGCGGGCCCGGCACGTTCGCTGCCGCCTTTCTCGATGCGCTGGCAACGGTCGGCGACACCGACATTCTTCATCACGCAAGGATCCGACATGACCATCCCGAACACGAGTAAGGTCGATGACCGCCTGAACGCGATCGTCGATGCATCGCTGGCGGATATCGCGCCGTTGCCCGAGCTGGCTCTGCTTGCCGCCCGCAATGGCGCAACGCTGATCCAGTACCGCGACAAGACTGCCTCCACGCGCCTCATGGTCGAACGCGCCACCGCCATCCGCGAGGCCCTTGCCGGCACCGGCGTTGCCTTCGTCGTCAACGATCGGGTGGACGTGGCGCTGGCAGCCGGCGCTGCCGGCGTGCATCTCGGGGCCGACGACATGGATGCGGAGACGGCGCGGCGGTTGCTGGGCGACGCCGCGATTATTGGCCTTACGGTGAAAACGGCTGAAGATGCGGAGCGTGCGGGTCGTGCGCCGGTGGACTATGCCTGCATCGGCGGCGTGTTCGAGACGCTCTCCAAGGTCAATCCGGACGCCCCGGTCGGCCTTCACGGGTTGCGCGCGCTGCGCGAGACGATACGCGTCCTTCGGCCGGATCTGCCCGTCAGCGCCATTGCCGGCATCGACCTGTCGCGTGTGCCGGAGGTGATCGCGGCCGGTGCCGACGGCGTGGCGGTGATCTCGGCGATCTTCCGGGCGAGCGATATCGCCGGGGCGACAGGCGCGTTCCGCACGGCGGTGGATGCCGCGCTGGAGGGCAGGGCATGACCGCGATTGCGCTCACCATTGCCGGCTCCGACAGCGGCGGCGGTGCCGGCATCCAGGCCGACATCAAGACCTTTTCCGCGCTCGAAACCTTCGCCACGAGCGTCATCACCGCCGTGACGGCGCAGAATACGACGGGCGTGACGGCGGTCGAGGATATCTCGTGCGGCCTGATCGCCGCGCAGATGGCGGCGGTGTTTTCCGACATGGATGTCCGGGCGCTGAAGATCGGCATGGTATCGCGGGTCGAGACCATCGAGACGATCGCGGCCGGCCTGGTGGGTTTTGCGGGGCCCGTCGTCCTCGACCCTGTCATGGTCGCGACATCGGGCGACCGGCTGCTGCGGGAAGAGGCGATCGATGCGCTCCGGACCGTGCTGGTGCCGCGGGCCGCGATCGTGACGCCGAACCTGCCGGAGGCATCCCTCCTGACGGGACTGCCGATCGCGCATGACCGCGCCGCCGTGACCAAGCAGGCGGAGGCCATTCTGAAGGCCGGGGCGGCGACCGTGCTCATCAAAGGCGGGCATGGTGACGGGCCCGAGAGCATCGACCTGCTGTTCGATGGCGAGAGCGTGCGGGCCTTCGCCGCACCGCGCATCGCCACGCGCAACGATCATGGCACGGGCTGCACGCTCGCTGCCGCCATCACCGCCCATCTCGCGCGCGGCTACGCGCTGGTCGAGGCCGTCAGCCTGTCGAAGACCTATCTCCATCAGGCGCTGGAAGCGGGGCGTGGTGTTGCGATCGGCAAGGGGCGGGGCCCCGTGCACCATTTCTACAGGTGGTGGACGACGTGACGGACGTGCCGGGCCAAGGGGATATCGAGACCTGCGTCCGCCACCTCGGCGCGCCGGCGCGCATCGCAGGTGCCATCCTGCGCGTGCTCGACCGTGTTCTCGGGACCTTGGCCGGCCTCGTTCTCGCGATCATGCTCGTGGTGGTGCTGGTCGGTGTCGTGCTGCGTTATGGGTTCGGAACCGGACTGATGGGCGCGGAGGATCTGGGGATCTGGCTGCATATCGCCCTCATCGCGCTCGGTGCACCGCTGGCGCTGAACGGGCCGCTGGCCATGCGGCTCGATATTCTGGTGTCGCGGCTGCCGCTTCTGGCGCAGCGGCTTGCCGGTATCAGCGCGGATGGTGTCTCGGTGCTCGCCGGCCTCGTGCTCGTCTTCGGCGGCGGGGCTGTCATGGAGATGGTTGGGGGCACGTCGCCGACGCTGGGCGTGCCGGAAGCCTTGCGCTTCGGCTTGCCCATGCTTGGCGGTGCGGTTTTGCTCGTGATGCTGGTTCTCACCCGCATTGCTAAGGGGGACATGTTGCGGGCAGTCGCGGGGCCGGTGCTGGGCGTGGCGGCGCATATTCTTGCGGGCCATGTTGTCATCGAGACGTCCTGGCCGCCGAGCTTCTGGCTGGCGCTCGTCGCCGGGCTCGGGCTTCTGTTGTCGGCGCCGCTGGCGCATGCGTTCCTGGCGGCGGCAGCGGTGGCGATCGCCTTCGGCAGCAGCCTGCCGGAGCCGGCGATCCTGTCCACGACCGTTGCCGGCCTGTCCAAATTCCTGCTGCTTGCCGTGCCGTTCTTCCTGCTCACCGGTGCGCTTCTGACGGCATCGGGTGCTGCCGACCGGCTGGTGCAGTTCGCGGCAAGCCTCGTCGGGCATCGCCGTGCCGGTCTTGCGCAGACGGTGCTTCTCACCGGCGTGCTGTTTTCAGGCGCTTCCGGTTCGTCGGTCGCGAACGCGGCCTTCGGCGCGGCGACGTTTCAGCCGGAACTGGTGCGCCATGGCTATCCACCGGCGCAGGCCGGCGCCATTGTCGCCGCGACCTCCGTGCTCGACAATGTTATCCCGCCCTCCATCGCCTTCCTGCTTCTCGCCGCTGCGACCAACCTGTCGATCGGCGCGCTGCTGACCGGCGGCTTCTTTGCCGGTGGGCTGATGGCGTTGTGCCTGGCAGTGGCGATTGCGTTCACGGCCGGCGATCACGGGCGCATGCCGCGCGTCGGTCGCCGCGTCCAGATGCGTGCGGCGCTGTCGGCCGTGCCTGCCTTCGGGCTCGGGCTCATCGTCGTCTTCGGCATCCGCATCGGCATCGTCACGACGACGGAAGCTGCGGCGCTGGCGGCGGCCTATACGCTCATTCTCGCGCTGGTGGCGCAGCGCGGTGTCGCCGGCATCGCCGGCGTATTCCGACAGGCCGCGGTGGAGGCGTCCGCCATCGGGCTCCTCATCGGCACGGCCGCGCCCTTCGCTTTTCTACTCGCGGTCGATGATATCGCGGGGGTGATGCAGTCCGTGGTGACGCTGCTTGGGGGCAGCGCGCTTGCTGTGCTTCTGCTGTCGAACCTCGTTCTTCTGGCGCTGGGGCTGATCCTCGATATCGGCGCAGCGATCCTCCTGATCGGGCCGGTGCTGCTACCGGCGGCCGTCGCTGCCGGAATCGATCCGGTGCATTTCGGTGTGATCCTCGTGGTCAACCTCATGATCCACGGGCTGACGCCGCCGCTCGGCCTGCTCGTCTATGTCGTCTCCGGCGTTACTGGCGTGCCGGCATCCGCTCTGTTCCGGGCCGTGCTTCCCTATCTCACCGCGCTTCTCGTCTCGCTTTTCATCCTGTCCGCGCTCGCGCTCGTCTTCCGTCCCTGAGGATATCAACGCCCATGTCCACCACCCGCCGTACCTTCCTCACGTCAACCTTGGCCGCCGGCCTGTTCGCCCCGGCGCTCATCCGCCCTGCGCTCGCAAAAACCACGAGCATCACGGTCGCCTCGCTGCTCGGGGAGGACAAGCCGGAAACGAAGATCTGGCGGCATATCGCCGAGCGGGTGGAAAGCCGGATGCCCGGCCGCTTCCGGTTCAACATCGTCGCGAATGGTGCGCTGGGTGGGGAGAAGGAGGTGGCCGAGGCGAGCCGGCTCGGAGCCGTGCAGGCGAGCCTGTCCACGGTCTCCTCGCTGTCCGGCTGGGTGCCGGAGCTGCAGATCCTCGACCTGCCGTTTCTCTATCGCGATGCCGCGCATGTGGCGCGCGTCGTGAATGGCGAGATCGGTGCCGACCTTCGGGCCAAACTGAAGGCCCAGAATTTCGTCGCTACAGGCTTCATCGATTACGGCGCACGGCATCTTCTGGCCAAGGAACCGATCCTGCGTCCGCAGGAGATGGTCGGGCGGAAGATCCGCGTGATCCAGAGCCCGCTGCACACCAAGCTCTGGTCCGGTTTCGGCGCGGTGCCGGTCGGCATTCCGATCACCGAAACCTACAACGCGTTATCCACCGGCGTCGCCGACGCAATGGACCTGACGAAGTCCGCCTATGCCGGTTTCAAGCTCTATGAGGTGGTGCCGGTGATGATGCTGACCGGCCATATCCGCGCCTCGGGCGTCGTCTATTTCGCCGGCAGTTTCTGGAACGGGCTCTCACCCGAGGAGCAGCAGGTGCTGTCGGATGCCTCGAAGGAGGGGGCGGCCACGTTCAATGCGCTGATCGTCGCCGATGAGGAGAAGAGCGTCGCGACCGCGCTCTCCCATGGCGGGCAGGTGCTGGAGGTGCCGGATATCGCAGAATGGCGGCAGGGCGCGCGCGGCGTCTGGGAGGCGTTCGCGCCTGTCGTCGGCGGGCAGGCGCGCATCGATGCGGTGGAGACGATCTGAAGCCGGTGGGGGCGAAGCGAGTGCTTCGCCCCCACCGGATACATTATGCGACCGGCTGGGTCGGGCCGGGGGCCGGCTCGGTAAACCATTTCGGGCCTGTCTCGGTCATGTAGATGTGGTCCTCGAGGCGAATGCCGAAGCGGTCGGGGAAGACGACCATCGGCTCGTTGGAGAACACCATGCCGGCGCTGAGGGCCAAGGTGTTGCCGCGCACGATATAGGGATGCTCGTGGATTTCGAGCCCGAGGCCGTGGCCGGCGCGGTGGGGCAGGCCAGGCAGCGTGTAGTCGGGGCCGAGGCCGTGGCGCATGAGCACCGCGCGGGCGGCATCGTCGAGGCTGTGGCAGGGCGCGCCGATGCGGGCGGCATCGAACACGGCCTGTTGTGCTTCCCGCTCAACGGCCCAGGCGCGCGCGAATTCCGGCGTCGCCTCGCCCAGCATATAGGTGCGGGTGAGGTCCGAGTGATAGCCGTCGATCCGCGTGCCCGTGTCCACGAGGATCGCATCGCCTTCCGAAAGCACCTGATCGCCATCCGCACCGTGCGGCAGGGAGGTCGCGGTGCCGAAGGAGACGATGCAGAAGGTGGACCCGGACCCGGCCAGAGTGCGATGCTCGCGGTCGATGAAGCGCACGATGTCGGATGCCCGCACGCCCGGCGCCATCTGCGCATGCGCACGCTTGTGTACCTCCAGCGTGATGTTCATCGCATGCTGGATGATGGCGATTTCGGCCGCGGACTTGACGATCCTGATGTCGCGAATGACGGGGCCGCCATCTACGAGGCGTTCCTGGCCGAATGCCGTTGCCAGCGGATGATAGATGGCGAGCGGCAGGGCATCATCGAGCGCGAGCGTACCGTCCGCACCGATGATGCGGCGGACGAGGTCGGCGGGGCTCTCCTCCTCCTGCCAGACAGCGATCTCCCCCGGCAGATGCGGCAGCGTCTCGACGCGGCTCTGCTCGAAACCGGGAACGATGTAGTGCAGCGCCGTCGGCGTGACCAAGGCGCCGAGCAGCCGCTCGCTCGCATGCCAGTGAAGGCCGGTGAAATATTGCAGGCTCTTCGAAGAACCGAGAAGGAGACCGGCAAGGCCCTGGGCGTCGAGGCTCGCGCGCAGTCGCTCGAGTCGCTCCCGCCGCTCGGCATCGGAAATGAACGCGGGAAGTCCGAGATCGGTGTGGGACATCATATGCTTTCTGTCTGTAGGGCGCGGTGAGAGGCGGGTCCAGCGTTGCCAGGCCGCTCAGAGGTTCTGGATGGCGGTCGCCTTGCCCATGTCGCGGGCGACGTATTCCTGGATCTGCCGCACGATCTGGGCTGCGTGAGCGATGGCCAGCCGGTCGCACTCTTCCACGTCGCCCGCCTCGATCGCGACGATGAATGCCTCGTGCTCATCGACATATTGCCGGGGAAGACGGTCATCGAAGGTCGAGTAATAGAGCCGCAGGATGCGTCGTCCCTCGTCCAGCAGGCGGCTGAAGAAGGTAACGTAATAGGGATTGCCGCCGAGCACGGCGATGGCGACATGGAATTCGCGGTTCGCCTCGATCATGCCATAGGCATCATGGGCTTCGACCGCTTCGGCAAACGCCCGCTGATGCCGGCGGATCTCGGCCATCTGCGCGGCATCGCGGCGGGAGGCGGCGGCGCGGGTGGTGACGCGGTACATGAGAGTGAGTGCGTCGAAATAGGTGGGAAGCTCGGCGAAATCGATGGTGGCGACGATGGTGTTGCGGTTCGGCAGCGTCGTCACGAGGCCGTCGGCGGACAGGCGCAGCAGCGCCTCGCGGATCGGCGTTCGGGACATGCCGAAGCGTTCGGACAGCCGGACCTCATCGAGCGGGCTGCCGGGCGACAGCGCCATGGAGAGGATTTCCGCACGCAAGGCCGCATAGACGCTCTGCGTTCCCGAGCCGCGGGCGCGAACCGTTTCGGGGGAGATCGCTTCCGTCATGAGACCCCTCTTAGAGTTTGTCAGGGATAAGTGGAATCCGGTTATCCCGAAGAGACAAACGACGATAAAGAAATCGAGAGCCTGGCTGGTTCAGAATGAACCTGACAGACTCTAACATTCCGATGCGCCCTGCGTCACCAAGGCCTGCGCCGATTCTACCACGGGGTAATACAGGATGTCGACATAATGGGCGCGTTTGGCACAACGAAAAACGGCGCGGCTGATGTGCCGCGCCGTTGATGCCTGAGCGGTTACGGGGAACCGATCAGAGATTGACCTTGGCGTTTTCGCCCATGTCGGGCTTGGTGTTCGAGACGGCGGCTGCGGCCATCTTGATGTAGCTGATGACTGTGCCCGGGCTATCCCAGTATTCGGCGAAGGACGGGGTGACGCGCAGGATGCGGATCTTCGAATCATCCGGGCTGTCCCACCAGGCCTTGGCCGGGGTGCCCCAGAGTTCCCTAATCTTCTCGCGGTCGTTCTCGACGGTAGCGGTGCCGGACAGCGAGACGTATTTCTGGCCCTTGGTATCGGCGAAGGCGAGGCAGACGTTCGGGTGGGCTTCGACTTCCTCGTCCTTGTGGCTGTCAGCATCCGTCAGGAAGTAGACGGAATTTTCCATGCGCTCCACATAGGCCGCCATTGGTCGCGCGCGAATGTCGTTGCCGGTTTCGGTCGCCAGCATGCAGAAGCCGATCTTGTCGATGAGGTCCCAGACCTTCGTCGTGTCATCGGTATGCGCCATGTGTCTCTCCTTGGGTTCGTTTCGCGAGGAGAACAGCGGAGACCGGCTTTCTGTTCCCTGACGGGTGGTGGTCTGCGGTATCAGGCCAGTTCCAGCAAACCCCGGGCGGCGGCCTCGTCGGTGATCAGCGTGTGACAGCCGGTGCGGGCCATGGTGGCGCGGATGGCCGCGACGCGCTTTCGACCGCCCGACGCGATGACGACGTGGCGGGCCTTGGCGACAGCCGAAAGACCAACGGACATGACGCGCCGGTTCAGCGGGTGATCGACGCTGTTTCCTGCCGCATCCAAAAAATGACAGAGCGTGTCGCAGACCGTGCCGGCGGCGAGCAGCGCCTTCAGGTCCTCCGGCAGCAGGAAGCCCGGGGAGAGCGAGGAGCCATTCGCGCTGAAGTCGCCGCAACTGACGACGGCGATGTCGAGCATTTCGGCGGTGGCGAACAGCCGGTCCAGTCCGCAGCGCTCGATCAGGCGCGCTTTGGTCTCCTCCGAGTCCACGATCAGCGGCGCCAGCATCAACATGCAATCCGCGCCGAGCGCGCTGGCCAGCCGCCAGGAATAATCGACAGGATTGAGCGTCGAGGTTTCCACCAGTCCGCCCAGCAGGGAGACGATCTTGGCCTTTTCCATGCGCGGCGGACGAAAGGTCTGGAGCGAGGCGCTGAGCGTACGGCCCCAGCCGACGCCCACGACATTGCCGTCGCGGATGACCTCCGACAGAAAGGTGCCGAGCGCCGCCCCGACATCGCGCGCGGTTTCATCCACATCGCCTTCACCCGGCACGACGATCGCCTCGTCGAGCCCCAGCTTTTCCTCCAGTCGGAGCGCAAGGCCGGTGCAGTCCTCCGGCGTCTCGTTGATCCAGATCTGTACCTCGGCGCGCTTTACCGCCTCGTCCAGCATGCGGATGACGGTCGCGCGGCTGATGCCGAGGTTTTCGGCGATGTCCTTCTGCGTCAGCCCCCTGTTGTAATAGAGCCAGGCCGCCCGCAGGCGCAGCGAGCGCGTGTCGAGCAGGATGTTGGGGTTGGTGCGGTCCAGTCTGGCCAAGGCGTCGATCCCTCCGCGTCAGCGGTTTGCCGCGTCAGCGGTCTGCTGCGCAAGCGGTCTCACGTGTCGTCACGATCCGTTTGATAGCCCCGAAATCCGAGGGTGGTGGCACAACTTTTGAATAAACGATTTGACAAAAGTCATCAAGCTACTCATATCCAGACGTGCCGGAAGCGGAACCCGAAGCTCGTATTCCCGTTCGGTCTCACGATCCGTCGCGCCGCGGCGGAGGTCCTATCGAGGGCAGCAACGACGCGCCGCAGAGGCCGCCTGCCGACCCTCCTGACGAAAAGATGACGAAAGGCGAAGATGATGTCCAAGCTGGAACAATTACGCGGCATCACGACCGTCGTGGCCGACACCGGTGATATCGAGGCCGTTGCCCGCCTCAAGCCGGTGGATTGCACGACCAATCCGACCATCGTGCTGAAGGCACTGGGTACACCGCTGTTCGACGAGATCAATGCGGAAGCCGTGACCTGGGCGAAGAGCCAGTCGACCTCGGGCGATGCGCTGGTGAGCGCCGTTGCCGACCGTCTGGCCGTGTCCGTCGGCGCCGAGCTTTCCAAGCTCGTTCCCGGCCGCGTGTCGACCGAAGTCGATGCCGACCTGTCCTTCGACACCGAAGGCTCGATCGCCAAGGGCCGCGCCATCATTGCCGCCTACAAGGAGCGTGGCATCGAACGCGACCGCATCCTGATCAAGCTCGCCTCCACCTGGGAAGGCATCCGCGCCGCGGAAGTGCTGCAGAAGGAAGGCATCGACTGCAACCTGACCCTGCTGTTCAGCATGGCCCAGGCGGTCGCCTGCGCCGACGCGAAGGCCTTCCTCATCTCGCCCTTCGTCGGCCGTATCCTCGACTGGTACGTCAAGTCCACGGGCGAAAAATACACGTCCGAAACCGATCCGGGCGTCGTCTCCGTTCGTGAGATCTACAACTACTACAAGGCCAACGACATCAAGACCGTCGTCATGGGCGCCTCGTTCCGCAATATCGGCGAGATCGAAGCCCTTGCCGGCTGCGACCGCCTGACGATCAGCCCGGCGCTGCTTGAAGAGCTGTCCAAGGATGAGGGCAAGCTGGAGCGCAAGCTTTCGCCGGAAAACATCACGCCGGTGGACAAGATCCACATGGACGAAAAGACGTTCCGCTGGATGCTGAACGAGGATGCGATGGCGACCGAAAAGCTGTCCGAAGGCATCCGCGCCTTCGCAAAGGACCTGCAGGCGCTTCGCGACCAGGTTTCCAAGCGTCTGGCTGTCTGAGCAGGCGGTAACGCTGATGGACGTTGAAGGAGGCCGGTGCATTTCGATGCATCGGCCTTCTCGCTGTCATGCTCTCGTGCCAATCTGCACGGGCTCCCGCAGGCCACATCACGTCCATGCGGAAAAGCGAACGTTCCCTGTTTACAAAAGTATTACAATATGATTTTTCTGTCCGCGCCGTTCGCGGAACGGCATTCTTCGGGAGGGGAATCAGGATATGGGTGCATGCGGGATCGGCGGCTTCAAGGCCGCTGGGATTGTCATGCACGATGGGCGTTGTCGATCCCAAGGTTTTGATCCGGCATCGTACCTGACATCTCTGCTGCGATCCCAGCGCGTGTCGGCACGACGCGTTGCGGTCGTAGCAGTCCGTGACATCTCGGCAGGCTGACATTCGCATTTTTCTGGAGCTTTCATGTTCACTCTCGGTATCGACTACGGCACCAACTCGGTTCGCGCCCTCATCGTGCGCGCGTCCGATGGCAAGGAATACGGCACGGGCGTCGTGGATTATCCGAGCGGGACGCAGGGCGTGCTGCTCGATCCCCGCGACCACAATGTCGCCCGCCAGAGCCCGGCCGATTATCTCTACGGCCTGCAGGAAAGCGTCGCGCGCGCCCTGAAACAGGCTGTTACCCAGCCGGATTTCGAGGTCTCCAAAGTTGCCGGCATCGGCGTGGACAGCACGGGTTCGAGCCCGCTTCCGGTGGATGCGACGAACCAGGCGCTCGGCATGCTGCCGGAGTTCCAGTCCAATCCGAATGCCCAGTGCTGGCTGTGGAAGGACCATACGAGCTGGCGCGAGGCGGCCCGCATCACGGAACTGGCCGGCGAACATCGCCCGCAATACATCGCCATGGTCGGCTCGACCTATTCGTCGGAATGGTGGTGGTCGAAGATCTGGCGCTGCCTGACGGTCGCCCCCGACGTGTTCGCAGCGGCGCATTCCTGGGTCGAACTGGCCGATTGGGTTCCCTCTGTATTGGCTGGCGTCAAGAACCCCAGCGACATCGTGCGCGGCGTCTGCGCGGCCGGTCACAAGGCGCTTTACAACAAGGCGTGGAACGGGCTGCCGGACAAGGAATTCCTGGCGATGCTCGATCCTGAGATTGCCGATCTGCGCGACCGGCTCTACGACAACGCCTATGACGCCGCGACGCCGGCTGGTGCGCTCTCCACGGAATGGGCCGAGAAACTGGGTCTGCCCGCGGGCATTCCCATCGCTGTCGGCGCTTTCGACGTTCATTACGGTGCGATCGGCTGCGGTGTCGAGGAGGGCACGCTGGTCAAGGTCATCGGCACGTCCACCTGCGACTGCGCCGTCGTGCCGGTGAAGACGCAGCCGGGCGACATCCCCGGCATCTGCGGCATCGTGGAAGGCTCGATCCTGCCCGGCTTCTTCGGCGTCGAGGCCGGACAGTCGGCCGTGGGCGATATCTTCAAGTGGTGGGTCGAGGGCGTCTGCGGCGGCTCCGGCGCGCTGCATGGCGAACTGACAGCGGAAGCCGAGCAGCTGAAGCCCGGCCAGACCGGCCTGCTGGCGCTCGACTGGAACAATGGCAACCGCACGATCCTCGTCGATCAGCGCCTGTCGGGCCTGATCCTCGGGCAGACGCTCTACACGACCCGTGCCGAGATCTATCGCGCCCTGGTCGAGGCAACGGCCTTCGGCGCGCGTGCCATCATCGAACGCATCCGGGAATACGGCGTCGCGGTCGACCGCGTCGTCTGCACGGGCGGCATTGCCGAGAAGAACCCGATGCTGATGCAGATCTATGCCGACGTCACCGGCTGCACTATGCTGGTCGCCGGCTCCAGCCAGACCTGCGCGCTTGGCGGCGCCATCGCCGCATCGGTTCTGGCCGGCGCGCACACCGATTTCGAAGCCGCACAGGCGGCCATGACCTCGCTGCGCGACGAGCGCTACACACCGATCGCCGAGAACCAGGCCGTCTACGACGACCTCTACAGGCTCTACCGCGATCTGCATGACAGTTTTGGCGGTCTCAACAAGCAGGCGGATCTCTCCGGCCTGATGAAGAGCCTGATCGACATCAAGTACGCCGCCAACAGCTGACAATTCCGCACCCTCAAAGGTGTGACAGGATAGACAACAAGGACTGATACGATGTTTGGTTTGAAGCCCGCTAAAATCTGGTTCGTCTGCGGATCGCAGCATCTCTATGGCCCGGAAGCGCTGCAGCAGGTCACGGCGCATGCCGAGGAAATCGCCAAGGCGCTCGACGCCACCGGCAATTTCCCGCTGGAGATCGTCTGCCGCCCGATCGTGACGACACCGGAACAGGCCGCGGATCTCTGCATCGAGGCCAATGCCGATGCGGAATGCGCCGGCCTGATCCTTTGGATGCATACCTTCTCGCCCGCCAAGATGTGGATCCGCGGCCTTGCGCAGCTGAACAAGCCGTTCCTGCACCTCCACACCCAGTACGATCGCGAACTGCCCTGGGCGACGATCGACATGGACTACATGAACCTCAACCAGTCGGCGCATGGCGACCGCGAAGCCGGCTTCCTGCACACCCGCCTGCGCCTCGGCCGCAAGGTCGTCGTCGGTCATTGGACGGACCCGGAAGTCCATCAGCGTATCGACGCCTGGATCCGCGCCGTTCGCGCCTGGCATGACTGGCAGGGCGCGCGCTTCTGCCGTTTCGGCGACAACATGCGCTTCGTCTCGGTTACGGACGGCGACAAGGTTTCGGCCGAAATGGCCTTCGGCTTCTCGGTCAACACCTACGGCATCGGCGATCTCGCCGCCCGGATGAACGCCGTCAGCGACGAAGACGTGAAGGCGCTCGCTGCCGAATACGTCAAGCTCTACAACGTCGTGCCGGAGCTTGCTGAAGGCGGCGCCCGTCATGAATCGCTCCTCTACAACGCCCGCCAGGAACTCGGCATCCGCGCCTTCCTCGAAGAAGGCGGCTTCAAGGGCTTCACCACCACCTTCGAAGACCTGCATGGCTTGACCCAGCTGCCCGGCATGGCGCCGCAGCGCCTGATGGCCGATGGCTA
The DNA here is from genome assembly GCF_004343445.1 of Rhizobium sp. PP-CC-3G-465. Taxonomy (NCBI): domain Bacteria; kingdom Pseudomonadati; phylum Pseudomonadota; class Alphaproteobacteria; order Hyphomicrobiales; family Rhizobiaceae; genus Rhizobium; species Rhizobium sp. PP-CC-3G-465. The sequence continues at coordinate 55,872 of NZ_SLYH01000001.1, forward strand.
CGGCTTTGCCGGCGAAGGCGACTGGAAGACGTCGGCTCTGCTGCGCGCGCTGAAGGTGATGGGCGAAGGCCTGACCGGCGCGACGTCCTTCATGGAAGACTACACCTACCACATGGCGCCCGGCTCCGAGCAGGTGCTCGGCTCGCACATGCTGGAAATCTGCCCGACGATCGCCAGCGGCACGCCGTCGGTCGAGATCCACGCGCTCGGCATCGGCGGCAAGGACGATCCGGTCCGCCTCGTGTTCGACGCCGTCAAGGGCCCGGCGCTGAACGCGTCGCTGATCGATCTCGGCAACCGCTTCCGCCTGCTCGTCAACGAAGTCACGTCCGTCGAGCATCCCGATCTGCCGAAGCTGCCGGTCGCCCGCGCCGTCTGGGAATGCAAGCCGGACTTCAAGACCGCCTGCACCTCCTGGATTCTCGCCGGCGGCGCGCACCACACGGTGTACAGCTACGACGTGACGACCGAAATGCTGGAAGACTTCGCCACCATCGCCGGCATCGAGCTTGCTCTCATCAACGACGACACGACGCTGCCCGCCTTCAAGCAGGACCTTCGCAACAACGAGGTGTACTACCACTTCGCCCGCGGCATCCGGGGCTGAGGGCGCCATGTCGGTCTTTACGGAACTGAAGCGCGAAGCCTACGAGGCCAATGTCTCGCTGCCGCGCCACGGCCTGATCAACCTGACCTTCGGCAATGCGAGCGCAGTCGATCGCGCCCGCGGCGTCTTCGCGATCAAGCCGAGCGGCGTGGACTATACCGCGATGACGGTCGAGGACATGGTGATCGTCGATTTCGACGGCAAGCGGGTGGAGGGGACACTCAACCCGTCGTCCGACACGCCGACGCATCGTCGTCTGCTGATGGCCTTCGAGGAGATCGGCGGCGTCGTGCACACGCACTCCTCGCACGCGACGGCCTTTGCCCAGGCCGGCATGCCGATCCCGATTTTCGGGACGACGCATGCCGACTATTTCAACGGCGAGATCCCGGTGACCCGCAAGATGACGGCCGAGGAGATCGGTACGGCTTACGAGTGGGAGACCGGCAACGTCATCGTCGAGCGTCTCGGCAATGTCGATCCGCTTGATTTTCCGGGCGTCCTCGTCAACCGCCACGCCCCGTTCACCTGGGGCAAGACGGTGGCGAAGGCGGTGGAAGTCGCCGTTGCCGTGGAGTGCATCGCGCATATGGCGATGATGTCGCTGCAACTCGCGCCGAAGCTGCCGCAGATCGAGCCGGAACTGCTCGCCAAGCACTTCAAGCGTAAGCATGGGCCTGGCGCCTATTACGGCCAGAGCGACACCAAAACCAAGTCCTAAGTGCCTGAAACCATAACACCCGCGTCTCACGACGCGGGTGTTTTTGCATGCGCCGGTGCAGGTCGAATGGCGCGTAAAAACGTGCGTGAAAAATGTCGAATGGTTGCATTTTGGCGCACGCATTCCCTTTACTAAAGTCATATTGTATGACTATATACGGCCATCGCTGAGGAGCGATTTTTGGGAGGAAATCATGAAGTTTGTTAAGACACTTAGCTGTGCAACGGTTCTCGCTGGCTGCGTTTTCTCGAGCGTATCCGCTGCCGACATGACGGTCGGCTTTTCGCAGATCGGCTCGGAGTCCGGCTGGCGCGCGGCAGAAACCACGGTGACGAAGCAGGAAGCCGAAAAGCGCGGCATCGACCTGAAATTCGCCGATGCGCAGCAGAAGCAGGAAAACCAGATCAAGGCGCTGCGTTCGTTCATCGCGCAGGGCGTCGATGCGATCTTCGTTGCGCCCGTCGTCGCGACCGGTTGGGACGAAGTGCTCGGCGAAGCCAAGGATGCCGAAATTCCGGTCATCCTGCTCGACCGTACTGTCGATGCCGACAAGAGCCTCTACATGACGGCCGTCACGTCGGACCTCGTGCATGAAGGCAATGTCGCCGGCAAGTGGCTGGTCGATACGACCGCCGGCAAGCCGTGCAACGTCGTCGAGCTTCAGGGCACGACCGGCTCGTCGCCCGCCATCGACCGCAAGAAGGGCTTCGAAGAAGCGCTGAAGGGCCACGACAATCTCAAGATCGTCCGCTCGCAGACCGGTGACTTCACCCGCACCAAGGGCAAGGAAGTCATGGAAAGCTTCCTCAAGGCTGAGAACGGTGGCAAGAACATCTGCGCCCTCTACGCCCACAATGACGACATGGCCGTCGGCGCGATCCAGGCCATCAAGGAAGCCGGCCTGAAGCCGGGCACCGATATTCTCGTCGTCTCCATCGACGCCGTGCCGGATATCTTCCAGGCCATGGCAGCCGGCGAAGCCAATGCGACGGTCGAGCTGACCCCGAACATGGCCGGCCCTGCCTTCGACGCTCTCGCCGCCTTCAAGAAGGACGGCAAGGAGCCGCCGAAGTGGATCCAGACGGAATCCAAGCTCTACACCCAGGCCGACGAGCCGCAGAAGGTGTACGAAGCCAAGAAGGGCCTCGGCTACTAAGACATCTCCCAAGCCCGGATCCTCACATCCGGGCGAAGGGTTTCCAGTATGCGACCGGCGGGAGCGGAGGCCTCCGCCGGTTCATTTCTGCCGGTCGGCAATGACGCGCTTCGTTCCAGCGCTCCCGGCCGCCGTCGCCCCGTATATCCGGTGCTTCCGACTTCTTATGCCGGAGGGGGCGGGCCCAACCGGGCGACACAGCATCCACTGACAGCATTGGAGCGATCCGGGCGCATGACCGCCGGCGGGTGCTCCGGGAGGGATCATGCAGGCAGATCGGGATACCGTTCTATCCGCCAACCGCATCGACAAGGTGTTTCCGGGTGCCAAGGCGCTCAGCCAGGTCGATTTCTCGCTCCGGCGCGGCGAGGTGCATGCGCTTCTCGGCGAAAACGGCGCGGGCAAGTCCACGCTGGTGAAGTGCCTGACGGGTGCCTACCACCGCGACGGCGGCACGATCCTGCTCGATGGCGCCGAGATCGACCCGCGCGACACGCTCGACGCACAGCGTCTGGGCATCGGCACGGTTTACCAGGAGGTCAACCTCCTGCCCAATCTGAGCGTTGCCGAAAATCTCTTCCTCGGTCGCCAGCCGCGCCGCGTCGGCCTGATCGACACGGGCGCGGTCAACCGCAAGGCGCGTGCGCTGCTCGCCGAATACGAGCTCGACATCGATGTGACCGCCGGTCTCGACAGTTTTTCCGTCGCCATCCAGCAGGTGATCGCCATTGCCCGCGCCGTCGATGTGTCGGGCAAGGTGCTGATCCTCGACGAACCCACGGCCAGCCTCGATGCCCATGAAGTCGCCATGCTGTTTCGCGTCGTGCGGCGGCTGAAGGCGAGGGGGCTTGGCATCATCTTCATCACCCACTTCCTCGAGCAGGTCTACGAGATCACCGATCGCGTCACCATCCTGCGCAACGGCCAGCTGGTCGGCACGCGCGACACGGCAAGCCTTGAGCGGCGCGAGCTGATCGCGATGATGCTGGGACGCGAGCTGGCCGCAGAGGTGCATGACGAGGCAGGCGCCGCGAAGGTCGCCGATGGCCCGGTGCGCTTCCAGTTCCGCGATTTCGGCCGCAAGGGCCGCATCAATCCGTTCAATCTCGACGTCAAGGCGGGCGAGGTCATCGGCATTGCCGGGCTGCTCGGCTCCGGCCGCACCGAAACGGCCGAGGTCATGTTCGGCGCCCGGCGTGCCGACAGCGGCACCGCGACGATCGACGGCAAGGTGGCGGATCTGTCGTCGCCGCGTGCCGCCATCCGCCGGAAGTTCGGCTTCTGCCCGGAAGACCGCAAAACGGACGGGATCATCGGCGACCTCTCGGTGCGCGAGAATATCGCGCTGGCCCTTCAGGCCCGGCGTGGCTGGGCGCGGCCGATCGCGCGTGCCGAACAGGATCGACTGGCGGCCGAGTACATCAAGGCGCTCGATATCCGCACGACCGACGCGGAGAAGCCGATCCGGCTTCTTTCGGGCGGCAACCAGCAGAAGGCGATCCTTGCCCGCTGGCTTGCGACCAACCCCGAATTCCTCATTCTCGACGAGCCGACGCGTGGCATCGATGTTGGTGCCCATGCCGAAATCATCCGGCTCATCGAAACGCTTTGCGAGAAAGGCATGTCGCTCATCGTGATCTCGTCCGAAATCGAGGAACTGGTGGTCTACAGCCACCGCGTGATCGTGCTGCGCGACCACCAGCACGTGGCCGAACTGACGGGTGCCGAGATCACCACGGACAGCATCGTCAACACGATTGCCGGACCGGCGAAGACGCCGGCCGAGCTATCGACCGCCGCAGGGGAGATCGCGTAATGTCTGTGCTCGGCCTCTACGGCAGGCGGCTCCTGCCGCAGTTCATCGCGCTCGCTATCATCCTCGGCCTGGTATCGATCGCCTTTCCCGGCTTCTTCAATCTCCAGATCCAGAACGGTCGGCTCTACGGCTCGCTGATCGACATTCTCAATCGCGGCGCGCCGGTGGCGCTTCTGGCGATCGGCATGACCGTGGTCATCGCCACCAAGGGCATCGACCTTTCCGTCGGTGCCGTCATGGCGATCTGCGGGGCCATCGCGGCATCCGCGATCACCTCCGGCTACTCGCTTCCGGCAACTCTGCTGATTACGGTCGGCGTCGGCGTTCTCTGCGGCTTGTGGAACGGCATCCTCGTCGCCATCCTCGACATCCAGCCGATTATCGCCACGCTTGTGCTGATGGTGGCCGGACGCGGCATCGCGCAGATGGTGACCAACGGCGCCATTCTGACCTTCAACGACGAAGGCCTGATCTTCATCGGCAGCGGCTCTCTGTTCGGCCTGCCCATGCCGATCGTCATCTGGATCACGGCCGGCATTCTCGTCGCTCTCCTCGTGCGGCGCTCCGCGCTCGGCATGCTGATCGAGGCGGTCGGGGTCAACCGCCGGGCGAGCACGCTTGCGGGTGTCTCAACCCCGGTGCTGCTGATCGCGGCCTATGTCCTCTCGGGCCTCTGCGCCTCCGTCGCCGGCATCATTGCGGCCGCCGATATTCGCGGCGCCGATGCCAACAATGCCGGGCTGTGGCTCGAGCTCGACGCGATCCTTGCGGTCGTCATCGGCGGCACGTCGCTGCTCGGCGGCCGGTTCTCGATCGCGGCCTCGCTGCTGGGCGCCATGATCATCCAGTCGATCAATACCGGCATTCTTCTGTCGGGCTTCCCGCCCGAGTTCAACCTGATCATCAAGGCGGCGATCATCGTCTTCATTCTCGTGCTGCAATCGCCGAAGCTGCAAGGCACGCTTGCCTTCTTCTCCCGCTCGAATGCCGCCACCAAGCCTGCGGAGAGCAAAGCGAAATGAAAGCCAAACATCTTCCGCTCGCGGCGACGATCCTCATCTTCGTTCTGTCCTATGCGCTCTGCGCCTTCCAGTACCCCAACATCCTGTCGACGCGCGTCATCGGCAACCTCCTGACGGACAATGCCTTTCTCGGCATCGCAGCGGTCGGCATGACCTTCGTCATCCTCTCGGGCGGTATCGATCTCTCGATCGGCTCCGTTATCGCCTTTACCGGCGTCTTCCTTGCGGTGATGATGGAGAACACCTCGATCCATCCGCTGGCCGCCTTCGTGCTGGTGCTGATCATCACCACCAGCTTCGGCGCGCTGATGGGCGCTATCATCCATCATCTGGAGATGCCCGCCTTCATCGTGACGCTCGCCGGCATGTTCCTCGCTCGCGGCATGGCCTTCGTGCTATCCATCGACAGCATCCCGATCCGCCATCCGTTCTATGCGACGATGAAGAGCTTCTACCTCAAGCTTCCGGGCGGCGGGCGGTTGACGCTGATCGGTGGCGTCATGCTGCTGGTCTTTGCGCTCGGCATTCTCATTGCCCACCGCACCCGCTTCGGCACGAACGTCTACGCGCTTGGTGGCGGGGCACAGACGGCGCGGCTGATGGGGGTTCCCACAGGCCTGACGACGATCATGATCTATGCGCTCTCGGGCCTGCTCGCCGGCCTCTCGGGCATCGTGTTCTCGCTCTACACCTCGGCCGGGTACTCATTAGCAACTGTCGGCGTCGAGCTGGATGCGATCGCGGCCGTGGTCATCGGGGGAACGCTTCTGTCCGGCGGGTCGGGCTTCGTGGCGGGAACGCTGATTGGCATTCTCATCCAGGGGCTCATCCAGACCTATATCACCTTCGACGGGTCGCTCTCCAGCTGGTGGACGAAGATCCTCATCGGCTTCCTCCTCTTCGCCTTCATCCTGCTGCAGAAGGGCATTTTGTACCTATCGCGCAACAACCGCGCGCTGGCCTGATACGAAACGGCCCCGTCAGTTCACACTGGACGGGGCCGCTTTGCCTTGCGCTCTAAGCGGCCTCAGGATGCCTTGCCGGGGTCGCCGGCGCTGGCGTCGCGCTCCTCATAGTTCAGGTCGAAGTCCTTGCCCGCGCGCTTGCTCCCGCCCGGACCGCTGTGGACGGTGCTGTCCTCGGAGCCGGTGATCACGGTGGGCTTTGCGCTCGTGACGCCGTTGTTGTCGCGGCCGATCGTCGGACGCGTGAAGGCGCCCTTGGCATCGGTTTCGGCTGCGGGTTTCTGATCCTTGGCCATGATAGTCTCCTCTCCGCGTTTATCCGGTGTCGAACGTCTGTCAGACGATATGGTCCGTGGTCTTCCAGTGATCGGCGATCTCGATGAAAGCCGCCTTGATCTCCTCGCGGGTCCAGCCGGCATGCATGGCGGCTTCCGTCACCTGCTGCACCTTCGCTCCGATCGCCTCGCGGCAGTCGAGCGTCCGATCGGCATAATCGCCTTTTTCCCGTGGTTCCTTGATGGGCTGCATGGCGGTTCCTTTTGCTTTTCCTGCATCGGCAAGTGCCGCCGTCCCGACGGATGGCTTCCCGTTGCGTCGGCTCTCGATGGGCCGGCTCTGACAAGAGAACCGCGGGCTGCGGGATAGGTTCCTGCGGAGGCTACACTGCCAGTCTCGCACGGCCCGGTCCCGCCTGGGACGTTGCCCGCACGGGAAGTTGATGGCGTTGCGGAACTGGCATCGCTTTAGGCCGTTGCTGTTCTTCCCGCCTCTGGAGCTTCCGATATGTCCAACGTGCCCAAGATCACGACCTACACAGCGCCTGCCGGCGGATGGGGGTCGGTCAAGTCGCTGATGCGCCAGGCGCGGCAAAGCAAGCGGCCGATCTCGATCCTGCCGGGTCTTGCCAAGATCAACAAACCGGACGGGTTTGCCTGTGTCAGCTGCGCTTGGGCCAAGCCCGCCAAGCCCCATCCGGCCGAGTTCTGCGAGAACGGCGCCAAGGCGACCTTCTGGGAGCTGACGGCCGACCGCGCGACGCCCGCTCTGTTTGCGCGGCATACCTTGACCGAAATGAAGGGCTGGGACGACTTTAAGCTCGAATCCACCGGTCGGCTGACGCACCCGATGCGCTACGACGCTGCGACCGACCGCTATGTCGAGACCACCTGGGAAGAGGCCTACGCCGCAATCGGCGCCGAGATGAAGGCGATCCAGGCGGAGAATCCGAAGCGCACCGTGTTCTACGCATCCGGCCGCGCCTCGCTCGAAACGTCCTACATGTATGCGCTGCTGGCCCGGCTCTACGGCAACAACAACCTGCCGGACAGTTCCAACATGTGCCACGAGTCGACCTCCGTCGGGCTGCTGGAAAGCATCGGGCAGCCTGTCGGCACCGTACGGCTGGATGATTTCGAGGCGGCGGATGCGATGTTCTTCTTCGGGCAGAACCCGGGATCGAACAGCCCGCGCATGCTGCACCAGTTGCAGGAAGCCGTGCAGCGCGGCGCGCGGATCGTGACGTTCAACCCGCTGAAGGAGCGGGGGCTCGAGCGGTTCGTCAATCCGCAGGACCCGGTGCAGATGCTGACGCAAAATGCGACCCAGATCTCCTGCCAGTATCATCAGGTCAAGGCTGGCGGCGACATCGCCGTCATCGTCGGCATGGCAAAGGCGCTGCTGGAGGCCGACGATGCCGACCTGCAGCGGGGCGGCAAGGGTGTGCTCGACCGGGAATTCCTCGCCCAGCACACCACCGGCGCCGAGGAGTTCATCGCCTATGTCAGGGCGCAGGGCTGGCTGGCGCTGGAGCGGGAATCGGGTCTCAGCCGCAGCGCAATCACGGAAGCCGCCGGCGTCTATATGAGCGCGAAGAGCGTCATGGGCATCTATGGCATGGGCCTGACCCAGCACAAGCTCGGGGTTCAGACGGTGCAGGTGCTCGTCAACCTGCTGCTGCTGCGCGGTAATTTCGGCCGTCCGGGTGCCGGCATCTGTCCCGTGCGCGGCCATTCCAACGTGCAGGGCCAGCGCACCGTCGGGATTTCGGAGAAGCCCGAGCTGGTGCCCTTGGACAAGCTCAAGGCGCTCTACGGCTTCGAGCCGCCACGCGAGGAGGGGCTTGCGACCGTGGATGCCTGCAAGGGCATCATCGAGGGGACGGTGGATGCCTTCATAGGCCTCGGCGGCAATTTCCTGCGGGCCGTGCCGGAACAGGGACTGATGGAAGAGGCGTGGCCGCGCATGCGGCTGACGGTGCAGATCGCGACCAAGCTCAATCGCGGCCACCTCTTCAACGGCCGTGTCTCCTATCTCCTGCCGTGCCTTGGACGCACCGAGATCGACCGGCAGGCGAGCGGGCCACAAACTGTGACGATGGAGGACAGCACCTCCTGCTTCCACGGGTCGAAAGGGTTCCATGCGCCGGCCGCCGAGACGCTGCAATCGGAAGTCCGCATCGTCGCCGAACTGGCGAAAGCGTCGCTAGCAGCCAACCCGCGCGTTCCCTGGGACCGCTGGGTGGATGACTATGCCACCGTGCGCGACGCGATCGAGGCTACCTATCCGGATCTCTTCAAGGATTTTAACAAGCGGATGCACACGCCCGGCGGCATGGAGAAGCCGCTGCCGGTGCGCGACCTGATCTGGAAGACCGAGAGCGGCAAAGCCGAGTTCAAGCTGCCGAAATCCCTGTCGGCAAGTTTTGCCGGGGACGGTCCCGATGTGCTGCGGCTGATGACGCTGCGCTCGAACGATCAGTTCAACACGACGGTCTATGGCTATGACGACCGTTTTCGTGGCGTGGACGGTACGCGCATGGTGTTGTTCTTGAACAAAAAGGAGATGGCGCGTATCGGCGCGCGGGCAGGTGAGACGATTGCGCTCGAAACCGTTGCCGACGACGGTGTGGCGCGCCGCATCGACGGGCTGCAGATCGTGCCTTACGATATTCCGGACGGGTGCTGCGGCGCCTACTATCCCGAATGCAACGTGCTGATCCCGCTCTGGCAGCATGCCGAGCGGAGCAAGGTGCCAGCGGCCAAATCGGTGCCGGTGCGGATCGTGCGATAGCTTAAAGAGAAAAGCCCGCTTGCCGGAATGAAAGGCAGGCGGGCTTTCACATTTCGACGTATCTTTGATCAGGCCGCGTTGGGATCAATCAGGGCGAAGCCCATGCCCGGCTGTTTGCGCCGGCGTAGGACGGCCGGTGTTTCCGTCAGGATGACTTCGAGCGTCGGATCGACGATACCCGACACGAAATGTCCGCCGCGCGTGGTGCAGTCCCTGAGGCCGAGGACGGCGTGGAGATGCAGGCTCGGCTTGCCGTCGTCGTCCTCCGCCACGTCGCCGAGGAGGCTCAGAACCTCACTCTGCTCCGGGACGTCCGTGTTCACATAGGATTTTTCCGCCATGTCGAACCAGGCGATGGTGGCCTCAGAGAACGCGCCAATCGCGGTGATCGACGCGCCGCTGATGGCGTTCTCGGCAGCGAACTGCATGATGGCGGCGAAGGCTTCCTCGTCTTTTTCGAGGATCAGCACGAACATGCGGTCGGTCGTGCCGCTGGAGATCTCGCGGCTCTTCATTGCGGCGGCTGCCCGTTGGAGGCGGAGAGGCCGCCATCCACGGCGATATTGGCGCCGGTGATGAAGCTGGCATCGGGGCTGGCGAGGAAGGCGATGACGGCGGCGACCTCTTCCGGCTCGCAGACGCGGCCGAGCGGGATGCGCTCGTAGAATGTCTGGAGAAGAGGCTCGTCGTCCATCATGTCCTCGGTCATGCCGGTGCGGGTGAGGCTCGGGCAGACCGCGTTGACGCGAATGCCGCGCTTGCCGAGGTCCATGGCGAGCGCGCGGGTGAAGTTGACGACGGCGCCCTTAGCGGCATTGTAGGGGCTCATGCCCCAGTCGCCGCCCATGCCGGAGACCGAGGCCGTGTTGATGATGGAGCCGCCGGTCTTTTCGAGGTGCGGGATGGCGGCGCGGCAGCCGTAGAATACGCCATCCGCATCCGTCGCCATGACCTTGCGCCAGGCGTCGTCGGTAATCTCCTCCGGCTCGCCGTTCTCGGCCGTTCCCGCATTGTTGACGAGCACGTCGATCTGTCCGAAGCGATGGACGGCGGTTTCCACCAGCGCATCCACGGAGGTGGATTGGGAGACGTCGGCCACCTGCACCAGCGTACGATCTTTCGGGAAGGCCTGCGCGGTGGTTGTCAGCGTCTCCCCATCCCTGTCGACCATGACGACGCGAGCGCCTTCGTCGGAGAAGCGACGGGCGGTGGCCGCGCCAATGCCGGAGGCCGCACCGGTGACGATGACGACCTTGTCTTCGAAGCGATTCATGCAATTTTCCTTCATTTCAGTCTCTGCCGCAGCGCCGAGACGCTGCGGCACGTATTTTGTCGCCGCCGCCGCCTTACCCGGCAGCGATGGGACAGCGGGCACCGGGCTCACTTACGGGCACGGGATTGCGTTCCGAGCGGAAGGCCGCCGATGAGTCGTAGGCCTGACGGCGCATGCGCATGATGGAGCCAAGCGGCTGGTGCTCAACAATGCCGTTCCAGGGGCGGAAGGACAGGCCGTCATCGATGCGCTTCTGCTTCTCCTCCGTCCAGGCATCCTGTGGCTTCACAGTCAGCCGTGCCACGGGAATGAACGGGCTTTGGTCCTCATCCCAGAGCGTGGAGGCGTCTTCGACCGGCATGGCTTCCAGATCCGTGCAGAGCTGCACCCGAAGTTCCCATGTCACGGTCTCGCTGCCAAAAAAGCTGCGGACCGCGTTTCTCAGCGCATTTTCGTCCTTATCGGCGTCGATCGGCTGGTCCTTCAGGGCTTTCAGGTTCTCGGTCACCGGCACCAGCGAAAATTTGGCGATATGGTCGCCGTAGCGGTGCGGCAGCTGGGTGAAGAAGCTTTCACCGAGAATATGCGTCTCGGGATGGCCGCCGAGGCTCTTCAGCGTGGCACTTTCAGCCCCGAATTTCTCCAGTGCACTTTCGACGACGCGGAAGACTTTCGATGCCACCTCCTTGGTCCGCTCCATGCGGTCGGTCGTTAGCGCCAAGCCTTTGAGGTTCGTCAGGAAGGCCTTGGCGCTCGGGGAGTTGAACAGCTTGCCATTGACCATCAGGAAATCCTGGCTGGTCGAACCGTCCAGCCCGCCGGGCAGGCGCTCGCCTTCGACATCGAGGATCTTCAGCGAGAAGCCGCGCGGGGTCGATACGCTGTCATGGAGGATATCGCCCGGCGAGGTGGACAGGCGGATGACCGCCTTGTGCCGGCCGGGCTTGGCGAAGATGCCTTGCGCGAGAGGCTCCGGCAGATCGGGCAGAATGTCCAGCTCGCCATCGAGCAAGCCGTGGCTCTTCGCATGCACGCTGCGCACGGCATGGCCGCCATTGCGCCAAGTGGTGTGGGCGATGGAGAGCAGGGTTTCGGCCAGCGCCCGGGACGTCTCCGGCTCGTCCTTTTCGATGGTTTCGACATCGGGGCGGTAGCGTTCAAGTTTCGTGGGGAGCTGGGTCATGCGTGCTTCAACTCGCTTTCAAGAATCTTGTCGATGGTGATGGGGAAATGGCGGAAGCGCGTGCCGGTCGCGTGGTAGATCGCGTTGGCAACGGCTGCGGCGACGCCGACAATGCCGATCTCGCCGAGGCCCTTCACGCCGATCGGGCTTGCCTTGTCGTCATGCTCATCGACAAAAATGACCTCCAGATCGGAAATGTCGGCGTGCGCCGGCACGTGATATTCGGCGAGATTGTGGTTCATGATGCGGCCGGTGCGGTGGTCGATCATGCTTTCCTCGTGCAGCGCCATGCCGATACCCATGACGATACCACCCAGAATCTGGCTGCGGGCCGTCTTGGGATTGAGGATGCGGCCGGCGCCGATGGCGCTGACGACGCGAGTGACGCGGATGACGCCCAGCTGCTCGTCGATCTTGACCTCCACGAACACGGCGGAGTGGGTGTAGCTGACAAACTTGCGCATCTGCAGCATGTCCGGTCCGGCCTTGCCCGGCTCCTCGACGGACGACAGTTGCTTGGAGGCGAGGATATCCGACAAAGCGATACCCACCTGGCTATTGACGTCCAGCACCAGCCGGCCGTCGCGGATCACGACCTCCTCAGGCTTAGCTTTTTCGAGCGGTGAGTTCTCCATGTCCTGCGCCATGTCGAGCAGCGTTGCCTTTACCGCTTCCGCGGCGATCTGCACGGCGGAACCGGTGGAGGCCGCAGTCCAGGATCCGCCTTCCACGCCCGTGGTCGGAAGCGTCGAGTCGGCGATCGCGACATGAACGGCCTCAATCGGCACGTCAAAGGCCTCGGCACCAAGCTGGGCGAGGATCGTGTAGGTGCCGGTACCGATGTCGGTTGCGGCGGCAGACACGGTGACCTTGCCGTCGATCGCGTAGCGGACCTTCGCTTCGGCCGGCGCCATGCCCGCCTCCCAGAAGCCGGTGGCCATGCCCCAGCCGACGAGGTCGTGCCCGTCACGCATGGAGCGGGGTGCCGCGGACCGTTCGCTCCAGCCAAAGGCCTCCGCGCCTTCGCGGTAGCAGGCATGCAACGCCTTGGAGGTCAGCTGCTTGTCGCCATTCTGGTCGAAGTGGATGAAGTTCTTCACCCGCAGCTCCAGCGGGTCCATGCCGATTTCGGTGGCCAGCTCGTCCATGGCGGATTCGAGGGCCAAAACGCCGGTGGCCGCCCCAGGTGCGCGCATGTCGCCGGGCGTGGACATATCGACCTGAGCGAGTTCGTAGGTCAGCTTGGCATTGTCGCACTTGTAGGCAAGGCCCGACCAGTTGACGACGACCTCCTGATAATCCTCGTAGCGCGACGTTGCCTGCACGGCGTGGTGCATGACCGATTGCAGCATGCCCTCTGCGTCGGCCGCCAACGACACCGTCTGCAGTGAGGAAGGTCGCCATGTCAGGGCGAACATTTCCTGACGCGACATTTCCACCTTCACCGAGCGCTTCAGGTCGAGGCTCGCCATGACGGCGAGAAACAGCTGGTGCTTCGGGCGCAGGCCTTGGCCGAAAGCGCCGCCGACATAGGCGTTCTTGACGATGACATCATCCGGATCGAGCCCGAAGATGTTGCAGATATAGTCGCGTGAGGCCTGCGACCCTTGCGTCTTGTCGTGCACGGTCAGCTGCTTGTCGTTTTCCCAGAGAACCGTGGTGGCGAACAGCTCCATCGGATTGTGGTGCTCGCCCTCCATCACGTATTCCACGGAGATTCTGTAGGCAGCACCCGCGAAAGCCTCTTCCGGTTCGCCGCGGGGCTTCGGCGGCGGCTGGATGCCGGAGCGCTTCTTCTTCGGCTCGTAGGCTTTCGGGTAGACGGTGTGCAGGTCCGTCTCCGGCGCATCCGCCTTGTATTCGACCGTCACGAGCGACGCCGCATCACGCGCGGCCTCGTAGGTTTCCGCGATGACGAGCGCCACCGGCTGTCCATCGAACTGGATGTGCGGCTTTTCGAGCGGGCGGAACGGGCTGCCGGGCGGGGCCACGCTGTCCTGCCACTTGCTGTCCCACCAGGCCGCACTTGGGCGGTTCTCATGCGTGTAGATCTTGACAACGCCGAGGACGGCCTCGGCCTTCGACGTGTCGATGTTGCGAATCTTGCCGGTGGCGATGGTGGACAGGACGATAGCGCCATGCAGCATGCCGGGCTCGTAATGCTCGGCCGCGTAAGGCGCGGTGCCGGAGACCTTCAGCGGACCATCGATCCGTGAGACCGGCAGCCCTACGATTTTGGAGGGGTTGAACATGGAATTCTCCTAGCGAATGGCTTTTTCGGACTGCACCTGCGGCGTGCCGCTGGCGGCCTGCGTCAGGGCGCGGATGATCGTCCGCTCGGCCATCGGGATCTTGAAATCATTGCCGCCTTGTCCCTGGGCGCCGGCAAGAAGCCGCTGCGCCAACTGGCGGAACGTGGCCTCGTCGGCAGGCTTGCCGGCGCATTCGGCCTCCGCGAGCGGATCACGCCACGGCTTGTGCGCGACGCCGCCGAGCGCCACACGGATATCGACGATCGCGCCGTCCTTCATGTCGATCGCGGCTGCGACCGAGACGAGAGCGAAGGCGTAGGACAGGCGGTCGCGGATCTTCAGATAGCTGTGGTTCGCGGCGAAGTGATCCGGATGCAAGCGGATGGCGACGACCATTTCGTCCGGCGCCAGCGTGTTGTCATATTGCGGCTCGTCGCCGGGAAGGCGGTGGAAGTCGAGGAAGGGAATATCGCGCCGGCCATCGGGGCCCTCCACCTCGACCACGGCATCGAGCGCGGCGAGAGCGACGCACATGTCGGACGGGTGCGTGGCGATACAGGAGGCGCTTGTGCCGAGGATCGCATGGATGCGGTTCACGCCGCCGATCGCGCCGCAGCCGGAACCTGGCTCGCGCTTGTTGCACGGGCTCGACGGGTCGTAAAAGTAGTAGCAGCGGGTGCGCTGGAGCAGGTTTCCGCCCGTGGTCGCGGCGTTGCGCAACTGCGGGGAGGCGCCTGCCAAAAGTGCGCTGGCGAGCAGCGGAAAGCGATCGATGACAGTTGGATCATAGGCGAGCGCCGCATTGCTCACCAGCGCGCCGATTCTCAACGAACCGTCTTCAAGCGTTTCGATGTCCTTCAAGGGCAGGCGGTTGATGTCGATGACCGTGGCAGGGCTCATGACGTCGTACTTCATGAGATCGACCAGATTGGTGCCGCCGGCAAGAAGCCGGGCCTGCGGATCTGCCGACAACGCCGCCACGGCGCCGGCAACATCTTCGGCGCGAATGTAGGAGAACTGTTTCATTCCGCAGCCTCCTTGTAGCTCTTGCCGGATTGCTGGCCCATCACCTGTTCGATCGCATCGGCGATGTTGGTGTAGGCGCCGCATCGACAGAGATTGCCGCTCATCAGTTCGCGGATTTCTTCGCGGGAGTGCGCATGGCCTTCGTTCATAAGGCCGGCGGCGGAACAGATCTGTCCGGGCGTGCAGTAACCGCACTGGTAGGAATCGTGATCGACGAAGGCCTGCTGGAGCGCATGAAGATTGCCGGGCTGCCCAAGACCTTCGATCGTGGTGATTTCGGCACCGTCGAGCGTGACGGCGAGTTTCAGACAGGAATTGACCCGCTGTCCGTCGATGAGGACGGTGCAGGCGCCGCACTGGCCGTGGTCGCAACCTTTTTTGGTGCCGGGCAGTTCCATCGGGCCGCGCAGCAGGTCGAGCAGCGTGACCCAGGGCGCGACGTTCAGCCGCTCCTGCCTCCCGTTCAGCGTGATCACGATCGGAATGGCCATTCGTTCGGCATCGGCGTGAAGCATAGCAAACCCTTTCTCGCCCTAAATTTGGAGATGGATCACAACTGTATGCGGGTCGGAATGTTCCGACCGGAACCTCTGCCCGGTCATTCCGTTTGGTTCGCACACGGTAATCAGAAGAGTAGCGAGGACGCAGCGGATGGCACGACGGGCGAGCTGGAAAGGCCAGTTGAAATTGCGGGATCTCACCTGTGCGGTCGGGCTCTACACCGCCATTTCCTCGTCTGAAAAAATCTCGTTCAACATCATCAACCGCAAGACCGGCCACCGGGTCGAGCGGCAGTTCGTGGACAGCGAAACCGGCAAGCCGGTGGAGCGAGACGACCAGATCAAGGGCTATCCGCTGGACAATGGCGACTATATCGCGATCGAGGGCGACGAACTGGCGGCGCTGATGCCCGACAGCGACAAGGTGCTGAAGGTGACACGCTTCATTGCGCTCGATGCCATCGACACGCTTTATTTCGACAAGCCCTACCATCTGGCGCCTGTCGAGGATCACGACGCGGAAACGCTGGCACTGCTGGCGCGCACCATGCGGGATGAAAATGTTGCGGCGATCGCGGAGGCCATCCTCTTCCGGCGCAACCGCACCGTCCTCATCCGCCCGCAGGACGACACGCTGATCGCGACAACGCTCAACTTCGACTACGAGGTCCGCTCGGCCAAGACGGCTTTCAAGTCCGTCCCGGAGATCGAATTCGACGAGGAAATGCTGGAGCTGGCCGGGCATATCATCGGCACGAAATCCGGCACCTTCGAACCCGAGAGTTACACCGACCGCTATAATGATGCACTCGCCGAACTGGTGAAGGCAAAGATCGAGGGGCGGACCATCGAGAAGAAGGCGCCGCCGAAGCACGACAACGTCGTCGATCTCAAGGAGGCGCTGCGGCAGAGCCTCGGCGGTGCGGCTTCCAAGGGTAAATCGACCGGTAAGGCCAAGGCTGCGGGTTCGCGGCAGAAGAAGGCGAGCTGACGATGAGTCTCGACACCTACAATGCCAAGCGACGCTTCGATGCGACGCCGGAGCCGAAAGGCGAAGCTGCCAAAGCTGCAAAGCGGAAGGCCGCCACAGATAGTGCAAGCTTCGTTATCCAGAAGCATGACGCGACGCGATTGCATTATGATTTCCGGCTCGAAATGGATGGTGTGCTGAAAAGCTGGGCCGTGACCAAGGGGCCGAGCCTCAATCCCGAGGACAAGCGGCTGGCGGTCCATGTCGAGGATCATCCGCTGTCCTATGGCGATTTCGAAGGCGTGATCCCCAAAGGCCAATATGGCGGCGGTACTGTCATCGTCTGGGATCGCGGTACATGGACGCCGATCGGCGATCTTGCCAAGGCCTACGCCAAGGGGCATCTGGAGTTCACTCTGGACGGTGAGAAGCTCCAGGGGCGCTGGCATCTGGTGCGCATGCACGGCAAGCCGGGCGAGACGCGCGAGAACTGGCTGCTGATCAAGGGCGACGACGAGGCGTCGCGGGACGACAGCTTCGACATCCTGAAGGAGCGACCGGAATCGGTGAAGTCTGGGCGAGATCTGAAAGACGTCGCCAAGAACCCCGGCGATACCTGGAACTCGAAGAGCACATCGAAGGCGAGCAACGCAAAACGGGGCAAGCCTACCAAGGTGACGACGGCCGCCGAGGGACAGGCGCATGCCTGGCCGAAGGGCGCGAGGAAGGCGGTTCTTCCGGATTTCGTGGAGCCGGCGCTGGCGACTTTGAAGCCGAAGGCGCCTTCGGGCGACCGGTGGGTGCACGAGATCAAGTTCGACGGCTATCGCCTGCAGGCGCGTATCGAGAAAGGCAAGGTCCGGCTGCTCACCCGCAGCGGGCTCGACTGGACGGAGCGGTTCGGCGATCAGGTCGCCGCCGCCTTCACGGGCCTACCGGTGGAGACGGCGCTGATCGATGGCGAAATCGTGGTTCATAAGGACAATGGCGCGTCCGATTTCTCCGCCCTGCAGGAGGATCTGAGCCTCGGGCGCAGCGATCGGTTCATCTATTATGCCTTCGACATCCTGCATCTGGACGGGCACGACCTGACCAAGGCAACGCTGATCGACCGCAAAAACCTGTTGCAGAAGCTCATCCTTGCCGACAGTCCCACCGTCCGCTTCAGCGAGCATTTCGAGGACAATGGCGATCTCGTGCTGACGCATGCCTGCCGGTTGAGTCTGGAAGGCGTGGTGTCCAAAGAGCGTTCCGGCCCCTATGTCTCGGGCCGCAAGGGTAGCTGGGTCAAGTCGAAGTGCTCCGAACGGCAGGAGTTCGTGATCGGCGGCTATGCGCCGTCTTCCACCTCGGATCATGCGATCGGCGCGCTGGCGCTCGGGGTCTACGAGGACGGCGCGCTGCGCCATGTCGGGCGGGTTGGTACCGGGTTCAGCCATGCGACGGCGGACATGCTGTTCGAGGCGCTGTCGGCTATCGAGCGCTCCGACACCCCGTTCCGCGACAAGCTGACGGCGGATGCGCGGCGCGGCCTGCATTATGTGGAGCCGACTCTGGTCGCAGAGGTCGAGTTTCGCGCATGGTCGGCCGATGGCAACCTGCGCCACGCGTCGTTCCGCGGCCTGCGGGAGGACAAGCCGGCAAGCGAGGTGCGGCAGGAACGTCCGGCCGCGGAAAAGGGCCGGACATCGCCAGCTCTTCCCAAGGCGGCGATCACCTTGACGCATCCCGACAGGGTCTACTGGCCGGAGGAGGGCGTGACGAAGCAGGGGCTTGCCGAATATTACGCGCAGGTCTGGTCGTTCATGGCACCCTATGTGGTCGATCGGCCGCTCTCGCTGCTGCGCTGCCCGGATGGTATCGACGGCAAGCAGCGCTTCTTCCAGAAACATGCCTGGCGCGGGATCAACAAGGCGATCGACCACATCAAGGATCCGAAGGACAAGGCAGGCGAGCCGTCCTTGCGCATCACGGATTTCGACGGGCTGATCGCGCTCGTGCAGTCCGCGGCGCTCGAAATCCACCCCTGGGGTACGACGACGCGGAACTGGAAAAAGCCCGACATGATCACCATGGACCTCGACCCCGGCGAGGATGTGAGCTGGGCCGAGATCATCGAGGCCGCTCTTCTGCTGAAGGGAGAGATCGAGGCGAAGGGGCTTGCTGCCTTCGTCAAGACATCCGGCGGCAAAGGACTGCATGTGGTCGTTCCCCTGAAGCCTTCCGCAGGGTGGCCGGCAGTCAAGGCTTTCGCCAAGGCACTGGCGACGGATGCGGCGAAAAAGGATCCGGACCGCTATCTCGCGGTGGCCACCAAGGCGAAGCGCCGCGGGCGGATCTTCATCGACTATCTTCGCAACGGGCGCGGAGCGACGGCGGTTGCGCCATACTCCACGCGCGCGCGACCGGGCGCAGCCGTCTCGGCACCGCTCGAATGGTCGGAGCTATCGGAGGCGATCGGACCCGATTATTTCACAGTGGACAATATGCCGGCCCGGCTCGCGTCGTTGAAGAAGGACCCTTGGGACGGGTTCTTCGCAGCGGCCAAGGTGCTGCCGAAAGCTTGAGACATCGAATATCGGGAGAGGGCTTAGCCGCTCTTCTCCTGCTGCAGGCTCTTCTTCAGCGCGTCCATGATGTTGATGACGTTGCCCGAGGACTTGACCGATGCGCGCGACGTCTTGGCCGGCTTACCATCCTTTTTCTGGCGGCTCTTGATGAAGGCCTTGATCTTCTTCTGGACAGGGTCCTGAACCAGCGTCGGGCTCCATGCGCCCTTGTCCTTCTCGACCAGCTTTGCGAGCGCTGCCATTTCCGCCTTGCCGCCCTTGGCCTTCATGTCGAGGTCGGCGACGGCCTCGCGGACATCTTCGCCGTAATGCAGCGTCCAGAGCACGATGCCCTTGCCGTTCGGCACGAGCAGCACGGCGCGCTCGCGGCGATAGAGGACAAGGCGGGCGATGCCAACGACGTTGTTGCGGGTCATGGCCTCGCGAATGACGCAGAAGGCCTCGGCGCCAACCTTGTCCTCGGGCACGAGGAAATGCGGCTTGTCGTACCAGATCCAGTCGATGGAATCGCGCGGCACAAAGGTGGAGATGTCGATCGTCCGCGTGCTTTCCAGCCCAACGCTCTCGATCTCGTCGTCCTCCAGCAGGACGTAATCGTCTTCACCTTTGGGGAAGCCCTTTACCTGATCCTTGTCCGCGACCTTCCTATGCGTCACGCTGTCGATGTAGCGGCTTTCGACCCGGTTTTTCGTGGTGCGGTTGAGAACATGGAAACGCACCTTTTCGCTCTCCGTGGTCGCCGGCGTCAGCGATACGGATGCCGTGACGAGCGAGAGTCGGAGGTAGCCTTTCCAGAAGCTGTTGCGGGCCATGTCTTGTCCTCGATAGCGGTGGCGGATCATCAACCCGCCACCGCCGAAAAGGTTGCCGCGCCAGCGTCAGACGGTTTCCGGCTGACCGCGTTCCACGAACCGGAAACAAGAACCATTGAAAATCTCTGGCCGGAAGGCCAGATTTTCAATAGACGGAATACGGCTTCCGGTCTGATTTACTGGAAACCGTATCAGACGATCAGCCCTGACGTGCCAGCTTCAGGATCGCCGACGTTCCCTCTTTCGGGTTTTCGGTGACGGCGTAGATCGCGCCGTCGGGGCCGATCTTCACGTCGCGGATGCGGGCTTCGAGCGGAATTCGCTCCTCGTGGGCAACCTTGTCGCCATCCATGTGCAGGACGACGAGACCGGTGGAGACGAGGCCGCCGATGAGAGCCGCGCCGTCCCATTCCGGAAACTCGGCGCCGCTGTAGAACACCATGCCGGAGGGGCCGATGACCGGATCCCAGTAGTAGACTGGCTGCTCCATGCCGTCTTTGGCGGTGATGCCGTCGCCGATGGCCGAGCCGCTATAATCGATGCCATAGGTAATGACCGGCCAGCCATAGTTAAGGCCAGCCTGCGGCATGTTCAGCTCGTCGCCGCCCTTAGGCCCGTGCTCGACGGTCCAGAGCCGGCCCTTCGCATCCAGTGCCGCCGATTGCAGGTTGCGGTGGCCGTAGCTCCAGATTTCCGGCTGGGCATCCCCCTTGCCCGCAAACGGGTTGTCGGCAAGGGCCTTGCCGGAGGTGTCGATGCGGAAGACCTTACCGAAGCCGCTCTTCAGATCCTGCGCGAAGACGCGGGTCTCGCGGTCGGAGCGCTCGCCGACGGTCACGTAGAGTTCGCCATTGTTGCCGAAGACGAGGCGGGAGCCGTAATGCTTGGTGTTGTCGTAGCCGGGCATCTGGCGGAAGATGACGTTGACGTCCTCCAGCGCCGCACCGCCCTGATCGTCTGCTACCAGTTTAGCCGAGGCGACGGAGGTGCCGTTGCCTTCGTCACGCGGCTCGGAGAAGGAGAAGAAAATGCGGTTGGAGGTGGCGAAATCCGGCGCGATCGCGATGTCGAGCAGGCCGGCCTGACCGTCGGAGATCACGGCGGGCACGCCTTTCAGCGCGGTGCTAGGCTTGCTGTCCGCACCGACGATATGCAGAGAGCCTTTCTTGGCGGCGACGAGCATGCGGCCATCCGGCAGGAACTCCATCGACCAGAGCTGCGGCAGGCCTTCAGCGACGGCCTGATGGGTCACGGTCGGCATCTTGTCCGGCTGCGGCGCACGGGTCTGGTTCTCGAAGGCAGGCTTCTGGTCGGGTGCGTTCGCCGCTTCCGTCTCGACCGGCTTGCCGGCGGCCTTTACCTCGCCGGTTGCAGGCGGCTGGCCCTCGACATGGTCGATGGGGGAGGTGTCGCCCGTCGATTGAGCCATCAGAGGGCTCGCGGTCAGGAGTGCGGTCAGGACGGTTCCGGCAAGGAGGCAAGCACGCGTTTTCATCGATGTTCCTGTCTTGATGACGGCGTCGGGCGACGCATTGACGATGGAAACGATGTAGAGCGTCGGTTACGGATTGCTCATCGCGCCGCGTTCAAGATTATTTTATCGCCGTGTCGGCAAGGCCGCGGCGATCGTCTGATACGCGTGGCCAAGTCCGGGCGGAAGCATTTGGAGGCAGGGGCGGGGATGGTGTAGATCAGGGCGCATGAAGATCGCATTCTACGCTCCCCTCAAGTCTCCCCGTCACCCGGTACCCTCGGGCGACCGGCTGATGTCGCGGCTGATGATGCAGGCGCTGGAGCTTGCCGGCCATCAGGTCGCGCTCGTCTCGGAATTGCGCAGCTTCACGCGCACGCCGGAGGAGATCGGCGATCTCGAGGCGGTGGCCGCTGCGGAGCGTGATCGCATCGCGGCGGACTGGCAGGCGCACGGCGTGCCCGATTGCTGGTTCTGTTATCATCCCTATTACAAGGCGCCGGACCTCCTTGGACCGTCACTCTCGCGCACTCACGGCATCGGCTACGTCACGGTCGAGGCCTCCTATTCCGCACGGCGCGACAAGGACGGTTGGGCGGCGGCGCAGGCGATGCTTCTGGAAACGCTGACGGCGGCGTCCGTCAACATCTGCATGACCGAGCGCGACAAGGTCGGCATTCTCGATGGTGCGCCGCATGCGCGCGTCGAGCGGTTGCAGCCGTTCATCGATCCCGCGCTCTTCCTCGCCCGCGATCCCACGCCGCATCCCGGCCGTCTCGTGACCGTGGCGATGATGCGGCCGGGCGATAAGATGGACAGTTACCGGATGCTGGCCGACGCGCTGTCGCGCCTGCTGCATCTACCCTTCACGTTGTCGATCGTGGGCGATGGCAAGGCGCGTTCCGAGGTGGAGACCCTGTTCGCGCCGCTCGGGTCCGGCCGGGTCGTGTGGTGCGGCGAGCGAAGTGCGCAAGAAGTGGCGGCGTTGCTATCGACCTCCGCGCTTTATGTCTGGCCCGGCTGCGGCGAGGCCTACGGGCTTGCCTATCTGGAGGCGCAGGCGGTGGGTTTGCCCGTGGTGGCGCAGGCCATTGCCGGCGTTCCCGAAGTGGTGGTGCATGGGCGCACGGGCGTGCTGACGCCGCCGGGCGATGTCGAGGCCTATGCGGAGGCCGTTGCCGGCTTTCTCAAGGATGAGACGCGACGGCAGGCCATGGGAGCGGAGGCTCGATTGTTTGCGGGGACCGAGCGTGGACTGGTGCCCGCCGCGTCCCGGCTCGTCGATATTCTCGACCGGCATGTGCAGGTGAAGCGGGAGCCGCGGTCATGAACACCGATATCACCACCACCGTCCTCGACCGCTTTCAGGAGGCGGGACGTGTCGCCCGCTTCTGGCTGCGCGATGATGACGCCATCGAGCCGACGCCGGCGCTTGATCGTCTGCTGGAGCTGACAGAGGCCCACGATGTTCCTTTGGCTCTCGCGGTGATCCCGGAGCCGACGGGCGAGGCGCTTGCCGAGCGGTTGACGCGCGCGCGCCATGTCAGCGTGACGGTGCACGGCTGGCGGCATGCCAATCATGCGATGGAGATGTCCAAGAAGCGGGAACTCGGAGCCGATCGTCCTGCGGATGTCGTTCTCGGGGAGCTTTCGGCGGGTTTTACCAAGCTTGCAGACCTGCATAGCGACCGGTTCCAGCCGGTGCTGGTGCCGCCGTGGAACCGGATCGATCCGGGCCTTCTGCCCTGTCTCTCCGGCCTGGGCTTCCGGGCCTTCTCGGTTTATGGGCCGGAGAAGCCCGCCGTGCTGCCGATGATCAACACGCATGTCGACGTGATGGACTGGCACGGCACCCGCGGCTGCCGCCCCCGGGACGCGTTGTGGCGCGAGATCGCCGCACGGCTGACCGTCTGCCTGGAAAGCGGCGGCAGCGTCGGTCTGCTCACGCATCATCTCGTTCATGACGAGGCCGTGTGGGCGTTTCTTGGCGATCTGTTCGAGGCGACGGCCGCGCATCCTGCCTGCCGCTGGGTGGGGCTTGCCGAGCTTGTCGAAGAGATGGCTGTCGATCAGAAACGGTAGCTGACGCCGAAGCCGAGCGAGAGGCTTTTCACGTCCGTGCGCGCCGTGACGCCGGAATTGGTCAGGACCTGCGTGGGGGGCAGCACCAGCCGCATTTCGGTGTTGGCAAACCATGTCTCGGTTATCTGCACATCCATGCCGGCGCGGATCATCGGCGAGATCTGGCGTTCCACGCTGAAGTGCTTGACAAGGGGGCTCGCAGGCTTTGCGCCCTTGTACCACGTCGCAACCGCGCCGAGACCGATATAGGGGTTGATGCGGGCGTCCGGCAGCAGGTGATAATCCGCCGATAGCGCCAGCGGCAGCGCCCAGATGGAGCCGACGTCGATATCGCCATAGAGGCTGTCGCGGATCTTGAACCGCGTCTTCAGCGCGCCGGCCTGGCCCGTGATGGCGATGTGGTCGGTAAGGAAATAGCTGATATCCAGATCCGGCAGCACCAGGCGCGGAACCTCGATCGTGCCGCCGATCAGGTCGATTTGCGAGTACAGATCGTAGGGCAACACGCCGGAGATACGGGCCCGTATCAAAAGATCGCCGGCGCCGAGACCGGATATGGGAGCGGCGCTCGTCTCATGGTTTCCGGCTGTGTCGAGTGCGGCATCCTGAGCCGACGCAGATTGTCCCGGAGCCAGAAAGCCCATGATTCCGGACAGAATGATCCCGAAGTGGATGGTGTGGAATGCTACCTGTCTGTCGTCTCCCGATGGCGGTGAAAGAACCCGGTTGTCCTGTTCGTAGAGCCTGCCCATCGTCGTCATTACAGTTCCAAATCACGCATTGATCTAATATCTATTATTCTATTTAAGCTTTATCGATCATACATGATAGCGCGTGTTTTGACGGAAGGATTCTGGGGGCTTTCCCCGGAAATGAAGGGGTGTTTATGGTAGACGTGCAGACGCTGCTCGTCTCGAGCGTTACGGCACGTGCGGGTTTTCTTCTCGTCTTCCTGCTCTACAGTTTTCGCCCGGGTGCGACGAACGCTTACCGGTTCTGGACGCTGAGCATCCTCTGTTCCGCGCTTGGTATCTGGCTGACCTACCAGGACGCCGGCTATCCGAACTTCAGCGCGGAAAAAGGCGCTCTGGTCTACTTCGTCGTCGGTCTGAGCATCGTGTCGGTGGAGGCGGGGGCGAAGTCGTTCTTCGACTTGCCGCTCGATCGCGTCAAGTTCGTCGCGACGTGGATCGCGCCGGGGCTGACCTACTGGACTTCCGCGAGCATCGGACTTTCTCCAAGTTACGTGCTGGCGTTGACCATGAGCACGCTCGTCTACATCCTCATCACCGCATCCTCGAGCTTCCTCAAGGGGCGCCGGCAGAAGCGCCTGCCATCCCAGATCCTGATCAGCTCGTCGCTCGCCTTCTATGCCGTTGCTCTCGTGGGAACGATCCTCTCGCTGATCGTCGGCCATTTCTTCGGTTATGAAGGCCTCGGCCCAAGCAGTCGCAACATCTACCTCTCCGTGTTCATCGACCAGACTGTCAGCGTCCTCATCTATGTGGGGCTGGTGGCCATGACGCTCGAGGAGGCGCAGCGCCAGATGCAGATCGCCGCGACCACGGACCCGCTGACAGGCCTAGCCAATCGCCGTGGGCTGCAGGAGCGAGCGCTGGCAATTATCGGCGTCGGGCAGCGGCTGCAGCGGCCGATGGCGGTGCTGATCGCGGATATCGACCACTTCAAATCGATCAACGACCGTTACGGCCATGCCTATGGCGATCGCGTGCTGCAACAGTTTGCCGAGCGACTGCCTGTCGTCGTCAAGCGCCAGCAGGATGTGCTTGCCCGCTGGGGCGGCGAGGAGTTCGTCGCCGTCCTTCACGGTGCGTCGCTGGAGGATGCCACGCATCTTGCCGAGCTGCTCTGCCGGACAATCGAGGAACGGCCGTTCGACGTCGATGGCACGAAGGTCACGGTGACCACCAGCATCGGCGTCGCGCCCTTCGGGGGTGAGGAGCCGCTGCTGGAACAGGCGATCCACATCGCCGACGCCGCGCTCTACAAGGCCAAGCGCACCGGGCGCAACCGGGTTTGCGTCAGCACCGCGATGCAGGATCTTGTGGCAGAAGCCGCTGGCTGATCAGAGATCGACTGTCTCGCTGTGTCGGATCGATCAGAGATCGACGACCTGCCCGTCGAACGCAGAAAAGGCGCCGGGGAAGATGATCTTTGCCTGTTTCTCCACGGCATCGAGCGCGTCGTCGGTGCGGAACGGGGCGTGATGCATGAAGGCGACGCGTTTGGCGCCGGCAGCTTTCGCAAGACGGATGCCCTGTTCCCAGGAGGAGTGGCCGTAGCCGACATGCCGTTCCATCTCGGCGTCGTCATACATGGCGTCGTAGATGAAGAGGTCGCAGCCTTCGATCAGTTCGAGCACGGCGGGATCGAGCGTTCCGGGGTGATGTTCCGTATCGGTAATGAGCGCGCAGGCGCGTCCGCCCCATTCGACGCGGTAGCCGACGGCACCGCCGGGATGGTTGAGGCTGCCGGTGCGGATCTCGACGCCGCGGACGGGGGTGAGCAGATCGCCCGAGCGGAAATCGCGCGCGTCCAGCGCAGCGCGGCAGATATCGGGCTCGACCGGAAACCAAGGCGGCCGCATGAATTCGCCGATCATCTGGCGCGTCGACATGCGCCCGGCGAGATGCCCCGACCAGAGTGTCACGTCGGCGGAATGGTCATAGAGCGGCGGGAAGAACGGCAGGCCGATGATGTGGTCGTAATGACAGTGCGTAAAGAACAGGTTGAATGCGGACACACCTTCGGCCTTGAGCGCGACGCCGGCCGGCATCAGGCCCGAGCCTGCATCGAAGATCAGGCGTTCGCTACCGCATTGCATCTCGATGCACACGGTCCGGCCGCCATAGCGCTGGAACTCGGCCCCCGCCACCGGCAGGCTTCCCCGAACGCCCCAGAAACGTACGCGAAACAGATTGTCGTTCACACTTTGCTTCAGTTTCGACCCGCCCCTTTCGGTGGCTTGCCAACACTGTCCCTCTGCTGTTGCGTGGGTCAGGATCGACCCCGCCGGCTTCTGTGTCCGGCCGTATTTTTGACATGTTATCCAAACTGTCCACATGAAGCGAGACGGGCATTCGCTTTTTCTTGCTTCTCGTGTCAGAGACAGGGAAACGCTATCCGATCCCGCTTTCGAAACCGTTGCCTTCGCCATGTCTTTCAAGGAATTTCCGCCGATCGCCGTGATCGCCGACGCTCATGTTCACGATCCCGCTACCGACTTCGGTTTTCCCGGTGCGGCCCATACGGGCGGTCTGTCCGTTCGGCCGCTGGCGGAGGCGGCACGGTCCACGCGGGTGTTCAACGAGAGCCTGCAGGCCTTCCGCACGGCGCTCGACGATGTCGCGTCGCGCGGCATCCGGCATGTTGTTCTGCTGGGCGATTATACCGATGACGGGCAGGTTGCGACCATGGCGGCGGTTGCCGTGATCCTCAAGGACTATAATGCGCGGCACGGCATGGTGTTCTTTGCCTTGCCTGGGAACCACGATATCTTCGCCGACACCGGCCGGCATCGTACCAAGCGGTTTCTGGAGGCGGACGGTTCGAGCGCGGTGGTGACGAGCCATCCGGTGACAACTTCGGGCGCCACCCTGCCTCCGGGGATCCCACGCGATCTCCCGGTGACGGTGTCGCCCGGGATGTTCTGCCCCGGCTATCCCGACGGGCTGAAGCCGGTCGCGGAGCACGGCTACTTTCCGCATCCGTCCTATCTGCACTGGGAGACGCCTTTCGGCCTCCAGGGCGATAACGAAAAGCGGATGTTCACCGCAATCTCATCGAGCGGAGCGACGCGACGGCCGCTGATGGAGGCCTCCTATCTGGTGGAGCCGGTCGATGGGATGTGGCTGCTGATGATCGACGCGAATGTGTTCGTGCCGATCGATGGATCGGACGACTGGGTCGACAGCACGTCGGCCGGCTGGAATGCGATGCTGGTGCACAAGCGCCATGTGATCGACTGGATGACCGATGTCGGTGCGCGGGCCGCGCGTCTCGGCAAGCGTCTCGTTGCCTTTTCCCATTATCCCGCGCTCGATACGCTGGATGGAACCCGGGCGGCGGAGATCGCGCTGCTCGGGCCCACGGCAACATCGGGCCGCATTCCCGGCGACGCGGTCGGAGAGGCATTCATCGCGGCAGGAATACCCCTCCATTTCAGCGGACATCTTCACGTCAACGACACGGCGCGGATGCGGCGCGGGGACGGGTTCTTCGTGAACGTCGCCGTCCCCTCGCTCGTCGGCTTTCCCCCGGCCTACAAGATCCTGACGCTGCGTGAGGGCACTGCCGAGATCGAGACGGTGTCGCTTAGTGATATGTCGATGGATGGGGCGATCGCAGCGCTCTATGCCGCCGAAGTGCGGTACACCGGCGTCAAGACCGGGGGAATGGCCGAGGCGACCCGCTATGGCGACTTCCTCTCGGCCCATATCGGTCATCTCGCCTGGCGGCGGCACCTGAAGCGGGAATGGCCGGCAGCGCTCGGCGCGCTGCTGCGGGCCGCCACGCTTGGCGATCTCGCGCAGCTGGCCGGGCGGTCCACGGTTCCGATGGAGGATGCCGCTGCCATGCTACCGGTCGCACGCGGTCAGGCGAACGCTTCGGAGGAGGGCAGTCCGGAGGCACTGTCGGCCATCGCGTTCCTTGGCGACTGGTATCGCCTGCGGATGGCGAGCGATTCCGGGCTGGCTTCGGTCTCACGGCCGCGGCTGCGGTTCTACGACAGGCTCTCGGCGCTTTATCAGACGCAGGCTTGGCCGGATGGCTCGGCGCAAAGCGGGATTGCGGCGATGCTGTCGCTCTTCGAGGCCTACCGCAGCGGGTTGCCCTCGAAGGATTTCCGGATCGACCTGCGCACCGGCGATATCACGGCGCGCTGAGCTCTATTCCGCTGCTATCGAAACTATTCGAGTTCGCGCACGCGGCTGCGGGCTTCCGTCAGCTCGCTCGTCGTGTGGCTCAGGCGGTCGGCCAGCACGCGCATGATCTCGATGGTGATTTCGGGAAAGTCCGTGAGGAGCTTGATGAAGTGGTCCTTGCGGATGCGCAGAGCCTCGACTGCGGTGGTCGTCTTCACGGTTGCCGTTCGCGAGACGTCGCAGAGGATGGCGATCTCGCCGACGATCGAATTGCGCTCCACTTCGGCCACGCGGATCGGGCCGGTCGAGGATTCGACCAGGATCTCCGCCTTGCCGTCCAGAACGACATAGGCTGCATCGCCGGCATCGCCCTGATGGAAGAGCGTTTCGCCGATGCCGTAGCTCACGCGGTCCGAGGTGAAGGCCAGCAGCTTCAGCTTGCCGGCTTCCACACCGGAAAAGAGCGGCACCCGCCGCAGCATTTGCACTTCGTCCTTCAGCAACATCAGCTCGTAAACTCCCCATGTTCGGCGCGGCACGCCCGTGTCCTTCCGGGCGATGCGTCGGTGTCTGCCAGTCTTTTCGTGCCTGCCAGTCTTCCGGTTCCCGCGATGATCACGCGGTAACCAACTGTTTAAAGACACCGTCATTGTTTACCAGATTGGCGTGCGTGTCATCCTCTACGAGCGCGCCGCGATCAAACACCAGCACGCGCTCGAACAATTTCGTCAGTCCGTTGTTCGACAGCACCCAGATAACAGCCGGATTGGCGCCGTTGCGCGTGAGCAGCTTCATCACGTCACGGACGACCTCGTCCTGCAAGCGGTGATCGAGGCTCGGGAGCGGGCGGTTGAAGACATAGTAGTCCGAGCGGCGGATAATGGCGCGGGCGAGGTTCAGTTTCTGGCGCTGGACAGCCGTCAGGCGCTTGCCGCCGGCGCCGAGATTGAAGTCGAGACCGATATCCAGCACCTGCTCGATCAGGCCCTGCGAATTCAGCAGCGACGACACGATGGCGCGGATGCGCTTGGAGCCGTCGGTGTGCTTATGGCTGATACGGCCGAAGAGCACGTTGTCCATAAGGCTCGCGGAGGCGAGGTATTTTTCCGGATCGTAGCGCTCGATGTCGTGGGTCAGATCTTCCGGCATGTTCTCGTGGAACTGCCGGCGGACCTCGACGATTTGCGCCATGAGTTCCTCGGTCAAGAGACCGAAGCGGTGGCGGGGCTCGACATAGTTGAAGCTCAGGCGGATGATCTGGTAGCGATCGTCCTCCGTCGCGGTCTCCAGCCCCTTGCCGGCATATTTCTGAAGCAGCAACTGGTAGGCAGGGATGTCGTCGGCCGTCATGAAGGTCAGCTGCTGGAAAAACGGGTGGTCCGGCGGCAGGTCGGCGAAGAGTTCCACCGCGTTCTCGGCGATCTGGTAGCCCATGTCGAAGAGCACGCGGTCGATGCCGGTTTCCGAGACGACCTTTCGGAAATAGGGGTTCTTGGCAATGGCGCGGCCGGCCACGCTCGGGGCGGTCGCCGTGCCGAACAGCAGGTTCTCGCCGACGGTGGCTTCCATATTGTATTCGCCGGGCTCGAAATAGGCGATCAGACCGTTGAGGCCGGCCTCTTCCAGCTCCTCGCGCAGCGCTTGGCGCATATCCACGATACTGGCCGCAAATTCGGGCCGGTCCGCCGGGTCGATATTGGTGCGGAGTGCAAGGTCGAGAATGTCCTTCGACAGTTGCACCGTGTCGAGCACGGCGAGGATCGAGGGGAAGAGATCTTCGGCCTGCGTTGCGCCGGCGGCGGTGTAGTCGATCCAGTCACCGTTGACGTCGTAGTCGGGATTTCCGGCGAGCTTGGCTTCCGTCACTTCCCATTTGCGATGGGCGGCAAGGCTGCCCTCGTAGGTGGCGGCCGCCAGCGGCGCGTGCTTCAGGCCGTAGAGCAGGTTGTCGCGCAGCGAGCCGTAGAAGAAGTAGGTATCCGACGATGCATAGGTGATGGCCCGGCCAACGACGGATTCCGGCATGTGCAGCAGGTCTTCGCCGCCAAGCGTCACCTTGCCGCCCTCCGGCCAGATCAGGCGGCCGAAGGCCTCGGCCAGCACGTCGCCGCCACTGGCGGCACCGCCGATGATCGCAACCTTCTCTCCGGGCTTGATCTCGACCGAGACATGCTCCAGCAGGCGGGCGCCGCTGTCGTCGGCAAGGGTGAGGCCGGAGGCCGCAAGGGCGCCAGACGCATCGTTTCCGCCATCGCTGGCGGCTGCCGCAGTACCGGCAAGGCCCGCACCGGCGGCCACGGCGCCGACGGCAACGGCACCGGTGGAAATGGCCTGGATCTTCGGATCGATCAGCGGCTCGACCGTGAACTGTTCGACCACCTGGACGTATTTCACCTGTACGTCCTGACGCAGCTGGTCCCAGTCGATCAGCTCTTTCAGGGGCCCTGGCAGATCCTTGTAGGCGCTGATGACGGCGACAAGCTGGCCGATGTCGAGCTGTCCGCGCAGGGCAAGATAGCCGCCGATGCAGTAGAACAGGAAGGGTGTCAGCTGCGCGAGGAAGTTGTTGATGAACTTCACCATGAACTTCCACTGGTAGAGATCGTAGCGGATCTTGTAGATCCGCCCCAGCCGCGCGGCCACGTCGGCGCGCTCGTAGTTCGAGGTGTCGTAGGCGTGGATGGTGCTGATACCGTCAACGATCTCGCTGACGCGGCCGGCAAGCTCACGCGCGGTGATCTGGCGCTCGCGGCCGAGCACCAGCAGGCGGCGGCGCATGCGCGGGATGATGGTCGCCTGGATGCCGACCATGAAGGCTGCGATGAAGCCGAGCCACATGTTCTGCATGAAGATGAAGGCGAGCGCCGTCAGGGCCTGTCCGCCGAGCAGAGCCGGAGACACGAAGGCATCGCCCGTAAAGCCGCCGAGCGGTTCGACCTCGTCCTTCACCATGGAGGAGACTTCCGCCCCCTTCATGCGTTTGAACTGGGTCGGCGGGAACCGGAGGATGCGATCGATGAGCTCGAAGCGGATGCGGCGAAGCAGGCGCTCGCCGAGCCGGCCCTTGTAGGTATTGATGTAGAGCTTGAATAGGCCGTTGATGATGACGAGCAGGAGAAAGATGACGCTCAGCGCATAGAGCGTTTCCATGCGCGTCAGGTCGATGCCGTTGAACAGCGTGACGTTGCCGACCCAGGGCAGGGAGAAGGAAATGTCGAAGAACCGCTCGGTCGCGCCCGGCTGCTCGAAACCCTTTCCCTGTATGGGCCCGTTGACGATCTGCTTGGGCAGGTCGAACGACAGGAAGTAGGGGATCATCGAGATGGCGACGATCATGAGGATCCACATTTGCTGCTTGCGCGTGTGGGTCCAGATGTAACGGGTAAGGCGGATATCCATGAAGGGCTGCCATCGAGACGAAGCGGAGACGACGCGGCGGACCAGGTGCTCGTCTGTCTCCTCCGTTACGGTGGAATCTATAGCAGTGATGGTAGGAAAACCACCCGCAAACGCATCGTCCTGAAGCGTTCGAACGGCGATTTCGCCGTCACGCGTCCGACAGCATGTCGCGCAGGATATCGGCCGTCCTGTCGGCGCCCTCGAGGTCGATCGAGAGATCGCCTTGCTGGAAGGCAGGAGCATCGAGACCGGAGCGGATGGCCGCGGCGACCCGCTCGGCCGAAATGTCGGAATCGCTGAGCGCCGTCACGAGGCCAAGGCGCTCCAGGCGTTCGGCACGGGCCGCCTGCTCGGTTTCGCCGCCTGTCGTAAACGGCACGACGATCGCCCGGCAGCGCGCCCGCAGAATGTCGCAGACCGTGTTGTAGCCGGCCTGCGACACCGAGAGGGTCGCGCCCGAAAGGAGGCTCGCGAAGTCGGGGCGAAAGCGGAAGACCGCGACATTTCCGACGACGCCGGCGGCGATCGCATCGTGGTCGACCTGCGCGAGGTTGGGGCCTGTTATCAAGGCCCAGGGCTTCTCAGGCCGGATGATGGCGGTGGCGCCGACGACCGCGTGCAGCACGTGCCGGCCGACAGCGCCGCCGCCGGCCGAGACGATCACCTCGAAACGGTCTGCCGGGGCGTCGGGCTGCGGCGGGGCGACGAGGCCGGTATAGACCACCTTGTCGGCGATCTCGTCGGCATGGGGAAAGGTCTCTTCCAGCCTTGCGAAGGTCGGGTCGCCATGGATGAGGATGCGGTCGAAGTAGCGCTCGATATAATCCACCGTCTCGCGGTCACGCTCCGGCTTCGGGCGCTTTTGCAGGATATCGCGCACGGAGGCGAAGATTTTGGGCGGCTCGGGCATAGCGCGGGCGGCGTCGAGGAAGGGTAGGAGTTCGAAGCGCATTTGACGCCGGCCGAACGGGAAGGCCTCCGTGAGGATGGCATGCGGCTTGATCTCGTGGAGGATGGCGACCAGCCGGTCGCGACGCATGTCGCGGAAGGCGTCATCGACCGGATTGCCGTCCATGTCCTGCAGGGCGGAAAAGCCCTCGTCGCTGGAGACGACGGGCGGCAGCGCGATATGACGAACGGCCGGGCCGGGAAAACCGGACACGGGCTTGCCACCGGTGACGACCGTCACGTCGAAGCCGCGCACGGCCAGCGCGTTGGCAATGCGGCTCGCACGTGTCAGGTGGCCGATACCGAGCAGATGCTGGACGTAGAAGAGAACGCGTTTCGTGTCCGGATCGGTCATTCGGCTGTCCGCCATTCGGTTTCAAAGAGATTGCGAAGCTGGGTGATGCTGGTGTGGTAGTCGAAATCCTTGCGGACGCGCCGTTCGGCGGCATCACCCAGCCGCTTGCGGAGATCGGGATCGCGGATGGCGCGCTCCAGGGCGTTCGCGATGGCTTCCGGGTTCTCGGGCGGCACCAGCAGGCCGTTCTCCCCGTCGGACAGAAGCTCCGGTACGCCGGAGATCGTGGTGGAGAGACAGACGAGCCGCTGGCTGGAGGCTTCGACGATCACGTTCGGCAGGCCATCGCGGTCGCCATCCGCGCCGATGCGGCAGGCGAGCGCGAAGATGTCGGAGGCCCGATAGCGCGCCAGAACGTCTTCCTGTGCCATGGCGCCCAGCCAGTCGATGCGGTCGGCGATGCCGAGGTCGGTTGCAATGTCCTTCAGGGATTTGGCGAGCGTGCCGCCGCCGATATGAACGAAGCGCCAGGCGAGATCGGCAGGCAGGCTTGCTAAGGCCTTGAGGAGCAGGTCGTAACCCTTTTTCTCCACGGCGCGGCCGACGCTGAGAATGACGACGGGGTCGGCGGGATCGCTGCCGTCGCGAGGGCGGCGCTCCTGCGTGAAGGGTGCAAAGCGGGCCAGATCGAGGCCGTGATAGCTCAGATGCACGGTCGTCTTGTCGGCGGCCAGCGTGCGCAGGTGGTGGAAGCCGGTTTCGGTGCAGGTGACTGTCCAGCGGTTGGTGGCGAGCTTGTCGGCCAGCTCCCAGTCGGGCGAAGTCCAGATGTCCTTGGCATGGGCCGAGCACGTCCAGGGAATGCCGGTCAGAAGGCTGGTATAGGCGGCGACGGACGCGGGCGTGTGGATGAAATGGGCATGCAGCCAGTCTCCACCCTCCGGCCATTCCGCGGCAAGGACGGCCGCTTGTCCGAAGCGGCGGACACGGTTGCGCGAGACATCGCGCACCAGGTCGCGGCGGAAGGCAGAGAGGGCCTTACGGAAACCGGGACGCCGGGCGGCGGCCCACAACCCGCGCAGGACGCGCAGCGGCTCGTGGTGCAGATATTCGGGCAGGTAGAGAACCGGCGCGCGGATCTCGTCGTGAACGGGATGGCGCTTCTTGTCGGTCGGGTGGCGCATCGAAATCAGCGACAGCTCCAGCCCCGATTGCTCCAGACCCAGCAGTTCCTGGGCGATGAAGGTTTCCGACAGGCGCGGATAACCCTTCAGGATGACGACGATCTTGCGGCTTTGCATAACGGTTCAGGCCTTGACGACGCTCAAATGGTCGCGTTCGCGCCCGTCTAGCATGTTGCCGACGATCCGGGAAATATTACTCAGGCCGTCGAGATGCATGTTGCTGGCATGGTGGGAGGGCGGCGCGCGGTGCGGCAGGGCATGAAGGGCAGCGGCCAGCCGCTTGGGGTCCGCAGCCTCCTGTGGCAGCAGCATATCGACGAGCCCGAGTTCGCTGGCGCGGCGGGCGCGGATCAGTTGCTCTTCGCGCGGGACGACGCGTGGGACGATCAGGGCCGGTTTGTCGAAGGAGAGGATTTCGCAATAGGTGTTGTAGCCGCCCATGGCGACGACGCCGCTGGCATTGGCGATCAGCTCTTCCATACGGTTGTCGAACTCGATCACCGTCAGGTGCGGGGTCAGCGCGCATTTCGACAGCAGCTTGTGGCGCTGCTTTGCCGGCATGTAGGGACCGAGCACGACGAAGGAGGGGTGCGTCAATGTCGGGTCGGCGCGGTAGGCGTCCACCACGTCGTGGATGAGGTCGGAGCCATCGCCGCCGCCGCCGGTGGTGATGAGGATATAGTCGCCCTTCGGCTTGTGCTCGGAGCTGACGTCGAGCGAGACGCTGCGCTGGAGGAAGCCGACGAAATCCATGCGGGCGCGGACCTGCGGCGGTACGTCGAGGCCGACCAGCGGATCGTAGAAATCGGGCGGGCCGTAGACCCAGACCGTATCGTAGAACTGGCCGATCTTGCGCATCACGTCGTTGCGCTTCCACTCGGCGTCGAGCAGGTGCGGTGCGTCCATGACCTCGCGCAGGCCAAGCACCAGCGTCGTGCCCTGATGCTTGAGGTAGGACAGCGTGTCCTCGACCTCGCCGCGAAGCCCCATCGGCTCCTTGTCGACGATGAAGATGTCGGGCTTGAAGGTCTCCGCCGTGTGCCGGATGATCGACCGGCGCATCTTCAGCGTCTCGTTCAGATCGATATGCCGATCCATCGAGGTGTATTCGCCGTTGCGCAGCTTGATGACGCTCGGAATCTTCACGAAATCGACGCGGGCCCGGTAGTCATAGGCACCGGCGATGGTCGCGCCGGAGATGATCAGGACCTGCAGGCCGCGATAGTCCTCGACGAGCGCATGCGCGATCGCCCGGCACCGTCGCAGGTGGCCGAGACCGAACGTATCGTGGCTGTACATGAGGATGCGGGCATTCTCGATGCGACGCGTCATCGGCACGGCTCCACGCACAGGGCAGACTTCATCACCATGGCAAACTCACTTGTACGGATCAGCCGCATCTCTAAGTCCATCGCCCAGAAAGTTAAAGGCCAGGATGACGAGAATGACCGGGATGGTTGGGTAGAGCAACCATGGATAAAAAGCGATGGTACTGACGCTGCGCGCTTCCGTCAGGAGAATGCCCCAGCTGGTAATCGGCGGACGGAGGCCAAGGCCGAGGAAACTCAAGGCGGTTTCACCGAGAATCATCGCCGGGATCGACATTGTCGCGCTGGCGATCAGATGCGACATGAAGCCGGGCACGAGATGGCGGCCGATGATGCGGCTGGTCTTTGCCCCCATCAACTGTGCCGCAAGCACGTAGTCCTCCTCGCGCAGGGCCAGCAGCTTGGAGCGCACCGCGCGGGCAAGGCCGGTCCAGTCGAGAAGGCCGAGAATGGCGGTGATGCCGAGATAGATGACGAGGGGGCTCCACGTCACCGGCATGATGGCCGCAAGCGCCATCCACAGCGGAATACTCGGGATCGACTGCAGCACCTCGATGACGCGCTGGACGATAAGGTCGAAGACGCCGCCCTTGTAGCCGGCAAGGCCGCCGATGACGATGCCGAGAATGAAGCTCATCGTCACGCCGAGCAGACCGATGGTGAGCGAGATGCGGGCGCCGTAGAGAATGCGCGACAGCACGTCGCGACCGAGCCGATCGCTGCCGAGCATGAAGAACTGCCCGCCCTGTGCCGGGCAGACGAGATGGAGCGAGGCGGGAACGAGGCCCCAGAAATTATAGGTGTCGCCGCTGCAGAAGAAGCGCAGCTTTTCGATCCGCTGGGGATCTTCCGTATAGACGCGGCGCAGCGTGTCCATGTCGAGGTTCATCGTGCGGCCATAAACGAACGGGCCGACGAACTGGCCGTCATCGAACAGGTGCACCTGCTGCGGCGGCGCGTGGATGAAATCGACGTTGCGGGTATGCAGGTTGTAAGGCGCCAGGAACTCGACGACCGTGACCATCGCATAGAGCAGAACGAGGAAGACCAGCGAGAGGACGGCAACCCGGTGCCGTTTGAACTTCCACCACATCAACCGAAGCTGAGACGCCTCATAGACGTGTTTCTGCTCCTCGCTCATCGTTTCCACGGCCATCGGATCGAAGGGGGCGGCGGAAACGAAGTGCGTCAGGGGCTGGCCGGGTGCGGGCAGGCAGGCGGGTGTGGGGGACGTCGTGGACGGCGGATGCGTTGCGGTCACTTCGTGCTGCCCCCCTGGAGCCGGATGCGCGGATCGAGCAGCGCCAGCGCGATGTCGGAGACGAGCACGCCGATGACGGTGAGGAAGGCAAGGAACATCAGGAAGGACCCGGCGAGATACATGTCCTGGCTCTGCAGCGCCTTGATGAGCATCGGCCCGGTGGTTTCCAGCGACAGCACGATGGCCGTGATTTCGGCACCGGAGATGATGGCCGGCAGGATCGAGCCGATGTCGGCGATGAAGAAGTTGAGGGCCATGCGGAGTGGGTACTTCACCAGTGCCCGGAAGGGATGAAGACCCTTCGCCTTCGCCGTCACCACATATTGCTTCTGTAGTTCATCCAGAAGGTTGGCGCGCAGGCGACGGATCATGCCGGCCGTGCCCGCGGTGCCGATGATGATGACGGGGATCCAGAGATGCTCGAGGATCGACAGGAACTTGTCCCAGCTCATGGGCTGCGACAGATATTTCTGGTCCATGAGGTGCCCGATGGACGTGCCGAACCACATGTTGGCGAAATACATCAGGATCAGCGCGAACATGAAATTGGGAATGGCAAGGCCAAGCAGGCCGAGGAAGGTCAGGCCGTAATCGCCCCAGCTGTACTGGTGGGTGGCCGAGTAGATGCCGATCGGGAAGGCGATGAGCCAGGTGAAGATGATGGTCACGAAGGAGACGAGGACCGTCAGCCAGAGCCTGTCACCGACGACGTCGGAAACTGGCAGCTGGT
This sequence comes from Rhizobium sp. PP-CC-3G-465, assembly GCF_004343445.1. Taxonomy (NCBI): domain Bacteria; kingdom Pseudomonadati; phylum Pseudomonadota; class Alphaproteobacteria; order Hyphomicrobiales; family Rhizobiaceae; genus Rhizobium; species Rhizobium sp. PP-CC-3G-465. The sequence goes on from NZ_SLYH01000001.1 coordinate 93,398, forward strand.
ATTCGAACGAGTAGCCGAAATCGCCCTGCAGCATGCCGGCGACCCAGTGGAAGTAGCGCATGATCGGCGGACGGTCGAAGCCGTATTCGGCCCGCAACGCCTCGATCTCCGCCATATCGACGCCTTCGCCCTGGGCGCGCATTTCCGAGATGTAGCTCTCGAAATAATCACCCGGAGGAAGTTCGATGATGGTGAAGACGAGGGCCGAGATAATGACGAGCGTCGGGATCATGGCACTGACGCGCCAGAGAATGTATCGCAGCATCGATCAGCTCACCTTGTCGCCGAGCCAGAACGTATCCGGCATGTAGACCCCGAAGAAGCAGGTCGGATCGAAGCCGTAGAGGCCGTGTTCCGGAACGTTCTGCATGCGCGACGTATGAAGGATCGGCTGGAGCGTGGCGTTGACCATGCCGATGGAATAGACCTGATCAGTATAGATCGACAGCATCTCGTGCCAGATCCGCGTGCGGCCCGCATTGTCGGCTGTACGACGCCATTCCTTCAGCAGGTCCACCAGCTTCTGGGCCTCGGGAAGCTCCGGTGCATGACCGAACTGGCCGAGCGACAGGTAATGCATGCCCCAGACCGGCCATTGCAGCTGGTCGTCGGTGCTCGGGGCCAGCGAGTTCGGGCTCATGTCGGCCGTGGGCACGCCATTGGAGAGTCCGAGCCACATGGACATCATGATCTCGCCGCCCATGGTGCGGTTTCGGAAGACCTCGCGCTGGGAGGTCTTGATGAAGAGCGGGATGCCGATCTTCGCCCAGTGATCGGTGACGAGTTCGAGGACGTCGGTTTCCAGCGTGCTCTCGCCGGCGGTTTCCACCACGATCTGCGCGAGACGGCCATCTGGCAGAAGGCGCATGCCGTCCTCGTTGCGGCCGGTCAGGCCCGCCTCGTCCAGCAGGCGGTTGGCCTGCTCGGTGTCGTGCTGCGACCAGGCGGCGGCATATTCCGGCTTGTAGAGCGGGCTCTCCGGCAGCACGGTATCGGCGCTTTCCTTGCCGAGGCCGTAGAAGGCAACCATGTTGATCTCGCGCCGGTCTATGGCGAGCGAAAGAGCGCGGCGGACGCGGACGTCGCGCAGGAGGCCCTGCCAGACAGGATCGCCGTAATTGAGGTTCGGCAGCAGCGCGACGCGCGATCCTTGCGTGCGCTTCCACAGCTTCACCTTCACCGGATACCGCTTTTCGGAATCCTTGATGAAGGCGTAGTCGGTAAAGTCGATGTTCTGTGCCTGCAGGTCGGCTTCGCCGCCACCGGTCTTTGCGGCGATGATGCCCGGTGTGGAGACGTTGAGGACGACGCGGTCGATGTAGGGAAGCTGAATTCCGTTTTCGTCGACGCGGTGGAAGAAGGGGTTCCGGTCGAAGATGAACTGTTCGGCCGGCGAGGCCGTCGTGTTCTGCCATGGGTCGAGCGTCGGCAGGTCCGGATTGTCGGGCCGGTTCTGGCGCGACATCTTGATGTGCAGGTCCACCCACTTCTTGACCCGGTACTTCTTCATGAATGTCTTGAGCTGTTCCTCGGTCTGGTAAGTCTTGTGGAACTGCTTCATGTAGGCGGCGGGCAACAGCAGGATCAGCGGCAGTGCCGCCGCCAGGTTCGGCAGGAAATCGGGGTTGGGCGCATCCCAGCTGTAGCGCACGGTGCGCGCGTCGAGAACCTCGAAACGCGGCGGCTTGCCGTCCGCCAGAAGCTCCTGCTGCACGCCGCCCTTGCGCAGGTCCTCGTTCAGGACCACGTCTTCCCAGGTATACCGGAAGTCTTCCGACGTGAGCGGGCTTCCGTCCGACCAGCGATGGCCTTCGCGAATGCGGAAGGTGAAGACCTTCTCGCCCTCGACCTCGCAGGCCTCCAGAATATCCGGCTGGAAACTCAGCTTCTCGTCGTAGCCGACCAAGCGGGCATAGCCGTTGATGAACATCGCGCGGATGTCCTTTTGGCTGCCGATGAGGATGCGGATGGAACCGCCATAGCTGCCGGGCGTGCGGCCCATAGCGGCAAGGTTGACGATGCGCGGCGTCTTCGGCACGCGCTCGATCATCGGCGGCAGGGTTCCGGCAGTGATCTTTTCGAGAAGGATTTCGGGCTCTGTCCCCGCGGCCATGGCGTCGCGCGGAAGCATAAGCCGGGGCAGGGCGATGGCGGAGGCGAGGAGGCCGAGGGTGGTGCGGCGCTTGATCACGGCTGGAGCTCCTTCACGTCGGCATTCCGGCTCGCCAGCACCCAGTGACCATTGCCGAGATCGGCGGGCGCAAGGCCGGCATCGCTTTCGCCCGGCCGGAAGGCGGCGTTCCAGCGCTTCTTGTCGGAGGCCCCGCCGGCATTGAGCGCGACGAAGTCGAGCGGCCGGTCAAGATCCGGGAAGGGCACGGCGGCCAGCAGCGCCTTGGTGTAGGGGTGCACCGGCGCGCGCATCAGCTGTTCGCGCGGTGCAAGCTCGACGATCCGCCCGGCGCACATGACGGCGATGCGGTCGGCCATGTAATCGACGACGGCGAGATTGTGCGAGATAAAGAGATAGGTCAGGCCGAGTTCCGCCTGCAGGTCCTTCAGGAGGTTGAGGATCTGCGCCTGCACGGACACGTCGAGTGCGGAGACCGGCTCGTCGCAGATCAGCAGTTCGGGGCCGAGTGCTAGAGCGCGGGCAATGCCAATGCGCTGGCGCTGCCCGCCGGAGAAGCTGTGGGGATAGCGGTTCATGTGCCGCTCATTGAGGCCGATGGCCTTCAGCAGCGCCTTCACCGTCTGCTGCCGGCTCTTCGGATCGCCGCGGCGGTGGATCTCGAGCGGTTCGCTGAGGATGTTCTGCACCGTCATGCGCGGCGAGAGCGATGAGACGGGATCCTGGAATATCATCTGCATGCGGGTGCGCAGTTTGGCCAGCGACTTGCCATGGGCCTCGCGGATGTCGATCGGGCCATCGGCCGAGTTCAGCATGATCGAGCCGGTGTCGGGAGAGAGCGCCCGCATCAGGATCTTGCTGAGCGTCGTCTTGCCGCAGCCGCTTTCGCCCACAAGCCCCAGACATTCGCCGCGACGTATGTCGAAGCTCACGTCGTCTACCGCACGATACTGGTGGGCCTCCCCCTTCTTCCACCAGCCGGACTTGCGGCTGGAAAACGTCTTGCCGACATGGCGCACGGAGAGCAGCACATCCTCGCCCGGTGCCGGAAGCGTGTCCTCGACGCGGGGCAGCGGTCGCGCAGGCGCACGTTCGCCTTTGCGCCGCACGATCAGGCTCTCGACGTTGACGGGTACCTCGCGCAGCGCCTTCAGGCGCTCGCCGGGCTTCATGTCGAAATGCGGCACGGCTGCCATCAGCCCCTTGAGATAGGGGTGGGACGGATTGCGGAAGATATCCTCAACCGAACCCGCCTCCATGATTTCGCCGTGATAGATCACCACGACCTCGTCGGCCATGTTGGCGACGATTCCGAGATCGTGGGTGATGAGCAGCACGGCCATGTTGAAGGTCGATTGCAGGTCCTTGAGCAATTGCAGGATCTGCGCCTGGATGGTCACGTCGAGGGCCGTCGTCGGCTCGTCGGCAATGAGAAGCGACGGCTTGCAGATCAGCGCCATGGCAATCATCGCGCGCTGTCGCATGCCGCCGGAAAGCTCGAACGGATACATGCCGAAGGCACGCTTGGGGTCGGGGAACCCGACGAGACGCAGCATCTCTTCGGTCTGTTCCCGCTGTCCCGGCTTGTCGACGTTGCGGTGGATGCGCAGGCTTTCGCTGATCTGGTCGCCGATCGTGTGGAGTGGCGACAGCGAGGTCATCGGCTCCTGGAAGATCATGCCGATGCGGTTGCCGCGAAAGGCGCGCATATCGGCACCCTCGGGCGCGAGCGCTGCAAGATCGATGACACCGCCGGGTGCCGTCTCATCCTTGAAGAGGATCTTGCCGCCGATCCTCGCCGATTTCGGCAGGATGCCCATGATGGCCTGGCTGATCACGGATTTTCCGGACCCGGACTCGCCCACGAGCGCCGTGACCTTGCCCGGCAGGACCCGGAGGCTGGCCTTTCGAACCGCGTCGATCTGGCCGCCGAACATGGCGAAAGAAACGCTCAGGTCCTCGATCCGCAGCAGGTCTCCGCCTGATGTCATGCCTGCCATTCCCCACTTATTCTCTCCATCCGGTGCGGATGGTGGCTGGCTTTGCGCCAATACCTTATGGGAAGACTATCGCAGGCATTTCGGCCTGTCCATGACCGCAATGTAAACCGCACGGTCACGCCTTCCCGGCGTCGGCTGCGGGTCTAGCGTCGTCATGTATCGTTTTTTTGAAATGATGCCCCGCGGCTAAATAATTTCTATTGCAGCAGTTTGTTCCAGATGTCCCGTTGGGGCGTGTTGCGGTTGCGGTAAAGCAGCATGACCTGCTCCGCCTCGGAGCTGCTTTCCTGCGTCCGGTGGCGAATGGCCTCCGCCTGATCGATCTTCAGGAGCTTTTCGCTCGGCACCAGCACCGTCAGTTTCTGCCTCACGCCGCGCAGCTTTTCCTCGCCAAGCGTCTCCCACTCGCCGCCGGCATAGGCGGTGAAGGCCTGGCTGGCGACGATGTGGGTGGAATGCTTCTTGGTCAGCCCCTGCAGGCGGGAGACCTCGTTGACGGCGGTGCCGAAGGTGGAGAAGGTGAGGCGGTCGCGCAGGCCGACATTGCCGAACATGACGTTGCCGATATGCAGGCCGATGCCGTAGCCGACCTCGCTCAGCCCGTTTTCCCGCCGTTCGCTGTTCATCTCGGCCATGCGCGCCGTGGCCTGGCGCACGGCCTCCATGGCGGCAAGGGCCGCGGCCTGCGACGGTTCGCGGTGGCGCCCGCAAGGATAGACCGCGAGGAAGCCATCGCCGAGGAAGCTGAGGATCTCGCCACCGCCGCGGTTGAACGGCGTGGCGATGGCGTCGAAGAACTGGTTGAGGGTGTCGATATAGGCCTGACGGCCTTCGCGTTCGGCAAGGACGGTCGATTGGCGCATGTCGGCCATGACGAGCACGGCACGGATGGTTTCACCGTCGCCTCGCCGGATCTGGCCGGACAGCACGCGCTTGCCGGCGTTTTCGCCGAGATAGGTGGTGAGCATGTTGTCGGCGAGCTTACCGAGCACGGCCATCTTGGCGGCAACGGCCAGGCTGCTCTGGAGCCGCAGCATGGCTTCGATCAGCTGGTCGGAGAAACCTTCCGGCGCGTCCGTCGTCCAGGAGCCGACCATGCCCTGTCCGTGGCTTTCGCTGAAGGACTGCACGAAGGCGAAGTAATCGGTCGCGCCGTCGCGCTTCAGTTCCTCGAAGATCGGAAATTCGATCGGCGACTCCGGCGTGATGCGGCGGCGCAGATGATCGAGGTCGTGGGAATAGAGGTAGTAATAGGGGCTGCGCAGGAAGCGCTCCGCATCCGTCTCGCTCTGACCGGCGCGGAAGCCCTCGACGGTGACGCCCTTGCCGCGCTGCCAGGTGAAGCCGAGCGCATCGTAAAGTGGATGGAGCATGGCGAAGCTGAGATGCACGCGCGACAGCGGCACGCCGGCGGCGGCCAGCCGTTCGCAGAAGCCCGTCACCAGCATTTCGAGCGAGGCGCCGTTCAGCGCCGTCTGCTTGAGCCATAGGGACACGCGATCGAGCAGATGGGTGGAAACCTGCTGCATCTGGGTCATGTCGATCTTCCCGCTGTTTGCTGCGAACGATCACCTCAGGCCGATATTAACCCCCCGGCATGACGCGATCGTCTTCACGATATAATGACGCGGTATGGCGGAAACCAGAACGGCGGCGACGAAAAGTTGGCGATGGCTGCTGCGAGGGAATTCGCATGATGGCCCGGCCCCGATATCCTGGCCTTGACAGCGGCAGGCCAAGTCCGCATCTGCCATGGCTCCGGCGTGCGAGGCGCGCCCAACAGGCAAGGTTACCGATGAGCACGTCTCCCCACGCGGTTCTTCTGTCGCGGATCGCCGATCGCACGGCGCATGCCGGCGTCATCGGCCTTGGCTATGTCGGACTGCCGCTCGCCATCGCCATCGCGCGCAAGGGTTTCACCGTCACCGGCTTCGATATCGACCCCGGCAAGATCGTCGCGATCGAGGCAGGCCGGTCCTATATCGAGGCGGTCGGCGACGACGTTCTCGCAGCAGAGCGGGATGCCGGACGGTTTTCCGCAACGGTCGATTTCGATGGCCTTGCCGTCTGCGACGTCATCGTCATCTGCGTGCCGACACCGCTGACGCGGCATCGCGATCCCGACCTCACCTATATCGTGAAGACCTGCCAGGAGATCGCCCTCCGGCTGCGGCCGGGGCAGCTCGTGGTGCTGGAATCCACCACCTATCCCGGCACGACGACGGATGTCGTGCGGCCGATCCTGGCTGCCACCGGGCTCGATATCGGGGGGGAGGTCTTCCTCGGCTTCTCGCCGGAACGCGAGGACCCCGGCAACCGCGATTTCTCCACCACCAGCATTCCGAAGATCGTCGCCGGTGACGGTGATGCGGCAGCGCAGGCGATGGAGGCGTTCTATTCGGCCGTGGTCGAGCGCGTCGTGCCCGTCTCCACGACGGCGACGGCCGAGGCTGTGAAGCTGACGGAGAACATTTTTCGGGCGGTCAATATCGCGCTGGTCAACGAATTGAAGACCGTGTTCGAGGCCATGGGCATCGATATCTGGGAGGTGATCGACGCGGCGAAGACCAAGCCTTTCGGCTATATGCCGTTCTATCCCGGTCCCGGTCTCGGCGGGCACTGCATCCCGATCGATCCGTTCTATCTCACCTGGAAATCCCGCGAATACGACATGCCGACCCGCTTCATCGAGCTTGCGGGCGAGATCAATTCGGCCATGCCGAAACATATCGTCGGGCGGCTTGCGGAAGCGCTCGATATTCACCTGGGTAAAGCCCTCAGCCGGTCGCGCGTGCTGATCATCGGGCTCGCCTACAAGAAGAACGTGCCGGATATCCGCGAGAGCCCGTCGTTGAAACTGATCGAGCTGATCGAGGAGCGCGGCGGCAGCGCATCCTTCCATGATCCGCATGTGGACGAGATCCCGAGGACGCGCGAATACCTGTCGTTGAAAGGTCGGCGCTCTGTGCCGCTGAGCGAACTTGCCGGTTTCGATGCCGTGCTGGTCGCCACCGATCACGACGATGTCGATTATGCGCTGATCGCGCAGCAGGCGCCGCTGGTCATCGACACGCGAAACGTCTTTGCCCGCCGCGGCATTCAAGGTGGATTGATCGTGAAGGCTTGAGGCGTCAGGCCGCGGGTGCGGCTTGCATGGGTGCCTTCAGGTGGCTGGCCGCCATGGCATAGCCGCCATTGGCGCCGTCGATGAAGTGCATGTGGTCGCGGCTGAGCGCGGTCGGCACGATGCAGGTCATCAGAGCCTCGTCCTGCCGGTGGAGGCCGTAGCGGCAGACGCCTTCGGACGCCGCGCGTTCCAGCCGTGCTTCCAGGCTGACGAGGCGCCCCGCCTCGATGTCGATGGTCATCTTCAAGCCATCGTCGAACTTGCGGAAGTCCGAATTGCTGGCGACATCCTGACGATAGATCTTCGGATCGAAGCGGCCGAGCGTCATTCCAAGTTTTGCCAAGCCGTAGGTCAGTGCCGCCTCTATGAGGATGCGGCCGCGCTGACGCAGGCGGCCGGGTTTTCCGACCGTGCGCACTTCCGTCTCCAGGCCCTCGCGGGAGAGGCCGAGCGTCGGGCCTTCCGCCGGGACCGGATGGCCCTCGCGTTCCTCGCCCGAGGCCAGCGAGACGATATCGGAAACCAGCGCCGAAAACGGCCCTGCCTCCTTGCCGGGGCAGGGCACCGCGATGATCGAGACGATGGCGCCATGACGGGATGCGATGGGGTTCCAGCGACATGAAAGGCCGGTGAGGTCGGGGCGGGCACCTGCGGGCGCGGGCGCGACGAGATAGCGTCCGGCCTTCATCTCCGTCTCCGCCCATGCGCCGCCGCCGCCGGCAAACATCGCGTAGGAGACGTCCGGGCTGACCTGGAAGCGTGCCACGCGCACATCGAGCCCGGCTTTGCGGATGTCGGAGACCGGGACGAGGGCGGCCCGCAGGTCGAGATCGAGTTCTTCGCGGGCGTAAAGCTGCACGGCAGCCAGCGCCGATGTGGCCGCGACGAGGGCCGAGGGGGGAAGCGCCACGAGCGCGCCGTCGCCGCCGAAGACGAAGGGAAGGTCGAAATGGCCGACCGCGTTGAGCACCGCCGAGATGACGCTGGCGCCGGCCATGTTTACGGCCTTGTACCGACCGGTCTCGATGGCGCCGGTGGAATCGACGATATCGGCGCTGGCGATCCACCAGTCGATGGGCAGCGGGCGGTAGTTCTCCGCATCCGCCACGCGCTCGAACGCCGTGAAGACGGGGAGTGCGGAAAAGAACTGGTCGCTCTGCATCTGTGCCATGCGATTTAAGGTAGCACAGCCGTCTCCGTCCGACAGGGCCGCGCCGGATGACTTTTGCGTGCAGCGCGCGGCGATGTTGCCTGTTGGGTGGCGGGCACCCTATAGAGGGGCTCATTCGAGCGTTTCCGCATTTCCCCGAATCGCGAAAACGCTCCATCTCTTTGGTTTCACGCAATTCCGTCCGCAAACCGCTGCGTATTTTTGCTGGAATTGCCTCGGCAACGGGAAGCGCCTTCATGAGTCGTCTCGACAGCTTCATCGCCCGCCTGCAGGCGCAGCGCTCCATCCTCAACCACATTCGGGATGACATGGCGCTTCCGGGCGAAGGCGCGGTGCTCGAAATCGGGCTTGGAAACGGCCGTACCTACGATCATATCCGCGAGATCTTCCCCGGCCGTCGTATCATCGCCTTCGATCGGGCGGTGGGGTCGCATCCCAAATCGACGCCGGATGAGGGCGACCTCGTGCTTGGCGAAATCTCGGAGACGCTGAAGAGCGTGGCCGGCATGGGGGTGGCGTTCGCCCATGCCGATATCGGCACGGCCTATCCCGAGGTGGATGCGGAAACGAAACGCTGGCTGCCGCCAGCGCTTGCCGATGCGCTGGCCTCCGGCGGCATCGTCGCCAGCGGCCTGCCGCTGGACCATGCCGACCTCGCGCCCCTGCCGGTGCCGGAGGGGATCGACCGCAAGCGCTATTATCTCTACCGCCGCCGCTAAAGCGCGTCGGGCAGCAGCAGCAGATCGAACTGGTCCGCGTCGAGCGGGATATCGGCGAGCGCCATTTCGGTCATCTCGTTCTCGGTGAAGACGATGCAGCGGGAATAGAAGGTGGCAAGCCACTCTGCGAAAACGCGGGCCTGATCGCGGCCGTAGAAGACCGGCGAGAATTCGAGATAGAACGGCGTCTGGCGTTCGAGAAGCGGGATCATCGAGCGGGCGGCGACCGGCTCGTAGCCCTCGATATCCATGAAGATCAGCGACACGCCGTCGGCTGGGATGTCCGCGTCCGCGAGGATCTCCATCACGGGGCGCACCGGCACGCTGATCTGACGGTCGCGCGGGCTCTGCCGCGTCGCGCTGCTCTTGCCGTGATTGTCGGGATGCTGGAAGAAATCGATCGTGCCCGCGGTCTCGCCGGCCGCGCAGGGGATGGCGGTGATCCGGTCTTCCAGCCCGTTCTGGCGGATGTTCTGGTTGAGCAGGGCGTAGTTGCGCGGATCGGCCTCCACCGTCACGATGCGCGGAATATCGCTGCCGAGGGCGAAATAGAGCGTCTGCGTGCCGATATTGCCGCCGACCTCCAGCAAAGCGCCCGAGAGGTCGATATTCCGCTCCCGCAGGACGGCGAGCAGGCGTACGACGTGATCGCGCTCGAACTGGCCCTTCCGGTAGATCTTGCGACCGATATAGTCATGCGGCGAGAACGTCATGACGTGGTCGCCGCATTCGGCTGTCATCGAGAGCACGCGGGGGCTGATGCACTGGATCAGCAGTTCCCGCCCGTAGCGGGTGGCAAAGGCGCGGCGGGCAAGCCTGTTGCGCAGCTTGCGGACACGACGCTTCCATCGTTTCAAAACCGGCATGTCGTCACTGAGGGGCATGCGCCACCTTTCCCGGTCGATCGCGTTGCGCGGGTTACACCACAGGCGTGGGCTGAAAAAAAGAGCGTCTGGAAGAGTTTCTTCGGGCGAAATGATACGGAACTTTTGACGTCGTGCCGCATTCATGAGCGTCGCCGTCTTCTTCCTGGGGGCAAATGGAGCCGTCTGTTCGGATCCATACACGGGAGCGACGAGGCACTTTCGGTGAAGTGGGCATGTCAATATGAGTTGTAATATCATGGTGGTCGAGGACGAGATTTTCGTTGCGACCGAGATCGAGTATGTCGTTGAAGAACTGGGTTACCGGCCTGTCGGCATCGCTGCTGATACGGCCTCGGCGATCAAGCTCGGCCCGCTCGCCGATATCGCCCTCGTTGATCTCAACCTGCGCGATGGCGCCACGGGCCGCGATATTGGCCGCATGCTTGCCGAGCGTCACGGCATGACTGTTCTCTTCATGACCGCCAATCCTTTGCAGGTCGGCGAAGCGTTTCCGGGTGCCGTCGGCGTGCTGCCGAAGCCTGTGGCGGAGGAGGACCTGAAAGCGGCCGTGCGCTATACGGTTGCGCTGCGCGAAGCGCGGCAGGCCCACGCGCCGGCTCGTCTCCGCGTTTTTGCCTGAGATAAGGCGATTATCGGCGTCCAAGACGACCACTGCGGGTCAATGCGCTCAAAGGTATCGACGCCTCGATCCGCAAGCCATCCGGTTCCCAGAAGCGCTCCAGCTGTCCTTCCAACTGGCCTTCGGCGCTGATCTTCATCAGCCGTGACCCGAAGCCGTCCTTCTCCGGCGCGGAGATGACGACGCCCTGGACCTTTTCCTTCCAACTCAAATGATAGGTCTCGCCGTCGATGCGTCCGGTGATCTCGACCCGGCCATCGGCCGTTGAGAGGGCGCCGTATTTCGCCGAGTTGGTGCCGAGTTCGTGCAGGAGGAGGGCCAGAGGCGTGGCGGCGCTGTCGGCAATGGCGGTGTCGTCGCCATGCAGTCCAATCGCGCCTGTTCCCTCTTCGCCCCAATAGGGCTCAAGCAGTCTTGCCAGAAGGTTGAACAAGGTCGTGTCCGGCATGGTCGGGCGCGACGCCTCGCTGTGCGGACGCACGAAATCGTGCGCGCGGCCCATGGCGTCGATGCGCTTGCGCAACTGTTCGGCAAAACCCCGGGCCTGCGGCTCGGAACGTGCGGACAGGCTGATGATGCCGCTCAGCACGGAGAAGATGTTCTTGATCCGGTGGCTGAGTTCATGCGCGACGACCTCGCGTTCCGCCTGCGCCATCTTGGCGTCGTGAATGTCGGTGCAGGTGCCGTACCAGCGCGTGATCCGCCCTTCGGCATCGCGGATGGGCAGAGCGCGACCCAGCACCCACCGATAGGGCCCGCTGTGATGGCGCAGCCGATATTCGATCTGGTAGGGGTCTCCCGTCTCGAGGCTGTGGCGCCAGAGCGCCCAGGCGCGGTCCTGATCCTCCGGGTGGAAGATGCCGCTCCAGCCGGCGCCGTCGGTCGATCCCGGGGGAACGCCGGTGAATTCGTACCAGCGCGCATTGTAGTAATCGTGGAAACCGTCGGGCCGCGTCGACCACACCATCTGCGGCATGGTGTCGGCCAGCGTCCGGAACCCGGTCTCCGACTGCGCATAGGCCTCGGCCACCTCCTTCTGCGCGGTGATATCGACGGCGATGCCGGGAAAGCGGATGCAGGTGCCGTTTTCGAGCAGCGGCTGCCCCTCGGCCAGCACCCAGCGCACGGACCCGTCCGCCTGGACGAGCCTGTATTCGATCGAGAGCTTCTCGCCCGTCTTCATGACGCCTTGCAGCACATTGGACACGCGCTCGGCATCGTCGGGGTGAATGCCGGCGGTGAAGCCGGAGATCGGGACGCCGTTTGTCGCCGCCGTCTCGGGATCGACGCCGTAGAGGGACGCGAATCTGTCGTCGGCATAGACGCGGTCGGCGACGACATCCCAGTCCCAGATGCCGACCACGCCGGAGGCCTGCAGGGCGAGCGACAGCTTTTCGCGGTTGCGCGCGAGCGCCTGCTCGGCCTCCACCGCCTTCGTCGTTTCCACGACGACCGCGAGCACGCCGCTGATGGCGCCCTCATCGTCGAAGACGGGGCTGTAGTCGAGATCGAACCAGACGCGTTCAGGCTCGCCGCTGCGGTTCAGCGTCATTTCCATATCGGCGTAGGAAAAGCACGCGCCACTAAGCACGCCATCGATGATGGTGCGGTTGAAATCGGCGACCTCGGGCCAGCACGCGATGGCCGACATTCCGAAGCATGTCGGATGGCGGCCGCCGGCGATGGCGGCATAACCGGCATTGTAGATCATGATGCCGTCCGGACCCAGCAACAGCGTCATGGCGACCGGCGACGACAGGACGGTGCGGACAAGGCCCGTCAACGATGCCGGCCAAGTCTCGCGCGCGCCGAGCGGCGTCCGGCTCCAGTCCCGGCTTTCCAGAAGCGCCGCGATCTCGCTCCGGGACGTTGCGACCGTCGTCCAGCGCTTGCCGGACACAGGCGGCGTATCGACGGTTTCGGGCGGGAGAGAACTCTGCATAGGGCATCTCGAAGTCGGTTCGGTCACTCCTCGCATCCCGGGAGTGTCCTGAGGGGGAGATATAGGTAAGCCCGGCCGAAAGTCATCTGTTTTCATGACGCTATGACCGGCGGGACGAGGGGATTTTCGGCCTTTGTGAGGGCTTCCATACGGTGCTCAGCCCACCGTGCCCGGTGCGGCCATTGCCGGGCCGGATAAATGATAGGGTGGCCGGGAACCATGAACGCGCGTTAACGTTTTGGCTGCAATGGTCCCCGAGAGAAAAGTAGGAAATTCTGAAAACGATCGGTGATGTGGAATATATTGTCTATGAAATCGGTGGAAATCCACGAATGTAGACGCAGAGCCGATCACGGTCGACCTTGCGAAATGTGAACGCGGCTCGCTTGTTCTGGAGGATATGATGCGAACGTCGAAACAGGTCCTGCACGGTCCCCACGCCCGATATTCCAATGCCGCATCGACGGCAGCCCTGCCGAGCTTTCATGCGGTGCTGCGCACGCTGACGCTGGCTGCGGCCTTCGCCTTCATCGGCGCCTGTGTCTTCGGAGCGATCTGAGCGCTCTTTCATCTCTAACATTGCAAAACCGGATCGTGGCGCAAAGCCCCGGTCCGGTTTTGTCGTTTTGGCACCGTCAAATATCCTTCGACGTCAGATACCGGGCAGCTTGAAGTTCTCGAGGCGCTGGCGCAGGAGGCCGATGGTTTCGACATCGGCATTCGCAAAGGCAAAGCGCAGAAAACCTTCCTGGATCTCGCCGAAATAATCGCCGGGAAGGCAGACAACGCCGGCAAGCGTCGCAAGTTTGCCCGCGACGAATTCGGCGCTGATATCGGGGTAGGGGTGGCGGACATAGGCGAAGTAGGCGCCGATGGATTCGAGCTTCCATCCGTCGAGGCCCGCCATCACGGCCTGCATGGCAGTGCTGCGCCGGCCGATTTCCAGACGGTTCTCCTCACGCCAGTCGGCAAGAGCCGGGATCGCCTTCACCAGTGCGATCTGGCCGGCGCGGGGCGGGCAGATCTGCAGGTTGTCCATGATCTTGGCGATCTGGTGGACCGTCTGCATGCCGCAGGTGATGGCGCCGATCCGGTGGCCGGGAATGCAATAGGACTTCGAAAAGCTGTAGAGGCTGACGAAGTGGTTCTGCCAGCCTTCGATCGAGAAGATGCCGTGCGGCGGCTCGGCCGTGTCGGCCAGGAAGTCGCGGTAGGTCTCGTCGAGGATCAGCCAGATGTCGTTGCGGCGGCAGAGGTCGAAGATATCGGCAAGTAGGGCGGCAGGGTAGACGGCGCCCGTCGGATTGTTGGGCGAGACCAAAGCCAGCGCCTTCACGCCCGCATGCAGCGACGCTTCGATCGAATCGACATCCGGAATGAAGCCGCTTGCGGCATCGCAGGGCACGATATCGACATTGATGCCAAGCATCGACAGCGTCGTCTCGTGGTTGAAATAATAGGGGTTTGTCATCAGGATCGTATCGCCGGCACCGGCAAGCGCGATGACGGTCGCGACGAAGGCCTGATTGCAGCCGGCGGTGATCTGGACGTTGCGGCCCGTCAGCGGCGCGCCATAGAGTTCGGCGACGTGGTTGCCATAGGCGGTGCGCAGGGGGATTTCCCCCTCGATCGGCCCATAGCCGGCCGCCTGTTTGGAAGCCGCGGCTTCGCCGAGCCATGCCAGCATGTCGGGATGCGGCGGGTAGCCGGGCACGGCTTGGCTGAGGTCGAGCAACGGGCCGTGGCTTCCGTCATAGCTCTTGGCCCAGGCGGCGACCGAGGGAACGGGCGGCGGCGACAGCCGGGCGACCAGCGGATTGAATTTCGGCATGGGTTCGTTCCTGTGCGGTGACGCTGGTCCGGAGGTTGGGAGGCCGCCGCGGATCAGCGTCGAAAGAGATGGCGAGCTTGAGGGTTCAGGGAGAATGGTGGCCGATTTGCGCCGGAAAGGGGTTCGTCCGAACGTAAGACGATTTCCCGGATATTTCCAGAAGCCGTTCCAGGATAAAAAGCCGACGACGGTTTCGTGGCCAGGTGATGTTTTGCCAATGTCGTGGAAAACCGTTCTGCCGGAAGATCCGTATCGTCTCCATGACAGAATGGAGATCATCATGAAGATCGCATCGACCGCCGTTTTCGCCGCCAGCCTTGCAGCAAGCCTCCTGTCCGTATCCAGCAGCGCCTTTGCACAGACCGCGGGCGGGATGCGGGAGACCGTCATGGAGCGCTTCTTCCGGGGCCAGACACAGGCCGAGGGAACCTTTCGCGCCATCAACGGTACACGGCGGGACCTCGATATCGCACTGCGCGGTACGGTAACGAAAACCGGGCTGACGCTGCGGGAGGACATCCGCTACAACGACGGACAGAAGGAGCGCAAGACCTGGCATTTCGTCCGCACCGGCCCTGCGACCTATAGCGGAACGCGCGAGGACGTCATCGGCGGCACGACGGTGCGGGTGGACGGCAATGTCGTGCGGTTCAACTATCTCGTGGATCTCGATCCGGGTCCGAAGCAGGATGTCTACCGCTTCTTCGATACGCTGACTTTCTCGCGCGACGGCAAGACCATGTCGAACACGGCTGTGGTGTGGAAGACGATCCTGCCCGTCGCCCGGGTCAAGATCGACTTCCGCAAGTAGCCGAACACCGCTCCCTATAGCGGCTGTCGCGCCGGGAGCGCACGAAGCCAGCCGGCGATCGTGCCTGCATCTTCCGGCGACAGCTCGTGGCCGGCGGACAGCATGACGACGGTCGTTTCGGCACCGGCGCCTGCCAGCGCTGCCACCTGTGCCGGGCGGTAGGCGTCGAAGCTATCCTCTGCTCCCGCGACGATCAGAACCTCTGTGCCGGAGAGATCTGCCAGTGGGATCGTTTCCAGCGGCATCATGCTGCGCAGAAGGACGGCGCGACGGATGAGACCCGGCTGCAGGAACAGCGTCGCGGCGATCAGGTTCGCGCCGTTGGAATAGCCGAGAAACGTGGCGCGTTCGAGATCGATGCCATAGCCGGATGCCGTGCCTTCGACGAAGGCAGCGAGGGCTTCGGCTTCGTTTGCGATATCGGCCTGATCGAATGTCGTGGCGCCAAGGCGCCGGTAGAAGCGCGGGGCGCCTTCCTCAAGGCTGCGACCGCGAAGGGCGACGAGCAGCGCATTCGGCGCCGCCTTGCGCGCGAGCGGCAGGAGGCTCAGCTCGTTGGCGCCGCTGCCATGCAGCAGAAACAGCGTTGTCCCGTCCGGCTCGGCCGGCTGATGCAGGCGGTGGATGAAGGGCAGTTCGCGGGCGGCGAAACGCTCCTCGCCGGAAAGGCCGAACTGGGGCAAG
Organism: Rhizobium sp. PP-CC-3G-465; assembly: GCF_004343445.1. Lineage (NCBI taxonomy): Bacteria > Pseudomonadati > Pseudomonadota > Alphaproteobacteria > Hyphomicrobiales > Rhizobiaceae > Rhizobium > Rhizobium sp. PP-CC-3G-465. Next base: position 109,320 of record NZ_SLYH01000001.1, read on the forward strand.
AGGACGGTCATGTCCTCGTCTGGCCCGTCCTCGCTCTGTCCGGGCACGAACAGCCGGGTGCCCAGAGTGGTTTCATCCTCGTCGATCCCCATGCCCGGGCCGTCTGTCGCGACCTCGATAAGGCTGCCGCCGGGTTCTCGGACGTAGAGCGAGAAGAAGTAGGTGCGGTCATGCGCGGGCGTCGGGCCGGCATCCTCTGCGCCGAGGCGATCCCGCAGAGCCTTCACGGCTGCGCGGTCGGGCGCGCGCACGGCAATGTGGTCGATGGTGCCGGTGCCGGGGGCAGATGTCCAGAAACCGGTGGCGTCGCGAACGTCGATGACGTCGCCCGCATCCGAACGCAGACGCTCGATCGTTTCGGTTCTCTCGGCTGACCGGAAGCCGGTGTGGCGTTCGAGGAAGGCGGCTGTTTCCACAGGTCGGCTGGTGAGGATGGTGGCGCCGCGCAGCGCACGGATCGCATCGCCCTGTGGGATGCCGGCGGCATAGGCGGGCTCGACGCCCGCAATATCCGTCGTTCCCACCAGCTTGACGATGACGCCATCCGGGTCCTTCAGGCGCAGCACGGGCTCGCCGAATTCCGGCGCCGGGCCGGAAACGGGCACGAGGTAGCGCAAGGCGCGTTGAAGCCAGAACCCGATCGACCCAGGGGCGATGGCGAAGGCGATCTCGCTCGGCTGGCCCTCGCCGACACGGCCGGGCCCGCCGTCTTCCCAGACGAGGAAGGTGACGAGCGAACCGGGTGTGCCGAGGCGGTCGCCATAAAGGAGGTGCAACTGGGCTGCATCCTCGAACCCCGCCGTCCGCTTGACGAGGCGCAGACCCAGGAAACCGACGTAGAAATCGACGTTCGCCTGCACCTTTCGCGTGATGAGCGTGATGTGGTGGAGGCCGCTGGTGCCGCGCGCCGTATCGAAGTTGGAGCCTGTGGGGATCGTCGTCATGCAGGGTCACCCGACTGCCGCGGACGGTCCTGGGTCAGGTAGGTGCGGAAGGCTTCGGCATGGTCGGGGTGCCAGCGGGAGAGGGGCGGGCGGTTTTCCACGATGTCGCCGGCAGCCCAGAGGATGCGCTTCTCGTCGAGGTCCCGGCTGACATCATTGTCGGGGCAGAGAATGTAGAAATCGCCGCGCGCGATACTGTCCATCATGAAGTTCACCGTCTGCTCCGACGTCCAGGCGGCATCCGGTTTCTCCGTGCGGCCGTTGGCGGTGAGGCCGGTATAGACGAAGCCGGGAATGAGGAGATGCGACGCGATGCGGCAGCCGGCGGTGTTGCGCAACTCGTGCTCGAGCGCTTCCGAGAAGGCTTTGACGCCGGCTTTTGCGACGTTATAGGCCGGATCTCCCGGCGGCGTGGTGATACCCTGCTTGGAGCCGGTGTTGATGATGAGGCCGGGTTCGCCATGCGCGATCATGCCGGGGCCGAAGACGCGCGTGCCGTTGACGACGCCGCCGAGATTGACGGCCATCACGCGCTCCCAGTTTTCCAGCGGGCCGAAGAGCGTGCTGCCGGGCTGGATCCCGGCATTGTTCATGAGCACGTTGACCTTGCCGAACCGCTCGATCACCTCTTCCTGCAAGGCTTCGAGCGCTTCCAGTTCCGAAACATCCGTTGCGCAGGCGAGAACGGCCTCTGTGCCCTGCGGCGAAACCTCTGCAACCGACCGTGCGGCATCGGCCAGTCGCTCGCCCTTGCGGTCGGCCAGCACGACCCTCATGCCAAGGGATGCGAAGCGGTGGGCGGCGGCAAGGCCGATGCCGGAGGCGGCTCCCGTGACGACGGCAACGGCATTGGCGGCGAAGGCGGCATGTGTCATGGTCGGTCCGAGCTCTGCCGCCCCATTTATGAGGCGTGCGGTTAGCAAATTTAATAGTGTCGCCCGCGAAACTAGGTAAGGAGAAGGCTCAAGTCCATCCTCTTGGGCGCTGCCCGCCTTCCTTCCCCTCATCCTCCAGCGCCAGACTGCCTCGCCCAGCCTACTCTTTACCTGGCCTGCTCTTCCGCTCCCGTCATCCATCCGTCTCCCTATTCGAGTCCCCATGTATCCCCCGAGAACGCGCAATAGCCGGCAGACGCCGTGCGAACACTGTCCCCTGCGTCATCTGCCGACCTTCCGCGAATTTCAGCCTGAGGAGCTTGCATTCGTTTCGCACTTCAAGACCGGCGAACTCTCGGTCGATGCGGGAACCACGGTGCTGAGCGAGGGAAGCCACAGCGCGCATCTGTTCACCGTGCTGTCGGGCTGGGGCTTTCGTTACAAGATGCTGGGCGATGGCCGCCGGCAGATCCTGAATTACATCATGCCGGGCGATCTCGTCGGCCTGCAAGGCAGCCTGATGGGGGAAATGAAGCATTCGGTGGAGGCGCTGTCTGCGCTGACGCTCTGTGTGTTCGAGCGCGAGCGCCTCGGGCAGGTCTATCGCAACCACCCCGATCTTGCTTTCGACGTGACCTGGATCGCTTCGCAGGAAGAGCGGATTCTCGATGAACACCTGTTGAGTATCGGACGGCGCACGGCGCTGGAACGGGCGGCCTATCTGCTGTCGTTTCTGTCGCAGAGGGCGGGGGTGTCGAACCTTTTCAGAGGTGAGCGCGTCTCCATCCCGCTGACGCAGCAGCATGTCGCCGATACGTTGGGGCTCTCGATCGTTCACACGAACAAGACGCTGAAAAAGCTGGCCGAGCGCAACCTTATACGCTGGGCGGATCGCGGCTGCGATGTGCTGGACGCCGAAGGCTTGATGCGGGTTGCGGACTGGGACGGTCTGGAGGCCGTGCGGCGTCCGTTTATTTGACGAGCGTGAGACTTAGACGCTCGGTGCCGATGTCAGGCGGGCAGGTAGCCGCTTCTGGAAAAAGGCGCGGAGACGATCGGTAAAGCTCTGATGTTCCTCGACAATCAGAGTATCTCCGTCATCATGGCCGAACACGCTTCGTGCCGCTTGTTCCAGTCTTTCGATATCGCTGGCTGTCATGGTTTCCTCCCTTTGGTTCCCCCGAAAAACATAATGCGCCCGAAGGGTTAAAAGTTCCAGTCCAACATGAGGGCTCTCGAAAATACGCTGCTGTTTTCCCATTCTTGGTGCTATTCCTGGGGGTATCTTGATGGTAGCGTACTGCCTGCCGTTACCGGCTCCAACCTTCGCTATGTCTTATTTAAATGTGACCATGCGTGATAAGCACTAGTGTTGATTTCGAGGACGTCGAATCATATCTGTGGGTTGGTCGATCTGAAGCCTCTTTACGATGGGATCCTGGTGCTGCGTTTGGAAACACTCTTGTCAATCAAACGTGTTCTCGTGCTGGAAGACAATTTCATCATCGCGATGGAAGCCGAGGATATTCTGCGCACGCTGGGCGTCGAGATGGTCGATATCGCCACGAATGTCGCGCAGGCCAAACAGCTCGTTGATGAGCATGCGTTCGATTTCGCGCTGCTCGACGTCAATCTCGGTAGCGAGACGAGTTTCGACTTTGCCAACATTCTCGTGTCCCGTGATACGCCGTTTGGTTTCGTCAGCGGCTATGGCGAAAGCGCCATGTTCCCCGGCAGTCACCGCGATCGGCCGCGCATTACCAAGCCCTTCAACGAGACGTCGATGAGCCAGTTGCTCGCCTCCGTGTCCGGCGCGGCGGATGCGGTCGAAGCACCCGCCGAAGCCTCTTCTAAAGCATTGCGATAAGCACGTCCGTACGGTCTTCGCCGAAGGTGAAGGTGGCACTGCCCGTATGGGACAACGTCACCGGATCTCCTGCCGTCATGGCTGCAAGGCCTGTGACGATCGCGGCCTGTCGGGCTGACGGGCCTGAAAATGTACGCAGAGTGGCCACGGCTTGCGTTCCCGCCTTCACGGCGAGCGAGAAGGCGCCGTTCGGCTCGACCTCCGCTTTGAGGGTGACCAGATAGATCCCCGTTGCCGGCACGATCAGGCTCCTGCCACCGCCAGCCACCGTTGCCCCAAGCGCGAACCCGCCTTGCGAGAGCGGCATCGTCGCAAAGCCGCTTTCGCTGCCATCTGCAGGCGTTGCCGTGTCCGCTGGCGTGCTTGCGCGCGCGATGGGTCTCTGCGGCAGGTGAACGCGGCCGGCCGCGTCCACGCTCAAGGCCTCCTGCCAGGAGGTGCCGTCGGCGCTCGTTTTGATCGCGAAGGTCTCCGTACCGTTCAGGCCCATTTCCGCTCGGCCGGACCAGCCGCTCTGAAAGAGGAGGCTGGCCGTGTCGCCGGGCGTTGCCTTGTTGATCTTCAGTTGATGGCCATGGCCGGCATGGCTGAGCAGCGTTGCATCTGCCGACACCGCGAGCCGGTTGACCTCGTCGGCGGTCGCGTTGACACCCAGCCGCTCGAGACCGGCCGTGGCATCGTAGACGCGGAAGGCTGTCCCGTCATGGATGTACAGGCGGGCGTCGCCCGCAAAAACGGCTCGCCAGCCGGGGTGGGGCGTGACGAAGGTCCAGGCGCCATCCTGCCACACGGCGATCTTCCCGGCCTTGCCGGTCCATTCGTCCGTCGGCGAAAGCGCGATCTCGTAGCAGGTGCCTTCGCCGGGATTCACAGGGGGATGCGCCAGACGCGCGGCCATCACGAGTTGCGTCACGGCATCCAGCCGCTGCAGCGCCTCGTTGTGCGTGACATGCTTCTGCGCCTGCGATGGCAGGATGTAAGGCATTTCGAGGTTCGGGGTCATCTCGCTCATCAGCATCTCCTGTCAGGGTGCCGGTAGTCTGCGCGCGATGTCGGGGGCGGGGAGCCGCAGCATGGTGCGTCACTGTTTTCATGAGCCTTTTGCGGATTTCTCTCCCCGCGGCGTCAGAGCTTGGCGGGTGAGAACGAAGCGACGCCCCATGCTTTGAGGCGCAGCAAGCGTCAGGCCCGGCCGCGGGAGACGAAGTGGGGATTGGCGAAGTCCACATCATAGGTCTGGTTGCGCTTGCCGTAGAAGAGCGGGTTGCCGTCCATGGTCACGGTTTCCCCACCGGCCGCGCGCAGCACGGCATCGCCGGCCGCGGTGTCCCACTCCATCGTGCGGCTGAGGCGCGGATAGATGTCGGCGAGACCTTCGGCGAGAAGGCAGAATTTCAGGGAGGAGCCGACCGACTCGTAGTCGGTGACGCCGTGTTCGGCGAGGTAGGCGATGGTTTCCGCGCTGTTGTGCGAGCGGCTGGCCAGCGCCACAATGCGGTCGCCGCGCTGGCGACAGCCGATGACGGTGGGGGTGCCGATATCCGTCTGGCCGGACACGACGGACTTGCGCGCCCGATTGCGCTCCGCTGCGTAGAGGATGCCAAGGGCAGGCGCGTAGACCACGCCGAGCGTCGGCGCGCCCTGTTCGATCAGCGCGATATTGACCGTGAAGTCGTGATTGCGGCCGACGAATTCCTTCGTGCCATCCAGCGGATCGACAAGGAAAAAGGCGCGTCCATCGATATCGGGAACGAGGCCCGCCGAAGCGGCTTCTTCCGCAACCACGGGAATGCCGGGAAAAGCACCCTGAAGATGGCGCAGGATGATGCGTTCCGCGCTTTCATCCGCATCCGTCACCGGCGATGCATCCTCCTTGTAACGGACCTCCGCACCCACATTATAGACGTCGATGACCGCCCGCCCGGCCTCTACCGCCGCCCTCTCCAACACGTCCAACATTGCGCTCGCCGCGCTCCTTTTCGGTCTGGCGGTGGCCTGCGTCCCGGCGCCCACCGCGTTATCACCACAACCCTACAGGGTTCTGCCTCATTCGTCAGGCAAATCCCTGTGACCGGGCGTTACAATTCGTGGTGTCGGGGCTGAGGCTTGGGAGTTCAATGCTGTGGCCGGGCGATGAGCATCGCGCGTTTCTTTAGCAAATACAGTTTGATGGTGTGAGAGACGCAAGCTGGGCGCCCTTGCCAACATGCTGATATGCTTAAAATGTAAGCGCCGACTGCTTCCCACTCAGCCGATTGCCGAGGAAACCGCCAGAAAATGTCTGAATGGAAAAGAATCTGTTGGGTGCCTTCTTTTTGTGCTTTTCTTTTCGAGCGAAAACAGTATGGAATCCCCGCAAACGTCGCGTCCGCAAAGGACTGCAGAACAAGAGGCCGGACCCGGTAAGGGATCTGGTCCAGGGGAAAATAGATGGTGTATTTCGTCCAACAGCTCGTCAACGGGCTGACTCTTGGATCTATCTACGGCATGATCGCCATCGGCTATACGATGGTTTACGGCATTATCGGCATGATCAACTTCGCCCATGGCGATATCTTCATGCTGGGCAGTTTCGCGGCCCTTATCGTCTTCCTGATTCTCACGACCCTGTTTGCCGGCATCCCCGTCGTCCTCGCTCTTCTGGTGATGATGATCGTGGCCATGCTGCTGGCGGGCCTGTGGAACTGGACGATCGAGCGGATCGCCTACCGGCCGTTGCGCGGTTCGTTCCGGCTTGCGCCGCTGATCACCGCCATCGGTATGTCGATCGCGCTGTCCAATTTCATCCAGGTCGTGCAGGGGCCGCGCAACAAGCCGATCCCGCCGCTGGTGAATTCCAACTATCAGGTGCTCGGCATCTCGATCTCGCTGAAGCAGATCGTGATCATCGTCGTCACCGCCGTGCTGCTGACCATCTTCTGGTACATCGTCAACAAGACACCGCTCGGTCGGGCGCAGCGTGCTACCGAGCAGGACCGCAAGATGGCGGCGCTCCTCGGCATCGACGTCGATCGCACCATTTCCATCACCTTCATCATGGGTGCTGCGCTCGCCGCCGTCGCCGGTACGATGTATCTGATGTATTACGGCGTTTCCGTCTTTACAGACGGCTTCATCCCCGGCGTGAAGGCCTTTACGGCGGCCGTTCTCGGGGGCATCGGCTCGCTGCCGGGCGCCGTTCTCGGCGGCATCCTCATCGGCCTCATCGAAAGCCTGTGGTCCGCCTATTTCTCCATCGCCTACAAGGACGTCGCAACCTTCGTCATCCTCGCGGTCGTTCTGATTTTCAAGCCGACCGGCATTCTCGGCCGGCCCGAAGTGGAGAAGGTATAAGTCCATGGCGAACATTTCCTCTCCCGTCTCCGAGCCACATGCCGAACCCAGCGTCATGGCGCGTGCCCTCAAGGAAGCTTTCTTCGCAGGCCTCGTCTCGCTCGGCCTCTTCTGCCTCTTCGTCGGTGTCGAGACCTACCAGAACATCAACAACGAACTCGTCTGGCGCATGCGCTGGGGCCTGCTCGCGGTGTTCGTTGGGGTCGCTGCCGTCGGTCGCTTCCTCAACGTCGCCTTCATCCGGCCGGCGCTCGATAAGCGGAAGCTCGCAAAGGCCAAGAGCGGCATCCTCGATGTCTCCGAGGACAAGGGCTTCTTCCACCGCCACTTCCTCAAGATCGCGCTGATCGCGCTGCTGATCTATCCGCCGGTGTCGGTCATGCTGCGCGGCGTTCAGGGTTCGCTGCTGCTGGTCGACAATTTCGGCATCCAGATCCTGATCTACGTGATGCTCGCCTGGGGCCTCAACATTGTGGTCGGCCTCGCAGGCCTGCTCGATCTCGGCTATGTCGCCTTCTATGCCGTCGGCGCCTATTCCTACGCGCTGCTGTCCACCCATTTCGGCCTGTCCTTCTGGGTGCTCCTGCCGCTGGCGGGTATTTTCGCTGCCCTCTGGGGCATCATTCTCGGCTTCCCGGTTCTGCGCCTGCGGGGCGACTATCTCGCCATCGTGACGCTCGCCTTCGGTGAAATCATCCGCCTCGTGCTGATCAACTGGACGGAAGTGACCAAGGGCACGTTCGGCGTCTCCGGCATCGCTAAGGCATCGATCTTCGGCATCTGGTCGTTCGACGTCGGCTCGCCGTCCAACTTCGCCAAGTCCTTCGGCCTGCCGATGTCGTCCGCCTACTACAAGATCTTCCTGTTCTACGTGATCCTGTTTCTCTGCATGCTCACGGCTTATGTCACCATCCGTCTGCGCCGCATGCCGATCGGCCGTGCATGGGAAGCGTTGCGCGAGGACGAGATCGCCTGCCGCTCGCTCGGCATCAATACGGTCACGACCAAGCTGACCGCCTTTGCCACGGGCGCCATGTTCGGCGGTTTTGCCGGCTCGTTCTTCGCCGCGCGGCAGGGCTTCGTGTCGCCGGAAAGCTTCGTGTTCATCGAGTCCGCCGTCATCCTCGCCATCGTCGTTCTCGGCGGCATGGGGTCGCTGACCGGCATCGCGATCGCCGCTGTCGTCATGGTTGGCGGCACGGAACTGCTGCGTGAAATGAACTTCCTCAAGGCCATCTTCGGCCCCGACTTTACCCCGGAACTCTATCGCATGCTCATCTTCGGTCTCGCCATGGTGGTCGTGATGCTGTTCAAGCCGCGTGGCTTCGTCGGCTCCCGCGCACCGTCGGCCTTCCTTCACACCCGAAAGAACGTGTCGGGAAGCTTTACCAAGGAAGGGCACGGCTGATGGTTACGGGAACGGCGACGACAATGTCCAAGGATCCAATCCTCAAGGTCGAACATCTCTCCATGCGCTTCGGCGGCCTGATGGCCATCAACGACTTCTCGTTCGAAGCGACGCGCGGCGAGATCACCGCCCTCATCGGCCCGAACGGGGCCGGCAAGACCACTGTGTTCAACTGCATCACCGGCTTCTACAAGCCGACCATGGGCATGATCACGATGCGGCAGAAGGGCGGCAAGGAGTTCCTGCTGGAGCGCCTACCGGACTTCGAGATCACCAAGCGGGCAAAAGTTGCCCGGACCTTCCAGAACATCCGTCTGTTCTCGGGCCTGACGGTGCTGGAAAACCTGCTCGTCGCCCAGCACAACGCGCTGATGCGCGCATCGGGCTACACGATCCTCGGCCTGTTCGGCTTCCCCGCCTACAAGAAGGCATCGCTCGCCAGCATCGAGCTTGCGAAATACTGGCTCGACAAGGCGTCGCTGACCGACCGTGCCGATGACCCAGCCGGCGATCTTCCCTACGGTGCCCAGCGCCGTCTAGAAATCGCCCGCGCGATGTGTACCCAGCCGGAGCTTCTCTGCCTGGACGAGCCGGCTGCCGGTCTCAACCCGCGCGAGTCGCTGGCGCTCAACACGCTGCTGCGCGACATCCGCACCGACACCGGCACGTCGATCCTGCTGATCGAGCACGACATGTCGGTTGTCATGGAAATCTCCGACCACGTCGTCGTTCTGGAATACGGGCAGAAGATCTCGGACGGCAATCCGCAATTCGTACAGAACGACCCGAAGGTCATCGCGGCCTATCTCGGCGTCGAGGATGATGAGGTCGACGAGGTGATCGCGGAAGTGGAACAGGTTGCGGCGACGGTCGGTCACGGAACCGGCAGCACGGGAGAGCGCTCATGAGCCCGCTTCTTCACGTCAAGGGCGTCGAGACCTATTACGGCAACATCCGGGCGCTCGGCGGCGTCGATGTCGTCGTGGAACCTGGCGAGATCGTCTGCATGATCGGCGCCAACGGCGCCGGCAAATCGACGCTGATGATGACGATCTGCGGCAGCCCGCAGGCGCGCACCGGCTCGGTCATCTTCGATGGTCAGGACATCACCCGCATGCCGACCCACGAGATCGCCCGGCTGCGCATCGCGCAGTCGCCCGAGGGCCGGCGCATCTTTCCGCGCATGACGGTCTATGAAAACCTGCAGATGGGCGCGAGCCTCGACAACCTCAAATATTTCAACGAGGACATCGAGAAGATCTTCACGCTGTTTCCGCGCCTGAAGGAGCGCCAGTCGCAGCGCGGCGGCACGCTTTCGGGCGGCGAGCAGCAGATGCTGTCGATCGGCCGCGCGCTGATGGCGCGTCCGAAGCTTCTCCTTCTCGACGAGCCGTCGCTGGGCCTTGCACCGCTGATCGTCAAGGGAATCTTCGCGGCAATCAAGAAGCTCAACGAGGAAGAGGGGCTGACCGTGTTTCTCGTCGAGCAGAACGCGTTCGCCGCGCTCAAGCTGTCGCATCGCGGCTACGTCATGGTCAACGGACAGGTGACGATGAGCGGCGGCGGCCGGGAATTGCTGGCCAATCCGGAAGTGCGCGCCGCCTATCTCGAAGGCGGGCACCATTGAGCCCCGCTTCCCTTATCCCTTTCATCGGGAGTTTCTGACATGCAGGGCATTCTCCACGAAGAGCCTTCGATCCTTCAGTTTATGCTGATCACCTGCGTGCTCGGCGGCTGGACCGCCTGGCGCACAGGCAAGAGCGTCGCGGACGGCTGGCAGACCTATACGACCGTCGTGGTCTATACGCTGCTGCTCGGTCTCGGCATCCGTTTCGTGCATCACGCACTGTTCAACGGCACGATGTTCAGCCTGCACTACTACGTCGTGGACACGATCATTCTTTTGCTGTTTTCTACCGCTGGGTTCCGTTTCTACCGGACACGCCAAATGGTCAGCAGCTACTACTGGCTTTACGAGAAGGCATCGCCCTTCTCGTGGAAGAATAAATAATAAAGGGAACAGCCGCAGGCGCATCGCCTCGGCCACAACGAACACCGGCGCAGTCAGAGTGGGAACTGCGTTGGCTATGGCAACAGACCCGCTTGAAAATTGGGAGTTACAGGATGAAGAAGTCACTTTTGTCGGCTGTTGCGCTGACGGCGATGGTCGCGTTCAGCGGCCAGGCCTGGGCGGACATCACGATCGCTGTTGCCGGTCCGCTGACCGGCCCGAACGCCGCTTTCGGCGCGCAGCTCCAGAAGGGTGCCGAGCAGGCAGCCGCTGACATCAACGCCGCCGGCGGCATCAACGGCGAGCAGATCAAGATCGTTCTCGGCGACGACGTGTCCGACCCGAAGCAGGGCATCTCGGTTGCCAACAAGTTCGTGGCCGACGGCGTGAAGTACGTCATCGGTCACTTCAACTCGGGCGTTTCGATCCCCGCGTCGGAAGTCTATGCCGAAAACGGCATTCTCGAAATCACGCCGGCTGCAACCAACCCGGTGTTCACCGAGCGCGGCCTTTGGAACACGTTCCGCACCTGCGGCCGTGACGACCAGCAGGGCGGCGTTGCCGGCGCGTACCTTGCCGAAAAGTTCAAGGACGCCAAGGTCGCCGTCATTCATGACAAGACGCCTTACGGCCAGGGCCTTGCCGACGAAACCAAGAAGGCGATGAACGCTGCCGGCATGACGGAAGTCCTGTACGAAGGCGTCAACACCGGCGACAAGGACTTCTCGGCCCTCATCGCCAAGATGAAGGAAGCCGGCGTTTCGATCATCTACTGGGGCGGTCTCCACACCGAAGCCGGCCTGATCATCCGCCAGTCGGCCGACCAGGGCCTCAAGGCCACGCTCGTTTCGGGTGACGGCATCGTCTCCAACGAACTGGCCTCGATTGCCGGCGACGCCGTTGCCGGCACGCTCAACACCTTCGGCCCCGATCCGACGCTCCGCCCGGAGAACAAGGAACTGGTCGAGAAGTTCAAGACCGCCGGCTTCAACCCGGAGGCCTACACGCTCTACTCCTACGCCGCCCTGCAGACGATCGCAGCAGCTGCCAAGGCTGCCGGCTCCATCGATTCCGAAACCGTCGCAACGGCGATGAAGGAAAAGGGCCCGTTCAAGACCGTTCTCGGCGACATGTCCTTCGACGAAAAGGGCGACCCAAAGCTTCCCGGCTACATCATGTACGAGTGGAAGAAGGGCCCGGACGGCAAGTACAGCTACTTCCCGCAGATGTAAGACACCACGGCTTCGGCCGTCGTGTTCGAGACGAGGAGAGCCCGGCTTTGTGCCGGGCTTTTCCGTGTTTGGGGGGTAAAGGAAAACCCTCTCTGGCCTGCCGGCCATCTCCCCCACAAGGGGGGAGAAGACTCGCGGGACGCCCTCGGCACGAATCTTCGAGGTTTGCGTAAAGAGCGAGCGGCAAGCCACAGGTCCTCTCCCCCCTTGTGGGGGAGATGCCCGGCAGGGCAGAGAGGGTTTTTCTTCATCAGCCCCGGCACGAACAACCCCTCAACTCTGGCTCAACGCATTCGTCGCCTTCACCGCGGCCGACGCCCGGTTTTCCACGCCCAGCTTCACATAGATCTGCTCAAGGTGCTTGTTGACGGTGCGGGCGGAGAGGCCGAGGATTTCGGCGATGTCGCGGTTGGATTTGCCCTTGGCGATCCAGACGAGGACTTCCGCCTCGCGCATCGTCAGGGAGAAATGCCGGCGCAGGGCTTCCTCGTCGGTGGTCTGGCTGACGGCGGTGAGGCGGAACAGGTATTCGTCGCTGCCGATGGTGCCGAGGAAGGCGAGTTGGAGGACGGGCACACCGGCATTTTCGATCACGAGGGGAGCGTCCTTGCCAAGCGTGCGCTCGCGCAGGAAGAGGGCGATCTGGTCGGAGACGGCGTCCAGTCCGTCTTCCGAACCTATGGCGGTATCGACCAGCCGGGTCGCTTGGGGCGTCGACCAGTGCAGGGCGCCATTGCCGCGCACCGCGAGCAGATGCCGGCCAGCGGCGTCCAGCGCGACGCGGGCACTCTGGGTGGAGCGGGCGTTGCCGAGGTGGACACGGATGCGGGCCCGCAATTCATCGATGTTGATGGGCTTGGAGAGGTAATCCACCCCGCCGGATTCGAGCGCATGCACGATGTGCTCGGTCTCCGTCAGCCCGGTCATGAAGATCACAGGCACGGGGGCGATGTCGGCAAGCGCCTTCAGCCGCCGGCAGGTGTCGAAGCCGTCCATCTCGGGCATGACGGCGTCCATCAGCACGATGTCGGGCGTGATCTTGTCAACGACCTTGAGGGCCGCCGGGCCGGAGGTGGCGATCAGCACGGAGAAGCCGGATTGCTCCAGCGCGTCGGTGAGGAAGCCGAAGGTTTCCGGGCTGTCGTCGACGATCAACACGATATCGCGGGGGCGGGGGGCGTCACTCACCGGTGGTCTCCTTCCGGCGGCGGGTCGCTTCGCACGGCGGCGGTTTCGAGGAAGGTGGCGTAGCCCGCCATGTCGAAGGCTTGGACATAGGCCCGCGCGGCGTCGGCAAAGGGCAGGTGGGTCGCGTCGCGCGCGAGCTCGGCGAGCTTGGCCTCGATGCCCCTGATATAGCCGATTTCGCCCAGCCGGATCAGCTCCTCGATATGGGATGCTTCGGGCACGAGGATGGGCTGGGGTTCTGTGGTGTCGGTTGGCGGTGCGGGGACATCATGCGTCCATTCGAGGCCGAGATTGACGGCAATCTTGTCCCGGAGCTGGCGGATGACGAAAGGCTTGGCGAGCGTATCGTTGTGGCCGGTATGCTGGCTGGCCAGACTCCCGTCGCCGATATTGGCCGACAGCATGATGATGGGCGCCGCCTGCCCGAGTTCGCGCAGGCGCGAGACGAGCTGCCAGCCGCTCATGCCAGGCATGGAGATATCGACCAGAAACAGATCGGGCTCGATACCCTCGATCAGCGTCAGGCATTCGGCGCCGCCGATGGCGGTGAGGACGACGAAGTCGAGCGGGATCAGCACCTCGCGCATCAATTCGCGGTGATCCTCGTTATCGTCCACCACGACGATGGTGCGGCGCGGGCCGGCATAGCCGGTGACGTCTCGCTGGGGCGGGGGAACGGCGGCGGGCCGGGCCACAGTCGACAGCATCAGCCGCACGCGGAAGGTCGAGCCCTTGTCGCGCTCGCTGGTGACCAGGATTTCGCCGCCGAGCGTCTCGGTCAGAAGCCGCGTGATCGTGAGGCCGAGGCCGAGGCCCGGCATGGGGCGGATCGTTTCGGCTTCGCCGCGCTGGAACGGCTCGAAGATGCGCGGCCGGTCGGCCTCGGAAATGCCGCGGCCGGTATCGGTCACGGTGAAGGTCGCGACCTGGCTGCGATAGGCGACCTCAAAGCGCACGGTGCCGCAATCGGTGAACTTGATGGCGTTCGACAGGAGATTGACGAGGATCTGGCGCAGGCGCTTCTCGTCGGTGCGCACATGCGTCGGCAGGCCGGGCGCCTGGATATGCTCGAAGGCGAGACCCTTGGCCTGGGCCTGCGGGCGGAACATATCGACGATCTGGTCGAGAAAATCCTGGATATTGATCTCGTTGGAGAACACCTGCAGCCGGCCGGCCTCGATGCGGGAAATGTCCAGCAGGCCGTCGATGAGGCCCGAGAGATGATCCGCACTGCGCTTGATGACGCGGATGGCGGCCTGCCGTGGGGCGGGGATCGTCTCGTCGCGCTCGAGAATCTGGGCATAGCCCATGACGGCGTTGAGCGGGGTGCGCAACTCGTGGCTGAGGCCGACGACATAGCGGCTCTTGGCGCGGTTGGCGGCCTCAGCCGTCTCCTTGGCATATTGCAGGGCCGCGTCGGTCTTCTTGTGGGCTGCGATCTCCTTGAGGAGCAGGGTGTTCTGGCGGGACGATTCCTCCTCCGCCACGAGCCGGCTGTCATGGGCGAGCACATAGAACCAGCAGACGACGCCGGTGACGACGGTGAACACGAAGAAGACGATGCCGATGGTGCGGTTGATCACCTCGGCGGCGATCGGCGAGGCGGAACCGGTCTGGTAGGCGATCATGGCGAGGATAGCGCCGATGGCGGAGACGGCGATGACCACGGCGGTGGCATAGCGGCCGAGCCTGCTGGCGAGTGCTGCGACGATGCGTTCGGGCAGGAGCCTGCGGGCGACGGCCGCCGTCTGGGCGTTCAGCCGCGCATGTGGCTTGCAGATGTCGTGGCAGCGGCTGTCGAGTGAGCAGCAGAGCGAACAGATCGGCGCGGCATAGGCGGGGCAATAGGCCATGTCTTCCGGCTCGAACGGATGCTGGCAGATGGAACAGGTGATGGTGCTGCGCATCTTCCAGTGCGCGCGCGGCTTGCGGGCGAGATAGTAGCGGCCGCGTGTGGCATAGGCGAGGGCGGGGGAGATGAGGAAGGCAATGAGCGTGACATAGGTCGATAGCGACGCCATGACCGTGCCAAAGAGGCCGAAATGGGCGGCGAGCGCCACGCCGGCGGAGGTGAACATGGCGCCGAGGCCGACCGGGTTGATGTCGTAGAGATGGGCGCGCTTGAACTCGATGCCATCAGGGGAGAGGCCGAGCGGCTTGTTGATGAAGAGATCGGCCGAGAGCGTGCAGAGCCAGGACATGGCGATGATTGAGAACACGCCGAGCGTGGCTTCGAGCAGCTTGTAGATGCCGAACTCCATGAGAAGCAGGGCGATGGCGACGTTGAACACCAGCCAGACGACCCGGCCGGGGTGGCTGTGGGTCAGGCGGGAGAAGAAATTCGACCAGGCAAGCGAGCCCGCATAGGCGTTCATCACGTTGATCTTCAGCTGCGAGACCACGACGAAGGCCGCCATCAGCACGAGGGCGGCCGTATCGTTGGGGATCATGTAGCCGAAGGCCGCGAGATACATGCGCGAGGGGTCTGCGGCCTCACCGGCAGGCACACCGGTTGACAGCGTGAGAACGGCGAGGAACGAGCCGGCGAGCAGCTTCGGCACGCCCACCACCACCCAGCCGGGACCGGCCAGGAAGACGGCGAAGCGGTGCCGCCACTTCTTCACGCCCTCCGGCGGCAGGAAGCGCAGAAAATCCACCTGTTCGCCGATCTGCGGCATCAGTGCGAGAATGACGGCGGATGCGGCGCCGAACTCGATCAGGTCGAAGGGTGCCGCACCGCCAACCTGCGCATTCGAATGGCCGATGCCGGCAAAGGCGCGCCAGAGGTCGAACTTCTCCCAGTCCAAGAAGGCGATGAAGAAGAACGGCAGGATGTTGAGCACGATCCAGAAAGGCTGCGTGATCAGCTGGAAGCGGGAGATGAGCTGGACGCCGTAGATGACGAGCGGGATGACCACGACGGCGCTGATGATGTAGCCGATCCAGAGCGGGATGCCGAAGGCGAGGTTCAGCGCGCCGGTCATGATCGATGCCTCGATGGCAAACAGCATGAAAGTGAAGCTGGCATAGATGAGCGAGGTGATGGTGGAGCCGATATAGCCGAAGCTCGCGCCGCGCGTGAGAAGGTCGATATCCACGCCGTGGCGGATGGCATAGCGGCTGATCGGCATGCCGATGACGAGCATGGCGATGGCGGCGGCGATGATGGCGTAGAACGCGTTCGTCGTGCCGTAGGAGAGAGTGATCGTGCCGCCGATCGCCTCCAGTGCCAGGAAGGAAATCGCGCCGATGGCGGTCTGGGAAATGCGGCTTGCCGAAAAGCGCCGGGCGCTCTTGGCGGTGAACCGCAGGGCATAATCCTCCAGCGTCTGGTCTGCGACCCAGCGATTGTACTCGCGCCGGACCGGAATGATGCGCTGCCGGGCTGTCATTTCGAGGTTTTCATGGTGCGGAGCAACATCCTTGTCGGCAAGCGACATCGCGGGAGGGCTTGAGGTTCCGATGATCTTGAAGGCTATGCAGGCCCCTGTCCAGACAGACCGCATGTTTCCCGCGGGAGCGCACGCGGCATGTGCGGTTCGCGCCTACGTCAATTGACGTATGTGCATTGCACAAGGCCTGTCGGATAGTCCCGTTGCGACCCGTTAACCCTCCCTTAGGAAACGGCGCCAACGAACGAGAGGGGCTCTCTTATGTCATTCAAATCTCATATCCTCAGCGCATTCCTGGCAGGGGCTTTGGCTACGACGGCATTCTCCGCCGTCTACGCTGCCGAAGACACCATCAAGGTCGGCGTTCTGCATTCGCTGTCGGGCACGATGGCCATTTCCGAGACGACGCTGAAAGACGCCATGCTGATGCTCATCGAGGAGCAGAACAAGAAGGGCGGCGTTCTCGGCAAGAAGCTCGAAGCCGTCGTGGTCGATCCCGCGTCCGATTGGCCGCTGTTTGCCGAAAAGGCCCGCGAGCTGATCTCGGTCGACAAGGTCGCGGCCGTGTTCGGCTGCTGGACGTCCTCGTCGCGCAAGTCGGTTCTGCCGGTGTTCGAAGAGCTGAATTCCATCCTCTTCTACCCCGTCCAGTACGAAGGTGAAGAGTCCTCGCGCAACATCTTCTACACGGGTGCCGCACCAAACCAGCAGGCCATCCCGGCAGTCGATTACCTGATCGCCAACGAAGGCGTCGAGCGCTTCGTGCTCGAAGGCACCGACTACGTCTACCCGCGCACGACCAACAAGATCCTGGAAGCCTACCTGATCGCCAAGGGCGTCGCCAAGGAAGACATCATCGTCAACTACACGCCGTTCGGCTTCTCGGACTGGCAGACGGAAGTCGCCAAGATCAAGGAATTCGGCTCGGCCGGCAAGAAGACGGCCGTCGTCTCCACCATCAACGGCGATGCCAACGTTCCTTTCTACAAGGAACTCGGCAACCAGGGCATCAAGGCCACCGATATTCCGGTCGTCGCCTTCTCGGTCGGTGAAGAAGAGCTTGCCGGTCTCGACACCAAGCCGCTCGTTGGCCATCTCGCCGCCTGGAACTACTTCCAGTCCGTCGATGCGCCTGCCAATGCCGAATTCATCAAGCAGTGGCATGCCTATACCAAGAACGACAAGCGCGTGACGAACGACCCGATGGAAGCCGCCTATATCGGCTTTTCCGCTTGGGTAAAGGCCGTCGAGGCTGCCGGCACGACCGATACGGATGCCGTTCTCGACACGATCATCGGCACCTCCGTTCCGAACCTTTCGGGCGGCTACTCCACCGTCATGCCGAACCACCACATCACCAAGCCCGTGCTGATCGGCGAAATCCAGGGCGACGGCCAGTTCGAAATCGTGCAGCAGACCCCCCAGGTCGTCGGCGACGAGTGGTCGGACTTCCTGCCGGACAGCAAGGACCTGATCTCCGATTGGCGCAAGCCCATGTCCTGCGGCAACTTCAACGTCGCAACGGGCAAGTGCGGCGGCAAGGGCTCCTGATCTCAGCCTTCGGAGGTTGATTTTCCAGACGGCTTTTCATGAAGCAAGCATTTCCGGTGCGGCCCTCGGGCCGCACCGCCAAGGTTTATTACAGGCGATTTGAGACGGCATCGTCTCCGTCCGGCTTTGCGCCGGGCGGAGACACTCTCTTTCTCAGGGGAGGCGATCGTCCGTTGTGTTTTACGGCAGTCCAGGCATGGCACGGAACATGCATGGATGAGGCGGGCACGGACGAACGGACGGGGCTTTCCTGCAATGTCGTACCCGCAATGGCGCAACCGAAAGGTGGTTCCTGCGGAATTCTTGGGCAGATGCGCGCGGTTCATCGCCGTCCTGCCGCGTGAAGGGGCTTTGAAACACATGCAGCTGACATCGAGCACGCTTCGGATCGTTCTTCTTCTCCTCGGTCTCGGCCTCGTTTTTGCGACAGGCGCGCGGGCGCAGGATGCGCTGAAACCGCTGGTCGATGGGCTGGGCGCCATCGCGTTTCCGCAGAAGGTGGAAGCGGTGAAGCAGCTCGCCGCGACAGGCGATCCGAAGGTGCCCGGGATCCTCGAAAAGCTCAGCGCCGGGGCGCTGTTTGCACCGAAGGCGGGCGGTACGGTCTATCTCGTCGAGGGCGACGTGGTGTCCGATCCGGTCACCGGCGCGCCTGTCGAGGGGGTGGCGGCCGGCAGCCTGCAGAAGATCCGGCTGAACAACATGCTGCGCGGCGCCATCGGCGATGCCATGAGCCAGCTGACCCTGCTCAGCCCCGACCGCAATGCCCGCCTTTCCGCTGCCCAGGCGCTGCTTGCGAGCGGTGATACCGCCAATCTCGCGCTGCTCGACAGTGCGCTGGCCAAAGAGGGCGATGCCGAGGTCAAGGCGGCGATGGAATCCGCCCGGGCTGTGCTGATCCTGAAGACGGATGCGAGCGCCGAGGACAAGAAGGCGGCGATCGAGAACGTCGCAGCGCGCGGCGACCGCGGCGCGCTCAATATCCTGACTGCGGCGCTTGCCACCGCTCCGCCGGACCTCGTACCGGTGATCCAGAGCCGTATCGACGGCATCGCCAGCAGCCTTGCCGTCTGGGATGTTGTGCAGAACGTCTGGTACGGGCTGTCGCTCGGCTCGGTGCTGCTGCTCGCCGCCATCGGCCTGGCCATCACTTTCGGCGTCATGGGCGTCATCAACATGGCGCATGGCGAGATGGTGATGCTGGGCGCCTACACGACCTATGTCGTGCAGCAGACGGTCGCCTCGCTGGCACCTGAGCTTTCCACCTTCTCGCTCGCCTTCGCGGTGCCGATCGCCTTTCTCTTTACCGGGCTTGTCGGCGTCGCCATCGAGCGCGGCATTATCCGCTTTCTCTATGGCCGGCCGCTCGAGACGCTACTTGCCACCTGGGGCCTGTCGCTGATCCTGCAGCAGACCATCCGCACGATCTTCGGGCCGACCAACCGGCAGGTAGACAATCCGAGCTGGATGTCGGGCACGTTCGATTTCGGCGGTCTCGCCATCACCTGGAACCGCATGTGGATCATCGTCTTCTCGCTTGCCGTGTTCCTGGCATTGCTGACGCTGCTCAAGCGGTCGCGCCTCGGCCTGCAGATGCGCGCCGTGACGCAAAACCGGCGCATGGCCTCCTCCATGGGCATCCGCACGCCGATGGTGGACGCGATGACCTTCGGCCTCGGCTCGGGCATTGCCGGCATCGCCGGGGTGGCGCTTAGCCAGATCGATAACGTCTCGCCCAATCTCGGGCAGAACTACATCATCGACAGCTTCATGGTCGTGGTGTTCGGCGGTGTCGGCAATCTCTGGGGCACCTTCGTCGGTGCCATGACGCTCGGGATCGCCAACAAGTTCCTCGAGCCCTATGCGGGCGCGGTGCTCGGCAAGATCCTGATCCTCGTCCTCATCATCCTGTTCATCCAGCGGCGGCCGCGCGGCCTGTTCGCCCTCAAGGGGAGGTCGATCGAATAATGTTCACGACCCGGCTCATCCACGCCCATGAGAAGAAGGTCCTGGCGCTTGCCGCCCTGATCCTCTTCATCGCCCTCGCGGTTCCCGCCTCCAACCTGCTGCTCGATCCCGGCAACCCGCTGCATGTTCCGTCCCATGTCGTGCCGTTGTTCGGGAAATATCTCTGCTACGCGCTGCTCGCGCTCGCGCTCGATCTCGTCTGGGGCTATTGCGGCATTCTCTCGCTCGGCCACGGCGCCTTTTTTGCGCTCGGCGGCTATGCCATGGGCATGTATCTCATGCGCCAGATCGGCGCGCGCGGTACCTATGCCAACCCGATCCTGCCCGACTTCATGGTCTTCCTGAACTGGAAGGAACTGCCCTGGTACTGGACCGGCTTCAACTCCTTCCCTTTCGCCGCGCTGATGGTGTTGCTGGTGCCCGCCGCGCTCGCCTTCGTCTTCGGCTGGCTCGCCTTCCGTTCGCGCGTCACCGGCGTCTACCTCTCGATCATCACGCAGGCGATGACCTATGCACTGCTGCTCGCCTTCTTCCGCAACGAGATGGGCTTTGGCGGCAATAACGGCCTGACCGACTTCAAGGACATCATCGGCTTCAATATCCAGGCGCCGGAAACGCGCGCGACCCTGTTCGCCATCACCGGCATCGTTCTCGCGCTCGTCCTGCTCCTCTCCTCGGCCATCGTTCAGTCCAAATACGGCAAGGTGCTGATCGGGGTGCGGGATGCGGAAAGCCGGACGCGCTTTCTCGGCTATCGCGTCGAGAACATGAAGCTCTTCATCTTCACCTTCTCCGCCATGATCGCCGGCGTCGCCGGCGCGCTCTACGTGCCACAGGTCGGCATCATCAATCCGGGCGAATTCGCGCCTGCCAACTCGATCGAGGTCGTCATCTGGACGGCGGTCGGCGGACGGGGCACGCTGATCGGGCCGATTATCGGCGCGGTGCTCGTGAACTTCGGCAAGTCCATTTTCACCGCCGCCTTCCCGGAATTCTGGCTGTTCGCGCTCGGCGCGCTCTTCGTCGCCACCACGCTGTTCCTGCCGAAGGGCATCGTCGGCACCATCCAGCAGGGCTTTGCCTCCCGTCGGGACTACAAGGCGGCAGCCGAAGCCGAAAAGGGCCGCACCGTTTCGACCCGCGACCCCGTCGACCTCCAACCTCAAGCCGCGGAGTGAGCGCCATGGACCAGAAGATCACCAACAGCCTCCTCTATCTCGACGGCGTCTCGGTTTCCTTCGACGGCTTCAAAGCGCTGAATTCCTTGTCTTTCGTGGTCGCGCCCGGCGAGCTGCGGGCGATCATCGGCCCCAACGGTGCCGGCAAGACGACGATGATGGACATCATCACCGGCAAGACGCGGCCGGATACCGGCACCGTCTATTTCGACGGGCAGATCGACCTGACCAAGAAGGACGAGGCCGATATCGCGCAGCTCGGCATCGGCCGCAAATTCCAGAAGCCGACCGTGTTTGAAAGCCATACGGTCTGGGACAATATCGAGCTGGCGCTGAACCGCAAACGCGGCGTCTTCGCCACGCTGTTCTACACGCTCACGCCGGCCGACAAGGCGCGGATCGAGGAGATCCTCGAAACCGTGCGCATGACCGCCCGCAAGGACCATCTCGCAGGTAGCCTGTCGCACGGGCAGAAGCAGTGGCTGGAGATCGGCATGTTGCTGGCGCAGGAGCCGAAGCTGCTGCTGGTGGACGAGCCCGTCGCCGGCATGACGGATGCGGAGACCTCTGAGACGGCGATCCTCCTCAAGGAGATCGCGAAGACCCGCTCCGTTGTCGTCGTCGAGCACGACATGGGCTTCATCCGCGACCTCGGCGTCAAGGTCACCTGCCTTGCCGAGGGCTCGGTTCTAGCCGAGGGCTCGATCGACTTCGTGTCGAACGATCCCAAAGTCATCGAAAACTATTTGGGGCGGTGATCTCATGCATTACAATGTCTCGATGTTTGCAATCCAAGGATCAGCGTCCGCCGATCCAATCCTTCGACATGATTTTGGGGCAGGGCAAGCATCCCGAGTCTTCTCCCCCCTTGTGGGGGAGATGGCTGGCAAGCCAGAGAGGGCCTTCCTTCCCGCAAGCCCCTCAAACTCCACCGCACCGACCACGCCCACCGAACGAGGTGCCCCATGCTGACCGTCGACAACATCAACCTGCACTACGGTGCGGCGCAGGCTCTGCGTGGCGTCTCCATCACGGCGCCGATGGGCAAGATCACCTGCGTGCTCGGCCGCAACGGCGTCGGCAAGACCAGCCTTCTGCGTGCGGTCACCGGCCAGCATGCGACAAGCGCCGGCAAGGTCACCTTCAACGACACGGTCATGAACGGCATGGCGCCCTATAACCGGGCGCGGCTCGGCGTCGGTTTCGTGCCGCAGGGGCGGGAGGTGTTTCCGCTGCTCACGGTCAAAGAGAACTTGGAGTCCGGCTTTGCCCCCGTCGCCCGCAAGGATCGCTTCGTGCCGGAGGAGATCTTCGCGCTGTTCCCGATCCTCAAATCCATGCTCGGTCGGCGCGGGGGCGATCTTTCCGGCGGGCAGCAGCAGCAACTGGCCATCGGCCGGGCGCTCGTTACGCGGCCCAAGATTCTGGTGCTGGACGAGCCAACGGAGGGCATCCAGCCCTCGATCATCAAGGATATCGGGCGTGCGATCCAGTATTTGCGGGATTCCACGGGGATGGCGATTTTGCTTGTGGAACAATACCTTGACTTCTGCCGCGAGCTTGCAGACCATGTCTACATCATGGATCGTGGAGAGATAGTGCATGAAGGCCCGGCCGAAACGCTCGACACGCCGGAAGCCCGACGGCACCTTACGGTTTGATCGCGCAACCGATGCCTGAGCCCGTGCCGGAAGTGGTGGCGGCCGCGCCGCAGCGCGCTTTCGGCCGCGGGCGGCTGGTGGCGAAGTCGGCCGGCGGGCGGACGCGGCTGCAGGAGTTCTATCAGGAAGGCTGCGCCAAGCTGCGTCTGCCGACTATGTTCGATGGCAGCATGGAGGCCGTGCTGATCAACAGTTCCGGCGGGCTGACCGGCGGCGACGTGATGGACTGGCGTTTCGGCGCCGGCGCGGACACCGAGCTGACGCTGACGACGCAGGCCTGCGAGAAGATCTACAAGGCAAGCGCCGGCACGACCTCGGTGACGACGACCATCCGGGCGGAGGCGGGGTCCCGCGTTCACTGGCTACCGCAGGAGACGATCCTGTTCGACCGGGCCTCGATGACGCGGTCGCTCGAGGTCGATCTGGCAGCCGATGCCGAGTTTCTGGCCGTCGAGGCGGTGCTGCTCGGGCGCGCTGCCATGGGTGAGCGCATGCGCAGCGGCCTTTTTCGCGACCGGTGGCGCATCGTGAAGGGCGGCACGCTGCTGCATGCGGAGAACATGCGGCTGTCCGGCGATATCGACGCGCTGACCCGGCGGGCCTTTTCGCTGAGCGGTCATGTCGCTTTCGCCACGCTGCTCTTCACCGCGGCCGGCTGCGAGCGGTATCTGAAGCCTCTCCGCGAACTGATGGATCATGGTGCCGCCAGCGGGTCGGGTGGCGTCAGCCATGTCGTGGTCGGCGGTCAGGAAAAGCTCGTCGCGCGGATCGTGGCAAAGGACGGCTTCGCTTTGCGAAAAATCCTTGTGCCGATGATTTCGCACTTGCGCAGGAGCGCGTCTGTACCGAAAGTCTGGAGCCTGTAGAGAATGTCGAAGATGATGATGGATCGCGTCGCATGAACCTTACTCCCCGCGAAAAAGACAAGCTGCTGATCTCGATGGCGGCCATGGTGGCGCGCCGTCGGCTGGAGCGCGGCGTCAAGCTGAACCATCCCGAAGCCATCGCGCTGATCACCGATTTCGTGGTCGAGGGCGCGCGCGACGGGCGTTCGGTCCCCGACCTCATGGAGGCCGGCGCCCATGTCATCACGCGCGAGCAGGTGATGGAGGGCATTCCCGAGATGATCCACGACATCCAGATCGAGGCAACGTTCCCGGACGGAACGAAGCTCGTCACCGTTCACGAACCCATCCGCTGAGGTTTCCATGCTGGCGCTTCGACCCAATTGCGAATGCTGCGACACGGATCTGGCGGCCGATAGCCGCGAGGCGATGATCTGCAGTTTCGAATGCACGTTCTGCGCCGCCTGCGCGAGCGCCGTGCTCGGCGGGCGTTGCCCGAACTGTACGGGCGAACTCGTTCGCCGACCTGTGCGGCCGGCCGAAAAGCTGGTGAACAATCCCGCTTCCACGGAGCGCGTGGTGAAAGCCGGGGGCTGTGCTGCGGCGGCGTAATGCCGTGGCGACAGCATCCTCAGCCTGCCACGATTGCCGTGCAGCATGCCTATCGAGACCTTCAGGAGAGACAAGATGATCCCCGGTGAAATCCTTGCAGCAGAGGGCGAGATCGAGTTGAATGTGGGCTTGGAGACGGTGACGATCGAGGTGTCGAACACCGGCGACCGGCCGGTGCAGGTCGGCAGCCACTATCACTTCGCCGAGACCAATGCCGGTCTGACCTTCGACCGCGCGGCCGCCCACGGCAGGCGGCTGGACATTCCCGCAGGCACCGCGGTGCGCTTCGAGCCGGGGCAGACGCGCGACGTGACGCTCATTCCGTTTGCCGGCAAGCGGGAAGTCTATGGTTTCCGCCAGAAGGTCATGGGTGCGCTCTGACATGGCAATGCGGCTCGCTTATCCCGGCGCGGCACTGGCCTCGTGCCTGTTTCTCGGGGCAGGTGCTGCCTCGGCGGCTGGGCCGGATGATGTCGATTGCAGCAAGGCGATGACCCAAAGCGACATGACGGCGTGTTCGCAACAGGATTACGAGACCGCGGACGTGGCGTTGAACGCGGCGTATCGCAAGACGATGGCGCGTGCGCAGGCGATGGACAAGGATTTCGCCGAGATCGGCGACACCATGGTTGGTGCCGTCGAGGCCCTGAAGACCGCGCAACGCGCCTGGATCGCCTATCGCGACGGCCAGTGCGAGTTGGCCGGGTTCGAGGCACGAGGCGGAACCATGGAGCCGATGCTGGTGGCGGGTTGCCTTGCGGACCTCACCACCAAGCGGACGGACGAGCTGAACGCGGCGCTGGCCGATCGCTGATCGTCGCGACGGCGGTTCGAGAATGAAGCAGGCTGCAGGTTCGACCGGTCTTTCAGGATGGGAAGCCGGCAGGATCGACGGGCGGCAGGAAACCGAGGGCAGAACGCTGTGAAGACCGGTGCGCGCATCGTGATCGTTGGCAATGGGCCGGTGCCGGACAGCGCCGCCAACGAGATCGCGTCTGCCGATTGCGTCATCCGTTTCAACGATTGCCGCTCGTATCGCCCGGGCGAGCGCACCGATATCGTCGCGGTCTGCAACACCGGCCGGCCGGCGAAGACGATGCTGGGAACGTCGGTTCCCTCCGCCCTGCACCCCACCATCCTGCCGACGGCTTGGGCGGCGCATCCCGCGGTGGTCGAGGCGACCGGCATCTGGTGTGTTCGCAACCCCGCTGTTTTTGCGGCGCTCCGGGCACCGCTCGCCATCACGCATCCGGAGCTCGATGATTTCTGCGACGACGAGACGGCGGGGTTCGAGGCCTTTGCGCTTGCGGCCGGCAAGGCGTTCCGGGTTCTCGATGCGGAAACCCAGCGGTTCCTGGAGACCATTCTCGCAAGCTTTTCGCCCGCCCCCTACATCGTGCCGAGCAGCGGCATCGTCGTCATTGCCGATATACTCGGCGCGCATCCCGCAGCGGATATCGCGCTTGCCGGCTTCGCCCATGTCGGCTGGGAGGGACATCCCTTCGCAGCGGAGGCGCAGCTGGTCGATCGCTGGATCGCCGAGGGCCGGCTCCGGCGGCTGGATGCGGCGCCGGCATTGTCTCTCGCGGCCGGGAGCTAGGAGCACGCCATGGGCGAGACGGTCAGGATCAAGGCAGGCACGATCACGGTTCCCGAGTCGGTGCTGAAGGCACTCGGCCTGAAGGACGGCGACGCGGTCGAGTTCGTTGCCAACGAGGCTGGTGCTGTCGAAATCCGCAAGCCGGGGAAGAGTTTTGAGGATTTGCGAGGGATCGTGACGTTGGAGCGGCCGATCACCGGCGAGGAACTGGATGACTGGATCAGGGAAGCCCGAAATGCCGGTTTTCGGGAGAGCGGGGAATGATCGGTCTCGACACCAACATGGTGATGCGGTGGTTGGCTCTCGGCTCGATCACCGACGCCGAGGGCGTGAAGCAGGGCGAGCAGGCGACAGCCTTTCTCAAGCAGGAGATCGCGCCCGTCTTCATCAATCACGTCGTTCTCGTCGAGGTCGTTTGGCTTCTGCGGCAGAAGGTGAAGATGGCGCGGCCCGCGGTTTCCGCGTTCATTTTCGACATGCTGAACCGACCGCGGATCGTCATGCAGGATCGCGATGCGGTCATCGCATCCCTGCGTTCCTATGAACTTCATCCCGGCCACTTCGCCGACCACCTGATCGGCGAGATCAACAGCCGCAATGGCTGCCGGACCACCTATACCTTCGATCGTGCTGCGGCGCGGTCGCCCCTTTTCTCCGAACTTTCGAGGTAGACCATGTCCTACAAGATGTCCCGCGCCGCCTATGCCAACATGTTCGGCCCGACGACGGGTGACCGGGTGCGGCTGGCGGATACGGAGCTGTTCATCGAGGTGGAGAAGGATTTCACCACCTATGGCGACGAGGTGAAGTTCGGGGGCGGCAAGGTCATCCGCGACGGCATGGGGCAGAGCCAGGTGACGCGGGCGGATGGCGCCGTGGACACCGTTATCACCAATGCGCTGATCGTCGATCACTGGGGCATCGTGAAGGCCGATATCGGGCTGAAGGACGGGCTGATCGTCGCCATCGGCAAGGCCGGCAATCCCGATACGCAGCCGAACGTCGACATCATCGTCGGGCCCGGCACGGAGGCGATTGCGGCAGAGGGCAAGATCATCACCGCCGGCGGCATGGACAGCCACATCCACTTCATCTGCCCGCAGCAGATCGAGGAGGCGCTGATGTCCGGCCTCACCACCATGCTCGGCGGCGGCACTGGTCCGGCGCACGGCACGCTCGCCACCACCTGCACGCCAGGGCCTTGGCATCTGGCGCGGATGATCGAGGCGGCCGATGCCTTTCCGATGAACCTTGCCTTTGCCGGCAAGGGCAATGCCTCGCTACCCGGCGCGCTGGTGGAGATGGTGCTCGGTGGCGCGACGTCGCTGAAGCTGCACGAGGATTGGGGCACGACGCCGGCCGCCATCGACTGCTGCCTGTCGGTGGCCGACGAATACGACGTGCAGGTGATGATCCACACGGACACGCTGAACGAGAGCGGCTTCGTGGAGGATTCCATCGCCGCGCTGAAGGGCCGCACCATCCATGCCTTCCACACGGAAGGGGCGGGCGGCGGCCATGCGCCGGATATTATCAAGATTTGCGGCCAGCCGAACGTCATCCCGTCTTCGACCAATCCGACGCGGCCCTACACGATCAATACGCTGGCCGAGCATCTCGACATGCTGATGGTCTGCCATCACCTGTCGCCGTCGATCCCCGAGGATATCGCCTTTGCCGAAAGCCGTATCCGCAAGGAGACCATCGCGGCCGAGGATATCCTGCACGATATCGGCGCCTTCTCCATCATCTCGTCCGACAGCCAGGCCATGGGCCGCGTCGGCGAGGTGGCGATCCGGACCTGGCAGACGGCCGACAAGATGAAGCGGCAGCGTGGGCGCCTGCCGAGCGAAACCGGCGACAACGACAATATGCGGGTGAAGCGCTACATCGCGAAGTACACGATCAACCCGGCCATCGCGCATGGCCTCAGCCACGCGATCGGCTCGGTAGAGGTCGGCAAGCGAGCGGATCTCGTGATGTGGAACCCCGCTTTCTTCGGCGTGAAGCCGGATATGGTGCTGCTCGGCGGCATGATCGCAGCGGCACCCATGGGCGATCCGAACGCCTCCATTCCCACGCCGCAGCCGGTGCACTACCGGCCGATGTTCGGCTCGTTCGGCAAGGCGCGCACCAACTCTTCCGTGACATTCGTGTCGCAGGCGTCTCTCGATGCCGGCCTTGCGGCAAAGCTCGGCGTGGCGAAGACGCTGATGGCGGTGAAGAACACGCGCGGCGGCATCGGCAAGGCCTCGATGATCCACAACAGCCTGACGCCGGTTATCGAGGTGGATCCGGAGACCTACGAGGTGCGCGCGGATGGTGAACTGCTGACCTGCGAGCCGGCGACGGTGCTGCCGATGGCGCAGCGCTATTTCCTGTTCTAGATGCTCGTGACCGCCACATCGAAGCCTTGCCGGAAACGCGCAGCCAATACCGTGTCGGCATGACGAGGCTGCGCAAGGTCTTGCGGAGGCTTTCGCTCGGTCTTCCGTTGCTGGTTTTGCTGCTCGCGCTTGCGGCAGGTCTCGGCACCATCGTGCCGCAGCCGTTCTTTGCATCACGGGAAGGGGAAGGCGGGGAGACGCGGCGCATCCTCGTGCTCTCCAACCCGATCCACACCGATATCGCCATTCCGGTGGATGCGGAAAGCCTGGCGCGGTTTCCGTTTCTCAGCGCGAGCGGCGTTCCGGTCGATGATCCCGCGGCGCGGTGGATCATCTTCGGCCGGGGCGGGCGTACCTTCTATCTGGAGACGCCGACCTGGGCAGACCTGAAGCCGCTGCCGTTGCTGCGCGGGCTGACGCTCGATCGGGCCGTGCTGCATGTGGATGTCGTCGGCGCGCTTGCCGAACCGTCGCCGACCGTGCAAGGCTTCGACATCGGACCGGCCGGCTATAAGCGGCTGCTCGACATGATCGCGGCAAGTTTTGCGACGCAAGACGGGCAGGTCGTGCCTGTGCCCGACGTGCGCTACGGGCAGAACGACCGGTTCTTCGAGGCCACCGGCGGGTTCACGGCGCTGGCCGGCTGCAACACATGGACGGCGCGGGGCCTGAGGGCCGCGGGCCTGCGCACAGGATTGTGGAACCCGCTGCCGGTATCGATTGCCTTTTCTCTCACGCAATTCAACTGATCGAGGTCACCATGCCCTATCGCTCCACCTCCATCCTCTCCCCGGCACCGGCCGATATCACGCCGGTTGCGGTGTTGCGCCTCCCGCACGATCAGCGGCATCTACGGCGCAAGCTCCTGCACCTTCCGGATGACGATGTCGTCATGCTGGACCTGAAGCAGGCCGTGATGCTGGCGGATGGCGATGCGCTGGCGCTGGAGGGTGGCGGCTATATCCTCATCGCCGCCGTGGAGGAGCCGCTCTACGAGATCCTGCCGCGCGACCGGCTTCACCTGATCGAGCTCGCCTGGCATCTCGGCAACCGACACCTGCAGGCCGAAATCCGCGAGGACCGCATCGTCATCCTGCGCGATCCGGTCATCCGGGCCATGCTGATCGGGCTCGGCGCCGAGGTGAGCGATGTGACGGCGCAGTTCCAGCCGATGCGCGGCGCTTACCACAGTGGGCATGATCATGGGTCTCATGATCAGAGCGGGCACGAGCACGGGAAGCATGACCATGCCGGGCACAGCCATGACCATCACGATCACGACACGCATGGCCATGACGGAAAAGGGCACCACCACCCCCATGACTGACATGCTCACGGACGGGCAGAAACAGCCATCGGCTTCGGGCGGGACGCAGGCCCTGCTCCGGCTGATCACCTGGATGTCGCCGGCCTTCCCCATCGGTGCCTTCTCCTATTCGGCAGGGCTCGAGCAGGCGGTGGCGGATGGCAGTGTTGCAGATGCGGCCTCGCTTCAGGATTGGTTGTCCGGCGCCATTGCCGAGGGTGCCGTCTGGAACGATGCGGTGCTGTTGGCGGAAAGCTATCGTGCGGCTGAGGACGTCCAGCGGCTTCACGCGGTCGCTTCGCTGGCGGAGGCGATGACCGGGAGCCGGGAGCGGCAGATGGAAACGATGCTGCAGGGCGAGGCCTTCGTTGCGGCGGCCTCGGCCTGGCCGACGGTTGGCGGTGACATGCCTTTGCGCATGGCCTATCCGGTTGCTGTCGGTGCGATCGCCGGTGCGCATGCGACAGGCGCCGAGCCTGCGATTGCAGCCTATCTGCATGCGACGGCATCCAATCAGGTCTCCGTCGCGATCCGCTGCGGCGTCCTCGGGCAGCGTGCGGGGGTGGCCGTGCTGGCGGCGTTGGAAGGCGAGATCGCGGCGACGGCCGCGCGCGCGGCGGCAAGTTCGCTGGACGATCTCGGTTCTGCGGGACTTCTCGCGGATATCGCAGGTATCCGGCATGAGACGCTGCCCTCGCGGCTGTTCCGCTCGTGAGGACGGATATGCATTCCTGCCGAGCGGCATCTCTTTCACCCGGTCCAGAGCCTTTCCGAAAAAGGACAGGCTCACTCTCTTCGTATCGACGCAGCGTCCGACGTCCAGGCGGACCTGCTGACCTCGACATGCGTACCTGAAAGGACAATCTCATGGCATC
The DNA here is from genome assembly GCF_004343445.1 of Rhizobium sp. PP-CC-3G-465. Taxonomy (NCBI): domain Bacteria; kingdom Pseudomonadati; phylum Pseudomonadota; class Alphaproteobacteria; order Hyphomicrobiales; family Rhizobiaceae; genus Rhizobium; species Rhizobium sp. PP-CC-3G-465. The sequence goes on from NZ_SLYH01000001.1 coordinate 139,553, forward strand.
CTCCAATGGCCCCCTCCGCGTCGGCATCGGTGGTCCGGTCGGCTCCGGCAAGACGGCGCTGACGGATAAGCTCTGCAAGGCCATGCGCGACAGATGGTCGGTCGCGGTGGTCACCAACGACATCTACACGCAGGAAGACGCCGAAGCGCTGGTGCGCATGCAGGCGCTGCCCTCCGACAGGATCGTCGGCGTGGAGACGGGCGGTTGCCCGCACACGGCCATCCGCGAGGATGCGACGATCAACCTGCAGGCCATCGCCGACCTCAACCGCCGCATTCCCGACCTCGACATCGTCTTCATCGAATCCGGCGGCGACAATCTCGCAGCGACCTTCTCGCCCGATCTCGCGGATATCACGCTCTACGTCATCTCTGTCTGCCAGGGCGAGGAAATCCCCCGCAAGGGCGGCCCCGGCATCACGCGCTCCGATCTTCTCGTCATCAACAAGATGGATTTGGCCCCTTACGTCGGTGCCGACCTCGACGTCATGCAGCGCGACGCCGACCGCATGCGCCAGTCCCGTCCGTTCGTGTTTTCGGACATGAAGCGCGGTGAGGGCGTGGAGCGGATCGTGGAGTTTTTGCGGGTTGAGGGCGGGTTGTAGAGTGGCCGGCTAGCTTTCCGGCAGTTCGTTCGGTCGGGGTGCGTGTCCGCCCCTCATCTGCCTGCCGGCATCTTCTCCCCGTTTTAACGGGGAGAAGGGACTTGAGGCACGACTTCACTCCATATCGAACTGCCGAGCATGCCACGTCCCCTCTCCCCGCGCGCGGGGAGAGGGCTAGGGTGAGGGGCTGCCGCGGTGCACAGCCTTACCGTCTACTCCGCCGCCAGCGCAGGATGCGTGACCACGGTGCCGCCGACGGCGCGGAGGGTGCCGGGGGAGGTGCGGTTTTCCAAACGGTCGATGCGGCTCTGCAAGGCTTCGATGGTTTCGGACTGCTCGGCGAGCTTTTCGGTCAACACCACGTTCTCCAGCGGCACGGTTTCTGCCTCCTTGCTTCCGACGAGGCGGCCGAAGGACCAGCCGAGGAGGCGGGAGAGGTCGTCCATGATCAGGAAGAACGAGGGCACGACGACCAGTGACAGGACGGTGGAGACGATGATGCCGCCGATGACGGCGATGGCCATGGGCGCGCGGAACGAGCCGCCTTCGCCCACGCCGAGCGCCGATGGCAGCATGCCGGCCGACATGGCGATGGACGTCATGATGATCGGCCGGGCGCGCTTGCGGCCCGCCTCCACCATGGCATCGACGCGTTCCATGCCGTGCCGCTTCATCTCGATGGCGAAATCGACCAGCAGGATGGCGTTCTTTGTGACGATGCCCATCAGCATGAGGATGCCGATGAGGACGGGCATGGAGAGCGCGTTGTTGGTGACGATCAGGCCGAGCGCGACGCCGCCGATGGCGAGCGGTAGCGAGAAGAGAATCGTGAAAGGCTGGATGACGTCCTTGAAGAGAAGGATGAGCACCACGAGCACCAGCAGCAGGCCGAGCAGCATGGCATGGACGAAGCCGGACTGCATTTCCGCCTGAACCTCGGCATCGCCGCTTTCGAGGAAGCGGACGCCTTCGGGCAGGCGGATCTCGTTGGCCGCCTGCTTGAAGCGGTCGGAGGCCGTGTTGAGCGCGACGCCGACGGGAAGGTCCGCGCCCATGGTGACGACGCGGAAGCGGTCGTAGCGCTTGATGGAGCTCGGGCCTTCCGAATAGGAAATATCGGCGACGCTGGAGATGGGCACGAGCGCGCCGGAGGCCGTCTGGATCTTGAGGTTGCGGATGGCGGCGAGATCGGTGCGCAGACCGGTGTCGATCTGCACGCGGATCGGGATCTGGCGATCATCGAGCGAGATCTTCGTCAGCGCCGCATCGATATCGCCGATGGTTGCGACACGCACCACATCGGAGAGCTGCGACGTGGTGATGCCGAGGCGCGACATGCGGTCGGCAAGCGGGCGCAGCTGCAGTTCCGGGCGGGGCAGGGCGCCGTCCGGGCTGACATTGGCGAGCGTCGGCTCGTCGCGCAGCTTGGCCTCCAGCAGACCGACAGCTTCGTTGAGGGCGGCGTCATTGTTGGAGAGAAGGTTGAAGGCGAGGTCGCGCTCGCCACGGTCGTTCAGCTTGAGAACGCGAACATCCGGGATCGAATGGATGGCGGCGAAAACCTGGGCTTCGATCTGCGACTGCGGAATGATGCGGCCAGCCGGCGGCAGCTTCGGCATATATTGTCCGACCAGCGGCAGGTTGCCGAGCAGCGTATTGACCAGCTTGTTGACGAGCGAATGGTCGAGCTTGTCCAGCATGACGGTGATGGTGGCGCGGCGCAGCTCGAGGTCGCCCTTCGGCGAGGCGCCACCGAGGACGAAGATGCCTTCGACGCCCGGGAAATCCTTGATCCGGTCGTAGATTTCCGCGCTCGTGCGGTCGGTATCTTCCAGCATTGCATCCGGCGGCAGCTCGACCGAGAGCACGATCCGCGAGGCGTCCTCCGGCGGCAGGAAGCTGCCGGGGACCGTGAGAAGCAGCATGACGGAGCCGACAAGGAAGGCGAGCGCCACGGACAGGGTGAGGTAGCGCATGTACCAGCGCCGCGTTGTGGCGGCGACCAGCCAAGTGTAGCCGCGCATGAACAGGCCGTCGCGCTCTTCGCCATGCCCGTCGCCATCGCCGGAGCGCATGAGATAGGCGGCCATGACCGGGGTGATCAGGCGGGCGACCATCAGCGAGAAGAACACGGAAACGGCGACCGTCAGGCCGAACTGGATGAAATACTGCCCGGGAATGCCCGGCATGAACGACACCGGCACGAAGACGGCGATGATGGTGAAGGTGGTGGCGATGACGGCAAGGCCGATCTCGTCTGCCGCCTCGATCGACGCCTTATAGGGCGATTTCCCCATCTTGATGTGGCGGGCGATATTCTCGATCTCGACGATCGCATCGTCCACGAGGATGCCGGTCGCAAGCGTCAAAGCAAGGAACGAGACAAGGTTCAGCGAGAAGCCGAGCAGGTCCATGATCCAGAAGGTGGGGATGGCCGACAGCGGCAGGGCGAGGGCGGAAATCAGCGTCGCGCGCCAGTTGCGCAGGAACAGAAGCACGACGGCGACGGCCAGCAGCGCGCCTTCGATCAGCGTGTGAAGGGCGGCTTCGTAATTCCCATAAGTGAAGTAGACGCTGTCGTTGATGAGCTGGATCGACACGCCGGGATTGGCGGCGCGGACCGTGTCCAGAGACTTCGCAACGGTTTCGGCGACGCTGACTTCGCTGGCGCCCTTGGAGCGGAAGACGGCGAAAGTGACGACGGGCGTGCCGTCGAAGCGCGAAAAGCTCTTCGGCTCCTCGTAGGTATCGGTGACGGTGCCGAGTTCCGACAGGCGCACGAAGCGGCCGTTCGGCATAGCGATCATCGTATCGGCCAGCGCCGAGACCGAGCGGGCGTCGCCGAGCGTGCGGATCGCCTGTTCGCTGCCACCGATCTGCCCGCGGCCGGAGCCGAGGTCGGTGTTCATCTTGCGCAGTTGCGCGTTCACGTCGGTCGCCGTGATGCCGTAGGAGTTCAGGCGGCTTTCGTTGAGCTCGACGCGCACCTCACGGTCGGCGCCGCCGTAGCGGTCGATCCGGCCGATGCCGGTCTGGCCCTGCAGCGAGCGCTTCACCGTATCATCGACGAACCAGCTGATTTCCTCCAGCGTCATGTCCGGCGCGGAGACGGCGAAGGTCTGGATCGCCTGTCCCTCGACATCGACCTTGGCGACGATCGGCTCCTCGATGCCGGCCGGCAGGTCGCCGCGGATGCGGTCGATCGCGTCTTTGGTGTCCTGCACCGCCTGATTGGTCGGGATCTCGATCTCGAACTGGACGGCGGTCGTCGAAAGGCCGTCGGTGATGGTCGAGGTGACGTGCTTGACCCCGGCGATGCCGGCCACGGCATCCTCGATCTCCTTGGTGACCTGCGTTTCCAGCTCGGCAGGGGCTGCGCCGCTCTGCGACACGGCGATGGAGACGATGGGCACGTCGATATTGGGGAAGCGCGTGATCGGCAGCGTGTTGAACGACTGATAGCCGAGGAACATCAACAGCACGAAGGTGAGGATCGGTGCGATCGGATTTCGAATGGCCCAGGCCGAAAAGTTCATGGCGGGTCGATCCTCGGTTGGTGGCCTCAGTTGGTGGCCGTCTTGTCGGTGGTTGCTGCTGCCTTGACCGGGGTGATGCGGTCGCCATCGCGGACATAGGCGCCGGCCTTTGCCACGACCTCGTCGCCGTCCTTGAGGCCGGAGAGGATCTCGATATAGCGGCCGTCCTGAATGCCCGTCTCGACGCGTGCCATCTCGACCACGCCGTTAAGCACCTTGCGCACCACGGTTTCGGTCTTGCCGCTGGTCACGGCTGTGAGCGGCAGGGCCAGCGCCTGCTTTTCCTCGATCGTGATGTCGGCGTTCGCATACATGCCCACGCGCGCTCTTTCGGGCTCGGCGATGCTGATGAAGACGGTGCCAAGGCGGGTGTCGGCGTCGACGGTCGGCGAGATCAGGCGGATCGTGCCGTTGAGCGTGACGCTGCTATCCGCAAGCTTCAGCTTGGCCTTCTGCCCGACTGCGAGCTTCAGGAGATCGCTTTCCGAGATGTCGGCGCGCATTTCCACCGCGCCATCGCGGATGATGGTGAAGAGCGGCTGGCTGGAGCCTGCGGCGATGGCGCCCACTTTCGCCGTCCTGGCCGAGACCGTGCCGGCCACGGGCGCCTTGATGACGGTGCGGGCGAGGCGGAGATCGACATCGGAGATCTGGGCTTCGACAACCTTGATGTCGGACTGCGCGACCGCGATCAGTTGCTCGGCGGAATTGACGCGGGCGAGCGCCACGGCCGCGGCGGCTTCCGTCTGGTCGGCAAGCGCTGTCGAGACAGAGCCGGCCTCCTTGAGCTTGGCATTGCGTGCGGAGACGCGGACGGCCTCCTGCGCATTGGCCTGCGCTTCCACCAGCTGCGCCTGGTACTGGGCGAGCGAGGCACGAGCCCTGGCAAGGTTCGCCTCATTCTCGCTGCGGGTCAGCAGCAGAGCGTCGTCGTTGAGCGTGGCCATAGTGCCGTCGGCCTTGACGGTATCGCCGATATCGACGGCGAGACTGCGGATCGACAGGCCTTCGACCAGCGGCTGCACCAAGGTTTCCTCGACGGCCTGGATGGTTCCCGTCGCGATGACACGGTCTATGACCGTCCGTATTTCGGCTTTGGTGACGACGATGGAGGGGTAGGCGGTGTCGGGTGCTGCCTGTGTTTCCGTTTTGGCCGGCGTTGCGTCCTGCGCCAGGGCCTCGCGCGTCAAGACGGGTGCCGCCGCCAGCAGAAGCGCTGTCAGAAGTGCGGGAACCCGCGCAGCCGTGCGCATGCCGTTTGCAAACGTACCTTCACCAGCCATCGGCCTGTCCTCACTGTCGAAATATGCTGAAAGGCGACTGTGTCGCCTTGCCGCCCCGTCATCTCCCAGCACGCGCCACGCCCCCGTGGCACTGCACCCTTGAGCGTCTATACCATCATCCCGTGTCGGATGCTTGTCGAAATGGAGGCGAAGGCCGCCCTCGCACGTCGCCGAACCCGCGCAAATGCGGCAGTCTTTACGGTATATGGCGTCGGGATCAGGCATTTTTCAGGCAGAACGCAAAACGCGCGACCGAAGCCGCGCGCTGCCGAATTTCCCCGTGTTGCGGGCCTACTTCAGGGCTGCGTCGGTGATTTCGTGCGTCCAGGCGCCGGCCGGCTCCTTGGTGATCACGGGGTCGGAACCGCCCTTCATGAGGGATGCGACGGTGCGAGTGTAGTCGGCCTCATCCAGTGCGCCGTTGGAGCCGGCGGTGAGCTTGGCGATCTCGCCCATCATGCGTTTCTGGTGCTCTTCCGTCTGGGCGCCGGTGGCATCGTTTTCGAGCACGATGCCGGCGGCTTCGTCCACATGCTCCTCGGCATATTTCCAGCCCTTCATGGAGGCGCGGACGAACTTGACCATCTTGTCCTTGAAGGCTGCGTCCTTCAGCTTGTCTTCGAGCACGTAGAGACCGTCTTCCAGCGTCGCGACGCCCTGGTCCTCGTACTTGAAGGTCACGAGGTCCTCGGGCTTGATGCCCGCGTCGAGAACTTGGCCGTACTCGTTATAGGTCATGGTGGAGATGCAGGCGGCCTGCTTCTGAATCAGCGGATCGACGTTGAAGCCCTGCTTCAGCACGGTCACGCCGTCCGGTCCGCCATCCGTCTTCAGTCCGAGCTGGCTCATCCAGGAGAGGAACGGATATTCGTTGCCGAAGAACCAGACGCCGAGCGTCTTGCCTTTGAAGTCGGCCGGGGTCGCGACGCCGCTTTCCTTGAGGCAGGTCAGCATCATGCCGGATTTCTTGAAAGGCTGGGCGATGTTGACGAGGGCGACGCCCTTTTCGCGCGTGGCGAGTGCCGACGGCATCCAGTCGACCACGACATCGGCGCCACCGCCGGCGATGACCTGCGGCGGTGCGATATCCGGGCCGCCTGGCTTGATCTCGACGTCGAGGCCTTCCGCCTCGTAGAAGCCCTTGTCCTTGGCGACATAGTATCCGGCGAACTGGGCCTGGGTGACCCATTTCAGCTGCAGCGTTACCTTGTCTGCCGCCATGGCGTCGAAGGCGGCCAGCGTCAGCGCGCTGGACATGAGAAGCGATGCGATTGTCCGTTTCATGTACGTTCCCTTTGTTATCGTTCGTCTTTTTTACGCCCGTCCACCGCGGACGGACGGATGCCAGAAGGTGACGACGCGTTCCACCAGCGCGACCACACCATAAAACACCGAGCCGGCCAGTGCCGCCACAGCGATTTCCGCCCAGACCATGTCGACATTCATGCGCCCGACCTCGGTGGAGATGCGAAAGCCCATGCCGACAATCGGCGTTCCGAAAAACTCCGCAACGATGGCACCGATCAGCGCCAGCGTCGAGTTGATCTTCAGTGCATTGAAGATGAAGGGCCAGGCGGCCGGCAGCCGGAGCTTGACGAGCGTCTGGAACCAGGAAGCCGCATAGGTTTGCATCAGGTCCTTCTCCATGCTGCTCGCGGCGGCAAGCCCGGTCACCGTGTTCACCAGCATGGGAAAGAACGTCATGATGACGACGACGGCGACCTTGGAGGGCCAGTCGAAGCCGAACCACATGACCATGATCGGAGCGATGCCAACCACCGGCAGGGCGGAGACGAAATTGCCGAGCGGCAGCAGGCCCTTCTGCAGGAAGGGGGAGCGATCGATGGCGATGGCGACGAGGAAGCCAAGGCCGCAGCCGGCGACATAGCCGGTGAGCACGGATTTGAGGAATGTCTGGCGGAAATCCGCCCAGAGCGTCGGCAGCGACGAGATGAGGCGCGTCCAGATCATGGAGGGCGGCGGCAGTAGCACGGCCGGTACCGCGAAGCCGCGCACGAATCCTTCCCAGAGGACGAGCAGGCTGACGCCGAAGAGGACCGGCACGACGAGGCGGATCGCGCGCTCTGCGGCTTTCGAGGCGGGTTTCCGGCGGACGAGCCATTCGTTGAGCGCCCAGGCGGCGAGCCAGAAGAGAATGGCGGGCAGGATGGCGTTCATGGGCGGGCTCCCATGCGGCGCAACACCGCGCTGTGGGCCGCGCCGACGATGAGGACGAGGACGGCGGCAAGGCCTGCAGCCATGAACAGGGCCGACCAGATCTGCACCGTCTGCCCGTAATAGGACCCGGCCAGCAGGCGCGCGCCGAGGCCCGCGACAGCGCCTGTCGGCAACTCGCCGACGATGGCCCCGACCAGCGAGATCGCCACCGCCACCTTCAGCGAGGTGAACAGATAGGGCATGGAGGCCGGCCAGCGGAGCTTCCAGAACAGCTGCGAGGAACTGGCATTGTAGGTGCGCATCAGGTCGAGCTGGATCTGCTCGGGGCTGCGCAGACCCTTCACCATGCCGACGGCAATCGGGAAGAACGAGAGATAGGTTGAGATCAGCGCCTTCGGCAGCAGGCCGGAAATGCCGATGGCGTTCAGCACGACGATGATCATCGGCGCGATGGCAAGGATCGGGATGGTCTGGCTGGCGATGATCCAGGGCATTAGCGAGCGATCCATCGCCCTGTTGTGCACGATGCCGACCGCAAGCGTAATGCCGAGCAGCGTGCCGAGCCCGAAGCCGACGAGCGTGGCGGAAAGCGTGATCCAAGCGTGATAGACGAGGCTGCGCTTGGAGGTCACCGGCTTATTGATGGTGGTGTCCCAGAGCTCTGATATTACCTGATGCGGCGCCGGCAGAACAGGCCGCACCTGCGCCATCGTCCGCGGCACGATTTCCGAAAAGGTGATGGTGGTGCCGGCCCGGGCGGCGGTGTCGCGCTCGAACGGTGCGTTGAGGTAGACAGCGGCGGCGTACCAGAACACGAGGACGGCTGAGAGAATGGTAAGGACGGGGAGGATCTTGTCGCGCGCGGTCATGGATAGGGCACCCCGGCGGTGATGGGGTGATGAAAGAAGGCCCTCTCTGCGCTGCCGCCCATCTCTCCCACAAGGGGGGAGACCTGCAGGTGGCTGCCGATCGCCCTGTTTTGGGCAAACTCATTCTGGATGCCGATGGTGAGAAAAAGACCTCGCCGCACGTCTTCTCCCCCCTTGTGGCGGAGATGGCCGGCAGGCCAGAGAGGGTGTTTCGTTCGAACAGGCATCACGACGCTCCCACCTCGGCAAGACGCTCGGCAATCTTGCTTTCGATCAGCAGCGTGACATGATCCGAGTTGCCGACGATCTGATCGTTGTCGAAGCGGAGGACAGTGAAGCCCTGTTGCATCATGAAAGGCGTCGCGGCGCTGATCGTGTTTTTTTCCCGCGTCGGTCTCATGGCTGTCACCATCGACTTCGATGACGATGCGGGCGGATAGCCACGCGAAATCGGCGATGTAGGGGCCGATGGGCGTTTCACGCCGGAAGCGGGCGCCGCGGGGGTGGAAATCCCGCAGGATGTTCCACATCAGCTGTTCGGCCTTGGTGCGTTCCCGACGGAGACGCTTGGCGCGGGTTCGGGTGAGAGGGGTGATGTTGGAGTGGGCCATGGTTCGGGTGGTCCCGGTGAGGCGGTGGTGGCGGTGGTTTGGGGAAGGAAGGCCCTCTCTGGCCTGCCGGCCATCTCCCCCACAAGGGGGGAGAGGACCCCTGGCTGGCCGCTCGATCCAGCCGAAAACGTTCAAGACAGAAGCGATGTGCGCGCCCCAAGTCTTCTCCCCCCTTGTGGGGGAGATGCCCGGCAGGGCAGAGAGGGTCTTCCTTCTTTCCTCCCCCAACCCCACGCTACTCGTCATAGCTATGCCCCGCCCGCAACCCGTCCCGAACCCGGCTGGCGATCTCCAGAAACTCCGGCGTCTCGCGGATATCCAGCGGGCGTTCCCGCGGCAATGTCGACTCGATGACGTCGGTGATCCGGCCCGGCCGCGGGCTCATGACGACGATTCTGGTGGAGAGGTAGACGGCTTCTGGTATCGAGTGGGTGACGAAGCAGATGGTCTTTTCGGTTCGCGCCCAGAGCTCGAGGAGCTGCTCGTTCAGGTGGTCGCGGACGATCTCGTCGAGTGCGCCGAAGGGTTCGTCCATCAGCAGGAGGTCGGCGTCGAAGGCGAGCGCGCGGGCGATGGAGGCGCGCTGCTGCATGCCGCCGGAGAGCTGCCAGGGGAATTTCTTGCCGAAGCCGGAAAGGTTGACCAGCGCAAGCGTGCGCTCGATCCGCGCCCGCTTCTCGGCCTCACTGTAGCCCATGATCTCCAGCGGCAGGGCGATGTTCTGCTCGATCGTGCGCCAGGGATAAAGGGCTGCGGCCTGGAAGACGTAACCGTAGGAGCGGTTCTTGCGTGCATCCTCGGGCGTCGTGCCGTTGACGGTGATGGTACCGGCGGTCGGCTTTTCCAGATCCGCGATGACGCGCAGGAAGGTGGTCTTGCCGCAGCCGGAGGGGCCGATGAAGGAGACGAAATCGCCCTTGCGGACGTCGAGATTGACACCGGTCAACGCGGTGACCGGGCCGTCGTCTGTCTTGAAGGTGAGCCCGAGATCCCGGGCGGATACAACGGAGCGGGTATTCGGAGACCCGGTTTTCGGAACGAGGGCATCTTGTATCATCTGCGGCATTGCGAAAGCGGTCCCCATGTGGTGCCGTCCTTGAAACGGATCGTGTAGCCGTTCGCGCCCTCGTCGAGCGCGACGGTTTCCGTCGGGCCGACCTCGCCGTCGGCGTCGCACTGGGTGCGGATGGTGAAGCCGGACGCAGTTTTCGCGGCCGTTCCCTCGAACTGGCAATAGGCCGTGGCCGTGGTGATGCCTTCATCGTTGAGGAGGAAGAAGGCGTCAGCGCCACTCGATTCCCCGGTCTTGGCATAGATGCAGCCTTCCGCATTGCCATAGGCACCGTCGAGAAATGTGGGCGCGGCAATGCTGACGCCGGAGACGCAGCCGCAGGCGGCAAAGAGCGCAAGGGCGCGCATCAGACGCCGCTCGCGGGGATGCCGGTCCGCGTGACCTTTCGAGGCGCGGTGATGTCCTTCCAGGTCGAGAGCGCCTTTGCGACCGGCGTCACCGGCGGGCGGCGCACGAAGGCGCCATGGCCCTCCCGCGTCTTGACCGTATCCTCCTCGATCGCGACCACGCCGCGGGTCAGCGTATAGCGGGGCAGGCCGGTGACGGTCTTTCCCTCGAAGACGTTGTAATCGATCGCCGATTGCTGGGTCTTTGCCGAGATGGTCTTCGTGCGGTTCGGATCCCAGACGACGAGATCGGCATCGGCCCCGACCAGGATCGCGCCCTTCTTCGGGTATATATTGAGGATCTTAGCGATGTTGGTCGAGGTCACCGCGACGAACTCGTTCATGGTGATGCGGCCCGTGGCGACGCCATAGGTCCACAGCATCGGCATGCGGTCTTCGAGACCTCCGGTGCCGTTGGGGATCTTGCGGAAGTCACTGACGCCGGAGCGCTTCTGCTGCGTGGTGAAGGCGCAATGATCGGTGGCGACGACCTGCAGCGAGCCGGAGGAGAGGCCGGCCCAGAGGCTGTCCTGATGCTGCTTGCTGCGGAAGGGCGGCGACATCACGCGGCGGGCGGCGTGGTCCCAGTCGGGATTGGCATATTCGCTTTCGTCCAGCGTCAGGTGCTGGATCAGGGGTTCGCCATAGACTCGGCAGCCCTTCTGCCGGGCGCGGCGGATGGCTTCGTGGCTCTGCTCGCAGGAGGTGTGGACGATATAGACCGGGCAGCCGGCCATGTCGGCGATCATGATGGCGCGGTTCGTTGCCTCACCCTCGACCTCCGGCGGCCGTGAATAGGCATGCGCTTCCGGCCCGTCATTGCCATCCGCCATCAGTTTGGCCTGCATCTGCGCCACCACATCGCCGTTTTCGGCATGGACGAGCGGCAGGGCGCCGAGCTCCGCACAGCGCTGGAACGAGGCGAACATCTCGTCGTCATCGACCATCAGGGCACCCTTGTAGGCCATGAAGTGCTTGAAGGTGTTGATGCCCTTGTCGCGGACGATGGTCTCCATCTCCTCGAAGACCTGCGCACCCCACCATGTGATGGCCATGTGGAAGGAATAGTCGCAGGCCGCGCGCGAGGTCTTGTTGTGCCACATGTCGAGCGCATCGAGCAGCGACTGGCCGGGGTTCGGCAGCGCGAAATCCACCACCATCGTCGTGCCGCCGGCAAGCGCCGCGCGGGTGCCGCTCTCGAAGTTATCGGCGGAATAGGTGCCCATGAACGGCATTTCGAGATGCGTGTGCGGGTCGATGCCGCCGGGCATGACGTAGCACCCCGTCGCGTCCAGCGTGTCGCCACCCGTCAGGTTCTGTCCGATCTCGGCTATGAGGCCGTTCTCGATGCGGATGTCCGCGGTGTAGGTGAGATCGGCGGTGACGATGGTGCCGTTCTTGATGATAGTGGTCATGGATGTTCCCGTTGTTCTTTCTTTTCGCTCGTCGGGGGAGCGGGATAAGGCAGGCCAACGGCCAAGGTCAGAGCGATTTCGAGCCTTGTCATATCCGCGGGCCCAAGCTGGCCGATTCGTTGGCGAATGACCTCCTTTTTCAGAGGCGAGATTTTTTCGACCATAACTTGAGAGACGTGCTGCAAACCGTTTTCAGCGGTCGGCGCGACGATGGGCCGAAGTACGGGTGCGTCGATCAGATATGTTGTAATCGGACATGCAAGAATGCTGCTCAAAGGCTCGATGAAGGCATCTGCCTGCATGATCACGGCAGGTCTGGGTTTTCCAAGTTCAGCGGGAAAAACCGCAATCACGACATCTCCCCGGCTGAGTTTCATGGCTCGTCCCAGTCCACCGGCCCGACCGCCGCGATCCAGTCCATGATTTCGTCTTCCTCATCGGAGGCTGCGATCCGTTGTGCCTCCTGCTGAAGCTGCTCCTGAAACGCCATATCATCGGTAACGGGAACCCAGATCTCGACCGGACGATAGCCTCGCCTCATCAGGTCCGCCCGCTCTTCTTGTGACAATTCTCTTGGACGTCCCATCGCCGTCTCCTGTGCGGTCCTCATCCTGTCGTTCTATGTTACTCCACAATCCCCGCCGTCTCCACCACGGCATGAAACAGCACGTCGCAGCCGGCGCTGGCCCAATCCTTGGAAATCTCCTCCGCTTCGTTGTGGCTGAGGCCGCCGACGCAGGGGCACATGATCATCGTTGCAGGTGCGACCTTGGCCGCCCAGCAGGCATCGTGGCCAGCGCCGGAGATGATGTCCATGTGGCTGAGGCCGAGCTTTTCGGCGGCGGTCCGCACCGTCGAGACCAGCGTCGGGTCGAAGGTGATGGGGTCGAAATGGCCGACGGCCTCGACCGCGTAGCCGACGCCGAGATCTTCGCAGATCCGGGCGGCCTCCGCTTCGATCGTTGCGCGCATGCGGTCGAGTTTCGCCTGGTCGGGCGTGCGGATATCGACAGTGAAGACGACCTTGCCGGGGAGGACGTTGCGCGAGTTCGGGGAGAAGAAGACCTGGCCGACGCCACCGACCGCGCCCGGCTGTTCGCCCATGGCCACAGTCTGTACCATCTCCACAATGCGCGACATGGCAAGGCCGGCATTGACGCGCAGCGCCATCGGCGTCGAGCCCGTGTGTGCCTCGCGGCCCGTTAGCGTGAATTCGAGCCACCAGAGGCCCTGGCAGTGCGTCACCACGCCGATCGCCTTGTTTTCCGCTTCGAGAATGGGACCCTGCTCGATGTGATATTCGAAATAGGCGTGCATCTTGCGCGCGCCGACCTCTTCCTCGCCCAGCCAGCCGATCCGCTTCAGCTCGTCGCCATAGGTCTTTCCGTCCGGATCCTTACGGCTATAGGCATAGTCGAGCGTGTGGACGCCAGCGAAAACACCGGAGGCCAGCATGGCGGGGGCAAAGCGCGCGCCTTCCTCGTTTGCCCAGTTGGTGATGACCACGGGGTGCTTGGTCTTCAGGCCAAGGTCGTTCATGGTGCGCACGACTTCCAGCCCCGCGAGCACGCCAAGCACGCCGTCATATTTTCCGCCGGTCGGCTGGGTGTCGAGATGCGAGCCGACATAGACGGGCAGGGCATCCGGATCGGTGCCGGGCCGGGTGGCGAACATTGTTCCCATGCGATCGACGCCTAAGGTCATGCCGGCGTCGCGACACCAGGTCGCAAACAGGCTGCGGCCCTCGGCATCCGCATCGGTCAGCGTCTGGCGATTGTTGCCGCCGGCAATGCCGGGGCCGATCTCCGCCATCTGCATGAGACTGTCCCACAGACGGTCGGCATCGACACGCATATTCTCGCCTGGTGCTGCCATGGCTTCATCCCTCTTCGTTCGAACACGGCGATGCGCATGGCGCGATCGGGCCTGACGTTCGATTGCATTGTTCCCGCCGGTCGAATGGGGCATTCTTTTTGTTCGCCCTCGTATCAGTCGTTGCGTTTGTCATTGAAGTGACTGATAATTTAACCGGTTGGTAAACATTACAACTTCCGTTGCAGCACTCAAGACGGAAAAGCAAAAAAACGAAAAAGCTGCAGACGACGTGACGGACATGGCGGTCGGAAGGCCGGCGAAGGGGGCGTGGGATGGCATTGCCAAGAGCAGCGAGAACGCAACGGCGCACGCGGATCCAGGAAGAGAAGGAAGAGGTGATTCTGGAAGCGGCGCTGGAGGTCTTTGCGACCAACGGCTTTCGCGGCAGCACCATCGACCAGATCGCCGAGGTCGCCGGCATGTCGAAGCCGAACCTGCTCTATTATTTCCGCACCAAGGAAGCGATGCACCGGGCACTGATCGAGCGGGTGCTCGACAGCTGGCTCGATCCGCTGCGCGAATTCGATGCGGAGGGCAATCCAGTGACCGAGATCCGCAGCTACATCCGGCGCAAGCTCGAAATGGCGCGCGATTTTCCGCGCGAGAGCCGGCTTTTCGCCAATGAAGTCCTTCAGGGTGCGCCTCGGATCGAGGACGCGCTGATGGGGCCGCTGAAATCTCTGGTGGACGAAAAGGCGAAGGTCATCCGTGCCTGGGCCAAGGCCGGCAAGATCGCCAAGTGCGACCCCTACCACCTCATCTTCGCCATCTGGGCGACGACGCAGCACTATGCCGACTTCGACGTGCAGGTGCGGGCGGTGCTCGGCACGGATCGGGCGGGCGAGGGGCGTTTCGAGGATGCGGCCCGGTTTCTGGAACTGCTTTTCGTCAATGGTCTCGCGGTGGGCGGGCCTGCCAACGGTGGACCTGCGACCTGAGATCTTTTCGCGGAAAGTCTGATCAGGCGCCGGTGCGTGCGGCTTGCGCCACGGCCGCTTTCCTGGCGCGGGCGGCAGCAAGCAGCGTGCCGATCTCCTCGGCATTCTCGACGATCAGCGTTTCCAATGTGCCCTTGCGGCCGCGAATGGCGATGTCGTAGCTTTCGCGGTCGTCCAGCGTCAGTCCGGCATAGCGAATGACGTCGGCGGAGACGGCGAGCTGGGCGTCATATTCCTTGGCGAACCCTTCGAGACGGCTTGCCGCGTTGATGGTATCGCCGACGGCCGTCAGGGACGAGGCGCGGCCGTAGCCGATATGGCCGATGATCGCCGGGCCCGCATGCATGCCCATGGCGATGCGCAGGGGCTTGTCGAGTTCGCTGGTGAAGTTGCGGTTGAGCGTCTCCATGCCGCGGGCGATGCGCGCCGTGGCTTCCAGCGCATTGGCGCAGGCGTCCTCGATCCGGCCGGTGAGGCCGAAGATCGCCAGCACGCCATCGCCGATGAATTTGTCGATCACGCCGCCGGCACCCTCGACGGCCTCGCCGATCGTCTCGAAGTAGCGATTGAGCAGGAAGACCGTATCGAAGGGAAGCTGCTGCTGGGTGAGGAGCGTGAAATCGCGTAGATCGCAGAACAGCACGGCGATGCGGCGTTCGCGACCGGCGGCGACGTCCTCGCCGATCTGCGGGCGTACGCCGACATTGTCCGCGCCAAGCACAGGAGCGATGGCCACGTCATGGTTCGGCCGAAGCTGGCAGCCGAGGCGAACATTTTCGCCGGCGCGAATGCGGATCAGCGTCTGGCGCTCGCCCTCGCTCGGTGGCGGCAATCCTTCCAGCCCCTCCGTGACGCGGACGCGACAGGTGGAACAGCGCCCTCGTCCGCCGCAGACGGAAAGATGGGGTATGCCGGCCGAGCGGCTGGCTTCCAGCACGGAGAAACCACGCGCGACCGACAGCACCTTGCCATCGGGATAGCGGATACGCACCTTGCCGCGGATGGGGAAGGACCGCCAGAGCAGCGTGAAGCCGATGCAGGCCGCGAGGGTATAGAAGATGGCCTGCCGGATCTCGGCCAGACGTGCGGGATCGGTGCGGCCCGACATGAACCAGGCATTCGACGGCATTGCGGGCCCGAGGGTGCGGGCGGCGACCATGAAGCCGAGCAGCGACAGCACCGGGACCAGAAGCGCAAGGGTATAGAGCGTCAGCGCCATGCGCGGATACCAGTCCCGGCCGCGCATCCAGAACCAGAAACCGAGACAGCCATGCGCCCAGGCGATGATCAGCGCCGCGGACTGCCAGACGGTGTTGCTGGTTCTCGACCAGATGCGCGGCAGGACATCGCGATAATCGGCGGAGTAGCCGGACAGCATCCAGTCGATGCGGGTGACGGTGACGTGACTGATCAGCAGGAAGGGCAGAGCGAGCCCCAGCCCGATCTTCAGTGCCTCGCGCATCGGCATACGCAGCGTCTGCCGCCGCCGCAGGCCATCGAGCGCCAGCACGAAATGAACGGCAAGCGACCCGTAAAGGGCGACGGTTCCCGGCAGGCTGCGCCAGATCTGATTGAAGAGATCCCGGCCACGCTCCATGGCGTCGATCGAAATGAGACCGAGCGCGTGGTTGAGGAAGTGCGTGAGCAGAAACAGACCCAGGCACACGCCGGTCCAGATATGCAGGCGCTTGCGCAGCTTCGAACGATCGCGTTTCAAGCGGGCTCCGGTCCCAACGGTTGATCACAGCATGCTTATCGGCCAGATTCCGACGCGGAGCAACGCACGAATTGCGACGTGGGGTTCAAGCGAGGTCAGCGGTTTGCAAACGCCGTATGGCCTGTCCCTCGATGAAAGGTGCACGGGATCTAAAAAGGAACGAGAGATCCGTCGGTGGTTGGATCCATCCTGGTCTTGCCTGTGAGCGAGGACCACCGCGAAATCCCGGAATGGACGGATCTTGCCTGATTTTCCGCTGCGACAAATTGCCTTGTCACCAAAAAACGTTTCGCTTATACGGCGATCCTGGGGGGACTAACAAGACGTGAGGTTGACATGGCCGGTGAAAAGAATAGCGGCGCTCCGCGTTCGGGAACTTCGCAGCATCTGGCCATAAGTCGTCGGCAACTTCTTGGATCCGCTGCAACCGGTGCGGCCGCTCTCACCTTGTCCTCGCTTCCCAGCTGGGCTCTTGCGCCCGAAAAGACGGTGGACGTGCTTCTCGTCGGCGGCGGTATCATGAGCGCCACGCTCGGCGTGCTGATCAACGAGCTGGAGCCGTCGTGGTCGATCGAGATGATCGAGCGGCTGGACGATGTGGCGCTTGAGAGCTCCAACGGCTGGAACAATGCCGGCACCGGGCATTCCGCGCTCGCAGAACTCAATTACACCCCTAAGGATGTGAACGGAAACGTCGATATCAGCCGCGCCGTCGGCATCAACGAATCCTTCCAGGTCTCCCGCCAGTTCCTCGCGCATCAGGTCGATCGCGGCGTTCTGAAGGACCCGCGCTCCTTCATCAACTCTACGCCGCATATGAGCTTCGTCTGGGGCGACGACAACACGGAATTCCTGGAGAAGCGCTTCGAGGCGCTGAAGGCCAGCGCGCTGTTCTCCGGCATGAAGTTCTCGCGCGACCATGACGAGATCGCGACATGGGTTCCGATCATGATGGAAGGCCGCGATCGGTCGCAGACGCTGGCCGCCACGTGGTCGCCGCTCGGTACCGACGTGAACTTCGGCGAGATCACCCGCCAGTACGTGACGCATCTGAAGACCCAGCCGACCTTCAGCCTGACGGCCTCGAGCGATGTGCAGGAGATCACCCGCAACGAGGACGGCACCTGGCGGGTGAGCTACACCGACACGCGGACCGGCGCCCAGAAGGGCGTGATCAACGCGAAATTCGTCTTCCTCGGGGCCGGCGGCGGTGCTTTGCCGCTGCTGCAGATGTCGGGCATTCCCGAAGCTGCCGATTATGCCGGCTTCCCCGTCGGTGGGTCGTTCCTCGTCTGCGAGAAACCCGAAATCGTCAACCGGCATCTGGCCAAGGCCTATGGTCAGGCGTCGGTCGGCGCGCCGCCCATGTCGGTGCCGCATCTCGACACGCGCATGCTGGATGGCAAGCAGGTCGTGCTGTTCGGACCTTTCGCGACCTTCTCGACCAAGTTCCTGAAGGACGGTTCCTACTTCGATCTTCCGGCCTCGGTGACGCTCGACAATATCTGGCCGATGCTGCAGGTGGGCATGAACGAGTTCAGTCTCGTCCAGTATCTCGCCGGTCAGCTGCTGATGTCCGACGAGGATCGCCTTGCTGCTTTGCGCGAGTATTTCCCGCAGGCAAACGGTGAAGACTGGCGCTTGTGGCAGGCCGGGCAGCGCGTGCAGATCATCAAGCGCGACCCTGAAAAGGGCGGCGTGCTAAAGCTCGGCACGGAAATCGTTGCCTCGGAAGATGGTACGATCACGGCTCTTCTGGGGGCATCCCCGGGGGCCTCGACGGCAGCGCCGATCATGCTGGACGTGCTGAAGAAGGTCTTTGCCGAGCGTCTGGCGACGCCGGAATGGCAGGCAAGGGTGCAGGCGATGGTGCCAAGCTACGGCAAGAAGCTCAACGACGACCCGCAGGCGCTCGCGCTGGCCTGGGCCGCGACGAGCGAACGCCTTCAGCTCGCCATCGCACCGCCGGCCATCGGCGCAACGACGCCTTCCGCTCTTCCGGCCGGCGACGTGCGCCGTGTACCGGATATGGCGCTCTAGTTTATCGACCTTAGACCTGCCGACGTTTCGCGCGGCAGGTCATGATTGGAGCGCGACGATCCGTTCGACGCGCTCTCGTTATTCCGCTGCCTGCCGTGACATCGGGTTGTTCGGGTGCGTGGTCCAGTTCGCATAAGCGGGATCGACCACCTTGCCGGTGCGCTCGTCGAGCGTGCCCGGGGGCAGGGCGAACATGGTGATGCAGTCCTGCACGGGACAGACGTTGACGCAGAGATTGCAGCCGACGCATTCGTCTTCCATCACCTCGAAATGCCTGACACCATCGACATACTGCGTAATCGCCTGATGCGAGGTGTCCTCGCACGCGATATGGCAGCGGCCGCATTTGATGCAGGCATCCTGATCGATCCGGGCCTTGGCGACGTAGTTGAGGTTGAGATACTGCCAGTCCGAGACGTTGGGAATGGCCCGGCCGGTGATGTCGTCGAGCGTCCGGTGGCCCTTGGCATCCATCCAGGTCGAAAGCCCCGTGATCATCTCCTGCACGATCTTGAAGCCATAGGTCATGGCGGCGGTGCAGACCTGCACGTTGCCGGCGCCGAGCACGAGAAACTCCGCCGCATCGCGCCAGGTGGTGATGCCGCCGATGCCGGAGATCGGCAGGCCGTGGGTTTCCGGATCGCGGGCGATCTCGGCGACCATGTTGAGCGCGATCGGCTTGACCGCCGGGCCGCAATAGCCGCCATGGCTGCCCTTGCCGTCGATCGAGGGCTCTGGCGCGAAGGTGTCGAGGTTGACCGAGGTGATCGAGTTGATCGTGTTAATCAGCGACACGGCGTCGGTGCCGCCGGCCTTGGCGGCGCGGGCGGGGTGGCGGATGTCGGTGATGTTCGGCGTCAGCTTGGTGATGACCGGCATGCGGGTGTACTGCTTGCACCAGCGCACCACCATCTCGATATAGGCGGGCACCTGGCCGACGGCGGCGCCCATGCCGCGCTCCGACATTCCGTGGGGACAGCCGAAATTGAGCTCGATGCCGTCGGCACCGGTCTCCTCCACAAGCGGCAGGATCGCCTTCCAGCTTTCCTCCTCGCAGGGCACCATGATCGAGGCGATCAGGGCGCGGTCGGGCCAGTTCATCTTGACCTGCTTCATCTCCCGCAGGTTGGTGTAGAGGTCGCGATCGGTGATCAGTTCGATATTGTTGAGACCGAGGAGCCGCCTGTCGGCGCCCCAGATCGCGCCGTAGCGCGGGCCGTTGACGTTGACGACCGGCGGGCCGTCCTCGCCGAGCGTCTTCCAGACGACGCCGCCCCAGCCGGCCTTGAAGGCCCGCTCGACATTGTAGGCCTTGTCGGTCGGCGGTGCCGAGGCGAGCCAGAAGGGGTTGGGGGATTTGATGCCGACGAAATTGTTGCGCAGATCAGCCATGGTCCATCTCCCTCAAGCAACGGCGACAGCTGGGTGGCGCTCGGCCATCAGCGTGCGGTGGATCGATTCTGCGGCGTCGCGGCCTTGAGCAACGGCCGACACGGTGAGGTCCTCACCGCCGAGGCGACAGTCGCCTCCGGCCCAGACGCGATCGAGCGAGGTGCGACCTTCCGTATCCACGACGATGCGCCCGGACTGAAGGGCGACGATGCCGAGTGGATCGGCCTCCAGGGTCTGGCCGATGGCCTTCAGGATCTGGTCGGCCGCGAGAATACCGGTTTCGCCGGTTGCGACCAGACGTCCGTCCACATCCGTGGTGTAGTCGAGTTCGATGCCGGCGACCTTGCCGTCTTCGCGGACCAGGATGCGCCGCGGTTGCAGTCCGTGGCGGATGGTGACGCCACGTGACGTTGCGAGATCCTGCTCGTAAGGCGACGCATTCATGTGCTCGCGTCCGCGGCGGTAGCAGATGGTCACCTCCTCGGCGCCCAGCAGCTTTGCCTGCACCGCCGCATCGATCGCGGTCATGCCGCCGCCGATGACGACGACGCGGCGACCGACGGGGATGTCGGTTTTGCCTGTGGATTGCCGCAGGGCCGCGATGAAGTCGATCGCATCCTCGACGCCTTCGGCCGCTTCGCCTTCCGTGCGCAGCGCGTTGACGCCGGTGAGGCCCATGCCGAGAAAGACGGCATCGTGGCGGGCGAGGAGATCGGCGAGCGTGATGTCGCGGCCGAGCATTTGCTGGTTGTGGATTTCGATGCCGCCGATGGCGAGCACGTAATCCACCTCCTTCTGTGCGAAGTCGTCCGTCGCCTTGTAGGTGGCGATGCCGTATTCGTTCAGCCCGCCGGCCTTTTCGCGGGCGTCGTAGACCACGACGTCATGGCCGTTGACGGCAAGGCGATGGGCGCAGGCAAGGCCCGCGGGGCCTGCTCCGACGACGGCCACGGTCTTGCCGGTCGAAGGGGCGCGCTCGTAGAACTGCCGGCCTTCGGCCATGGCGATATCGGTGGCGAAGCGCTGCAGCCGGCCGATCGCGACCGGGCGACCCTCCGCCTCCATGCGGACGCAGGCCTCCTCGCACAGCGTTTCGGTGGGACAGACCCGGGCGCACATGCCCCCGAGGATGTTCTGGTCGAAGATCGTCTTGGCCGAGCCGATCGGATTGCCCGTCGCGATCTGCCGGATGAAGAGGGGAATGTCGATGGAGGTGGGACAGGCCGTCATGCACGGTGCGTCGTAGCAGAAATAGCAGCGGTCGGATGCGACGAGCGCCTCGTGCTCGTCCAGGCGCGGATGCAGATCCGCGAAGTTCGCCTCATATTGGCCGGGCGTCAGCCGCCCGCCGATCATTCCGGAGTCCGTCGTTCCCATGTTTTCCTCCCAATGGCAACCGCACGATCAGCGAAGGCTAACATGGAAAATTTCTTGATCAAACGGTAAAATTTCGAGCCGCCCTTCGGTATTCCCTGAGGGGACGGGTCGATTGACAGGTCTGGCCAAAAGGTGTCAGCACTTCGGGTTCCCGCTGGACCTTGGGAGGGGCATGACATGGCACGCAGACCGGAAGCGAATGCACGGCTCGACGATGCGGCACGCGCCGGCTGGCTCTATTATGTCGCCGGACGGACGCAGGACGAGATCGCCGGGCAGATGGGTATTTCGCGCCAGTCGGCCCAGCGCCTCGTGTCGCTTGCTATGGCCGAGCGCCTGATCAAGGTCCGGCTCGACCACCCGATCGCCGCCTGCATGGAACTCGGCCTGCGGCTGAAGGAACGCTACGGGCTGCGGCAGGCGGAGGTGGTTCCGAGCGATCCGACCTCGTCCTCCACCACCGTCGGCATCGCCGAGGCGGGCGCGGCCGAGATCGAGCGCTGGCTGAAATCGAGCGATCCGATCATCATGGCGATCGGAACCGGACGGACGCTGAAGGCGGCGATCGACCAGCTGCCGGCGATGGATTGTCCGCAGCACCGCATCGTCTCGCTCACCGGCAATATCGGCGTCGACGGGTCGGCGGCCTATTACAACGTCATCTTTTCCATGGCCGACGCGGTAAAGGCGCGACATTTCCCGATGCCTTTGCCGGTCATCGTGTCCTCGGCCGAAGAGCGCGAGGTGCTGCACAAGCAGATCCTCGTGCAGTCGGCGCTTAGCCTCGGCACGCAGGCCGATATCGCCTTCGTCGGCATCGGCGAGGTCGGAACCGATGCACCGCTCTGCCAGGACGGATTTCTCGCCCATGACGAGATGGCGCAACTGGTGGAGCAGGGGGCGGCAGGCGAGATCTGCGGCTGGATGTTCGATGGTGACGGGCAGTTGATCTCGGGCGACATCAACAAGCGGGTGGCCAGCGTGCCCCTGCCATCGCGTGACACGGCGACCCTGATCGGCATGGCCAAGGGCCGTCGCAAGTACCTTGCGTTGCGTGCGGCGTTGCGCGGCGGACTCATCAACGGCGTGATCACCGACGAGGAAACGGCCGAATATCTGCTCGCTCCCTGAGCAAATATGTCAAAAAATTGTCAGTTCTTCCGATGACTTAACGGTGTGTTCGGCGCTGCAGCATCGAATGCGATTGACAAGTCCACCCTGAAAATGAGTAATTGCCCGTGAGCGAGGCAAATGCTCATTACTCTTCTGGGAGGAAGATCATGAATTTGAAGACATCTCTGCTGGGCGCTTGCTCGGCACTCGTCATTGCAGCCGTTTCCGGCGGTCTGGCTCAGGCCGAGACCCTCACCATCGCAACGGTGAACAATGGCGACATGGTCCGGATGCAGACACTCACCGACGATTTCACCAAGGCCAATCCCGACATCCAGCTCGAATGGGTGACGCTGGAAGAGAACGTCCTGCGTGAACGCGTCACGACCGACATCGCCACGAAGGGCGGCCAGTACGACGTCCTGACCATCGGCACCTACGAGGTTCCGATCTGGGCCAAGCAGAACTGGCTCCTGCCGCTCGACAATCTCGGCGCCGACTACGATGTCGACGACCTGCTGCCGGCCATCCGCTCGGGCCTGACGGCCGACGGCAAGCTCTATGCCGCACCGTTCTACGGCGAAAGCTCGATGGTCATGTACCGCAAGGACCTGATCGAGAAGGCCGGGCTCACCATGCCCGACGCGCCGACCTGGGACTTCATCAACGACGCGGCCCGCAAGATGACCGACCGTGCCAACGGCATCAACGGCATCTGCCTTCGCGGCAAGGCCGGCTGGGGCGAGAACATGGCGTTCCTGACGGCAACGTCGAACGCCTTCGGCGCACGCTGGTTCGACGAGAACTGGAAGCCGCAGTTCGACCAGCCCGAGTGGAAGAACACGCTTGAGATGTACGTCAAGCTGATGAACGATGCCGGCCCGCAGGGCGCTTCGTCCAACGGCTTCAACGAGAACCTGGCGCTGTTCCAGCAGGGCAAGTGCGGCATGTGGATCGACGCCACGGTCGCGGCATCCTTCGTGACCAACCCGAAGGACTCCACGGTTGCCGACAAGGTCGGCTTCGCACTGGCGCCCGATACGGGCCTCGGCAAGCGCGGCAACTGGCTGTGGGCCTGGAACCTCGCCATCCCTGCCGGCACGCAGAAGGCCGAAGCGGCCGAGAAGTTCGTTTCCTGGGCAACCAGCAAGCACTATCTCGACCTCGTCGCTGCAAAGGAAGGCTGGGCCAACGTTCCCCCGGGCACGCGCTCTTCGCTTTACGCCAACGCCGACTACCAGAAGGCGGCGCCCTTCGCCAAGATGACGCTCGAGAGCATCAACGCGGCCGACCCGAAGAACCCTTCGACGAAGCCGGTTCCTTACGTCGGTGTCCAGTTCGTGGCGATCCCCGAGTTCCAGAGCCTCGGCACGACCGTCGGCCAGCTGTTCTCGGCAGCGCTTGCCGGTCAGATGTCGGTGGACGATGCGCTGGCGCAGGCACAGACGGCAACGACACGCGAAATGACGCGTGGCGGGTATATCAAGTAAGCTTGTAGCTTGACGGGTGGGGCTGCCCCTCACGCGTTATGCGTGTGTCGCCCCTCACCCTAGCCTTCTCCCCGCTCGCGGGGAGAGGGGACGTGCCACACGGCAACTCCGAGTGCCCTTCGCCCCGCGCAAGCGGGGAGAAGGTGCCGGCAGGCGGATGAGGGACTAGCCCCGCGCACCGCACCACACAACCCACACAACAAAAAGCCGCCCCTTCCAACTTCGCGGAAGTCAGAGCCGGCAACACCAGAGGGAGGGTCTATCCATGGCAACGCAGAATACCCGAGGCCTTGCCCGGATCATGATGGCGCCCTCCGTCGGGCTGCTGCTGATCTGGATGATCGTGCCGCTGGCAATGACGCTCTGGTTCTCGTTCCAGAACTACAATCTGCTCAATCCGGGCAATGTCAGCTTTGCCGGCCTGTTCAACTATCAGTATTTCTACAGCGATCCCGCCTTCTTCCAGTCGATCTGGAATACGCTGGTGATCGTCGTCGGCGTTCTCGCCATCACCGTCATCGGCGGCATCGCGATCGCGTTGATGCTCGACCAGCCGGTCTGGGGGCAGGGGATCGTGCGCATTCTGGTCATCTCCCCGTTCTTCGTCATGCCGCCGGTGGCCGCACTCGTCTGGAAGAACATGATCATGCACCCGCAATACGGGGTGTTTGCCGATATCAGCCGCTTCTTCGGGGTGCAGCCGATCGACTGGTTCGGGCAGTATCCGCTGCTCTCCATCGTCATCATCGTCGCCTGGCAGTGGCTGCCGTTCGCGACGCTTATCCTGCTCACAGCCCTGCAATCGCTCGATGGCGAGCAGAAGGAAGCGGCCGAGATGGACGGGGCGAACTTCTTCAACCGGTTCATCTACCTGACCGTGCCGCACCTCGCCCGCTCGATCACCGTCGTCATTCTCATCCAGACGATCTTCCTGCTCGGCGTCTACGCTGAAATCCTCGTCACCACCAATGGCGGCCCGGGCTATGCCTCGACCAACCTGCCGTTCCTGATCTATCGCACGGCCCTTCTCGGCTACGACGTCGGCGGTGCATCCGCCGGGGGCATCATCGCCGTCATCCTCGCCAATATCGTCGCCTTCTTCCTGATGCGCGCCGTTGGCAAGAACCTCGACAAGTAGGGAGATCAAGACCATGGCACGCGCCGTTTCAACCCGCAGGACCGTCTTCTTCACCGTGCTCGCCTGGATCGTGGCTCTGGTGATCTTCTTCCCGATCCTCTACACGATCATCACCTCGTTCAAATCCGAGACCGAGGCGATCCAGGGCTTCAACCTGATCCCGTCAGGTACTGTCGAGAGCTATGCCGCCGTGCAGGCGCAAAGCAACTACTTCAAGTTCTTCCTGAACTCGGTGATCATCTCGGTCGGCTCGACGTTTTTGGCGCTGCTGATCTCGGTGCCCGCCGCCTGGGCGATGGCGTTTTCGCCGACGCCGCGCACCAAGGACGTCCTGATGTGGATGCTCTCCACCAAGATGATGCCGGCTGCCGCCGTCATGGTGCCGATCTACCTTCTGTTCCGCGACTTCGGCCTGCTCGACAGCCGGTTCGGCCTCACCATCATGCTGACCATGATCAACCTGCCGATCGTCGTCTGGATGCTCTACACCTACTTCCGGGAAATTCCGGGCGAGATCCTCGAAGCCGCCCGCATGGACGGGGCGTCGCTGTGGGGCGAGATCGTCTACGTCCTGACCCCGATGGCGGTGCCGGGCATCGCCTCCACCATGCTTCTCAACATCATCCTCGCCTGGAACGAAGCCTTCTGGACGATCCGCCTGACGACCACGAACGCAGCACCGCTGACGGCCTTCATCGCCTCGTTCTCGTCGCCGCAGGGCCTGTTCTGGGCAAAGCTTTCGGCAGCCTCGACGCTCGCCATCGCGCCGATCCTGATCATGGGGTGGTTCAGCCAGAAGCAGCTTGTGCGCGGCCTCACCTTCGGCGCCGTGAAGTAGCAGTTCAACAAAGATATAACGACAAGACGAGCGGGAGCGCGCACCATGGGCAATATACGTCTGAAGAACGTCTCGAAGAGTTTCGCCGCCACGACGGTCATTCCGGGCATCGACCTCGAAATCAAGGACGGCGAGTTCGTGGTCTTCGTCGGGCCTTCGGGCTGCGGCAAGTCCACGCTGCTGCGGATCATCGCAGGGCTCGAAGACGCGACCTCCGGCCATATCGAGATCGATGGCCGCGACGTCACCAACGAGGCACCCGCCAAGCGCGGTCTGGCCATGGTGTTCCAGTCTTATGCGCTCTATCCGCACATGACGGTGCGCAATAATATCGCCTTCCCGCTGAAGATGGCGAAGATGGAGCAGGCTGCGGTCGACAAAAAGGTGACTGAGGCCGCCCGCGTCCTCAATCTCACCGACTATCTCGACCGCCGGCCGGGCCAGCTTTCGGGCGGCCAGCGCCAGCGCGTCGCCATCGGCCGGGCCATCGTGCGCGAGCCCTCGGCCTTCCTCTTCGACGAGCCGCTCTCCAACCTCGATGCGGCGTTGCGCGGCACGATGCGCCTGGAAATCAGCGAACTGCACAACCAGCTGAAGACCACGATGATCTACGTCACCCACGACCAGGTGGAGGCCATGACCATGGCCGACAAGATCGTGGTGCTGAACGCCGGCAATATCGAGCAGGTCGGGTCGCCGCTCGATCTCTACCACAAGCCGAACAACCTCTTCGTCGCCGGCTTCATCGGCTCGCCGCGTATGAATTTCGCGACCGGCACCTTTGCAAGCGGCTACGACGCCCACACGATCGGCGTGCGGCCCGAGCACCTCAAGCTCTCGCGCGAGAGCGGCACGTGGACGGGCAAGGTCAGCGTCGCCGAACATCTCGGCGCCGACACGTTCCTCCACATTCAGGTCGAAGGCATCGGCCAGGTGACCGCGCGCATCGCGGGCGATGTGCCCGTGCACCACGGCGACACCGTCTATCTCACGCCCGACGAGGCGCGCATCCATAAGTTCAACGAGAAGGGCATGGCGATCCGATGAAACGTCTTGAAGGAAAAAGCGCGCTGATCACGGGTTCAGCCCGGGGCATCGGCCGCGCATTCGCGGAAGCCTACATCGCCGAAGGTGCAACGGTCGCGATTGCCGACATCAACCTCGCGCGCGCCACCGAGACGGCAACCGAGCTGGGGCCGCAGGCCTATCCTGTGGAAATGGACGTGACGCAGCAGGCCTCCATCGATGCGGCGATTGCGACCGTCGTCGAGAAGGCGGGCGGCCTCGATATTCTCGTCAACAATGCGGCTTTGTTCGACCTTGCGCCGATCGCCGAGATTACCCGCGAGAGCTACGACCGGCTGTTTGCGATCAACGTTTCCGGTACGCTCTTTACGCTGCAGGCCGCCGCGAAGCAGATGATCGCGCAGGGGCGCGGTGGCAAGATCATCAATATGGCGAGCCAGGCCGGACGGCGCGGCGAAGCGCTGGTTGCAGTCTATTGCGCCACCAAGGCGGCGGTCATCAGCCTGACCCAGTCGGCGGGCCTCAACCTCATCCCGCACGGCATCAACGTCAACGCGATCGCCCCCGGCGTCGTGGACGGCGAGCACTGGGACGGCGTGGACGCGATGTTCGCGAAATACGAGAACCGGCCGCTCGGCGAGAAGAAGAAGCTCGTCGGCGCGGAAGTGCCCTTCGGGCGCATGGGAACTGCGCAGGACCTGACCGGTATGGCCGTGTTCCTCGCGTCAAAGGACAGCGACTACATCGTCTCCCAGACCTACAATGTCGACGGCGGAAACTGGATGAGCTGAGGCCGAGGCCCGCTCAACTTCCAAGCCGCTTTCCGAAAAGGGTAACACCATGACCACCAAGCTTTCGCTTGCAAACCTCGACGCCATCAAGGCCACGGCGACCGTTCCGGCTTTCGAGCGATCCGCGCTGAGCGCCGGGATCGTCCATTTCGGCGTCGGCAATTTCCACCGCGCCCATCAGGCCGTCTATCTCGACGATCTGTTCAACACGGGCCGCGATCTCGACTGGGCGATCGTCGGAGCCGGCGTCCTGCCGTCGGATGCCGCCATGCGCGACAAGCTGGCCGGGCAGGATTATCTGACCACCGTGGTCGAGCAGGACAACAACCGCTCGGCTGCCCGCGTCACCGGCCCCATGATCGACTACCTTGCGCCGGGCAACCCGACCGACACCATCGCCCGTCTTGCCGATCCGGCGATCCGCATCGTCTCGTTGACGATCACCGAAGGCGGCTATTTCATCGATCCGGCCTCCGGCCACTTCAACCCGCAGCATCCGGCGATCGTTGCCGATGCGGAAAACCCGGATGCGCCGAAGACGGTGTTCGGCCTTGTTATCGCCGGGCTCAAGGCACGTCGGGAAAAGGGCATCCAGCCGTTCACGGTCATGTCCTGCGATAACATTCCCGGCAATGGCGAAGTCACGCATGCCGCCGTTTCCGGTCTTGCCCGCCTGTCGGACGCAGGGCTTGCCGACTGGATCGACGCCAATGTCGCCTTCCCGAACGGCATGGTCGACCGGATCACGCCGGCGACGGGTCCGCGCGAAATCGGGATCGCCGCCGATGATTACGGCATCGACGATGCCTGGCCGGTGTTCTGCGAGGAGTTCAAGCAGTGGGTGCTGGAGGATCATTTTCCCGCCGGCCGGCCCGCGCTCGAAACGGTCGGCGTCCAGTTCGTGGCCGACGTCGCGCCCTACGAGCTCATGAAGATCCGCATTCTCAATGGCGGACATGCGGCGATCGCCTATCCCGCGGCGCTGCTCGACATTCACTTCGTGCATGATGCGATGGAGGAGCCGATCATCCAGGCGTTCCTCGAAAAGCTCGAGCATGACGAGATCATCCCGATCGTGCCGCCCGTGCCGGAGACCGATCTCAAGGCCTATTACAAGCAGGTCGAGACGCGTCTCTTCAACCCGAAGATCGGCGATACGATTCCCCGTCTCGCGCAGGATGGGTCGAACCGGCAACCGAAGTTCATCCTGCCCTCGACCGGCGACCGCCTGCGCCAGGGCCTCGACGTCGTGGGGCTGGCGCTGGTCTCTGCCCTCTGGTGCCGCTACTTTGCCGGCACGACCGACAGCGGTGCGGCCATCACCTTCAACGACGCCAGTGCCGACCGGCTGCATGAAGCGGCGGTGAAGGCGAAGGACGATCCGATGGCGTTTCTGGCGCTTTCGGACATCTTCGGCGAGGTCGCGCAGTCGGAACTTTTCGCCAAGCGTTTTACTCATGCCTTAAAGACGCTATGGGAGCAGGGCACGCGCCAGACGCTGCAGCTGTATCTCGACGGAAAACTGACGGAGTAAGATCATCATGGCCGCACCCGAACTTGTCATCTTCGATTGCGATGGCGTGCTGGTCGACAGCGAGCCCTTGTCGATCGATGTGCTGGTGCGGGTGCTGCGCACCGCCGGCGTCGAGATGGACGCCGACGAGGCCACCGAGCGGTTTCTCGGCAAGAGCCTGATGACGATGACGAAGATCCTGCACGACGACTTCGGGCTGCAGTTGGACGAGCCGTTTCTCGAAGACATGCGGCGCGACCTTTATCAGCGGTTCGAAACGGAGCTGCAGCCGATCGCCGGGATCGCCGGTGTTCTCGACCATCTGGAGGTGCCGCGTTGCGTTGCGTCATCGAGCCAGATGGAGCGAATCCGCCTGTCGCTGACCATCACCGGGCTCATCGACCGACTGGACCCGCATATCTTCAGCGCGACCATGGTCACCAACGGCAAGCCGGCGCCTGACCTCTTCCTGCATGCAGCCGGGGTAATGGGCGTGGCGACGGACAAGTGCATCGTCATCGAGGATAGCCCGGCCGGCATCGTCGCGGCGAAAGCTGCCGGCATGCGCGTCTTCGCCTTCACGGGCGCCTCGCATGCCCGCACCGAGCGGCATCTCGGTGCCATTCGTGCGCTTCAGCCGGATGCGGTGTTTGACGATATGCGCGAACTCATCCATCTTGTGGCCAAAGAACAAAAGCGGGATGGACACCCAGGCTGACGCACCGCATCGCTTCCAGCATCGACCTTGCGACACCGGCGAGCCCTCGGACAGCGCCGGGCGCCTGTTCGTTGTCCGGAGCCTGGCCGACCATGCGTGACATGACGGGTGCGACATGGGCGATCTGATCGTCGCAGTGGATATCGGCACGGGCAGCGCGCGGGCAGGGATCTTCGATGCCGCCGGTGGCCTTTTGGCGCGGGCGGATTATCCGATCCTCATGAACCGGCCGGAAGAAAACCACGCCGAGCACGATTCCGAAAATATCTGGTCGGCGGTCTGCATTGCGGTGAAGACGGCGCGTGCCAAGGCGGGCGTTCCCGCCGAGGCCATCTCCGCCATCGGCTTCGATGCGACATGCTCGCTCGTCGTGCGCGATCATGACGGTGCGCCGCTGTCGGTCAACCGCAAGGGTGATCCGCGCTGGGACACGATCGTCTGGCTGGACCACCGTGCGCTGGCGCAGGCGGACGTGTGCACCGCGACGAAGCATCCGGTGCTCCGGCATTCCGGCAGCGTCATGTCGCCGGAAATGCAGATGCCGAAGCTCCTCTGGCTGAAGCAGACCCTGCCGGAGCAGTGGGAGCGGATCGGCTATCTCTTTGACCTCGCGGATTTCATGTCATGGCGGGCGACGGGCAGCACGATGCGGTCGCGCTGCACGCTGACGGCGAAGTGGAATTATCTGAGCCATGCCGGCGGCTGGCAGCCGGACTTTCTCGATGCGATCGGCCTCGACGATCTTCTGGAGCGCGGGAGCCTTCAGGCCGAAGCTTCGCCGGTCGGGTCCCCGATCGGGGTGCTCACGGCGGAGGCGGCGGCCGATCTCGGGCTTCACGAGGCCTGCCGGGTTGCGACCGGTCTCATCGATGCCTATGCCGGCGCGATCGGCGTGCTCGGCCAGTTCGCGAACCGGCCGGAGGTGCTGGAGCGGCAACTGGCGCTCATCGCGGGTACGTCGAGCTGTGTTGTCGCGTTCTCGCGCGAGATGCGCGCCGGCTTCGGCATGTGGGGCCCCTATTACGAGGCCGGTTTTCCCGGGCAATGGCTGATCGAAGGCGGGCAGTCGGCGACCGGGGCTTTGCTCGACCATGTGGTGCGCAGCCACAGTGCCGGCGGCGAGCCGGACGCGGAAATCCATGCGCGGATCGTGCTCCGCATCCAGGAACTGCGTGCGGCCTACGGCACGGACTTCGCTGCGCGGCTGCACGTGCTGCCGGATTTTCACGGCAACCGCTCGCCGCTTGCCGACCCGCATGCGCGCGGGGTCATCTCCGGTCTCACGCTCGACAGTTCTTTCGACGCCCTCTGCCGGCTCTACTGGCGGACCTGCGTCGCCATCGCGCTCGGCGTGCGCCACATCCTCGCGATGATGAAGGATGCCGGCTATCACGTGGATACGCTGCATGTGACCGGCGGCCATGTGCGCAACCCGCTGCTCATGGACCTCTACAGCGATGCGACGGGATGCCGTGTCGTTGTGCCGGAAACCACGGATGCGGTGCTCCTGGGAACGGCGATGGTGGCCTCCGTTGCCGGTGGCGTTCACGCGGATCTGGCGGACGCCGGCGCGGCGATGAGCCCGGGCGGTTTCGCACGCCAGCCCGACCCCGCGATGAAGGCTGTCTACGACCGCGACTACGAAAAATTCCTCAGCCTGTACCGTCACCGGGCGGAGTTGGAGGCGGATTGAACGTCTCACCAGCGACTATTCTAGGCGTCGCAGAAAATTTTCAAAAAAGATGTGGAGCCGGGGAACCAATGTCTGGACGGCGTGTTTATTAGACGTCCGGACCATGGTTCTCATCGCCCCCAATGAGAACCACCCAAGAATATCCGGCTTCCAACTCACATGCCCCCTCGGTGAGTTGTCGAATACAGCCAGTGCCTCCCCCCGGCACTGGCTGTTTCTTTTTCAGCTTCAGAAAAATCACATCGCTGCGCCGCTACGTCATCGAAAGCACAGTTGCGATATCCAGATCGTATGAAGGCCCGTCTAATCCTCGACGGAGGTGAGGATCTCGTATTCATGCGCGGGGATCGTCAGGTGATATTCGATCCGGTCCGCAGAGGTGATGTAGAGGGCCTTTCCGGCAACGGCGATGGGCACGACGCGTTCGAGAACGGTCCGGGCGAAGCTCGGCTCATCGTGGTCGCGCGTGTGGTCAGCCTCCGGAAGATGTTCGATCCAGGCGAGCTCAAGGGCGGGCTTGTCATTGAAGACGGTCTCAAAGCAGTCAAGCGTCAGCGAATTCACGCCGGCCGCGATGGCGCCGTGGGAGGCGGAATTGACGATGAGTTCGTGCAGCGCGAGGCCGATGTGCAGCGCGGCATTGGGTGACAGATGCGCATTGATGCCGGTGGCGACGATCGGCATGCGGGGTTCGGGCCAATAGGCGGCGAACTGCTTTTCGGCCAGCGCGAAGAGGAACGCGCCCCGCCAGCTGGAATCGGTCACGAGATCCTGCGAATAGGCCAGCGACTGGATGCGCCCGCGGAACTTGACCATGAAACTTTCGAGCGAAAGCGCCTGACGCGCCGTCTGGGTCGCGATACCCTGGATGATGGCGAGCAGGTTCTTGGAGCGGTGGCTGAGTTCCCGAAGGAGGGTCTTCAGGACACGCTCCCGGTGACGGGTTTCCGATATGTCGGTAATGACCGAGAGAATGCCATCCGTGCCGTGTGTGGTGATCCGCTCCAGATCGATCCGGAAGGTCATCAGGCCTGCGGGGGAGGGAAGTTCGACCTCCATGCAGTCGTCTTCGGCGGTCTCGAAGACAGTTCTCTTCAGGGCCAGCAACCGGTTGCCGTCCTCATCGCCGAGAACGCCGATGTCGCCGTTTTCGGAGAGAAGGCCGCTCAGTCGGTCGGGCAGATTGCCGGAAAGAAGAACGTCGAGAGCTTCGGACTGGAAGATGTAACCCGCGCCGGTTTTCTTCACGACGCGGTCGAGCAGTCCTATACTCTCTCCAGCTTCGGCGGCGTTGATCTTGCCGGCTGGAGATGTTGAACTGCTTGCGCTGGTCACGCGGGATGCCTCTTCATTCACTACAATACAGGGCGGCTGACGCGTTAACGAGGCAAAGCCGGGTCCGTTCCATCATTGTTATGATGTTGCGACGATGCCGGCTTGAACGACCGATGCGAAAAGCCGCGCCCGGAAGGGCGCGGCTCGTCGACACTGTGCAAGCATATGCTGCGGATCCTCAGGCAGCGGCCTGGGTCGATTCGTTGAAGAACAGGGCCTGGCTGATCAGCGCCTTGACCATGTCGGGATTGAACGGCTTGGTCACGAGGAAGGTCGGTTCGGGACGCTCGCCTGTCAGGAGGCGTTCCGGGAAGGCGGTGATGAAGATGACGGGAATGGCTGCGCTGCGCAGGATCTCGTTCACTGCGTCGATGCCCGAGCTGCCATCGGCCAGCTGTATATCGGCCAGCACCATGCTCGGCTGCGTCGCATTGAAGAGGGCGATGGCCTCGTCGCGCGTGCGGGCGATGCCGGTGACACGGTGGCCGAGGCTTTCGACCATCTGCTCGATATCGATCGCGATCAGCGGTTCGTCCTCGATGATCATGATGTCGGTTGCGACCTGACGAGAGATTTCCTCGGATGCCCGCTCGATCAGCTGCGCCATGCCGCTTTCCGACGTTCCAAGAACCTCAGCAGCTTCGCTGGTGCGGAAGCCTTCGACGGACACCAGCAGGAAAGCCTGCCGGGCGAGGGGAGAGACGGATGCGAGGTTGATGGAGGCGCGCTTTTCCCACGCGAAGGGTGAAACGGGCTCGGGAATCAGGACCGAGGAGGACCCGAACAGCTTGGTGTAAAGCTGGAATAGCGCGACGCGGTCGCTGCTTGCCTCCGGGAAAATCGACATATCCGAGATCAGCGCCTCCAGGACAGCGGCGACATAGGCATCGCCCGAGGTCTGGGACCCCGTCAAGGCGCGGGAATACCGGCGCAGATAGGGCAGGAACGGAGCGATCCGGGTAGACAATGACATTCAAAAACTCCCTCAATCCGGCCGAAATCTTGGCCATGACAGTTATGGGAACGTTGATCCAAAAAAAAGGTTCCGTTGCGGGAACAAATTTTTCCGTCATGCATTTAGGGTCCGATCACCACGCGAGGTATTTCGTATTCATGACCGATAAAACTGGGGCAAGTTCCGGAGCCGGCGAGCCGGTCCGGTCCGACAATCCACATGCGCAGATCGCAACGAAGTTACGCGCGCTATATGTTTCCGTGCAGGAGGAAGCCATTCCCGATCGTTTTCTGGATCTCCTTGAGCAACTCGACGCCGTCGAGCGTCGTCACGTTCCGGACGGTGCGAAATGAGTACCAAGATGTCGGCTGAAGAACCCAGTTTCAAGCGTGAAATGCTGGCCGCCCTGCCGAGCCTGCGCGCTTTCGCCATGTCGCTGATCGGACGTCACGATCGCGCCGACGATCTGGTGCAGGATACGATCATGAAGGCCTGGGCGAAACAGGATCACTTCGAGATGGGCACCAACATGAAGGCTTGGCTGTTCACGATCTTGCGCAACGAGCTTTACAGCCAGATGCGCAAGCGCGGCCGCGAGGTGCAGGACAGCGACGGTTTCTTCACGGAGTCGCTCGCCCAGCATCCGTCGCAGTATGGGTCGCTGGACCTGCAGGATTTCAAGCGCGCACTGAATATGCTGCCGCCTGACCAACGTGAAGCCATTATTCTCGTCGGCGCTTCGGGCTTTTCCTACGAGGAAGCGGCAGAGATCTGCGGTTGCGCCCTCGGGACCATCAAGAGCCGCGTGAACCGCGCCCGCCAGCGCCTGTCGGATATTCTGCAGGTGACGGGCGAGAACGAATATGGGCCGGATGCGACATCCGCGCCGCTGACGTCGCGCGCCTTCGTTTCTTGAGGCAATAACTGATTACCCAATGTCTGTCGGCGCGTTT
This sequence comes from Rhizobium sp. PP-CC-3G-465, assembly GCF_004343445.1. Lineage (NCBI taxonomy): Bacteria > Pseudomonadati > Pseudomonadota > Alphaproteobacteria > Hyphomicrobiales > Rhizobiaceae > Rhizobium > Rhizobium sp. PP-CC-3G-465. Next base: position 174,409 of record NZ_SLYH01000001.1, read on the forward strand.
TCGGACGCGCCGATTTTTTGACCTTGCGTCTTTCGCCATTGCTGTCGCGCGCAGGATCATGCAGATTCCGGTCGAACCGATTCAACCCCGCCGACCATCCCTTCGGTCCTGGGGATGCCGCAGGCGAGTGTTGATGACTGAGACGAAACCGGATTTGCTGCCAGATATCCCTGCGATCATTCTGGATCAACGCAGGCTTGCCGCCCTGCGGTCGCTTCAACCGGGACGTCTCGGCATGTCGGCCGAATTCCAGGAAATCGTGGAGGTTGCCGCCGGCATCTTCGACGCACCCGTGGCGCTCCTGACCCTCATCGACGACCGGCGCGAATGGGTGATCGCCCGTGTCGGGACCGACCTTTCCGAGATCGATGCGTTCACCTGTTTCGGCGCGCATGCGGTGGCGACCCATCCGGCGGCGCCTTTTGTCGTGCGGGATGCGGCCAGCGATCCCCGGTTCGCCACCCAGCCTTGCGTGGCGGATGGCGTGCGCTTCTATGCCGGTGCGCCGCTGCTGGTGGAGGGGCATGCCGTGGGCATGGTCTGCGTCATCGACCGAGTGCCGCGCCTCGATGTGCCGGAGGCGCTGACGGCGCAGTTGCAGCGTCTGGCGCGCATCGCATCGCGCCTTATGAGCTTCAAGGAGGATGCGCGCGCTCGCGCCGCGCGGGCCGAGGTGCTCTCGCGTGACGAGAAGCGGCATGCACAAGCGCTGGAGGCTGCCAATGTCGGCAGCTGGCTCTGGGACGCGGAGACCGGACAGGTGACCTGTAATGCCGCGATGTCGCGGATGTTCGGTGTGACCGCGACAACGATGAGCGCGCGCGACATCATCGGCTTCATTCACCCGGAAGATCGGGCCGGCATGCTGGACAATCTGCGCGCCGCGATGACCGAAGATGCGGAATATGCCAGCACGTTTCGCGTCGAGACGACGGGCCGCTGGGTGCTGGGGCGTGGGCGTGTGCACGAGCGCGATGCCTCCGGCAAGCCGAAGAGCTTTCTCGGCGTCAATATCGACGTTACGGCCGAGCAGTCCACGACGCAGCGCACGCGTCTGCTTCTGCGCGAGCTCAATCACCGGGTCAAGAACACGCTGGCCATGCTGCAGTCGCTCGCCCGGCAGACCTTGCGGCAGACGAGCGATCCGCAGGAGTTCATGACGGCCTTCGCCGGACGCCTTCAGGCGATCTCCGAGGCGCATGGTCTGCTCTCAGACCACGAATGGGGCGAGATCCGGCTGGCGGCGCTGCTTAAGAAACAGCTTTCGCCGCATGTGCGGGATTATGAGGCTCAGATCGAGATCCATAAGGACGAGATTCTTCTCGGCCCGGACCAGGCCGTGGGCCTCGGCCTTGTCCTCCACGAACTGGCGACCAACGCCTATAAATACGGTGCTCTCTCGGTTCCCGATGGGCGTATCGTCATCACGGCACGAGGGCATCAGGAAGAGACGGGGCGTATCCTCAACCTGACCTGGACCGAAGTCGGTGGTCCCAAGGTGCAGGCGCCGAGCCGGCGCGGCTTCGGCTCTATCCTGATCGAGCGGAGCCTCGACAAGGTCATGGGCAGTTCGGTGAAGGTGGAATATCTTGCCGCCGGCGTGACCGCCCTCGTACGGCTTCCTCTGTAAAGAGTGCCAATGTTGCGGACGTAAAAAAGGCCCCGGAGGGCCTTTTTTCATGTTCGCATATGGATGCTGGAGCCTCAGTCGTCATGGCGTCCGCGTGTGACGCCGAGGAGGGCACCGACGGCCATGGCGACACCCGCTGCCACAAGGGGCTTACGGCGGAAAACGGTCAAAGCTGTGGTGACAGCGACGTTGGTCTTCAGCTGCGACTGGCGGCGACGCTCGGCCGCGCGGCGCTTTTCAGCGGAGGCCATGGCTGACATGATGATGAACAGAATGACGGCGATGGCGATGAAGACGCCGCCCATGATCAGCGTTGCCGGGAGCATGCCATAGGCATCAGCAAGCGCAATCGTGCCTGCGACGAGCAGGAAAACGTAGGCGGTCAGGAAGAAGACGCCGGCGATCGCCATGAAGATGGCGTTGCGTTTCGTCCGTGCGACGATCGTTGAAATGTCAGTGAGTACGACGCCCGACAGTAGTGCCGCCAAAGACCCCATGCAAATTCTCCCTCAAACCCTGAAAAGCCGCCCCTCGGGGAGGGACGGCGTCAAAAACCGATAACGGTGCCTTAGCGGCGCGACAACGCAATAATGGCGATGCCGAGCGCTGCAATGGCGCCGACGGTGGCGAGGGGATGTTCGCGCACCGTGTGGCGCACCTGACGCTCCGTTGAGGCGTAACGGTGACGGAGATCGGAGAGAAGCTGCTCTGCGCCATCCATCACGTCGGAAAGGCCGTTTTCAGCCTGACCGCGCACGTCGCTGGCGCGCGAGGACAAGGTGTGGCTTGCCTTGCTGCCGCGCTTGGAGACGAGATTGGCGAGCGATGCGATGTCGCTACGCAGATCGCTCAGCTGATCTTCGATAGCGCCACCCAAGAGGTGCTGACGCTTGCGGCTGGACGAGCTGGAAAACAGACCGAGAGACATGATTTACTCCTTAGTTGCCGCGGGTTCTACGACGCCGGTCGGAACAGCCCGACCTTGTGCACCGCAAACGCGGAGAACGGCGTTTTGTTCCCGGCAGGGTGCCTTGAGGGCACACTTTGCCGGGATGAGGCAGCCAAGGAAGGCGTCTAGAGGATGGCGGTTTGCGGCAGTACGAAGGGGATGCCGGCGGGGGGCAAGGCGCTGACGCGCATCGGGCAGCCGAAGACGGTTTCCATCGTCTCGTCGGTCAGGACGGATACCGGAGGACCTGCTTCGACCACGCGGCCGTCCTTCATCATGACGATGTGATCGGCGAACATGGCCGTCAGGTTGAGATCGTGCATGATCGCGACCACGCCGCCGCCGCGCTGGCAATAGTCGGCAGCCAGCCGCATGATGGTCAGCTGGTGGCGGATGTCGAGGCTGGAGACCGGCTCGTCGAGAAGCAGGAAGGCCGGGCGTCCGTCGCGCACCGGTTCCCAGATCTGGCTGAGCGCCCGGGCGAGCTGCACGCGCTGCTGCTCGCCGCCGGAAAGTTCCTGGTAGAACCGGCCGGCAAAACCGCCGAGATCGACGGCTTCGAGAGCATCCTGCGTAATGCGATCCACGAGGCCGGGATCGGCAGGCATGCCGTTCGCGCGCGTCGTGGACGCGCCGACGGTGAGGCCCATGCGCACGATCTCGCGGACCGTGAAGGGAAAGGAGATGATGCTGGCTTGCGGGAGAACGGCGCGCCTCGTCGCCAGCTGCCACGGCTTAAGGCTGCGGATGTCGTCGCCGCCGATCAGGACGCGGCCGTCGCAGGCGATCTCGCCGGCCAGCGCCTTCATCGTCGTCGTCTTGCCGGAGCCGTTGGGGCCGACGATCGCGGTCAGCTCGCCTGCCCGGGCGGTGAGGCAGACATCATGAAGGACGGCCTTGCTGCCAAGGCGAACATGCACATTGAGCGCTTCGATCATCGGCGTCACAAGCCCATCTGCGTGCGGCCGCGCAGCAGGATCCAGAGGAAGAACGGTGCGCCCGCAAAGGCGGTGATGATGCCGATCGGCAGTTCGGCCGGGGGCACGATGGTGCGGGCGACCATGTCGGCGACGATCAGCAGCGTGCCGCCGAGGAGGGCGGAGGCCGGCAGGAGATAGCGATTGTCGGGGCCGATCAGCAGGCGCAGTACATGCGGCACGACGATGCCGACGAAGCCGATGCCGCCGCTGACCGCGACGGCCGCGCCCGTGGATGCGGCGACGGTGACCACGGCCACCGTCTTCAGGCGCTGGACCGGAACGCCCATGTGGAAGGCCGCAGCTTCGCCGAGCGTCAGGGCGTTGAGGCCGCGTGCGAGAAACGGCACGACGGCGAGCGAGAGCAGGATGATGGGTGCGGCACCGGCGATTTTCGCCCAGCTGGCGCCGGCGAGAGAGCCGAGGCCCCAGAAGGTGAGATCGCGCAACTGCTTGTCGTCGGCGACGAAGATGAGCACGCCCGTGACGGCGCCGGCAAGGGCTGCGAGCGCGACGCCGGCCAGCAGCATGGTGGCGACGGAGGTCTGCCCGCCCCGCGTCGCGATCCGGTAGAGGAGGAAGGTCGTCAGCAGGGCGCCGAGGAAAGCGGCGACCGGAAGCGCATAGATCCCGACAAGCGCGAAGAGCGGGCCGAAGACGGACGCGCCGAGCACGATGGTGAGCACGGCCCCGAGACCCGCACCGGCGGAGACGCCGACAAGGCCGGGATCGGCCAGCGGATTGCGGAACAGGCCCTGCATGACGGCGCCGGAGACGGCAAGTGCCGCCCCCACCAGCAGGCCGAGGACGGCGCGGGGCAGGCGAATGTCGAGAATGATGATGCGATCACGCAGGCTGAGCGCGGCCTCTGCGGTTTCCGTGCCGGTGAGCCAGCGCAGGAGGTTGCCGATCGACGCATCGGCGGCACCTGTCATGACCGAGGCACCGAAGGCGAGGATGGTGATGCCGACGAGCGCCACGATCAGCAGCCGCGCAAGGCGCGAGCGATCGCCCGCCGCCCAGTCTGCCCGGATGCCGGCAAGAGGAGAGAGGCGCGGTGCCGGAGCGGTCTGGCGGCGCTGGGACGGCTGCGGGTCAGGGGCCATGATATCGCCCGTGACGGCGTTACTGGGATGCATTCGCTTTTCCGTAGATCGCGCCGTTCAGCTCGCGCACGGCGCTGGCGGTGCGCGGGCCGAAGCCGAGGAGGTGGAGGCCGTCCATGCGGATGACGCTCTTCTTCGCAGCAGCGGGCGTCAGCGCCAGCGCGGGCTGCTTGAACAGCTCCTCGTCGGAGGCGCTGTGCGATCCGCCGCGCGTCATCATCAGCACGAGATCCGGCTTTGCTTCGATGATCGCTTCGTCGGTGACGGGCTTGTAGCCCTGAAACGTGTCCGTCGCGTTGATGGCGCCCGACAGTTCGACGATGGCATCGGCCGACGTGCCTTGGCCCGCGGCCATGATCTTGCCGCTCTGCATGCTGAGGATGAAGAGAACGCGCTTGCGCTCTGCGTGCGGCCGGGCATCGGCGGCGGCCACGGCTGCATCGAGGTCGGCCTTGACCGTTGCGGCCAGCGCGCTCGCCTTGTCTTTCACGCCGAGGACGGCACCGACGCGCTCGATCTTGGCGACGATGCCGGCACCGTCATAGCGTTCCGGTACGGTTTCCATGGGGATGGCGGCGTTCTTCAGGACGGCAAGCGTCTCAGGCGGGCCGCTGCCTTCGACCGCGAGGATGGCGGTCGGATTCGTCGCCATGATGCCTTCCGGCGAGAGCTGGCGCATGTAGCCGACATCGGGAACCTCCGTCGCCGCTTCGGGGTAGATGCTGGTGGAATCGCGCCCGACCAGCCGTTTCTCCTCGCCGAGCGCATAAATGATCTCCGTCACGTCGCCGCCGACGGAAACGAGACGGGAGGTGTCGATGGGCTTGGCATCCTGCGCCACGGCCTGTGTGACTGCAGCCAGAGGCACTGCGAGGATGAGGAGGGCGAGACTGAGAGGCGCAAGATCGGCGCGCAGCCGGCGGTCGAAACGCAGGGTCATGAGACGGTCCTTCAGGCAGCGACGGTGAGATCGAGGCGCGGCAGAGCCTCCATGATGGAACGCCATTCCTCGCGTTCGGCGACGCCTTCCTTGCGCTTGCCGAAGAACTGGATGACCATTTCGCCGCGGGCGTCCAGCGCCTCCAGCGATGTCACATGGCCATCGGCCGTCGGCTTGCGCACCGCCCAGATCTCGGCGAGCTGGTCCGTGCGCAGATGCAGGTGAAAGGTGGGGTCCATGACGTTGAGCCAGGGCCCCATGGTCTTGATGTTCTCGACCGGGCCGGAATGGATCTGGATGATGCCCTGATTGCCGACGAAGCACATCAGCGGCAGGGCCACTGCTGCCGAGCCGCGCATCATCGCCTCGACGGCGCTGCCATCGAGCTGCCAGGCGTAGTCATCGCCGATCGCGTGCAGGGCGGCACGGCGCTCGATCTTCAGCTTGCGCAGCAGGCCGTGGAACTGGTGCGTGTCGGTCATACTGCTCCAGCCGTCGCGCAGGCCTTCGAGATCGACGGCTTCCGTTTCGGTCACTGAGACGGGCGCGGGCACTTCTGCGATGAAGGTTTGGGACTGATCCTCCAGCGCAAATTCCTTCACAAGGCGGTGATAGGCTTCGAGATTGGAGGCCGGGCGCAGGTGTACCTTGTGGACGGCGGTGCCGTGGCTGTCGAAATACTGCAGGCTGCGACGAACGTCCTCGCCATCCGTCTTGGTCACGGCGAAGGCATGTGCCCAGGCGCCCGGGAATACACGAAGGTCGATGTTCTCGCCAAGCACGATGGACGCGCCTTTGCCGGTCTTCGGTGTTTCGAACAGGCCGATCTTCTCGTGAACGGCACTTTCGTTGCGGGTCAGCGCCATGACTTCGCCAAGCTGCGGTGCGAACTCCAGCAGGCGGTTGGCGTCCGAATCGATCCGGATCGCCGTCAGCCCGCATTCGGCCGCAACGAGGGCCGCTTCCGAAATGCCGAGCTGTGCGGCGATCTCGCGCTCGCGCATTTTCGGGTGTTCAGCCCGGTAGGCGCGGATGTCTGCGGGAGAGGGACGGTTCGGTTCGGTCATGATTCACTACCTGCTTAAACGGCATTTTTCGGTCGGAAGACGCTGCTTTTCCGGGCATCGGGACGCCTTCTATCTTGACTTCATAACTCATCTTTTAATATGGACGCAATACGCCAGCAACGTTCCCTCGTGGACGACGTGCCGGCCCAGACCATCGTCCCGGAGTTCCGCACCATGATCCGCCGCCCCTTGTCGCTTATCGTTGCCCTTTCCTCGCTCGCGCTGATGACGTCGTTCGCGCCCGTCTTCGCACAGGGCGCCGAAACGGCCGTTGCCGGGCTTTCGGTCGAGCTGAACGATGTTGCGACCTCCGAGCGCGGCTGCAAGCTGACCTTCGTTGCAGGTAACGATTTGGCGCAGCCGCTGTCCAAGGTCTCGTTCGAATTCGTGTTGTTCGACCAGAAGGGACGTGTCGAGCGGATGGCGGTGCTCGACTTCCGCGACTTGCCGGCCGGCAAGACCAAGGTGCGGCAGTTCGACCTGGCGGGAACGAAGTGCGATGCGCTCGGCAGCCTGCTGATCAACGACGCCCCTGTCTGCACCGGTGAGGGCATCGACAAGGGTGCCTGCATGCAGGGTCTGCGGACCGGCTCGAAGTCGACCGTCGGGCTGAAGGGCTGAGGGGAAGGATTGGAACGCGCGATGAAGAAAGCGGCGAAATGGGCTCTGGCCCTGTCAGTCTCGGTAGCGGCCCATGCCGGTGCGGCGATCGCCTTCCTGCCGGATGCGCCGCCGCCGCCCTTTGCCGCGACGCAAGGCGGGGAAGAGATGCAGATCGCACTTCTCGGAAACGCGTTCGAGGATACCGTCGAGTCGGGCGCGATCTCCGACACAATCACCCCGGTTGAAACGCCGCCCGACGACGTTGCCGCGCTCGAACCCGAGATGACGGAGAGCGAGACGCCGACGCCGACCGAGACGGTTTCCGAGGTGGTGCCGGAGACGGTTCCGACCGAGGCCGACGTCATCCTTCCCGCAGATGCAGAGCCGCCAGTTGTCGCCGAGGAGCCCGAGGTGGTCGCTTCGCTACCGCCCGTTGCGACGGTGGTTCCCGAGACTCGTCCCGAAACGCCGCCGGAAGTGGCGGAGAAGCCACCGGCACGCAAGCCTGCGCCTGTGAAGAAAGCCGAGGTCGAGAAGCCGAAGAAGAAGCCGGCGCCCGTCAAATCCGGCAAGGAAGGCCAGTCGGAAGCCGGCGCCAACAAGGGTCGGGAAGATGGCTCGAAACTGGCGGCTGCGACCTCCGCTGGCAAGGGGACGAGAGCCAGCTCGGCGGGCGATGCGTCGTTCTCGAATTTTGAGGGCAAGGTTCGCAGCGCGCTGCAGCGGGCCGTTCGTTATCCATCCCGCGCCGAGAGCAACGGCGTGAAAGGGGTGGTTCAGGTACAGTTCGTGCTTGCGGCCAATGGAAGCGTAAGCGGCTTGAAGGTGACCAGAAGCAGTGGCTCGCCTGTGCTGGATTCTGCGGCGCTCGATGCCGCACGCCGTATGCGGTCCCCGAAAATTCCGGAAGCATCCGGAAAATCGACATGGCTTTTCAACGCTCCGATCTCGTTCACGCGCTGAGGCTTCACGCTGTCGATGACGTTTGCGTGAGCGGACGTTAAAATATGACAAAAACGATCATGTTTTAACTTTACTCTTTTTATCAAGTTTACTAGGGTCGCTGCAGAAGAAGCGGCGCGAGACGTGCCTGCAGATGGAACCCGGAGATCCACCATGGGCGACAAGCGTCAGCAGCAGCGGACAAAACAGAAGCGTTCGGCGACCACCCCGGCACCTGCAGCGCCGGCCGTGCAAGAAGCGCTGAACGTTCGCAGCTTCCTCTATGTCGGCGGGCGGGATTGTCAGGTCGCGCATCTGCGCCAGATCGCCAGCAATTTCGGTGCGGAGCTGATCCATCACGATGGCGGCCTGCGCGAGGCCGTTTCGCGGATCGACAACGTTCTTCCCTCCGTCGATTGCGTCTTTTGCCCGATCGACTGTATCAGCCACGATGCCTGCCTGCGGGTGAAGACCGGCTGCAAGAAGTTCGGTAAGGCCTTCGTGCCGCTGCGCAACGGCAGCAAGTCCAGCCTCGAACGTGCGCTTCACGACATGCAGGCGGCACGCTCGCGCGCGAACTGACGCGGAACGGATTTTCCATGCAGGACGATACTCTCTTCGCTTTTCTGGGGCTTCAACCGGCCGAGGCGCTTCCCGAGCTCCGCGCCTTGAGCGAGGCGCCGATGGCGGGTGCCAACGTCGTTCCGTTCCTGCCGCGCCGGGCACGTTCCTGTCATCAGGGGGTTGCGTCCGGGCCGTGCGGCGTTATCGTTCGCTTCCCGCAGCGCGGCGAACCTCACGCGCCGGAGACCGTTACGAAGGGAATGTGAAGCGATGTATTTTGCCATGAACCGGTTCCGGATTGCGCTCGGCCAGGAAGAGGCCTTCGAGGCGATCTGGAAGAATCGCGATTCCAGCCTGGCCGAGAACCCGGGCTTCAAGGAATTCCGGCTGCTGCGGGGCGAGACGGTCGCGGACGAAGGCTACACGTTGTTCGTCTCGTCTTCGACTTGGAACAGCCACGACGATTTCGTCGCCTGGACCAAATCCGAGAATTTTCGCGCGGCCCACCGCAATGCCGGCGAAAATCGCGCGCTCTATCTGGGTCCGCCGAAGTTCGAAGGCTTCACCGTCGTAGACGGTGCGTGAAGAGCCTGCCGAATTGATTCCGGCAGTTTTGCCAAGCCTATGACATCATTGGCCTTTGCCGTGTGACGGTGAAGGCCGATTTGCTTTCAGGCCTTCTTCGGCAGGATGGCGCCGACGGCAATCAAAGCCCAGCCGAGCATCATGAGCATGCCGCCAAGCGGCGCCGACATGGGGAAAAGCCCGCGGCCCGCCACATGCCGCAGCACGAGATCGCCTGCGAAAATGGCTGTCCCCAGCGCCATGGCCGCGCCGGCGGCAGGGGCGAGGCGAAGGCGGGAACCGAGGCCTGCCAGTGCCAGCAGCGCCGGGGCGTGCGCGAGACACATTGCGGAGGCGCCGCCGAGGAGGCGGGGATCCGCGCCGTGCGATGCCGCTGCGGCAAGCGCCACGCCGGAAAGGCCGAGGAGGCCGGCGGCGACCGGGAACACGGCCATTAGCAAGGATTGCAGGCGCTCGGCCATCTCTCAGCCCTCCCGGTTGTGCATGTGATGGGCGAGCCTCGTCACCGGCTCCAGAATGATCCTGCGAAGCTCGGGATGTTCGACGCTTTCTTCCAGCGCCTTTTCAAAGCAGAAGAGCCAGCCTTCGATTTCTTCCGGGCCGATGGAGGCTGCGAAATGACGACGGCGCAGCATCGGATGGCCGTGCTTGTCGGTATAGAGCGGCGGCCCGCCGAGCCATCCCGTGAGGTAGTCATAAAGCTTCGCCTCGCTGCCCGCGAGCGATGGCGGGTGGACGGCGCGGCAGGCGGCAGCCTCCGGCGCCGTATCCATGATCTCGTAGAAGCGGCGCGTCAGGGTCCGCAAGGCGTCGTCGCCGCCGATCGCGTCGTAGAGAGTGGTGGTGCGGGCGTCTTCCATGGCGGGCATTCCGGTCTCAGGCAGGGGCGTCTTCACATCTGCGATGAGCGTCTTAAACCCGATTTGCAGAGACGAGAAGATTCTCCAGCCGATTCAATTGGTCGCTGCTTCGCGCTCTCATGGTGAATCGGGGCCATGCTGCGGAGTGTCAGAGACTTTCTCCGATCCAGTCCTCATGCCCGTGGCGAATACGGATCACGAAGATACTCCCGTCATCACCGACCCGATAGACGACGATATGAGCCTTGAAAGGATGGATCCTGACAGGCGGAAAAATCTCGTGGCGCTCACGCGACATTCGAGGGTTCGAGGCTATGAGTTCGAGCACAGCAAAAAGCTCGTCGTGATATTGCCGGGCAACCAAGGAGCCGAAGACGCGGACGCCTTGTTCGGCGATTGCGACGATATCCTCTTCCGCTTCGACAGAGAGGTTAAACGGCATCAAGCGCGTCTGCTGGCGTCGTTGGCACGACGAACGGCTGCGGCAAACAAGTCGTCTTTCGATCGGGTCCCAACACCGCTCTCGATTCCGTCATCGACAAAGCGTTGCATTTCGGCAATTTTGTCCGTGCGCGTTTGATCCCTGCGGATAAGGTCCCGAACGTAATCACTTGCATTCGCATACCGACCGGTCTTGGCTTGCGCTTCGACCCACTCTTTCATCGGGTCCGGTAGAGACACATTCATCGTTGCCATTCGAGTCTCCTTCTCGTTCAGGATACGTCTCGATGGCAAACTTTGTCAAACTGACGGATCGTGCAAACAGTGGTCTTGACCGGGCATCCGGCGGAACCCAAGATCGACTTTCCCCCGTACGGAGATCGCCTTGAGTCCCTTGATGCTCTACGCCGTTCTGATCGTCGCCATCGTCTTCGAGGTGCTCGGCACCTCGGCCATGCAGGCAGCCCAGCACTTCACGCGGCTCGGGCCGACGCTGGTGATGGTCGGCTGCTACGCGATTGCCTTCTTCTGCCTGTCCTACACGCTGCGCGCCATTCCCGTCGGCATCGCCTATGCCATCTGGAGCGGCCTCGGCATCGTGCTGATTTCGGTCGTCGGTGTCGTTGCCTTCGGGCAGCGGCTCGACCTTCCCGCCGTGCTCGGGCTCGGGCTGATCATCGCGGGCGTGATCGTCATCAACGTGTTTTCCAAATCCACATTCCACTGAAGGTCGGGTCTGCTTAGAGCCGTATGGGCGCATCTTGCACCCTGCCGATGTTCGTTCTATCGCTGAGCACTGCAAGCGCTTTGGAGGGGCGCCCGGATGCGTGTCCGGAACCTTTTCGGCCGTTGGGCCTTGCTTTTGCTGGGGCTGTTTCAGAGTTTTCAGGAGATGATAATGACTATTCGTGCCGTCGTCTGGGGCGAGAACATTCACGAGCATACGAATGCGATCGTCGGAGGCGTCTACCCCAACGGGATGCATACCGCGATCGCCGCAGGCCTCAACGAGCATCCGAACATCGAAGCGACGACAGCCACGCTGCAGGAGCCGGAACACGGTCTCTCCGAGGCGCGTCTTGCGAAAACCGACGTGCTTCTCTGGTGGGGCCACAAGGCTCATGGCGATGTCGAGGACGAGATCGTCGAGCGCGTAGCGAAACGCGTCTGGGAAGGCATGGGCCTGATCGTGCTGCACTCCGGCCATTTCGCAAAGCCGTTCAAGCGCCTGATGGGCACGCCCTGCGCACTGAAATGGCGCGAGGCAGGCGAGCGGGAGCGGGTCTGGGTCGTCAATCCGCGCCACCCGATCGCCGAGGGTCTCGACGACAATTTCGTGCTTGAGAACGAGGAGATGTATGGCGAGCAGTTCTCCGTGCCGGAGCCGCTGGAAACGGTGTTCATCTCCTGGTTTGCGGGAGGCGAGGTGTTCCGCTCCGGCCTGACCTGGCGGCGCGGTGCCGGCAACATCTTTTACTTCCGTCCGGGCCACGAGACCTACCCGACCTATTACGATGCCAATGTGAAGACGGTGCTGAAGAATGCCGTCCGCTGGGCCTACAACCCGCAGGGCGCGCTGACATCGATCCACGATGCGCCGAACGTTCCGGTCGAGCGGGCGCTGGAGCCGATCTTGGAGCGCGGGCCGCGTCTGCACAAGGCCGGCGAAGAGGGCTACAAGTGATGGCGCCGATCCGGATCCTCATTCTCGGCACCGGCGGTATGGCAAACACCCATGCGATGAATTTCGAGACGATCTCGGATGCCGTGCTGGTCGCAGCCGTCGATGTCGACCACGCCCGGGTGCGCGCCTTCGCCCTGCGGCACGATATCCCTACGACGTTCACGTCGCTGGACGAGGCGATCGCTTGGGGCGAATTCGATGCTGTGGCGAACGTGACGCCGGACCGCGTGCACCATGCAACGACACTGGCGCTGCTGGCGGCCGGCAAGCACGTGCTCTGCGAGAAGCCTTTGGCGGAAAACTTCGCCAAGGCTGACGAGATGGCGACGGCGGCGGAGAAATCCGGCCTCGTGACGATGGTGAACCTGACCTATCGCAACGTCGCCGCCGTGCAGAAGGCGCGGCAGCTGGTGATCTCTGGCGAGATCGGGCAGGTGCGCCACATCGAGGCGTCTTATCTTCAGAGCTGGCTCGTGTCCAAGGCCTGGGGCGATTGGGCGACGGAGTCGCAATGGTTGTGGCGGCTTTCGACCAAGCATGGCTCGAACGGGGTTCTCGGCGATGTCGGCATCCACATCCTCGACTTCGTCGGCTATGGCGCGGCCACCGAGATCGACCATGTCTTCGCGCGGCTGAAGACCTTCGACAAGGTGCCGGGCAACCGGATCGGGGAGTACGACCTCGATGCGAACGACAGCTTCACCATGACCGCCGAGTTCACCAACGGCGCCATGGGCGTCATTCATGCCAGCCGCTGGGCCGTCGGCCACCTGAACGAGCTGCGCCTGCGGATGCATGGCGACAAGGGCGCGCTGGAGGTGGTGCACACGCCGGACGGCGCGACGCTGCGCGCCTGCCTCGGCGACGATGTGGAAAAGGGCATCTGGAAGGTCATCGACCCTGGCACCGTCTTTACCAACTACCAGCGCTTCATCGACGCCATCAAGGTCGGCAAGACCGCCGAACCCGGCTTCCGCCACGCCGCCGACCTGCAGAAGGTGCTGGACCTTGCGCTGGAGACGGAGCGGGAACGGCGGGAGATGGCTGTTTGAGCGCAGCGTTTGGCCGGCGTTCGGTTGCAACGCTTTAACGGATGTGCGCAAAGAAGAACGTCGCCCCCGGCTCGAAGACCGGAGGCGACAGCTATCATATCCTACGGATCACTGCCCCGTTGCCGTCTCCAGCGTGCCGCCGACCGATCTTCCAAGGCGATCCACCTGGCCGCGGTAGTTCTCGCGGGTTTTCGGGTCGAAGATCAGGATCGGGGTGCTGACCGCGATGCTGGCGGCGCTGCCCACCGTCTGCGCGGTGCCGAGCGCCACGGCGCCGACGCGTTCGCCGAGGCCGATATCGCTGTCGGTGACAGTCTGGCCGGCGATCAGGCGGTTGCCGAGCAGTTTGACCATTTCCGGGCTTTCGGCGAACTTGCCGTGGTTGAGGCGGTCGCCGGTCTGGAGCGCCGTAAGATCGAGAACGGTGATGCCGGCCTTTTCCAGATTGGTGCGATAGGGCTCCTGCGTCGGGTCGATCTGGCCGAGGCGTTCCACATTGCCGGAAATGCGGCGCGAGATGGAGAGCGCCCTGTCGTCCTGTGAGACGAACAGGGTGAATTTCGGCTTGTTCGGCCCCATCGCCTCCCACTGCTTGCCGAACACATCGACGTCGAGATCGGGGGAGGCGAGGATGACGTTGTTGATCTTCGGCGCGACGCGTCCGTCGCGGATCGCCATCTGGCGCAGCGCCTCGACGGTGACCCAGGAGCCCATCGAATGCGCCATGATCGTCACGTCGGAGATGCGGGGGTCATTGGCGGTTCGGCGCAGCAGGTCTTCCAGCGCGTCGCGGGAGTAGTTGGTGCTTTCCTTGTCGTAGTTGTAGTCGAAGATGCTGGCGCGTGACGGCCATGTGAAGATGATCGGCGCCACGTCGGCCCGGCTGTCGTGCACGATCTGTGCAAAGCGATAGACCGCGTCCTCGTAGCGATTGTTGAAGCCGTGGACGAAGATCAGCACGCGGCGGCTTTTCGGCAGCGAATCGCGCGTCCACGTCTCCACCTCCGCGCGCTCGGCGAGCGGCGTCACCGAAACGGTCGAAAATTCCTTCGATGGATCGGCCGGCAGGCGCTTCGGCCATTGCACCTGACCGATCTTGCGATTTTTATCCGGCGGGATGGAGACGACGATTTCGGCCGCCGAAAGCTCCGTGCCGCGCTCGCCGCCATAGAGAACGCCTGCCTGCTGCGAGGGTGCGCGGGTCGTCGCGACGAGCATATCGACTTCGGTCGCGCCGGGGGCGGTGCCCGAAGGGATCAGCACGCCGACGGGCCGGCCGGCGCAGGCCGACAGGCTGAGCGCCAGAGCGAGAAGACCCGCCATGCGCAGGCTTCTGGAGAGGGACGGTGCCGGACGTCCTGTCCGCTGCTCTGTCATCATGACGGAACCCTTCATCTGTTCGCCCGAGACTTGCCAGATTTGAAGCGCCACGGAAAACCGTTTCTTGGTCCATCGCAAATTGCTGGGATACCGTCACCCGAATGCCACGCCGGGTCTCTCCTGTGCACTGCCCATTTTGTTTGCAGTTCGCCGTTGCAAGCCCCCGCCGCATTGTCTAGCATTCATTTTGCCGACAGGCATCCAGCGCGTCATGTGATGGGTAATGTCCTGTTTTAGAAGGTTTTTCGATAATGCAGGCAGTTTTCGACGGGCATAATGATGTGCTCTTGCGGCTCTGGAGCCACGCACGGGGTGGGCAGGATCCCGTCGCGGAATTCCGGGATGGCACGCCCTCCGGGCATATCGATGGCCCCCGTGCAGCCAAGGGTGGTCTCGCGGGTGGCCTCTGCGCCATCTACATTCCCTCGGGCGACCTGATCCTTAAACAGCCGGACGCGAACGGACACTATGTGACGCCGATGTCGGCGCCGCTGGAGCGTGGTCCCTCGCTGGAGATCGCCCTGCAATTTGCCGCCATCGCGCTGCGCCTCGATCAGGCGAAGGCCTGGCGCCTCTGCCGCACGACAGCGGAGATCCGCAAGGCGATGGCGGACGGTATTTTCGCAGCCGTGCTGCATATGGAAGGCTGCGAGGCGATCGATGCCGATCTCGCGGCACTCGAGACGTTCTACGCGGCCGGCCTGCGGTCGCTCGGTCCCGTCTGGAGCCGCCACAACATCTTCGGCCATGGCGTGCCGTTCGCCTATCCGATGGACCCCGACACCGGCCCGGGCCTGACGGATGCAGGTTTCGCGCTCGTGCGGGCCTGCGACCGGCTCGGTATCGCCATCGATCTCGCGCATATCACCGAGAAGGGCTTCTGGGATGTGGCGAAGGCCAGCACGGCACCGCTGATCGCCAGCCATTCCAACGCCCATGCGCTGACGCCCGTGGCCCGGAACCTGACCGACAAACAGATGGACGCGATCCGCGAAAGCGGCGGACTGGCCGGCCTCAACTATGCCACGACCATGCTGCGCCCGGACGGCCAGGAGAATGCGGCGACGCCGCTCTCCGACATGGTGCGCCATGTGGACTACATGGTCGAGCGTATGGGAATCGACTGCGTCGCGCTCGGATCGGACTTCGACGGGGCAACGATTCCTGCCGAGATTTCGGATGCGGGTGGAAACCAGAACCTCATTGCCGCTCTGCGGAGCGCCGGTTATGGTGAGGACGATCTTACAAAACTCTGCCGGGAAAACTGGCTGCGTGTTCTTTCCAAGGTCTGGCACGAGACCGACCAGGGCTGACGATCAACGGCTGCAAAGGCCAGAATGACAAAGGGAACAGAGCGATGATGCATACTTTCAGCACGACGATGCGACGGTTGACGGCAGGGGCGGCGATCGCCCTCATCATGGCGGCGGCCGCACCCGCCTATGCCGCGACGCCCGCGGACACGCTGGTTCAGGCCTGGGCGATCGACGACATCATTTCCATGGATCCGGGTGAAGCCTTCGAGCTTTCGACCGCCGAAGTCACCGCCAACACCTACAACCTTCTCGTCCGGCTGGACCTTGCCGACACGTCGAAGGTGAAGGGCGACCTGGCCGAGAGCTGGACCGTTTCCGATGACGGTCTGACCTACACCTTCAAGCTGAAGCCGGGTATGACGTTTGCCTCCGGCAACCCGATCACCGCGGAAGATGTCGCATGGTCGATCGAGCGTGTCGTCAAGATGGACAAGAGCCCGGCCTTCATCCTGACCCAGTTCGGTCTGAACGGCGACAATGTTTCCGAAAAGGCCAAGGCCGTCGATGCGGCGACGTTCACCTTCACCGTCGACAAGCCTTATGCGCCGAGCTTCGTGCTGAATTGCCTCACGGCAACGGTCGGTGCGGTGGTGGACAAGAAGCTGGTGCTGGACCATGTCGCGCCTGTCACGCCGACGGCCGATTACAAATACGACAACGATTTCGGCAATGCATGGCTGAAGACGAACTATGCCGGCTCGGGGCCTTTCAAGTTGCGCGAATGGCGCGCCAACGAAGTGGTCGTTCTGGAGCGCAACGACACTTACTTCGGGGAAAAGCCGAAACTCGCCCGCGTGATCTACCGGCATCTGAAGGAAAGCTCCGGTCAGCGTCTGGCGCTTGAGAACGGCGATATCGACATCGCCCGCAATCTCGAGCCGAACGATCTGGTGTCCGTATCCGGCAATGCCGATCTGTCTTTCGACAGCGCGCCCAAGGGCCTAGTCTATTTCATCACCTTCAATCAGAAAAACCCGAACCTCGCCAAGCCCGAGGTGGTCGAGGCGTTGAAGTACCTGATCGACTATGACGCGATCGGCGCGACGCTGATCAAGGGTATCGGCGAGGTTCACCAGACCTTCCTGCCGAAGGGCGTTCTCGGCGAACTCGACGAGAAACCTTACAAGCTCGATGTAGCGAAGGCCAAGGAACTGCTGGCAAAGGCCGGTCTTCCCGATGGTTTCAGCATCACCATGGATGTCCGCAGCACCCAGCCGGCAACGGGGATTGCCGAGTCCTTCCAGCAGACGGCAGCGCAGGCGGGGATTAAGGTCGAGCTCATTCCGGGCGATGGCAAGCAGGTGCTGACGAAGTTCCGTGCCCGTACGCACGAAATCTACTTCGGTGAATGGGGCCAGGATTATTTCGATCCGAACTCCAATGCCGAGACGTTCACGATCAACTACGACAACTCCGACGCGGGCAAGGTGAAGACGCTGGCATGGCGCAGCGCCTGGGAGGTGCCGAAGGCTATGACGGATGAGGCAAAAGCGGCCCTGACGGAAAAGGACGGCGAAAAGCGGGCGGCCATGTACCGGGATATTCAGAAGAAGTTTCTCGAGGTTGGTCCGTTCGCCATCGTCTACCAGAAGACGGAAGTCGCCGGTCTTCGCAAGGCGGTAACCGGCTTCAAGCTCGGCCCTAGTTTCGACAACACCTTCCTGAGCGGCGTGACGAAGGAATAGGCCGACCGCATGACCCTTCCCGAAACGTCGCAGATGGTGGCCGGGCGCTCGAAAGGCGCCCGGGCGCGGGGGCGGGCGGCTATTGTCGCGCGCTTCCTCGTGGTCATCGTCACCACCTATCTCGGCCTTCTCGCCGTGACCTTCTTTATCGGCCGGGTGATTCCGATCGATCCGGTGCTTGCCGTTCTCGGCGACCGGGCGCCCGCCCATGTGGTGGAGCGGGTGCGCGAGGAGATGGGGCTGAACCTGCCGCTCTACCAGCAGTTCTTTCGCTATCTCGGCGATGCGCTGCAGGGGAATTTCGGGACGTCGGTGCTCACCACCAATCCGGTCATGACCGACATCCGCCGCGTCCTGCCGGCGACCGTCGAGCTTGCGACGCTGGGAACGCTGATCGGCAGCCTCATCGGCGTGCCGTTGGGGGTTCTGGCGGCGGTCAAGCGCGGCAGCCTGATCGACCAGGCCGTGCGCATCATCGGGCTGATCGGTTATTCCGTGCCGATCTTCTGGCTGGCGCTCCTGTCGCTGCTCTTGTTCTATGCGCAGCTTCGCTGGGTTGCCTTTCCCGGCCGCATCGATGTCGTGTACGAATATACTTTCACACCCAGAACCGGGCTTTTCCTGCTGGATTCGCTCTGGCAAGGGCAGTGGGACGTGTTCCGCGACGTCTTCCGCCACATCATCCTGCCGGCAAGCCTGCTTGGCTATGTCTCTCTCGCCTATATCAGCCGGATGACGCGCAATTTCATGCTGAATGAATTGTCGCAGGAATACATCGTCGCGGCCCGGGCAAAGGGGCTTTCGGAGACGCGGATCATCTGGTTCCATGCGCTGCGCAATGCCGCCGTGCCGCTCGTCACCGTCATCGCGCTGTCCTATGCGAGCCTTCTGGAAGGCTCGGTGCTCACCGAGACGGTGTTCGCCTGGCCGGGCATCGGGCTTTACATCACCAATTCGCTGCAGAATGCCGACATGAACGCTGTGCTCGGTGGCACGATCGTGATCGGCTCCATCTTCATCGCCATCAACATCCTGTCCGATATTCTCTATCGGACGCTCGACCCGAGGACGCGCGCGCGATGACGGCTGTACCATCCGTTCCCATGAGCCGGCGCGACTGGCTTCTTTCCGACCGGCCGCAATCGCGGACGCAGGCGCGGCTCGGCCGGGCCTACATGACCTGGCGCCGGTTTTCGGCCAACCGGCTGGCGCTGGTCGGTCTCGGCATCCTCATGTTGCTGATCCTCATGGCGATCTTTGCCGGCGTGCTGTCGCCCCATTCGCCCGTCATCGGCAATCTCGCCGGCGCGCGTCTGCTGCCGCCGGGCTCTCCCGGTTATCTTCTCGGTACGGACGAGCAGGGGCGCGATATCCTGTCGCGGCTTCTGCACGGTTCCCGGCTGACGCTGTTTGTTATCATCCTCGTCGCCGTCATCGCCGCACCGACCGGACTCATCGTCGGTGCTGTCGCCGGCTATGCCGGGGGCTGGGTCGATGCGGTGCTGATGCGGATCACGGATATCTTTCTCGCCTTCCCGAAGCTCGTCCTGGCGCTTGCGCTCGTTGCGGCCCTCGGGCCGGGAATCGAGAACGCGGTGCTCGCCATCGCAGTCACCTCCTGGCCGCCCTATGCGCGCATCGCACGGGCTGAAACCATGACCGTGCGCAATGCCGACTACATCGCCGCGGTGCGGCTGATGGGGGCGTCGCCCCTGCGCATCGTGTTGCTGCATGTGATGCCCATGTGTCTGTCGTCGCTGATCGTGCGCATCACGCTCGACATGGCGGGCGTCATTCTGACGGCTGCTGGCCTCGGCTTCCTCGGGCTCGGTGCTCAGCCGCCGCTGCCGGAATGGGGCGCGATGATCGCGTCCGGCCGTCGTTTCATCCTCGACCAGTGGTGGGTGGCGACCATGCCGGGCATTGCGATCCTGCTCGTCAGCCTTGCCTTCAACCTTCTGGGCGATGGTCTTCGCGATGCCCTCGACCCGCGCGAGGCCGGACAATGAGCCCGCTCCTGACCGTCGAGGACCTGCGCGTCAGCTTTCCCACGCGGACCGGGCTGGTGGAGGCCGTGCGCGGGGTGACGTTTTCGCTCGGGCGAGAACGCCTCGGCATCGTCGGGGAGAGCGGCTCTGGCAAATCCCAGACCGGTCGCGCCATCATGGGCCTGACGCCACCGCATGCGCGGATCACGGCGAAGACGCTGAATTTCGATGGCATCGATCTGCTCAAGGCGTCGCCGCGCCAGAGGCGCGACCTGCGCGGCAACCGTGTCGCCATGATCCTGCAGGATCCGAAATATTCGCTGAACCCCGTCATGACCATCGGCCGCCAGATCGTGGAAACGCTGCGCACGCATCGCAAGATCGGGTCTTTCGAGGCCAGGGAGCGGGCGATCGCCATGCTGGAGGCCGTGCAGATCCGCGATGCCGCGCGCGTCTTCGACCTGTATCCGCACGAGGTTTCCGGTGGTATGGGGCAGCGCGCGATGATCGCGATGATGCTGATCGCCGAGCCGGAACTGCTGATCGCCGACGAACCGACGTCGGCCCTCGACGTGACGGTGCAGCTCGACGTGCTCGCCATTCTCGACAAGCTGGTGTCAGAGCGCGGCATGGGCCTGATCTTCGTCAGCCATGATCTGCGGCTGGTGTCGTCCTTCTGTGACCGGGTGATCGTCATGTATGCCGGGCGCATCGTCGAGGAGATCGCAGCGGCCGATCTGCGCAATGCGCGCCATCCCTATACGCAAGGGCTGTTGTCCTGCATGCCGGACATCGGCAACGACCGGCATCCGCTACCCGTCCTCGACCGCAAGCCGGAGTGGGCCCTATGAACATTGCCGTTTCCGCACGCGACGTCACGGTCATCTACGAGGATTTCAAGGCGCTCGACAGCGTCAGCATCGCGGTCGAGAAGGGGCAGTCCTATGGTCTCGTCGGCGAGTCCGGTTCCGGCAAGTCGACGCTGCTGCGGGCGATTGCCGGCCTTGCGCCGGTTGCCTCCGGCACGCTGGAGGTCAACGGCCAGACGCTCGAGCCGCGCCGGCGCGACAAAGCCTTCTATCGCGACGTCCAGATGGTCTTTCAGGACCCCTACGGCTCGCTGCATCCGCGACAGACCATCGACCGTCTGCTCCAGGAGCCGCTGGCGATCCACGGCATTTCCGACGCCGAGGCGCGCATCGCGCGGGCGCTGGACGAGGTGGGATTGGGGACAGGCTTCCGGTTCCGCTATTCCCACCAGCTTTCCGGCGGGCAGCGCCAGCGTGTGGCGATTGCCCGGGCGCTGATCGTCGAGCCCTCGATCCTGCTTCTGGACGAGCCGACATCCGCGCTCGATGCGTCGGTGCAGGCAGAGGTGCTCAATCTGCTCGAGCAGATCCGGCGCGACCGGGGCCTGACCTTCCTGATGGTCAGCCATGACCTCGGCGTCGTGACGCATATGTGCGACCAGCTCGCCGTCATGCGCAACGGCAAGGTCGTGGAGCATCTGAGTGCGTCCGATCTCGTCGAAGGCCGGATCACAGCGGACTATACGCGCAACCTGATGGTCGCGAGCAAGGGCTTCGTCCGGACGGAGGCTTGACGTCAAGCGCCGTCCATCAAGACATCTGAGGTGTATGGGGTCGGTGGCCGTCTTCGGCCCGCCGGCGTCTGCGTGCTTTTCGTGCAAACGGATGTCCCGCGTGTCTCTTCAGACACGCGGGGATGCCGATCTCAGTGAGACGCACTCTTCCGGGCAGGTTCCGCCGAGACCGCCGCTGTCGTGGCGGGCTGCGATCTGATTTCCGCCAGTGCCAGAAGCGCGTCCGACAGGGCGGTCGGGCTGTTGATCAGCTTCGGGTCGAGGATATGGCCGGTGCCGGCCTCGCGGATACGATCGGCTTGGGCG
Organism: Rhizobium sp. PP-CC-3G-465; assembly: GCF_004343445.1. Taxonomy (NCBI): domain Bacteria; kingdom Pseudomonadati; phylum Pseudomonadota; class Alphaproteobacteria; order Hyphomicrobiales; family Rhizobiaceae; genus Rhizobium; species Rhizobium sp. PP-CC-3G-465. Next base: position 196,087 of record NZ_SLYH01000001.1, read on the forward strand.
CCGAGGTCGAAGACAACCGTGGGGACACCGGTCTTCAGCGCGATCGACAGCGTATAGCAGAAGGTTTCCGGCCAGACGCTGGGGATGAAGATCAGGTCGGGCTGGATGCGCTCGAGCTCGATGAAGGCTTCCTCGTTCGTCGTATAGGCCCCGGTTATCTCCACATCGGCCTTTGCGAGAGCTTCATCGTTATTGGTATAGCCGACCACGCTGTAGTCGATGCCGAGATAGCGGTCGCGGGAGTCGTTGGCCAATGCCAGCAGGATATCACTACCCTTGTGAGAGCCGATGGCGCCGATGAGGCTGATACGGATCTGCCCGTCCGGGCGACGCGGCAGGACATCGGGCAGGACATCCCATGTTTCCTCGTGCGGGACGACGCGGATATCGGCCTTCGGGAAGAAGGTGCGGAAGATCTCGGCCGACGCCTTGCTGGGTGACTCGACCTTGGCATCCACCAGAAACGCGTTGTAGGCGGCGTGGCGGATGTCGGGATCGCAGGGGTCGGTCGCCTGCGGGTTCTTCATCAGCGCCCACTGGCGCAGATCCGCCATGGTCGGCAGGCCGGCGTAGATCTGGTCGGGACGGATCAGCTGGTAGTGGTGGGTGATGGCCGAGTAATCATGGAGCACCAGCGTCTTTTCCGCGCTCAGGCTGGAGAGCGATGCGAGCAGGGCGCTGTGGAATTCCCAGGTCAGGCCGGCGAACGAGTTCACCATGATGCGGCTCGGGGAAAGGTCGGCGAGCAACTGCAACACGAAGGCCATCTCCGTGCGCATGTCGATGTCCACGAGGTTCGGCACGTAGATGTCGTCCTGCGAGAAGGAGACCATGTGGTTATCATGGACCTTCATCATCAGCGACTTGGTGCCGAGCAAGGCGAGTTCGGCGGCCTTGTCCTTCAGGTAGGTGTCGATGCCGCCGCCCCAGTTGTGGGTGACCATCAGGGCCGCGCCCTTGGCCATGTCGATCAGCCGCGCACGATCCAGCGTGCGGCGGGCCGTCAGTGCGGGGTCGGCTTCGAAGTGATACCGCACGAGCGACGGGTAGTTCGGATGCTTGCGCAGCAGCGCCTTTTGCCCGGCATCGAAATTCTCCGCCTTGGAGGAGGAGAAGGAGACGGAGCCGACGTGGAAGGTGAAGACGTCGCAGGCGAGCAGGTTCTTGTATCCCGCATTCAGGCTGCGCATGCAGAAGTCGTTTTCTTCGCCATAGCCGACCTTGAAGGCGACGGGATCGAGCGCGCCGATTTCCTCGATAACCGAGCGGCGCATGTAAAAGCAGAAGCCGACGCCGGTCGGTGCCTCCACCGCGACGCCCGCATTGGCGCGCCCGGCGATATCGTTCATTTCGGCCGGCGTGCATTCGAGCGACAGGAGGTTGTTCTTGTCGCGCAGCGGGTAGCTGCAGAGCGTTGCATTGTTGGAGAGCGGCGTGATGGTGGCGACGCTCGGATCCTTGTCGGCATGGGCGATCATTCGCTCGAACCAACCGGGGAATACGAAGGCGTCGGAGTTGAGGAGCACCACGTCGAGGCCGCCCGAGAGATCTGCGATGGCGTGGTTGCAGGTCTGGACGAAGCCGCGGTTCTTCTCGCTCAGGTGATAGTCGAACAGGCCCTTTTCGCCGAGGCGTGCCAGTTCCGCGTTGAGCTTCTTGTCAGGTCCGCAGTCGTTGATGACGAGGAGGCTGTAGGCCGCTTCGCCGCGTGCGGCGAGTGCGTGATAGACCGAGGCGAGCGTTTCGTCGTAGCCCTTGTAGACCGGGAGGATGACGACGGCGCGCGTCTTGTCGCCGAGGATGGCTGGCGCGAGGGCGTCCCACGCGTCGCTTTCCGGCGCCTTTGCCGTGAACCAGCGCTTTTCGCTGAGCGCGTTGCCGCGAAAGCCCTTGCTGCGGTTCTTGACGTAGTGGAGCAGCGGCATGGTGCCGGGCTTCACGTACTTGCGGTACTGGCGCTCGTAATACCATGGGTCGAAGATATGGGAGGGAGACCGCTTTTCCTTCCAGCCGAACAGGATGTAGTGGAGGCGCGGATCGACGCCAGCCGATGCGATATCGCCGTTCAGCTCGAGATAGTCTTCCGTGGTGAAGACCTCGTCGATCATCCGGATCGTTTCCGGATAGGAATATTCCGAACCGAGCATCAGGCCCAGTTCCTTTTCGGCTTCCGGGTTGCCGTCGGCCTCGAAGGCTTTGAGGAAGTTCTCGTATCCACCCCACATGTCGCCGCGAAAGCGGAGCATATGTGCAAGGTGGAAGTAAGCTTCAGACTGATCGGGTGCCAGTTCGCTCGCGGTCACATAGGCGCTGCGGGCACTGCCGATGTCGCCCATTTCCTTACGGCAATGACCGAGCTGGATCCAGATCGCAACTTTCGTTGGATCGGCCTTGAGGACCTGTTCATAGAGACGCGCAGCTTCTGCCCAATTGTGGACGGCGTTCGCCGCATCCGCCCTTTGCAAGAGGGACGCTGTCGCGCTTTTGCTTGATGTTCCTTTCAAGAGGTCCAACCAGTTTCCGGCAGCCATGAATATCCTCGAAATGAAAATCTGAAAGATGAAATATGCGCCGTGGGCGCCCGTTCGATGCGGTGTTCTTAGAGTGCACCTGCACTGACTGTCAAAGGATATCAAGGCTTTCCGATGGCAGGACAGGCTTCCGTCGGCCCCGAATTATGGTCCGTCACGGCTAACACATTGAACAAAGAAAGTGATTTTTCCTTGCGGTGCGGCAAGCATTGTGCGCCGCAGCGATTTCTGCCTTGCGGTGCTCGGCGTACCGTGGTCTGTATCAGACGGTCCTGAAGTGAATGGCGAGATCCGGGTTACGCGCAGTGTCGCTCGGCGGTCGTCGTCCGGATGCATGAAGCGGAGACGACGCGTGACCTATCGCATCATTGCCGGGGGAACCCTGTGGGCCTTTGCCGACCTGAAGCAGCTGATGGCCAAGGCTACGCCGCTTCGCTCCGGCGATGTACTGGCCGGGGTCGCGGCGTCGAGCGCGGAAGAAAGCGTTGCTGCCCGCATGTGCCTTGCCGACGTGCCACTGAAGCAGTTTATCACCGAGGCGCTCATTCCTTACGAGGCCGATGATGTCACCCGGCTGATCATGGACAGCCATGACGCGACCGCGTTTCGTCCGGTTGCGCACATGACGGTCGGGCAGTTCCGGGACTGGTTGCTGACGCCGGTCGCGAACCCGGCCGTTCTCTCCGCGCTGTCTCGCGGGCTGACGCCCGAGATGGTCGCGGCCGTATCGAAGCTGATGCGCAACCAGGATCTCATTCTCGTCGCCCGGAAATGTCGCGTCGTCACGCGCTTCCGCAACACGATCGGCTTGGCCGGCACGATGGCGGTGCGGCTGCAGCCGAACCATCCCTATGACGACAAGCGCGGCATTGCGGCCAGTATCGTCGATGGGCTGTTGTACGGCTGCGGCGATGCGGTGATCGGCATCAATCCCGCTTCCGACAACATTGCGGTGCTGAGCGACCTCAACCATATGCTGGACGAGATCGTGCATCGCTACGACATTCCCACGCAGACGTGCATCCTCACGCATGTGACCTCGTCGATCGGCATGATCGAGCGGGGCGTGCCGATCGATCTGGTGTTCCAGTCGGTGGCCGGCACGCAGAAGACCAACCATTCGTTCGGCGTGACGCTCGACGTGCTGCGGGAAGGGCGCGACGCCGCCCTTTCGCTCAAGCGCGGAACCGTCGGCGACAATGTCATGTATTTCGAGACGGGGCAGGGGTCCGCGCTCTCGGCCGGCGGTCATCACGGCGTCGATCAGCAGACCTGCGAGGCCCGCGCCTATGCCGTCTGCCGCGCGTTCGATCCCCTGATCGTCAATACGGTCGTCGGTTTCATCGGCCCGGAATATCTGGCGGACGGCAAGCAGATCGTGCGGGCAGGGCTGGAGGATCATTTCTGCGGCAAGCTGCTCGGCGTGCCGATGGGCTGCGACATCTGCTACACCAACCACGCCGAAGCGGACCAGGACGATATGGACGTGCTGCTGACGCTGTTGGGAGCTGCCGGCGTCAACTTCGTCATCGGCGTTCCCGGCGCTGATGATATCATGCTGAACTACCAGTCGACCTCGTTCCACGACCAGCTCTACATCCGCGAGGTTCTCGGCCTCAAGCGCGCGCCGGAGTTCGAGGCGTGGCTGCAGCGCATGGGGCTGACGGACGCTGCCGGTCAACTGACCCATCATGGGCTCGACCATCCCTTGCTCACCATTCTGGAGGCGTCCTGATATGGCGAAGGATCTTCAAACCGCCCATGCGGTCCGTTTGCCGGAGAACAGGAATACGGCACTGACCGCGCTGACGGACGCCCGTGTGGGCCTCGGCCGCGTCGGTGCGTCTATGCCGACGGAGGAGGTGTTGAAGTTCGCCTATGCGCATGCCCGAGCCCGCGATGCTGTGCATGCGGGCTTCGACGTGAAGACCCTGGCGAACGCATTGGAGGCCATCGGCCTCAAGAGCGTCTCGGTCCGCAGTGCTGCACCGGATCGGATGACCTATCTCCGGCGGCCCGACCTCGGACGTCGGCTTGCCGATGACGATCGGGAGCGTCTGGGCGCCTTGCAGGCCGAGGGCGTCGATATCGGGATCGTCGTTGCCGACGGTCTTTCGGCAACGGCGGTGCATGTGAATGCCGTGCCGTTTCTGGCTGCGCTCCTGCCGCTTCTCCGCAGCGCTGGGCTTACGGTCGGTCCGGTCACCTTTGTCCAGAACGCGCGCGTGGCCGTCGGCGACGAGATCGGCGCGCTTTTGCGGGCGCGTCTCGTGCTGGTGCTGATCGGGGAGCGACCGGGCTTGTCGTCGGCCGATAGCCTCGGCGTCTACCTGACGCATGGGCCGTTGCCCGGACGCTCGGATGCGGAGCGAAACTGTATTTCCAACATTCGCGAGGGCGGCCTTGTTCCGCCACTTGCCGCCCGCAAGGCCATGTGGCTCGTGAACGAGTCCCTGCGCCGACAGTTGAGCGGCATAGCGTTGAAGGAAGAGGAGACAACGTTGATCGGCACGGCTGCCGAAGGCTGATCCTTCCCGGCGGGTAGCCTTTCAAGCGTTTACGTCGATGACCATACCTTCCCGAATGCGGACTGCGACACCGTGCGCACTCATGCCTCTCGTCGCGTTCTCAATATCCCTCGACGCTGATCGGGCCTTGGATCCAATGCTCAGGGAATGAGCCAGACGATAACGGCGATGATGAGGGCCCAGGCGGCCAGCGACAGGAAGACGGCGAAAGCCAGCGCCAAGATGCGCAGCGTCGGGGCGAAACGTGACACCTCGTCCGGCCGACGTGCGGCCCATCCGAGAAGAGAGAATTCGCAGGAGAAGATCCAGGCTGGCATCGGTGTTCCCGGTAAGTTCGTCAACGCTGACTTAAATAATAGGAGGCCGGGCAAGGACGCAAGCTTAAAGCGCACGATGTCGTTGCCAAGCGCATTTATCGCAACGTGAAGGTGCTGTCTTCGGCATGTGCCGGGTTGTATGCGAAGGCTCAGCGCTGCCCAAGCTTTTGCCGCCGTTTCTCCGATTAAGGTAAACGTCAACTAACTTAGACAAGGCTTGCGTCTGTTGCCGGCCGTGTGCACTGTGATAGCCGTGACTTATATTTTGCCGGCGGCTTCATCCGCGTGGCCGGAGGTTTGCAGGCATGCGACATCGTCGATACGGGTTTCGACCCACGCTGCGCCTGATGGCGCTTCTAGCCGCCATTCTGATGTCGCTGGCTCTCTGGGGGCTTCTCTACGTCTCCTATGTGATGATGGCGTGGATGTGGTTCGGCTGTCTTGTCGTTCTGGCCCTCGTTGCAATGGCCTTCTACGAAAGCGGAGACTTTCGCAATGCAAGTTGGCCGCTGACCATTCTTGCCTACGTATTCTGGCCGCTGACCCTGGTCGGCGCTCTAATCTACCTCGCCATTGTCGGTGCTGCGGGTGCCGGCAAGGAGGCGGAAACGGCCAGCCGCCTATCGGGCCGTTGAGTGTACGTATTTAGTATCGTTTTGCCGCTTCTCGTGCATTCCGGCGGTCAGGCTTTGCCTGCTTCGGAGGATGCTGCAGAAAAACAGATAATTCTAATATTAGAAAATCCTGCGTTACCTAAACTTAAGGGTTGAACAGCATACTGCCGCCAAACGCCGCGATGTAGGTCGGTGCCGTTGCGCTTCCCTGGTCATGATGGCCGGGCGGATGTGCGTCCGTCCATTATAGGTGTTTCGTGACAAGGCCATCCATCCGTACATCGCTTATCGGCATCTTCGCCGCCATCGCCGTCCTCACGGCGATTTTCTCCGTCGTGACGCTGCAATCGCTGTCAAAAACGCGAGCGATTTCGGACAATGTCGTCACGGACGTGTTTCCGGCCGTCTCGGCCGTCAAGGATATCCGCATCGAGCTCGTGTCCATGCGGCTCGGCTATTTCCAGTATCTCGCGGCTTTGACGCCGGAAGCGACGAAAAAGGCTGAAGCGCTTCTGAGCGAAGCGCGCCTCCGTATCCAGCGTGCTGTGGAGGTCTACACGCCTTACATCGGTTCCGATTCCGAGCGCGCGCTTCTGCAGCGCGTGACGGACAGCCTCGCCGCCTACGGCAAGGCCGGCGATGACATGATCGCGCTCGCCAAGGTGGGCAATTTCCAGCAGGCTAACGGCATGCTCGAATCCATGGGTGGCATCATCACACCCGCAGAGACGGGTCTCGACGAACTGATCGTCGAAAACACCACGCAGGTGACCGAGTCCACGAACCTCATGCATGCGACCTCGGCCGACGCAACCGTGCTGACCTTCATCCTGATCGGCATCGTCGCGACCCTTCTGATCGCCTCGACGCTCTACATCCTGCGCGGGATCGCCAGCCCGATCCACGCGATCACGACCGCGATGACAGGCCTTGCCAAGGGCGACACCGACAGTGCGATTCCCTACGCCCAGCGCTCCGACGAAATCGGCCAGATGGCCAGCGCGGTCGAAGTCTTCCGGGCTGCAGCTGTGAGCAATAAGGAGCTCCAGAACCAGGCCGAATCCCTGCGGCGCACCGCCGAGGCCGACCGTGAGCGTCATTCGGCCGAGGCCGAACGTGCCGCGCAGGCGCGTCTCGATCAGGCGACATCGAGCCTTGCGGACGGCCTGCGCCGTCTGGCGGCCGGCGATCTCTCCTTCCGTCTCGATGTGCCCTTCGCCCCGGATTTCGAAGCTCTCCGCCACGACCTGAATGCAGCCGTCTCCCAGCTCGACGAGACGCTCGGCGCCGTTGCCCTGGCTGCCGACCAGATCGACAACGGAGCCCGCGAAGTCAGCGAAAGCGCCAACGACCTCTCGCGCCGCACCGAGCAGCAGGCGGCCTCGCTCGAGGAGACGGCCGCCGCACTCGACCAGATCACCGCGAATGTCGGTCAGTCCTCCATGCGCACCAACGAGGCCCGCGAAGTGGCGTCGCACGCCAACAAGAGCGCGTCCCGATCGGGCGAAGTCGTTGCCGAGGCCGTGACCGCCATGGGCCGTATCGAACATTCGTCGAGCCAGATCTCCTCGATCATCGGCGTGATCGACGAAATCGCCTTCCAGACGAACCTGCTGGCGCTGAACGCCGGCGTCGAGGCGGCGCGGGCCGGAGAAGCCGGCCGCGGCTTTGCCGTCGTCGCGCAGGAAGTCCGGGAACTCGCGCAGCGGTCGGCCAAAGCCGCCAAGGAAATCAAGGATCTCATTCGCAATTCCACGGCCGAAGTCGAAAGCGGCGTCAAGCTGGTGCGCGACACTGGCGACGTGCTGAAGACGATCGAGGCGCATGTGATCGAGATCAACGGCCACATGGAGGCCATCGCCACCTCGGCCCGCGAGCAGTCGACCGGCCTTGCCGAGGTCAACATCGCCGTCAACCAGATGGACCAGGTAACGCAGCAGAACGCCGCCATGGTGGAAGAAACCAGCGCCGCCGGAAGCACACTCGCCAGCGAAAGCGCCCGCCTGCGCGAACTGATCTCCCACTTTACCCTCGGTGGCCGCTCCTCCAACACCCACCAGCGCTACGCCGCCTGAGGCTCAAAGCCCTTCAACCCGAAAACCGGCCGCGTTCGCTCGGCCGGTTTTTTTGTCCTGAACTTCGGCGGCTCGATGCTCCGGGGTAAGGTCGAGACCGACGCTCTTGCAGGAGAAGCAGGTATCGAAGGCCTTGGTAGGCTCGGTGTCGGGTTTGATCGGTTGCTCGCATACGACGCTGGAAACAAGCTATGCTAACAATTCTCGCGCTCCATGGCTCAGGCCGAGACGAGACTGATTTGAGTGAATTCTGTCACCAGCTGGCACCTCAGGCGCGCATAATTGCCCCTCGGGGCACATTTGCACAGGCAGACGGCTTCACCTTCTTTAAGCGCCGCTCTGATCGCAGCATTATTGTCACCGAGGTGCTGGATCTGGCGACGAAGTGGGTTTCGCAAGAGGTCGAGGTGGATCTGCCCACATCAGGTGAGGTCATTGTGGTGGGATATTCCAGCGGGGCGATATTTGCCGAAGCGTTAATGTCGGTCGTTCCTGAGAGGTTCGCAGGGGCAGTTCTCATGCGCCCCGAACCGCTGTCCCCGAATTTCAGTTTCCCAGATATGCCGGCGAAACCGATCCTGATCGTAGCAGGAAAGCACGACGAGCGCCGACGCCATGACGACGCTGCCGTCCTCGCTAAACAATTTACACAGGCTGGGGCTGTCGTCTCGCTGCATGTCATAGATGCCGGGCATGGATGGGCACGTCACAATGCGGACGTTACGTTGGCACGCTTGTGGCTAGCGACCGTCGCTGCCAACTAACGTCTGCTGTCGGCCCTAAACAGACCTCGGTCACGGCCATATATTGTCAAAGCATGAGGCGCATCGCGCATCGCTGAGCAATCGGCAGGCCATGATCAACCTCCACTTGAAGAAGCCCGTTCAATCTCTTCCCGACATCGTCGGCTGCTAATTTCTGGAAGCCCAGCCGCTGGTAGAATGGCGCATTCCAAGGCACCTCGGAGAATGTCGTGAGAGTAACCGCCAAAAAACGTGTGTCTCGCGCTTCGGCGATAGCTTTCTGGAGTGATGCCAAACCCATGCCCTCGCCCTGACGGTTCGCGGAAACGGATATTTCCCAGATGTGCATCTCATCACCCGCGCGTTCGGCGCGCAAGAAGCCAGTCGGAAAGTCGTCTTCATCAACGGCAACCCAACTGAAATAGTGTCGCGCCAGTTCAAGATGCCTCTCTGCGGACATTACATCTCCCTCCGCCAGCCACTCCAATCCGGGCCATTTCCGAAAGATTTGCGCGGCAGACCTCTCAATTTCCGAAAGATGCTCAACGTCGTCATTGTTGACCGGTCGGATCGATGCCATTGTCCCCCTTCCATACTTTGCGGCGTTTGTTGGCATTCTTGTCCGATATCGCAATGAATGCTTGCGGCCAACCCGGCGCAGCCGATGGCGCTGGTCGGTCATATGGCAATCAAACCATCAGGCTGCGCACATAGCGGCGCAGATCGCAGTCTTCACGGGGAATGCGCTTGACGCTGAAGACGCCCGGCATCGAGCAGATGCCCATGTGAGGGGACCGCAAGGCCTTGAGATAACGGCGGGCGTAAACTGTCCCTGTACCCGCTCTGATCTGATCGATGATCTCGGTTGAGATGGCGAGGTTCGTGCAGTAGTCGCAGAACGTTATCGGTAAGGCTGCGTCCATACCATTCATGGCATAATGGGCTGCAATGGTCGGCGGAATAACTTCCTCGCTGGGGAAGCCGCACGGTGCCATTGGAAAGTGATCGATGAACATCCTGGTGATATGCGCAAAGATCTTCGTATCGTAGAACTGCCCTTCCGCTTGTCCGCCAAAATAACCCTTCATATCGAGCCTTGACAGGAACTTGCGCATCGGGATCGCACTCAGCACGTCCGAACGGAACGATCCCCAGTCAGTGGCTGTGTCATAGATCTCGGTCTGGCTGCCGATCGAATAGTCTGCCACGTAAGCGGCAAGTCCGGGTTTCACCAGCAATTCGTTGGAGGAGAGCAGCACGACTTTATCGAAGCGGCGTCCCTGTTCGAGAGCATGGAGGAAGTTACTGACATGCGTATGCATCAGTCCTTCACACCAGATGGTCTCATAGGAACTGGGATTGACGAAAACGTTTTCCAGATCGCACTGACGGCGGAATTCGTCCTTGTCGACCGTAGCACCGGAGGAAACGTGGATGCAAATGAGAGCCTCAGGGCAAAAATAGCGGATATTTTCGACCTGATCCCGAACGATTTCAGGCTTTTCATGTACGGGAAGAGAAAACAATATCATCGCGTTGCGTCCTGGATCATCAGACTGCGAATATGTCGGCGAAGATCGCAATCCTCACGGGGAACATGCGTGACGCTGAAAACGCCTTTCAGCACAGATGCACCTATATGAGGAGACCGTAGCGCACCCGGGCGTCGTTTCGCAAAGATGGTACCCTTGCCGCTTCGGACCTGTGCGATGACCTCGTCCGAGATGACCAGGGGGTTGGATTTGTTTGAAAGTGTGACCGGCGGTACGCCATTGGTATGGGTCACGAAATATCGAGCGGCCATGGTTGGCCCGATAACCTGCTCGGTTGGAAAGCCACAAGGCTTCATCGGGAAGTTTTCCATGAAGAGCTTCGTCAACAGGCCGAAGATACTTTTGCTGAAAAACTGCCCTTCTGCCTGACCGCCGAAAAAAAGGGGAAGCCCGAGTGTCTTCAAAAACCCCTGCATTGCGGCAGTCTGCAAAAGCTCCGGATTGAACACGCCCCAGTCGGTGGCGAGATCGAGAACCTCGGCATGTACGCCAAGCGGGTATCTGGAAACATAGTCACCAAGACCGTCTTTGACGAGCATTTCATCAGAAGAGATCAGCACGACCTTGTCGAAGGGAAGCCCCGTATCGAGCATATGCAGGAAATTGCTGACATGCGTGTGCATAAGTCCATCGGACAGGGTGAAACCAAGAGAATGAGGGTTGAGAACGACGTTTTCGAAATCGCAGCCACGCGCGAATTCATCACGACTTGCAGCGGCGCCCTCGGCCACATGCAGGCAGATTAAAGATCCAGGGCAGAAGTAATTAATGTTCTCAATCTGATCGCGAACAATATCCGGCCGATCATGCACCGGAAGAGAGAAAAGTATCCTGTCCATTAAAATTGGGTCCCGATAATAAAGACGGCGCAGGAACGGCTAAATTACTATAAACTGATCCTGTTAGCTGCAGGAAACCTACATCCCATGCCTGTTCGTGAAATCCGGTCGCAAAAATTAAGTTTCGCGACCGGCTTCTGTAAAGCCTCTCCGAGCGGACTACGATGTCTTCAAGCTCAGACCCACGCCCTTGCAGGAAAAGCGGGTGTCGAAGGCCTTGGTGTAATCGGTATCCGGCTTGAACAGTTTCGCTGTTATTAGCTCCTCTGCAAGCCATTTGTAGCGCTCGACGGTTATGCAGCCGATACCCTTGTCCAGCGCATCGCCGCTATCCACGATCCGGTAGTGCTTCATCTTGTCGATGGCATATCGATCTGGCCATTGGTCATTTCAGGATTGGTCGTTTTGATCAGCGCGTTTGCGGGAGCGTTGTCCCCGTATAAGTAGTTTTATCACCAAAATGGAAATGAATACAATAAATTAGGAAAGGGAAATGGCGCACCCGGCAGGATTCGAACCTGCGACCTTTGGAATCGGAATCCAACACTCTATCCAGCTGAGCTACGGGTGCAGCAACCGGCTTTGCCGGGTGGATGAGGGGTTCATAGCTTAGGTTTGGGTCGGCATCAATGGGGAAGAGGGGGATTGGTGGAAAATCAGGTGGGGTGGGTTTGGTGAGGTGGCGGTGGAGATCCGGTTGGGGGCGTGGGGCGTAGATGTTCTCGGATTTGGATGACGGGCCTGCTGGTGGGTCAACGGCGCAGGTGTGGCCGGGAGGACGGGATGCGGGGGTTTCGGGAAGGGTATCGGGCGGTGGTTCTCGGGGCCAGCGGCGGGATCGGGGCTGCGGTTCTGGCGGCGCTTGAGGGTGATCCGATGTGTGGTGAGGCGGTCGGGCTATCGCGGCGGGATGACGGGATGGATGTGACGGAGGAGGGGTCTGTGCGGGCTGCCGCACTTGGCGTTTCGGAGCGGATGGGATCGGTGGATCTGGTGTTCGATGCGACCGGAGCGCTGGAGATCGACGGGCATGGACCGGAGAAGACGATCCGGGCGATCGATCCCGCCGTCATGGCGCGGCAGTTTGCGGTGAACGCGATCGGGCCGGCGCTGCTGATCAAGCATTTTGCGCCTCTGCTGCCACGGGATCGGCGCTGCGTGTTCGCGACGCTTTCGGCGCGGGTGGGGTCCATCGGCGACAACAGGCTCGGAGGGTGGATATCCTATCGTTCGGCGAAGGCTGCGCTCAACCAGATCGTTCGGACGGCGGCGATCGAGATCTCCCGCACATGCCCTGAGAGCGTCGTCGTGTCCCTGCATCCTGGCACGGTGGAAACAAGCCTGACGGCCCTGCATGGGCGGCACGCCCAAAAGGTTTCGCCAGCGCAGGCGGCCTCTGCGCTTCTCGCTGTCGTCGATGGCCTTTCGCCGGCGCAGACGGGGCAATTCTTCGCCTATGACGGGACGGAGATCGCATGGTAGCGGCGGCATCGCGTACGCCGCAGATGGCGGGAGGGGATGTGCGATGAGCGGTGACAACGTTCGCAACCTGATCCTCATCCTCGGCGATCAGCTATCGCCGGAGATGTCGAGCCTCGCCGAGGCATCGGCGGATGATGTGGTGCTGATGTGCGAGATTATGGAGGAGGCGCAATATGTGCGGCATCATCCGAAGAAGATCGCCTTTCTCTTCTCCGCCATGCGTCACTTTGCCGAGGATCTCAGGGCGAGCGGGCTGACGGTGCGGTATGTGCACCTGGAGGACGAAGGGAATAGCGGCTCGTTCGGCGGTGAGGTCGGTCGTGCCGTCTCGGATCTGCGGCCGGACCGTGTCATCGTGACAGAACCGGGCGAGTTCCGCGTGCTGGAGATGATGGACGGCTGGCAGCGGGCGTTCAACGTTCCGGTCGAAATCCGCGACGACACGCGGTTTCTCTGTTCCCGGTCCGAATTCGCAGCCTTTGCCGGCGGGCGGCGGCAGTTGCGGATGGAGACGTTCTATCGGGAGATGCGGGTGAAGACCGGGCTGCTGATGGAGGGCAACACGCCGGCCGGCGGGCGCTGGAACTTCGACGCCGACAACCGCAAACCCGCGACGCTCGATCTGTTCTCGCAGCCGCGCAAGGGGTTCAAACCGGATGCGATCACCAAGGACGTGCTGGAGCTTGTCGGGCGGCGGTTCGGCGCGCATTTCGGGCGGCTCGAAGGCTTCGACTTCGCCGTCAGCCGAGCGCAGGCGGAGACGCTGCGGGACAGGTTCATGGTCGATCACCTGGCGCGGTTCGGGGAGCGGCAGGATGCCATGCTCTCGGGCGATCCCGTGCTCAGCCATTCGCTGCTGTCGTTCTACCTCAATGCCGGGTTGCTCGATCCGCTGGATCTTTGTCGGCGGGCAGAGGCCGTCTATCTTGCCGGCGACGCGCCGCTGAATGCGGTGGAAGGCTTCATCCGCCAGATCATCGGCTGGCGGGAGTATATTCGCGGCGTCTACTGGCTGAAGATGCCGGACTACCGGGAGATGAATTTTCTGGAGGCCGATCGTGCGCTGCCGGATTTCTACTGGACGGCCGAGACACGCATGGCCTGCCTGCGACAGGTGATCACGGAGACGCGCGACAATGCCTATGCCCACCATATCCAGCGGCTGATGATCACGGGGAATTTCGCCATGCTGGCCGGCGTCCGGCCGCTCGAGATCCACCAGTGGTATCTTGAGGTCTATGCGGATGCCTATGAATGGGTGGAACTGCCGAACGTCATCGGCATGAGCCAGTTTGCCGATGGCGGCTTTCTCGGGTCGAAGCCCTATGCCGCGGGGGGCAACTACATCAACCGCATGTCGGACTATTGCGAAGGCTGTGCCTACGACGTGCGCAAAAAGACGGGGAAGGATGCCTGTCCGTTCAATGCGCTCTACTGGGATTTCCTCGACCGCAACGCGGACAAGCTGAAGGGCAATCACCGGCTGGGGCCTGTCTATGCCGCATGGGCGCGGATGAGTCCGGAGAAGAAGCGGGAGACGCGGCAGAGCGCACAGACATTCCTTGCGGAACTGGACGCCCTGCCGAAGACCTATTGATGGCTTCCCTGGGGGTGAGGGCCGCTTGAGCTCAGATCTCGACGGCGATCTGGCGCTTTTCCTTGACGGAACGCAGCGCGGCTTCCGCGAGTGCGAGCGCGGCGAGGCCGTCCGCGCCGGAGGGTGTGATCGGCGTGCCGGTCTCGATGGCGGAGATGAAGCTCGCGATCTCGTTGGCATAGGCCTGGGTATAGCGGGTCATGAAGAAATCGTGCAGGGGCGGGCGTGTGTAGCCGTCGCCATTGGCAATCTCGATCGAGACGGCGCGCTGGTTTTCCGCCGAGACGACGCCCTTGGAGCCGTGCACTTCGATGCGCTGGTCGTAGCCATAGGTCGCGCGGCGCGAGTTCGAGATGATCGCCTGCTTGCCGGTGGCCGTTTCGAGGATCACGGATACGCTGTCATAATCGCCGGCGGTGCCGATATCGGGATCGACCAGCACAGCGGCATGGGCCGTGACGATGGTCGGCTCTTCGCCAAGCAGGAAGCGCGCCATGTCGAAGTCGTGGATGGTCATGTCGCGGAAGATGCCGCCGGAGCGCTTGATGTAATCGACCGGCGGGGCGCCGGGATCGCGCGAGATGATCGTCACCATTTCCACATCGCCGATGCGGCCGTCATCGATGGCCTGGCGCACGGCCATGAAATGCGGGTCGAAGCGGCGGTTGAAGCCCACCATCAGCTTGCCGTCCGTCTCGGCGACCGTCTTCAGGCAATCGCGCACGCGCCCGACGTCGAGATCGATCGGCTTTTCACAGAAGATCGCCTTGCCGGCGCGGGCGAAGCGTTCGATCAGGTCGGCATGGGTATCGGTGGGCGTGCAGATGACGACGGCGTCGATATCGTCGGCCGCCTCGATCGCCTCGATGGTGCGGACCTCGCAGCCGTAGCTGTCGGCAATCGCCTGTGCGGCCGCGGGAAACGCATCGGCAACAGCCACGAGGCGCGCATGAGCATCGCTGCTGACGGCCTTGGCATGAACCTTGCCGATACGGCCGGCGCCGAGGAGACCAAATCTCACAGTCATGTTACCACTTTCGATAGCTCGGCCCGAGAGCCAAGAGGACGCGGAATGATGCGCTCACTCCGCTGGAAGCGCTTGGCGATCCGCTCACGGCGGATCAGGCATGTCGAGGAGGGGAAGTGCCGGCAACGCCGTCTCCTCCCGAGGCGTCGCGTCGTCCTGATCGATGTCGAGTCCTCCGGAACGAAACATTGATCTGGATTAATTTTTGGAATTTTTATTCCGTCTTCTTCCTACCCGTCAAGCCGGTACCCTTGCGCTTGCGATGTTTTTTGCGCATGTCATCTGCGCAGAGCGACGCGATCCCGTGATATGGCGCGCTCGGCAGACGTTTGGTCATCCAAGAGGACGCATGCAGAAGTTCATCGACCCGGATCATCCTTTCTATCGTCCTCTCTGGAGGCGGCTGCTGATCGTCGGGAGCTGCGCGCTCTGGACGGCGGTCGAGTTCTGGAACGGCGCCTCGACCTGGGGCATGATCTTCCTGGCCGTCACCGCCTATACCTCGGCCACGCTGATCGTGTTCTTCAAGCCGACGACGCCATCGACCGAGGTCGTGCCGCAGGCGACGGCCGTCGATACGCAGCCGCTCGCAGATCCCGACGCGCTGTCGAAGGACGAGCCGAAGGTCTGACGTTCAAAGCTCGAGGCGCGCTCTATCGGGGGCGCTGTGGTGTCATGCCGATCGGCAGGCCGCGCTTCAGCCGGCGCAATGCTTCGTCCACCAGCATGTTGGCGATCGTCATCCGCGTCGTCGCTGCCTCTCTATCGTCCGGCGCGTGGCGATCCGGATGGTTACGGTTGGCGAAAGCCCGGCGCTTTTCCGCGAGCGTTACCGGCGTGTCGGCATTCGAGAGCTCAAGATCTTCGGCGACCTGAGCGGGTGTCAGCCGGTCGAGGTGGGCGGGGCGTTGCCGGGGCAGGGGCTTTGCCGCTCGGAGAACCGGAGCGGGTCGCGGAAGCGGCGGTTCCGGCGCAGCGCTCACCGCTTCATCCATATCGGCATAGGCTTGTCGCACGGCATCGCCGCCGGCGGCGCGTTCTGTATCGAAGGCGAGGCCCGCATTGAAGCCTGCGATGCCTGAACGCGGGGTTGCCTCGGCATCTTCCCGCGGGTCTTCCGCCTCTATGCGCTCAAGCACGGACTGGAAGAGCGATTTGCCGAACATACCCGTCCCTTCCGGCTGGGGCTGCACGCTGATGTGGCGCAGCGGATTGTCTTCCTCGCAAGCCAAGCACGACAGGATTGCGTAAGCCTGTCCATGCCGAAAGCGGACGCCTGTCAGCCTTTGCTTTCTTGAAGGATCAGGTCGTAGAGGAGCTTGGCGCTCGGCGGCAGTTCGCGACCGCGGGGCGTGATAAGGCTGTAGGGGCGGATGGTGATGGCGAAATCGATCGGGAGGATGCGGATCTCGCCGATGGACGTTCCGTTACTGGCCACCAGTTCCGCCACGTCCTTGGCCACGGGCGCAATCGCATTGGTGTTGCGCACGATGGAAAGAGTCAGGATGATCGAGGACGTGTTGATCGTCGTGGTCGGCAGCGGCACGCCGCTCGTCAGAAAACTATCCTCCACGGATCGCCGCAGCAGCGTGCCGGCCGGCTGGAACACCCAGTCGTAGCCCGGCAGGTCCTCGTGCACGATGACCGGCTTTTCGAGCAGAGGATGGCCCTCGCGGACGATGAGACAGACGTCTTCCGAGCCGATTTCCACAAGGTCGAACTGGCGAGGATCGATATCGTCGGGAATACGGCCGATGACGAAATCGTGGCGCGCTGCCATCAGCTCGCGGATCAGCACGTTGCTGTTCTCCACCTGGATGCTGATCTCGATGCCGGGATAGGCCGTCGTCACCTGGTGCATGGCGGGCACGGCGAGATGCAGGGCAGGGCCCGTGACCGAGCCGAGCGAGACCGAGCCGCCACGGCCCGTCTTCAGCTCGCCGATCTCGCGGGCGGTTTCACGAAGTTCGAGGAAGATGGTGCGCGCGCGTCGGGCGAGCGCCTTGCCGTAGGGCGTGAGTTCGACGCCTCGCGCCACGCGCTCGCAAAGGGGTGCCCGCAGGATCGATTCGATTTCTCCGAGCATGCGTGAAGCTGCCGGTTGCGAGATGCCCAAGGCCTCGGCAGCGGCACTGATCTGGCCCCGATCTTCGATCGCGAGGATCAGATGCAGGTGGACGAGCTTCAAACCCGACTTGAAAACATTGCGCGCTGATGGACCAAAAGGTACAAGCCCTTGATTTTCCGTATCTTCCACGTGGCGTCACCCTCCCAGGTCCTCATCGTGCTAAAAATCACATTCTTTTCGTTTATTATACCAAAAAAAATATGCGCCTACACGAATATTGTATTTGACAGTTATGGAGTTTGATTCCAGTTTGCCGCCGTGTGCGCCGGCGCTTGCGGAGGTTAAAGCCGGGGGGATTTCTTCATCCATTTTCCCTCCACCCTGGAACGATGTTCCGGGTGCGTCCAGCGCCGCACATATCGCGACGGCTCCAGGCCGGCGCGGTCAACACTCCAGGGAGAGACCTTATGAAATTGGTTACATCACTTCTGGCCGCTGCCGCCATCGGCGTCGCGTCCTTCGCCTTCCCGGCTTTCGCGCAGGACAAGGGCACCGTTGGCATTTCCATGCCGACCAAGACCTCGACCCGCTGGATCTCGGACGGCGAGACCATGGAAAAGCTGTTCAAGGAAGCCGGCTACACGGCAGACCTGCAGTTTGCTGACGACGATATCCCGAACCAGCTTGCCCAGATCGAAAACATGGTCACCAAGGGTGCCAAGGTTCTCGTCATCGGCGCCATCGACGGCACGACGCTCTCCGACATTCTCGCCAAGGCTCACGAAGCCGGCGTCAAGGTCATCGCTTACGACCGCCTGATCCGCGACAGCGGCAACGTCGACTACTACGCGACGTTCGACAACTTCCAGGTCGGCGTTCTCCAGGCAACGACGCTCGTCAACGGCCTGAAGCTGGACGGTGCGACCGAGCCGAAGAACGTCGAACTCTTCGGCGGCTCCCCGGACGACAACAACGCCTTCTTCTTCTACGATGGCGCGATGTCCGTTCTCCAGCCGCTGATCGACGCCAAGAAGATCGTCGTCAAGTCCGGCCAGGTTGGCATGGAACAGGTCGGTACGCTGCGTTGGGACGGTGCCGTTGCACAGGCCCGCATGGAAAACCTGCTGTCCTCGACCTACACGGACGCAAAGGTCGATGGCGTTCTCTCCCCCTATGACGGTCTCTCGATCGGCATCATCTCGGCCCTGAAGGGCGTTGGCTACGGCTCCGGCGACATGCCGATGCCGATCGTCACCGGCCAGGACGCCGAGTTGCCTTCGGTCAAGTCGATCATGGCTGGCGAACAGTACTCCACGATCTTCAAGGACACGCGTGAACTGGCCAAGGTTACCGTTGGCATGGTCGATGCCGTGATCAGCGGCAAGGAGCCCCAGATCAACGACACCAAGACCTACGACAACGGCGTCAAGGTCGTCCCGGCCTACCTGCTGAAGCCGGTTGCCGTCGACAAGACCAATGCCAAGGACGTTCTGGTCGGCGCCGGCTACTACACAGCCGAGCAGATCGACAACTAAGCGATCACGCTATCATGGGGTCCGCGATACCCGTCGCGGACCCTTTTGGCATATGGGGAGCCTGACCCTCGGCCGGTCCCACCTCATCACACGACGGACGGCCACTGGAACGCCTGACATGGACAAATACATTCTCGAAATGCGGGGCATCACCAAGACGTTTCCTGGCGTGAAAGCGCTCGACAACGTCAATCTCAAGGTTCGCGAGGGCGAGATCCACGCGCTCGTGGGTGAGAACGGTGCCGGCAAATCGACCCTGATGAAGGTGCTCAGCGGCGTCTATCCCGCCGGCAGCTATGACGGGGACATCGTTTACGACGGCTCGGTTCGGCAGTTCAAGGACATCTCCGACAGCGAGCATCTCGGTATCATCATCATTCACCAGGAACTGGCGCTCGTTCCGCTGCTCTCGATCGGGGAAAATATCTTTCTCGGCAACGAGGTGGCGACCAAGGGCGTCATTGACTGGAAAGAAACATTCGCCCGCACGCGCGAGCTTCTCGCCAAGGTCGGCCTGAAGGAATCGCCTGCAACGCTGATCACCGATATCGGCGTCGGCAAGCAGCAGTTGGTGGAAATCGCCAAGGCGCTGTCGAAGAAGGTGCGCCTGCTGATCCTCGACGAGCCGACCGCGTCGCTCAACGAGACGGATTCGGCAGCCCTGCTTCACCTGCTGATGGAATTCCGCAAGCAGGGCATGACCTCGATCATCATTTCGCACAAGCTGAACGAGATCAAGACGGTCGCCGACAAGATCACCATCCTGCGCGATGGCGGCACGGTGGAAACGCTCGACTGCCACAACGAGGATATCGGCGAAGACCGGATCATCAAAGGCATGGTCGGGCGCGACATGGACGACCGCTATCCACCGCGCGAGCCGAAGATCGGCAATACGCTGCTGGAGGTGAAGAACTGGAACGTCTATCACCAGCACCACCGCGACCGGCAGTTCCTGCATGACGTGAACTTCACGGTTCGCGCCGGCGAAGTCGTCGGCATTGCCGGGCTGATGGGCGCCGGACGGACCGAGACGGCGATGAGCATCTTCGGTCGCTCGTGGGGCCACAAGATTACCGGTGACGTGCTGATGCACGGCAAGCCGGTCGATGTGAGCACCATCCAGAAGGCGATCGAGGCGGGTCTTGCCTATGTCACCGAGGACCGCAAGCATCTGGGCCTCGTGCTGAACAACAACATCATGCACAACACGACGCTCGCCAACCTGCCGGCTGTCGCCAATGGCGGCGTGATCGACGGACACCGCGAGCGCGAGGTCGCCACCGACTATCGCAAGCGCCTGCGCATCCGCTCGCATTCGATCTACCAGGAAACAGTGAACCTCTCGGGCGGCAACCAGCAGAAGGTCGTTCTGTCCAAGTGGCTGTTCACCAATCCCGAAATCCTCATCCTCGACGAGCCGACACGCGGCATCGACGTCGGTGCGAAATACGAAATCTATTCCATCATCAACCAGCTGGCTGCCGAGGGCAAAGGCATTCTCATGATCTCATCCGAGATGCCGGAGCTTCTGGGAACCTGCGATCGCATCTACGTCATGAACGAAGGTCGCATCGTCGCGGAGCTCCCCAAGGGTGAAGCCAGCCAGGAATCCATCATGCGAGCCATCATGCGCTCCGGGGAGAAGCACTAATGGTCCTTGAAACCAGCGCACCAACAAACAAGCCGTCCGTCGGCGCCTATCTGAAAGCCAACATACGCGAATACGGCCTTCTGGTCGCGCTCGTCGTCATCATGTTGTTCTTCCAGTTCGTCACCGGCGGTGTGCTGTTCCGCCCCGTCAACATCACCAACCTGATCCTGCAGAACTCGTTCATCGTCATCATGGCGCTGGGCATGCTGCTGATCATCGTCGCCGGCCATATCGACCTCTCGGTCGGGTCCATCGTCGCCTTTACCGGCGGCCTTTCGGCCGTCATGATGGTGAAATGGGGCATTCACTATTCGCTCGTGGTGCCCCTTTGCCTGGTGCTCGGCGGTCTCGTCGGCGCAGCCCAGGGATACTGGGTCGCCTACCAGAAGATCCCGTCCTTCATCGTGACGCTGGCTGGCATGCTCGTGTTCCGCGGCCTGACCTACCTCATCCTACAGAACCGTCCGATCGGCCCGTTTCCGAAGGAATTCCAGATCCTGTCCACGGGCTTCGTTCCCGACCTGCTCTGGTTTGCGAACCCCAACCCGGCCATCGTCACCAACCTCTTCGCGCTGGTTGCGGTCATCGTCCTCGTCGGCCTCGCCGTCTATTTCGGCCTGAAGGACCGCAGCAACAATGACAAGCATGGTACGGAGAACGAGCCCTTCGTGTTCTTCGCGATCCAGATGGCCATCATCGGCGTCGTCGCGATTTTTCTCGGCTTCCAGCTGTCGACCTATCGCGGCTTCCCGAACGTACTGATCGTCATGGCGCTGCTCATCGCGCTCTACACTTTCATCACCACGCGTTCGACCATCGGCCGGCGCATCTACGCCATGGGCGGTAACGAGAAGGCCGCGAAGCTCTCGGGCATCAACACCGAGCGCCTGACCTTCCTGACCTTCGTGAACATGGGTGTGCTCGCAGCCCTTGCCGGCATGATCATCGCGGCCCGTCTGAACTCCGCGACCCCGAAGGCCGGCGTCGGCTTCGAGCTCGACGTCATCGCGGCCTGCTTCATCGGCGGCGCCTCGGCCTCCGGCGGCGTCGGCAAGATCACCGGTGCGGTCATCGGCGCGTTCATCATGGGCGTCATGAACAACGGCATGTCGATCATGGGCCTCGGCATCGACTACCAGCAGCTCGTCAAGGGCCTGGTTCTACTCGCCGCCGTGTTCTTCGACGTCTACAACAAGAACAAGGGCTGATCGTCGCCCGAAAGGGTTACAGGTCGTTCGAGATCACGCCGCCGTCTGACACGATCAGATGGCGGCGTTTGCATTTGAAACGGGAGAGAACACCATGCTGATGTCGCAGATCCGCAATGAGGACGGCTCGATCACGGTCGCGGTAAGGGAAGAGGGCGAGCCGGCCCGTGCCGTTCGCGGCGCGTTGAGCGTCTACGATCTGGCACGTGAAGCTGCCAACTCCGGCCGGACGTTCGCCGATGTCGTGACGACACGGGGCGTGGCGGGTGTCGTCGATCTGCAGGCGGCATATGCGGAAGGCCGGTTCCTGCCGCCGATCACCCATCCCGATCCGGCGCATCTCCACCTGACCGGCACCGGCCTCACCCATCTCGGTTCCGCCGCCACACGCGACGCGATGCATGCCGCCGCCACGTCCGATGAGGCTGCGATGACCGACTCCATGAAGATGTTTCGGATGGGTCTCGAAGGCGGCAAGCCGAAGCGGGGCGAGACGGGCGTGCAGCTGGAATGGTTCTACAAGGGCAATGGTCTGCAGCTCGCGTCACCGGGCGACGATCTCATCTCGCCCGCCTTCGCCGCCGATGGCGGGGAGGAGCCCGAAATCGCCGGGATCTACATCATCGCCGACAATGGCCAGCCCTTCCGGCTCGGCTTTGCCGTCGCCAACGAGTTTTCCGACCACGTCACCGAGCGGATCAACTATCTCTTCCTTGCCCATTCCAAGCTCCGTCCCGCCAGTTTCGGTCCGGAAATCCGCATCGGCAATGTCCCGCAGGACATCCGCGGCACCTCCCGCATCCTGCGCAACGGCGCCGTCCTGTGGGAGAAACCCTTCCTCGCCGGCGAATCCAACATGTCCCACAGCTTCGCCAACCTCGAATACCACCACTTCAAATACGGCCTCTTCCGCGCGCCGGGCGACGTGCACGTGCATATGTTCGGCACGGCGACCCTGTCGTTCGGGGATGGTGTGCGGACCGAGGCGGGAGATGTGTTCGAGATGGAGGCTGCGGGGTTCGGCCTACCGCTGAGGAACCGGCTGGTGGTCGGGGCTGAGGAGGTGGTGTCGGTGGGTGTGCTTTGAGGCAGGGCTCGGCACGGTTAAGGCTCAGCGGTCGTTCCTGCCGTTATTCGACGATGATACCCATCGCTTTTGCTGCCCGCGACAGTGCCTTGTCGCGTGTGGCAAGCGGCAGACCGCGTCGGGCTGCGATTTCCAGATAGGTTGCGTCGTAGATCGTTAGCCCATGCTCGCGGGCCAGCGGTAAAATCTCGCTGATAGGCCTTGCGATGACGATGGTGTCCGTCTCCGAGGGAAGCTGCGATATCAGGTCCAGCCTCTGGATGAGGCTCGCCGCAGAAATACGTCCGCGGCGCTCGGCAAGCAATAGGACATTGGCGATTTCCATATAAAAGAGTGCAGGAACGACACCTCCGCTTTCGGTGACTCGTTCCGCTATCGCATCGGTTTACGGGCTTGCTTCATCCTCGAAACACCAGGATAGGGCTATGGATGCATCTATAACGATGCTCATTTACGGCCTTCGTCGCGCAGGTCCTCCCAGGAAAGACCGTCCAGTGTTTCCGCCTGCCGCAAAGTTTTAAGTGTGGCAAATATCTCTCGCACGCCCCGTTTCGGATCGTCGTCGACAGCCACCAGCTTCGCAATGGATTTACCGTGCCTGGTGATTGTCACGTCTTCACCATGAGCTGCTTTTTCCAACAACGTGGAAAATTGCGCTTCTGCCTCGAATGCACCGATTTTCATCGCAGCCCCTTCCATTTCCGACCAGAAATTTAAGCCTGAATCATTCCCGTCACAAGGGGTACATCGAGAGGCCTATGATCAAACCCGTCGTAGTTCTGCCGTCCTCCGTATCAACTCTGGCTCTGGCTCTGCCCCTGCTGCTCCACCGTCAGAGCGACCGTCAGCGTCTCGTTCGCAGCCCCGTGGACCAATCCAGAGATGGGGGCGGCGTCGCGGTAGTCGAGGCCGGTGGCGAT
This sequence comes from Rhizobium sp. PP-CC-3G-465, assembly GCF_004343445.1. Lineage (NCBI taxonomy): Bacteria > Pseudomonadati > Pseudomonadota > Alphaproteobacteria > Hyphomicrobiales > Rhizobiaceae > Rhizobium > Rhizobium sp. PP-CC-3G-465. The sequence goes on from NZ_SLYH01000001.1 coordinate 219,865, forward strand.
GCGGACATAGCGTTCGTCGGGGCAAACGTCGTTGGCGGCGTCGAACCCGACCCAGCCGAGACCGGGGAGGTGGGCTTCGGCCCAGGCATGGGTGGCTGACTGCTCGATGCGGTCGTCCATCATCAGGTAGCCGGAGACGTAGCGGGCGGGGAGGCTGACCGAGCGGGCGCAGGCGATGAAGATATGGGCGTGGTCCTGACAGACGCCGATGCCGCGGGTCAGCGCCTCGTCGGCCGTCGTTTCGGTACCGGTCGATCCCGGCTCGAAGACGACGGCCTGGTGGATGGCGCCCATGAGGTTGTGCATCTGCGCGAGGATCCCGTCGCCGGACTGGGACTTGGCGAGATCGCGGATCTGCTTCGTCCGTTTGGTCAGCGGCGTGTCGCGCTGGAAGAGCCAGAGCGGTATGTAGGACTGGTGGGGACCGAACACCCCGGCGCGATCCTCCGTCTCGACCTCGCCGCTGGCAACGATGCGCATGCGGATCTGGTCTCCCATGACGCTGACGAGGGTGACGCGGTTGGCGAAATGATCCTCGTAGCCGACCTCCACCTTCGCGCCTTCCACCGATGTCTCCCAGTTCAGAACCGTCTGTCCCGGCTGGGTGAAGGGCGTGAGGCGAAGCCGCTGCAGCGAGTAGCTGACCGGCTCCGCATAGCTGTATTCGGTCGTATGGGTGATTTTCAGTCGCATGCGCCTGATATGTCCTTGTTCAATAGAACCGGTAGCCGTCGGAGATTTCCTGGCTCAGACGATTGTTCTGGGTGATGAACGTCTCGATATACTCGTGCAGGCCCTGGTCCATAACGTCCTTGATCGAGCAGTTTCGCAGCGATTTCAGCGTGTTCCCCGACGTGTCATGGGCATTGTGCCTCTCGCCGTATTCCCGCTCGAGATAGCCCAGATTGCTGTTGATCTTGTCGTAGCAATAGGCGAGCGACCGCGGCATGCGGCCGTTAAGGATGAGGAAGTCGGCAATGTTCGCCGCCTTGTACTCCGCCTCATAGACCCAGCCGTAGCTGCGATGGGCCGAGACCGAGCGCAGGATCGATTCCCACTGCACGTTGTCGATGGCTGTGCCCACCTGTGACACGGCCGGCAGCAGGACGTAGTATTTCACATCGAGAATGCGGGCGGTGTTGTCGGCGCGCTCGATGAAGGTGCCGATGCGCGAGAAGTTGAACAGGTCGTTGCGCAGCATCGTGCCGTGGAATGCGCCACGGATGAGGCCTGTCTTGCGCTTGATCGCGTCGATGACCTCCGGCAGGTCGGCAGCCTTCACCCTTCGGGCGAGCATGGACTTGAGGTCGAGATAACATTCGTTGACGGCCTCCCATGTCTCGCGCGTCAGCGCCGTGCGCACCATGCGGGCATTGCTGCGGGCGGCTTCGATGCAGGACAGCACGCTCGATGGATTGGTCGTCTCGCGCAGCAGGAAATCGACGGCGTCGGCGCTGGTCGCGCTTTCATAGCGTTGCTCGTAAATGTCGATGACGCCCGAACTCTGGAGCACGCTTTCCCAGTTGTCTTCGCCGAGGTGCGAGCGGGTGAGGGACATGCGCAGTCCGGCATCCACGAGGCGGGCGCTGTTTTCGGCCCGCTCGATATAGCGGAACATCCAATAAAGGCCGTTTGCGGTTCTTCCGAGCATGCCGATCAGTCCTCCAGTACCCAAGTGTCCTTCGTGCCGCCACCCTGGCTGGAATTCACCACCAGAGAGCCGGCCTTCAGGGCCACGCGGGTCAAGCCGCCGGGAATGATCTGCACCTTGTCGGACACCAGCACGTAAGGCCGGAGATCGACGTGGCGCGGCGCGATGCCCTTTTTGACCATGATCGGTACGGTCGAGAGGGAGAGGGTCGGCTGGGCGATGTAGTTGCTCGGGCGCGCCTTCAGCTTGTCGGCAAACAACGCGCGTTCTTTCTTGGAGGCCGTCGGGCCGACCAGCATGCCGTAGCCGCCGGAGCCGTGGACCTCCTTCACGACAAGGTCGGCGAGGTTGTCGAGCACATATTGCAGGCTCGACGGCTCCGAACAGCGCCACGTCGGCACGTTCTCGAGCAGCGCCTTGCGGCCGGTGTAGAACTCCACGATCTCCGGCATGTAGGAGTAGATCGCCTTGTCGTCGCAAATCCCGGTGCCGGGGGCGTTGGCGATGGTGATGTTGCCGGCGCGGTAGACGTCCATGATGCCGGGAATGCCAAGCGCGGATTCCGGCTTGAAGGTCAGCGGATCGAGGTAGTCGTCATCCACGCGGCGGTAGAGCACGTCGATCGCCTCGTAGCCGCGGGTGGTGCGCATCCGGACCTTGCCATCGATGACGCGAAGGTCCGAGCCTTCGACCAGCTCGACGCCCATCATGTCAGCGAGGAACGCATGTTCGTAATAGGCGGAATTGTAGATGCCCGGGGTGAGCACGGCGACGCGCGGCTTGCCCTCGCAGCCGGGAGGAGCGACGGCCGCGAGCGAATGACGCAGCAGATAGGGGTAATTCTCCACCGGCTGCACGCGGTTCTGATAGAACAGCTCGGGGAACATCTGCATCATGGTTTCGCGGTTTTCGAGCATGTAGCTGACGCCGGAGGGCGTGCGGGCATTGTCCTCGAGAACGTAGAACTGGTCTTCGCCGGTGCGTACGATATCGGTGCCGACGATGTGGGTGTAGACCCCGCCCGGCGGCCGCATGCCGACCATCTGCGGCAGGAAGGCATCGTTCTTCTCGATCAATTCGCGCGGAATGCGGCCGGCCTTGATGATTTCCTGCTTGTGGTAGATGTCGTCCAGGAACGCATTGAGCGCGAGCACGCGTTGCTCGATGCCCTGCGCGAGGCGCCGCCATTCGCGCGCGGAGATGATGCGCGGGATGAGATCGAAGGGGATGAGCTTTTCGGCACTGTCGGCGTGGCCATACACCGCAAAGGTGATGCCGGTCTTGCGGAAGATGTTCTCGGCCTCTTTGGACTTGGCGATCAGGCGGGCTCTGTCCTGGTTGGCATACCATTCGTTGTATGTTGCGTAAGGCGGTCGCGGAGTGTTGTCCGCATTCATCATTTCATCGAATGCCAACGGCCTGGTCCCCTTTTTAAGCCATTTGATTACAAGCGCTTTGGCAATGCAAGAAGCATGCTCGTTTCAGACAGAAAGAAATTTTCACCCGTTCTGGCTGTCCCCTCAAGGGGTGACATGGTTTTCAGGTGCAAAATGGCAAGGCGAGTTGCGGGTGTATGCGTCGCTTTTTCGCACATTATCTTCGCAGCTGCTTATCGAATGAGCGTGTGCCTTCCGGCGCAATCATTGTCGTGCAAATGAAAACGGCGGAACTTTCGTTCCGCCGTTTTCCGATCTCTAAAGTGCAGCGTTATTTACGCTTCTTCGCGGCGCGAGCCTTCGCGGCGCTGGGCGGCCTGTGCGCCCGGGCTGCCGGCTGCCGGGCGAGGGCCGCGGCTGGAGGTGCGGGGTGCGCCGCCCGGACGGCCGTTGCGGTTGCCGTTGCGCTTGGCAAGGGCTGCCTGATGCGCGGCCTGCGCAGCCGGGCCCTGGCCCTTGCGGTGCTCACGGCGCTGCGCGCTGTCGTCACCGGCCAGCAGATCGTCGCCTGCAAACGGGCTCGGAGCCTGTGCCACGCGGGCCGGGCGGTTGTTCTCGCCGCCACGACCCTCATTGCGACCTTGGCCGCCACGGTTCTCGCCACGGCCCTGGCCGTTGCGGCCTTCGTTGTTGCTGCCGCGGCCGCCATTGCCGCGCGCATTGCGGGCCGCCGGTGCGCGGGAGATGTTGGCCGGCGCTTCGCCGCTGGCGACCGTGATGGTCATGTTCATCAGCTTTTCGATGTCGCGCAGCAGGCGGGCTTCGTCCGGCGCGCAGAAGGCGATGGCAATGCCGTCACGGCCGGCACGGGCCGTCCGGCCGATGCGGTGGACGTAGGCTTCGGCGACTTCCGGCAGGTCGTAGTTGTAGACATGTGTGATGCCGGGGATGTCGATGCCGCGGGCTGCGACGTCGGTGGCGACCAGAACCTTGATCTCGCCGTCACGGAACGCCTTGAGGGCGCGCTCGCGCTGGCCCTGGCTCTTGTTGCCGTGAATGGAGGCTGCGGAATAGCCGACCGATTCCAGATGCTTCATCAGCTTTTCGGCGCCATGCTTGGTGCGCGAGAAGACGATGGCGCGGCCGTCGGGGTTTGCCGTCAGCGACTGCTTCAGCAGCGTGACCTTGCCATCCTTGCCGTTTACGAAATGCACGAACTGTTCGATCTTGTCGGCAGCCTTGCCAGCGGTGGCGACTTCGACGCGCTTGGGGTCGGTCAGGTAGTCGCCGGCGAGGTCTGCGATCGCCTTCGGCATCGTGGCCGAGAACAGCAGGGTCTGGCGGTTCTTCGGAACGAGCTTAGAGATCTTGCGCAGGTCGTGGATGAAGCCGAGGTCCAGCATCTGGTCGGCTTCGTCGAGCACGAGGTAGCGTGCGGTCGTCAGCGTCACGGCCTTGCGGTTCAGAAGGTCGAGCAGGCGGCCAGGCGTAGCGACGAGGATTTCGACGCCGCGTTCCAGCTGCTGGGTCTGCTTGTTGATGGAGGCGCCGCCGACGACGAGGCCGATACGCAGCGGGCTCTTCTTGACGAAGACCTTCAGGTTGGCGGCGATTTGGTTCACCAGTTCGCGGGTCGGGGCGAGGATCAGGGCGCGGACGTTTCGCGGGTCGGCGCGCTTGCCATCGGCCAGCATGCGCTCGATCATCGGCAGGCCGAATGCGGCGGTCTTGCCGGTGCCGGTCTGTGCGAGGCCGATGAGGTCATGGCCTGCAAGGACGAGCGGAATGGCTTCGGCCTGAATCGGCGTCGGCACGGTGAAACCTTCAAGGGTAAGGTTCGCAACCATCTGCTCGGAGAGGCCAAGGGAAGAAAAATTGGTCAAAGGTATGCCTTTCGGGGCGCCAAACGACAGGGACCGGAACAACGCTTCTCTGCGGTTCCGGGTCATCTGGTTTCAAGAACCCCGCGTGAAATGGGATCTTGGTGGGTTGAAAAAGCTGTCTGCGCTGCGGGTGCCGAATATGGCACGGTCTCATGGGTGCGCTTGGCCTTCGCTACGGAATGACAAAATCCGCTGGGCACGCTCACGCGGCGGCCGGAAGGTGACGCTGGCCCTCATGTCGTTGTTTCCCGGCCGAAAGTCAAGCTGTCTTTTCGCATGTGCGAACAGACCATCAGCCTTAGAGGGTGCGCGCAAGTTCCGCTGGCTTGGTGCCGCACAACATTTCCCGCTTGCCGGCAAAGCCCTTGCGGCGCTCCACCACGAAGCCCGCGGCCTGGAGATTGCGGCGCACGAAGCCGGCGGCGGCGTAAGTGGCAAAGGTGCCGGCTGGTGCCGTGCGGTCGTGCACCGCTGTCATGAGCGCCTGCGACCACATGTCGGGATTGCGCGAGGGTGCGAAACCGTCGAGGTACCAGGCATCGAACGTCTCGGCATAGGTTTCGACACCGTCGATGGCCGAGCCGCAGACGATGGTGAGCGTGACGTCGCTTGCGAGGTCGAGACGGACGCTGCCGGAAAGCGTCTGCGGCCATTCGGCGACCAGCGCGTCGCGCTCATCCGTGATCTCGGGCCAGGCGGAGAGGGCGCGCGCGATGTCTGCCGCCTGCATGGGGAAGCGCTCGAACGAGGTGAAGGCGAGGCGGGCGCGAGCCGGTTTCTCGGCCATCTTCCACTGGCGCCATGTTTCGCAGAAATTGAGACCGGTGCCGAAACCGAGTTCGCCAATGGAGAAGACATGCGCTTCCTTCCAACGCTCCGGCAGGCCGTTACCGTTCAGGAAGACATGACCGCACTCCAGCCGTCCATCCGTGCGGCAATAAAAATGATCGTCAAATTCAACGGAATACGGCATATCGCCGGTGTGCCAGTCGAGTGTCTGGTGGTCCGGTGTCCGAACTTCAACGTCTTTGGTCGGGCGGCTCTCTGTCATGGACAAGCGATAATAAGCCCTGCGGGCAAGGTCAATCGATGGCGGATATGAAGACGGATCTGGTCGTTATCGGCGGGGGCATCATGGGCCTCTGGGCGGCGCTTCATGCGGCGCGCGCGGGGCTTGAGGTTCTGCTCGTGGAGCGGGCGACGATCGGGGCGGGTGCGAGCGGCGGGCTGCTCGGCGCGCTGATGCCGCATACGCCCGACCGCTGGAACGACAAGAAACAGTTCCAGTTCGATGCGTTGGTTTCGCTGGAGGGTGAGATCCGGCGGATGGAGGCCGAGACCGGTCTTTCCGCGGGATACCGGCGAACGGGCCGGCTTATTCCGCTCGCAAAGCCGCATTTACGAGAGATCGCGCTCCGGCAGGTGGTGGATGCGGATGTGAACTGGCGAAGCGGAGAGGTCGGCTTTGCTTGGGGCGTTCTGGATACTGCGCCGGATGGCCTTTTCTCGTCGGATGTCGTCGCGCATGGAGCCGTTTTCGATCAACTGGCCGCACGTGTTTCGCCGCGCGGGCTGCTGCAACTTCTGACGTCCGTGCTCGGCACGATGCCCGGTGTAACCATCCGCGAGGGATGCGCGTCGCGGGAGATCGATCCGCGGCAGGGGCGGGTCGTTCTTGCCGACGGAGCCGTCGTCCATGCCGGGAATATCGTGCTTGCGGCCGGAGTGGGCAGCTTTCCCCTGATCGATAACTTGCAGCCGGTGGAGGGTGCAGAGGCGCGGCCGGCAAGCGGTACGGGCGTGAAAGGGCAGGCGGCGCGGCTTGCGGTCGATCTCGATCCCGCACTGCCGATCCTCTATTCGGATGGCGTCTACGTCATCGCGCATGACACCGGCGGCGTGGCGATCGGCAGCACCAGCGAGGTGGACTACGCCGATCCGTTGTCGACCGATCACAGGCTGGACGATCTGCTCGCGAAGGCGGGGAGACTGGTTCCGGCGCTGGTCGGCGCGCCGGTCATCGAGCGCTGGGCGGGCCTTCGACCCCGAGCCGTGGGCCGGGACCCGATGGCGGGGCCGCATCCCGACTATCCCCGCCTGCATCTCCTGACCGGTGGCTTCAAGATCAGCTTCGGCATCGCGCATCGCCTGGCGCAGGCGGTGGTGGAGCGAATCTGCGGGCGAGGAGAAACAATTGCGTTACCCCTGTCGTTCCGGTGCGAAAGCCATTTTGGCGTTTCGGCGCGCCGCTGAGCATCGTCATCTCCCGGCATTGCCGGCCGCTGTTTGCATCTGTAAGAATCCTCGACAGGAGCGGATGACATTTTCGTCCGCCTGGAGGATTCCATGTCGATGTCCCAACACGTTCTGTCTCTCCTTGCCGGCGCCTGCATCGCCTCCGGGCTTTTCCTCTCGCCGGTCTACGCGGCAGGAGATGACAGCTCTAAAACGCCCGTCTGCAAGAAGGGTGAGATTTACGACCAGAAAACCAAGAAATGCGTCAAGCAGCAGGGTTCGAACCTGACCGACGAGAACAAGGCGGACTATGCTTACGCGCTGGCCAAGGCCGAGCGCTATGCCGAAGCACTTGAGGTTCTGGACACTGTCGACAATCAGGAGACGGCCGAGGTTCTCAACTATCGCGGCTATGCCACGCGCAAGCTGGGACGGACGGACGAGGGGATCGGCTATTACCTGAAATCGGTCGACAAGGACCCGAAATATGCGAAGGTCCGGGAATATCTGGGCGAGGCCTATATCGTAAAAGGCCAGATCGATCTCGCGCGCAGCCAGCTTGAGACCATCAAGTCGATCTGCGGCACCGATTGCGAGGAGTACAAGGATCTTGCAGAGGTCATCGCCGATCCTTCAAAGATCTGAGGCGACATGAAAATGGGCGCTGCCTTCTGGCGCGCCCCTTAACATTGCGGATGATTTACGCACACCTACATCCAGTAGGGCGGCACGCCGTAATAATCGTAGACGAGGCGACCGTTTTCACGGTTCCAGTCATACTCGTCGTCACTGCGATACTTCGGCGCCTTCTCGACCTGTTCACGGGTCAACTCGGTGCGATAGCCGCCAAGCTCTTCGTCATAGCTGAGCTTCGTCCACGGAATCGGGTAGTGATCTTCGCCGATGCCAAGAAAGCCGCCGAAGCCGAGCACCGCGTAGGCAACCTGACCGCTCTGCTTGCCGATGATCAAGCGTTCGATCGAGCCGATGCGCTTGCCATCCGCTCCGTAAACGCGTGTTCCCTCCACCTTGTCGCTGGCGATGAGATCATGGGTCTCGACAATGCTGGCGTCCTGAAGCTTCTGGCTGTTCTCCGGATGACCGGGGCTGTCGCCGTGCAGATTGGGGTTGTGATAGGTCACGTTCCTTCTCCTCTTCTGGCTTGATGTCTGTAAAACGTGCGAATGGCCGTCCGGTTCCGTTGTTTTCGATGCACATAAGAAGCCGTCTTCGTCAGGCTGTCATGCAAATCACGTAGCGCAGGGGGCAAATCGAGGTTTGCCATGCGCTACGCCATTTGCTTCACCCCGCCGATCCATGATCCGCTCTCCGTTGCCGCAGCCGAATGGCTGGGGCGAAACGTCTATTCCGGTGACCTTTGCGAGCAACTGTCGGTGGCAGGCTGCAGCGCGCAGGATGTGGCCTTCTACACCGCGGTGCCGCGTCGCTACGGCTTCCACGGGTCGATCAAGGCGCCGTTTCATCTGGCGACGGACCGGACCGAATCGGCGCTTCTGAAGGCGATGATGCGGTTTGCCGGCGAGATCACTCCGTTCGAGATTCCGGATCTCGAGGTCTCCTGGCTCGGCAGCGCCTTCGGGCTCAGTCCGCGCGTGCCCTGCGAGCCGATGACGCATCTGGCGGCACGGGTCGTCCAGGCTTTCGATGAGTTCCGCGCCCCCTTTACCGAGCAGGATATCGAGCGGCTTGATTCCGACAAGCTGACGGCACCGCAGTTTTCGAACCTGCACCGCTGGGGACATCCTTTCGTCATGGACGAATTCCGGTTCCACATGATGCTGACCGGGCCGATGACGGCTGCCATGCGCGCGAAGATGGAAGGGCCGCTGCGGGCGCAGTTCGAGCCCTTGCTCGCGCAACCGGTAAAGGTTGCGAGCCTTGCGCTGTTCATCGAGCCTGGGGCCGGGGCACCGCTGCGCGTGCATTCCCAGCACCCTCTCGGCAAGCTTTCGGCGCATAAGCCGACGGCGCGCTTTACCGTGCCTTCAGACCCCACGGCCTCGGCGGCGACGCCGGCGCGTGAGGTGCAGATGGCGCAGGCCATGCGGCGGTTGAGCACGAGCGCCTGATCACCGGCGCTGGAGACAGGCGCATCCGACAGACGTGCGAGCGGTGAAGGAATTGCCGATTTCGGCTGTCGATATCGATCTTTATGCCTCGACTTTCCCGCTTCGGATGGTACCGTTTGGCGACAAAGAGGGGTGACCATGGATTTTTCGACACCGCGCGATCTCGTCGGCTACGGCCGTCATCTGCCGGAGGTTCACTGGCCCGGCGAGGCCAGGATCGCCGTTCAATTCGTCGTCAATTACGAGGAAGGCGGCGAGAGCACGATCATGGATGGCGAGAAGGCCTCCGAATCGCTGCTGTCGGAAATCGTCGGCGCACAGCCCTGGCCGGGGCAGCGCAACCTCAACATGGAATCGATCTACGAATACGGCTCGCGCGCCGGCTTCTGGCGGCTGTGGCGCCTGTTCACCAGCCGCAATGTGCCGGTGACGGTTTACGGCGTGACGCTGGCGATGGCACGTAACCCGGACGCGGTTGCCGCCATGAAGGAAGCCGACTGGGAAATCGCCAGCCACGGCTATCGCTGGCTGGAATACAAGGACTTTACCGAGGAGGAGGAGCGCCGTCACATCGCCGACGCCGTGCGGCTGCACACGGAGCTCACCGGCTCGCATCCGCTTGGCCTCTATCAGGGCAAGCCTTCCGACAATACGCTGAAGCTGGTCATCGAGGAGGGCGGTTTCCTCTATTCTTCCGACAGCTATGCCGACGAACTGCCCTATTGGGTGCCCGGCAAGACGCCGGAGACGCCGCATCTTATCATTCCCTATACGCTTGACGCCAACGACATGCGGTTCGCCACGCCGCAGGGGTTCAATTCCGGCGATCAGTTCTTCACCTATCTCAAGGACACGTTCGACGTGCTCTATGAGGAGGGTGCCGAGGGGAGCCCGAAGATGATGAATATCGGCCTCCACTGCCGCCTCGTCGGACGTCCCGGGCGGGCAGCGGCGCTGGCGCGCTTCGTTGATTACGTGCTTTCCAAGGACAAGGTGTGGATCGCCAAGCGGATCGACATCGCCCGCCATTGGCATGCGCATCACAAGCCGGAGGCTGGCCTGTGAGCATCGAGAAGGACAGCGCCGAAGGGCGGGCCTTCATCGGCCAGTTCGGCGGCATCTTCGAGCATTCGCCATGGGTTTCGGAAGAGGCACTCGACGGGCTGCCGGATGGTCCGCTGACGGCTGCCGCCGTGCATGCGGCCATGGTGCAGGCCTTTCGGGCTGCCTCGACTGAGAAGCGGCTGCAGGTCCTGCGCGCGCATCCTGATCTTGCCGGCCGTCTGGCGATTGCCGGCGGGCTGACCGCCGATAGCAAGGCGGAGCAGGCCTCGGCCGGTCTCGATCGCCTGACGCCGGAGGAGCACGAACGCTTCACCACCTGCAATGCGATCTATACCGACAAGTTCGGCTTCCCCTTCATCATCGCCGTGCGCGGTAAGACGAAGGACGACATTCTCGCGGCATTCCAGGCGCGTCTGGACAACACACCGGACGAGGAATTCGCGACGGCCACAGCCGAGGTCGAGACGATCGCGCGGCTGCGGCTCGACGCTCTCCTTCCCGGATCGCGGACGTGAGCGGGTTGGTCCTGCCCATCGAGCCGCTGACGGCAGAGGCCTTCGCGCCCTTCGGCAGCGTCATCGAGGCTGACCCCAAGACGATGCGGCTCATCAATGGCGGCACGACGGAGCGGTTTCATGCGCTCGGCAAGGCGGAAGCCGCTGGTGAGGATGCGCGCGTCATCATCAACATCTTTCGCGGGCAGCCCCGGTTGTTCCCCTACGTCGTCGACATGATGGAGCGGCACCCCTGGGGTTCGCAGAGCTTCATTCCGCTCGACAACCGGTCGTGGCTGGCGGTCGTGGCGCAAGACGAGGATGGCCAGCCCGGTCGTCCGCGGGTGTTCGCCTGCTCGGGCCGTCAGGGTGTGCATTATGGCCGCAACGTCTGGCACCACCCGCTGGTCGCAGTCGGTGCCGTCAGCGATTTTCTCGTGGTCGATCGCGAGGGGAGCGAGCATAATCTGGAAGAGATCTTCTTCAAGACGCCCTTCACGATCGCGGCGTCTTCGCTGTCGTGAGTCCGACCGCTCGTTCATTTTAAACGCGTTCCACCGCTCCCATCGGCATCCGGCCGGTCGGGTCTCCTGAAAGAGGTCATCATGATCACCACCGGCCGCCTGACCACCCATGTTCTCGATACGGCGCTCGGCCGCCCTGCGGCCGGCCTGCAGGTCGCGCTTTTCCACATCGAGGGCGAGGCGCGCACGCTGTTGAAGATCGTGGCGACGAACGGCGACGGACGGGTGGACGCGCCGCTTCTGGAGGGCGATGCCCTTGTGCGTGGGACCTATGAGCTCGTCTTCCACGCAGGCGATTACCTCAAGGCGAGCGGAACGGCGCTTTCCGATCCGCCCTTCCTCGATATCATCCCTTTGCGCTTCGGCATCGCCGACCCTGCGGCGCATTATCACGTGCCGCTGCTGCTCTCGCCCTACAGCTACTCCACCTACCGGGGAAGCTGACCGGCGTCAGAATCGAGGATATCCCTGTCGACGTCGAGGATGTCGCGCTTGCCGCAGAGCGCCATGGTGATGTCGAGTTCCTTGCGCAGGATGTCGAGCGCGAGACGCACGCCGGTCTTGCCGCCGGCGCCGAGGCCGTAGAGGAACGGGCGGCCGATATAGGTGCCGCGCGCGCCGAGGGCGACGGCCTTCAAGATGTCCTGGCCCGAGCGGATGCCGCCATCGATATGAATCTCGATATCGCCGCCGACGGCATCGACGATGCGGGGCAGCATTGAAATCGAGGACGCCGCACCATCCAGCTGACGTCCGCCATGGTTGGAGACAATGATCGCATCCGCACCGGTCTTTGCCGCCATGCGGGCGTCTTCTGGATCGAGGATGCCCTTCAGGATCAGCGGGCCGCCCCAGAGCTGCTTGATCCAGGCGACGTCGTCCCAGGAGAGTTTCGGGTCGAACTGCTCGGCCGTCCAGGCGGACAAGGAGGAGAGATCCGAAACGTTCTTGGCATGGCCGACGATGTTGCCGAAGCCGCGCCGCTGGGTCTTCATCATCTTCAGGCACCAGCCGGGCCGCGTCGCCATCTGCCAGATATGCTTGGGCGTGAACTTCGGCGGCGCGGAGAGACCGTTGCGCAGGTCCTTGTGACGCTGCCCGAGGATCTGCAGATCGAGCGTCAGCACCAGCGCCGAGCATTTCGCCGCCTTGGCGCGGTCGATGAGATTGCGGACGAAATCGCGGTCCTTCATCACGTAAAGCTGAAACCAGAACGGCTTGGTCGTGACCGAGGCGACGTCCTCGATCGAACAGATACTCATGGTGGACAGCGTGAACGGCACGCCGAACTCTTCCGCCGCCTGCGCCGCCAGCATCTCGCCATCGGCGTGCTGCATTCCGGTCAAGCCTGTGGGGGAGAGCGCCACCGGCATCGAGACTTTCTGCCCGATCATGGTGGTGGCCAGCGACCGGTTGGTCATATCGACCAGCACCCGTTGGCGCAGCTTGATCTTGTGGTAATCCGCCTCGTTGGCGCGATAGGTACCCTCCGTCCAGGCGCCGCTATCGGCATAATCGAAGAACATCTTTGGCACACGACGTTTTGCCAGAGCTTTCAGGTCGCTGATTTCGAGGGACGGCATGGGCAAGCTCCGCAGTGGGTTGTCGTTTGTCTCCTATCACGCCGGATGCCGGGCGTTAAGCGCCTGCGGAGTAACTGGTCAATAAAATTTACCAGTCAGGCAAGCTTGGTCTTTGCCGCGCGTCCGGCGACGTAGGTTTCCACCACGGCACGGTCGTCGCCCATGGTCTGCAGCAGGAAAAGCTCGTCGGAGAGGGAGGTGACGACCTCCGCTTTCAGCGCCATGGCCGGCGTTGCCGCCATGTCGAGCACGATGAGATCGGCGTCGGTTCCTGGCTCCAGCGTGCCGATGCGCTCCGACAGCGACAGGGCCTCGGCATTGCCGAGCGTCAGATAGTAATAGCTGTCGAACGGGTTCAGCCGCTCGCCCAGCAATTGCTGGATCTTGTAGGCCTCGTCCATGGTGCGCAGCATGGAGTAGCTCGATCCGCCGCCGATATCGGAGGCGACGGAGATGCGGACCGGCTTTTCCCGTCGTGCCAGCTCCTTCAGCGGGAACAAGCCGGAGCCGAGGAAGAGATTGGATGTCGGGCAATGCACCGCGATGGAGCCCGTCTCGCTCATCGCATCCCGCTCGCGCTCCGACAGGTGAATGGCATGGCCGAACAGGGATTTTTGCCCCATCAGGCCGTAACGGGCGTAGACGTCGGTATAGTCGGCGGCGTCGGGATAGAGCGAGAGGGTGTAGTCGATCTCGTCGCGGTTTTCCGACAGGTGGGTCTGGATGTGCAGGTCGGGGAACTCGGCGGCGAGCGCCTGCGCGGCCGACATCTGTTCCGGCGTCGAGGTGATCGCGAAGCGGGGGGTGATGGCGACGTGGTTGCGGCCCTTGCCGTGCCATTGGGCGATGACCGCGCGCGTCTCGTCATAGCCCATCTCGGGCGTGTCGAGCAGCCCCTGTGGCGCGTTGCGGTCCATCATCACCTTGCCGGCGACCATGCGCATGTCGTGCTTCATGGCTTCCGCGAAAAAGGCATCGGCCGAGGTCTTGTGAACGGAGCAGTAGGCGACCGCCGTCGTCGTGCCATGGCGGATCATTTCATCGAAGAAATGTACCGCGATACGCTGCGCATGCGCCGTCTCCACGAAGCGGCATTCCTCAGGGAATGTGTAGGTGTTCAGCCATTCCAGCAGATTGGCCGCATAGGAGCCGATGACCTGCATCTGCGGAAAGTGGACATGGGTATCGATGAAGCCCGGCAGGATGAGGTGCGGCCTGTGGTCGATCTCGACGGCATCTTCGGGCGCCTGCTCGCGCACGGCGTCGTAGGTTCCGCTGGTGACGATCAGGCCGTCGCGCAGAAGCAGCGCGCCGTCGGTCTCGTAGGCATAGGCTTGGGCATCGTCCATCGACAGGGGGCGGCGGCGGAAGGTGAGCGTGCGGCCGCGAAGAAGCGTAGATGTCATCGTATGGTGGTTCCCGCGGCGCTTTCGAACCAGGCGGCGATCAGCGCGCGTTCGTCGGCCGTCATGTCGGTGAGGTTGCCGGGCGGCATGGCGTGGCTGCGGCCGGCCTGCAGGTAGATTTCGCGGGCGTGGGCGGCGATCTCGCCATCATTTTCCAGCATCACACCCTTGGGTGCCCGCACGAGGCCCTCGTAAACCGGTTCGGCCGCATGGCACATGGAGCAGCGGGTGGAGACCGTGTCGCGCACGGCGGGGAAATGGGCGTTTTCGGCGAAGCGGGCGAAGGCCGGGGGAACGGCTGCGGTCTCCGCCGCCGTGCCCGGCAGCTTCGGTGCTGTCGAGAGCCACATGATGAGGATGAAGAGAAGGACTGTGACGAGCCATGTCCAGGTCGGGCGGCCCTTGCGGGCGTGGGTGGTGTTGAACCAGTGGCGGATGGTGACGCCCATGAGGAACACCAGCGCCGCGATGATCCAGCTATAGGCCGTGGCGAAGGCCAGCGGATAGTGGTTCGACAGCATGAAGAAGATGACGGGCAGCGTCAGGTAGTTGTTGTGCAGCGAGCGCTGCTTGGCGATCGCACCGTATTTCGGGTCGGGCGTGCGCCCGGCAATGAGGTCCGCCACCACGATGCGCTGGTTGGGCATGATGATGAAGAAGACGTTGGCCGACATGATGGTGGCCGTGAAGGCGCCGAGATGCAGGAAGGCGGCGCGGCCGGTAAAGACCTGCGTATAGCCCCAGGCCATCGCGACCAGCGCCACATAGAGCAGGCCCATCAGCGTCCACGTGTTCTTGCCGAGCGGCGACTTGCAGAGCAGGTCGTAAAACAGCCAGCCTACTCCGAGAGAAGCGAGCGACAGGAGGATCGCGGTGGTGGAGGAGATGTCGAGCACGTGGCGATCGACGAGGAACAGGTCGGCGCCGCCGTAATAGACCAGACAGAGGAGGGCAAAGCCGGACAGCCAGGTGGTGTAGGCCTCCCATTTAAACCAGGTCAGGTGCTCCGGCATCATGGCCGGGGCGACCAGATATTTCTGGATATGGTAGAATCCGCCACCATGGACCTGCCATTCCTCGCCATAGGCCCCAACCGGCAGATGGGCGCGCTTCACCAGTCCGAGATCGAGCGCGATGAAGTAGAAGGAGGAGCCGATCCAGGCGATCGCTGTGATCACGTGCAGCCAGCGCACGGCAAAAGCCAGCCATTCCCACACGATGGCGTATTCGTACATTCCTGTCCCCTTTCATGCCCCCCGACCGTCACATTGCGAGAATTTTCAGGGCGAGGGAAGGGGCGCTTTCTCAAAGATCCGCGTGCTCGACAAGATATTTGGTGGCGAGTGCGATATCAACACGGATCAAGAGTCCCGAGGGGTGAACGAGAGCTTCTTCCGTTTGTTTTCAGCGAGGATCGCCGATTTGATGCGCTCGAAGAACGCTTGAGGGACGAACCCGTAGTCGACACGCTCTGGAATATCTAGTCTCGGGCGTAAATCGTAGCCGGGCCAGATGAAGCGGTTGAGCTGCGTTAGCCGAACCCAATGGCGACCATCGTCCAATCCCAGGGTCCGAGCGACGGCTTGAGGCATTTCGAGTGACGTCGATATCTCGTCAGGTCCGGGGGCGGAATGCGTGATAGGCACGACAACGACCTGGATCTCCGCCGTCTCCCTGACATTCGCAGCCAGAACAATGGCGCATGGTCTGTCCTTGGCTGCTTCGTACCTGCCTTTGTCATGATCCTCCTTCCAGAGGAACGCATATCGAACCACCAGACCCGGTGCCGGCGCCGGTAATTTCACGCCGGCGAAACGCCATAGCGGGCATTTTCGAGATCCGATATCGTCTCGTCGTCTAGTTCGCCGACCACAAGGACTTCGCGCTCCCTGCGTTTCAGCCTTTTGTAGTGCTCAAGTTCACTGGCAGAGAGATAGCCACCGACAACCCGCCCGTGGCTGGTGATTTCAATCATCTTCTCGGTAATGGCCTCGTCCTGATAGCGCGCAAAGCCACGCGAAAAGACGGTTGCCGGGATTCTCAGAGCCTCGGACATCGACATCTCCTTTTCTGAGTAAAATACGTAAAATACAAAAATCGTCAAGGTTGAACGGGAGTCGTATCACCGCAGTCGTTACTTTTGAGCCGTGGCAAACTCCTCTAAAATCCAGTCGCGGAAATCACGGATCTTGCGGACGTTGCGGCGTGCTTCCGGATAGACCAGCCAGTAGTGAAACCCGTCATTTGCGGCGGTGGCAAAGGGCTGGATGAGGCGGCCGCTGGCCAGATCATCGGTGTAGAAAGCCGGGGTGAGCATCGCTACGCCTTGGCCGGCAATGGCAAGGCCCGCCTCGTAGAGTTGCGCGCCCATCTTGCTCGGCGTCTGGTGGCTCAGATCGGGCAGCGGATGGCCGATGGCGGTAAACCAAAGCGGCCACCAGGGGTCGGCAGGATCGATGATCCGGAGTTTGAGAAGATCGGCGGGCGTTTCGATGCCGCCGATACTGTCCGCCAGTTTCGGACTGAGCATGGGCGTAAAATCGACCGGCATCAGCGGGTGTGAGACAAGGCCCGGCCAATTGCCGTGACCGGCCCTCAATGCGACGTCGGCGCCTTCGCGCGCGAGATCGATCACATGCTGCGTCGTCGTCAGCCTGACGGCGATCCTGGAATGGCGAAGTTGGAAGGCGCCAAGATGGCGCGACAGCCAGAGCATGGCGAAGGTCGGCGTTGCATTGATATCCAGCGTTTCCATAGCCGTTTCGCGCGCCGCCGACACGGCCTCTCCCAGAAGGTCAAACCCTTGGGCGACCTTCGGCAGCAGCCGTTCGCCGGTCTCCGTCAGCGTGATCTGGCGCGGACGGCGCAGGAAGAGGGGTTCGCCGATGTTCTCCTCGAGAAGTTTGATCTGATAGCTGACAGCGGTCTGGGTGAGGCCGAGTTCCTCGCCGGCACGGGTGAAGCTCGACAAGCGGGCGACCGCCTCAAACACACGCAGGGCATTCAGCGGGAACTGGCGGGACATCTTCATGGATCAGTTCTCTTGATGGCGGCAGGCGGATGTTCGATTGGATTTCGACTATGCATGGGCCGATGATGCAAGCCAATCCTTAACCGACTGGTGATGCCATGAGCCTGAAGACGACGCGCCCGATCTTTCTTCATAGGTTGAAAGCCAACGCTCTCGGCCATGCCCTGCGCTGTGTGCGGGCGGTGCTCGCCTGCTTAATCCAGCGACGCTACCCGCGGCTCGACCTCCTGAGCATGCCGCCGCATTTGCAGCGCGATCTCGGCTTTCTCGATGGGCGAGATCCGCGCTACGAGCCGGCAGAGAGGCGGTAGACGTCAAGCGCGACCAGCACTTCGGCCACCGTCATCGCGGCGATCACGGGGGGGCGCTTGTCGCTTACGGTCTTGCCACCGATGGGCAGGATGAGGCGGGAGAGGGCGGTGTCAGCGAGGCCTTCGTCGCGCGCCCAGCTGGCGAAGGTCGCCCGTTTGGTCTTCGAGCCGATCATGCCGGTATAGGCAAGGTCGGTGCGGGCGAGCGCTTCCCGCGCGATCAGAAAATCCAATGCATGATCGTGCGTGAGGATGATGACCGCGCTGCCGGGGTCGATGTCCTTTACAAGAGATTCCGGCATGGCGGTCAGGCGATGGCTCGCGCCCGATGACATCAGGTCGAGTTCGGTCCGGCGCGTTTCGACCGCGATGGTGCGCACGGGCAGGAGCACCAGCGCATCGGCCAGCGCCCGGCCGACATGGCCGCCGCCAAACAGCCAGACCTCGGGAAACCCCTTCACACGAGCTTCCAGCATCGCATCGAGATCGTCGCGCGCGGGCGTGTCGAGCGTGCGGAAGGAGAGCGCGACCCGACCGCCGCAGCACTGGCCGATCTCTGGCCCGAGCGGAATGTCGAGGCGCGTTTCCGTCGTCATGCCCGCCAGCAGGTTGCGGGCGTGATCGGTCGCCATGTGCTCCATCTGCCCGCCGCCGATGGTGCCGTGGCTGTCGGTGGGTGAGACGAACATGAAGGCGCCGGTCTCGCGCGGGGTCGAGCCGCGCGTCTCCGCCACCTCGATCCAGACGATCTGTGCCTCGCGGGCGAGAAACGCCTGCAGGCTGCCGACGACGAATTTCATGGTGCGGCACGCATCCGCTCGACGGCCATCAGCACGCGTTCCGGCGTGGCCGGCGCATCGAGGCGCGGGCACTGCCGGTAGTCGCCGACGCTGGCAACCGCCATAGAGATGGCTTCGAGCACGGAGATCGGCAGGTTGAACGGCGGTTCGCCCACGGCCTTGGAGCGGCCGATGGTCTCTTCACCGTTCTCGCTCCAGTCTGCGAGCTTGACGTTGAAGATCTTCGGCCGGTCGGAGGCCAGCGGGATCTTGTAGGTGGAGGGTGCGTGGGTGCGCAGCCGACCCTTGGCATCCCACCAGAGCTCTTCCGTCGTCAGCCAACCCATGCCCTGCACGAAGCCGCCTTCGATCTGGCCGATGTCGATCGCCGGGTTGAGCGAGCGGCCAACATCGTGGAGCACATCCACCCGCTCGACCATGTATTCCCCGGTCAACGTGTCGATCGAGACCTCCGAAACCGCAGCGCCATAGGCGAAATAGTAGAACGGCGTGCCGCGGCCGGTGGTGCGGTCCCAATGGATCTTCGGCGTCTTGTAAAAGCCGGCTGCCGACAGTTGGATGCGGGCGAAATAGGCCAGCTTGATGAGGTCGTTGAAGGGCACGCGTTCCTCGCCGATGAGGACATGGTTCGGCACGAAGGCGATCTTGTCCGGCGTCGTCTGCCAGCGCTCGGCAGCGAAGGCGACGAGCCGTTCCTTGATCTGCCGGGCGGCGTCGGCCGCAGCCATGCCGTTGAGGTCGGTGCCGGAGGAGGCGGCGGTGGCCGATGTGTTCGGTACCTTGCCCGTGGTCGTCGCGGTGATCTTCACGCGGTCGATATCGACCTGGAAGCTGTCTGCCAGGACCTGCGCGATCTTGGTGTAGAGCCCCTGGCCCATCTCCGTGCCGCCATGGTTCAGGTGGATCGAGCCGTCCTGATAGACATGAACAAGGGCGCCTGCCTGGTTGAAGGCGGTCATGGTGAAGGAGATGCCGAACTTGACCGGCGTCAACGCGATGCCCTTGCGGATGATGCGGCTGCCGGCGTTGAAGGCGAGGATGTCGGCGCGGCGCTTCTGATAGTCGGCGTTTGTCTCAAGCTCCGCCACCAGCTTGCCGATGACGTTGTCCTCGACCTGCTGGTGATAGGGCGTCAGATCGCGGTCGGAGCCTTTTTCGCCGTAAAAATTCAGCTTGCGGATCTCGAGCGTGTCTTTGCCGAGCGCATAGGCGATCTCCTCGATCATGCGTTCGGCGCCGACGATCCCCTGCGGTCCGCCAAAGCCGCGATAGGCGGTGTTGGAGACGGTGTTGGTCTTCAGCGGTTCGGAGATCAGGCGCACATGCGGATAGAAATAAGCGCCATCCGCGTGGAAGAGGGCGCGGTCGGTGACGGGGCCGGAGAGATCCGAGGAATAGCCGCAGCGGGCGGCAAACGTCGCGTCCACGGCATGGATGCGGCCGTCGTCGTCGAAGCCGACCTCGTATTCGACCAGGAAGTCGTGACGCTTGCCGGTGCAGGCCATGTCCTCGTCGCGGTCGGGGCGGAATTTTACAGGGCGGTTCAGTTTCTTGGCCGCAACGGCGGCGATGACCGCGAACTGGTTGCCCTGCGTTTCCTTGCCGCCGAAGCCGCCGCCCATGCGGCGCACCTGCACGGTGACGGCATTGGAGGGCACGCCGAGCACATGGGCGACCATGTGCTGCACTTCGCTCGGATGCTGGGTAGAGGACCAGACGGTGATGTCGTCGTCTTCGCCGGGAATGGCAAAGGCGATGTGGCTTTCCAGATAGAAGTGCTCCTGTCCGCCGATGCGCATCTCACCCTTCACGCGACGCGGCGCGTTCGGCATTTCGTGGATGGCATCGCCGCGCGACAGGGTCAGCGGCTTGGTCACGAGCTTGCCGCCAGCCTCGCGCGCCTGCACGACGTCGATCGCATGCGGCAGGTCGTTGTAGACGATCTTGGCATGACGGGCGGCGCGGCGGGCGGCGTCGCGCGTTTCGGCGATAACGGCGAAGGCGGCCTGACCGTGGAACTCGACGAGGCCCTCCGCCAGCACGGGCTCGTCATCGAGGTGGCTGGGACTGATGTCGTTGGAATGCGGCATGTCGCGCGCGGTGAGAACGCAGATGACGCCGGGATAGGCTTCCACGGCGCTCAGGTCCATCGAGACGATTTCGGCATGGGCGCGGTCGGTCAGGCCGAGCGCCGCATGCAGCGTCCCCGCCGGCTCGGGCATGTCGTCGATATAATCGGCGCTGCCGGCCACATGCTTGTGCGCGCTGTCATGGCGAAGGTTCTTGTGCATGCCGCCGCGGATGGTCTTGCGCTCCTGAAAGGTTGAGGTGTCCATGATGCGTCTCCTTGACCTTAAGGCTCGTTTTCGTTTGCAGCCCGCATGCGCGACTGCCCCTCATCCGCCTGCGGGGAGAGGGTTAGGGTGAGGGGCTACGCCAACCCAAGGCGCCACATTTTATTCCGCGGCCTCGAACCTTACCAGCTCCGCCGGCGTGCCCGATGTTTCCAGATAGAAGCGCAACAGCAGGTTCTTTCCCGTCAGCGCGCGATAGGCGCTGGTGGCGCGCCAGTCGCTCAGTGGTTGGTAGTCGATGTCGAAGGCCGGGCGGGCGGCGGTGACGGTTTCCTCCGTCCAGGGCTTGCCGATCAGCGCCTCCTCGACGGCCGTAGCGCGCTTCGGCGTGCCCGCCATGCCGCCGAAGGCGATGCGGGCGGATGTGACCATGCCTTCGGGCGATACGGCGAGGCGGAAGGCGGCGCAGAGGGCGGAGATGTCCTCGTCGCGGCGTTTGGAGATCTTGTAGACGGCGAAATGCTCGTCTGCGGGCAAGCTTGGCACGAACAGGCTCTCGACGAACTCGCCCGGATGGCGGTCCTGCCGGCCATAGGCGATGAAATAGTCCTGCAGCGGCAGGGTGCGTGTGCCGGAGACGGAGCGGAGCGTGACTGTGGCGTCGAGCGCGATCAAGGGCGGCGGGGTATCGCCGATGGGCGAGCCGTTGGCGATGTTGCCGCCGATGGTGCCCATGTTGCGCACCTGATCGCCACCGAGCCTGTCGAGCAGCTTCCCGAGCGGTGGCAGACGGCGAGCGAGCGTGGCGAAGGCGAGCGAATAGGTGACGCCGGCGCCGATGGTGATGCCGTCGGACGTTTCGGTGATCGACTGGAGATCCGAGAGACCGTTGATAAAGATGACGGGGTTGATGGCGCGCATCTGCTTCGTCACCCACAGGCCGACATCGGTGGAACCCGCAACCACGGTGCCTTCTGGATAGGCCGCCAGCGCTTCGGCCAACGCCTGCGCCGAGCCCGGCACGACGAGGCGGGCATCGGGTGGACCGAGGACGATGGTTTCGCCTGTGGGCAAGCCCGAGAGAAACGCGCGGACGCGATCGCGCATTTTCAGGATTGGATCGAACACGGCATCGGGCCGGGCGGTGGCGACGGCTTCGGCCGCGCGCACGATCGGCTCGTAGCCTGTGCATCGACAGAGATTGCCTTGCAGCGCCTTTTCGATGTCGGCCCGGCCGGGAGTGTCCTTCGACAGCCAGAGGCCGTAAAGCGACATGACGAAACCCGGCGTGCAGAAGCCGCACTGCGACCCGTGATAATCCACCATCGCCTGCTGCACCGGGTGGAGGGTGCCGTCGCGTGCGGCCAGATGCTCGACGGTCACGACATGGGTGGCGTTGAGCGAGCCGACGAAGCGGATGCAGGCGTTGACGCCTTCATAGACGAGGTCTCCCGCGACCAGACGCCCGACGAGAACGGTGCAGGCGCCGCAGTCGCCCTCCGCACAGCCTTCCTTGGTGCCCGTCAGCCGGCGCTCCAGCCGCAGGAAATCGAGCAGCGTCGCGGTGGGCGCCACGGTCTTGAGGTCGATCTCGCGGTCGTTGAGCAGGAAACGGATGCTGCCCGAGGACGGATTGGCGGTGTCTGTGGTGATGGTCATTCGGACCCCTTGTCTTGACGGACAAGACTAAGCGCAAAGACAGCCGGCTGACAATTGCTTTTGGTACCTCGCGCGCCCTTCCAAGCTGCCGGCTGATGTAAACAGGGTGGCGACGCAGCGTTTACGCCTTCGGCGGTGGGAAAGCGCGCTCGCCATGTTTATGTGTGGGAAAACAGCTTCATCAGGACAGGCACATCATGGAACTCGGTCTTTACACTTTCGGCGATGTCGATCCCAAAGCCGCTGACAAGGGCCGCGAGGGCGAGCGGCGGCTGAAGAACCTGCTCGAAGAAATCGAACTGGCCGATCAGGTCGGCCTCGACGTCTTCGGCCTCGGGGAGCATCACCGTGTCGATTATGTGGTTTCGTCCCCGGCCGTGGTGCTGGCGGCGGCAGCTACCCGCACCAGCCGCATCCGGCTGAGCAGTGCTGTGACCGTTTTGTCGTCGGACGACCCGGTGCGTGTGTTCCAGCAGTTCGCGACGCTCGATCTTCTCTCCGGCGGGCGGGCGGAGATCATGGCGGGGCGCGGCTCCTTCATCGAATCGTTTCCGCTGTTCGGCTATCCGCTGGAAGATTACGATGACCTGTTTTCCGAGAAGCTGGACCTCTTGATGGCGCTGCGCAGCGGCGAGATCGTGACCTGGGAGGGCGAGAAGCGGGCAGCCCTGCACGATCGCGGCGTCTATCCGCGACCGCTGCAGGCGCCGCTGCCGCTGTGGGTGGCCGTCGGGGGCACGCCGCAGTCCGTTGCGCGGGCGGGTGCGCTCGGCCTGCCGGTGGCGCTGGCGATCATCGGGGGCGAGCCGGCGCGCTATGCGCCGCTGTTCGATCTCTACCGCGAGGCCGCGCGGCGCGCCGGGCAACCGGCAACGGGGCTGAAGACCAGCATCAACGTTCACGGCTTCATCGCCGATACGACGCAGGCGGCTGCCGACCAGTTCTACGGCCCGCAGGCCGAGGTGATGGACAGGATCGGCCGCGAGCGCGGCTGGGGGCCGACCAACCGGGCGCATTTCGACCAGGCGATCGGCCCACGCGGCAATCTGTTTCTGGGCGATTCCGAGACGGTCGCCGAAAAGATCATCAAGCATCACCGGATCTTCCGAAACGATCGCTTCCTGCTGCAGATGGCAATCGGCCCCATGCCGCACGACCAGATCATGCGCGGGATCGAGCTTTACGGCACGAAGGTCGCGCCGCTGGTTCGCGCTGTCATCGCCGAGGACGCGGCGCGGGCGGCCAGCGCCGTCTGAGACAGCGTGTCGATCCCTGCGAACCGCCCGGCTTCCTTGCGTGCGAGAAGCGGAGTACATAGGTTTGCTTTTTGACCGGCGCACCGGGGCCTCGTTCCCCGCTGCACCGCACCAGCCTTCGGATACGAACGACCATGACACTTGAAAACGCCGACGATCTCGAACGCCTGAAGGAGATCGGCCGGATCTGCGCCAATGCGCTGCAGATCATGGGCGCCGCCCTGGAACCGGGCATGACCACGGCGGAGCTCGATCTCATTGGCCGCAAGGCCCTGGAGGCGGAGGGTGCGCAGTCGGCACCGGAGCTTTCCTATCGTTTCCCCGGCGCCACCTGCATCAGTGTCAACGAGGAGGTCGCGCATGGCATTCCGGGCGCGCGGGTGATTGCGGCCGGAGATCTGGTCAATATCGATGTGTCCGCGGAGAAGGGCGGGCTGTTTGCCGATACTGGCGCGTCCTTTGCCGTGCCGCCCATCTCGCGGGCGACGGAGCGGCTCTGCCGGGATGGCAAGCGCGCCATGTGGGTGGGGCTGAACGAGGTCAAGGCGGGCAAGCCGCTCGCCGCTATCGGCAATGCCATCGGCGCCTTTGCCCGCAAGAACCGCTACACGCTGATTTCCAACCTCGCCAGCCATGGCGTCGGGCGCTCATTGCACGAGGAGCCGACCGAAATCTCCACCTGGCCGGACAAGCACGAGAAGCGGCGCATGGAAGACGGGATGGTGTTCACCATCGAGCCCTTCCTGTCGATGGGCGCGCAATATGCCGAAGGCGGCGACGATGCGTGGACGCTCTACAGCGAGCCGCGCGCGCCGACCGTGCAGTACGAGCACACCGTGGTCGTGACCCGCAACGGTCCTCTCGTCGTCACGCTGCCAGGCTGATGCCCACCACGCGCACATCCGGCCTTCGGCTTCTGGCGACGGCAATGGCCGGCGCGATCGCGATGGCGGTCGCCATGGGCTTCGGCCGGTTCTCCTACACGCCCATCCTGCCCGGCATGATGCTGGATATTCCGCTGACGCCGGGGCAGGCCGGGGTGATCGCGGCCGCCAATTTCGTCGGATATCTGCTCGGTGCCGTGCTTGCCGGCCTGTCTTTTGCGCAGGGGCGGGAGCGGGTGATCGGGCTCGGCATGCTGGTCGCGACCACCGTGCTGCTCTGCGCCATGGGGTTGACGACCTCTGTGGCGATGTTCGCGCTGATCCGGTTTCTTGCCGGCATGGCCAGCGCCTTCACCATGATCATGATCTCCCAGATCGTGCTGACCCGGGGGGCGGCCGCCGGCAATACCCATGTGCAATCCCTGCATTTTGCAGGCGTCGGGCTCGGCATCGCCGCGTCGTCGCTCATGGTCTGGCTGCTGCCGTCGGGCCAAGGCGAAGCTTTGGCGAACTGGCGGGAGGCCTGGTTTGCGGGGGCATTCCTCGCTCTGCTCGGCACCGCCTGCGTGGCGCTGCTGCTGCCGGATGGGCCGACGAGCACCGCGAGCGCGAGCGTTGCCGAGCCGCCGCTCGTCTGGACGCGGCCGTTTACGGCCTTGACGCTGACCTACGGCCTGTTCGGCTTCGGCTACGTCATCACGGCGACCTTTCTCGTTGCCATGGCGCGTGCGGGTGCGGTGGATCACACGATCGAGTTTCTCTCCTGGCTCGTCACGGGCCTGAGTGCTGCGGCCTCCGTTGCCGCCTGGCGGAAGGCGGTGCCGCGCTTCGGCATCGTCGGCGTCTATCTCATCGGCCTCGTGGTGGAGGCGCTCGGCCTCATCCTCACCGTGGTTCTGCCGTTTCCGGCAGCACCTCTTGCCGGCGGCCTGCTGCTGGGCGCCACCTTCATCATGATTACGGCCTTCGGCCTGCAGATCGGCCGGGCCCTGGCGCCGGCCAGCCAGAGGCGCGCGCTCGCGGTCATGACCGCCGCCTTCGGCATCGGGCAAATCATTGGACCGCTCGTCGCCGGCTGGCTTGCCGGCACCACCGGCAGCTTTACTCTGCCGACGCTCATCGCCAGCGGCGTCCTCATCCTCTGCGCGATCATCATCTTTGCCGAGCGCCGGGGTATCCGCATGGCATCGGGGCTTTGAGACGCTACGGATTAAATAAACGTAACCTTTCCAAGGCGTGATTGTGATGAGACGGCATTTGGCCTAGGTTCGCGCCGGTTTCGCGCTTCCCGCGCGAATGACGTCGTTGCATCAAGCTGAAGGCGCTCGATTTGTTTGTCTCCTTTTTCCCCTACCCACGATACTTCTTCCCGTCTGTTGTCATATGGACCATGCTCGCGATTGCCGCATGGTATGCGGGGGGAAGCGCGTTCGGTGGGCTGATCGGTCTACCTCCGCTGCCTCCGGGAACGGAACCGGTGATCGGCGTGTCCGTCTTCTGGTCGCCGCCGTTCCTTTGGTTCTATATCTACTATGCGATCATGGTCGGCCTCTTCGCTGCCTTCTGGTATACCTATCGCCCGCATCGCTGGCAGAACTGGTCTATCCTCGGTTCCGCACTGATCATGTTCAACACCTATTTCTCCGTCCAGGTCGGCGTCTCCATCAACGCCTGGTACGGCCCCTTCTATGACCTCATCCAGCAGGCGTTGGCACGCACGGCTCCGGTAACGGCCGACCAGCTCTACATGGGCATGATCGGCTTTGCCGGCATTGCTTTCGTTGCCGTCACGGTGGGTGTTCTGAACCTGTTTTTCGTCAGCCACTATGTTTTCCGCTGGCGCACGGCGATGAACGATTTCTACATGTCGCATTGGGACAAGCTGAGACACATCGAAGGCGCCTCGCAGCGTGTTCAGGATGACACGATGCGGTTTTCACGAACCATGGAAGGGCTTGGCGTCAATCTCGTCAGCTCCGTCATGACGCTGATCGCCTTCATGCCCATCCTGTTCAAATTCTCCGCCACGGTCACCGAACTGCCCTTCATCGGCGAGGTGCCGCATGCTCTGGTCTGGGCGGCGATCTGCTGGTCCTTGTTCGGCACGGTGTTTCTGGCCGCTGTCGGTATCAAGCTGCCCGGGCTTGAGTTCCGCAACCAGCGTGTCGAGGCGGCTTATCGTAAAGAACTGGTTTATGGGGAGGACGATCCAGATCGCGCCGATCCGATTACGGTTATGCAACTTTTCGCCAATGTCCGCCGCAATTACTTCAGGTTGTATTTCCACTACATGTACTTCAACGTCGCCCGCATCTTCTACCTGCAGGCGGACAACCTGTTCGGGACGTTCGTGCTCGTGCCGTCCATCATCGCGGGCAAACTCTCGCTCGGTGTGCTCAACCAGATCCAGAACGTCTTCGGGCAGGTTCGGGAATCATTCCAGTATCTGGTGAACTCGTGGACGACGATCGTCGAGCTTCTGTCGATCTACAAGCGTCTCCGCGCCTTCGAATCGGCCATCGAGGGCGAGCCGTTGCCGGAGATCGATCAGCGCTATCTGCAGGCCCGGAACGAGGAAGACGTGAACCCCGCGCAGCCGTGAAATCCGTCTTTACCCATCACGATCAGAAGGCGGAGGGATCCGCCTTTTTTCGTGCCTCGATCAGAGGTAGGGCCTGCGCATAGCTGACGCAGGCGACGTCGGACTTCCGGCACGTTTCGGTGAGGAAGGTTTCCAGAGCGCGCCAGTAGGCGCCGCCGTTCATTTCCACGAAGTGGAAGCCGAGCTGCAAGGGGATGCGGTTACCGTCGTACTGGGTGGCAAATGCATCGCGATAGGCCTTGAGCGTACGCTGCTCGAAAGTGGCGCTGTCCTTGCGGTTTTCCACGCCCATCGAGTGGCGGACGAAGAGGTTGTAATCCATACCGATGACGCGGCGGCCGGTCGGGCCTTCGGGGATCAGCGGCAGGCCGAAGCGCTGGATGCCGTCTTCCGGCGTCGGCCAGGCCGGTCCCTTCGTCACGAGGCTGGCGTCGTAGGAGAGGCCCGCCTTTCGTTCGGCCGGAACGAGGCCGGCGCTGGTCGAAAGGTAGGGCGCGCGAAACCCCTTGATGCCGTCGATCATGCTGCGCCAGCCGTCCGGCTCTTCGGCGCTGATGCCGGCGGCTTTCCAGCCATTGTCGAGTGCCGCATCGAAGGCGGTGAATTCGGCACTCCAGTCCTTTTCGCTCCAGTCCTTGCCGTCGAAGTGGCCGCAGCCATGGCTGCCGATGTCGTGGCCATCCTGATGGGCCTGCCAGATGTGGTGCACGCGCGTCGCGATCTCGTCCCGGCTCTGGGCATAGCCGACATTCGACGCCCCGACCTTGTGGCCGCTCGGCCGGTAGGACCGTCCGCCCTCGGCTCGCGTCATCAGGAAGGTGCAGGAGAGGAAATAGGTGAAATGCGCCCCGACCTTCGGTGCCATGGCAAGGCTTCGTTCCCAGAGGCGATTGTCGTGGGCGCCATCGAACGAGATGATGACGAGTTGCTGGAATGTCGATGGTGTCTTCGTGGACAGTGACGGGGGAGCGGTTTGCGCTGCCGGGCGCGGCGGGTCCGCCCGCACGACCGACGGCGCCAGCGTCATCGACGGCAGGAGGAGGAGGGCGGCCAAGGGGGCGGAGGATTTGTGCATGCGGAAACCTGACGTGATGCGCCCGCTGCGGACTGTGGCGATCTGAGCGCGATGTCGGCCCGCAGCAGAGAGATGTTGAACACGGCGCGACCGGATGGAGACGATCGGCGCTCGCCCATGCGACAGGAATGCGGCGATCCTTTGAAGCCGTGACAGCCAAAGGCCATAGAATGCGGAAAAACCGACGGAAAGTGGCTTTCGAGGCGTGCGGAGCGCAGCATATCAGAAAAGCGTTGCAGATGCCCGGATTTGCTTCATAAATCTTTGTTAACCCTTTCGGGTGCCGTCTATGGGCGGCTGAAGCTGTTGGGCGACGGCGTGACAAAGTGATGGGGTGCAGCCATGGGACTACTGGTTCTCGGTATCGTCGTTCTCTTGGGCGTGCATCTGCTGCGGATCGTGGTGCCCGGCCTGCGCGCAACGCTCATCGCGCGGTTGGGCAAGCCGACCTTCATGGTGCTCTACGGGCTCGTCAGCCTTGCCGGTCTCTGTCTTGTCGTGGTGGGCTTCGGGCAGGCGCGGGCCGTCACCGGCCTGCTCTATGCGCCGCCGGTGTTCCTCAAGCATGTGGCGCTGCTGCTCATGTTGCCCGCCTTCATCTGTCTCGCCGCCGGGTTTCTCCCGGCCGGGCGGATTGCGGTGAGGACACGGCACCCGCAGGTGCTCGCCATCAAAATCTGGGCGCTGGCGCATCTGCTGGCCAATGGAGAGACGGCATCCGTGCTGCTGTTCGGCGCATTCCTTGCCTGGGGCGTCATCGCCAGAATTTCGCTGAAGCGGCGCGCAAGGGCTGGTGAGGATGTGCTTCCGGTCTTTCGCTCGCCGCGCTTCGACGTCATGGCGATCGCGCTCGGCCTTCTGGCTTATGTCCTTTTCGTTCTGAAGCTTCATGAGGTGCTGATCGGCGTCTCGCCGATCGCGCTGTCGTGAAACGCTTTCGAGGGGATTTATGAGGGCAGGGTGCTCACAATGGCGCGATTTCGCCTTGCCCCCTTACAATATGCGCGAAATAGGCTAGAAGCGCGGCTTTGACAGAAATGGCAGAGAAGGCCGGTCCGCCGGAACCCGAATGGCGCATCAGAACGACAGTTTCATCCGCGAGGTCAATGACGAGCTTCGCTCCGAGCAGGTCAAGGCGGTCTGGCTCCGCTTCGGCGGCATTCTTGCCATGCTCGCGATTCTCATCGTCATCGGCACGATCGGCAAGGTCGCCTACGACTATTGGCACGAGACCTCGGCCTCCGCATCGGGCGATGAATTTCTGGCAGCCCTGACGCTTGCCAAGGACAACAAGCCCGACGAGGCGCTCGCCGCCTTCGACAAGCTGGAAGCCGACGGTTATGGCGCCTATCCGGTTCTGGCGCAGATGCGCGCGGCGACGCTGAAGGCCCAGAAGGGCGATACGGCGGCTGCCATCACGGCCTTTACCGAAATTTCGAAGAACGATGCGATCGTGCAGCCGATGCGGGACGCAGCCCGCATCCGTGCCGCTTATCTGCTGGTCGATACCGGCACCTATGCGCAGGTCGCGGCGGAAGCCGAACAGCTGGCGGTGGACGGCAACGGCCTGCGCAGCTCCGCCCGCGAAGCGCTGGGCCTCGCCGCCTTCAAGGCCGGCGACAAGGCCAAGGCGAAAGAGTGGTTCCAGCAGATCGTCGACGACAACCAGGCACCCCGCGGCCTTGCCAACCGGGCGCGCATGCTTCTGGACGTCATGGCGTCCACGCAGTGACATGAACCCCGTGACGCTGCCCCTCGCGGGGCGGCTTGCGGGATGAACCGAGAGGTCGCAACGCCCAGTGCCCGTCATGACGACGGGCGGCGCTACGGCCAGTACAGCGGCGTGAACGCCGCGACAGGATTTTTGAGATGAACTTCACCGTCGCCATCGTCGGCCGCCCCAATGTCGGCAAGTCCACGCTCTTCAACCGTCTTGTTGGCAAGAAGCTGGCGCTGGTCGATGACACCCCGGGCGTGACGCGCGACCGGCGGCCGGGCGATGCGAAGCTCGTCGATCTCCGCTTTACCATCATCGACACGGCCGGCCTCGAGCAGTCCGGCCCCGAGACCCTGCAGGGCCGCATGTGGGCGCAGACGGAGGCCGCGATCGACGAGGCCGACCTGACGCTGTTCGTGGTCGATGCCAAGGCGGGCCTGACGCCTGCCGACCAGACACTGGCCGACCTGTTGCGGCGGCGCGGCAAGCCGGTCGTGCTGGTCGCCAACAAGTCGGAAGCCAAGGGCTCCGACGGCGGCTTCTATGATGCCTTCACGCTCGGCCTCGGCGATCCCTGCCCGATTTCGGCCGAGCATGGCCAGGGCATGATCGATCTGCGCGATGCCATCGTCGAGGCGATCGGCGAGGAGCGGGCCTTTCCGCCCGTCGTGGACGAAGCCGAGACGAACGTCGACCTGCGCAAGACGGCGGATGAAGGCGACGATGACGAAGAGCCGGCCTATGACGAGACCAAGCCACTCCGCGTCGCCATCATCGGGCGGCCGAATGCGGGTAAGTCGACGCTGATCAACCGCTTCCTCGGCGAGGATCGTCTGCTGACTGGTCCGGAAGCCGGCATCACGCGCGATTCCATCTCGGTGGAATGGGACTGGCGGGGCCGCACGATCAAGATGTTCGACACGGCCGGCATGCGCAAGAAGGCGCGTGTGCAGGAGAAGCTGGAAAAGCTCTCGGTTGCCGACAGCCTGCGCTCGATCCGCTTTGCCGAATCCGTCGTGATCGTCTTCGATGCCACCATCCCGTTCGAAAAGCAGGACCTGCAGCTGGTCGATCTGGTGATCCGCGAAGGTCGCGCGGCCGTTCTCGCCTTCAACAAATGGGACCTCGTCGAGGACCCGCAGGCGCTACTCGCCGAGCTGCGCGAGAAGACCGAGCGGCTGCTGCCGCAGGCCCGCGGCATCCGGGCCGTGCCGATGTCCGGACAGACCGGGTACGGGCTCGACAAGCTGATGCAGTCGATCATCGACACGGACAAGGTCTGGAACCGCCGTATCTCGACGGCGCGGCTCAACAAATGGCTTGATGCGCAGCAGACGCAGCACCCGCCACCGGCCGTCTCCGGCCGTCGCCTCAAGCTGAAATATATGACTCAGGTCAAGGCTCGCCCGCCGGGCTTCATGATCTCCTGCACGCGGCCGGACTCGGTGCCCGAGAGCTATATCCGCTACCTGACCAACGGCCTGCGCGCCGACTTCGAGTTGCCGGGCGTGCCGATCCGCATTCACCTCAGGGCGTCCGAGAACCCGTTCGAAGGCAAGAAGCGCCGCTGAAGGTCGCTCCATCGGGACGCCGCCTAGAGGCGTTCCGATGCGGACCTCTTCGATAGCGTCGTCCGATACGGTTATTTCGCGAGTCTATCCCGATATTTAGCCTCAGCGGTTCGCGTGACTTTTCACGCGAACGCGATGGCGTTGGTTATACACGCTGCTATCACGCCTGCGGCAGATGCTCGACGGGTACGAGCGCGCCGTGATGGGCGATGACGGCGGCGGCGACGCGGGCGGCGAAGGCTGCGGCTTCGGCAGGGGCAACGCCTGCCAGAACTTTCGCCAGAAACGCACCGTTGAAGCTGTCGCCTGCGCTGGTCGTGTCGACCACGGCCTCCACCTTCGGCGGCGATATGCGCGCGACGTCGCTTCCTTCGGCGGAGAGAAGGGCATCTCCGCCGCCATTCTTGACGAGGACCATGTCCGCGCCCCACTGCCGGTAGCGGGCGATCGTCGCCTCGGGGTTGGCATCGCCGAAATGCACCTGCTCGTCATCGAAGCTCGGCAGAAGGACGGTCGAGGCGCGGGCGCCGGCCTCAACGACGGAGCACAGGGTCGCCGCGTCTTCCCACAACCGGGGCCGGATATTGGGGTCGAAAACGACGCGCTTTCCCGAAGCCTTTGCGCGCCGCAGTTCCAGGATCAAGGTTTCGCGCGCTTCAGGCGAGAGGATGGCGAGCGTGATGCCGGAGAAGACGATGGTGTCGGCCTTCTCGATGGCGCCGCGCAGATGCGCGGCATCGTCGGCGAGCTTTCGCGCGGCAGATGCCGAGCGCCAGTAGGAGAAGCTGCGCTCGCCATCCCTGAGGTGGATCATGTAGAGGCCGGGGGCGGCACCCTCGATCTGCCGGATGTCCTCGGTGAGGATGGCCTTGCCCTCGATAAAGGCGAGCATCTCCTGCGAAAGGAGATCGGTGCCGACGGCGCTGAGATAGGCGACGTCGATATCGGCGGGGAGGTAGGTCCGGGCATAATAGGCGGCGTTCAAAGTGTCGCCGGCAAAGCCCTTGCGCAGCAGCCCGCTGCCGGCATCGCCGAGTTCCACCATGCATTCGCCGATCGCCAGAAGCCGTGCCATCGCTGTTCTCCTCTTTGCTTTTGCCGGATAAAGCCTGCAGGCGGTGATGGCAAGGCGACTTGTCTCATTCTCGCCCGCTAATTCATGGGCCGTTCCCGCGGTTGTCTCCGAAAGCGCAGCTCCCGTCATTGCGTCGTCGATTGCCCAACGTTAGAACATCGGCTGTCCCCATCATTCAGAAGGAATCGTCCATGGCCTCTTCCCCGAAGACCAACCCGGACTGGTGGCGTGGCGCGGTGATCTATCAGGTCTATCCGCGTTCGTTCCAGGATACGAACGGAGACGGGATCGGGGATCTGCCGGGCATCACCGCGCGGCTGCCGCATATTGCGAGCCTCGGCGTCGATGCCATCTGGCTCTCGCCCTTCTTCACCTCGCCCATGGCCGACATGGGTTACGACGTGTCGGATTATTGCGATGTCGATCCGATGTTTGGAACACTGGCCGATTTCGACACGATGCTCGCGGAGGCGCATCGCCTCGGCCTCAAGATCATCATCGATCAGGTCATTTCCCACACGTCCGACCAGCATCCCTGGTTCAAGGAGAGCCGGGAGAGCCGCAACAATGCGCGTGCCGACTGGTATGTCTGGGCGGATGCGAAACCCGATGGGACGGCGCCGAACAACTGGCTGTCGATCTTCGGCGGCCCCGCCTGGGAATGGGACGGCGTGCGCCGGCAATACTACCTGCATAACTTCCTCGGCTCACAGCCGGACCTGAACTTCCACAATCCAGATGTACAGGAG
Source organism: Rhizobium sp. PP-CC-3G-465 (assembly GCF_004343445.1). Classification (NCBI taxonomy): domain Bacteria; kingdom Pseudomonadati; phylum Pseudomonadota; class Alphaproteobacteria; order Hyphomicrobiales; family Rhizobiaceae; genus Rhizobium; species Rhizobium sp. PP-CC-3G-465. Next base: position 253,196 of record NZ_SLYH01000001.1, read on the forward strand.
GCCGTGCTTGACACGGTTCGTTTCTGGCTGGAGCGCGGCGTGGACGGCTTCCGGCTCGATACGGTCAACTACTACTTTCACGACAAGGAACTGCGCGACAACCCGCCGCTCGGGCTCGGCGACGACGGGCCGGGGCTCGATGCGCCCGACGTCAATCCCTATGGTATGCAGAGCCATCTTTACGACAAGACGCAGCCTGAGAATATCGGCTTCCTCAAGCGCTTCCGGGCGCTGCTGGAAGAATATGACGACCGCACGGCTGTCGGCGAAGTCGGCGATGGCGGACGGTCGCTGAAGACGCTGGCAGCCTATGTCAGCGGCGGCGACAAGCTGCATATGTGCTATACGTTCGATCTCTTGGGACCCGACTTCACGGCAAGCCATATCAAGCATTGCGTCTCGTCGTTTCAGGAATCGGTGACGGACGGCTGGGTCTGCTGGGCCTTTTCCAACCACGACGTTCAGCGGCACGTCTCGCGTTTCATCCAGAACGAGAGCGAGCGGGAGCGGATCGGCAAGCTGGCGATCTCCGTGCTTGCGACGCTGCGCGGCTCCATCTGCCTCTATCAGGGGGAGGAGTTGGCCCTGCCGGAAGCCGAACTCGAACTGCACGAGCTGCGCGATCCCTACGGCATCCGCTTCTGGCCGGCCTTCAAGGGCCGCGACGGATGCCGTACGCCGATGCCGTGGGACAATGCCGGTCAGAGCGGCGGCTTCTCCACCGGGCAACCCTGGCTGCCGGTGCCGGATGTGCACAAGGCCATCGCCGTCGATGGGCAGGATGCGGACCCGGGCTCGGTGCTCGCGCACTACCGCGCGACGCTCGCCTTCCGCAAGGCGCATGCCGAACTCTTCGATGGCGGGATGACCTTTCTCGATACCAACCAGGACATCTTGATTTTCACCCGCGAGAAGGCCGGCGACAAACTTCTCTTCGTCTTCAACCTGCGCCGGGGTCCGCAAACCGTGACGCTGCCGAAGGGCATGACCATCGCCGAGACGCTGCCTTTGCCGGGATTTGACACGGCGCGGGTTGAGAACGGCGAGATCGTGCTGGAGGCGCTGGATGCCTTTTGCGGGCGGGTGTCAGGCTAGAAGCTTGTCATAATCGGCATGCGAGCCGATCCAGAACCAGACAAGGTCTTCGCCGTTTCTAACGGCGAGGGCCCGCCAGGATGATCCGACCCGAACGGACCAGAAGCGGCCCACCTGCTTCAGATGGAGGGAGGGGTGGAAAGGATCACCCTTCAGGATATCGAAATTGCGATCCGCAACCGTTCTCACATGCCCGGGAAGTGCGTCGTAGCATTTCCAGAACGCGGCGGTTGCATGATGCTTCAAAGGCGTCGTGCTCGTCCCGCGGAAAGCTCGGATAGGGCGGCATCTGCCAGCGCATCAAGCTTTCCGGATGTTGCATCCGTTTCGAAACGCTCGTCCCAGCGCTTTGCCTGTAGGTCTTCGAACCAGCGTGTGAACTCCGCGAGGTCTTCGGCGGATAGCTCGGTTACCGATTTTTCGATATGTTCGAGGCGGCTCATCACGGTCTCCGATTTTGCGCGAAGATTAGAACACGCGCCTGTTTCTGCCAAGATCGTCCTTCACCCGATCAGAACGAACCGATCCACATCCACCAGCCCTTTATCCGAGATCTTCAGATGCGGGATCACGGGCAGGGGCAGGAAAGCGAGTTGCAGGAAGGGTTCCTGCAACGTGGCGCCCAGAGCGAAGGCGGCCTGACGCAGGTGGTGGAGGGTGTCGCGGACGCTCTCATAGGGCTCGAGGCTCATCAGGCCTGCGACGGGGAGAGCGATTTCGCCGGTCACGACGCCGTCTTCGACCACGACGAAACCGCCCTTGATCTCGCCAAGCCGATTGGCGGCGAGTGCCATGTCGTCGGGATCGACGCCGACGACGCAGATATTGTGGCTGTCGTGCCCGACCGTCGAGGCGATGGCACCCTTCTTGAGACCGAAGCCCTGGACGAAGCCGTTGGCGTGGTTGCCGTTGACGCCGTGGCGCTCGATGACGGCGACCTTGATGATATCGTGTCCCAGATCGACGCCCGTCTGGTTGCCGTCCGCCGGCAGTTGGAAACGACGATGCTCGGTGATGATCTTGCCCGGGAGAACGCCGATGACGGACGTCTCGCCCTCCGTATAGGGAACGGCGAAGGCGGCGGCGTGGATGTGGCCCGCCTTGACGCTGTCGAGGCCGACGGGTGCGACAGGGCGACGGGTGGTAAAGAGGGCATCGGTCACGCGGCGGCCGCCAGCGAAGACCATCTGCGCCTTGCAGCTTGCAAGGCTATCCACCACCACGAGATCGGCCCGCCAGCCGGGCGCCACCAGTCCGCGATCCCTCAGGCCGAAGGCGCGGGCGGCGGAGATGGAGGCGGCGCGATAGACGACGAGCGGGTCCACGCCGTGGGCGATGGCCTCTCGGATCATGTAGTCGAGGTGACCCTCTTCAGCAATATCGAGCGGATTGCGATCGTCGGTGCAAAGCGCGAGAAAGGGTGACAGCCGCTCGGTCAGGATCGGCATCAGGGCGTGGAGGTCTTTGGACACGGAGCCCTCGCGCACGAGGATGTGCATGCCCTTGCGGATCTTCTCCAGCGCTTCGTCCGCCGTCGTGCATTCATGATCGGTGCGGATACCGGCTGCGAGATAGCCGTTGAGGTCGAGACCGCGCAGCAGCGGGGCATGGCCGTCGATATGGCCGTCCTGGAAGGCTTCGAGCTTGGCGAGGCAGATGGGGTCCTTGTGGATGACGCCCGGAAAGTTCATGAACTCGGCAAGGCCGATCACCTTCTCATGGTTCCGATAGGGCAGCAGCGCCTCGATCGGCAGGTTGGCGCCGGAGGTCTCCAGATGGGTCGCCGGCACGCAGCTCGACAGCTGCACGCGGATATCCATGATGGTCTCGCGGGCGCTCTCGAGGAAGAACTCGATGCCTTCGGTGCCAAGCACGTTGGCGATCTCGTGCGGGTCGCAGATGGCGGTCGTCACACCATATGGGAGCACGCAGCGGTCGAACTCGTGGGGTGTGACCAGCGAGGATTCGATGTGCAGATGCGTATCGATGAAGCCGGGCACGACGATGCGGCCGGAAATGTCGATCTCCTCCACGCCCTGATAGCTGCTGCAGGTGCCGACGATACGGTCGCCGCAGAGGGCGATGTCGGATTCGATGCATTCGCCGGTGACGAGATCGAAGAAGCGGCCGTTCTTGAGGACGATGTCGGCAGCGACGCGGCCCGTGCCCTGGTCGATACGGTCGGAGAGGGAGGCGGACATGGGAGCTCCGATTCTGGCGGCGATAAGCGGCATGATGGGTTGGTGATGTCTGGTGCGGTGCACCAAGGCACATCATAGAGGGCGCAGCCGGCAGGGGAAGGGTAGCGTGCGAATTGTCCTGTCGCCGGTGCTCTGGATCGGTACGCGTGGCCGTCAGATGTAGAGCGCGGCCATCTTGCGCCAGGACTGGCCGCGATGAGCACGGCCGTCCCAGATGTGGAGCTGGTGGCCGACGCCCTTTTCGCTCAGCAACTGGCTCAGATGCCGGTTGTTATCGAGGAAAGGGTCGGCATTGCCGATGGTCAGAACGATGTCCACGGACCTCAACCGATCGAGCCGCCAGTCCTGCGAGAGGCCGGGGAGGAAATGCGTCGGTGTGTGGAAATAGACCTCGTCGTCATAATGTCCGTCGAGCAGGTTCGAGAAGCTCTCGATCTCCAGCGTCAGGTCGTAGCGGCCGGAAAAGGCGACGAGCTTGGAAAAGAGATGCGGGTGGCGGAAGACGAGGCTGGCCGCCTGGTAGGCACCGAGGCTGCAGCCCTGCACGATGGTGGCGCCGTACGGATTCTTGTGCGCCATGAGCGGCAGCACTTCGTTGAGGACGTATTCCTCCAGCGCCCTGTGGCGGCGGATGCGGTCGGCGGGATGGAGGCTGCGGTCGTAGAAGGTCTCCCGCGCGAGCCCCTCGATGCAGAAGAGCTGGAGATGACCGGCGCGGACCTTGTCCGCCAATGTATCGACGAGGCCGAGCTTCTCGTATTCCCAGAACCGACCTTCGCGTGTCGGAAACATCAGCACCTTCGCGCCCGCATGCCCGAACACCAGCAATTCCATGTCACGATGGAGCCGTGGACTGTACCAGCGCAGATATTCGCGATTCATGGTGTCCCGAAGAGGTTCCCGACTTTTGCCATCAGCGCAGAGGACTGCGCCGCCTGACCAGGATAATCGAAATGCCCGGCATCCAGGATGAAGATTTCGTTACAATCCTTGATCGGTAGCGCATTGGCAACGGAGAACTGGCAGGGCGGAGCGACCGCGGGATCGAAACGTGCGACGGCGCAGAGGAGGGGTACGGTGATGCGGGTGGCGGCGCTTGCCGCATCGAAGAACCGCAGCGTCTGCTGCACCTCCGGGTGCGTGCGGCCATAGGCCTGCACGGCGCGGGCGCTGCCGATAGTGGGCAGCGTGAGCCAGAGCGGCCGGTTTCCGAAGGTGGGAACGACGAGGTGGCCCCGATCGATTCGGTCGTCATGGGGTATGGCCAATGCGCCGATACCGCCGCCGAGGCTGATGCCGCTGTAGCCGACACGGCCTTTCGTGCCGGGAAAGAGCGTGTTCAGCACGGTTACGGCGACCCAGACGTCTTCGACGCAGCCGCCGATAATGTAGCGGTCCGGCTTGTCGATATCGTGCAGGACGTGCCAGGCGGGGTCGGACGAGATCGGCGCGCGCGAACTGCGGGAAAGGCCGCGGAAGCAGGGAAAGAGGATAGCTGTGTCTTCGACCGGCAGGTCGAGATCGGGCTGATCGCGTCCGCCATAGCCGTGGCCGACGACGAGGCCGCGGCGCACGTTTCCGTGTTGGGGGACGAGAAGCCAGCCGCCGATGCGGAAGCCGTCCGTCGAGGTGTAGGATAGATCGTGGATGGTCCACCTTGGATGCCGCGTTGCCGAGCGCGTAAGGCTCGGGCTTGGGTCTATGGCAAGCGCCTTGCGGTAGCGCGCCTGCCAGAAGGCGTCGAACCCCTCCACCTCCGGCGGCGGTCGGATCGCGCGGAGTTCCTTGAGCCCGAGGCCGTAGGTGGGGTCGAAGTCATAGGGGTGGCGCTTGGGTATGCTCATGGTCGGCGAGGCTCATGCTCACGAGAGAGGGTGGCCCGACGCGGAGCGCGGGAAGGCCTCCAGCGTCCCGCAGCAGCTCGCTGCTACGGGATGATGATAAATCGCTCAGATGCCGCTTTCGAGCACCTGCCGGATGCCGGCAACAAGCTCATCGATCTGGGCTTCGGTTATGATCAGCGGCGGGGACAAGGCAATCGTGTCGCCGGTTGTGCGGATCAACAGGCCATTCTCATAGGCTTTGAGGAAGGCCGAGAAGGCGCGCTTCGTCGGCTCGCCGGCAATCGGCGCGAGTTCGATGGCGCCGATGAGGCCGATGTTGCGGATGTCGATGACATGCGGGCAGTCGCGCAGCGAGTGCAGAGCGTTTTCCCAATAGGGTGCGAGCGTGGCTGCGCGTGTGAGAAGGCCCTCGTCACGGTAGGTGTCGAGCGTGGCGATAGCGGCGGCCGAGGCGATCGGGTTGCCGGAATAGGTGTAGCCATGGAAGAACTCGATCATGTGTTCCGGGCCCTGCATGAACGCGTCGTGGATCTCAGACGTTACGAAAACCGCGCCCATGGGGATGACGCCGTTCGTCAGGCCCTTCGCCGTCACGATCATGTCCGGCATGACGTCGAAATACTGTGCCGCGAACGGCGTGCCGAGACGACCGTAGCCGGTGATAACTTCGTCGAAGATCAGCAGGATGCCATGCTTGGTGCAGATCTCGCGCAGCTTCTGTAGGTAGCCCTTCGGCGGGATGAGCACGCCGGTCGACCCCGCCACGGGCTCCACGATGACGGCGGCAATGGTCGAGGCGTCGTGCAGGGTGACGATGCGTTCGAGTTCCGTGGCGATATCGCCGCCATGCTCTGGCTCGCCCTTGGTGAAGGCGTTCTTGTCCGGCATGTGGGTGTGCGGCATGTGATCGACGCCGCTCAGCAGCGTGCCGAACATCTTGCGGTTCGAGACGATACCGCCGACGGAGATGCCGCCGAAATTAACGCCGTGATAGCCGCGCTCCCGGCCGATGAGGCGCGAACGGGCGCCGTCGCCCTTCACCCGGTGGTAGGCCAGTGCGACCTTGAGAGCGGTGTCGACCGATTCCGAGCCGGAGTTCGTGTAGAGCACATGGTTGAAGCCCTCGGGCGCGATGTCCACGAGGCGGTTGGCAAGCTCGAACGCCTTGGGGTGGCCGAGCTGGAAGGCAGGGGCGTAATCAAGCTCGCCCGCCTGTTGGCAGATGGCCTCGGTGATCAGCGGGCGGCAGTGCCCGGCATTAACGCACCAGAGTCCGGCCGTGCCGTCGAGAACGGTGCGCCCGTCATGCGTCTTGTAGTGCATGTCCTTCGCCGAGACGAACATGCGTGGTTCTTTCTTGAACTGCCGGTTCGACGTGAAGGGCATCCAGAAGGCGCGCAGGTCGTTGGGAGTGGCGTTCAGGCGGTTCGACATGACGGTCTCCATGGCCAAGACGGCCATTTGGCGTTTGAGCTGATCGGCGAATTTTATCCGATGGTCAAACTATCAGCGGGCCTGAGGGCGTCAAGATATGCCGCAGGCGTTGTCCTGCCGGGGGCAAGCGTCACGAAGGTGATTTAGGTAAGTTACGAATAACATTTAGGATGGTTGTGAAAAGAAGAAAGCCAGGAACCTCCCTGATTCCTGGCTTTCGTCACGCAGAATTTGCCCGCCCCGGCAAAGACCGGGTTGAGGGTCATGCGTTGATATCTGCCCGCTTCGCGCCGCCGTACATCTCGACTTTCGCCGATACCAGCGGCTTTCGCGCAATGTTACGCAGAGCGGCGACGCGGCTGTGCTTCTTCCTTCGCGTCTGCTGCGCCGTAGATTTCGGACAGCATCGAGAGGACCTTCAAAACGGACTCGGACGAAGACGAGTAGTAGATCGTCTGGGCGTCGCGGCGTGTCGTAACAAGGCTCTGGGCCCGAAGCTTCGACAGGTGTTGCGAAAGCGCAGACTGACTAAGGCCGACCTGAGCAGCAAGCGCTCCGACAGCCATTTCGCCCTTGACCAGTTCGTTCAGGATCAGCAGCCGCTTCGGGTTGGCCATAGCCGAAAGAAAATCCGCAGCGACCTCGGCTTTTTCATGCTGGTGGGGAGGAATTGTTTCCATGCCATACTCCATGCGACGTCTTGGCCCCACCCATTTGGTGCGGCTAGAATGAGACAATTAGGCATGACGCATAAAGGGAACAACAGGCCTATGCGAGATTTAGGGGTACTTCCGGGGAGTTAACGGTAAAGTTTGACGAACATTGCACGGAGATCTGCAGTGTTTTCAACCTGCCGGGGAAAGACCACCCGACGGAATGCGTCTCCGAACGCAAGATCGATTCCCTCGGCATCAATGCCGGTCACTTGCCAGCTTGGAGTAACCGGCTCGGGATCGTCCACAATCCTATATGTGACAGCATCTGCGTTGCTTTCGAGTTCGTCAAGAAGAACGCGTTCTGCTGTTGCGATTTCTTCCAGCGCAGGCGACGCGATCAAAAGGTCATTTCCTCCCAACGCGTAAGCCCTGCCGAAGCCCGCATTGAAGCTTGCGCGGAGAGGTGCGAGCCGGAAGAACAGGAAATCGGGGAAATCGATATAAAGCTGCGCCTTGGGATGGCGCCGCAGGAAGCGGGACCGCAAGCGCGGGTGGCGCGGGTCCGTCTGCGTCACGGGTTCCGCCTCGCACTGCACGGTGATTCTCGGATGCGCGAGTGGATCGCCCTTGCCCGTGCGTCCGGCAAGCAGCGAGCACCTGGTATCGGCGAGCAGCGCCTGCGTATGGGTTGCCAGCCGCGAGGCCAAGATGACCGGCGTGCCGTCGATGTCGAAGCCGAGGAGCACACGGCTGACGAAGGGAAAGCCGTCGCTATCCGGTTCGAGAACGGCGATGGCCGCGCTGCGTTGTTCACGCAGGACGAGGCGGGCGAGCTTTCGCGCCGCATCGTCCGTTTCGCGCAACACGTGTGGTTTGTCTGTCATCTCGGGCTCCCTGATGCTTCGTCGTTCGCGGCACGGGTCCGCGAACGATTCGGCTGGGGAGCCTACAGGGCAAAGCTGTCTTGTGAAGCGCTTTAACTGGACGCGCGCTAGGTGGCTTCAGGGGCGGGTTCGGTGCCGCGTCAGGCCCTCGATCACGTCTTGGGCGTCGATGGTTCCGATGACGGCACCGTTTTCGACGACGCCGATCGCCCCCGGCTGGCGGGTCATGGCATCGAGAATGTCGATCAGCGGCGTGTCGGGAGCCGCCGTGGCGCTGACGCCGCCGGGTGCCGGGCGCTGCGCCAGGCCGCGTTGCATGACATCGGTTGCGGTCAGCATGGTGATCGGGTTCATGTGCTGGACGAAATCGGCGACATACTGGTTGGCCGGGTTCTTGACGATTTCCTGCGGCGTGCCGCACTGGATGATGCGTCCGCCTTCCATGATGGCGATGCGGTTGCCGATGCGGAAGGCTTCGTCCAGATCGTGACTGACGAAGAGGATGGTCTTCTTCAAGCGGCGCTGGAATTCGAGAAGCTCGTCCTGCAGGCGCGTGCGGATGAGCGGGTCGAGCGCGGAAAAGGGCTCGTCCATCAGGAGGATCGGCGCGCCGGTGGCAAAGGCTCGGGCAAGGCCGACGCGCTGCTGCATGCCACCGGAGAGCTCCTGAACCTTGCGGCCGGCCCATTGCGTGAGGTTCACCAGTTCCAGCTGCTCGCCGACGCGCCGCCGGCGCTCGGCATCGGGCACGCCGGCCAGTTCCAGGCCGAAGCCGACATTGTCTTCGACCGTGCGCCAGGGCAGGAGCGCGAACTGCTGGAACACCATGGATACGGTGTGCATGCGGAAGTCGCGCAAGGCCTTGGATGTCGCGCGGTAAGGGTCGATCGTGCCGGTGCCCGTCTTCACGCTGACATTGCCGCGCACGACGGGCGCGAGACCGTTGACGGCGCGCAGCAGCGTCGATTTGCCGGAGCCCGACAGCCCCATCAGCACGAGGATTTCGCCTTCGCGCACGGTGAGCGACGCGCCGGCCACGCCGAGGACGAGGCCTGTGGCCTCGCCGATCTCGTCGCGGGTCTTGCCGGTATCGACCATCTGCAAGGCCCGCTCGGGGCGTTCGCCGAAGACGATATCGACGTTTTCGAAGATCACGGCATCGCTCATGCGCCTTCTCCTTCATCCGAGGAGCGGAAGAGGCGATCGAGAATGATCGCCAGAATGACGATACAGAGACCGGCTTCGAAGCCCTTGGCGACGTTGACGGTGTTCAGCGCCCGCAGCACGGGAACGCCGAGCCCGTTGGCGCCGACGAGGGCCGATATGACCACCATGGACAGCGACAGCATGATCGTCTGGGTGAGGCCTGCCATGATCTGCGGCGTGGCGAAGGGCAGCTCGATCTTGCGCAGCACCTGCGACGGCGTGGCGCCGAAGGACACGGCCGCCTCTGTCAGCGAGGGTGGCGTCGAGATGATACCGAGCCGGGTCAAGCGGATGGGTGCGGGAATCGCGAAGATCACGGTGGCGATCAGGCCGGGGACCATGCCGAGGCCGAAGAGGATCAGCGCGGGAATGAGATAGACGAAGGTCGGGATGGTCTGCATGAGGTCGAGCACGGGGCGCATGAATGCGTAGACCCAGGCGCGCCGCGCGGCGGCGATGCCCAAGGGAATGCCGATGGCCATGGAGACGACGCTTGCCGCCAGCACGAGGGCCAGCGTTTCCGTCGTTTCCTTCCAGTAACCCTGGTTGATGATGAGCAGCAGGCCGAGGCCGGTGAAAAGCGTGACGCCGATGGACCGGCGCAGCCACCAGGCCAGCACGGTGACGAGACCGACGACGACGAGGGGATGGGGGTACTGCAGAACGAAGAGAATGGCGGTGACGACGCCCGACAGGAAGCTTGAGAGCTGGTCGAAGAACAGGCTGAAATTGGTCGTCAACCAGTCGACGAAGGCCTTCGCGCCCTGGCCGATAGGAACGCGGTGTCCTGTCAGAAAATCCATGCGGGATCCTCTCCTGAAAGAGTGACGGATGATACGACATCGATCGCTATGACATCATGGACCGCGCTGGCGCAGATCGCAAAGGTCGGACCGAAGAAAGACGGATCTGAGGGAAATAGGGCTTGGATAAGCCCGGATGCCAGCGCGGAAAAGGCGGGGTTTCCCCCGCCTTCATGTCTGGATCAGAGGCCGAGCGCCGCCTTGACGGCCGGCAGGCCATCCTTGCCGTCCAGCGTCGTGACGCCGGCAAGCCAGGGTTCGATGGCGGTCGGGTTGGCCTTCAGCCATTCCTTCGCTGCCGTCTCGGGCTCCTCGCTGTCATTCAGGATCTTGCCCATGATATGGTTTTCCATATCGAGGGTGAACTTCACGTTGGAGATCAGCTTGCCAATATTCGGGCATTCCGAGACGTAGCCGGCGCGCGTGTTGGTGTAGACGGTCGCACCGCCGAAGTTCGGGCCGAAGGTGGAGTCGCCGCCGGTGAGGTAGGTCATCTCGAAGGTCGAGTTCATCGGGTGCGGGGCCCAGCCGAGCCAGACGACCGGCTTGTCGTCCTTCTGGGCGCGTGCGACCTGCGACAGCATGCCCTGTTCGGAGCTTTCGACGATCTCAAGACCGCCCATGCCCATCTCGTTCTTCTCGATCAGCGTCATGACGAGGCGATTGCCGTCATTGCCAGGCTCGATGCCGTAGATCTTGCCGCCGAGTTCGTCCTTGTGCTTGCCGATGTCGGAGAAGTCCTTGATGCCGAGAGCGGCACCCTTGGCATTGGTGGCGAGCGTGTATTTCGCGCCTTCGAGGTTCGCGCCGAGCGATTCGACCGTCTTGTCGTCCAGATAGGGCTTCACGTCCTTTTCCTGCGCCGGCATCCAGTTGCCGAGGAAGACGTCGATGTCCTTGTTCTTCAGCGACTGGTAGGTGACGGGAACCGAGAGCACCTTGATGTCGGGCGTGTAGCCAAGGCCTTCGACAACAGCCGCAACCGTTGCGGTCGTGGCCGTGATGTCCGTCCAGCCGACATCGGAGAAACGGACGGTGGCACAGCTTGCCGGGTCGGCGGCGAAGGCGGTTCCGGCACTCAGCGCGCTCAGAGAAACGGCGGCGGACAGCGTGAGCAGGCGGGCGAAACTTCTGGTCATTGGTTTTTTGTTCCCCTGTTATGACGTCAGAAAGAGCATCGGATCCTCGGCATGTCCAGATCCGACGGTGAGGTCAGTGTATTGCGCTTGCGAACTCACGCGGCCCGTAATGCGACAGCAGGTGTCGCAATGGCGCATTCCATGATCACGATCGAATTAAGTGGGCCGTCGATCCGGAGTGCGATGTCGGACCGGCACGAGGACGGTCGAGCGTTCACGATCGTGAACATAGGGCATCGATTTACCGAGGCATAGGTGCAAGGGCGAGAATGACCGAAGCCGGCCGTCCGAACAGGGCTCTGGCCAAACGGCGTTTGGTCAGGCATGAAGCCGCCGGCCGGGGCGCCATGCGCAGCCCCATCCCGCGGTGCGCTTGAAAACCCGAAAGGATCGTCGGCATGGCCAAGCTCTATTTTCACTACGCCACGATGAACGCCGGCAAATCGACCCTGCTGCTGCAATCCTCCTACAATTACGAAGAGCGCGGCATGCGCACGGTGGTGCTGATCGCGGCCTTCGACGACCGGGCGGGCGAAGGGCGCGTTTCCTCGCGCATCGGCCTGTCGTCGGACGCGATAGCGTTCCGCGTGACGGACGACCTCTATGCGCTGGTCAAGGATGCGATCTCGCAGACGGATGCCGCTTGCGTGTTCGTGGACGAGGCGCAGTTTCTGAGCGAGGTGCAGGTGTGGCAGCTTGCCCGGGTGGCCGACCGGCTCGGCGTTCCGGTCATGGCCTATGGTCTGCGCACCGATTTCCGTGGACAGCTGTTTCCCGGATCGGCGGCGCTTCTGGCGATCGCGGACGAACTGCGCGAGGTGCGGACCATCTGCCATTGCGGCCGCAAGGCGACCATGGTGGTGCGCCTCGACGGGCAGGGGCGGGTGATGCATGAGGGCGCGCAGGTCGAGATCGGTGGCAACGAGAAATATGTGTCCTACTGCCGCCGGCACTGGGACGACCGGATGCATGAAGCATAAGCTGTGTTTCTACCTCGTTCACGGGAGCGCGACATGCGCATCGTCCTCTGTCTTCTGATCTCCTTCGTTGCAGCCACAGGTGCGGCGCGAGCCGGAGATGCCCCAACTGGAGATGCAGGAGCGGGCGAACGGGTGTTCCGCAAATGCGGCGCCTGCCACACGGCGACAGGGCCGGAGAACCGTGTCGGCCCCAGCCTGCAAGGCGTCGTCGGCCGGCCCGTCGCGCATGTCGCGAGCTATGGCTATTCGGATGCGATGACGGCGTTCGCCAGCGATGGCAAGGTGTGGGACGAGGCGAGGCTCTCGACCTATCTGCTGGCGCCGCGCGCCATGGTTCCCGGTACGCGCATGAGCTTTGCCGGCCTGAAAACCGACAAGGATATCGCCGACGTGATCGCCTATCTGAAGAGCACGGCTGCGCAATAAAGCGCGAGGCGGGATGAAGCCGGTTGTGGCGGGTGGCGGCTATGCCTATGTCAGGCTGGGCAGCAAGCATCATGTCCCAAGTCCTGTGTCACCAGCCCCATCCCACAAGGAACACGCCTCCATGTTCGAACCGGTCGTCGCGTTCTTCCAGCGCCTTTTTTCAGCCATCGGCCGGGGGCTGGGCGTCGCCATCTCCTGGCTGCTGTTTCCCTTCGTCAAGTTTGCCGGCTGGTTTCGGGCAAGCGGCGGCTGGATCGTCAAGGGGCCGGTGGCCGCCGTCGTCATCCTGTTCGTCGGTCTCTATGGCTATTTTCTCTATACCACGCAGGCCTGGACGAACTTCGATCCCGACTACGTCAACCGTTACAATTTCACGGCACGCAAGACGGATGCCGGACTGCCGGTGAAGCTTGCGCCGGGGGCCGCAGCGCCTGCGACGGCGACCTGCGAGCGCTCGGCGATCGTCGATGTCGCCTCTGATCTCATCGACTTCAATGTCGACGAGAATGCCTGGATCTCCTCCATGCTGCTCTACAAGGCCGGCTTCTTCGGTATGGACTGGGATCACACGCCGTTCCTCGACAACAAGGCGTCTTTCCAGCGTGGTGTGAACCAAGCGGTACGGCGCACGACAGTGGAACTGGTGGATTCGCTCGGCCGGGTGCGCGGCACGTCCGGCATCAACGAGAATTTGCAGAAGGCCCGCAGCAACATGCAGTTCGATGAGGGCGCGTGGTATTTCGGGCTCGACCCGTTCGGCCCGAAGACGCCGACGCCGAGCTTCTACCGTTCCGCCAAGCGCGATCTGCAGGCCTTCAACGAGAGCCTCGTGAAATGCGAGGCGACGTTCGACGGGCGTTCGGACAATCTGATCGAATTCATCGACCGCATCTCCAACGATATCGGCAACACCTCGGCGATGATCCGCGAGCGTTCAGAGGACCATAATGGCGGCTGGTTCGATACCCGGGCCGACGACCGGTTCTGGTTCGCGTACGGGCAGCTCTACGGCTATTACGGCGTGATGGCAGCAGCCGGTGCCGATTTCGACGGTGTCATCACCCAGCGCGGGCTGGCGCCGATCTGGGCGGAAAGTCTGAAGCAGCTACGCTCGGCGCTACGCATCCAGCCGGCCATCATCTCCAACGGCCGCGAGGACGGCTGGATCATGCCGACGCACCTCGCGACCATGGGCTTCTATATCCTGCGGGTTCGCTCCAACCTTGTAGAGATGCGCGACATTCTGGCCCGTTAAGCTCGAAAATCAGCGGCAATACCGGTAGTTGCCGCGCCGTTGCAGCACGTCGAAATGCAGGTGATTTTCATGGGCCTCGTCGCTGCCGGGGTCCAGCACCGTTTCGAAGTAGAGGCATCCGGTGGCCGTCACCGCACGCTGGAAAGCGCCGGAGAGCGTGCCGTCCTCGTCGCGCGGCTGGATCGCGATCGTCTCGCCGTTCTTGAAGGTGAAGGAGGCGATGTCGATGGCGTTGCCGCGAGCGTGCTCGGAGATCTTGCCCGTGGAGGCGTTGTTGCGCAGGCGGCAGATATAGCTCGAGGCCTGGTTGATGCTCTTCAGTGCACCATCTTCCGACATGGCGACCCGGGCTGCCGGGAGCACGGCCTCCTTCGTCCAGCGCGCGAGTTCCAGCGCGGCTTCGCAGCGCAGCGTCGCGTCCGGCGCAAGCTTGATGCCCGGCAGGATCTCGGACACGGAAATCGGCTTGTCGATACCGCAACCCTGGCCGTCGTCGATGCGCGGCTTTTCAGAGAAGGTCGCGCCGAGCGTCTTCAGGTCCGTCAGGCACTGCGCATAGGCTGCGGGCTCTTCCGGTGTGATGACGAGTTCGGCGGCGGGCGTCGTTGTCTTCGGCTCAGCCGGCTTGTCAGTGGGGGCGGCTTCGCCGGACGCCGGCGCCTCGGACTTCGTGTCCTGCTTGGCTGCATCGGGCTCGCCCGGTTTTTTCGTCCCACTCTCCGACTTGCCGGCTTCGGGCTCTTCCGGTGCCGCATCCGTCGCCGGGGGCACAGGCTTCGTCTCTGGCTTTGGAACATCTTCCGCAGCCGTCGGTTCGACGGGCTGTCCGTCGGTGCTGGTTGCCTCGGGCTCCTTTGCCTTCTCCGTCACAGGCGCCGTCTGCGTTTCGGCGGTTGCGGGCTTGGCATCCGGAACCGGACCGGCCTCCGGCAGGCCTGCACCTGCCAGGATGAAAACGGCCGGGAGGACCATCAGGGGGAAAAGCAGCGGAAGACGTCGGCGCATAGGGACCCATCCAATTTTTGGCGGCGCTTCGGCCGGTCATGCTGAATTAGGTGCGTCATGGCCGATGGCGAGGGGCGGGGCGAGCGGTTTGCCGTGAGGTGTCGCGCTTTCGCCACGGTGTCATCATCGCGAAGCCTGCTTTTGCAGCGCTTGCCGCTTGCCAGACGGCGCTCTCCGCGCTAACAGTTTTTCATGATCAACGCACGCATCCTTTCTGTCTGGTGGTGGGCTCGCTAAAGCGGCCTCGATCAGTCCTGCGTGATGGATTTTTACGATAAGCCGCCCGGAGTTTCGAGGCGGCTTTTTTGCATTCTGGCCGTGCTCGTTTCCCGAGCCAGAACGGAGCGAACGAATGTCGACGACGAAGCTTGAAGACGGTGCCGAATCCTACGTGACGCAGGGCGGGATCACCGTCACGCGCCGCCGGCGCGAGGCGTCCTATGCCGATGCGATTTCCAGCTATGTCGACCAGCTCGACGAGCGGCGCGGCGCGGTGTTCTCGTCCAACTACGAATATCCCGGCCGCTATACCCGCTGGGACACGGCCATCGTCGATCCGCCGCTCGGCATCTCCTCCTTCGGCCGTTCGCTCTGGATCGAAGCTTACAACGCACGCGGCGAGGTGTTGCTGGCTGTGATCGCCGGGCACCTGAAGGGCGTCAAGGACATCACGTTGGGAACGCTAACGGCCCGGCGGCTGGACCTGACGATCGACATGCCGGACCATGTCTTCACCGAGGAAGAACGCTCGAAGACGCCGACCGTCTTCACGGTGCTGCGGGCCGTCACGGCGCTGTTCTTCTCGGCCGAAGATGCGAGCCTCGGCCTTTACGGCGCCTTCGGCTACGACCTTGCCTTCCAGTTCGATGCCATCGATTTCAAGCTGAAGCGCCCGGACGATCAGCGCGATATGGTGCTGTTCCTGCCGGACGAGATCCTCGTGGTCGATCACTATGCCGCCAAGGCCTGGATCGACCGCTATGATTTCGCGCTCGGCGATCTCTCGACCTTCGGCAAGGCCGGTGACATCGAGTCTGAAGCCTTCCGCGTCGTCGACAGCATTCCGCCGAAAGGCGACCATCGCCCCGGCGAGTATGCCGAGCTGGTGACCAAGGCCAAGGAAAGCTTCCGTCGCGGCGATCTGTTCGAGGTCGTGCCCGGCCAGAAATTCTACGAGCGCTGCGACAGCAAGCCTTCGGAGATTTCCAACCGCCTGAAGGCGATCAACCCGTCGCCCTATTCCTTCTTCATCAATCTGGGGCATCAGGAATATCTGGTCGGAGCCTCGCCTGAGATGTTCGTGCGCGTGTCCGGTCGTCGGATCGAGACCTGCCCGATCTCCGGGACGATCAAGCGCGGCGATGATCCGATTGCCGACAGCGAACAGATCCTGAAGCTCCTGAACTCCAAGAAGGACGAATCCGAGCTGACCATGTGCTCGGACGTCGATCGCAACGACAAGAGCCGTGTCTGCGTGCCCGGTTCGGTGAAGGTCATCGGCCGGCGCCAGATCGAGATGTATTCGCGGCTGATCCATACGGTGGACCACATCGAAGGGCGCCTGCGCGACGATATGGACGCCTTCGACGGCTTCCTCAGCCATGCCTGGGCCGTGACGGTCACCGGTGCGCCGAAGCTGTGGGCCATGCGCTTCATCGAAAGCCATGAGAAGAGCCCGCGTGCCTGGTACGGTGGGGCGATCGGCATGGTCGGGTTCAACGGTGACATGAACACCGGGCTGACGCTGCGCACCATCCGCATCAAGGACGGTATTGCCGAGGTGCGAGCCGGCGCGACCCTGCTCAACGACAGCGATCCGCATGAGGAAGAAGCCGAAACCGAACTGAAGGCATCCGCGATGATTGCAGCCATTCGTGACGCGAAATCCGCCAACAGCCATGGTAAGGGCCGCGACGTTGCGCCTGTCGGCACCGGGGTCAAGATCCTGCTGGTCGATCACGAGGACAGTTTCGTCCACACGCTGGCCAATTATTTCCGCCAGACGGGCGCGACGGTCACCACGGTTCGCTCGCCGGTCGCCGACAGCATTTTCGACAGCGTGAAGCCGGATCTCGTCGTTCTCTCACCCGGTCCCGGTTCTCCGAAGGATTTCGACTGCAAGGCGACCATCAAGAAAGCGCGGGCCCACGACCTGCCGATCTTCGGTGTCTGCCTCGGGTTGCAGGCTTTGGCGGAAGCCTATGGCGGCGATCTGCGCCAGCTGGCCGTGCCGATGCACGGCAAGCCGTCGCGCATCCGCGTGCTGGAACCGGGCATCGTCTTTTCCGGTCTTGGCAAGGAAGTGACCGTCGGGCGTTATCACTCGATCTTTGCCGATCCCTCGACCTTGCCGCGTGATTTCATGATTACGGCCGAAAGCGATGACGGCACCATCATGGGGATCGAGCATACCAAGGAGCCCATCGCGGCCGTGCAGTTCCACCCGGAATCGATCATGACGCTGGGCGGCGATGCCGGCATGCGGATGATCGAGAATGTAGTGGCGCATCTGGCCAAACGCGCCAAGGTGAAAGCAGCGTGATAAGCTGAATATAACCCGGATCGGCCTGTTTTAGGGTCTTGCGTGCCCGTGCCTTTTCCGCGAAAGGGTGCGGGCAAAAGCGTTTCGAGCAGAGACATCGATGCCGCGACCGCTCCCTTCGACGGGATGGCCGGCGACCGTGCAGATCAGGCATTCCAGATAATTCCGCATTAAAATACGTCGCGCCGTCGTCACCATCGCGGTGTCGGGCGTCAACGGCATGAGAGGCTGGCACAGTTGCCGGCCAGAGGTACGTTCCATGACGACGACAAGCACCATCAACCGCGCCCAGCGGCTCGCCTTCTGGACCATTCCCCTGTCGCTTCTCGTGCTGGCCATGAAAATGGCGGCGTGGTGGTTCACGGGGTCCGTGGCGCTGCTGTCCGATGGCCTGGAATCGATCGTCAATGTCGTCGCCGCCGTCGTCGCCTTCGTGGTGATCGGCTATGCCGCAAAGCCTGCCGACGACGACCATCCGTTCGGACATCACAAGGCCGAATATTTCTCGGCCGTCATCGAGGGCGTGCTGATCGTCGTCGCGGCTCTCGTGATCGTCTACGAGGCGGTGCCGGCGGTTCTTTCGCCGCAGCCGATCGAGGCGCCGGTCATCGGTCTCGCGATCAACTTTGCGGCCGGTGTCGTCAACGCGATCTGGGCGACCATTCTGCTGCGCGCCGGAAAGGTATTCCGGTCGCCGGCGCTATCGGCCGATGGGCACCACATCATGTCGGATGTGGTCACCTCGGGCGGCGTGCTGGTCGGCCTGCTGCTGGCGATCGTCACGGGCTACACCATCCTCGATCCGCTTCTCGCCGTCATCGTCGCAGGCAACATCCTGTTTCAGGGCTGGAAGGTCATCGCCGGCTCGATCAGCGGCTTGATGGACCGGGCGGTGGAGACCGCGGAAGATGCGGAAATCCGCGCTGCGATTGCGGGCAATGCTGCGGGCTCGCTCGGCGTTCACGACCTGAAGACCCGGCAGGCGGCCTCCGTCATCTTCGTCGATTTCCATATGGTGGTGCCGGCGGACATGACGGTGGGGGCCGCGCATGATATTTGCGACCGTATCGAGGATGCCATCCGCGCCGTCAACGGTGCTGCCAAGATCGCCATTCACATCGAGCCGGAGAGCGAAAAAGCCCACGGCATCCGCGTAAAGGTGACGCCGAGCCACTCCGAGCTGGGTTCAGCCGACGCACCACGAGACCAAGAAGGAGCAGACACATGAGCAAGACCGACGTTTCCGGGCTGTCCATGCTGGGGCAGTCCGTCGCCAGTCCAATCAACCCCGACGAAGCGGTGCTGGAGCGCGTTCCGAGCAACCACGCAGGCACCGATTTCGTCGTGCGTTTCACGGCGCCCGAGTTCACGTCGCTCTGCCCGATGACCGGACAGCCGGACTTTGCGCATATCGTCATCGACTATGTGCCGGATGGCTGGCTGGTCGAGTCGAAATCGCTAAAACTCTTCCTGCATTCGTTCCGCAATCACGGTGCTTTTCACGAGGATTGCACGATCGATATCGCCAAGCGTCTCGTCGATCTGCTGTCGCCGAAATGGCTGCGGATCGGTGCCTACTGGTATCCGCGCGGCGGCATTCCGATCGATGTGTTCTGGCAGACGGGCAACCCGCCCGAAGGCGTGTGGTTGCCCGACCAGGGTGTCCAGCCCTATCGCGGTCGGGGCTGATCGCCTAAAGCGCGGGGCGGCCTACACGTCCGTCGTGTCGTCGGAGCCGAAGTCCGTGTCGAAATCATCGTTGGACGATGTGTCGAGATCGGCCTGCTGCCAGCCATCATTGCCGGCAGGCGTATCCGGCGTCGTATCCGCCGGTGCCGTATCCGACGCCTGGGTCGCGGCATCGTCGCCATAATAGTTGTTGATCGTGGTTTCCTCGATCGGCGCCGCGGTCTGCGTTGCGCTGCCGAGGCCGAGCGACGACATGTGGTTGCCGAAGATGCCACTGAGCGAGTTGGCAAGCAGCATGCCGCCGGCAACACCCGCCGCCGTGCCCATGGCGCCGCGTAGGAAGCCGCCGCCTGCTGACGTCTGCTGCGGCTGACGATCCCATGGTCCGCTCGCGGGCTGTTGCTGCGGCGGATAGGGCTGTTGGGGTGCCGGATAGGCCGGGCGCGGCGCGCTGCCCCAGGGGCCGCCGTCAGCGGAACGGTCGGCAGGGTAGGCCTGTCCGCCCGGAGGGGTATCCGGCTTTTGTTGCGGCTTTTCCGACGATCCGAAGAGCGAGCCGAGAAAACCGCCCGAATGGCTTTCGCGCGGCTCGCTGTCTTGTTCGGTCTCCAGCGCGTGGATGCGTTCCTCGCTGCGGCGAAGCTGCGTCTCGAGGGCTTCGATTCGCTGTGCTGCGGCCTCCAGACCCTTTTCCTGAACGATGACGGCCTGGGCGAGGTAGTAGGGCGCGGATGGCTGGCTGCGGACGGCCTGATCGATCAGGGTTTCCGCCTCGCGGTCGCGGGGTGTCGAGGATGCGGTGCGGACCCGTTCGAAAAGGCCGCTGAGAAGGGATTGTTCTTCCGGTGACATGGTCGTCTCCCAAGGGCGTGATCATTCCAGAATGATGCTGCCGCTTGTCGGTTCCTCATGGACCGGTCTCGCGGCGATGTACCGCCCGGTCCACGCTGGCAGGGTTGCCATGTCCTCGATTACACGAAGAAAATCCGGCTTTTCAGGGCCGGATTTGGGCAGGGTGTAAAAGATTTTTCGGGTCGCCGGGAAGGGAATCGTCCGGTCAGCCGGCAACGAAGAGCGCGGCACCCGTTACGGCCGTTGCGGCACCGAGAAAGCGGGAAACGAGGCTCGCATTGCCCATGCGACCGATCATGAGGCCGAGGCCGATACCTGCTGCATGCAGGGCCGCCGTGGAGATCGCGAAGCCGAGGCCGAAGGGCAGGGCGGTTGCCGCACCCAGTTCGCCGCCATGGGCATAGCCGTGGAACAGCGCGAAGACACCGACGACGCCCGCACCGGCGGTGGCGGGCATGCGCACGGCCATGGCCACCAGCAGGCCCAGAGCGACGATGGAGGCGAGGATGGCGGGCTCGACAAAGGGCAGGTGCAGGCCGGAGAGCGCCAGCGCGAAGCCGAGCGCCATCGTCACCACGAAGGCCGTGGGCACGGCGAGAAGGGCGCGGCCACCCATCTGCGCCGCCCAGAGACCGACGGCGACCATGACCAGCACGTGGTCGAGGCCCGACAGCGGATGGGTGATGCCTGCCATCATCGAGCCGTGTTCGGCCGGGTCGAGGTGGGCGAAGGCCGGAGCGGCCGAAAGGGCGAAAGCCGCGGCAGCGGCGGCGAGAAAGCGACGTGTCATGAAGGTCCCCTCAGTTCATGGCGGCGTGTGGGATCTGCTTGGGAGGCTCGCCGCCGTTATCGTTGCCGTGCACATCCTAATCCGCCTTCGCGCGGTGTCCATACGGCAAATGCCCCAGACGGGGTTCAAAGGCGGCTCTTAACCATCGCGAACGGTCGGGCTTTCGCCGGGCTCGGGGCTTGTTGCCCTGGGTCTTGTGTTTGTTGCATTGTCATCGCGGTCGAGTCGCCTTATCTGAGCGGGTAGACACATGAAATTTCGCGGGAGACAGCGGATGAACGAAGACGAGGACGACAAGAAGACGGAACTGCCCTTGGGCAAGGAAACTGAGGCGAACCTTTTCAAGTCGCGCTCTATTTTCATCTACGGCCCGATCAACCAGGAACTGGCGCAGAAGGTCTGCTCGCAGCTCGTGGCCCTGTCGTCTGCCAGCGATGAAGATATCCGCATCTTCGTCAATTCGCCGGGCGGCCATGTCGAATCCGGCGACAGCATTCACGACATGATCAAGTTCGTGAAGCCGAAGGTCTGGATCATCGGCACGGGCTGGGTCGCCTCCGCTGGTGCGCTGATCTATGTTTCGGTGCCGAAGGAGCAGCGTCTTTGCCTGCCCAACACGCGCTTCCTGCTGCACCAACCCTCGGGCGGCACGCGCGGTATGGCATCCGACATCGAGATCCAGGCACGCGAGATCATCAAGATGAACGAGCGCCTGAACCGGATCTTTTCGGCAGCCACCGGCCAGCCGATCGAAAAGATCGCCAAGGACACGGACCGCGACTACTGGCTCTCCGCCGAAGAGGCCAAGACCTACGGTCTGGTCTCGCGGATCGTCACGAACGTTTCCGACATCTGAGCCATTCTGCCTCGGACGAAATTCTGGACCCCGCCGCTTGCCGGCGGGGTTTTCGTTATGGGGCAGCGGTTGCCGAGAGGGAATGGTCGGCCAGAGCCCGGTCGATGGTGACGAGCCGCATGTTCTCGACGGCACACTGGGCGAGGAGGAGCCTGTCGAACGGATCGCGAGTCGATGGCTCCGGCGAGATGGTGTGGAGGGCGTGATGTTCGTTGATGGGAAGGATGGTCATTCCGGCTCCGGCGATGCTCTTCGGCAGGTTCTCCAGGCTGTCTCCGAACTCCAGCTTCCCGAGCCGGAATTTGATCGCCATCTCCCACAAAGTCGCAGTGCTGATGTAATTCGCGTGGCCATCGAGACATTGCCTGATGTCGTCAGGCAGAGCAGACGTCTGTTGACGCAGAATGGAAATGAAGATCTGCGTGTCCAGCAGATGTCTCACCGATCGCTTACCAGCGGCGGCAACGGCGTAATGAGGAAGTCCTCTGGCAGCGGATCATCGAAATCCGCGGCCACGTAGGTGACGATATCGGTAATACCGTTTTCGCGCTTATAGGCGTCCAGCCCCTCCCAATCGATCCCGCCTTGTTTTTTCGCTGGAACCAGCTCCATCACCGGCTTGCCGTTGCGGGTCACGGTGAAGCGCTCGCCGTCTTCGACGCGGCGGGCGAGTTCGGTCAGACGATTCTTGGCGTCTCGGATCGGGATCGTGGTCATGTGGCCATTGTAGCTGCAAAATAGGAATTTGCAATTTCTCCGCCACTGGCATCCGATCGGACGAGCACGTATGGTTCTTGCGTCAAAAGATGCATTCCACACGCGCAACTGCCTTTTTCTTCAGCCGCCCTTGCCCTTTCTTTTGGCTCCGGCTATAGAGCCCATCATGTCGAAGAACAGCGCCAAGATCATCGAGCAGTTTTCCCGTGGACGCACCGTCGTTCGCGATCGCTCGCGCGCCTTCACCTCGCTTCTTCTCCTCGGCCTTACGCGCGGTTGCCGGGTTCTTTAAGGAGCGCCCGGTGGCCGACAAGCCTACCGGCACAGCTCCTTAGCCTCCGCTAAAATCCGACGTCTCCGCAGCCTTTTCCAGCACTTGGCCAAGCAATTGCCATCGTCAACCGGCCTCCGATCGGTTATGGCATCCCGCGCGACGTTTCACCGTGACAGCGATCCATGCCCCGTATCGACCCGATGCCGGACGCTGTGAAGTCGAAGAGAACCGAAATGATCCTGAAGTCCCATACCGTCAAACAGGGCATGCCCGCGGCGGCCGTCAAATATCAGCCCTATCCGCAGGTGCCGATCACCGACCGCACATGGCCGTCGAAGACGATTTCCAGCCCGCCCATCTGGTGTTCCGTCGACTTGCGCGATGGCAACCAGTCGCTCGTCGATCCCATGGGGCATGACCGCAAGGCGCGGATGTTCCAGCTGCTGGTCGATATGGGCTTCAAGGAAATCGAGATCGGTTTCCCCTCGGCCTCGCAGACGGACTTCGATTTCGCCCGTTGGTGCATCGAAGAGGGCAATATTCCCGCTGACCTGTCGCTGCAGGTGCTGGTTCAGTGCCGGCCGGAATTGATCACGCGCACGTTCGAGGCGCTGCAGGGTGCCACTAAGCCGATCGTGCATTTCTACAATTCGACGAGCGAGCTGCAGCGCCGGGTGGTGTTTGCCAAGGACGTTCACGGCATCAAGCAGATCGCTACGGATGCCGCGAAGATGATCGCGGACATGGCGGCGAAGGCCGGTGGTGACTTCCGGTTCGAATATTCGCCGGAGAGCTTTACCGGAACGGAGCTGGAGGTCTCGCTGGAGATCTGCAATGCCGTGGCCGAGATCATCAAGCCGACAGCCGAGAACAAGCTGATCCTGAACCTGCCGTCGACGGTCGAGATGTCCACGCCGAACATTTATGCCGACCAGATCGAGTGGATGTGCCGCAATCTCGACAATCGCGAGAATATCATCATTTCGCTGCACCCGCATAACGACCGGGGCACCGGGATCGCCGCTGCGGAACTCGGCCTGATGGCCGGTGCCGACCGTGTCGAGGGCACGCTGTTCGGCAATGGCGAGCGGACCGGCAACGTGGATATCGTGACGCTGGCGCTGAACATGTTCACGCAGGGCGTGGATCCGCAGATCGATTGCTCCGATATCGAGCGGATCAAGGACGTCTACGAATATTCCAACCAGATGGCGATTACCGAGCGGCACCCTTATGTCGGCGAACTGGTCTATACGGCCTTCTCCGGCTCGCATCAGGACGCGATCAACAAGGGCATGAAGGCGATCAAGACCGCCAACAAGCCGCAGTGGGAAGTGCCCTACCTGCCGATCGATCCGCGCGACGTCGGACGGTCCTACGAGGCGATCATCCGGATCAACTCCCAGTCGGGCAAGGGCGGCATCGCCTATATCCTGCAGGAGGATTACGGCATCAACCTGCCGCGTGCGCTGCAGGTGGAGTTCCGCGAGGACATCCAGCGGATCACCGACGAGCAGGGCAAGGAACTGCCCTCCAAAGCGATCCATGCGCGGTTCCTGGAGCGCTATATCGAGCAGCCGGGCGCACGCATCCGCTATGTCGATCATACGACGCTGCCGCTCGGCGAGCATCGCGGTGCGCGGATCGTGCAGGCCGAGATCACCGATCGCGGCGAGACGAAGATGATCGAGGGGCGCGGCACGGGGCCGATCGACGGCTTCATCAATGCGCTGTCGCTCTATCTCGGCGTCGATATCTCGGTTGCCGACTATTCCGAGCATTCGCTGCAGCAGGGTTCGAACGCGGCGGCCATCGCCTATGTCGAGGTGCAGCACAATGGCGGTAAGCTCTTCGGGGCCGGCATCAACACCAACATCGTCACCGCGTCGCTCGAAGCCATCGTGTCGGCTGCCAACCGGGTGATCGAGGAGCAGGTGGCCTGACCACCGCCTTTTGAACCTGTGAGAATATGATCCCCGGATGGAAACGTCCGGGGATTTTTTGTTTCAGGCTACATCACGTCCGCGATCGCGTCGGCAAGGTCCTTGAAGTTGGCGGTGGCGGACGGACCGACGACGACATAGGTGGCGCCCGGCTCGTTCCAGGAGATGAGCGCGAGGTCGTCTCGCATGCTTTCTATCATCCGGCCACTATCGTCCGTGGTTGGTGAGCGCTGGAAACAGATGGCGTAGACCTCGCCGTCCTCATCCTTGAAAAGCAGTTGTGCCGTCGGCTTGCCGGCGGCCACCAGCAGGCGGGCGCCCTGGAAGGTGAGCTTGTTCGCCGAGAGATCCGGAATGGCGAAGGACACGCCGGTGCTGGCGGTCAGCCAGTTGCGGATCTCCTCGTCGTTTTCGGCGGTGACCTCGACCAGATGGCGCGGCTGGCGTGAATAGACGCGGTGCGCATCCGTAACATCGTCGAGCCATGTGCGGGCCTTGACGACCGGCGTCGGCGGCGTGTTGTCGTCGATGGTGCGGCCGATGAGATAGCCGGTGGAGCCGCCGATGAGCAGCATGCCGCAGGAGGCGGCCAGCGCTCCGCGCCAGAGCTTGCGCCGTTGTTTCCGCGGTGCGCCGACCACGCGTTCCTGCTTGGGATTGATGTCGGTACCCTGACGGATGCGGCGGGCGAGCGACAGGGGCACGGGATCGTGCAGGAAGGCTTCGAAGCCGGAGGCGCCGAAGGCGCTGCCCTGTTTCAGGTGCTCGAGCAGGCGACGGGCCTCTGCATCCCTGGTCAGAAGCTGGTCGATCTCCCGGCGCTCGTTCTCGTCCACTTCGCCATCGAGATAGGCCGACAGCCGCGCCTCGATGGAGGGACTCTTCGTGTTCTGCAAGGTCAGGCCCTTCTCTCCGTCATGTCGGAGGCCATCGAAGCCAGCCGCGCCCGGGCGGTCGCCAGCTTGGTCGCGATGACATCCGGCGCCAGGTCCAGGATCCGGCCGGCGTCGCGATAGGTTCTATGCTCGACGGCAACCAGAAGGAAGGCGCTGGCAAGCCCTTCGGGCATCGAAATGATCATCTGCTGCACGGCGCCGGCAGTGGCCGCTTTCCCCGACGGGCTCTGGCCGTCCTGCAGATCGGCTGCCATGCTCTTGCGGCCCGTGGTCTCATCGCGCAGGGTGCGCGCCAGCGTGTAGAGCGCATCTTCCAGCCGGCCATGACCGTTCCAGACCGGCTGGCGTCCCGTCGCGCGCTCGCAGACCGTCTGCACAAGGTCATCGGCCTGAAGTCCGTCGCGCGTCAGGGTCAGCGCAAAGCGCCTCAACCTCGGCAGCAGACTGACGAGATCGCGGCTGATGTCGATCGTTTCCTGAGCTGGGCGCATCGCTTTCACCTGCGGAGGTTTAGTCCGGGCTCTTGACTGTCGGCGCTTCATGGTCGGCACCGAGCCATCGGCTCCCGTCTGTCGAACCGAACAGATATGAAACCATCGGCTGCTGCTTCGCAAGCCGAGCCATGGTTCTATCACGGTTTTTTGCCGATCACGATGTGGTGGCGCGGTGGTCGGTTCCGTTTTTGCGTGCTCAGGCGAGGAAACGCGTGGTTTCCGCCAGATGCACGCCCTGGCCGATCTCGTTCAGCTCGAAGCGCTCCCGAAGGAGTTTCCAGTTGCCCGGACTTCCCGAAATCGAAAAGAGGTTGAAGCCTGCGGGCGGCTTGGATCCGCCCAGACCTTGCGATGCCGAGGCGATGCCGACGACCGGGACGGGCATTTTCTGGCCGCGCAGCGAGTACACTGTGTTGAGATGGGTGTGGCCGTGCAGCACGAGTTCCGCACCGCCCGCCGAGATGGTGGCACCGAAGCGGCGGATACCGATCATGCGCTTGTGGGTGGGCGTCGCGCCGCGGATCGGCGGATGGTGGATCATGACGACGCGGAAGAGGCCGGCCTCTCCGGCGGCGCGCAAAAGATTGACCGTCTCGCGCGCCTGTCGGCGACCGAAATAGCCACTGGCGGCGAAGGGCGGTGTGGCGAGTGCCGTCGAGCAGCCGATGATCGCGACATTGCCGCGAACGCGCATGTAGGGATAGCAGTGGAAGTCCTCGTCCCACTCGGCCGGCGCGTCTTCGCCGCGCATGTAGGGATACCAAGCCTTCGTCGTCTTCTCGTAGGCGCCCGGCACATAGGCGTCGTGATTGCCGGGGATGACGGAGATGTTGCGCGGCTCGCCGGCGTCCTGCAACCAGGCCGTTACCGTTTCGATCTCGCGCGAAGAGGCGAGATTGACCATATCGCCGGTGATGGCGAGATGATCCGGGTCGATCCGGTCGATCGCATCCATCAGTGTGTTCAGCGTATCCCCCACCATATGGCTGCGCCGGTTGCGATGCCAGTTGATGAAACCGGTGATGCGTTTCGAGGCGAGTTCGCGAAGGGACAGGCTGGGGAGGGGACCAAGATGAATATCGGAGATATGCGCTAGTTTGAACATAGGTTCTACCTAGCGCATATCCTCGCAAAAGCTAACCGCCGCGGCACCCTTTTGCCACAATCTTGACCGGCACAGGCGATCAGGCCGCTGCCAGGCGTTCCCGGCCATGTGGGCTGTCGAGGTCGAGACGGGGACCTTCCGGCACGATGCCGGTCGGGTTGATAGTCTTGTGGCTCCCGTAATAGTGATGTTTGATGTGGTGCATATCCACCGTGCCGGCGACACCGGGGGTCTGGTAGAGATCCTTCAGGTAGCCCTGCAGGTTGGGATAGTCGGCGATGCGGCGGATGTTGCATTTGAAGTGGCCGACATAGACCGGATCGAACCGCACCAGTGTCGTGAACAACCGCCAGTCGGCTTCGGTCACGCGATCGCCGAGGAGATAGCGCCGGGTCGACAGCCGCTCTTCGAGATCGTCGAGCGTTTCGAAGATCGCCGTGACGCTCTCCGCATAGGCCTCCTGCGTGGTCGCAAAGCCGGCCTTGTAGACGCCGTTGTTGACGGTATCGTAGATGCGGGCGTTGAGCGCGTCGATCTCGTTGCGCAGGTCGGCCGGGTAGAGGTCGAGCGTCGAGCCGGTCAGCCCGTCGAAGGCGGCGTTGAGCATGCGGATGATGTCGGCGGATTCGTTAGAGACAAGCTTGTTCTGCGTCTTGTCCCACAGGACGGGAACGGTGACGCGGCCGGAATATGTCGGATCGGCACGGACGTAGATTTCGGAAAGCGCCTTTGCGCCGAAGAGATGGTCCTGCGTATCGCCCGGGCCGTCCTTGAACTCCCAGCCCTTCGACAGCATGAGGTAATCGACGACGGACACCGAGATCAGGTCCTCCAGACCCTTCAGCGCACGGAAGATCAGCGTGCGGTGGGCCCAGGGACAGGCGAGCGAGACATAGAGGTGGTAGCGTCCGGCTTCGGCCTTGAAGCCGGCTTCGCCTGTGGGACCCGCGCTGCCATCGGCCGTCACCCAGTTGCGGAACTGCGATTCGGAGCGCTTGAAATGCCCCTTGGTCGCTGCGGTGTCGTACCAGACGTCGTGCCAGATGCCCTCGACCAGCATGCCCATGGATCGGTTTCCTCGTTGTCTTTTCCAGTGTCTTCGATGCCACACAAGATAGGAGACCGGCAATGTCCGGACAGGCCTGTCGCAGTGAACGATGCGTTTTCACTTGGTGATGCATTTTTTTTCTGCTATCGGCGCACCAGCTTTTTCTTGAAAGACGTGAACATGCATTTTGCAGGAAACCCTCGACGACGCTGATGACCATGCTTTCGGGCATGCGCGGTCGCGCGTTGCCGTTCCCCATGTTTCGTTCGCCAATCGGGTTTCCCTATGTTCATGCACAAGCACGACCTCGTCTATCTGACGGAAGATGCCTCCCACGCCGCCGCTATCGAACTGATCAATGAGGAAGCTTTCGGCCCCGGCCGGTTTGCGCGCGCCGCTGCCCGCATCCGCGAGCAGGGGCCGCATGATCGCTCACTGTCCTTCATCTGCGCCGACGATGGAGAGACGATCGGTTCCGTCCGGATGACGCCCGTTTCGGCCGGTCCTGTCGCCGCCCATCTGCTGGGGCCCCTGGCTGTGCGGCCTTCCCACAAGAACAGGGGAATCGGACGGGAACTGGTGCGGATCGCCGTGGAGGCCGCCCGGCGGAAGGGCTCGGAGGCCGTGATCCTCGTCGGCGATGCTGCCTATTACCAGCCGCTCGGCTTCGAGCCCGTCTCCCGCGGTGCGCTGGCGTTTCCCGGCCCGGTCGATATGGCGCGGGTTCTGGTGGTTCCGATCGGCGCCGACATCCATGCGCGGCTTGCCGGCGAAATTCGCTGGCGCGGCTGATCGCGCCAATTGTCGGGCTCGGCGTAAGCGTTCCTCAATATCGTCTGCGTAGTGTCGGGGCGTGTCCGGATCCCGTGCCGGACGAAGCCAGGGTGCGCGTTCATGTCCGGTCTCAAGGGTCTCGTGCTCGCGTTCATCGTCTTTGCGCTCGGCTACCTCGGCGTCGCGGGCGACGAGCGGTGGTACCGCTTCAACCCGCCGCCGCCGCTGCCGCGCGCCGATGAAAGCGGCTTTGCCGCCGTCAACGGGATCCGCATGTACTATGCGGTCTACGGTAAGGGGAAGGGGTCGCCGATCCTGCTTGTTCATGGCGGTATGGGAAGCGCCGATGTCTGGGGTTTCCAAGTGCCGATTCTTGCCAAGACCCACGAGGTCATCATCGCCGACAGCCGGGGGCATGGCCATTCCACCCGCACGGATGCGCCCTTCACCTATCATCTCATGGCCGAGGATTATATCGCGCTGCTGGACACGCTGAAGATCGAGCGGACGGCGCTCGTCGGCTGGAGCGATGGCGGCATCATCGGGCTCGACATCGCCCTGCATCATCCGGGACGGCTGACGAAACTCTTCGCACAGGCGGCCAACGTCTCGCCGGACGGCCTTCTTCCCCAACCGCGCTTCTCACTGCACCAGTCCGACGGCAATCGTGACGAGACGGACTATCGCCGTCTCTCCTCGACGCCCGACGACTATCCTGCGTTTCGGGAGGCCATCGCCAAGCTCTGGGAGACCGAGCCTCATTATTCCGAAGCTGACCTGAAGAGCATCCGCGTGCCTACCCTGATCGCTCTCGGGGATCATGACGAAGCGGTCAGCCGTGCGCATTCCGAATATATCGCCCGCACGATCCCCGGCGCCCGGTTCCTTCTGCTCAGGGATGTCGGCCATAAAGCCATCTATCAGGACCCGGCAGGCTATGCCGCCGCTGTGATCGCTTTCATCGACGGCACCAGTCCCAAGAGCTAGCGGCCTTCGCGATACCAAGTGCTGGAGAGGACGAGGAGCAGCGCGGCGAGGCCGAGGAAGCCGGCGAAGAGCGGCAGCGAGTTGACGCCCTTCAGCACGGTTTCATCGGTCATGCGCAGCGACATCCGATTGGCATCGGCGACGCGAACCGGACCGCGAACGGGCAGGATGGCGGGTAGGTCGATGGTGCCGGAGGCATCGGCCACGCGGTGGACGAGCCCCTTCGTCTTCTCCGCCCAGGGCGCCAGCATATCCTCCGTCGAGACCGTTGCCTTGAACTCCGGCGCGTCCACGCTGCCGACATGGACGAGCGTCGTCAGGTCGCCATTGGCCACCTCAAACAGGCCGGTTTCGCCGGTGCGTACATCCGCGCGGTAGAGCCCGGGCTCGCGTTCGGTCAGGGTGACGTCCTGCGTTCCGCCCGAGGGCAGTGTGAGGCGCGCGGGGCCGGGATCTCCGGCAATGGTCTGGCGGGTGACCTCGAGCGTCCGGCCGCTGGCGCGTGCCGTCAGCGCTTCCTCTTCCAAAGCAGGTTCCTGCATCAGCCAGTGGGCCATGCGGCGATAGAGCGATACGCTGGGGCCGCCGCCCTCGAAGCCGCGCGCCCAGAGCCAGCCTTGATCGGATAGCAACATGGCGACGCGGCCCTTGCCGACGCGGTTCAGCACCAGCAGGGGCTTGTTGTCGGCGCCCTGCATGATCGTCTGTCCCTCAGGTGGATCGACATCGACGGTGCGGAACCAGCGGCCCCAATGCGGCGGCTCGCTATTGGCGCCCTCGAGCCCACGTGTCACCGGATGCTTCCGGCCCTCGTCGGTCAGTCGCGGGAAGAAGGCCTTGTCGTTCATCTGGCCGGTGGGGCTCGCGGGAAGGACGGCGGACAGAGGCGTGGTGGCGATCGAGTCGGCACCCGCATGTTCCGGGCCGGCGGCAATCAGCAGCGCGCCGCCGTTTTCGACATATTGCGCGATGTTGTCGTAATAGATGATCGGCAGTACGCCGCGATGCTGGTAGCGGTCGAAGATAATCAGGTCGAACTCGTTGATCTTCTCGATGAACAGTTCGCGCGTGGGGAAGGCGATCAGCGACAGCTCGTTGATCGGCGTGCCGTCCTGCTTTTCCGGGGGACGCAGAATGGTGAAATGCACCAGATCGACCGATGCGTCGGACTTGAGCAGGTTGCGCCAGGCGCGCTCGCCGGAGTGCGGTTCGCCGGACACGAGGAGCACGCGCAGGTTCTCGCGGATGCCGTCGAGAACGTGAACGGCGCGGTTGTTCGCCTCGGTCACCTCGCCGGCAAGCGGCGCCACGGCGAACTCCAGAATGTTGTTGCCGCCGCGCGGAACGGTGAAGCGGAACGGAATATCGGTGCCCGGTTCGGCCTGCTGCGTGGCGATCTGCTGGCCGTTGAGGCTGACCGTGACTTCGGCCGTGCCGGCAGGCGTACGGCCGTCGTCGATAACGCGGAAAGTGACGGCCTGTTCCTCGCCGACGATGCCGAAGCGGGGGCCGCTGATGACCTCGATGCGGCGGTCGAACTCGTCGGGCTGGCCCGTGATGAGGCCATGGATCGGCGCATCGAAGCCGAGCGGCTGGTTGATGTCGGGCACGTCGTGAATTTGCCCGTCGGTGATGAAGATGGCACCGCCGACGCGGGCCGGGGGCACGTCGGACAGCACGTTCGAGAGAGCCGAGAACAGGCGCGTCGATGGCGTTTCGGTGTCGGCATCGTCGGCGGCTTCCACGATGCGCGGCTCGATCTGCGGGAAGCGCGCAAGGCGCTCTTTCAGCGTCGCGAGCGCCTGATCGGTCATGGCACGCCGGTTGGCCGCGCCTTGTCCCACATCCTGGCTCTGGCTGCGATCGACCACCACGGCGACGATGGTGGAGAGCGGCTCGCGTTCTTCCTGAAAGAAGACGGGGTTGGCCAGCGCAAGGCAGAGCGCGGCCAGTGCCAGCGCGCGGAGCACAGCGCCGCGAACGCCGCGCCACAGTGACAACGCGACAAGAAGGGCAGCGAGGATCGACAAGGCGATCAGCACGGCCTGGGGAATGAGAGGCGAAAAGTCGATGGTCATTGATGGGCCTTCACTGGCCGAGCCGTTCGAGCAGCGCCGGGATATGGACCTGATCGGCCTTGTAGTTGCCGGTGAGCATGTACATCATGATGTTGACGCCCGAGCGGAACGCATATTCGCGCTGCATCTCGTCCGGCGGCACGGTCGGCAGCAGCGGCGCGCCATTGTCGTCGGTCGCCCAGGCGCCCGCCAGGTCATTGCCTGTGATCATGATCGGCGAGACGCCGTCGCCCGAGCGGGCAGGGCGCTCCGATTGCTCGCTTGTGCTCTGCGGCTGCGCCTCGATCCACAGCGGGCTGCCGGTATAGCGGCCGGGGAAGGAGGTGAGCAGGTAGAACGACTTGGTCAGCACATTGTCGGTTGGCACGGGTTCCAGTGGGGGAATGTCGAGATCCGCCAGGATTGCCTGCAGGCGCTCGGTGTTCGGGCTCGTGCCGGAGGCCGCCGAAAGGGAGGAGAGCTGGTCGCGCGTGTCGAAGAGCACGGTACCGCCGGCGCGCATATA
This sequence comes from Rhizobium sp. PP-CC-3G-465, assembly GCF_004343445.1. Lineage (NCBI taxonomy): Bacteria > Pseudomonadati > Pseudomonadota > Alphaproteobacteria > Hyphomicrobiales > Rhizobiaceae > Rhizobium > Rhizobium sp. PP-CC-3G-465. The sequence goes on from NZ_SLYH01000001.1 coordinate 285,674, forward strand.
GGCGTCGATCCGGCTGATGGCGGCAGGGCTCGGCATTTCGGCGTTGGCGGAAATCGGCCAGTAGATCAGCGAGTAGAAAGACAGTTCGTCCTTTGAGATATCGAGGCCGACAGGCGCGCCGGGCTCCAGCGTCGTGCGATAGGTCAGGAACTCGGTGAGGCCGGCAAGCCCGCGCTCGGAGATACGATCGACCTCGCTTTCTCCGGTGACGACATAGGCCAGATGCGTGTTGTCGAGATGGCCGAGAATTTCTTCGTCGCCGGGGCGGGTATCGTCGAATGGGCCTTGCGTGGGTGCTGCTTGTGTCGGCGGAATGGCTTGAGCCTGCGCTAGCTGGGGCGCGAGAGCGTTCACGCCGAGAGCGACGAAACCGATGGCCAGCATGGCGGTTGCCGTGCGCAGGCGGTTGGTGCGCGCGAACGTGCCGGCCATGAAGAGAACGATCAGCGTATCCACGAGCAGGAGAACCAGAGCAGCGGTGAAGAGAGCCGGTTTCATCGACCAGGCCTCGCTGCCGATCAGGGCTTCGCTGGTGTAGGGCATCGGCAGATCCGTGCTTTCGATCGGACGCAGGGTCGCATCCTGGGGCAGGAGATTGAGCGCAACGAAGCCTTCCTCGGAACCGTAGAGGCCGGGAGGATGCTCCACGTCGGCCACGGGCGTGACGCCGGCCGCGATCTCCAGCGGACGCGCGCCGCCCGTCTCGGTCACCAGCGTGCCATCGGCATTCATCAGGCGGTAGGGCGGCAGGGCCTGCGCCGCAGCACCGCCTTCGCTGGTGACGCCGCCGCTGCGCGACAGCTGCACGACGCGGCGTAGCATCTCCACGAAGTCGCCGGAGATCGGCAGGTTCGACCATGTTGCCTCTGCGCTGACATGGAAGAGAACGATGCGGCCGGCGCCCAGCGTGCGCGTGGTGACGAGCGGCGTGCCGTCGGCAAGGCTTGCCCAGGTGCGCTGCGAGAGGTCGGCGGTGGGTTCGGCCAGCACCTGCCGGTTGACGGTGATGCCTTCCGGGCGCGGCATGCCGGCGAAGGGGCTGGTGGCCGGGTAGGGCGCCAGCGGCTGGGGTTCCGACCAGGAGAGGGTGCCGCCGAGCGCGCGTTCGCCCTGGCGCAGGCGCACCGGCACGAGCGGGTCATCGGCCGGTGCAGCGGCAAGGCGCGGGCCGGCGAAACGCACCAGCGTACCGCCGTTCTGGATCCAGCGCGTCATGGCCGGCGTCGTATCCTCCGGCAGGCGGCCGATATCGGCCATAATGACCATCGACGGCTTCTGTTCGAGAAGCTGCGGCAGCGCGACGGCAAGGTCGGTTTCCGTTGGTTGGACGAGGTCGGCATAGGGCGCCAGCGCACGGTTGATGTAGTAGAGCGGCGACAGAAGCGGCTGGGACTGGTCGCGTGCCTCGCCGGAGAGAAGCGCCACGCGGCGGCGGCGGAAGCCGTCGTCCAGCAGGTAGGTGCTGCCCGCAGTGGCCAGGCCGTCGATGCCGATGCGCGCGAAATCGTTGCGCAGTTCGAACGGCGCCGTCAGCGTACCCGAGGCAGTGGCTTCACCCGCTGGGAAGATGATGCTGCCGTTCGAGATGGCCCGGCCGCGTGTATCGAAGGCGGTGAGCGCCACGGTGCGGGGGGCCGCGCTCTCAAGCCGGGTCGCGGTGATGCGCATGGCATCGGCCTCGTTGACGGCGCCCGTCAGCGCGATCGCATCGCCGCCATCACCCTCGATCAGCCGCAGGTTTTGCGGAGACAGGGATGCAAGGTCGCGCATGACGGTGTCGTCGCCCGACGCGATGCCGTCGCTGATGAAGGCGAGCGTGCCTGGGCGCGTGCCATCGAGCCCGGTGCGCAGAGCCGCAACGGTCTCGGTGCGGTTCGGGCGAAGCGGGCGTGGGGCGGCGGCGGCCAGCCGGGTGCGGGCGGCGGTGGCGGTGCCGGGCACACCGTCATTCTCGCGGTCTGCGGAAAAGACGATGGAGACGGGGACGTCGGCGGATTCGGCTTCCGTGATCAGCGCGTCTGCTGTGCGCACGCGGCGCTCCCAGTCGTTTGCCGTCGCCCAGCCATTGTCGATGACCAACGCCAGCGGCCCTGAAGACGACAGCGTGCCGACACGCGGATTGACCACCGGATCGGCGATGGCGAGGATGATCAGCGCCGCCATGAGCATCCGCAAGGCCGTCAGCCACCACGGGCTTTTGGAGGGTGTCTCCTCGCGTTTCAGCACGCTCGCAAGAATGCGCAGCGGCGGGAAAACCTCAGTCACGGGCTTGGGCGGCGTCAGCCGCAGCAGCCACCAGATCGCGGGCAGTGCGACCAGCGCTGCGAGCATCAACGGGCTGGAAAAGACGAAGGGCAGGACGCTCATAGCTGGCCCCCATGCGTGGCGCGTCCAGGCATGCCGGACAGGTGCATGTGAACGGAAACGAGGGCTTCGGAAGCGAGATGGTCGGTGCGGTGGGGAATGAAGGTCCAGCCCATGTGGCGCAGGCCTTGCCCCAGGCTGTCGCGGCGCGCGAAATAGGCGCGGCGATAGTCCTCGGCCAGAATTTCGGCGCGGCCGGCGGTCAGCTTTTCACCCGTTTCGGGATCGGTGAATTCGGTCCGTCCGGCGTAGGGGAAGGTTTCCTCGGCAGGGTCGGCGACTTCGATGACGTGACCGCGCATGCCGCGTCGGCCGAGTGGCCCGAGGCGTTCCATGATCGCGGGGGCGGGGTCGAGAAAGTCGCCGATCAGCACCAGATCGCTCCAGCCGCGGATCATACCGGTGGCCGGCAGTCCGGAGGAGAGGTCGCTGTGCATCAGCGCGGTCGCCAAGCGCTCGGCCGCATTGCGCGCGGACACCGGTTCCATCACGCCGGGGCAGCCGATGCGCTCGCCCGAGCGGGCGAGGATTTCGGCCAGCGCCAGCATGAGCACGAGCGCGCGGCTTTCCTTCGACACCGCGCCGAAACGGGACTTGTACATCATCGACGGCGACAGGTCGGCCCAGAGCCAGATCGTGTGGGCAGCCTCCCATTCCCGGTCACGAACATAGGTATGATCGTCTCGGGCGGAGCGGCGCCAGTCGATGCGCGACAGGCTCTCGCCATCGGAATAGGGCCGGAACTGCCAGAAATTCTCGCCGATGCCGCGCCGACGGCGCCCGTGCCAGCCGGAAATGACGGTATTGGCGATGCGGCGGGCTTCGACCATGCAGTCCGGCACCAGCGCGGCCCGGCTCTGGGCGCGGGACAGGACCTCGCCCGAGGGCGTGCGATCGACGATGTGCCCGACGGCGTTCACCATCCGGTCAGGCCTTGAGCGTCTTGACGAGGCCGGCGATGACGTCGCGCACCGACATGCCCTCCGCGCGGGCGGCAAATGTCAGCGCCATGCGGTGCTGCAAAACGGGTTCGGCGAGCGCTGCGATATCGTCGATCGAGGGCGCGAGCCGGCCGTCGTAGAGCGCGCGGGCGCGGGCGGTCAGCATCAGCGATTGGCCGGCGCGCGGGCCGGGGCCCCAGGCCACATGACGGTCGGTATCGGCATTGCCATGGCCTGGGCGGGCGGAGCGCACCAGGTCCAAGATCGCATCGACCACGGTTTCGCTCACCGGCATCTGACGAATGAGGTTCTGGATGCCCATCAGCTTCGGCGCGTCCAGCACCGCCTTGACGCTGCTCTCCTGCGTGCCTGTGGTCTCCAGCAGAATGCGGCGTTCGGCGGCAAGCTCGGGGTAATCGACATCCACCTGCATCAGGAAGCGGTCGAGCTGGGCTTCCGGCAGCGGATAGGTGCCTTCCTGCTCCAGCGGGTTCTGGGTGGCGAGCACGTGGAAGGGGCGCGGCAGGTCGTTGCGCTGCCCGGCGACGGTCACGTGATATTCCTGCATGGCCTGCAGCAGCGCGGACTGGGTGCGCGGGCTCGCGCGATTGATCTCATCGGCCATCAGCAGCTGGGTGAAGATCGGGCCCGGCACGAAGCGGAACGAGCGGCGTCCCGTCTCGTCCTGGTCCATCACTTCGGAGCCGAGAATATCGGACGGCATCAGGTCGGGTGTGAACTGCACGCGATTGCTGTCAAGGCCGAGCACGGTGCCGAGCGTGGTCACGAGCTTGGTCTTCGCAAGGCCGGGCACGCCGACGAGCAGCGCATGACCACCGGAGAGCACGGCAAGCAATGTCTGCTCGACCACGCTTTCCTGGCCGAAGATCACCTTGCCGACTTCCGTGCGGATGACCGCGATGTCGGCCAGTGCCTTTTCGGCTGCGGCCACGATCGCCTTGTCGTCGAGCGCGGCGTTCGCCGTGTTCATCAGTCCCATCGCTTAACTCTCCGCTCGCCCGGCGCCCTGGATGACCCTGATCCGAACGGGAATTCGAATCGCATCCGCGCCTGTTCCGTGTTCCATTTCAAACTAGCTATCACCTTCAGGCTGACAAGCCACGCGAGGCGCACTATCTCGTGAAGCTCATTCTGATAGAACGCAAGATCACTTCATGCCGCACGATCACGGGCAAACGGGACGGAACGATGGCAGCTGCGAAAACGGATGACAAAAGCGATGCTGCCGGTCTCGCAGCGATGATCGCCCGCGCGGCGGGACAGGCCGTTACCATCGAGGGTGCCGCGCCGCGCGGCGTGCCGCCCGTGGAACGCTGGAACCCGCCCTTCTGCGGCGATCTCGACATGGAGATCCGCTCTGACGGAACCTGGTTCTACATGGGCACGCCCATCGGCCGGCCGGCGCTCGTTCGTCTGTTTTCCACCGTTCTGCGCAAGGACGAGGATGGCAAGACCTATCTGGTGACGCCGGTCGAGAAGGTCGGTATCCGCGTGGTGGATGCGCCTTTCCTCGCGGTGGAAATGACGGTGACGCATCGCGATGGCGAGCCCGTCCTGTCGTTTCGGACCAATGTGGGGGATGTCGTGGAAGCGGGGCCGGAGCACCCTCTGCGCTTCGAGATCGCCGGCGAGCATGCCGAGATGAAGCCTTACTTGCATGTGCGGGGTAGGCTGGAGGCGCTGGTGTCGCGGGCCGTGATGTACGATCTCGCAGCGCTTGGCGAGGAGATCGATATCGATGGCGTGCCGACCTTCGCCGTGCGCTCCGGTGGCGCCGTGTTCCCGATGATGCCGGCGGAAACGCTGGCAGCTCTCGCCGAATGATCGCGGGCTGGACGATGACGCTGCCATGACGGATGCCTTCAACACCGATTTCTCCGCCACGGCCTTCCGGAGCCGCGCGGCATCGCAGACCGGCGGGCCGATCGATCTTGCCTGGCGCGATCACGCCGACATCCTGCTCAATCCCGATGTCGTGCCTTACATCGAGACCCTGTCGCTGAAAGACGCCGCCGTGCTGGTGCCCGTGGTGGACGACGGTGCCGATGCGAGGGTGATCTTCACCGAGCGGACAGCGACCTTGCGCAAGCATTCCGGGCAGATCGCCTTTCCCGGTGGTTCGGTCGATCCCGAAGACCGATCGGTCGAGGACGCGGCGCTCCGGGAAACCGAGGAGGAGATCGGCCTCGATCGCGCTTTCATCGAGCCTGTCGCGCGGTTGCCGCATTACATGGCGCTTTCCGGCTTCCGGATCACGCCGGTGCTGGGCATCGTCCGTCCCGGCTACACGCTGTCCCTGAACCCGGCTGAGGTCGCGGCATCCTTCGAAGTGCCGCTGTCCTTCCTGATGAATCCCGACAACCACACCGTCGACAGCGGCATGTGGAAAGGCTCGACACGCCATTATTACGCCATGCCCTATGAGGGGCATCGGATCTGGGGCATCACGGCGGGCATCGTCCGGATGCTGTATGAAAGGCTCTACGCATGACACCTGCCGCACTCTCCGTCACGGATCAACCCTGGTTTCAGGCGCCGGCGCTTCGCCGCGTCTTCGACCTCTTGAATGCGGATGGCGGCGAGGTTCGCGTCGTCGGCGGTGCGGTGCGCAACGCGCTCATGGGTGCCGTGGTCAACGAGGTTGATCTGGCGACGACGTTGACGCCGGATGTGGTGACGGCGCGGGCACAGGCGGCGGGCATCAAGGTGGTGCCGACCGGCATCGCGCATGGCACTGTCACGCTGGTCGTTGATGGCGCGCCCTTCGAGGTCACGACGCTGCGCCGCGACGTCTCCACCGATGGCCGCCACGCCGAGGTCGCGTTCGGGACGGACTGGGCGGTGGATGCGGCGCGGCGGGACCTGACGATGAACGCGCTCTACGCGACGGCATCCGGCGAGGTCATCGACCTTGTGGGCGGTATCGCTGATATCGAACGGGGCATGGTTCGCTTCATCGGTCCGGCGGCGGAACGGGTGGCGGAAGACTATCTGCGTATTCTCCGCTTCTTCCGGTTCTTCGCCTGGTACGGCTCTTTCCGGCCGGATGCGGATGGCTTGCGGGCCTCGGCACAGGCAAAATCGAAGCTTTCAACGCTCTCGGCGGAGCGGGTCTGGGCGGAGCTGAAGAAGCTGCTGTCCGCGAAGGATCCCGGTCGGGCGCTGTTGTGGATGCGGACCTCTGGGGTGCTCACCGAAATCCTGCCGGAAAGCGAGAAATGGGGCATCGACGCCATTCCCGGTCTCGTGGCGACCGAGCAGGCCCTGGGGTGGCCGGTCGATCCGTTGCTGCGGCTGGCAGCCATGGTTCCTCCGGACGCCGACAGGTTGGAGGCGATGGCTGTGCGCCTGCGTTTCTCCAAAGCGGAAGGCGCTGCCCTGCAGGCATTCGCTCTGGCAGGTCCGATCAAGGACGGCATGGCCGAGGCGGCGCTCGACCGGATGCTGTATCGGCAAGGCCCCGGTGGTGTGGTGTTCCGTCTGAAGCTGGCACTTGCTTCCGCACGCCAGAAGGCGGAAGGCGACGGCGATGCGACGGCCGTGGTGGGACGTCTTGGGCGGTTGCTCGACCGGGCGACGGCCTGGCGGAAGCCGGCGTTTCCGGTGAGCGGTAGTGATCTTATTGCGGCTGGCATCTCGCCGGGGCCTGCCATGGGGGCAACGCTGGCAGACCTTGAAGAGGCCTGGATCGCCTCCGGTTTTCGCGAAAGCCGGGAAAGCCTGCTCGCGCGGGTGACGGACGTGCGCCCGGCGCGCTGAGCTCGGACACGAACAAAAGCCGCAGGCCGGATGCCTGCGGCTTTCATCTTATTCGTTCAGGCTGCCTTCGTTTCATCCGCTATACGCGACTTGATGTTGTCGATCATCGTTTCGCGGATCACGTCTTCACCGTGGGCTTGTCGCAAGTGCTCGACCGTGCGCCTCACGATTTCCGCGTCGTTGTCGGCCCGGGTATGCCAGTCGCATCCCGGCACCAGCGCGCCACATTCAAACAGTCTCATCTCTTCCTCTTCCATTTCCTCCTGCCGCTTAACCTCTCGGATGGCGGCTGAGGCAAACCCACGAGATGGACGGATGGTTCCAGAAATCGGCTTATCGTCACATTCTCGCCGGGTGAACCGGTCAGAAGGTGCGCGGGCTGAGAAACGCAACGGACGCACATTGCTTCCCGGAAACACGGAAGGACACTTCATGAACAACCGCCCCACGACACTCCGTACCAAGGCTGCCTCCACCCCCGTCGCATCGTTGACGGCTGCACTCCTCGGTATCCTCGTCGTCCAGTCGCCGGCCTTCGCGCAGGGTGCGGCCGAGCCGCAGGCGACACAACCACGCACGCCACAAGCTGGAGCCTCTCAGGTTCCAGCACCTCAGGCTCAAATTCCCCAAGCGGCGCTCACCGACGAGAAGCTGAAGGCCTTTGCCGTCGCCTATCTTCAGGTCGATAAGGTGCGGCAGGATTATACCCAGAAGATCGGCACCACGACCGATGCGGCGGCCAAGCAGAAGCTGCAGAACGAGGCCAACCAGCAGATGATCAAGGCCGTGGAAACCTCTCCCGGCATGTCGCTGAACGACTACAAGACGATCATCACCGCTGCGCAATCCGACCCGACCGTGGCGCGCAAGGTGCAGGAAAACCTGCAGAAGAACCCCGCTTCAGCCGACTGATCGACACCATTGAACGGTCCGGCTGACGGCCGGACCGTTTCCTTGCGGGATGCCATTTTCGCGAAAAATGCTGTAGGGCCGGGCGGGGTCCGGTGCTAAAGGTTGGCGGTAACAGACCTTTGCGAGGCCTTCCGTTTTCATGACGTCTTCCCTACAGAGCGAGCTTGCCGCCGCCATCCGCACCATCGAGAATTACCCGAAGCCCGGCATTCTCTTTCGCGACATCACCACACTTCTCGGCAATCCCCGAGCGTTTCGTCGCTCGATCGACGAACTCGTGTATCCCTATGCCGGCACCAAGATCGACAAGGTCGCCGGCATCGAGGCGCGCGGCTTCATCCTCGGCGGTGCCGTGGCGCATCAGCTGTCTTCCGGTTTCGTGCCCATCCGCAAGAAGGGCAAGCTGCCGCACGATACGGTGCGCATCGCCTACAGCCTCGAGTATGGCGTGGACGAGATGGAAATGCATCGCGATGCCATCACGCCGGGGGAGAAGGTCATCGTCATCGACGACCTGATCGCCACGGGCGGCACGGCGGAAGGGGCCTGCAAGCTCCTGAAACAGATGGGCGCCGACATCGTCGCCGCCTGCTTCGTCATCGACCTTCCCGATCTCGGCGGCCGCAAGAAGCTCGAAGCGCTCGGCGTCGAGGTTCGCACGCTGGTCGAATTTTCCGGTCACTGACGAGAACGGCCTCAGGCATGTCCGAAGAGGAGATGCCTGAGGCCGTTTTATTCTTGCCGCCGCTTGTCAGCGATTAGGTGTTGAAGCGGAAGTGGATGACGTCGCCGTCCTGCACGACATATTCCTTGCCTTCGTCGCGCGCCTTACCGGCTTCCTTTGCGCCGCTTTCGCCGCCAAACTGAATGTAGTCGTCGAAGGCGATGGTGTTGGCGCGGATGAAGCCGCGTTCGAAATCGGAATGGATGACGCCGGCTGCGGCTGGCGCCTTGATGCCGCGCTCGATGGTCCAGGCGCGCGTTTCCTTCGGGCCGACCGTGAAGTAGGTGATCAGGTCGAGCAGCTTGTAGCCGGCGCGAATGAGACGGTCGAGACCCGCTTCGCTCAGCCCCAGCGCTTCGAGAAATTCCCGCGACTCTTCTTCCGGCAGCTGTGCGACTTCCGATTCGATGGCGGCGGAGATGACCACGGTTTCCGCCCCTTGCGCCTTGGCCATCGCCTCGACGGCACGCGTATGGGCATTGCCGTCGACCGCATCGGCCTCGGCGACGTTGCAGACGTAGAGGACGGGGTGCGAGGTCAGGAGGTTCAGACCCTTGAGTATCAGCAGTTCCTCGGCGTTCAACGTGGACAGCAGCGTGCGGACCGGCTTGCCTTCGTTCAGGAGCTTCAGCGACGCATCCATGATCGGCAGGGCGGCAACCGATTCCTTGTCCTTGGAACTTGCCCGCTTGCGGGTCTGCTCCGTGCGGCGCTCCAGGCTCTCGAGGTCGGCGAGCATCAGCTCGGTCTCGATCGTGTCGGCGTCCGCAACCGGGTCGATCTTGCCCTCGACATGGGTGATGTCGTCGTCCTCGAAGCAGCGCAGCACATGCACCACGGCATCGACTTCGCGGATGTTGGCGAGAAACTGGTTGCCGAGGCCTTCACCTTTCGACGCGCCGCGCACGAGGCCGGCGATGTCGACGAAGGCGATGCGGGTCGGAATGAGCTCCTTGGACTTGGCGATATCGGCCAGCTTGCGCATCCGCGGATCCGGCACGGCGACTTCACCCGTGTTCGGCTCGATGGTGCAGAAGGGATAATTGGCCGCCTGCGCCTGCGCCGTCTTCGTCAGCGCGTTGAACAGCGTGGACTTGCCGACATTCGGCAGACCGACGATACCGCATTTGAAACCCATGGCGTAACGACCCGTCTCTTCTCGTTTTGCAATGCGGTGCCTATGGGCGAAAGCGGCTAAGGGGTCAAGGGGTGGGCTGCCGTCGGCAGGTCCGAGCGCTTGCGCGCCTTGTCGCTTCTGCTGTCTGTGTTACCATCGAACAATGGAAAGGACAGGTGCGATGGTACGGCTTAAAGTCTCGGCAGAAGGGCAGATCACCCTCAAGAAGGAAGTGCTCGAGCATCTCGGCATCGGCCCCGGAGACGAGGTGGATATCGACTTGATGCCGAGCCGCCGGGCATCGCTGCGCGTGATTGGCAAGACGCGGCCGATCGAGAGCCTGTTCGGGATGGTCAAAAACACCACTGGACGGACCTACACGGTCGAAGAGATCAATGAGGCAATCGCGGCGGGGTATGCAGGGGAGGCAGACGACTGAGTATCGTTGTCGACACCAATATTCTTCTGCGGGTGCTGATTGTCGATGATCCCGAGGAAAGTCGTCAGGCGCAGGCGGTGCTGCGTTCGGATTCTGTCGTGCTCACTATACATGCCCTTTGCGAGCTGGATTGGGTTCTGCGTCGCCTCTACAAAAAGAGCCGTTCAGAGGTGATCGAGATCATCCAAGCATTGACGGAAACGCAAGGGATCGTCACGGACAGCGAAACCGTTCATGCAGGTATGTCCTTTCTTTCAAGCGGCGGCGACTTTGCCGATGGCGTTATCGAACGTGATGGGCGGAGGCTGGGCGGTCAGGTGTTTGCCACCTTCGACAAACGCGCCGCTGCCATCATTCGACGGAGTGGCCGGGCGGTGAATCTGCTCGGCCGTGCTTGAAACCAGCTTTATCCGATGTGATATAGCGGCATGCCTGCACCCGGGCCTTTCCGTCAGAAGGCACTTGCCCATGAGCGATGATACCACCACCACGCCGAAGACCGTGACCAAGCCGAAGCTCGATCGGCCGAAGCTCTACAAGATCATTCTCCTGAATGACGACTATACGCCGCGTGACTTCGTCATCATGGTGCTGAAGATCGTCTTCCGGATGAGCGAGGAGACCGGCTACAGGATGATGCTGACCGCCCACAAGATGGGCTCCTGTGTCCTTCTGGTCTGTGCGCGCGATATCGCGGAGACCAAGGCGAAGGAAGCGACGGATCTTGCCAAGGAAGCCGGATTTCCGATGATGCTGACCACCGAGCCGGAAGACTGATCGGGTCATCGCGGCGGCCTTGACCGCTGCGGGCTGATTAATCGTCCTTGTTGCCGAACAGCTTCTTCAGCATGTCCGCCATTGGGCCGGTCGTTGGCAGGATCTTCGGCTGGGCATGATTGCGCGCCGCGCGGATATGGGACTGGCCGGCGGGCTTTCCCTTCTGCGCCGGCTCGGCCGGTGGTGGGCTGCCGGTGGCGAGCGCGAGCTTGTTCATCAGCTGCGAATCCTCGCCCTTGGCCAGCATGTCCGCATTGTCCGCCAGCGCTTCCAGCAGCGGGTCCAGCCAGATCCGGTCGGCCTTGGCGAAATCGCCGAGAACGTGGCGCTCCACCAGTTCCTTGTTACCGGGATGGCCGATGCCGAGGCGGAGGCGACGGTATTCGCGGCCGCAATGGGCGTCCATGGACTTGATGCCGTTATGTCCTCCATGGCCGCCGCCCGTCTTCAGCCGGGCCTTGCCGGGCACCAGATCAAGCTCGTCATAGATGGCGACGACGCTGCCGACGGGAACCTTGTAGAAGCGCATAGCCTCGCCGACGGATTCGCCCGAGAGATTCATGAAGGTTTGGGGCTTCATCAACAGTACGCGCTCGCCGCCGAGGTCGCCTTCTGCAATCTCGGCCTTGAACTTCTTCGACCACGGGGAGAAGGCATGACGGCGATGGATCGCGTCGAGGGCCATGAAGCCGATATTGTGGCGGTTTCCCGCATATTTCGGGCCCGGATTGCCCAGTCCTGCAAAGATCAGCATGTTTCGTCTCGGGTCGGTCGCCGGTTCGGGTGCATGGCCGCTCTTGCCGACGCATGGTGTTAAGCCGATGTCTTGCACCGCGCAGGGCCGTCCGTGTCAAGCCGGTTCGCGATGCGGAGGCGTCGGGACAGCTCTATTTCGGCGAATTTTTGTAGCGACGCTCCATCTCGGCCTGGGTGCCATCGGCGATCAGGCGGTCCAGTACCGCCTGCATGTCGGCGATGGTCCGGTCCGGCACGGCCTTGTTGCAGGCGATGCCCGAGCGTGCCGTTTCCACGTCGAGGATGGCTTCGAGCGGCTGGCCCTGTCCCCGCAACTCATCGAAGGTCTTGCGGGTCAGCAGCACGAGATCGACGCGGCCGGCCAGAAGTTTCTTCAGGGAGAGGTCGATGCTCGGCGCGGTGTCGAGGTGTGGAAATCCCTGGGCGAGAGCGAAGAGTTCACCGCTGTCGTCCTTGTGAACGGCGACGGTGAAAGCCTTGGCGGCCTCGATCGAGTGGGGGCGGGCTTTGCCGCCGGTGCGGCCGATCAGCATGAGGGTATCGATATTCAGCGGCGACACCCATTTGAAGCGCTCAGCGCGTTCCGGCAACAGTGTCGTCGTGAAGACGCAGGTCGCGGGGTCGGTTTCCGCCGTCGCGATCGCGCGGGCCCAGGGAACGATGTCGAGCGTGTAGTCGGGATGGACTTCGGCCATGATGCGGCGAACCTGATCCACCGAGGAGCCCGTGATCTCGCCGTCCTGCGTGAATGCGAAGGGGGGATATTCCTCCGTCAGCATCGTTAGCGTACGGAGGCCCTCAGGCGCTTCGGACGTTTGCGCAAGCGTCGGGGTATTCGGGAGAAGGAGGCCCAGAAGGACCACGCTCGATACCGTCAAACCCCGTGCCTGCCATGATCTCATTCGCTGCATGCCTGCCGTCATTCCTTGTTGCCCTCGCGAGGGCGGCTGTCCTGGTGTGGTCCGTTCAGGCCGTCGTCGCCTTGGCTTCCGAGTTGCTTTCCAGCATTTTCAGCATCTCGCCGATCGGCATCGGCTTGCTGAAGAAGTAGCCTTGGCCATAGTCGATGCCGAGCTTCTTTAGAAGCTCCCAGTCCTCGAGCGTCTCGATGCCCTCGGCAACCGTGTCGTATCCCATCTGGTTGGAGATGGTGCGGATGCCTTTGATGAGCATGCGGCTCTTCCGGCGGACGTCCACCTCATCGGCCGTCAGCGACCGCGTGAAGGACTGGTCCACCTTGACGATATCGACGGGGAAGCGGTTGAGGTAGCTGAGCGACGAATAGCCGGTGCCGAAATCGTCGAGTGCGATCCGGCAGCCGAATTCGCCGAGCTGCTTCAGCACGGCATGAACATCCGGGCTGTCGAGCATAAGGACGGCTTCCGTGATTTCGATCACGATGCGGCTCGGTGCGATGTGGTTCTTCAGAAGCAGCGCCGCGAGTTTGTGGGGCAGAGTGGTCTCGAACTGCATCGGCGAGAAGTTGACCGCGAGATAGGTCTCGCCGGTGCCTTCCAGACGCGAGATGACGGCGAGATGGCCGATGGCTTTCTCCAGAATGCGCTCGCCGATACGGCCGATCGTGCCGGTTTCCTCGGCGATGCCGATGATGCGGGCGGGGGCGAGAATGCCCTTTTCCGGATGGTTCAGTCGCATCAGCGCTTCGAAGCCAACGATGCGGCCATCGCTCATGCCGACGATCGGCTGGAGATAGGCCTCGAACCAGTCCTCGCGCAGGCCGGCCTCGATATACTGGGCGATCTCGTGGCGTTCGCGTGCGGCGTCGAGCATGGAGGTGTCGAACATCTGCTTGCCGTTCTTGCCGCCGTGCTTGCGCGCATACATGGCGATGTCGGATTTCAGCAGGAGATCCGAGGCGTTTTCGGCATGGATCGGGTAGAGCGCGATGCCGATGCTGCAGCTGACCGACAGTTCGGTGCCGCGCACAATGATCGGTTCGGCAAGACCTGCACAGATGTCGTCGCCGATATCGCTTGCCAGCGTCTCGACATTCTCGCCGTTGATGAGGATGGCGAACTCGTCGCCACCGATGCGCGACATCGTGTCTTCCGGCCGCAGGTTGGCGCGAATACGGGACACGACCTGCCGCAGGACTTCGTCTCCGACAGCGTGGCCGAAATTATCGTTGATCCATTTGAAGCGATCGAGATCGATGAAGACGCAGGCGAGTTCGCCCGACCGCTCGTCGGCCTTGCGAATGCCCGCATCCAGTGCCGCCTCGAAGCCCTGACGGTTCAGGAGGCCAGTCAGATGGTCCGTCGTGGCCTGCACGTGATTGCGGCTTTCGGCCTGCTTCAGCGCGGTGATATCGGTCATGACGGCGAGGGCGGCGTCCTCGGTCTGGCCGTGGCCGAGCGTCATGGTTTCCTGGATCAGCACGGTCATCGTCTCGCCGTTCGCCTTCACGAAGGGGACGGTGACCTCGCAGGTGCTCTGAAGGCCGGCGGCGATGCGGCGTTCGCGATAGGCCGCGTGGGCCGAAGGTTCGATGAGGTCCGAAAACAGGCGGTCGATGACGGCTTCCCGCCCATAGCCCGTCTTGCTCAGCCAGAAATTGCTGACGGCGACGATCCTGTCTTCCAGATCGATCGAGAACAGCATGGCCGGGGTCAGGTTGTAGATCTCGGTGGAGCGGGCATGGGCACGGCGAAGGGCGTTCTGCTCGTTTTCCAGACGGCTCTGCATCTCGTTGAACTTGAGCACGAGCGCGCCCATCTCGTCGTCCGATTCCCATTCCACCCTCTGGCGCGACCCGAACAGGCGGCTCATCTCGATGGCGGCGGTCAGGCGCAGGAGCGGGCGGATGACGGTGATGCGGTTGCCGACGATGGCGGCGATGAACACCACCGCGATGGCGACGATGAGAATGGAGAAGATGACGAGTTCGTCATTGCCGAAGCGGGTCAGGAGGCCGTCGGTCCGCACGTGCAGCTCGACCGTTCCCACGGACTTCCTGCCCGTCGGGGCGTAATAGACGATGTCGCGTGACAGGACCGAATGCGGCGCCGCGGTTTCGTTGTCCGTGGCGGGATAGGCTGCCGAGAGGCCGGCCGACGTGCCGGTGACCTTGACGAAGGCAATGTTCCCGTCGGCGGCGAGCGCACGCGCGATCTGGTTCATGGCTTCCGTATCGAAGTCCCAGAGCGGTTTTGCCAGAGCTTTCGATCCGGCATCCAGCATGACCTCGGCATTGGCAAGATGCTCGCGCTCGATGCGTCCGGAGGAAAGGTAGAGGAAGAGGACGATCAGCGGCGCGACGAACACCAGCATGGCGCCGCAGACGATCGCGACGAAGCGATGTTCCACAGAATGCATCATTGTGCTGCCCCTAAAAACGCCTGCGCCATCGCCCGTTCCCTGCACAGTGCAGCATGATGAAGCACGCCGCACGACCTGCGGCAACATGATCATAAAAGCATTAAATGTTATTGAAGCGATGGAGTCCGGACGGAATACAAAAAGGCCCGCCTGCGGGGTGCAGACGGGCCTTTCGATGAGGCAGTGGTGCTCGTAAACTTAACCGGAGTTAAGGTTTACTCAGCGTTACCTTCGCTCGCAGCATCACCGGCAGCTTCGCCAGCCGGTGTACCTTCTTCTTCTTCGGCCGTCAGGACGTCCGGAGCAGCGATCGTAGCAACCGTGAAGTCACGGTCGATGATCGTCAGCGTGGCGTTCTCGGGCAGCGTGATGTCCGAGATGTGGATGCCGTCGCCGATCTTGGAAAGGCCGCTGAGGTCGACGGTGATGGCTTCCGGGATCGCGTTCGCGGGAACGACCAGTTCGATCGTGTGACGGACGATGTTCAGAACGCCGCCATTCTTGATGGCAGCGGACTTGTCTTCATTTTCGAAGTGAACCGGCACTTCGACGGTGACGACGCTGTTCTTCGACACGCGCAGGAAGTCGACATGCATGGTGAAATCGCGCACCGGATCGAGCTGGTAGTCCTTCGGGAGGACCTGGATCTTCTCGCCGTTGACGTCGATCGTGGCAACCGTGGTCATGAAACCGCCGGCATGGATGTGACGTGTGACTTCCTTCGTGGACAGGGCGATGGAAATCGGTGTCTGCTTGTCACCGTAGATGACAGCAGGAATAAGACCGTTGCGGCGAAGTTCACGGGAGGACCCCTTACCAACCCGTTCGCGCGTTTCGGCCTTGAGCTCGTAAGTTGCGTTGCTCATGGCAGTACCTTTCTTGTTGTGAAGCATTCGCAGGGCGCAATGGCCTTGCGAATTGAGGTTTTGAGGCCTCATCCGCGTTTGCCTCCAAGGGTGTCTGCGCGGACGCGCGTCCATAACGGAGAACGCCCGGAATTGCAATGCTTCGCGCTCCGCGGCCGTTCAGAGGTCGCTAACCGTTTCAAGAGAACGGGTCGGAGTATTAACGGCCTGAGGGGGGAGGGCATGTCAGGTGTGGGCCGTCTCTCATAGGTGTTTCATGCTGACATTTATTACCTGCGTGACGAACGACCATGCATATCCTCTGCTGGTGGCGGCGCTCGTCGTCTGCGTTCTCGGCTCCGTCCTGACGATGCGGCTTTACGCCCGCGTGCGGCGGACGCAAGGCGTCCAGAAGCTGAACTGGCTGTTTCTTTCGGGATGCATCGGCGGCTCGACGATCTGGTCGACGCATTTCATCGCGATGCTCAGCTACCGGATGCCGCTCGATCACGCTTATGATCCGCTGACGACGCTGTGGTCGCTGGCCATCGCGGTCGGCTTCACGCTGTTCGGCTTTGCCGTCACCGCCGGGCGGCAGACCGGCGCCACCATCGAGGTCGGCGGCGGCATCGTCGGGCTGGGTATCGTCTCCATGCACTATGTTGGGATGGCTGCACTGCTCGTTGCGGGCGTCAAGACGTGGGACACGGTGCTGACGATTGCGGCCGTCGTGCTGTCCGTCGGCTTCGGTGCCGTTGCCACCAACCGCATTGCGCGGCCGGTCACCCGTTTCTGCAAATATGGCGGTGCCGCCGGCCTCATCCTTGCGATCCTCTCGCTGCATTTCACGGCGATGACGGGTATGACGGTTTCCCCGGACCCTACGATCTCGATCCCTGCAATGGCGGTGGAGGAGAGCGTGCTGGCCGCAATGGTCCTTCTGATCATGACCGTCATGATGGCGCTCGGCGCCTCCGCCTATGTGATCGACCTGAACTCCAGCCAGATCGCCGCGGAACGCTACCGTCATCTCTCGTCGCACGATGCCTTGACCGGTTTGCCGAACCGGCAGGCGCTTCACGAGCATGTCGGCGAAGCGATGCGGCAGCCGCGCGACGATACGGAGCGTCTGGCTCTGGTGGTCATCGGCATCAACCGGTTCAAGGACGTGAACGATGCCCATGGTCAGGCCGTCGGCGACCGCGTGTTGCGGGCAATTGCAGAAGGGGTGTCCGTCATCCTGCAACCGGGCGAATTTCTCGCGCGGGTCGGCGGCGATGAGTTCGTGGCCGTTCGAGACTGCTTCTTCATGAAGGCCGATGCAAAGGAATTCGCGGAGCGGATCCTCAGCGCCGTCAGCCTGCCGATGGATCTCGAAGGGCAGGCGTTCCGTGTGACGGCGAGTTCCGGTATCGCGCTCTTTCCCGGTTCGGCCCAGACCGCCATCGACCTTGTGGCGCAGGCGGATCTCGCCATGCACCGGGCCAAGGTCAACGGCGCGGGCGCGGTGCGGTTCTACAAGCCGAGCATGGATACGGCCACGCGCGACCGTAGCCTCCTGTCGATCGACCTTCATCAATCCATCGATCGTGGTGAACTCGAACTCTACTACCAGCCGCAGAACGATACGCTGAGCCGCGATATCATCGGCTACGAGGTTCTCCTGCGCTGGCGTCACCCGACGCGGGGCATGGTGTCGCCCGCCGAGTTCATTCCGCTGGCGGAGCGGACGGGATTCATCCAGACGCTCGGCGACTGGGTGCTGGAGACCGCTTGCCGGGAAGCGTCATCCTGGGCGCAGCCGCTGCGCATTGCCGTCAACGTCGCCCCTGCCCAGCTGGCGGACGTGGCTCTGCCGCACCGGGTGCGCGACATTCTTATTCAGACAGGACTTCCGGCCGACCGTCTCGAACTCGAGATCACCGAAACCGGTATCATCGGCGACCAGCAGCACGCCCTGCACATCATCCGGCAGTTGAAGGCCATGGGCGTGAAGATCGCCATGGACGACTACGGCACCGGCTATTCCTCTCTATCGACGCTGCAGAACTTCCCGTTCGACAAGATCAAGATCGATCGCAGCTTCGTTGACGGCATCGGCCGCAGCCGGCCCGCCGAGGCGATCGTGCGCTCGACCATCATCCTGGCACGCAGCCTCGATATTCCCGTTCTTGCCGAAGGGGTGGAGACCGAGGAGCACATGACCTTCCTGCGCGGCGAGGGGTGTCTGCAGGTTCAGGGCTTTCTGTTCGGAAGGCCTCAGCCGCTGTCCGACATCAAGACCGCCGTGATGACAGCCGTCGAGATCGCCCCACCTGCGGACGCCGAGATCGCCCCACCTGCGGACGCCGAGATCGTCCACCTTCCCCAGGCGACGGCCGCCTGACGATTTCAGGCGGATGGACGCAGTTCAGGAGGGGCGCGAAGACGTACCGCGTCCGGACCTGATATGGCCGAGGAACAGCATGAGCCCGCCCGCGACAATGCCCCAGAAGGCGCCGGAGATGCCGGCAAAGCTGACGCCGGACGCCGTGACGAGGAAGGTAATGGCCGCGCCGTCCCGGCTTTCCGCGTCCTTGAACGCGGCGGACGCCGATGCCGCGAAGGCGCCGATCAGTGCGAGGCCCGCCACCGCCTGGATGAGCACCGGCGGCGCCAAGCCGACGAGCAGGGTCACGGTGGCCGCGAGAAGCCCGAAGACGATGTAGAAAATGCCAGCGATGATGGCCGACCAGTAGCGCCGCGCGGGGTCTGCGTGCGAATCCGGGCCGGCACACATGGCCGCCGTGATGGCCGCGAGGTTGACGGCGTGACCGCCGAAGGGGACGGCGAAGAGGGAGAAGATGCCGGTTGCGGCAAAGAGCGGGCCCGGCTCCGGTGCGTAGCCGTGGACTTTCAGCACTGCGATGCCCGGAATGTTCTGCGACGCCATGGTGACGACGAACAGGGGCAGGGCGATGGAGACGAGCCCTGCGAGGGTGAAGACCGGCATGACGAACACCGGCTGCGGGACAAGCGTTGCGACAACGCGGTTCATCGTGCCCGGGGGAATGTCGATGCCGAAGATGATGACGAGGGTGAAGGCGAGAAGGGCGGCCGGCACCGCGAGCAGCCGGTTGAACGTTCCGGCGATCGCCCAGGCCAACACGATCGGCAGGCCGAGTGCGGGATCGGCGCCGACCGCCTTCACCGGAGCGAAGCAGAGCGAGAGGAGCACGCCCGCGAGCATGGCGTTTGCGAGCGGTGCCGGGATCATGGCGACAAGTCGGCCGAGCGGGCGCCAGAGGCCGGCGATCACGATCATGATGCCGCAGAGCACGAAGCCGCCGGCGGCGGCCGGAAATCCGCCGGCGATCGCGCCGGAACTGGCGATCAGGGCTGCGCCCGGCGTCGACCAGGCGATGCTGATGGGCAGGCGGGTCCAGACGCTCAAAAGGATCGCGAGGATGCCCATCGAGACCGACAGGGCCATCAGCCCGGATGCCGCCTCGGCTTCCGTCGCACCCACGGCCGACAGTCCGTGCAGGATGACGGCGAAGGAACTGGCAAAGCCGACAAAGGCGGTGAGGAGCCCCATGAACAGGCTCTGGAGAGAGATGTCGCGCAGCATGATGGTCCGTCGGAAAGCAGAGGAGGAGGCTGGCCCTTGCGGGCATGGTGTCCTTTCGCTGTAGCAAGTTGGAAGCTGTGAGAACACATGCCGACGCGAAATTTCCCGAGCGGGCTTTCTTCGTCACCGCGAGAGTGCGTGCCAGCCCGGCATGGACGTTTCCCGAAATCCCGTTATAGTACCGTTACCGTCAGCTTTCGGGAGGAGAGCGGATGAACCATTCGGATCACGTTCAGGCCGTGGCGCATCATGCGTCGGCGGCAGCCAGTTCGCCCGTTGCCGCCTCGTGGCGGCGATGCATGACCGTGCACGGCCTTTCTCCGGAAGAGGCACGGTCGCCGATGCGGCTCGACGAGCGGGCGTTTCGTTTCGCGCGCGAGGAAAGCGGAGCTCTGCTCGAAGAGGCGCGGGGCGAAATCGACCGGCTGTTTGCGACCGTCGGGAAGGCGGGGTGCTGCCTGCTCCTGACCGACGGGAACGGGGTCGCGCTGGAGCGGCGGGGTGCGGCCGGCGACGACGATGATTTTCGCGGCATCGGCCTCTGGTCCGGCACGCTGTGGAGCGAGGCGAGCGTTGGCACCAACGGCATCGGCACGGCGATTGCCGACGAGCGGCCGATCGTCATCTATCGCGACCAGCATTTCCTCAGCCGCAACACGGGCCTTTCCTGCGCCACCGCGCCGATCCGCGACCATCGCGGCCGCGTGACCGCGGCGATCGATATTTCCACCTGCCGCGAGGATGCCGGGGAAATGGCGATGAGCATTCTCTCGCAAGCGGTGCGGGACGCTGCCGCGCGGATCGAATCGAACCTCTTCCATCGCGCCTTTCGCGGCCATCGCGTGCTTTTGGTGCCGGCGGAAGGCAAGGCGAGCCCGGCGCTGCTCGCCATCGATCGAGACGACCTCGTGCTCGGTGCGACGCGGGCGGCCCGACTGACGCTGGGGATCGACGATCTCAGGATCGCCGCCGGCATTCCTGCCTCCGACCTTCTGCACGACCGCCCCTCGGGCGAGCACGAGAACCTCGATGATGCGGAACGGGCGGCGTTGCGCCGGGTGCTGTCGCGCGCCGGCGGCAATGTGTCGGCGGCTGCCGAATGCCTCGGCATCAGCCGCGCGACGCTCTACCGGAAGATGAAGAAGCTCTCGATCGATTGAGATACCAGACGTTTGCGCGCTGCAGCACGGGTTGCAGCGCACGCGTGTCGCAGATGTGAGACAGTCGCGCGGGGCGATCGGCTCATCCCCCCTTTTGCCGCGGAATGTTCCGGCGCAGGGTCTCCCCCAGACAGAGGTAGCTGTCCCTTGGAGGAGACCCACATGCTGCACCAGAAGATCGTCGAGAACCCGTTCAAGCAGAAGTACGGCAACTTTATCGGGGGCGCATGGCGCGATGCCGCGAGCGGCCGCGCGTTCGACAACACCACGCCCATCACCGGCGGTGTGCTGTGCCAGATCGCCCGTTCGGAAGCCGCCGACGTGGAGCTGGCGTTGGACGCCGCGCACGCCGCAAAGGACAAATGGGGCCGGACCTCGACCACCGAGCGCGCCAATATCCTGATGAAGATCGCGCAGCGCATGGAAGACAATATGGAGCTTCTGGCGCGG
Organism: Rhizobium sp. PP-CC-3G-465; assembly: GCF_004343445.1. Taxonomy (NCBI): domain Bacteria; kingdom Pseudomonadati; phylum Pseudomonadota; class Alphaproteobacteria; order Hyphomicrobiales; family Rhizobiaceae; genus Rhizobium; species Rhizobium sp. PP-CC-3G-465. The sequence continues at coordinate 306,888 of NZ_SLYH01000001.1, forward strand.
GCGGAAACCTGGGACAACGGCAAGCCGCTGCGGGAAACCATGGCAGCCGACATGCCGCTCGCCATCGACCATTTCCGATACTTCGCCTCCTGCGTCCGGGCCCAGGAAGGCACGATCGGCGAGGTGGACCGCGACACCATCGCCTATCACTTCCACGAGCCGCTCGGCGTCGTCGCGCAGATCATCCCGTGGAACTTTCCAATTCTCATGGCCGCCTGGAAGCTTGCACCGGCGCTCGCTGCCGGCAATTGCGTCATCCTGAAGCCTGCCGAGCAGACGCCGGCCTCCATCCTCGTCTGGGCCGAGCTGATCGCCGACCTGCTGCCGCCGGGCGTGCTCAACATCGTCAACGGCTTCGGTCTCGAGGCCGGCAAGCCGCTGGCGACCAATCCGCGCATCAACAAGGTGGCCTTCACCGGGGAGACCTCCACGGGCCGGCTGATCATGCAATATGCCAGCCAGAACCTCATTCCCGTCACGCTGGAGCTGGGCGGAAAGTCGCCGAACATCTTCTTCGAAGACGTGATGCGCGAGGATGACGACTATCTCGACAAGGCGCTCGAAGGGTTCGTCATGTTCGCGCTGAACCAGGGCGAGGTGTGCACCTGCCCGAGCCGTGCGCTGATCCACGAGAAGATCTATGATCGCTTCATGGAGAAGGCGCTGAAGCGCGTCGCCGCCATCAAGCAGGGCAACCCGCTCGATATGTCGACCATGATCGGCGCGCAGGCCTCCAGCGAGCAGCTGGAAAAGATCATGTCCTACATGGACATCGGCCGGCAGGAGGGCGCAGAGGTGCTGATCGGCGGCGAGCGCAACACACTGGAAGGCGAACTGGCGGGCGGTTTCTACGTGAAGCCGACCGTGTTCAAGGGCCATAACAAGATGCGGGTGTTCCAGGAGGAAATCTTCGGCCCCGTGGTTTCCGTCACCACCTTCAAGGACGATGCGGAAGCCCTGGAGATCGCCAACGACACGCTCTACGGCCTCGGTTCGGGCGTATGGAGCCGGGATGCGAACCGTTGCTACAACTTCGGCCGCAATATCCAGGCCGGCCGCGTCTGGACGAATTGCTACCATGCCTATCCCGCCCACGCGGCCTTCGGCGGCTACAAGCAGTCCGGCATCGGGCGCGAGACGCACAAGATGATGCTCGACCACTACCAGCAGACCAAGAATATGCTGGTCAGCTACAGCCCGAAGGCGCTCGGCTTCTTCTGAGCAGCGGGATCACGGAATCAGGAAACACCATCTCCCGGCTCGCCGGGAGATGGGTACGAACGGTTTCGCTCAGCCGTGATGGACGACCAGTGCCAACGCGCTCCAGAGCAGAAGCGACAGGCTCATGCAGCTCAGATAGCACTCCGTGCGATATGACATGATGTGATCCTCCCAAACCCTGGCAGCAAGTATGACACAATGATGAACGGTCGGTCACTCGCTAAATTTAGGAATTCCTCATAAAGGACGACATCCACATGCAGGGCGTTATCGTCGGTGATATGCCGGACGGGCAGAAGCGGGTTCTGGCGACGGAGGCGGCGCTTGCCTTCATCGAGGAGATCCGCCTCGACCATCCCGACATCCTGTTCCATCAGTCGGGCGGTTGCTGCGACGGCTCCTCACCCATGTGCTATCCGGCGGACGACTATATCGTCGGCGACCATGACGTGCGCCTCGGCGAGATCGGCGGCGTGCCGGTCTATATCAGCGGCAGCCAGTTCAAGGTCTGGAAGCACACGCAGCTGATCATCGACGTCGTTCCCGGACGCGGCGGCATGTTCTCGCTCGACAATGGTCGCGAGCGGCGGTTTCTCACGCGCTCGCGTCTGTTTTCCGGCGGGGAGGCTTGCGCCGTTCCCGCCCGCAACTGAGCGGACGAGTGCTCACGGGATGACGCGGAAGATCTTCAGCGCCGGATGGTCCGGCGTTGTGACAGGCTGGAGGTAGGCGGGAACGATACCCCTGCCGAGTGTCGCATAGAGCCCGTCGGGCGCACGCTCCGCGATCAGGCTTGTCTGGCCGTCCTCGGCGCAAAAAGCGAGCAGGGTGACGCCATCGCGGATCAGCAGATCTTTCCCCACCTCCGTCGAGCCAAGGCCGATGTTGAGTTCCGCCAGCATGCCGGCCGGGTTGCGATGATAGGGTGCGGTGAGCACGCGGTGATGCGTAAAACGCAAAATGGACGCGCCGAGGTTGGAGGCCGCCGCGACGACGCCCGCCGGCTCATCGGCCAGAGGCGCGATCGCATCGCGCGCGACGCAGGCGCTCTGCTCCATCCCCGCCATGACCGTGTCGTCCGTACCCGCAACCTTCGCCACGGCTGCCGAAGCGACCGCCCAGACGCTCGGGATCGAGACCAGCATCAGCCCGGCAAAGGCGAGTTCCGCGCCGATCGTCTTCGGTTCGTGGTGCGCGCGGGTGCGAAGGTCTGAAACGGCAAGAGATAACGGGAAGATCGACAGGAAGTTGAGAAAGGTCGTGCCGCGGATCTGCAGCATGCTGATCGCGAGGGTGGGAAGGCAGAGCGCGAGAAAGACGAGATGCAGCTCCCTCCGGTCGTTTCGCCAGATGCGGATGAGGCAGACGATGATGGCAATGGTGCCTGCCGCAAAGCCGAAGCCGAGATAGGACGGCATCGCCTGCACCATCTGCACGATCGACTGCGCTTCCTGCACCCTCTCCAGCCACAGGGTCTTGAGAAGCGGATCGAGCGAGGCGAGCGGGTTCTGCAGACATTGCGGCGCGATCGACACTGTGACGGCGGCAACGACGGCGCCTGACGCCGCAAGGGCGAGAATTCGTGCGTTCCGCGAACGCCGGCTGGTGGAGCGTGCGGAGAGATAGAGCGCGAGGCCGCCCGCGGTCGCGATGGTGAAGAAGCCGAGCGAGAGGTTGTCGCAGGTGACCATCGCATAGAGGCGCGGTGGCGTTGTGGCGAGGAAGGCGGCTGCGACCGTGGCGGCGAGCGACAGGCCGAAGGCCCTGGCGGCCCCATCCATCGGCTCGCCATGCCACGCCCAGCGGAGCGCGACGACGATACCGGCAATCGCCACCAGTGGGGTGGTTTCCACGCCGACCGCGACGGCGAGCCCAGCCATGACGCCTGCGAGGGCATGGCCGCTCCTCTGGCCGAGAGGGTCGGTGAGACCCGCTATCAGCAGGGCGATCAGGGCGAGCTGCACGTTGTGATGGTCGATATTTCCCGGCTGGAAGCGTACATTGCTGATCAGCGACAGGACGATGAGAACGAGACCGATCATCATGGTCTGGCGTCCGCCGATGTTTGAGCACGCTTTTGCCACGCCGATGACGACGGGGACGATCAACAGGATCGGCCAGAGGAAGAGCGCGGCGGCCTCGCTTGGCTCCGGCTGCAGAAACAGGCCGAAGACAGCGATCAGCCCGGCAATCGGAAGATCCACAAGGCGCGACCAGTGCATCAAGGTGCCGCCGTCGAGGCCGAGGCGGTACTGCATCATGTCGAACCAGCCCTGACCGGCGAGAAAATCCCTGACCTCGACGAGGCGCATGGCGTCGTCATTGTCCGCGCCGACATAATCCGTGGCCCTGATGCCGGCGACGACGGAGGCGATGGCGACGACAAGAATGGCGAGGAGGACCGCGACCCAGGGCGCATGTGTCCATGCCCGTTTCGTCTTGGGCGATGTATCTGCTGCGGGTTCGGCGTTGCGGAGGTCGGGTTCGGAAAGGGTCACGGCAGGAGGTCTCGCAATCGTCGTCCGGGGCGTCCGGCTGGCGGGAACCATAGAAGGGGAAGGTGAAAAAAGCCTTTGTCGAACAGGATGGCCGCGGCACGCGACCGTCGATCGGTGCGCGCGCAACATCTTCAACGAGACCTTAAGATTTCCCGGTCATTGTCGTGCGACCGCCACGGATGAACCCGATGCAGACGCTTCCGACAGATCTCAGGATCGCCGTACTTCTCCCCTGCTACAACGAAGCGGCGACGATCGTGTCGGTCGTCCATGCGTTCCGCACGGCGCTGCCTCTCGCGCGCATCCATGTTTACGATAACAACTCGACCGACGAGACGGCGCTGCGGGCGACGCTTGCCGGTGCGGTCGTCACGCGGGAGACGCGGCAGGGCAAGGGCCATGTCGTCCGGCGCATGTTCTCCGACGTCGATGCCGATATCTATGTGATGGCGGACGGAGATGGCACCTATTCGGCGGCCGACGCGCCCGCTCTGATCGCCACGCTGATCGCCGAGCGCGCGGACATGGTGGTGGGCACGCGACGTGGTGTGAAGGCGGATGCGGGCCGGCAGGGGCACGCCTTCGGCAACCGGCTGTTTAACCGGCTTTACCGGACGCTGTTCGGCAATGATTTCACCGACATTTTTTCGGGATACCGCGTGTTCTCACGACGCTTCGCCAGGAGCTTTCCGGCCGTGTCCGGCGGGTTCGAAATTGAAACCGAAATGTCCGTGCATGCCTCGCGGCTGAAGCTGCCGGTGTGCGAGATGCCGCTCGACTATGGCCGCCGGCCGGAAGGGTCGCATTCCAAGCTTTCCACCTTCCGGGATGGTGGGCGCATCCTCTGGATGTTTGCGATGCTGATGAAGGAGACGCGGCCCTTCACCTTCTTTGGTGCCATCAGCACCGCCTTCATGGCGTCGAGCCTGATTTTCATGGCGCCGGTTCTGGTCGAATATTTCGAGACCGGTCTCGTCCGGCGCATGCCGACCTGGGTTCTGTCGGTGGCGCTGATGATGATCTCCTTCATGATGTTCACCGCCGGGCTGATCCTCGACTCGCTGGCCCGTGCCCGGGCCGAGCAGTTGCGGCTGCACTACATGGCCCTGCCGTCGAGCGCCTTCCTCTCCGTGGCCGTGGCCGTCTCCATGCCTGCCTCGGCCGAGCCCGTGCAGGGCGAGACAAGCGATGTGCGGAGCGCGGCTGCGTGATCCCGGAGACCGATCGATGAACCGCGAGACCACCAACCGTATCCGTTTCGTGCTGGAGGACCTCCTGCCGCCGGTGCTGCGGGATTCGCGCCTGTTCCGGGCGGCCGCCAAGCTGGTCTGGGGCGAGCACATCGTCCACCTCGCCCGGTTCCGCGCCCGCGCCCCGTTTCTGTCGGAGGCGGAGTATGAGGACCTCTACCGCAAGCATCCCCGCGTGCATGAGGGGACCGACAACTCGGCCGCCTGCATTCGCCGCATTGCCGGCTCGATCGAAGGCGAGAGCGTCTGCGATGTCGGTTGCGGTACGGGGGCGCTGCTGAAGCATATCCAGTCGGCACAGCCCGGCTTTAGCCGCGTGACTGGTGTCGATTTCGTGGTGGAAGATGCCGCAAGTCTCCCGGGCGTCGAATATGTCGCCGCGCGGATCGAGGATCTGCCTTTTGCGGATGGCGAATTCGATACGGTCGTCTGCACGCATGTGATCGAGCATGTGCTCGACTATCGCAAAGCCATCGCCGAACTGCGCCGGATCGCGCGCCGCCGGCTGATCATCGTCGTGCCTCGTGAGCGGGAGTACCGCTACAGCTTCAATCCGCATTTCAACTTCTTTCCCTACACGCACTCCTTCCTGCGCGCCGTCCACCCGGTTCCCGCGATTCATGTCTGCGAGGATATCGGCCGTGATATCTTCTATTGCGAGACGGTGGAAAGAGCAGGGGATGGCGCTGGCGGCATCGAGGCTGCAGCAGCGTGATCGGGGGAAACTACAGCCCGGCTCTGTGGCTGGGCCTCACCGGCACGCCACTGATGATCGCGATGGGGCAGGTGCTGTTCAAGCTGTCGAGCCGCACCACGGGCGAGTTCGGCGTGGCGGGCATCGTCGCGCTTCTGCTCAATCCGCTGATGATCGGCGCTCTTGCAGTGTACGGCATCGGGACGCTCGTCTGGATCTTCGTGCTGAAGAGCGTGCCCCTGACAATGGCCTATTCGTTCATGGCCCTGACGTTCTGCTTCGTGCCGCTGCTCGCCAGCATCTTTCTTGGGGAAACGCTGACGCTGCGCACGGCGATCGGTGCCGCTCTGCTCATCGGCGGCATGATCGTCATCAACAGTTGAGACACACGCCCGTCGCCGGGTTGCTCCCGATCAGTCGAACAGGCTGGAAACGGATTCTTCTTGGCTGGTGCGGTTGATCGCTTCGCCGATCAGGTTTGCCGTCGAGATCACGCGGATATTGTGCGCGGACTGCACGGCCGTCGTCGGCTGGATGCTGTCGGTGATGACGAGCTCCTTCAGCTTGGACGAGGTGACGCGGGCAACGGCGCCGCCGGAGAGAACGCCGTGGGTGATGTAGGCGGTGACGCTGGTCGCGCCGTTCTTCAGCAGGGCTTCCGCCGCGTTGCACAGCGTGCCGCCGCTATCGACGATGTCGTCGATCAGCAGGCAATCCTTGCCGGTGACGTCGCCGATGACGTTCATGACTTCGGACTCACCGGCGCGCTCGCGGCGCTTGTCGACGATGGCCAGCTGACAGTCCAGCCGCTTGGCGAGCGCGCGGGCGCGCACCACGCCGCCGACGTCGGGCGAGACGACCATGACGTTTTCGAGTTCGTAGTGTTCCTTGATATCGCGCGTCAGGATCGGCACCGAATAGAGGTTGTCCGTCGGGATATCGAAGAAGCCCTGAATCTGGCCTGCATGCAGGTCGAGCGTCAGAACGCGGTCGGCGCCTGCCTCGGTGATCAGGTTGGCGACGAGCTTGGCGGAGATCGGTGTGCGCGGACCCGGTTTGCGGTCCTGACGGGCATAGCCGAAATAGGGGAGGACCGCGGTGATGCGCCGTGCCGACGATCGGCGCATGGCGTCGATCATGATCAGCAGTTCCATCAGGTGGTCGTTCGTCGGGAACGACGTGGACTGGACGAGGAAGACATCCTCGCCGCGCACGTTCTCCTGAATCTCGACGAAGATTTCCTGATCGGCGAACCGCCGGACCGTCGCCCGCCCGAGCGGAAGATTGAGATAGTTGCAGATCGCTTCGGCGAGGAGCCGGTTCGAATTGCCCGCGAAAACCTTCATCGATGGTCCGCCTGTCGTGCTGTCCGGGATAGGCCCGAACCGGACGGTCCGTTTGCCGTAATCCGCAAGATTCCGTAAACCCGCATCCCAATGCGCGTCGGTCTCAGGGAGCGTGCCCCCGTCAATGCCGATGGGCGCTTCATAGCGGCCTTGTCCCCGAATGCAAGAGGAACGCCGGCGTGGAGAGGGTTTATCCGAAAAAGATTTCGAAGGCGCTGCCGGGAAGAGCGTTTTAGAGGTCGTGAAAACACGGTCATGCTTATTCTCAACCGGCCGTGGCATCCCGCCAGGTCAGGTACTGCCCGATGCTCTTGGTGGCGATGTCGCGCATGGTCTGCGGCGGAACGCCCGACCAGAGATCGGCGCCCTTGGTATCGACGCTGTCCTGGCCCTGGATGCGGTGCAGGCGGTTGCCGGCTTGGTCGAGCACATCCCAGACATAAACGATGGTGGTCTTGCGGCCGTCCTTGAACGCCGAGAAGTAGCCCTTCAGGATATGCTGGCTTCCGCCATCCGCTGCCGTCTTAATGGTGAGGCCGTGCGAGCGGGCGTCCGCGCCGAGCTGCTCGGAGAGGGGGCGGATGGCCTCGACGGGTGCGCCCATGATGGGGAGGAAGCGGATGCTGCCGGCAGGGCCGGCCTTGGCGACGGGCGCGATGGCGGCTTGCTCCTCCGGTGCGCTGTTGGCTTCAGCGGGCACATCGTTCTGCGCTGCCTCCGCCGGCTCCGTGGCCGGTTCGGATTGCGGTGCCTCTGCCGTGCGGGTGCGGGCGGCGGCTTCGGTCTCGCTGACTTGATTGCCGTTTGCAGGAAAGCCGACCGCGCTTTCGGACGGGGAGATCTGCGGCGACGGGTTGCTGGCGAGGGCCTGGGCCTGCGCTTCGAAAGAGCCGGCCGGGTTGCGGTAGCTCTCGTCGCCACGGGCATAGGCCGTGCCGGTGATGTCGGGCTGGTCGGCCCGCGGTGCGGACGGATCGGTATAGTTCGGGTCGGAGAGGCTGGCCGATCGCTGCACCCGCATCTCATGGACGGCCATGGCGCCGGCGGGCGCGCTGTTCACCACCGGCTGCTGCGATTGCATGGTGTCGAGATCGGCCTGATTGACCGGGGAGGACTGATAGCTCCCATCGCCGACATTTTCCGGCGGCGTCAACGCGTCGATGCTGTTGCAGGACGACAGGGCGAAAAGAAGGGACATGGCCAAGAGCGGCGTCGCGACCCGAAGGCGCGCGATGTTCGTCGTCGTTGCGAAAAGGGTGCGCACGGTCGACCTCCGTCCTGGACAGATGCAGCGCATGTCGCCCGTCTCCAGCACCGCTCACGCCTCGTGAGGCAGATCGAAACCGCTGGAGTATTACACGCCGATACGCTGGCACACTGCGACGCCATCCGATGGGCCTATCCCGCCGGTCCTGACATCAGACAACCAGTTTACGACGATAATCCTAAGAAGCCGTATTGATCCGGCTTCCCCTTTTTGGGGCTGGCGCGGGTTCGATCCCGCTCTATCGCCCGGCGAGACCTTAGAGGTCGATGACATCGAGACCGTAGCGCGACAGGGCTCGTGGCGCGCCGTCCGTCGTCAGGTAGGTCTGCCCGAGCGTCATGGCCGTGCCGCTGTCGCTGTCCATGATGATCATGTGCACGAAGAGCGACATGTTGGGCAGGATCTCCTGCGGATTGCCGGCATGGAACATCTGCTGCTCCATCCAGGAGGGCGAGAAGCGGGCGCCCAGCGAGTAGCCACAGGCGTTCAGTCGGTGCTTGGCAAGGCCGCGCTCGTCCATGATCTTCGCGTGAACATCGAAGACAGTGCCGAAGGTATTGCCCGGCCGCAGGACCATCTCGATCGCCTGGATGGTTTCGCGGCAGGCGCTGTAGAGCTCGCGATGACGGTTGGTCACCTCGCCGACCACGATCGTACGCATCATGGCGGCGTGGTAGTGGGCGCTGACGCCGGCCCATTCGAGTGTCAGCTGGTCCTGCGCGTCCAGCTTGCGGCGACCGGCCTTGTAGCGGCAGAGAAGGGCGTCCGCGCCAGAGCCGATGATGAATTCGTTGGCCGGATAATCGCCGCCGCCTGCAAAGACCGCGCCCTGCATGGCCGCGAGGATCGCCGCCTCGTCGCCGCCGGGGCCGATCAGCGGCAGTGCGGCATCCAGCGCGTCGTCGGCAAGGCTTGCGGCCTTCTCGACATGGGCGATCTCGGCCGGGCTCTTGATGAGCCGTAGCCGGCCGACCAGCATGGAGGCGTCGATGATCTGGCCGAAGCTCGCCATCTGGTTGTCGAGCAGCCGGGCAATGCTACCGGTCATGCCGTGCGTGTCGTATTCGATGCCGATGCGCGCGCCGAGGAGGTCGAGTTCGCTCAGCAGGTTCTTCAGGTCCATCGTCGGGTCGGCATTGACCCTGTCGACCCAGACCTGAATGCGCTCGATATTCGAGGTGTGGCGTGCCTGGCGCAGGTCGGCCGACCGCGTGAGCAGAACCATCGAGCCGTCGGATTTCACGACCAGCGTCTGGAAGAAGCAGTAGCCGAAGGTGTCGTAGCCGGTCAGCCAGTACATGCTCTCCTGCGCAAAGAGCAGCAGCGCGTCGAGCTTGTCCTCGCGCATCTTCGCCGTGAGGCTTGCGAGGCGTGCGGCGTACTCGTCCTGGGTGAAGTGAAGGGCCATGTCATGCCTCCCTGATGCTGATGGCGGAAATCTGCCGGCCGTAATCCGGCTCGCCGCGATGGGTGGTCCGGCGGTAGGAAAAGAAGCGTGTCTCGTCCTCATAGGTGCAGAGACCGAGCTTCTCGGCCTTCACGCCGGCTGCGAGAAGGCGGGCGACGGTGAGGCCGGGAAGGTCGAACATCGCGTGATCTGCCCGTGTCGATGGCGTGAAGAAACGGGCGTATCCGGCGTCGTGCGCGAGAAAACGTTCGACGAATTCCGGGCCGACCTCGTAATTGTCGGGGCCGATGGAGGGGCCGAGGCAGGCGACGATGGTTTCGCGTGTGGCGCCGAGGGCGACCATGGCCGAGATCGTGTTTTCGAGGACGCCCGTCAGCGCACCCTTCCAGCCGGCATGCGCCGCGCCGACGACGCCGGCTTGTGGATCCGCAAAGAGGATCGGGCCGCAATCGGCCGAGAGGACACCGAGCACGATACCGGGCGTCGCCGTGACCAGCGCATCGGCCTCCGACCGCGTGCCATCGTAATCGCCGCCGATGGTCACGACATCCGGAGAGTGGATCTGATGGACAGTGGCGAGCCTTGCGACGGGTTGGCCGAACCAAGCGGCGACGCGGGCGCGATTTTCCTCGACATGGGCACGGTCGTCCCTTGAGCCGAGGCCGACGTTCAGGCCTTCGTAGATACCGTTCGACACGCCGCCCTTGCGGGTGAAGAAGCCGTGGGCAATGGATGTGGAGGCCAGCAGCGGGCTCTGGAGCGGGAAGGGCAAGGCGTCGTCCTGCATTGGTCTTTCGCCCCTTGGATGTCAGCGGTTGTTGGAGAGGGTGGTGCCGGGAATGGCTCGCGGTGATTTGCGCAGGATGTTGACCCTTTGCCGCCCGCCCTGTCAATCGCGCAGGCGGCAGACAGTGTCGTCGGCGGCGGACCGATGTCCGCTCTCAATGGGGTCGAGGCCGGGTGCCGGTTGCGATCCGCTCAGGCCTGAAACGGTACCAGGGCAATGGCCGGGTGGCTGACGGCGAGGACCTTGAAGAGTTCGCCCATCTTGCCTTCGCCCGAGCCGGAAAGCCGCTCCGCATCCTGGCGCACGCCCTCTTGCACGATGATGTCCTTGCCGCGCGCGAGCGCCTCGGCACGTTCGCGGATACCCAGAGCGAGCAGGAAATCCCCCTGATAGGTCAGGCCGTTGATGCGAAGACCTTCCGCCACGGCGCGGCGGGCGAGCTGTTCGAAATCGACATGGCTGGTAATGTCGGCCTCGCCGGGATGGGCGAGCGGCGGGTCGAACTGATGGGCGCGCACGGCCTGGAGCGTGTCGCCGTAATTGGACGCCATATGGCCGTAGTCGATGATGAGGGCGGAGCCGTCGGTGCGCTTCAGCCTTGCGGAAATGGCGGCCATGACGGCATCGCGGGCCGGGGCGACTTCGAAGATGGTGCCGAGCGGCAGCTTGTCTCCCGGCGGCAGAAGGTCGGGATCGATGGTGGCCACGCCGGCGGTGAAGCAAAGATTGTCCTGCGCATCCAGACCAACCATGCGCTCGCGAAAGCCCTGTTCCGTCTTCACGAACTGGCGGATGGGAATGGCGTCGAAGAGTTCGTTTGCGACCAGCAGCAGGAAGCCGTCCGGGATCTCCTCGAAGCTCTCGTGCCAGTCGATCTTGAACTTGTGGGCGACGAGGGTCTGGCTCTGGACCTTCTGGAGGCGCTCGCTGGTTTCGACCAGATGCACGGTCGCCTTTTCATAGAGCTCCGGCGAAAGGCGCGAGAGGACGCGCAGAATATCCGCCATCATCGTGCCGCGACCGGGGCCGATCTCGGCGATGGCTACCGCTTCCGGCTGTCCGTGGCGGCGCCAGGCCTCGAACAGGAACATGCCGATGAGTTCGCCGAACAGCTGGCTGATCTCCGGCGCGGTGATGAAATCGCCGCTCTGTCCGAAAGGCTCGCGGGTGCGGTAGTAGCCGTGCTCTGGATCTGCGAGGCAGAGGGCGAAGTAGTCGGTGACGCTGATCGGTCCCGTTGCAAGGATGATCGCCTTGATCTTGTCCGTGAGAGGCGTGGTCATGGTCGGCTCCCCACGAGCGATGACGCCCGGCGAGCGCGCAGGATCGCCCAGAGGCCGAGACCGACCATCGGCAGCGACAGCAGCATGCCCATCGTCAGCCAGCCCCCGGCGAGATATCCGATCTGCGCGTCGGGCTCGCGGAAGAACTCGATGAAGATGCGGGCGAGGCCATAGCCCGTGATGAAGACGCCGGCGACGAGGCCGGGCTTGCGCAGGGCATGGCGCTTGTAGATGAGGAAGGCGAGCACGAGGAGCAGGAGAATGCCTTCGAGGCCGGCCTCGTAGAGCTGGCTCGGATGGCGGGCGAACGGGCCGCCGGTGGGGAACACGATGGCCCAGGGCATTGCGGAAAGGCGGCCCCAGAGTTCGCCATTGATGAAGTTGGCGAGGCGGCCGAACAACAGGCCGATGGGGACGACGGCTGCGACGACGTCGAACAGGCTCCAGATCGGAATGGACCGCTTGCGGGCGAAGAGCAACATGGCAAGGATCGTGCCGATGAGGCCGCCATGGAAGGACATGCCGCCGTTCCAGATCTCGAAGGCCCGCAGCGGATTGGCGATGACCGAGGGCAGGTCGTAGAACAGGATGTAGCCGATGCGTCCGCCACCCACGATGCCGACAGCCACCCAGAGCAGGAAGTCGTCGAGATCGACCTCGGTGATCGGTGCCTTGCCGCCCCAGAGCGTCTCGTTGCGCACGATCCGGCGGGCGTAGAACCAGCCGAGCAGGATGCCCGCGACGTAGGCGAGGCCATACCAGTGGATCTGCAGCGGGCCGATGGCGATCAGGACGGGATCGATCTGCGGGAAGGGCAGGATCGAAAGAAGGCTTGCGATGGGTTCCAAAGGACGTGCTTCAGCCTCGGTTTCACCTGGCCGATCCATTGCCGACCCGGCAACGGATCAGGACCTGCGGCGGGTGGTTTCTCTGCGGACCGGCATTTCGCCGCGCCGCCTGCCCGGACCATGGCGGGCGGCATGCATGCGGTCAAGCGAAGCGAGGGTTGCAAGCCCCATGATTCACTGGTTTTTCCTTGCAAGCCGGCCCTGCCTCTCCTACCTCCATATCACAGGCGCCGTGCGGCGCTCCAACCGCGATCCCGGAGGGACATCATGACGACGACAGGCGCAAACCGCATTCTCGACGATCTTGCCAAGCTGATGACGGACGCGGCCGGTGCGGCGCAGGGCGTGCGGCGCGAGGCGGAAACCATGTTCCGGACGCAGGGCGAGCGTATCCTCAACACGATGGATGTGGTGAAGCGCGAGGAATTCGAGGTCGTGCGCGAGATGGCGCTGCGGGCGCGCGAGGAAAACGACGCCCTTCTGGCGCGTGTTGCTCTTCTGGAAGCGCAGCTCGCCGAGAAGGGTTGATTGGGCTTTCGATCTCCTGATGCCGAGAAGCGGAGAGGGCATCTCTCCGCTTCTTTGTCTTCTTCCGGCGGTATCGGCTCCACAGATGAACGTTGGACAGTCGAAAACGAGAAAAATTTCGACCCTGTGGACATCCCTAAAAAACGCAATCCGCTGAATCCTTTACTGACTCAGGCTGAATCAGTTTCCAAAGCTCTATCCACAGCTGCGACGCCTTTTTCGGGCGGTTGGGGCTGGTCTGCAGACTCCGGCGTTATACACTGATTTTACAAGATGATTCGAAACGGGTCACACGAGATACGGGCAGAGTCATCGGTTCGACCTCGTCGTGCGTTCGTCGATCATTCCATGTTGTTTCCGGTGTCGTCGGGCTTGTGGGGCTTCGCGTGAGAACGCGATGGCGCATGCCACGCTGGAACTTTGAAGGTGAAGCATGAGCCTCGTAGAACTGGAACTGCAGCGTCAATCCAATCCGGTCGATATGATCGAGTTCGTCGCGGCCAACAATGACTGGACCTTCGAACGCTCCGGTGAAGACGAGATCGCGATGACGGTGGAGGGCAAGTGGTCCGACTACCACGTCTCCTTCTCCTGGATGGAAGAGTTCGAGGCCCTGCATCTCGCCTGCGCCTTCGACATCAAGGTTCCCGAAATCCGCGTCAACGAGGTCATCCGGCTTCTGTCCCATATCAATGGCCAGGTGCTGATGGGCCATTTCGACCTCTGGCGTCAGGAAGATGTCGTCATCTTCCGGCAATCGCTGCTGCTGTCCGGCGGCGCAGAGCCGACCGACCGTCAGGTCGAGGTTCTGCTGTCGAGCGCGCTCGACGCCTGCGAGAGCTACTTCCAGGCCTTTCAGTTCGTGGTCTGGTCCGGCGTCGATGCCGAGCGCGCGGTCGAGGCCGTGATGTTCGAAACGGTCGGGGAAGCCTGAGCGTGGCGACGAGTGGTGTGGGCCCGATCGTCCTCGTCGGTGCCGGCAATATGGGCGGCGCCATGCTGGCCGGCTGGCTGAAGAGCGGCATTTCCGGCGCGGATGTGCTGGTGCTCGATCCCGGTCCGGCACCCGCCATGGCGGCCTTGATCGCCGAACACGGTGCGCGTCACGTGACGTCCGCGCCGGAGGGCGTCACGGCATCCGTCCTGTTCCTCGCGGTCAAGCCCCAGGTCATGGGCGCCGTGCTACCGGGCCTTGCGACCCTCGTCGGGCCCCAGACTGTCGTGGTGTCGGTTGCGGCCGGCAAGACGCTCGGCTTTCTCCAGTCTCATCTCGGCGACGCCGCCATGGTGCGCGCCATGCCCAACACGCCGGCAATGATCGGCCGCGGCATCACCGGCGCCTTCGCCAATGCGATGGTTGGGCATGACCTGCGCGCGCGGGTCAACGACCTCCTGAAAGTGTCCGGCCCCGTCGAATGGGTCGACAGCGAAGCCGATATCGATTCCGTCACCGCGCTGTCCGGCAGCGGGCCGGCCTATGTTTTCTATCTCGTCGAATGCATGGCGGAAGCCGGTCGCAAGGCCGGCCTTCGGGCGGACCTCGCCATGCGTCTCGCACGGGAAACCGTCGCGGGGGCTGGCGAACTGCTTCACCAGTCCCCCGATGACGCCTCGAAGCTTCGCCAGAACGTGACATCGCCCGGCGGCACCACGGCCGCGGCCCTTGCCGTTCTGATGGCTGACGACGGCATTCAGCCGATCTTTACAGCCGCCATTGCCGCCGCGCGGCAGCGGGCCGAAGAACTGGCCAACTAAAGCATTACCGGTGAACACGGGTTCACCGGTAATGCTTTAGTCTGTTGTTTTTGCTGCATTGTCCGACGCCGAAGCGATTCCGCTTCGGCTGGAAATGCTCTGGATTCCTGAGAGGGCGGGCCCGATGACCGAGACGATCACCTATGCCGATTTCGAACGTGTCGATATCCGTACCGGGACGATCGTCGAGGCCTCTGCCTTTCCGGAAGCGCGCAAACCCGCCATCAAGCTGGTCATCGATTTCGGCCCGGAGATCGGGCTGAAGAAATCCTCGGCGCAGATCACCATTCATTATGATCTGGAAACGCTGGTCGGGCGCCAAGTGCTTGGGGTCGTCAACTTTCCGCCCCGGCAGATCGGGCCGTTCCGGTCCGAAGTCCTGACGCTGGGCTTCGAAGACGAGGCCGGCGCCATCGTTCTCGCTGCGTCCGACAAGCCGGTTCCGAACGGCCGGAAGCTTCTCTAACGCCAATGATATCTCCTGCTCTCGACTGACCCGGCGCTTATCGCTGCGGTAGGCGATGGCATCTGTCCTCAACGGCCTCTACAGCGGGGCGCAGAGCGTCGCGCTGTCCGAATTCCACGGACACAGGGGCATTAAATTTAGAAATGTCTAATTTTAATTGTGCCGCTTTAGAAAATCATTAAGTTGTCAACGGTAGTCTTTTCTCACAACCGGTCGCAGGCGCACGTCACGCGTTGGCTCCGGTTGCAATGGGAACGCAGCGTTTTTGCTCCTAGTTGCTTCAGGAGAGATGCATGGAAGAACATCGAAGCAGACCCCGTATGAGAACGTTCAAATCCGGTCGTTTGGTCTTCAATGAAGGAAGATCAACCCTTGATTGTGTTGTCCGTAATATCTCGGAAGGTGGAGCGAAGCTTTCTTTCAATCAGGTTGCCGCCATTCCCGACGTTTTTCAGATCTCGCTTTCAGACG
This sequence comes from Rhizobium sp. PP-CC-3G-465, assembly GCF_004343445.1. Lineage (NCBI taxonomy): Bacteria > Pseudomonadati > Pseudomonadota > Alphaproteobacteria > Hyphomicrobiales > Rhizobiaceae > Rhizobium > Rhizobium sp. PP-CC-3G-465. Next base: position 322,710 of record NZ_SLYH01000001.1, read on the forward strand.
GCGCGAAGAAGACTTGTCGGATCGTGTGGCGAAAGTCGTTGGATGTCGGCGTGTCATTCGAGGTACCAGGCGAGACGCCTCCTTCGGCCGAAAGCCTATGAAAATCCTGCCTCGCGGCCGCTGCGCTCGGGTCTGGAGGGAGAGTCTGGGTCTGCCGTTGCAACAGGCCGGACGGTTGCGGAGAGATGATTCCGGTGTTGCAGCCGTCGAGTTCGCTCTGGTTGCACCGCTGTTCCTGTTGTTGATTGTCGGGCTTGTCGATCTCGGTTTCGCCTATCATGCGAAGCTGAGGGTCAATGCGGCCATTTCGGCCGCTTCCTATTATGCGTTCCAGAAGGGGCAGGCGCTGACCGCGGCCACGGCTCTTGCCTACACGGCAAATGTCGAGGGCGTTGCGAGCAACCTGCTTGCCGACCTGAGCGACGATCTCTCCGTCGAGGTCTTGATCAATAACGATCCCACGGGAGCGAAAGCATCGACCACCTTCTGCGTTTCGGGCTATCCGCCTGCATTCACCGCTGCAGGTGAGAAGAGCAGCAGTTGTGGCGGCAACGTGACGTTGGGAAAATTCGTTCGGATCGACGTCAGCGGTCACATCACACCGATTTTCATCTCGGCGAACCTGTTCGGCGGCTACCTCGCCGTTGCAGACTCCGCACTTGTCAGGATTCAGTGATGCACGTGTTTCTGAACCGGCGCGACGGGGCGACAGCCGTTGAATTCGCCATCATCGCACCGGTGTTCCTCTCGATGATGTTCGGCGCGATCGTCATGGGGATCGCCATCTGGAGCACGTCGGTTCTCAATCAGGTCGCAGCGGAATCCGCACGGTGCCTGGCTGTGGGTGGGTCGGCCTGCACAACGTTTCCGACCGGCTGCACGTCCGTTACCGAGACGTGCTTCGTCGTGACGCTTGCAGAGCGGCGCGGCCTGCCCGGGCTGGCCGCGTCCGACATCAGCATCGAACCCGACGTATCGATTGGCGCCGCGGTTTCCACGCGCGTTACGCTCACCCGCCCCTTTACGCTCCTCGGCCATACCATGACGCTCTCCGGCAGTGCGTCCTATCCGAACAGTTGACGGTGCGCTGCCCGGGGCATCCACGGCGGTCGTTCAGAAAGTGCACGACATGAGGGACATTCGCAGACACGACGAGGGATCTGTAGCGATCATGTCGGTGTTCGCCATTATGCTGATCCTGATGATCTGCGCGCTCGTGCTGGAGACGTCGTCGCTCTATGTCGACAAACTCCGGGCGCAGCGAACGGCGGATATCGCGAACCTCGCCGCGGCGAATACTCTGTTGCCGATCGTCAATGGTGCGCCGACCGACACGGCGCTTGCGACGGCGAGGCAGATGGCTGTCGCGAACGGTTTTCCGTCGAGCGACGTCATGACGACGGTGACGACGGGAGCATCGGGCGTTTCCGAACTTTCGACGGAGATCCGGCACGATAGCCCGCTGGCCTTCGGTCAACTGCTGACGGCAAGCCAGACGGTTCCGGTCGACGGATCATCGTCTGCGAGTATCACGTCAGCGGCGCCGGAGGGCGACTGCGTCCGTTCCATGCTCGGGCCCGTGAACATCTACAACAACGCTGTGATCAATGGTCCCGACTGCCATATCGGGGCTGCCACCTATCTCTACGTCTGCGGCGATGCATCCGTTTCGGCTGTAAAGGCCGTGGTGGGCTACCCCAAGGAGTCCCAGAAAGCCTATATCTGCAAGGACGGACTGATCGATCTGCCCCTGTCGAGCTTTACGTTCAACGAGAAGAGCGTGGATCTGCTGGCGGCAGACCCCCGCATCGTCGCGATCAAGGCGCGCCTGAAGGTCATGACGAGTTGGGCCTATGGAACGCAGATTCCGAAAACGCCCCTTCAGCCGACAATACCGACAGGCAAGGACGAGAGTTACGCCGGTACCACCGTTTCGCTGTCCGCATCGCGCCTTTACGGCACGCTGGAGATCTCTAATTCCACTGTGGCCTTTACCGGAACAGGTGTGGCCGATCCTGATTGTCTCGCGCCGACGACGATCAGCGGAAACATCATCCTTTCCGGTATAAACCGCCTGACCTTCGGGTCCGGTTGTTATGCCATCGGCGGCTACATCCTGAACCAAGATGGGGCTTCCACCCGTTTCGATCCTCTGCCGGGTGCCCGGGTCACCTTGGCGTTCAAGCAGTATATCGACAATAGGGCCGCGAACCTTTCCTTCGGAAGCATGACGTTCTCGCTCCTGGGGGACGTTCGCAACGCGTATGGCGGCACGTTGACGTTCGGCGACGGATCGTTCCGCTTCGGGGCCGGGATCATCAACGGGACCGGAACCTTGTCGTTCGGCGATGGCGCCTATTACGTGGCTGGCGGTTCGATCATCAATGGAACGGGATCCATGACCTTCGGCAACGGGGTATTCTACCTCTGGGGCGGATCGCTTGCCAACAGTTCCACCGGTTCCGTGACCTTTGGAAACGGAGGGTTCTATTTCTACGGCGGCACGGTGACCAACGTGAAGGGACGCCTGACCTTCGGCGACGGGCCGTTCGAATTCTCCGGTGGATCGCTGGCGCTCAATCCCGGCTCCGATACCACCTTCGGCTTCGGCGATATGAATTTCTACGGGGGAACGGCTTACTTCCACGGAGCGAGCACGCTGATCGGGCGGAACGTCACCGGCGACGCTGTGGGAGGATCCAGCTCGTTTTTCTTCTATGGCGGGTCCTTCTCCATGAAGTCGGACAGGTTCGTTGCTGTGGGTACGACGCTCGCGTTTTACGGCGGCAGCGTCAGCCTCTATGGCGTCGGCGCCATGAACGTGACTGCGCCCACGGGCGAAGCTCCTGTCTTCGGCTACAAGAACATCCTCTTCTATATCTATGGTGGGGCCTTCAGCCTCTATCAGTCCAAGGTCACCGATATCCTCTCGGGGATCATCTATGTGCCCGGGACGAATATCTCGATCTATGGCAGCCAGACCGTGACCATACCCGATAAGGGCTGCTTTCAGGTCATCGGCGGGGTCGTGGATATCTACCAGAATGCGTCGCTGCAGATGCGGCCTTGCAGCGGCGGGGGGACGATGGACCGGAAGGTGCTGCTCACACGCTAGATCATGATGGAGAGCGAGATTTAAGGCGAAAACCGCGCACACTTTTCGCCATCCCGCTCCAACGTTCGGTCTCAGGCAGGAACGCGCGCGACAGCCCTCAATCCTCCGAGCGGACTGTCCGACAGGATGACGTTGCCGCCGTGGCTTCTGGCGATGTCGCGTGCAATGGACAGGCCGAGCCCCGTGCCCGTGCTGTCGAGGTTGCGGGCCTCGTCCAGCCGGAAGAAGGGCTTGAACACGTCCTCGCGGGATCGCTCGGGAATGCCCGGTCCGTTGTCGTCGATGGTGACGGACAGCCACCGCTGCCCGTGCCGCGCCTCGATATGGATCGTATCGGCATAGCGATAGGCATTGGATGCGAGATTGAGGATGAGGCGCGTGAAGGCATTGGGGCGCACCCGGACGTCGTCGTCGCCTTCGATCACGGTGGTCAGCGTCTTGCCGTGCAGCTCGGCTTCAGCCGAGAGGCGCGTCATGACGTCCGTCAGCTTCAGCGTGCCGACATCTTCCTCCGCCTCGCCGCGCACGAAGGCGAGGTAGCCTTCGAGCATGCTCTGCATGTCCTCGACATCCTGGTTCAGCGGTTGCAGATCGGGATGGTCGCCGGCAATGGCGAGCTGCAGCTTGAAGCGGGTGAGGATGGTGCGCAGGTCGTGGCTGACGCCCGACAGCATGGTGGTGCGCTGCTCCATCTGCCGCTCGATCCGCTCGCGCATCTGGATAAAGGCAAGGCCCGCCCGGCGAACCTCCTCCGCGCCGCGCGGCGAGAAATCGTCGATCTTCTGTCCCTTGCCGAAGCTCTCGGCGGCCCGCGCCAGATGCAGGATCGGCCGGATCTGGCCGCGCAGGAACAGGATGGCGATGAGCAGGAGCACCAGCGACGCGCCGACCATCCAGACGATGAAGATATGCGTGTTGGAGGCATAGGCCGAATTGCGGCGCACGGTGACGCGTAGGATGCGGGCGCCGTCGAGCTTGATGCGGACATAGACGTTGTCCTCGCTGGAGATCGTATCCAGCCAGAAAGGCAGTTGCGTTTCCTGCCGGATCTCGTCGGAAAGAATACGGTTGAGGATATCGAAATAGGGCTGGCGAACCGGCATCGGCAATTCGCCGCCGTTCTCAAGCGAGATGACAAGCCCCAGCTGCCGGCGGGCGATCGTCTCGATATCCGGATAGGAGGCGGGCGGCATTGTATTGATCAGGTCGATGATTGCCGCGATATCGGAGGTCACCGCCGCCGAGAGCCGTTGCGTGACCAGCTGCCAGTGCCGCTCCATGAAGACGAAGGCGACGATGGACTGGAGAAGCACCATGGGGATGATAACGATCAGCAGCGAGCGGGCATAGAGCCCCATCGGCAGGTGCCGGCGGAGCCAGCGCGTGAACGGGCTGCGCGGCTTTTCCCCGCGTTCCGTCTTCGTCTGGCGAACGGCCTCGATCATCATTATCCCTCTGGCTTTCCCGGCATGTTGACGCTTCTTCAGAAGCGGTCTCTCTCCGCCGGCCGATGGTCGGCTGGGATGATACGTCTCAGTCCACCGCCAGCTTGTAGCCGATGCCGCGCACGGTCTGCAGCCAGACGGGGTTCGACGGATCGTCCTCGATCTTGCGGCGCAGACGGTTGATCTGGACATCGATGGTGCGCTCGCCGACCTCGGTGTCGTCGCTCACCAGCTCGTGCCGCGGGATCGTCTCGCCGGCGCGCTGGGAGAAGAGCATCATGATCTCCTGCTCGCGGTCCGTCAGGCGGATGTGGTCCGCTCCACGGCGTAGCTCGCGCCGAACGACGGAAAAGGTGAAGGGGCCGAAGATGACCTGCTCCACCTTTGGCGACTGGACCGGCATGTTGCGGCGCAGGATGTTGTTGATCCGCAGGACCAGCTCGCGCGGGTCGAAGGGTTTTGGCAGATAGTCGTCGGCGCCGGCTTCCAGTCCCTCCACACGGGCATTGGTCTCGGCGAGGGCCGTCAGCATGATGATCGGCACGGTCTTGAGGCGGCGCAGGCTCTGGGTGAGCGAAATTCCCGTTTCGCCCGGCATCATGACGTCGACGATGAGGAGGTCGAAGTCGATTCCCTGGAGACGGCGACGCGCCTCGTCGGCATCGGCCGCCGTCGTGACGCGAAAGCCCTGCTCGACCAGATAGCGGTTGAGAAGGTCGCGAATGCGGCGGTCGTCATCAACGACGAGGAGATGCGGCGCGTCGTCGGGGAGGGAGAAGGGTTTCGTCATCGTCGTCGCTCTCTGGAGACTCTCCGGTCAACTCCGGCTCCCTGTTTTCAACGCTGTGCCCGACAGCGAAGCCGTCAGGTTTTACCTGAAAATGTTCTAGACGGGGCCTGTCTTCATGCTGGCGAGAAAGCGGCGAACGACATCGCGGCCGCCGGGTCCGACCTTCGCCAGGGCATCGGCTATGCGCTTCGACTGTGGCTCCGCCAAGGCCTTGGCCAGCGCCTTGCCCTCGCGCGTCGTGTAGAGCATGCGCTGGCGCCGGTCTTCCGGGCCTGCGACCTGATGGATATAGCCGCCATCGATCAGCTGTTTCAGCACGCGCGCCAAGCTTTGCTTGGTGATCTTCAGCGTCTCCAGCAGGTCGGCCACGGTCATGCCGGGTTCGCGATCGACGAAGTGCAGCACGCGATGGTGGGCGCGGCCAAAGCCGCGCTTTTCCAGAATGACATCGGGGTCGGAGGTGAAGTCACGATAAGCGAAGAAGAACAGCTCGATCAGCTCGTAATCGAGGCCGTTACGCTCGGCAGGGGACGGCTCGGCAGGGCGCATCTTCTCCGCGGGTGGAACGTGTTCAGCCAAAGGTGTCTGTTCTGCCAAATGTCTGTGTCCTGCGGATATGTGGTCCCGTACGAGGGGATCGTCGTGGCCTCGCTCCAGAAGCGCGGCCACGACGTTCTGCTCTTTCTACCGTTTGCACAGGCGCTCTGCCAGCAGGAAAGCGTGTTTGTTGCCGCTTTGCAACAGCGTCTTTCGACCATCTTGAAATAGCCGCACTTGACGGCGGAGAGCTGGAACCTTTGCCGCGGAACTGCATTGCAGGGTCAGATACAAGGACCCGTGCCATGCAGCCCGAAACAATCTCTCCCGTCTCCTCGACCGCCGAACAGCTTCGCCCGGTCGTCATCACCGTCGTTCTCGCCAAGATCGCCGTCTTCGCCCTGCTGATGACCACGATCAACTACCCCGTGCTGCCGACTTTAAGCACCAGCGACACCCTCGAAATCGCAGCCGTCCGGTAAGCTGACGACGCGATAAACGTCGGGCAAGGCGTTGTTCGGCCCGATTGCCTGTTTCCCCGCAGCGACGTTGCGCCTATATCGGCTGCGCGTCGCAACCTTGCCGGCAAGGCGAGCGTCGTTGGTTGGATTGGCGGTCTCTTCAATGGGGCTGGCCACAAGCGAGGGTTCTCATGCTTCAGGCAGGCATCATTCCGGTTACGCATTTCCAGCAGAACTGCACCATTCTTTTCGATAGCGAAACCAAGGAGGGTGTCGTCGTTGATCCCGGTGGCGATGTCGATGTGATCCTTCAGATGGTTCGGGAGAATGGTATTGATCTCAAGGCCATCTGGCTGACGCACGGGCACATCGACCATGCCGGCGGCGCCAAGGAGCTGAAAGAGACGACCGGTCTCGAGATCATCGGGCCGCACGAGGACGACAGGCCGCTTCTGGAAAAACTGGAAGCGCAGGCTGAGCGCTTCGGCCTGACGATGAAGGTGGAGAACGTGCTGCCGGATCGGTGGCTATCCGATGGGGATACGGTGTCGTTCGGAACCCATGTCTTCGACGTCCTGCACTGCCCCGGCCACGCGCCCGGCCATGTCGTCTACGTCAATCAACTCCAGCGCTTCGCCCATGTCGGCGACGTATTGTTCCGCGGCTCCATCGGACGGACGGATTTGCCGGGCGGGGATCACCAGCAGTTGCTCGATTCGATCCGCACCAAGATCCTGCCGCTCGGCGATGATTTTGGCTTTATCTGCGGCCACGGTCCCGGTGGGCAGATCGGCGAAGAGCGCCGCACAAATCCCTATTTGCGTGGTCTTTGACGGCGCGTGATTTAACTCTGATACGAAAAAGGCCACGCTTCCGAGAAGCGTGGCCTTTTTCTTTAACGGTGTTACGCGGGCTGATCAGCCGGCGTTGCAGAAGTAGGAGCGGCCGTCATAGCCGACGAAGGTGCCGGTGCGGGAGTCGAACGAGCGGTAGCGGTTCGAGCAGTAGCGGTACCAGGACGGGGACCAGGGCTCCAGCGAGCCGTAATTGTTGACGACGACAGGGCGCGGACGGCGATAGACCGGGGCCGGTTCATAGTAGTCGTCGGCCGGCGGGTCGATGTAGACGCGTTCTTCGTTGCGGTAGCGCGGCGCGCTGGCAATGGCGCCGCCGACGATCAGGCCGGTGGCAAGGCCGACGGCGCCGAGCGCCAGACCGTCATTGTCGCGATGATGATGGCGACGATACCGCCAGTCGTCCGCATGCGCCGGCGTCATGCTCGGCAGCACTGCAGAGAGCGAGGCGATGGTAAGAACTGCAGCTTTGACCAAGGTTCTCATAGCGTTGATCCTGTCTCACGGGACGAAACGGCTCGTCCCTTACGATGACACCAATTTAGGTGGGTCAAACTGAATGCAAGGTGAACGGTTCATTTTCGTGGCCGCCGGTGAAAAGCGCGGGCTTTTCCGGCGCGAGAGCGGTAAACGCCGCTTCACTCTCAAGCGCAGAGGCACAACACAATCGACAGCGAACCGTTCGGATCGCTTATGCCTGTTGGATGCGGCGCAAAAACCCGGCGCTGAAGCCGGGTTTCCATTATCGTCTGCGAGGGGCTGACGTCTCAGCCGGAAACGTTCAGGTTGACGGCCTTCGGGCCCTTGCCGCGGCGGTCCGGCTCGGTGTCGTAGCTGACCTTCTGGTTTTCGGTCAGATCATTGAGGCCAGACGCCTGGACGGCGGAGATGTGGACGAAGATGTCCGCGCCGCCATTGTCAGGCTTGATGAAGCCGAAGCCCTTGTCGGTGTTGAAGAATTTTACAATGCCAGTTTCGGCCATACGTCAGGTCCTTTTTCCTCTGCCCAGATGCGGCGGGCAGCATTGCGAATGTGCCCATGGGGCGAGTGGCAGGCATGTCTCGACTGTGAGGAAAGGTCCCGTCATTCATGTCCCGTACCGGACCTACCGCCCCGACACTGGCCACCCGGAGAATTTTTGCGTCCCCGGTGCGCATTTATTCTTAAGGTCTTCCCGTGTTCGCAGATTGCCCGAACGCATTAAACTTGATGCGTTTATTTTCAATTGGCAAGCAAAAGTTTATTGAAACAAGTCAGTCATTTGCGTTTGTCTAAAATCGGCGCAGCTGCCGATAAACCTCGCTTTTACCTCCTGTATTGCAAGCTATTGAAAAGATTTTCGTTTGAGCGCGGTCTGGTCAAAAAACAGGCTGAAGGCGACGTGGGATGTCATCCTCGTACATCTGCCTTGCCGGGCTGCCGCCGCGCCGCACACGCGCTTAAGGTTGTAAGATCGAGCTAACCCACTGACGAGACAGGGCTCTCGCCGGTTCTGCGGCGGCCGAGTTCCGGGATGATTTCCACCAGCAGCATGGCTGCGAAAATGATGATGCCGCCGAGGTAACCGATCGGCGCGATGGTTTCGCCCAGAAGCAACACGCCGAAGAATGCTGCAAACAATGCTTCGCTCGACAGGAAGATCGCGGCTTGCGGCGCCGTCGTGTAGCGCTGCCCGACGACCTGCAGGGTGAAGGCGACGGCGCTGGAGAAGATGCCGGAATAGAGGAACTCCGTCGTCGTCGCCGTGATAGCGTCGAGCGACAGGGGTTCCACAAAGAGCGCGATGCCGCCGGCGAGGATCGCACAGGTGACGAACTGGATGAGGGAAAGCGCGAAGGGGCGGCCGCTCGAATGGGCGAAGACGGCGATGAGGATGACCTGCACGGCACAGAAGAGCGCCGCGAGAATGGTCAGCAGATCCCCACCCGTCAGCGCCGAGAGGGAGCCTCCAGACAGGAGGAAGATGCCGAGGAACGCCAGACCGGCAGCGGGCCAGATGACCCAGTGGGGGCGTCGGCGCAGGAAGACGACGGTGAGGATGGGGACGAGCACGACGTAAAGACCGGTGAGGAAGCCGGAATTGGCGACCGTGGTCGTCATGATGCCGATCTGCTGGGCGAGGGCGGCGAGGAAGAGAGAGAGGCCGATGGCGACGAAGCCGCGCATGTCCCGACGACTGAGGGGCAGTGCCGCCCGTTGGCGTTCGCGGAGCGCAAAGGGGGCGAGCACGATGGCGGCGATGAGGAAGCGCAGGCTCGTGAACCAAAGCGGGCCGATGGTTTCCATGGCCGTGGATTGTGCGACGAAGCCCGCGCCCCAGATGGCGCCGGCGAGAAGAAGGACGAGATTGGCCTGAATGCGCGTCACGACCTGCTCCCTCAACCGCTTGCTCAGCGCCTCGGCTAGCAGGCTGGGGGTATCGTGACAAGGTCTTCGACTGAGCTTGACCTAAAACATGTCGCGCAAAAGTGTGCAGCGGTTTTGCGATAACGACATGCGAAAAACAGGAGCTTAAAGCGTACGGAGCGATCTGAAAGATCGCGATGCGCTTTAAAGCGCTGCGACGAAGACCGCGCCCGGGCCGGCGACGATGCGGCTCTGCAGGAAGAGGCCCTTGCCGACCAGCATCATGCCGGCAAGCGCCACGATGACGATGGCGGCGACGACGATGGTCTCCAGCGCGTTCAGGCCGGAGAAGAGGCCGAGGCGGCTCTGTTTGTGATCGGGTTCGGAGGCCATGTCTATCACGCTTCCCACGACAGGCCGCGAACCTGCCAGCGCCAGAGGCCAAAGCTGACCGCGGCCATGGCCGCGCCTGCCAGAAGCATCAGGCCGATGGCGATATGGCGTTCCGCCGGCATGATGCGGCCGGGCAGGGAGAAGGCGCTGATGCTGGCAAGCTGGCGGGCCGAGAGGATGGCGCCCGTCGACATGCGGTCCGGCTCCGTCAGCGTCGCATTATCCAGCCAGAGCATCGGGTTGTTGACCGTCGAACCCGTTGCTTCGATCAGCGCCGGTGGCTTGCCGAGCGGAAACAGCGCATCATCCGCCTGCTCGATCGCCAGCTCCGTCTGCCACCGCATTTCGCTGCTCTCTCCGGCCGCCGCACCGCCCGCAAAGGCAAGCGTCGTCGCGATCGCCAGGCCGAAAACGGCGCGGCGTGGCAACGACAGGGCAGGTGGTGCGGAAACGGACATGACGGACCTCGGTGGCAGGCGGCAGGAGCTTTGGCGGATATGATATAGAAGGCGCTCCGAAATCGGCTTCATATCGACCGAATTGCGGCATGCTCCGGCAAATGTCGTGGCAAAAACAAGGCGGCGGGACAGGGTGGAAATACCTGTTTTTATTAAGGAAAAATAAACGGATGCGGCAGGCTTCGCGCAAGCTTTCGTGCCCTCGAAATGGGGCTCGCATTGCCTGATTCGCGGATGGGTCTGCATTCATCGACGCTGATCATGCCATCCATCAAACCTCGTCATGTCACGAGGCGTTGCGGCCTTTCCGCTTGAATTGACCGTCTACATTCGACATACAGCTAACGCTCCGGGCCAATTCTTTGCCGGGGCATCCTTGTCGTAACCATCAGGACCGTCCCATCATGGCCTTTCTCGCCGACGCTCTTTCCCGTGTGAAGCCCTCCGCCACCATCGCCGTGTCGCAGAAGGCGCGCGAACTCAAAGCGAAGGGCCGGGACGTGATCGGCCTTGGCGCCGGCGAGCCGGATTTCGATACGCCCGACAACATCAAGCAGGCCGCCATCGAGGCGATCAACCGCGGCGAGACGAAGTACACGCCGGTCTCCGGCATTCCGGAACTGCGCGAGGCGATCGCCAAGAAATTCAAGCGCGAGAACAATCTCGATTACACCGCAGCGCAGACGATCGTCGGCACGGGCGGCAAGCAGATCCTGTTCAACGCCTTCATGGCGACGATGAACCCCGGCGACGAGGTCGTCATTCCCGCGCCCTACTGGGTGTCTTATCCGGAGATGGTGTCGATCTGCGGCGGCACGCCCGTCTTCGTCGAGGCGACCCAGGCCAACAACTTCAAGCTGACGGCCGAGGATCTGGACAAGGCGATCACGCCGAAGACCAAGTGGTTCATCTTCAACTCGCCATCGAACCCATCGGGCGCCGCCTATTCGCATGACGAGCTGAAGGCGCTGACGGATGTGCTGCTGAAGCATCCGCATGTCTGGGTGCTGACCGACGACATGTATGAGCACCTGACCTATGGCGACTTCAAGTTCGCAACGCCGGTCGAAGTCGAGCCAAAGCTCTATGAGCGGACGCTGACGATGAACGGCGTTTCCAAGGCCTATGCCATGACGGGATGGCGCATCGGTTATGCGGCCGGTCCGCTGCCGCTCATCAAGGCCATGGACATGATCCAGGGCCAGCAGACGTCGGGCGCCTGCTCGATCGCCCAGTGGGCGGCCGTCGAAGCTCTCAACGGGACGCAGGATTTCATTCCCGAGAACAAGAAGATCTTCGAAGGTCGCCGCGATCTCGTGGTGTCCATGCTCAATCAGGCGAGCGGCATCGAATGCCCGTCGCCGGAAGGCGCGTTCTACGTCTACCCCTCCTGCAAGGGGCTGATCGGCAAGACGGCGCCCACCGGCAAGGTCATCGAGACGGACGAAGACTTCGTATCGGAACTGCTGGAATCCGAGGGTGTTGCCGTGGTTCACGGGTCCGCCTTCGGTCTCGGCCCGAACTTCCGCATCTCCTACGCCACGTCGGAGGCGCTTCTGGAGGAAGCCTGCAAGCGCATTCAGCGCTTCTGCGCAGCCTGCAAGTAAGCCAACAAAAAGGCGCGCCCCTTGACCATTGCCGGGCATCACAGGATTTACATCTGCTTCTTCCTGTTTGCCGTGGCGCTGGGGGCGTTGCTTGCGCGCATGCCCGACCTGCAGGTTGCCCTGCAGGTCGATAAGTCCGAACTCGGCCTGACGCTGATCGGTATGGCCATCGGCGCGCTGATCTCGCTCACCGTATCCTCGCCGCTGATCGAGCGGCTGGGCCCGAAAGTCACGGCCTACATCACCGTCATCGGCACGGCGGCGTGCTATGCGCTGGTGCCGTGGATGCCGGGTCCTGCCGGTGTCTTTGCCGTGCTGCTCGTCGCAGGTATGCTGGCCGGGGCGTTGGAAATTAATCTCAACGTCGAACTCGGTCGCATCGAGGCGGCCACCGGCCGCAGCGTGATGAATCGGGCGCATGGCTGCTGGAGCCTCGGCTTCTTCGTGACGGCGCTGGTTGCGTCCTTCATCCGCCAGTCCGGCGTGTCCATGCAGGTCCATCTCGGCGTGACGCTGCTTGCGGTCGTCGTCTTTGCCTGGGTGGCGATCCGGGGGCTTGAGGCCGCGCCGGTGGATGCGACGCATCTGCCGGAAGAAAAGGCGCCGGCCTTCGCCTTCCCGACCATCGGCCTCCTGCCACTCTGCCTGATCGGTATCGCCGCTTTCTTGGTGGAGGGGGCGGGCATCGACTGGTCGGCGATCTACATGCGCGACGTGTTCCAGTCGGAACCTTTCGTTGGCGGATTGGGGCTGACGCTCTTCACCTTCTTCATGGCGCTGGTGCGCATGGTGGCCGATCCGATCGTCGAGCGCTTCGGTAGCCGGGCCGTCGCCGCCGCGTTGCTGGTGCTGTCAGCTATCGGCATTGCCGCCGTCGGCCTTTCGCCGCATCCCGTCGTGGCACTGTTCGGCTTTGCGCTCATGGGTGCCGGCTGCAGCGCCGTCTACCCGCTCGCGGTATCCGCCGCTGCCCAGCGCCGCGACCGCGCACCCCATGTCAACGTCGCCTCGCTCGGGCAGGTGACGTTCATCATCTTCTTCTTCGCGCCGCCGCTGCTGGGTTTCGTCGCCGAACACGCTGGCATCCGGGCCTCCTACTTCATCTGCCTGCCGCTGGTCATCGGCGCGCTGTTCTGCGTGCCGGCCTTGAAGAGCGTTGCCGCGCGTACCGCCTGATGTTTCCTGATCGTCGATATGAAAAAGGCCCGCATCGCTGCGGGCCTCTCTGCATTCGATATCTCAGGTGATTATTCCGCGGCCTGCTGGGTGAGTGCCGGATAGTCGGTGTAGCCCTTGGCGCCGCCGCCATACAGGGTGTCCGGGTCGAGCGCGTTCAGCGGGGCATCCTGCTTCAGGCGTTCCACGAGGTCCGGGTTGGAGATGAAGGGCTTGCCGAAGGCGACGAGGTCGACACGGCCGCTTTCGACCGATTCGATCGCCAGCTTGCGGTCATAACCATTGTTCGCCATCCAGGCAGCCTTGCCGCCAGCAGCCTCGTAGGTCGCGCGGAGTTCTGCGAAGTCGAACGCGGTATCGCCCTGCTTGAAATCTCGGTCGCCGCCGGTCGCGCCTTCGATGACATGGATAAACGCCAGCGCGTGCTTGGCGAGGCCCTTGACGACATGGTCGAAGAGCGGCTGCGGCTCGGGATCGAAGGCATCGTTTGCCGGCGTCACGGGTGAGAGGCGGATGCCGGTGCGGCCGGCGCCGATTTCGGCAACGATGGCGTCCGTGACCTCGAACAGGAAGCGGGCACGGTTCTCGATGGAGCCGCCATAGGCGTCCGTCCGCTCATTGGTGCCGGAGCGCAGGAACTGGTCGATCAGATAGCCGTTGGCCGCATGGATTTCGACACCGTCGAAGCCTGCATCAATGGCCGCACGGGCGGCCTTGCGGTAGTCCTCGACAATGCCCGGGAGCTCCGAAGCTTCCAGCGCACGCGGCTCGGACGTCGGCACGAACTCACCCGTGCCATCGGGATGGCGGATATAGGTCTTGGCGTTGGCGGTGATGGCCGAGGCCGAAACCGGCTGGCCTTCGCCCGGCTGCAGCGAGGTGTGCGAGATACGGCCGACATGCCACATCTGGACGACGATCTTGCCGCCCGCCGCGTGAACGGCGCTCGTGACCTTCTTCCAGCCGTCCAGCGCTTCCGGCGTGTAGAGGCCGGGAACGTCGGCGTAGCCCTGTCCCTGATGGGTAATGGCCGTGGCTTCGGTGATGATGAGGCCGGCGGTGGCGCGCTGTTCGTAATAGGTGACGTTCAGCGTGTTCGGCACGGCGCCCGGCGAGCGATTGCGCGTCAGCGGCGCCATGACGATGCGGTTGGCAAGCGCGATGTCGCCGGCGGTCGTGGGTTCGAAGAGAGACGTCATGGAATGTCCTTTCCAGTCGGGTCGGGGGGGAGGGAAGCTTCAGAGGGCTGTGCCGATTTCGGCAAGGAACGCCTGAATGGTGTCTTCGTTGCGCTTGTAGAAGATCCATTGGCCGACACGTCGGGTCGTCACCAGGTCTGCGCGCTGAAGGATGGCAAGATGCGCCGATACGGTGGATTGCGACAGGCCGACCGTCTCGAACTGGCTGGCGCAAACGCCCATCTCGACGGGGTGCGCCTGAGACGAAAAATGCGCGTGGGGATCCTTCAGCTTGGTCAGAATCTCGACCCGCTTGGGATGCGCCAGCGCCTTGAGGATTTCGGTCAGGTCCATATCAACCCATCGCACGATGACGATTTCTAAATTGTCTTCTTCCGATATGTGGATCGCTGAAATACGATTTACAAGATCGGCGGGAGAGAATTTGGACGGCGGGCAAAAAAAAGGACCTGCGGTCAAACCGAGGTCCTTGAGATGTGAAGGTTAGATAACCTCCAGAGGGGAACAGCTGGTGCGGTGATACTGGGAGGGAATATGATCACCAAGTGCATCAGCTGAATTCGATATGGGAAAGGACTGTGACGAATTCAACATTCGCATTGCGATTTCCGTGAGAATTTTCAGAGAGGACGCCGAGGGCGCTGCGCGTGGGGCAGAGCAAAATCCGGACAAAAAAAGAGGGCGCCAAGTAAACTTGGGCCCTTTTAAATTATGAAGGTTATTCAACCTCCAGAGGGGAACAGCTGCTGCGGTGGCACTGGGAGGAAAATCGCCACCAAAGATGCATCAGCTGTGGTCGGTATGATCGTTTCTTAGGCGGCCAGCAATCAATTTATATGCACATCAGCCATGCGTAAGGCGCATCTCTGCTTAAGTTTCGAGCAAAGTAAATGCATAGCTCTTCTAGGCCGCGTATCGCCGACGAAGAAGCGTAACATTAACAGGATGTTGAGATAGGGATTTCGGTTGGCTGAAATTTCGGCACTGCTAAAACGCGAGGCTAAAAATTCCAGTTGCGCGCCTTGGAGACGATGAAGTCCCGGAAGACCTTCAGTTTTGCCGCATTTTTCAGCTCGTCGGGATAGCAGAAATACGTATCGAACGACGGGATATCGGCGCCGATGGGCAGCTGGATCAGGCCGGGATCGCGCCCGACGATGTAGTCCGGCATCATGGCAATGCCGATGCCGAGCAGGCAGGCACGCTTGATCGAGGTCTGGCTATTGATCTGCAGGTGCGAACCGCGCGGATTGTCGCTGTCGCGCCCCGCGATCGCAAGCCAGTTCACATCGAGAAGATAGTTCGGCGCCGGTTCGCCGAAGGTGATGATGCGATGGTTGTCGAGGTCCTCGATCGACTGCGGCTCGCCATGCTTGTTGATGTAAGAGGGGGCCGCGTAGAGGTGCATGTGCACCGTGAACAGCTTGCGCTGGATCAGGTCCGACTGCTGCGGCTGGCGGAGACGGATCGCGCAGTCGGCATGACGCATGTTCACGTCGAGCTCCTCGTTGTCGAGGATGAGCTGGACAGACATATCGGGATAAAGCGCCAGAAATTCCTGCACCTTGTCCGTCAGCCAGCCCTGGCCGAGGCCGACGGTGGTGGTGATGCGCAGCTTGCCGGATGGCTTGTCGGTCGTTTCCGTCAGGAGGACCTTCACGCTTTCCAGCTTCATCAGCACTTCATGGGCCGTGCGATACAGGATCTCGCCCTGTTCCGTGAGAATCAGGCCGCGGGCGTGGCGGTGGAAAAGCTTGATGCCGACATCCTGTTCCAGCGATGAGACCTGACGGCTGATGGCGGACTGGGACAGATGCAGCTTGTCGGCGGCATGGGTAAAGGAACCTGCTTCCGCCGCCGCATGGAAGATGCGCAGTTTATCCCAGTCAAGCGGCATTCCGTCCCCCACTCAACGCCTGCAAGGGAAAGCGGTGCTGCTTCCCCTCATCCGGCGCTTCTTTCGTTCCCACATGGCACCATCAGTGATGCCTCGTTCTCTCGCAGCGTCTACTCGGCTGCAATTGCGACGGGCATATGACCCGCCAGAAATTTCTCGGCTTCCAGCGCTGCCATGCAGCCCATTCCGGCTGCCGTGATCGCCTGCCGGTAGATATCGTCGGTCACGTCGCCGGCAGCATACACGCCTTCGACATCGGTTGCGGTCGAATCGGGTGCCGTCCAGAGGTAGCCGTTCGGCTTCAGCCGCAGTTTGCCCTTGAAGAGCTCGGTTGCCGGCGCGTGGCCGATGGCCACGAAGACGCCGTCGATCGGCATGTCCGACGTCTCGCCCGTCCGCGTATTGCGCAGCGTGACGCCGGTGACGGAGGCGGGCATGGGCGGCTTCGGTGGCGTGCCGGTATAGGCGGCGACCTCGTGGTCCCAGACGATCTTCACGTTCGGCTTGGCGAACAGGCGCTCCTGCAGAATGCGTTCGGCCCGGAAGTGGTCGCGGCGATGCACGACGGTCACGGTTTTCGCGAGGTTCGATAGGTACAGGGCTTCCTCGACGGCGGAGTTGCCGCCGCCGACGACGATGACGTCCTTGTTGCGATAGAAGAAGCCGTCGCAGGTCGCGCAGGCGGAGACGCCGAAGCCCTTGAAGGTCTCTTCCGTTTCGATCCCGAGCCACTTGGCCTTGGCGCCTGTCGCGATGACGATGGTATCGGCCGTCCAGGCGGTGCCGCTATCGGTCGTCAGGCGGAAAGGGCGGACCGAGACGTCCACCGACGTCACGAGGTCGTTGAC
Source organism: Rhizobium sp. PP-CC-3G-465 (assembly GCF_004343445.1). NCBI lineage: Bacteria > Pseudomonadati > Pseudomonadota > Alphaproteobacteria > Hyphomicrobiales > Rhizobiaceae > Rhizobium > Rhizobium sp. PP-CC-3G-465. The sequence continues at coordinate 339,837 of NZ_SLYH01000001.1, forward strand.
GATCTCCGTGCCGACATGCACGGCCTGCTTCAGCATCTGCTCCATCAACCAGGGGCCCTGAATCGGATCGCCGAAGCCCGGATAGTTTTCCACATCCGTGGTGATCATCAGCTGGCCGCCCTGTTCCATGCCGGCGATGAGAACGGGGTTCAGCATGGCGCGTGCGGCGTAGATGGCGGCGGTGTAGCCGGCCGGGCCGGAGCCGATGATGAGGAGTTTGGTGTGGCGGGACGTCATGGCGTATCCTTGGGCGCGGTCTCAAGCCCGGTTTCCGGAGCATGCGCGCGAAACGGGCGATTTTGATAACGGCAGAAGTGCTCAGTGTAGGTATGAGGGTCAAGCGGTTTCAAGTGCGCGGGACAGGATTACCACATTTGATTGTCGACGATACCGGCTTTTCGACCCTCCGGCGGCGGATCAAGCGCATTCGCCCGGTGCAAGCAGGTAGGCCCAAGGGCGCTGAGACTGCCAATGCTGGGGCGTTCTATCGACGGATAATTAAACATTAGTAATTTAGAGAGTTTTCTTTTAGCGTGCGCCATCGGTCCGGGGCGCTTATCATGTGTCTCGATCCCCACGCCGGAAGCCGTCGATGGTCGAGACATGATGCACAGCAGAATAGAACTTACCCCCAAGGCACCGCCGCTTGCCCTTTCCGTGTTCATCATCTGCAAGAATGAGGAAGCCTATCTCGAGAACTGCATCGAGAGTCTTGCCGGATGTGCAGAGATCGTCATCGTTGATTCCGGTTCGACCGACGGCACCTTGCCGCTCATCCGCCGCTATATCGCCGCAGGCTGGCCCATCCGCCTCTTCGAGGAGGCATGGCGGGGCTATGCCGGGCAGAAGCAGTTCGCGCTCGAACAATGTACGCAGCCCTGGTGCCTGAACGTCGATTCCGACGAGCGGCTGGACGGGCCGCTCCGCGCAGCCTTGCCGAGGCTTCTGAATGCGGAGCCCGACGTGGTTGCGTGGAGGGTCGCAAGGCGGCCGTACCTCATCGGCCATGGTTTCACGCCGCCGCATGTCCGCGAGCGCAAGAACCTGCGGCTCGTGCGGCGCGGCAAGGGCGCCTACGATCTCAGCCAGGCGGTGCATGAGGGGATCTCGGCGGATGGGACCGTGCGCAATGCTCGGACCGGCAGCCTGCTGCACTACCGTCCGCTGCCGATGGACGAGCAGATTCTCAAGGAAAACCACTACTCCACGCTGAAGGCCGATCAGGCCTACAATACCGGCCGGCGTCCGAAGGCGCTCAGTCTGGTTTTCTCGCCCCCAATCTATTTTCTCCGGCTTTATCTGAAGAGCGGTCTCTGGCGCTGCGGCACCTCCGGCTTCATCGAGGCCATGACCGGTGCGGTCTACTCCTTCCTGACCCAGGCAAAGCTCCACCAGCGGCACGCTCTTCGCTACCGCGCCAATCTCGACGATTCGCAGAACAGGTAATCCCAGCATCATGAAAGTTTTCCACTTCCACTTCGGAAAAGATGGGGGAGCCGAGATGTTTTTCGTGCACCTCGTCGGTGCTCTCGGGCGTCGCGGCGTCGAGCAGACGACGGTCATTCGGCGGGATCGAAAATGGCGTGTGGATATCGCGCCCCATGCCCGGATCATCGAAAGCAATTTTCGCAATATGTCGCTCGACAGGCTGACATTGCCTTTGCGGGTCCAGTGGCTGGCAGAGCGGGAACGACCGGACGCCATCATGTCCTGGGCAACGCGAGGCAGCCGGCTGATGCCGCGTTATCGCCACGGCCTTACCCTGTCCCGGCTCGGCGACTACCCGACGCATCTCGGCTATTTCAAGAACACGGATGTGCTCGTCTGCAACACGCCGGGCATTGCAGATCATGTGCGTCGGATCGGTTGGACGCGCGGCGTCGAGGTCATCTCCAACTTCACCAAGACGGAGCCGGTGCAGCCCGTGCTGCGCAGCACGGTCGATACGCCGGAGGGCGTGCCTGTGGTGATGACGATGGGGCGTTTCGTGAAGCGCAAAGGCTTCCACACCCTTATCGATGCCGTCGCGAAACTGCCCGACGTCTTCCTCTGGATCGCGGGCGATGGCGAGGAGCGTTCGGCGCTCGAGGCGCTTGCTCTGGAGCGCGGCATGCAGGGGCGCACCCGGTTCCTCGGTTGGCAGAAGGATACGCGGGCCTATGTCGCCGCATCCGACGTCTTTGTGATGCCGTCGTCGCACGAGCCGCTGGGCAATGTCATCCTGGAGGCTTGGGCGCAGAAGCGGCCCGTGGTGTCCTCGCGCTCGGAAGGTCCGTCCTGGTTCATGCAGGAGGGCGAGAACGGGCTGTTTGCCGATATCGACAATGCGGACCAGTTTGCCGATGCGATCGCCCGGATCCTTGCCGATCCCGTTCTCGCCCGCGAACTCGGGGAGGGCGGGCGTGCGACCTTGATGCGGCAGTTCTCGGAAGAGGCGACGGCGGCGGCTTATATCGATCTTTTCAGCCGTCGCAAGTGAAGCGCGGCCGCTGTCGCGCGACGCCGCGTCGGCGGCTTATAAATCTTCTTGCCCCAAGCGGGGCGATGATGCAGAACCCGAAGGGTCTGCCGCGCGTCGGTGCCCGGGCCGATCAGGCCATCGTGTCTCTCGCGTGACAGCGCCATATCCTGCAGCGTTCCAAGCGCGCCAGAAACGGTGCCGCGCTGTGCAGGCGAAGAAGAGGTGGTCACCCCCGTGCTGCGCGCCGATCTCGATCAGATCGACATTAAAATCCTCCGCGAACTTCAAGCCGATGGACGGATCACGAATGTGGAGCTTGCCGCTCGAGTTGGCATTTCCGCACCGCCCTGTCTGCGCCGCGTCCGGCGGCTGGAGGAAACGGGGATCATCGAGGGCTATCGCACGGTGCTGAACGGCCCGATGCTGGGCCTCGATCTCGTCGCCTTCTGCATGGTAGGCCTGAAGCATCAATCGGATGCCAATCTGAAGGCCTTCTCGGCTGCGACCACGGCCTGGCCTCTCGTCCGGCAGGCGTGGCTCGTCAATGGCGACAGCGATTTCCTCCTTCACTGCGTCGCCGAGAACCTCACGACGTTCCAGAACTTCGTGATCGAGGACCTGACGGCGAACGAGCAGGTGGACACGGTCCGGACCATGCTGACGATCCGCCAGGTGAAAAAGGTCGGGTTGGTGGATATCTGAATGGCATCCGATCGACCGCTTCGCCGCCGGATCTGGAAACTGGCCGCCACGCTCGCCTATGGTCGTCGGCGCGCCCACGCCTATGATTGGGCGCCATTGCTGCGGATCGAGCCGGCACCTTACGGCCCGGAAAGAACGATCCTCTTCCGCAATCGCCCGGCCGGTACGCTGTTGCCGCCGTCTGCGCTGTCGGATCTTGCAGGCAGCGACATCACCATCGTCGGCTCGGGACCGTCCGTTCGCCACGCCGATCTCGGCGTGCTCGTCAACCGCAGCACCCTTCTCCTCAACGGAGCTATCGCGCTGGTTCCGGAGCGCATCCCCCAGCCGCTCGCCTTTGTCGTCGAGGACGAACGTTTCGTCTATCGTCATTTCCAGGCTTTCATGGCCGGTCTCGACCCGAGCATTCTCTGTCTGTTTTCCGTAGCCGTCATCCGGGCGATTCTGGAGCATGACCCCGACTGGTTGATCGAGAGGCCTGTCATCCTCATCGACAATCTGCTGAAGCCCTATGGCGAGAACCGGCGGGATCTTGCCGCCGTGTCCCGCATGTCGGCGGTCACCGTGGATGCGCCGAGCCGCTCCGGCGTGTCGCTCGACCCGGCTTCGGGTGTTTTTCAGGGTGGGAGCGTGGCGGTGTCGGCGCTTCAGTTCGCACTGTTCTGCCGCCCGCGGATTATCGGCTTTATCGGCGTCGACATTGCCAATGCGGCACAGCCGCGGTTCTATGAGACGCCCGGTGAGACAGTCTTTTCGGGCGTATCGGAAGCCGAGGGACGCATCCTTGGACATATGCGGCTTGCAAAGGCGGTCGGCGAGGCGCGGGGATCGACCTTCGTCAACTATTCGCCTTCGTCGGCGCTACAGAAAATCGGTATTCCCTACAGCGACAGACTCGTGGGCCTGCGCTAAGGGCAAAGTTCAAACTGGCGGGGCGTTTCTGCCCAGCAATCCATCATACACCTGCGACAGCGCTTTCGCCTCCCGTTCGATGCCGAACTCGGCGCGGACATGGGCGAGGCCGGCCTGGCCGTGGGCGGTGGCGCGGGCAGGGGCCTGGAGGTAGAGGCGGAGCGCCGTCGTGAGGGCTTCTCCGTCGCCGGCGGGCACGACCGCACCGGTTTCGCCCGGGCGAATCATCTCGGCATAGGCGCCGGCATCCGAGGCGACGACGGCGGCGCCCGAGGCCATGGCTTCGAGCGGCGTCAGGCCGAAGCCTTCGTTGCGCGAGGGGGCGACCAGCAGCGAGACGCGACGGTACCACGGCTTGATGTCATCGACCTCGCCGAGGAACCGGATGCGGTCGGACAGGCCGGCATCGGCGATGGAGGTTTTCAGGCCGGCGGCGAAGGCCTCGTGCTCGGGGGTCACGCGACCGCAGATGACGGCGGTCCATTCGGGATGATCTGGCAGCAGCGCGATCATCGCCTCGACGAAGAGATCGGTGCCCTTCTGCGGTCGCACGCGCCCGAAACAGCCGACGAGCCGGCGGCCGGCGAGACCGTCCGGTGCCGGTTCGCGTCCGCCGGTCGCGGGAGGGTGAAAGCGGTCAAGATCGACGCCATGGTGGATGACGGTGTGGGGGACTTCGAGAAAGCTTCCGGAGCGGGCCGATGTGGCCACGACGGCGTCCATGCGCCGGATCAGCCCCTTGGTCCAACGCGAATGCTTGCGCTGCGCGGCGGAAGTGAACAAGAGCTTCAGCGGTAGGCGGAGCACATCGCGCAGGAGAATGCCTGGGAGCATTTCGAGATTTCGGCGAGCATGCCAGATGCGTGCCGTGCGGCCTTCCGGCGGACGGCGGAGATGGAAAAGATCGCGAAAGCGGATGGCAGGCAGGTCTTCCGGCAGGCCGGGGCCGAGCGTCGCGATGCGCTCGCCCATGCGGGTTTGCACCGGCACGAGTTGCACAATGGTCGAGGTGACGCCGGAAAGCCGCTTCTTGAAATTCGGAGCGATGATATCGACGGTGCGGATGTCCAGAAACCTGCTCATGATGGTGTGAGGATAAAGGAACTGCAGCGATCCGTCACGCGCGGGTGCAGGTCATCCACCACGCATTCATGCCGGCTGTGGTGTCATGCCACCGGAATCACAACGGCTCCCGACGCGAGGTCGGGAGCCGTTGCAGTGTGAGTTCGGGATCAACCCCAGTTGATCGCGAGGATCTCGTAGGCCTTCGAGCCGCCGGGGGCGACGACCTCGATCGAATCTCCGACTTCCTTGCCGATCAGCGCACGGGCGATCGGCGAGGAGATGGAGATGCGGCCCTGCTTCACGTCGGCTTCCTGGTCGCCGACGATCTGGTAGGTCTTGTTCTCTTCGGTGTCCTCGTCGATCAGCTTGACGGTGGCGCCGAACTTGATCTTGGAGCCGGACATCTTCGAGAGGTCGATCACTTCGGCGCGGGCCACGTAGTCCTCAACCTCGCCGATACGGCCTTCGTTGTGGCTCTGTGCTTCCTTGGCGGCGTGGTATTCGGCATTTTCCGAAAGGTCGCCATGGGCGCGCGCTTCGGCAATCGCCTCGATGATCCGCGGCCGCTCTTCCTGCTGGCGCCAGCGCAGCTCTTCCTGCAGCTTGGCAAAACCGCTCTGCGTCATCGGTACTTTTTCGACCATTTCAACGTCCTTCATGGTGCGCGCCGGGCCTGCGCAGGCAGGCCCGAAGCAAAATAAAACGGCATCCGGGGCGTCAACCCCGGAACCGTTCAAAACATCAAGGCAATAACTATAGCAGAAAGCGCGGATGGGAAGCCAGATTTTTCGCGCTTCGGGTCGTTGTGTTGGTGCGTGTCGTTCTCTCGACAGTGCGGCACTCTTCGGGCGACATGGATGAGCGTGGGGATCGCCCTTTCACCGTGACGTCATGCGGCGCGCTGGCTGCGGCGTGGCTGTCGCTCCGTGGTCAGGCTGAATTCACCGATCATGTCCTTCAGACGAAGGGCCTCCTGCGCGAGGGCGGAGACGGAGGCGGTCGTCTGTTCCACCATGGCGGCGTTCTGTTGGGTCACCTGATCCATGCCGTTGACGGCGCTTGAAACACTGGAGAGGCTGCTGGATTGATCGCGGGCGGAGACAGCGATCTGATCCATCAGGCTGTTGATGGTCACCACCTGACTGCCGATCGTCTTCAAGGCTTCGCCCGTGTTGCGCACCAGCTTGACGCCGGTCTCGACTTCGCTGGTGGAGGTCTGGATCAAGCTCTTAATTTCACGGGCTGCAGTGGCCGAGCGTTGCGCGAGTTCGCGGACCTCCTGTGCGACGACGGCGAAGCCCTTGCCCGCTTCTCCCGCGCGCGCGGCTTCGACGCCGGCGTTCAACGCCAGAAGGTTCGTCTGAAACGCGATCTCGTCGATCGCGACGATAATCGAGGAAATCTGTTGCGAACTGGCCTCGATGCGACGCATGGCCTGCTCGGCATTTTCGACGACGCCTGAGGATTGCGCCGCATCCTTGTTGGCCTGCAGTGCAACCGATCGGGCTTCTTCCGTGCGCTTTGCCGATGCGGCGACGCTTTCGGTGATTTCGGCCAGCGCTGCGGCTGTTTCCTCGACTGTGCCTGCCTGCCGCTCCGTCCGTCGCGACAGGTCGGTGACGGCACCGGCAACATCCTGTGCGCCGTCGTCGATCCGGGTGGCGACGGCGGACACTTCCCGGAGAACGTTGCCCAGACGCCCGACCGCGTCGTTCATATCGCCGCGAAGCGCTTCGAACTCCGGTGCGAACGGCGTGTCCATCGTGAAAGCCAGATTGCCATCCGCCAGCTTGCGGATTCCGTCGGAGATGCCTACGGTGGCATGGTGCAGGCGATGTTTGAACGTGGTGTCGGCGTCGATGGCGAGCTGCTCGCGTTCACGCACTGTGGACAGTTCGTGCGCGCGGCTGCGTGCTTCGATTTCCGATGTCGCCCGTTCCGCGGACGCGGCTTCCGCCAGGGCGTTTTCGCTGCGGACGAGTGCGCGGGTCATCATGACGACGATGGCGATGAGGACGCCCGTTTCGAGCGAGAGAACGAGTGCGTGCAACACCACGCGCGAGAAACCGGAATTCGTTGGGAAAACAGCCATTGGCACTGTGAAGAACAGCGTCAGGTGGTGAACAGCAACGACCGCTGCATAGGCCAAGAGCGCGCGCCATTCCAGCAAAGCGGAGCAGATGGCGAGAACAGCGAAGAAATACATATGGATGTCGCTCTGGAGATTGGAGTCGCGGAAGCCGTAGACCAGCAGGCAGACAAGCCCGGCATTGGCCACGCTGACGCCCACGGCGGCAGTCGCTCCGGCGCGATCCTGCAACCATACCAGCGTCGCGAGACCCGCAACGACGGCGCTGCCGGCGACAACCCAGAACGTTGCCGGATCTTCCATCGAGAACGCGCGTAATGACACCATGATGACATTCAGCCACATCAGGCCGATGATCCCGAGTGATACCTTTAGGCGAAGAGTCCGAATTGAGTTCATGACGGTTCTCTGCAAATCGAGAGGATGGGACTTTGAAGGGTGAAAAAAGCGCCTGAGACGCGTGCTCGGGCGGCGAAATCGCTCGCATCCGAGTAAACGAAGGCCGTCCAGCGGGTGGGACCATCGGCAACGAAACGGCCTCCGGCCCTCTCGAGCACGTCGAACAATTCGATCTGCGTCAGGCCCGGCGCGACGGCGAGGATGTAGAAGGGGCCGCGTGGCCAGAGTGCTATGGCCGTCAGGATCGAGAGGGTCAGCAGCAACAGAACCACCACGGTGGGAGCATGCAACTCGCTACAGGTTTCCGGCACGGCAGTCCGGTTTGTCATGGAGTGCATGCCGGCTGACCTTTCCGCTGAAGCGTCTCGAATATTAAGATGTCCTGATGCGATTGTTTCCTGTGGTGGTTAATTCCACGTTATCCCTCGCGAAAAACGTGTATTCTTGAAGCGTTTTGTCGCGCAGATATGCTGTCATGCACGCCGATGCGGGCGTGCGTGGTTCCGGTTATGGATATTCTTGAAGATACGGGAGTGCTTCCGACAGCGAAGCGTGTTCGCTTCGCTGTCGGAAAAATGCAGGATAAGAAAGAGACAGAACTCTTCCGTGAGTCTGGGTTTATCCGTAGAGCGTCAGAAATAGCTCTGCAGCGGGCGGACTTCGAGGTTGCCGGCTTTGAGCGCCTTGATCGCAGCGGCGGCGGCTTCGGCGCCGGCCATGGTGGTGAAGTAGGGGACCTTCTGCATCAGCGTGGCGCGGCGGAGCGATTTGCTATCCGAGATCGCCTTGTTGCTGTCGGTCGTGTTGATGACGAGCTGGACTTGGCGGTTGCGGATGGCGTCCTCGATGTGCGGGCGGCCTTCCTGTACCTTGTTGATCTTCGTCGTCGTGATGCCGTTGGCTTCCAGGAAGCGGGCGGTGCCGCCGGTTGCCAGCACCTTGAAGCCGATATCGGTCAGGATGCGGATGGCCGGGAGAACGCCGTCCTTGTCGCCGTCGCGGACGGAGACGAAGACTGTGCCTTCGCGCGGCAGGTCGACGCCGGCACCGAGCTGCGCCTTGGCGAAGGCAAGCGCGAAATCGGTATCGAGGCCGATGACTTCACCCGTCGAGCGCATTTCCGGCCCGAGCAGGATATCGACGCCGGGGAAGCGGGCGAAGGGGAACACGGCTTCCTTGACGGCGATGTGCTTGAGCGCGCGCGGGTCGGGCTTGCCGCCGTAAGCTGCAAAGCACTGGTCGAGCGTTTCGCCGGCCATGACGCGGGCGGCGATCTTGGCGATCGGGGCGCCGATGGTCTTGGCGACGAAGGGCACCGTGCGCGAGGCGCGCGGGTTGACTTCGAGAACGTAGACGATGCCGTCCTTGATCGCGAACTGTACGTTCATCAGGCCGCCGACCTTCAGCGCCTTCGCCATGGCTTTCGCCTGGCGCTCCAGCTCGTCCAGCATGTCGTTGGAGAGCGTGCGCGAGGGCAGCGAGCAGGCGCTGTCGCCGGAGTGGATGCCGGCTTCCTCGATATGCTCCATGATGCCGGCGACGTAGACGTCCTTGCCATCGGAGATGCAGTCGACATCCACTTCGATGGCGTTTGCGAGGTAGCTATCGAAGAGAAGCGGGTTCTTGCCGAGCAGCGTGTTGATCTGCCCTGTCTTGTCGTTCGGGTAGCGCTGCTTGATGTCTTCCGGCACAAGCTCGGGAACCGTGTCGAGCAGGTAGGTCTGCAGCATGCTTTCCGAGTGGATGATCTGCATGGCACGGCCGCCCAGAACATAGGACGGACGCACGACCAGCGGGAAGCCGATCTCGGAGGCGACAAGGCGAGCCTGCTCGACGGAGTAGGCGATGCCGTTGTTCGGCTGGTTGAGGTCGAGCTTCATCAACAGCTTCTGGAAGCGGTCGCGGTCTTCGGCAAGGTCGATCATGTCGGGCGCGGTGCCGAGGATCGGGATGCCGTTCTTTTCCAGCGCTTCGGCGAGCTTCAGCGGGGTCTGCCCGCCGAACTGCACGATGACGCCGACGAGTTCGCCGCGCGTCTGCTCCATCTTCAGGATCTCGATCACGTCCTCGGCCGTCAGCGGCTCGAAGTAGAGCCGGTCGGACGTATCGTAATCGGTGGAGACCGTTTCCGGGTTACAGTTGATCATGATGGCCTCAAACCCAGCATCCTTCAGCGCGAAGGCGGCGTGGCAGCAGCAATAGTCGAACTCGATGCCCTGTCCGATGCGGTTCGGGCCGCCGCCGAGGATGACGACCTTCTTGCGGTCTGAGATGCCGGCTTCGCTGCGGGCCTGACCGACGAAGGGAGTCTCATAGGTCGAGTACATATAGGCGGTGGGCGAGGCGAACTCGGCCGCGCAGGTGTCGATGCGCTTGTAGACCGGGCGCACGTCGAGCGCATTGCGCTTCTCGGCCACTTCCTTCGGGCGCTTGCCCGAGAGCGTGGCGAGGCGCGCATCCGAGAAGCCCATGGCCTTCAGCATGCGCAGGTTGCCGGCATCATCCGGCAGGCCATGCTCGCGGATGCGAGCTTCCATGTCCACGATGGCCTTGAGCTGGGCGATGAACCACGGGTCGATCTTCGAGCCGTCATGCACGTCGGCTTCCGACATGCCGAGGCGCAGCGCCTGGGCGACCATGCGCAGGCGGTCGGGCGTCGGCGTGCCGATGGCGGCGCGGATGGCGTTGCGGCCATCGCTGCCGTCGTCGAGGCCGGGGATCTCGATCTCGTCGAGGCCGGTCAGGCCGGTTTCCATGCCACGCAGGGCCTTCTGCAACGATTCGGCAAAGGTGCGGCCAATCGCCATCACCTCACCGACGGACTTCATGGCCGTCGTCAGCACGGGGGAGGCGCCCGGAAATTTTTCGAATGCGAAGCGCGGGATCTTCACGACGACATAGTCGATCGAGGGTTCGAACGAGGCCGGCGTGGCGCCGCCGGTGATGTCGTTTTCCAGCTCGTCCAGCGTATATCCCACGGCGAGCTTGGCGGCGATCTTGGCGATCGGGAAGCCGGTCGCCTTGGAGGCCAGCGCCGAGGAGCGCGACACGCGCGGGTTCATCTCGATGACGACAAGGCGGCCGTCCTTGGGGTTCACGGCGAACTGGACGTTCGAGCCGCCGGTTTCGACGCCGATCTCGCGCAGCACCGCGATCGAGGCGTTGCGCATGATCTGGTATTCCTTGTCCGTCAGGGTCAAGGCTGGGGCGACCGTGATCGAATCGCCCGTGTGGACGCCCATCGGGTCGATGTTCTCGATCGAGCAGATGATGATGCAGTTGTCCGCCGTGTCGCGGACGACCTCCATCTCGTACTCCTTCCAGCCGAGCACCGATTCCTCGATCAGCACTTCGGTGGTGGGGGAGGCGTCCAGACCCGACGAGACGATCTCGAAGAATTCCGAGCGGTTATAGGCGATGCCGCCGCCGGTGCCGCCGAGCGTGAAGGAGGGACGGATGATGGTGGGCAGGCCGATCTGGTCGATCGCCTGTGCGGCCAGCGCCATGGCGTGGCTCATATAGCGCTGCTTGCGGTCGGTCTCGCCGAGGTTCCACTCGTTTTCCAGCGTGTCGAGCGCCGTGTCGAGCGCTGCGCCGGACAGGCTTTCCTTGAGCTTGTTGCGCTCGGCCTCATGCGTCTTGCGGTCGGCATCCTTGATGTCCGTGGCGTTGGCCAGCATCGATTTGGGCGTTTCCAGCCCGATGCGGGCCATAGCCTCGCGGAAGAGCGCGCGGTCTTCGGCCATGTCGATGGCGGCGGGCTTCGCACCGATCATCTCGACATTGTAGCGGTCGAGCACGCCCATGCGCTTCAGCGAGAGGGCCGTGTTGAGTGCGGTCTGCCCGCCCATGGTGGGCAGCAGCGCATCCGGGCGTTCCTTGGCGATGATCTTCGCCACCACTTCCGGGGTGATTGGCTCGACATAGGTTGCATCCGCAAGGCCCGGATCGGTCATGATGGTCGCTGGATTGGAGTTGACCAGGATGACCCGGAACCCTTCTTCCTTCAGCGCCTTGCAGGCCTGTGTTCCGGAATAGTCGAACTCGCATGCCTGGCCAATGACGATCGGTCCAGCGCCGATGATGAGGATGGACTTGATATCTTGGCGCTTGGGCATGGTCTAGGTTCCGCTTTTCAGGCTGCGCGAAAAGCCGGCTCCGATGGCGGGTGTCCATCGGCCGGTCGTGCAGTCTCACGTCTTTAAGGCTAGAAGGGGCTTATAGGGAAATGGGCGCCGGAGCGAAACCCCGAAATCGCGATCACAACAGGAAAATGCGGTCGGAAAAGCGCTGGCAAACGCATTCGGCGCCGGGGATACCTTTTCCACGGGCATGCGTTATATCGATCGCATCCGTGATGCCGAACCAAGGGAGTGAACCGCCATGGAATGGAAGGGCCGTCGCCAATCGAGCAATGTCGAGGATCAGAGCGGCTCCGGGCCCGTACGGGGCGGTTTCGGCCGTGGAGGGGGTTTCCGCATTCCCATGGGCGGCGGACGCGGCGGCGGCTTGAGCATCGGCACCATCATCTTCCTCGTGGTGATCTACTTCATCTTCAAGGCGATGGGCATCGACCTGCTGCAGGTTCTCGACGGCGGCCAGACGGGACAGTCCGGCTACGAGCAGAGCCAGGGAAGCACGCAGGGCACCGCCGAGCAGGAGGAAACCAAGGCCTTCATCCGCACGGTTCTCGCCGAGACCGAGGATACGTGGAACGGCATCTTCCAGTCGAACGGTCAGACCTATCGCGAGCCGAAGCTTGTGTTTTTCACGGGCGGTGTGCAGTCGGCCTGCGGTCAGGCCTCGTCGGCTTCGGGGCCGTTCTATTGCCCGGGTGACCAGAAGGTCTATCTCGACACATCCTTCTTCGATGAACTGTCGCAGCGTTTCGAGGCTTCCGGCGATTTCGCGCAGGCCTATGTCGTCGCGCATGAAGTGGGGCATCACGTACAGAACCTGCTCGGCACGCTGCCGCAGGTCAACGAGCAGCGGCAGGGCATGGACGAGGCGTCGTCCAACGAGCTTTCCGTCCGCACCGAGTTGCAGGCCGACTGCTACGCAGGCATCTGGGGCAAGTATACGCAGCAGAAGGGCCTGCTGGAGCAGGGCGACCTCGAAGAAGCGCTCAATGCTGCGACCCAGATCGGCGACGATACGCTGCAGAAGCGGACGCAGGGTTACGTCGTGCCGGAAAGCTTCAACCATGGCACGTCAAAGCAGCGGGCGACGTGGTTCAAGCGCGGCTTCGACAGCGGACAGCTGCAGGCCTGCGATACGTTCAACAACCCGGTTTGACCGATCCGGCATGCGGGCGGCTTTGTTCCGTCCGCATGCCATCTGTCTCTTCCATGTCATGAGCAGCCGATAATCCAGGCGCATTCCAACGCACCAGGAGCGCTCGTCATGGCAGACTGTCCCAGCATTTCATCGCCCGTCATCCGCGACATCATCGCGGCCCGGGCTTCGCGCAGAAGCTTTCTCAAGGGCTTTACGGCGATGGGAACCATCGCCGCGACCGGCACCGGCTTCGTCGGCTCGCTGTTTGCAGAGGAGAGTTTTGCGGCATCGGCTGCGTCCACCCTGCAATTCACCGAATTGAAGCGCGTCTACGACAAGGACATGGCGGTTGCGCCCGGCTACAAGGCCGACGTGGTCGCGCGCTGGGGCGATCCGATGACCGGATCTACGTCCGCCTTCGACGGAACCGTGCCCTCCGCTGCAGAACAGCTGATGCGCTTCGGCTATAATTGCGACTATATCGCCTTCATGCCGCTGCCCAAGGGTTCCGACAGCGCCAATCATGGCCTGCTCTGCGTCAACAACGAATATATCTCCCCGAACGTGATCTTTCCCGGCATGACCGAGGACGATGCCGGTGCGAAGATGACGCGGGAGCAGGTGGATTTCGGCATGGCGGCCATGGGTCATTCCATCGTCGAGGTGAAGATGGAGAATGGCGCCTGGGCCATGGTTCAGGACAGCACCTACAACCGCCGCTTGACGGTGGAAACGCCGATGGCGCTGTCCGGCCCGGTCGCCGGCCATGATCTCGTCAAGACCAAGGACGATCCGGAAGGCCGCCTCGTGCGCGGCACGAACTACAATTGCGGCGGCGGCGTCACCCCCTGGGGTACGGTGCTGACCTGCGAGGAGGGTGCTTCCGACACGTTCGGCGGCAAGCCGGACGGGTCGGCGATCGCGCCGGTGCTGGAGCGCTACGGCTTCGACGGTTCCGATATCTATGGCCGCGCCCGCTTCCATGATCGCTTCGACATGACCAAGGAGCCCAACGAGCCGAACCGTTTCGACTGGGTGGTCGAGATCGACCCTTACGATCCGTCTTCCACGCCCATCAAACGCACGGCGCTCGGCCGCATGAGTCACGAGGCTTCCACGGTCGTGCACAACAAGGACGGCCGGATCGTCGTCTACATGGGCGACGACGACTATTTCGAATACACCTATCGCTTCGTCACCAAGGCGGCCTTCGACTCCGCAAAGCCGGAAACGGCGAAGGACATTCTCGACGATGGCATCCTGTCCGTTGCGCGCTTCGATCCTGACGGTACGCTGCACTGGCTGCCGCTGGTGCACGGGCAGGGGCCGCTGACGGCCGAAAACGGCTTTGCCTCTCAGGCGGAGGTGCTGCTGAAGACGCGGCTTGCCGCAGACGCGGTCGGCGCGACGCCGATGGACCGGCCGGAAGACATGGAGACCAACCCGGTGACGGGCCGCGTCTACGCCGTCATGACCAAGAACAAGAAGCGCACACAGGACAAGCTGAACCCTGCCAACACCCGGCCGGAAAACCTGTGGGGGCATATCGTCGAGCTGATCCCGCCCGGCGGACGCGGCCGCGATGCAGACCATACAGCCGACATCTATGAATGGGACCTGTTCGTTCTCGCCGGCAATCCGGCCGATGCGGCGACGAAGGCGAGCTTCCATCCGGAAACCTCCGAAAACGGCTGGTTCGTCTGTCCCGACAACATCACCTTCGACCCCTCCGGCCGGCTCTGGGTCGCGACGGATGGGGCGAATGATTTTGGCCTGCCGGACGGGATCTACGGCATCGACACGGAAGGTCCGGCCCGCGGCCTGCCGAAGCTGCTTTTCACCTGCCCGGCCGGTGCGGAGGCGACCGGGCCTTGCTTCACGCCCGATGGCAAGACCCTGTTCGTCTCCGTACAGCATCCGGCCGAGGATGCCGAAACGCTGGACAAGGCCGAAACCCTCTGGCCGGACTTCAAGGGCACGCTGCCCCGGCCGTCCGTCGTCGCGATCCGTAAGATCGAGGACGGCGCCGTCGGCGCCTGATCCGCGCCCGATCGACGCATTGCCGCTGCGCGACCCGGACCATCTTATACGATTTCCGGCTGATCGCTTCGCGAACCGGAAATCAAGAGCCATCGAAAATCTCTGGCCGGAAGGCCAGATTTTCAATGGACGGAATACGGTTTCCGGTCTGATCAACCGGAAACCGTATTACACGGCCGGGTCCTGTTCTCTTTCCGCCGCCGGTATGCGCGGCGAGGATCGGAGCGACAATGGCCGTTGCCTCGCTTCCTGCTTGCCTCTACAGCAGCGGAAAGCAGACGGAGCCCGACAGGGTCGGACGGTTTGCGTTAGGGCCTCGTGTCTTCGAGACGCGCGGTGCGGGAGTGGGGAGGTTTGGCATGATCGATCCGGCATCCGCGAGGCGGGGGCTTTTCCTCGTTTTCATGATCCTCTTTCTCGACATCATCGGCATCGCGATCATCATGCCGGTGCTGCCGGCCTTTCTGGCGGAACTGACGGGAGATACGGTCAGCGACACGGCCATTGATGGCGGCTGGCTGCTGCTTGTCTATTCCGGCATGCAGTTTCTGTTTGCTCCGCTGATCGGCAATCTCTCCGACAGGTTCGGCCGCCGCCCGGTTCTTCTCGCATCGGTGCTGACATTCGCGATCGACAACCTGATCTGCGCGCTGGCCACGAGTTTCGGCATGCTGTTCGTCGGCCGCATTCTCGCCGGCATCTCCGGTGCCAGCTTTTCCACCGCCTCGGCCTTCATCGCCGACGTTTCCGACGACAGCAACCGCGCCAAGAATTTCGGTCTCATCGGCATTGCCTTCGGCACGGGCTTTGCGCTGGGGCCGGTCATCGGCGGCGCGCTCGGCGAGTTCGGACCGCGTGTGCCGTTCTATGGTGCGGCGCTGCTCTCCTTCGTCAATTTCGTAATTGCCTTCTTCCTGCTGCCGGAAACGCTGGAGCGCAAGCATCGCCGGCGCTTCGAGTGGCGGCGCGCCAATCCGCTCGGCGCACTGCGCCAGATGCGCAGCTATCCCGGCATCGGCTGGGTGCTGCTGGTGTTCTTCCTCTATTGGCAGGCCCATGCGGTCTATCCCTCCGTCTGGTCCTTCGTCGCCACCTATCGCTATGGCTGGAGCGAGGGGCAGATCGGCCTGTCGCTCGGCGTCTTCGGGATCTGCAGCGCGATCGTCATGGCCTTCATCCTGCCGCGCATCATTCCCGTGCTCGGCGAATGGCGCGCCGGCGCGGTCGGCCTCGTCTTCTGCTGCGTCGGGCTTTTCGGCTATGCCTTCGCCTTCCAGGGCTGGATGGTCTATGCCGTGATCGCCGCAACGTGCCTGGAGGCCCTTGCCGACCCGCCGCTGCGCTCGATCGCTGCTGCCAAGGTACCACCTTCCGCGCAGGGAGAGCTTCAAGGCGCTCTTTCCAGCATCTCCTCCTTCACGACCATCCTCGGGCCGCTGGTCTTCGCGCATATCTTCAGCCGGTTCACGGCGGCTGATGCGCCGGTGACCTTTGCCGGCGCACCCTACATCCTCTCCGCCGTCCTCATCGCCGCCGCCGTTTTCCTCTACGTGACTCGCCTGAAACCGAAGGACGCATCCGCCGAAATTCCGAGGATCTGATCGGAAACTGCCTCGAAAACGATCAATCTCCGTGATGTCTGGATGAAATTTCCAGCAGTGCCTGCCTCTCGCTGGAGGTTTGCTGCCATTCGCGCTATGAGCGACACGTCGCGTGAGCCCATTCCGGCCGCGACGGACCAGAGGCTTTTCGATCATGCTGACGTCAACGCACCCCGCTGCGGGGGATATCCGTGGGGACAATTCCTGGGCTGCACACTTCCGCGGGAGCGTCATTCTCGGCGTGCCCTTCGTTGCCGCGCAGATCGCGCAGCTTGCCATCAACACCACCGACGTGGTGATGGTGGGCAAGCTGGGTGCGACGGAGCTTGCCTCCATCATTCTCGCGACGCAGATGTTTTTCACCATCTTCGTGTTCGGATCCGGCTTTTCCAACGCGGTCGTGCCGATGGTGGCACAGGCCGTGGGGCGTGGTGACGTCGTCTCGACCCGGCGTTCCGTGCGCATGGGCATGTGGGCGGTGCTGATCTACGGCGTCCTCACCGCGCCGATCCTGTGGCTGGCCGAGCCGATCCTGCTCTTTGCCGGCCAGCAGCCGGAGGTGGCGGCGAAGGCCGCCGGCTATCTGCATGTCGCACAATGGGCTGTCTTCCCGAGCCTCGTCTTCATGGTGCTGCGGGCCTTCCTCAGCGGACTGGAGCGCGCGGGGATCATTCTCTACATCACCCTGATTACGCTCGTTCTCAATGCCGGCTTCTGCTACCTGCTGATCTATGGCCATTTTGGCTTTCCGGCGCTCGGCATGGTCGGGGCGGCCTGGGCGGCACTGGCGGTCGCCATCCTCGGCCTCGTGCTTGCCATCGTTTACATCCAGCGACATGCGGAACTGCGCGGCTTCGAACTCTTTGTCCGGTTCTGGAATCCCGACTGGCATGCGCTGAAGGAAGTCGTGCTGCTGGGCCTGCCGATCGCCTTGACGATTCTCGCCGAAGTCAGCCTCTTCACCGTCGCGTCGCTGCTCATGGGCACGATCGGCACGGTGGAATTGGCGGCCCACGGCATCGCCCTGCAATTTGCCTCCATCGCCTTCATGATCCCGCTCGGACTTGCCCAGGCGGCCACCGTGCGCGTCGGGCTTGCCTATGGCCGCGGCGACATGGAGGGCGTGCGCAAAGCCGGCATCTCGGCACTCGCGCTTGGCATCATCTGCGCGGCTCTCGGATCCACGCTGTTTGCCGTCATCCCCTACGCGCTCGCCGCGCTCTATCTTGATACGACCCGGACGGATGCAGCGCTCGTGCTGGCCTATGCAGGCCCCCTGATCGTCATCGCCGGCGCCTTCCAGCTTGTCGATGGCCTCCAGGCCATTGCTGCTGGCATGTTGCGCGGGTTGAAGGACACGACGGTGCCGATGGTGCTGGCGCTGATCTCCTACTGGCCGATCGGCTTTTTCTCCGCCTGGATCTTCGCCTTTCCACTCGGCTTCGGCGGGCAGGGCGTCTGGTACGGCTTCTCGCTCGGCCTGCTCGCCGCAGCCGTGCTGCTGAACGCGCGGTTCTTCCGGATCGTTCGCAAGCTGAGCGAAACGGCTTAGGAGAGAGTTCGGCCCCTGCCTCGCAGGTTCGGGCGGGTTCCGACAGGACTTCCGTCTCAGACGGTGGGGATAACTCCGGCGCGCATCGGGCAGGCGCGTTCCGTCAACCGCCGCGTCGATCCGCGCCGAGGTTCCGTCCTCGACGCCGGCTGCTGGCAAGCTGACCGGCGGCGATCCGGCGGCTCAGCCTGCGTCAGCCCATCAGGCGCGTTCCGCCAGAGCGACCTCGCCCTTCTTTTCGCGCAGCAGATTGACGAAGCGGCGGAAGAGGTAGTGGCTGTCCTGCGGGCCGGGGGAGGCTTCAGGGTGATGCTGGACGGAGAAGACGGGCTTGCCGGAGAGGCGCAGGCCGCAATTGGTGCCGTCGAACAAAGAGACGTGGGTCTCCTCGACGCCGGCCGGGAGCGAGGCCGAGTCGACCGCGAAGCCATGGTTCATCGAGACGATTTCGACCTTGCCGGTCGTATGGTCCTTCACCGGATGGTTGGCGCCGTGATGGCCCTGGTGCATCTTTTCGGTCTTGCCGCCGAGCGCAAGGCCCAGCATCTGGTGGCCGAGGCAGATGCCGAAGACCGGGATGTCGGTTTCGATCAGCTCGCGGATGACAGGCACGGCATATTCGCCGGTCGCTGCCGGATCTCCCGGGCCGTTCGAGAGGAAGACGCCATCCGGGTTGAGCGCGAGAACATCGTCCTTGCTCGCCGTTGCCGGCACGACCGTGACCTTGCAGTCGAGCCCGGTGAAGAGACGCAGAATGTTGCGCTTCACACCGTAGTCGATGCAGACGACATGGTACTTTGCCGCATCCGCCGTCAGCGTGGCCGTGCCCTCGTTCCAGACCCAGGGCTTTTCATTCCAGACAGAGGACTGACCCGAGGTCGCGACCTTGGCGAGGTCGAGGCCTTCGAGGCCGCTCCAGTCCTTCGCCATCGCCTTCAGCGCGTCGATGTCGAACTGCCCATTGGCATCATGGGCGATGACGGCGTTCGGGGCGCCATTCTCACGGATCCAGGCCGTCAGAGCGCGCGTGTCGATGCCGCACATGCCGATGATCCCGCGGGCCTTCAGCCAGGCGTCGAGATGGCGCACGGCGCGGTAGTTGGAGGGGTCGGTGATATCGGCCTTGAAGATGACGCCGACCGCGCCGTGGCGAGCTGCCGGCGTCAGGTCCTCGATGTCTTCGTCATTGGCGCCGACATTGCCGATATGGGGGAAGGTGAAGGTGACGATCTGGCCGAGATAGGACGGGTCGGTCAGGATTTCCTGGTAGCCGGTGAGGGCCGTGTTGAAACAGACTTCGGCGGGAACGGCGCCGGTCGCCCCGATGCCCTTGCCTTCGATCACGGTGCCGTCCGCCAGGACGAGCATGGCGGTTGCGGTTTCAATGGTCCATGGAGCGGTCATCGGCGTCATCCCGTTGCGGCGAGGCGGCGGAAGATCGGGCCACCGGGTCGCCAAGCTTCTCAGCACCCGGTGCCGCCCGGCGCATGCGGGCGCGGGTCGCAATTCGGGTCTCTCTTGGTGCAGGTCCTCGACATAAGCGCGCGGTTGCGCGCGGTCAACCACTGCCAATGGAAATCCGCTGAATAATGCAGCCGCGCCCCGCGCTGCTCGCAAGAGGTCGCCGGCCATCCCATCTGATGACGAAGCTGTTTGTTGCGGCCTTGCCGATGGTCTATGAGGGCCGCCAGGACGAAACACCCACAAGAGACGACACACCCACAAGAGACAAGGGAGATACCCATGCTGCGCGACACGATCAACGATGCCCTGAAGACGGCCATGAAGGCCAAGGATGCCCGCCGGGTTTCCACGCTGCGACTGGTGCAGGCCGCGCTGAAGGACCGCGATATCGCCAATCGCGGCGTCGGCAAGCCGGAAACGACCGATGACGAACTGCTGCAGATCCTTGCGAAAATGGTCAAGCAGCGCGAAGAATCTGCGAAGGTCTACGAGGATGCCGGCCGGCCGGAACTGGCGACCCATGAGCGCGAGGAAATCGTCATCATCGCCGACTTCCAGCCGGAGCAGTTCTCCGAAGCGCGGGTGAAGGAGGTCGTTGCGGTCGCCATTGCCGATGCTGAGGCAACGGGGCCGAAAGACATGGGCAAGGTCATGGCGATCCTGAAGGAGCGGCATGCCGGCCAGATGGATTTCGCCAAGGCATCCGGCGTGCTGAAGGGCCTTCTGTCGGGCGCCTGATGCCGTTCGTCTGCGCGATGTCTGGCGGTCGATGACATGGATGCCGGCTTCGCTTTTCCCGCTGGCGAGTGTCTTGCCTGTGGATAGCGGTGAGGGATGTTGCGCGCTGTAGCAGTACGGCGCGCAAGCGACTATATCGGGCGCATGCGTTTTTCCCCGACCTTTCTCGAAGAGATCAAGGATCGCGTTCCGATTTCGGACGTGATCGGCAAGCGCGTGACCTGGGACCGGAAGAAAACCAACGCGTCCAAGGGCGACTATTGGGCCTGCTGCCCCTTTCACGGAGAGAAGTCGCCGAGCTTCCACTGTGAAGATCGGAAGGGGCGCTACCATTGCTTCGGCTGCGGTGTTTCGGGCGATCATTTCCGGTTTCTGAACGAACTCGACGGGATGAGCTTTCCCGAGGCCGTGCAGCAGATCGCCGATCTCGCCGGTGTTGCCATGCCGCAGCCGGACGTGGAAGCGGAGAAGCGCGACAGGGAGCGTTCCACCCTGCAGGACGTCATGGAAATGGCGACGCAATTCTTTCAGGATCAGCTTCAGACTGCGAACGGCGCCCGCGCGCGGGCCTATCTGCGTGACCGGGGCCTGACGGGGCGGACGATCGAGACCTTCCGGCTCGGTTACGCGCCGGAAAGCCGCAACGCCTTGAAGGAGCACCTTGCCAACAAGGGCATTCCGCGCGAGCAGATCGAGGCCTGCGGTCTCGTGGTGCACGGTCCCGACATCGCGGTATCCTACGACCGTTTTCGCGACCGGATCATGTTTCCGATCCTGTCGTCGCGCGAGAAGGTGATCGCGTTCGGCGGGCGGGCCATGTCGCCCGATGCGCCCGCGAAGTACCTGAATTCCAACGAGACCGAACTCTTTCACAAGGGTAACGTGCTCTATAATTTTGCCCGCGCCCGCCGAACGCTGGGGGGCGCCGACGGCAACGACACGATCATCGCCGTCGAAGGCTATATGGACGTCATCGCTCTCCATCAGGCGGGGATCGAGAACGCGGTGGCACCGCTTGGGACGGCGCTGACCGAGAACCAGCTGGAGCTTCTCTGGAAGCTGACGCAGGAGCCGATCCTCTGCTTCGATGGTGACGGTGCCGGTATCCGGGCTGCCAATCGCGCCGTCGATCTCGCGCTGCCGCACCTGAAGCCCGGTCGCTCCGTGCGGTTCGCGCTGCTGCCGGACGGCAAGGACCCCGACGATCTCGTGCGGGAAGAGGGACGGGCGCCGTTTGACCGCGTTCTGGTGGCGGCACGATCCCTTTCCGAAATGGTCTGGACCCGGGAGATCCAGTCGGGAAGCTTCGAGACGCCGGAAAAGCGGGCGGAGCTCGAGGCGAAGCTGAAGCAGGTCGTGGGCGTGATCGGCGACGAGAGCGTTCGCCGGCACTACGGCCAGGCGATGCGCGACCGGCTCAATACCTATCTGCGCGGGCCGCAGCGCTCCGGCTTCCAAGGCGGCGGCTTTCAGGGCGGAAACCATGGGCGCGGCGGAGGGACGGGTGGCTTCCAGCCCGGTGGCGGACAAAGGAGCGGCGGGCCAGGCGGTGGCCGATCCGGCGGTCGCGGCGGTTTCGGCAAGGAATCGGCGCCGATGCGCAGTCTTTCGGGCGTATCCGACCGGCTGGCACGGTCCTCGATCGTCTCCGGCGTGCAGTCGCTGCCGCCGCTGAAGGAAAGCGTGCTGGCCCTGACGATCGTCAATCATCCCGACGTGCTGTTTGCCGAATATGACGAGATCTCGGTGATCGACTACGAGAGCAAGGAGCTTCAGCGCCTCTGGTCGCAGGTGCTGAACGCGGCCGCCGCCAAGGGGCCGCGGCTGACGCGCGAGATGCTGGTCGAAAACCTCGAGGCCGCCGGTTTCGCCGGGCTTCTCGCCATGCTCGACCAGCAGGTTCGGTTCGCCCGCCTCTGGATCGCCACGCAGGCAGCCGATCCTGCCGATGCGCTGGAAGGCTATCGACAGGCTCTGGCACTGCACAAGCGCACGAAGGCGCTTCTCTGGCAGCGTCGCGAGCTGGAGCGGGATCTCGCACGGGCAACGGAAGATGGTGACGACGAACTGGCAAGCCTTGTCCTGCGCAATATGGAAGAGGTGCAGAACGAAGTGGAGCGCCTGGAGAATCAGGAGGCGATTATCGAAGGATTTGGCGTGCTCTCCGGACGGGTCAAAGGGCCGGGTGCCAAATGACGGATGGACTGTAGAGGTCATTCCGCTGCTCCTTGTCCCTGCTCCGGTTGATGGTTTCCAACACGCGACCCGCTCTGGTCTGTGCGAAGAGGCGCGTGTCGTTCATGAGGGAATCCTAATTCATATTATGAACAAATCAAGAACAAATCGCTTTTCTTTCGTCCCTCTTTCTGTATTCTCTTAAGCCACGCCAGATGGGCAGGCAGGTGCACTCTGCTGTGGTCTTCATGGCGTTCGGCAGCCAGCGCCCTCGCGCGGGCTGGTGGAATCGTGCAGAATGGCTTTCATGACATCTTCTCAAGTGCCTTCTTTCTCGACACGTAACGATCCGGTTCTCGATCCACCGGGCAGACAACGGCGGGAGTCCGGGCAGACCACGTTTCAAGCAACCGGCAAGGCGCCGCTGGATGTGTTGAAAGCCGTCTATGGCTATTCCGTTTTCCGCGGACAGCAGGGTGAGGTGGTCGAGCATGTGGTTTCGGGCGGGGATGCGGTGGTGCTGTTCCCGACGGGGGCCGGTAAGTCGCTCTGTTTCCAAGTGCCGGCGCTGTGCCGATCCGGGCTCGGGATCGTCGTGTCTCCTTTGATCGCGCTGATGCGCGACCAGGTGGAGGCCTTGAAGGCGCTCGGCGTTCGGGCTGCGGCGCTGAATTCGTCGCTGTCGCGCGAAGACTTCATCGACGTGCGGCGATCGGTGCGCGACGGGACGCTCGATCTGCTCTACGTCACGCCGGAGCGGATCGTGACCGACGGGTTTCGCGAGATGGTGGCGGGGGTGGAGATCGCATTGTTCGCGATCGATGAGGCACACTGCGTATCGCAATGGGGGCATGATTTCCGGCCGGAATATCGCACGCTCGGGCAACTGGCGACGCTCTATCCCGGTGTGCCTCGTCTGGCGCTGACGGCGACCGCCGATCCGCAGACGCGCGGCGATATCATCGAGCGGCTGGCGCTCTCGGATGCGCGCGTGTTCAGCTCGAGTTTCGACCGGCCGAACATCGCCTATGAGATCGTCGAGCGCGACCAGCCGCGCCAGCAATTGCTTCGCTTTCTCTCGCGACACAAGGGCGCGAGCGGCATCGTCTATTGCCTGTCGCGTGCGAAGGTCGAGGACACGGCGGAGTGGCTGAACGGGCAGGGCATCCGCGCGCGCGCCTACCATGCCGGCATGGACCGCGCCGTGCGTGACGCGAACCAGGACGCCTTCCTAAAGGAGGAAAACCTCTGCCTCGTGGCGACGGTCGCCTTCGGCATGGGGATCGACAAGCCGGATGTGCGCTATGTAGCGCATCTCGATTTGCCGGGCTCTGTGGAGGCCTATTACCAGGAGACAGGGCGCGCCGGGCGTGACGGCCTGCCGTCTCAGGCCTGGATGGCCTATGGCATGGCCGACGTCATCCAGCGGCGCAAGATGATCGACGAAGGCGGGGCGGCCGAAGACATCAAGCGCATTGAGCGGGGCAAGCTCGGGTCGCTTCTCGGCATCTGCGAGACGGCGTCCTGCAGGCGGCAGGCGATCCTCGCGCATTTCGGCGAGCGCCATGCCGGCGGCTGCGGCAATTGCGATACCTGCCTCAATCCGGTGGAGACATGGGATGGCACGGAGGCGGCCATCAAAGCGCTGGCGGCCGTCTATCGCACGGGCGAACGCTTTGGCGCAGGTCACGTCATCGATGTACTCACCGGCACGGTGAACGAGAAGACGACGCGGTTTGGCCATGCGGATATGCCGGTGTTCGGGGCGGGCAAGGAGATTGCGGCGAAGACCTGGCAGTCGATCCTGCGGCAGTTGCTGGCTGCCGGCTTTCTCAGCGTCGATCACGCTGCGTTCGGCGCCCTGAAGCTGGAGCCGACGGCGCGGGCGGTCTTCAAGAAGGAGACGGAAGTGCGGTTCCGCAAGGACCGCCCGACATCTGCCAAGGCGGCCAGAAATGCACGCTCGCCGGCAGCAAAGGAAAAGGCGGCACTGGACGGGTCGGATCTCGAACTCTTCGAGGCGCTCCGGGCGGAGCGTGCGGAAATCGCCCGCGGCATGAACGTGCCGCCCTATGTCGTCTTCCCGGATACGACGCTGATCGCGCTTGCCAAGATGCGGCCGGATGATGCGGACGATCTGCTGGATGTTCCCGGCATCGGGCAGAGCAAGAAGGAGCGGTTCGGCGAGCAGTTCCTGGAGGTCATCCGGACGTTCCGCGGATAGTGTCCGCCTGTCCTTAAGCCTGTCTCTCGACGGTATGCTGTGGTTTAGCCGGACCATCACACGTGAACGCAGCCATCGTCCTGTTGAAGGGCTCTTTTCATGCCAAGTGCAAGAAAGTCATGTGAGATTTCACTTACCCTTGCAGGTGTCTCGGGTGAAAAAAGACGAGCGCGGTTGCTTGCGTGCGCAACCTTTCGTCTTGCTCTTGTCTTGCGGGTGAAACGTCCTACATCTGCCTAGCAGATAGACATAGCGGCAATGCCGAGCCTTAATTACGGCGTTTTTCGCCTAATTGCGCTGTTTTCTGCCGGAAGAGCTTGACGTAGCCGAAGAATCTGGGAATCAACCGTCTTTGGCTTGGAAGGTTTATTGGATACGGCGGAAACGATCATCATGCAAGTGATGTTTGGAGCGTGCTGCTGTCGCAGCCGACCGGGATGATCGCGGCATATGCCGTGGTTAATCGGGAATTAATATCAGCCCGTTAGGTCAGGGGTAATGTTCGCGGTGTTGCGCCGAAAGGCGCCCGGGCCACACGGCTCGTCACCGCTCCAACGTGGAATGCTGGTCCAAAGAAAGCGACGAAGAATGGCAACCAAAGTCAAAGAGAACGAAGAAGCCGAATCTGAACGCGACGGCGCAACGGACGGCCCGCTTCTCGATCTCTCGGACGACGCGGTCAAGAAGATGATCAAGGCCGCCAAGAAGCGCGGCTACGTCACGATGGACGAGCTGAACTCCGTGCTCCCGTCCGAAGAGGTGACCTCCGAGCAGATCGAAGACACGATGGCCATGTTGTCCGACATGGGCATCAATGTCGTCGAGGACGAAGAGGTCGACGAGAACGCATCCGGCGGCGAGGAAGAGGCAAGCGACGACGAGCCCGATAGCGAGGGCGGCGAGATCGCGACCTCCAGCGGCACCGCGCTTGCAACCGCAAAGAAGAAAGAACCGACCGACCGCACCGACGATCCGGTGCGGATGTATCTGCGCGAAATGGGCTCGGTCGAGCTCCTTTCGCGCGAGGGCGAAATCGCGATCGCCAAGCGCATCGAGGCCGGTCGCGAGACGATGATCGCGGGCCTCTGTGAGAGCCCGCTGACGTTCCAGGCCATTATCATCTGGCGTGATGAACTGAACGAAGGCCAGACGCTGCTGCGTGAGATTATCGATCTCGAAACGACCTATTCGGGTCCGGAGGCCAAGGCTGCGCCGCAGTTCCAGTCGCCTGAGAAGATCGAGGCGGATCGCAAGGCGGCCGAAGAGAAGGAAAAGACCCGCCGTTCGCGCACCAGCGAAGACGATATTACCAATGTCGGTGGCGAGGGCCTGCCGCCCGAGGAGGAGGAAGAGGACGACGACGAGTCGAACCTTTCGCTCGCCGCGATGGAAGCGGAACTGCGCCCGCAGGTCATGGAAACGCTCGACATCATTGCCGAGACCTACAAGAAGCTGCGCAAGCTGCAGGATCAGCAGGTCGAGTTGCGGATGAATGCCGCGACGGGATCGCTGACATCCGCTCAGGAAAAGAAGTACAAGGAGCTTAAAGACGAGCTCATCACCGCCGTGAAGTCGCTGTCGCTCAACCAGAATCGTGTCGATAACCTGGTCGAGCAGCTCTATGACATCAACAAGCGGCTGGTGCAGAACGAAGGCAAGCTGTTGCGTCTTGCTGAAAGCTACGGCGTGAAGCGCGACTCGTTCCTGGAGCAGTATTCCGGTAGCGAACTCGTGACGAACTGGATGGAAACGGTCAGCAACCTGACGGGACGTGGCTGGGCGCCCTTCGTGAAGAACGAAGAGCACATGATCAGCACGATCCGCGGCGAGATCCACAATCTGGCGACGGAAACCGGCATTTCGATCTCGGAATTCCGCCGGATCGTTCACATGGTCCAAAAGGGCGAGCGTGAAGCCCGGATCGCGAAGAAGGAGATGGTGGAAGCCAACCTCCGCCTCGTGATCTCGATCGCCAAGAAGTACACGAACCGCGGCCTTCAGTTCCTGGATCTTATTCAGGAAGGCAATATCGGCCTCATGAAGGCGGTCGATAAGTTCGAGTATCGTCGTGGTTACAAATTCTCGACCTATGCCACATGGTGGATTCGGCAGGCGATCACACGTTCGATTGCCGACCAGGCCCGCACGATCCGTATTCCGGTGCACATGATCGAGACGATCAACAAGATCGTCCGCACATCGCGCCAGATGCTGCACGAGATCGGCCGCGAGCCGACCCCGGAAGAGCTGGCCGAGAAGCTGGCCATGCCGCTCGAGAAGGTCCGCAAGGTCCTGAAGATCGCCAAGGAGCCGATTTCGCTCGAAACCCCCGTGGGCGACGAGGAAGACAGCCATCTCGGCGACTTCATCGAGGACAAGAACGCGCTGCTGCCGATCGATGCTGCCATTCAGGCGAACCTGCGCGAGACGACGACACGCGTTCTGGCGTCGCTGACGCCGCGCGAAGAGCGCGTCCTGCGCATGCGCTTCGGCATCGGTATGAACACGGACCACACGCTGGAAGAAGTCGGCCAGCAGTTCTCGGTCACCCGCGAACGTATTCGCCAGATCGAAGCGAAGGCGCTGCGCAAGCTCAAGCACCCGAGCCGGTCGCGCAAGCTGCGGTCGTTCCTCGACAGCTGAGCCACAGGCTCGGACCAGAGAAAGATACGGCGCCCGCGACAAGCGGGCGCCGTTTTCGTTTATGGGCTGAGGTGCCAGCCGGCCGCCTTGACTGTCGGCCGTAAGCTGCCTACGCTTTGCCTTATGAACCGCATCTGCTTCATGACGACCTGCATCGTGACATCCCGCATGGGGTGTGCGGAGCGTTGTCCGGACTGATCGTCTGTTCCGCCGTCCGTGCCCCCTTCCAAAGGGTGGCCCGGTGACGGCTCGCCCTTGACCCTTCAAGGAGCGATCCATGCCTGATCCATCACCGTTCTCCCATCCTTATGCCGATCGTCGTCTTCCCGAGGGGCTGAGACTTCGAGCGGCGGAGCAGCGCGATGTCGCGGGGATCACGGAGCTTTCCAATCTTCCGCTCTATCGCGCGGGTACGCAAAGGCTACCGTTTCAAAGCGAAGACGTAACGGCCCGGTGGTTGGGGTCAGGCGGGGAGGCGGCATCAACGGTGGTGGTGGCCGAGCTCAATGGGCGGATCGTCGGGCTGGGCGGCTTGCACCGCCAGACCGGCCGGCGCCAGCATGTCGCCATTCTCGGCCTCGGCGTTCATGACGATTTTCAACGGCAGGGTATCGGCGTGGCGCTGCTCGATGCGCTTCTGGATGCGGCTTTCAACTGGCTGCAGATCCGGCGTGTGGAACTGACGGTGTTTTCCGACAATGCGGGCGCGATCGCGCTTTACGAGCGGGCTGGCTTTCGCGGCGAGGGCCTTTTGCGGGCCTATGCGTTTCGCAACGGTGCCTATGCCGATGTCATCGCCATGGCGAAGATGTCGTGGGAACTTGGCTTGGAACCCGTGCAGGCAGAAAGCTGATCCTTATCCGTGATGAGAAAACGCCGGCGAGACCGCCCTCCGCTTGGTCTTGCGGCGGAAAGTGCCTATGTCCATCCCCGTGACATCAGATTCTTCTCAGCGGCGGTACGATAAACCTCTCCTGGCGATCCTCGCCTCGCTCGCGCTCCATGCCGCCGTGGTTGCTCCGTTCCTCCTGCAACTTCCCGAGAAAACGGCGGAGGCGCCCGTCGAGCCGAGCGTCACCGTGGAAATCGTGCCCGAGCCGGAACCACCGCCACCGCAGCCAGAGCCTGAGGCGACGAAAGCGGAGAAGGCACCGCGGTCGCCGGCCGCTGCCGCCAAGCCGGAGTCTGCATCTCCTCCGCCACCATCTGGCGCGACACCAGCTCCAGCCGAGCCGACGCCGCCCGCCGCGCCATCGCAGCCCTTCGAAGCGTCTGCAGCGGCGGAGCC
Organism: Rhizobium sp. PP-CC-3G-465; assembly: GCF_004343445.1. NCBI lineage: Bacteria > Pseudomonadati > Pseudomonadota > Alphaproteobacteria > Hyphomicrobiales > Rhizobiaceae > Rhizobium > Rhizobium sp. PP-CC-3G-465. The sequence continues at coordinate 368,467 of NZ_SLYH01000001.1, forward strand.
GGATGCGCCACCGGACCCCGTCGATATGCCGGCACCGGATGGTGAGGCGAAACAAGCTGATACGGTACCGCCCGAGCCGGTCGGGGCGCCATCGAGGAGCCCTGCGCAAGCCGCGGAGAAATCGGATACGGCACCTCCCGCCACGGCCAAAGCGCCTGTCACGGAACCGACGCCGGGTGCGGCCGCATCACCAACGCCAGCGCCAGCGCCCGAACAGACGGAGACGTCGTCAGCCGTACCGGAGATCCTCGTGGGCACGACCACGTCGGGCGAAGGAAAGGGGGAGGCCGTTCCCCCGGCATTACCGAAGCCCGCCACCGAACCACCTTCTGCCGAGCAAGAGCAGCAGCCTTTGCGCGAAACACCTCTCCGTGAGGATGGTAAGAGCCCAGAGGAAACGCCAGCCGCTACGCCGTCCGAGAGCGCGGACGACTCCCCGATGACGCCGAGTGAGCAGGCGGCCTATGTTCCCGCTACGCCTGCCATCCCGCAGGCAAAGCCCACCCCGGCGCCGGCGCCGAAGCCGGCGAAGACTCTTTACTCCAAGAACATTCTGGCGGATCCGCGTGTGCGCGGCGCCTTGGACAAGTTACCGCCGGACGTACGTCTCGTGCAGATCTGCAGCATCGAGGCGCTTGAGCAGACACGACACTCCAGCGCGGCGTTTGTCCCGGAGATTATCAAGGTGTTCGGGAGGAATGGCGGCTTGATCTCCGGGCAGCATCTCAGCGCCCGCGGTGGCGCCGTCCGATCCCGTGGCGTGTGGCGCGAGATCACGTTCGAATGCACCGTCAACGCCACGTACGATACGATTACGGCCTTCCGCTTTGCCCTTGGCGGAGCGATTCCGCGCAGCGCCTGGGCCAGCCGCCGTCTCCCGGCGGATTAAGATTTCACCTTTGCGGTCGGCTTCCCCCTCGTTGCGGAACATCTCGCCAGCCTTCGCCTTCTTTCGCCATAACGAACGCACGCTCTTGCGCGTGAAAGGAGGAGATATGACCTACGTCGATGGTTTCATCGTCGCCGTGCGCCGGGATCGGCTCGACGACTATGCGGACCTCGCGCGGCTGGCCGGCGCAGTCTGGAAGGCGCATGGCGCGCTGGATTACGTGGAATGCGTCGGCGACGATTTGCCCTATGGGCAGGTCACCTCGTTTCCCCGCGCCGTGCAGGCAACCGGGGATGAGGTGGTGATCTTCGCCTGGATCGTCTACGCCTCCAAGGCCGAGCGGGATCTGATCGTGCCGAAGGTCATGGCGGATCCGCGACTGAAGATCGATCCGGACGCCATGCCGTTCGACGGGCAGAGAATGATCTATGGTGGGTTCAACACGCTGGTTCAGGTATAGAGTGGGCTTCCGCCGATCCATCAGCATCCGGGAGATGTCATGCCACAGACCATGCTGACCGTATCGACCCGCGGCGCGGGGCTCTATGAGTTTACCGGCGAGGTGCAGGCCTTCGTGCGACAGTCCGGGGTCGAGGAGGGCTTGATGACGGTGTTCGTCCGTCACACCTCCTGCTCGCTGCTTATCCAGGAAAATGCCGATCCGGATGTGCGGCGGGATCTCGACACGTTCTTCTCGCGCCTCGTGCCGCCGTCCGACGACCCGTCGATGCGCTGGGTCATTCACACCGACGAGGGCCCGGACGACATGCCGGCGCATATCAAGGCGGCGCTTACCGCCGTGTCGATCGGCATTCCCGTATCGGCGGGGCGCCTTGTGCTCGGCACGTGGCAAGGCCTCTATCTCTTCGAACATCGCCAGCGCCCGCATCGGCGCGAGGTGGTGCTTCATCTGGGACGTTAGTCGGGGGCATTCGTTCCGGCCGAGCGGAAACGGTCCGAACGAGACCACCGCTTGACATCGGCCACTCCCACATCATCTTTTTCTCATGGGCCTATGCTTTGATAAAGCGTGGGCGGACGACGATGGAGGAGAGATGACCGATGTACAGACGATCGCGCAGCGCTTCATGGAGGCTCTGAACCACCGCGATTTCGAAACGATCGCAGAGTTTCTGGACGAAGATGCGGCATTGGATACCCTGACCGGACAGCGCGCCATCGGCTCGCATCCCTTGCGCTTGGCGATCATGAGCTATTTTCGGCATTTTGACGAAGAATTCGTCGATATGGTGCCGATGCGCGATCAGCTTGGCCAGCGCGTCGCCGTGGATGTCACAGCGCGCGGACACTATCGCGAGAGCATGGCCGGCTTTCCCCCGGCAAGCGGGCAGTCCTATTCGATCCCGAGTGTCTTCGTCTTCGAGTTCGACGGGCCGAGCGTGACGCGCCTCACCCATTACCGGAACATCCGCATCTTCGAGCAGCAATTGCTGCGCTAGAGCGCATCTCTTCGTGCGCCTCGTTCAAAATGAACGGTACGTGAATGTGCGATTTTACCTGCGTTCAGCTTCCTCGCGCTAGAAAAGGGGCCTTCGCCGGAAGACGGCGAGCAACAGATGAACGCCCTGCGGCGACGCCGGTGCGCTCCAGAAGATCGAGGAAACGCTCCATGAAAACCATGATCACCCGACTTGCCGTTGCTGCGCTGATCGGCGTCTCCGGCCTTTCCGCCTTTGCCGGCACCGCATCCGCCGACCAGATCCGTCTCGGCCTGTACTCTGGCTCCGTCGTCGATGTTCAGTATCGCGACGAGCGCGACTGGTCGCGCAACCGCCACGATCGCGACCGCCGCGACTGGGGCCGTGATCGCCGTGGTCGTTGCGCACCGTGGCTTGCTGCCGACAAGGCCAGCGCCTACGGCCTGCGCCGCGCCCGCGTGGTCGACGTCACCCCGCGCCGCGTCGTCGTCGAAGGCCGCTTCCGCGGCGGTTTCCGCACGGTGACATTCGCAAATGTCCGGGGATGCCCTGCTCTCGGCCGGTAATCGAGCCACCGGCCTTGCAATAGGCACCTTCGGATTGCCGATCGTATGAATCGAAAAGCTTGCCGGGTCCAGACGGAGCCGGCAGGCTTTTTCAATGATGGGTGCTTTTGATGAGAATTCGCAGGGAAGAGGGAGAGATCCTGATAGCACACCGTCCCTCTGCTCCGGCGCGAATCTCCTCCGTCGCCGCCCCGCCTGGGATCTCATGAGCGGCGATGGATATTCCTATCCACCAGAAACGGAGCGGCGAGCCGGGACAAGGCTCGCCGCTTGTACCTTTGCTGTCAGGGATCGATTGCAAAGGTCACGTTGACCGTGACGTTGTAGTTGTTTTCGCCGTTGGCGATCGGAACGGACGTTTCGGCCATATCCTTGGCCATGGCGCGGGCCATGGGCATCGGTTCGGGGCGACCGGCATTCTCGTTGATCTCGATCACCCGCCCGAGTTTGACGCCTGCCGCTTCGGCAAGCGTCCGCGCTTTGGTTATCGCGTCGGCAACGGCGGCCTTGCGGGCTTCGTTGAGCGTTGCCTCCGGCTTGTCGTTCGTAAACTGGATGCTGCCGCCCTGATTGACGCCGAGCGTCACGGCCTGATCGATGATCGCGCCCAGCTTGGCGATCTCGCGCAGACGCACGGTCAGCGTGTTGGCCACCTGATAGCCGATGAGGGTCGGGGGCTCGGTGCCGTTGTTGTTTTCGGGGTAGCGGTACTGCGGATTGACGGCAAAGCCGGAGGTCTGGAGATCCCGATCGGCGATGCCGCCGGTGCGCAGTGCGCCCAGCACATCGGTCATCGCCTTCGAGTTGCCGTCGAGCGCTTCCCGCGCCGTCTTGCCGTCCGTCACCACGCTGAAGGAGAGGATCGCCATATCCGGCGCGACAGCCGCGCGTCCCTCACCGCTGACCTCGATCACGGCCTCGCGATGCGGCGGCGGTGTCTGGGCGAAAGCGGGCAGGGCCGCCGTGGTCGCCAGGGCGAGCGCGAGAGTGGCGGCGAGGCCAGCCGGAAGGGCACGGCGCAGGCGGAGCGTTGACGTCATATCAGGTTCTTTCTCTTCATCTATTTCGTCCCTGCAACCTTGTTGCGGGCCGAATGTGAAGGGAATACGGCGGTCCCTTGTGACAATCCCGAAATTCCGCTAAAGCCATCCCGCGGAGGCCACCATTGACCTCCCGCAACGGCACCGCCGTCAGGGCCTGTAGCTCAATGGTTAGAGCCGGCGGCTCATAACCGCTTGGTTGGGGGTTCGAGTCCCTCCGGGCCTACCAATGACTTGTGGCTCCCCTCTTGACGTGGATCTGCTACCTATTGTGGATGGATAAGAATCGCACTCCGGAACAGCTACACGCCGAGTTGAAGGCGCTAGTTGATAGCGCCCCTAATCTGTTGATATGCGACGTCCAACTGCCAGAGATTCGGCGGTGGTTGGGCAGGGCCTATGTCTCAGTGGAATCTATTTCGGGATTGGCCGACGCGGTCACATTCAAAGTCTCTTCGGACAATCTAGACAGCGCGTTGCGGCGGATGAATGCTCAAGCGATCATGGGGTGCGTCAATCGAGCGTTGTCGCGTGTAGAGGCTCAGCTGCCGCACAGCAACGGCAACGCTTTTATTCAGCCGGGTGACTTATGGGGCGCGTTCCGGAGCATATCTGGTCTGTTTGGCGAGGGGACCCGTGATCTGCTAGTCGTCGATCCATATCTGGACGATAGCGTGCTACGTGATTACGCGGGACACTTGGCGGATGGAGCAAGCCTCGTCTCCTCACGACTAGTGTAGCCAAAAGGTTTGCCCTGCTCCAGCCCGCGCTGGAAAAGTGGAATGCCACGCACCCAACCCGGGCTGTGACATTGAGGGTTGCGTTGATTGGAACAATCCACGATCGGGTGATATGCATCGATGGCAGCACAGCTTGGATAATCACTCAGTCATTGAAAGACTTCGGCACAAGGGCTCCAGCGACGGTGATGCGCTTCGACGATGTGCTGACGGTGGACAAGATCGCAGCTTATGAAAAGCTTTGGGCACAGACTTTACCGTGAGATAGTCCACAGAAATCCCATGCAATCCCAAAAAAGTGTTGGTATGGGTGTTAATACGCCAAGCATGCATGCTCAAGAAAGCTGAGCGATAACAAAATGTTGTGCCGAATTTCTTGGTTCCCTCCGGGCCTTCAATTCTCATTAAGTTATCGAAAAAATTGGAATTTTTCTACGTAAAAGCGATTGCACGTGGCAAGTACACCTGCGGGACTTGCGCCAAGAGCCTGCCTCAACATCCATGTTGCTAAGCGCCGTCGTCCGTCAGGAAAAGCCTGGACCTCGCCATCGAGTCTCTTGCGAATAGTTCCGAAGCCACCCCCGAAGGGGCTCCCTCTACCCCCGGAACGTGCCGTATCCACCATTGTGGTAGAGCAAGGGTGCGCCTTCCTTTTGCCGGATGGCGAGGACGCGGCCGATGATGATGGCGTGGGTGTGGTGTTCGATGATGTGCTCGACTTCGCAGTCGATGGCGGAGAGGGCGTCGCTGAGGACGGGGGCGCCGCTGGCGAGTGTTGTCCACTCGGCGCCGTCATAGCGGGCGGGGCCTCTGAGGCCGCCTTTTCCGGCGAAGCGATCGGCGATGTCCTGCTGGTCGTCCGACAGGATGTTGACGCAGAAATGGCCGTGGCGGGCGATCACCGGCCAGCTGGAGGACGAGCGGTTGATGTTGACGATCATCGTCGGGGGATCGACGCTCAGGGCCGTGGCGGAGGTGACCGTGGCGCCCGTCCGGTCGTCCGTGCCCGCGGTGATGACGGAGACCGTGGCGGCGACGTGGCGCATGGCCTGCTTCAACTGCTCTGTTCCATCGAACTGCACGATGGACAGCGGCGCTTTGGCTGCAGCGCTGACGCCGTTTGCGGCTGAAGAGGTCTTGGCAAGGCTCATCGCATTTTCCTTCCGGAATGGCCGGGCTCGAAGCTGCCGGCATGTGTTCGGCGCGGGCGATGTGGCAGATACGTATGTGCTGCCCATCTCCGATAGGCCGGCACGATAATGTCTACTTGAATGCTAGACAAAGAAGAGAATGCCACTGCGGGCATCGCACCGGGAATGGATTTCCGTTTTTATTGGCTCTTACGGTGCGGTGATCCCGGTGGCGTGCCGTTGCGCTATGCGTGCGTCGGCGACGCGGGCGGCGACGAGGCGGGCGTGCTCGCTCACCTGCGGCAGGCCCATCAGTTCGCCGAAGCGACCGCGGGCAAGGGGACCGGAGATCAGGAGGCTGTCGTCCGGCTTGCCATCCGTGTCGAGCGCGCGGGATTCCGCGTCGCAATCGATGCCGAGGCCGGTCGGGTCGAGGCGGAGATGGCCGGCGTCCCGGAGATCCCGCAGCCAGCCCTGGCTGTCGAGAATGCCGCCATGGGCGGGGCCGGTGGTGACGACCACGGCGTCGAAGAGGCGTTCGATGGTGCTGGCCGACCCTTTCAGCTTCAGCGTGACGCGGATGCGGTCACCCTCGATAAGGGCCTGCCGGACGGAGCCTGCGACGATGTCGAGACGGCCCGTTTCGATCGCCGTATCGAGGGCCTGCTCGACCTGCGGGGCGATGCGGAAGCGATGGACGTCCCAGAAGACCCGGAGGTGTCGAACGATCCGGCGGCGTTCCGTTATCGGCAAGTAGGGCCAGAAGGTGGCGGCCTGTGTGCGAACCTGATCGATGACGGCATGCCATGTGAGGCCAAAGGCTTCCGCCGTGCGGATCGCGTTGCGGACGCGTTTAACGAGCTCGCGGGCAGAGGTGGGCGGTGGGGTGAGAAAGTCGCCAAAGGGTTCCAGCGGGAACGGCGCATGGCCGCGGGAGCGCAAGCCTCGGCGCGAGACGGAGAGGATGCGGCCATAATGGCCGTTGCCTGTGAGCGAGGCGACGACGTCGGCAGACGTCAGGCCGTTTCCGACGATGAGGACATCGTCGTCCGGGCGAATCGAGGCGAGGGAGTGGGGTCGCGTCGGATCGGGCACGAAGCGCGGATGGTTACCCAGCGCCTCGACGAGCGCGCGGGGCGGGGCCGGTGGTGGATGCGTCGTGGCGATGACCACGATTGCGGCGTCGTGGCGCGTCCCGGTGTCGTCCTCGATTTCCCATCCGCCAGCAACGCTGCGCACCGCCGTCACGGCCGAGCGGACGTGGCGCACAGCGCCGCTTTCGATGTGTGGTTTCAGACTGTCGGCGACATAGGCGCCGAAAATGCCGCGTCGCGGGTAGAGCGCGCCATCCGGGCGTCTCGCCTGGCTGTCTTCGGCGGTCGCGTTCGTCCGCTCCAGCCAGGCTGCGAAGTGCTCGGGCTCGTCCGGGCGCAGGCTCATGCGGGCTGCAGGCACGTTGATGCGGTGGGCCGGATCGGCGGTGTCGTAGGCAAGGCCGCGGCCGATTTCGGCGCGGGGCTCGAAGACGACGATGTCGGTCTGGAAGGCGACGTCGGCGTTTCCGGCCAAGTGATAGGCGACCGCCGCACCGGAAAACCCGCCGCCGATGATGGCGATGGTCTTGCGGGCGCCAACCCTGGGCTGGCCTGCCTGAACCGCAGCAGACAGGCGCACATCGGTGATCGTCATGAGGGTATCACATCCATTCGCTTCGAGTTGGCGCACTTTCCACCGAATGTGGGCCTGCTGCAAACGTAGAAATTCTAAGGATTTGATAGATAATAAAAAGCCATTCCTTCTTCCCGGCATGTCTCCTTTCTACCTTCCTGATCTTTCCCGGCAGCGGCCGGCGGCGAGAGGACGGTGGGCGACATGGCAACGATTTTGGGCAAATTCCTGGCACTCGGCATTGCCACCGGCGTGGTGCTTGCCGGGGCTGTGAGCGGCGCGCTTGCTGCCGACGTGAAGGAGATCCGGATCGACTGGGCCACCTATAATCCGGTCAGTCTGCTCCTCAAGAAGGAAGGCCTGTTGGAAAAGGCGTTCGAGAAAGACGGGATCAGCATTCGCTGGGTCCAGTCTGCCGGGTCCAACAAGGCGCTCGAATATCTGAATGCCGGCTCGATCGATTTCGGGTCCACGGCCGGCGCTGCGGCGCTGATCGCCCGCGTCAACGGCAATCCCATCAAGTCCGTCTATGTCTATTCGCGTCCGGAGTGGACGGCGCTGGTGACGGGCAAGGACTCCAAGATTGCGAGCGTCGCCGATCTCAAGGGCAAGACGGTTGCCGTCACGCGCGGAACGGATCCGCATGTGTTTCTGGTGCGGGCGCTGGCAGATGCCGGGCTGACATCGAAAGACGTGAAGTTCGTGCTGCTGCAGCACGCCGATGGTCGGCTGGCGCTGAGCCGTGGCGATGTCGATGCCTGGGCGGGTCTCGATCCGCTGATGGCGGCGGCCGAGGTGGAGGAGGGCGCAAAGCTCTTCTATCGCAAGCCGGAGAACAACAGCTGGGGTGTGCTGAACACGCCGGAAAGCTTTGCCGCCGAACACCCTGACATCGTGAAGCGCGTTCTGGCCGCCTATGAGGAGGCGCGCAAGCAGGCGCTGGCCGATCCCGCTGCGTTGAAGGCGGCGCTGATCGAAGCCGCGAAGCTGCCCGAGGCGGTTATCGACCGTCAGCTGGAGCGTACCGATCTCTCCACATCGCGCATCGGCGACGTGCAGGCCGAGACCATCACCAAGGCGGGCCTCGCGCTTCAGGAGGCGGGTGTTCTGCCGGCCGATGCCGATATCGGCAAGACCGTGGCCGACCTTATCGACCCGAGCTTCAGTCAGGATCTCATTCAGTAATGACCATCGGCGCGGCAGAAGCAGGGCTGGGAGCAGGCGTCGGCGACGGGCGGGCGGAAACGGCTGCCGTTTCGCCACGCGCATTCTGGCTGCGCCCTTCGGCAGGCGGTTGGGGCGGTGCGCTCATTCGGTTCGCCCTTGCCGTCGCACTGCCGCTCGGCGCGTTTCTTCTTTGGGAGCTGGCAGTCGATAGCGGGATGGCCAGTGGGCGGCTCGTTCCGCCGCCGTCGCGCATTGTTACCACGCTCGCCGACCTCTGGACGGCGGGGCAGCTTGCCGACCATATCGCCTCGACCTGTCTGCGCGTGCTTCTCGGGTTTCTTGCCGGTGCTGCTGCCGGTGCGCTTGCGGGAAGCCTCACCGGTTATTTCCGGTTTGTGCATGCAGCGGTCGATCCGACCTTGCAGGCGTTGCGCGCCATTCCATCGATCGCCTGGGTGCCGTTGTTCATCCTCTGGTTCGGCATCTTCGAGACGTCCAAGGTGGTTTTGATCGCCACGGGCGTGTTCTTCCCCGTCTATCTCGGCGTGTCCACGGCGCTGCTCTCGGTCGATCGCAAGATCGTCGAGGTCGGGCGGATTTTTCGGCTGAGCGGGTTCGATCTCGTTCGGCGCATTCTCTTTCCCGCCGTGCTGCCGGCCTTCATCGTTTCGCTGCGGGCGGGGCTCGGGCTCGGTTGGATGTTCGTCGTCGCAGCGGAGTTCATGGGCGCGTCCGAAGGCCTCGGCTATCTTCTCGTGGATGGCCAGCAACTGGGCAAGCCGGACCAGATCATGGCGGCGATCCTCATCTTCGCAGTCATTGGCAAGCTGTCGGATGCGCTTCTGGTGCGCGCGACCGCGCCGCTGGTCGCATGGCAGGACAGTTTTAGCCGGGGAGGTCTCTGATGCTGTCGCTGACGGGACTGGGCAAAACCTATGCTGGCGGCGTGCAGGCGCTCGCCGGCTTTACGCTGGACGCACGGCCGGGCGAGATCTTGGCCGTTATCGGCGGTTCGGGCTGCGGCAAGAGCACGCTTCTTCGGTTGATCAGCGGGCTCGACACGCCAACCACGGGCACCGTCAGCATCAACGGCGAGACGGTCGAGCAGCCGCATCCGCTGATCAACCTCATCTTTCAGGAGCCGCGCCTTCTGCCCTGGCTGAGCGTGCGTGACAATGTCGGCTTCGGGCTCGCGCATCTGCCACGGGCCGAGCAGGTGCTGCGGATCAACGAGGCGCTCTGTCGCGTGAACCTGGAAGCCTATGGCGACCGGATGCCGAAGGCGCTCTCCGGCGGGCAGGCGCAGCGCGTTGCCATTGCCCGCGCGCTGGTGACCCGGCCGGAGGTTCTGCTGCTCGACGAGCCCTTTTCCGCGCTCGACGCCTTGACGCGCGAAACGCTTCAGCAACATCTCCTCGATATCTGGTCGGAGACGCAGGCGACGATGATCCTCGTGACGCACGATATCGACGAGGCCGTTTCGCTCGCCCACCGCGTTATCGTCATGAAGCCGTGGCCCGGCCGTATCCTCGACGAGATCGTCATTGCACGGCCGCACCAGCGCGGCGGTGCCGATTTCGATCAGGCGCGGGCGCGGGTTCGTAGCGCGCTCAATCAATCCCTTTCCGCCTCGGAGCCTGCGGATATCCGCAAGGGCCGGGCACAGCTTCCATCCGTTCTGGAGACATCGCCATGACTTCCGCCCCTGAAAAAATCAACGTCCTCTGGTTCCTGCCGACCCATGGCGACAGCCGCTATCTCGGCACCACCATCGGCGGCCGTAATGTCGATCTCGCCTATCTGAAGCAGGTTGCGCAGGCGGCAGATTCGCTTGGCTATTACGGTGTGCTCATCCCCACCGGCAAGAGCTGTGAGGACAGCTGGGTTGTCGCGTCGGCGTTGGCACCGCTCACGGAAAAGCTGAAATATCTGATCGCCGTGCGTCCCGGCCTGCTGTCGCCGACGCTTGCAGCCCGCATGACGGCGACGCTCGACCGGATTTCGGAAGGGCGCGTGCTCATCAATGTCGTGACCGGTGGTGATCCGATCGAGAACAAGGGCGACGGCATCCACTATGCCCATGGCGAGCGCTACGAGGTGACGGAGGAGTTCCTCCATATCTACAAGGCGCTGCTTCAGGGCGAGACGGTCAACCACAAGGGCAAGCACTTCGATATTCAGGATGGGCGCGTGCTGTTCCCGTCCTACCAGACGCCGCATCCGCCGCTTTATTTCGGCGGCTCCTCCGGCATCGGGCAGGAGGTTGCGGCGCGCACCATCGACAAGTACCTGACCTGGGGCGAGCCGCCGGAGGACGTGGCAAAGAAGATTGCCGAGGTTCGGGCGCTGGCCGACCGCGAAGGCCGTGAGGTCACCTTCGGCATCCGCCTGCACGTCATCGTGCGCGAGACGGCGGAAGCGGCCTGGCGGGCGGCGGACGAACTCATCCAGTACCTCGATGACGACACGATCGCCGCGGCGCAGAAGGTGTTCGAGCGCATGGACTCGGTGGGCCAGAGCCGCATGAGCCGCCTGCATGGCGGCCGCCGCGACAAGCTGGAGGTCAGCCCCAATCTCTGGGCGGGTGTCGGCCTCGTGCGCGGCGGCGCCGGCACGGCACTGGTCGGCGATCCCGATCAGGTGAAGGCGCGGATGGAGGAATACCGCGAGATCGGCATCGATACGTTCATCATGTCGGGCTATCCGCATCTCGAGGAGGCCTACCGTTTCGGCGAGCTGGTCCTGCCGAACCTGCCGCTGGCGCATCCCGTCAGGACGCGTGAAAAGTCGATCAATACGGGGCCGTTCGGCGAGACGATCGCAGGCGACCATCGCCCGACGCTGAAGGTCAGCCAGTCCTGATCTCATTGCGAGGTCATCGCCGATACCGGTGCCCTCTGTCGGCATGGGTGTCGGCGAAGGCTCGACCGCGTCGTCTATAAAATCACTCGACAAACTCCGTGACGTCTCTACCTTGGGCGTGTTGCGGTCATCAGGCGTTCCGGTTTGCTGCCGGAATGCTCCACGATGCCGCATCGAAGACAGACGGAGGGGTTGCTTTTGGATTATGATGTTGCGGTCGTCGGCTCGGGGTTTTCGGCCATCGCGGTCAGCGTTCACCTGTTGCGGTCGCTGCCGCCGTCGGCCAACATCGCGGTTGTCGGCGACGATCCGGCCTTTGGCCGGGGCACCGCCTACCGCACCGAGTTCCACCTTCATCGGTTGAACGTGCCGGCGGGGCGCATGAGCGTCTTCCCGGACGAGCCGGATCATTTCCTCAACTGGTTGGAGCGGCAGGGGCGCGGAATCTCGCGCGATGAGTTCGCCTCGCGCGGCGACTACGGGCTTTATCTTCGCGATACGCTCGCCTCGCTGCTGAGGGACCGTCATGCGCGCCCCAAACTCGATTTCATCCGGGCAAAAGCGACCGGATGCGTCCGCTCGCATGACGACGGGCTGCTGTTTCAACTGGCGGATGGCGAGAGCCTGCATGCGCGGGCCGTGGCCCTGTGTCTGGGTGTCGGCACCGCAGATCTGCCGCTTCGGGAGGAGCGGATCGCAGACGCGGCGCGGCGGCGGCTGGTGCGCAATCCCTGGCGGCTGAAGTGGCTTTCGAAGGTGAAGCCGGACGACACCATCTGTATCCTCGGCTCCGGCCTGACGATGATCGATCAGGTGTTGACGCTTCGGGCCCGGGGGCATCGCGGGGTGATCCACGTTCTCTCGCGGCGCGGGCTGGTGCCGCATGCTCATGCCGGGCATCATGGCACGGCTGTGCTGCCGGATCTTCCCGACGACCCTCTGACGATCAGCAGCATTCTGCAGGCGCTGCGCGCCCAGGTCCGCGCTGGCGCGGAGTGGCGCTCGGTGATGGATGGCCTGCGGCCGCGAACGCAGGCGCTGTGGCAGCGGCTTTCCCCGCCCGAGCGTTCCCGCTTCCTGCGGCATGCCCTGGCCTGGTGGAACATCCACCGCCACCGTGTCGCGCCGCCCGTGTTCGAGCAGTTCGATGCGCTGCGTCGCGATGGGTCCGTGATGGTTCATGCCGGGTTTTTGCGGGATATCGGCATCGAGGGAAATCGGCCCTGCCTTGCCTACCGGCCACGCGGTTTGCAGGATGTCGTGTCCCTACCGGTCGATTGGGTGGTCAACTGTACCGGCATGGAGCGCGCCGGCATCGGGCATTCGCCCCTGCTGGTCGAAATGGCGGATCAGGGGATCATCGTTCCCGACCGGTTGGGCCTTGGCTTGCGCGTCGATGAAATGTCGCGCGCCATCGGTGCCGGCGGCGGGGCTCGCCCGGGCCTTTTTGCCGTGGGTGCGCTGACGGCCGGGCAGTTCTGGGAGATCACGGCGGTGCCGGATATCCGCGTCCAGGCACAGACGGTTGCCGGCGCCATCATCGCGGATACCGCGCTGGTTAAAGCTCAGGCCGCGCGGCGGAAGGCGAACGTTCTTCCCATGTCCGAGGTGGAGACCAGCCCCATCCGGTAGAGGGACGCGAGCACGCTGGCGACGGCCGGGCGGATACGCTGTCCCTGGCGGAACCGGCCGGCAATGTCGGCCGCATCGACGGCACCGCCGCTGGCAATCAAGGCATCGATGACGAGCGCGGTCTGCGCGGCGTCGTCACGGGCAGGGAAGGCCGGAAGGCCTGCTGCCGCGGCAATACCTTGGGGAAGGCTGAGATCGGCCTCGATCTGCTGCGCCCTTTCGGTTTCGGAGCCAAAGCGCTCGATCTGGTAGTCCGGGCGGACCCAGCGAACGATTCCACGCTTCTCCTCCCGGGCGCGCTCCCTGTTCAAGGCAACGAGGTGGGCCAGCACGTCGGCTTGGGGCAGGTCTGCCGACCAGCCATAGGCGGCGGCCACGGCCATATCCAGCTCGTCGTGCAGCTCCCTTAGGATCAGAACGAGACCGTCCTCGAAGATCCGGCGTTCCCTCGGCTCCAACCGGTCGGGATGCGTGCCGGAGACGATGCGGTCGAGCACGTTGTAGAGGCTGGTCAATGTCAGATGCGGATGGGCTGCGAGCACGCGCTTGCGATGGGCATCGAGCGCTTCACTGACACGGCCGATCGGGTTCCGGTGCGTGTCCGCCATGAGGGGAAACGGGAAGGGATCGAAGCAGCGGGATTTCGAGTATCGTGGCCTGTCTTCGAGCGTGCCACCCTGCGCCGCCGCCCACATCGCGTGCCAGCGGGACGAGAGGATGCCAAGGACCGCAGCGTCGTCCGTGGCGATGACGACCAGCATGTTGTCGGGCAGGATATCCGCATCCAGGAACTGGAAGACGCGATGCTTTGCCGTCTCGACCGTGGCGATGTAGCGGGACAGACCGGCAAGGGCCGGGCGAAGCTCGCGGCGGGGTTCGCCGAAGATCCACCAGTTGTCCCGGTAGATCGCCCTGTTGTTGCGGTCCCGCTCCGGCTTCACGGTCAGCCTCAGATGCTGGTAGAGCTCGGGATAGAACGTGCGCACCTCGTCCTGCGTCCGCCCGAGGAGATCGATGGCCATGACCTCGCGCGGCCGGCTCGTCAGATCGCGGCCGTTGCAATAGGCCCGGATGTGCGTGTCGAGACCGGCGTGCGTGCCACGTCCGAGATGCTCCGCCTCTTTCCGACTGACGATGAAGCCGGCCCCATGAAGTTTGACGCCGGGCGAGCAGATCCCGATATTCGCCTTCAGGCCACCCGCGGCGGTCACATCGGTGCCGATGGTCAGGTCCGCGTTAATCCTGCCGGACGTCTCGCGAAACAGGATCACCGGCGTATCCGTCGCCACGCCGTCTTCCGAGACCACCTCCATCAGCCGTCCTTCCAGCCTGCCCGCTTCCACAACGGTCATGGCGATCCGCACGGCGGCGCTGTCGCGCGTGACTTTCGTCCAGGGATGGTCGGGGATCGCCATGACCAGCGAGACCGGCGCTTTGGCGGCAAGGTACCGCTCCATGACGCGACGCTGGAAGACCTGGCCGATCGAGTTGGTGGTCACGAAGCCGAAGCGCTTGAGGCGGGTGCCCTTCCGGGCCAAAAGCTCGGCCGACCTGTCCCACCAGTACATGACGAAATCGGCACTCTCGTTCATCTCAGGGTGCGCGGCCCACAGGGCTTCCGCATAGGCATCGCCCATGCGGTTGCGCAGGTCCTTGCCGCCGATGAAGGGTGGGTTGCCGACGATGTAGTCGGCGTCCGGCCAGTCCGGCGGACGAGGATCGTCTAGCGACACGAGAACCGCATCCATGCAGCGGATATTGTGGAACGCCTTGAGAATCGGTTCCGAGGGGATGCCGCCATTGTTGCGGAAATGCAGTTGCAGATGGCCGATCCAGAGGACGAGTTCGGCGATGGCGGCGGCGCGGGGGTTGACCTCAAGGCCGAGGAACTGGTGGGGATCGACGGTGTGGCTCTCCAGCCCGTGCAGGGCTTCCTGTCCGCCGAGATCGTTCAGGGCTTCCAGCACATCGCTTTCCAGCGTTTTCATCAGCTCCAGCGAGACATAGAGAAAGTTGGCGGTGCCGCAGGCGGGATCGAGGATGCGCAGGTTGCAGAGCCGATCGTGGAAAGCCTGAACGCTGGCGATCGCCTGCTTCTCCCGGCCTTCGGTCTTCTGCCGGTCAGCGGTTGCCCGGATGCCGGCCCACTCCAGCCGCAAGGGGTCGATGACGGTCGCGATGACCAGCCGCTCCACATAGGCACGCGGCGTGTAATGGGCGCCGAGGCGACGACGGTCGGTTGGGTCGAGCGCCTGCTCCAGGAAGGTGCCAAAGATGGCGGGCTCGACATCCTTCCAGTCGTGGTTGGCCGCGGCAGCCAGTTCGCCGATCTCCTCGCGCCGGAGGGGCAGGGCACGGCGGTTGCGGAAGAACTCGCCGTTGAACCGCCGCACCGGGTGGCGGATGGTGGCGGAAAAGCCGCCTTCGTCCATCGCCCGCCAAAGCTCCTCCATCATGCCGGGAAAGATTTCCGGCCGATCGGCGCAGTCCTTCAGCAGGACCTTGAAACTGTTGCGCGGCAAAAGGTCCACGTCCTCGGCGAACATGGTGAACAGCACGCGCATCAGGAACATCGCGACGTCTTCCGTGGGATGGCCCGCCTTCTCCAGTGCCTGGGAGACCTTGGCGATCCGGGTAGCGATCTCGCGGGTGACCTTGGCGGCGTGGCGGGCGGGGTCAAGAGACAGCGGATCGGACCAGATGGCGACGAGGCGCTTGCGGACGGCCTCGTCGCGCAGGTCTTCCAGATAGATGCGGTAGGTGCGTCGGTCCGGGAAGATGTCGTAGGCCTTCCCGTCGCGTCGAAAGTTCGCGTAGATTTCGATGCAGTGGCCGACGTCGCAGACGAGGAGGAAAGGTGGGGGATCATGATCGGGCGGTAGCAGGCGCACGTAATCCTCGGCTTGCGCGCGCGCATTGCGCATCAGCACGTCCCAGGCGCGACCGGCTCCGCGCCGGCCGCGGGTCTGCGGCTCCATGCCGGG
Source organism: Rhizobium sp. PP-CC-3G-465 (assembly GCF_004343445.1). NCBI lineage: Bacteria > Pseudomonadati > Pseudomonadota > Alphaproteobacteria > Hyphomicrobiales > Rhizobiaceae > Rhizobium > Rhizobium sp. PP-CC-3G-465. Next base: position 384,584 of record NZ_SLYH01000001.1, read on the forward strand.
GAAGGCCAGCATGTTCTCTGCGGAGCCCGCCGTGCCGCGCAGGCTCTTGTCGCCGAAGATCCGGCTTTGCTTGGCCTCCAGCACGAAGCAGTCGCGCTTGTAGAGGTCGATCCGGCGGCGCGTGGGTGCGCCTTCGCGGTTGGGCTCGCGCACGACGCGCTCGAAGACGTAGTCGTTGGCCTCCGTGCTGGCGGCGGCCGGCTGGGCATGGGGCAGGCCGAGGAGATCGCAAAGTTCGGTGAGGAACAGGGCGTAATTGGCACGCTCCTGCCCACCTTCCTGTCCCTGCCACCGACGAATGAACGTTTCAACTGCGGACTGCACGCTCGTCCCCCTTGCACGCGTTTATTTCTGGGAGACTCCTGACGTAGATGCAAGCATAAATTACATTTCAATCTGATGCTCGTTTTACGTGCTGTCGCTGGATTATGGCAAAAGCCGAAATTGGAGGTGCGGTGCGGTAATCCGGCTCTTGCGGTTTAAATCGCCGGCGCCACACCCTATACAGACCTTCACACGCTGCGGTGCGACATGCGCCGTGGCGAACGGTGGCATCGGACGCTGCCTCATGACAGGACCAAGGAGACGAGCATGACCCTCACAGGCGAACTTCTGATCGGTGCAACGGCGCGGCGCGGGCAGGGCGGTGCGATCACCGGGTACGACGCCGCCACGGGTGAGGCGCTGCCCACGGTCTTCTCGGGCGCGACGACTGCCGATGTCGAGGAAGCCGCAGCGCTCGCCTGGGAGGCGTTCGGAAACTATCGCGAAACGGGGCTCGAGGCCCGCGCGGCGTTTCTCGAAACCATCGCCCAGAACATTCTCGACATCGGCGACAGCCTTATCGAGCGCGCCATGGCCGAATCCGGCCTGCCGCGCGGACGACTGGAAGGCGAACGGGGCCGGACGGTCGGCCAGCTTCGGCTGTTTGCCGCCGAAGTACGGGCCGGCGAATTCCAGAGCCTGCGTTTCGACGCGCCGGACCCGGAGCGCAAGCCTGCGCCGAAGCCGGACCTGCGTCTGCGCAACATCGCCGTCGGCCCCGTCGCCGTTTTCGGTGCCTCCAACTTTCCGTTGGCCTTCTCGGTTGCCGGTGGGGATACGGCCTCCGCGCTTGCCGCCGGCTGCCCCGTGATCGTCAAGGCGCATTCCGCCCATCCCGGCACGTCTGAGCTCGTTGGTCGCGCCGTGCAGAAGGCGGTTGCCGATTGCGGCCTGCCGGCTGGAACGTTCTCGATACTGTTCGATGAGGACCGGGCCATCGGTCAGGCACTGGTCGCCGATCATCGCATTCGCGCTGTCGGCTTCACCGGCTCGCGCGCCGGCGGCACGGCGCTGATGAAGATTGCGGCGGAACGCCCGGTGCCGATCCCGGTCTATGCCGAGATGAGCTCGATCAATCCGGTTATCCTGTTCGAACATGCGCTGGCCACTCGCGGCGCCGCCATCGGCAAGGCCTTTGCCGGCTCGCTGACGCTCGGTGCCGGCCAGTTCTGCACCAATCCCGGCCTGATTCTCGCCATCGACGGCCCCGGGCTCGATGCCTTCATCGCGGCGGCCGGCGAAGCGCTGAGCGCCATTCCGGCGCAGACCATGCTCACCAGCGGCATTTGCAAGGCTTATCTCTCAGGCGTCACCCGCTTGTCGGGCCACGCCGAGGTGAAGACGCTGGCGCAAGGGTTGGAAGGCACTGCGACGCAGGGCCGTGCCGCCTTGTTCGAGACGAGCGCCAAGGCCTTTCTCGCGCATCACGACCTGCAGGACGAAGTCTTCGGTGCGGCCGGTCTGATCATCCGCTGCGCGGATGCCGCGGAACTCGAGGCGGTGATCGACGCGATGGAAGGTCAGCTGACGGCGGCACTCCATATCGACGAGGCGGATCACGAAGCGGCTCGCAAGCTCCTGCCGAAGCTCGAACTTCTGGCCGGGCGCCTGCTCGTCAACGGGTTCGGCACCGGCGTCGAGGTGTCTCCGGCCATGGTCCATGGCGGCCCCTATCCGGCAACGTCGGACGGCCGTACGACGTCCGTCGGCACGCTGGCGATCTATCGCTTCCTGCGTCCGGTCAGCTATCAGGACATGCCGCAGGCACTGCTGCCGGAAGCGCTGGTCCGCTAAGTTTCGACGTTTCCTCGGACTGCCCACGCGGGCAGCTTTAGACTTGACGACGTGCCGCCGATCCTGAACAGATCGGCGGACACGCCGCAGTCTCTGGAGGAGCCTCGATTGCGGCATACTCTCGCATCAAGGCGGCGTCCGCGCCGGCAATTCCATGATTGAACATACGCCGCTGGTGATCGCCATCGCCGTCGTCGCCGCTTTTCTGGTCGGCCTGTCCAAGGGTGGACTGCCGATGGTCGGCACCATTTCCGTGCCGCTGCTGGCGCTCGTCATCTCGCCGGTGACGGCCGCGGCGCTGCTGCTGCCGATCTATGTCGCGAGCGACATGGTCGGGCTGTACCTTTACCGCAAGGATTTCTCGCGCAGGAACCTCGTCATCCTGACGCCTGCAGCACTCTTCGGCGTCTTTCTCGGCTGGTTGTTCAGCGCCCATCTGTCGGCCGTGGTCATCGGGGCACTCGTTGGGCTCGTCGGCGTGCTCTTCTGCCTCAACATCTGGTTCGGCGCGCGCTACCGGAAGGCCGCACGTGAGGCCGATGTTCCGGGCGGTCTCTTCTGGGGAACGCTGACGGGACTGACGAGCTTCGTGTCCCATTCCGGCGCGCCGCCCTACCAGATGTATGTGCTGCCGCAGCGGCTGGAGAAAATGACGTTTGCCGGGACGTCCACCATTCTCTTCGCCATTGTGAATGTCGCGAAGATCTTTCCCTACTGGCAGCTGCAGCAGTTCTCCAACTACGATACGTCGCTGGTCCTCTGGCTGGCGCCGGCCGCCATCATCGGCACGATCGCGGGCCGGCGGCTGACGCTCGTCATCCCCGATGGCCTGTTCTTCAAGATCGTGCAGTTCACGTTGATGATACTTTCGATCAAGCTTATTGCCGATTACGTGATCACACTCGTGCGGTAGACCTCTTCCTTTCGCACCGCAGCAACATCACATTGGGGCCGGAATAATACCCCGTTCGAGGACCCATGGAAAATATCGTTGAAAGCCTGATGCAGATGTTCGGCCCGTGGGGCATCGCGCTTCTCATGTTCCTGGAACACATTTTCCCGCCCATCCCCTCGGAACTCATCATGCCGCTCGCCGGCTATCGTGCCTCGCAGGGCGACATGTCGATCGTGACCGTCATCGTCGCGGGCAGCATCGGATCGCTGCTCGGGGTCATGCCGTGGTATTATGCCGGGCGAAAGCTCGGCGAAGCGCGGATGAAACGGCTGGCAGCAAAGCATGGGCGCTGGCTGACGCTGACCGAGGCGGACGTGGACGCAGCAAGCAGGCGGTTTCGCGAGAAGGGGGCGACCGCCATCCTCGTCGGCCGGCTCATTCCGACGATCCGCACGCTGATCTCGGTGCCCGCCGGCATCGCCCGTATGCCGCTCTCCACCTTCACCATCTTCTCGCTCATCGGAACCGTCGCCTGGACCTCCGGGCTGGCGCTTGCCGGCTATCTGCTCGGTCAGGCTTATGATGTCGTTTCGACCTATGTCGATCCGGTCTCCACCGGCATCTTCGTGCTGATCGTTCTTTTCTACGGCTATCGCGTCGCGACCTTCAGGCCGCAACCGAGCGATGCGTAGCGGCCGTTTTATAGCCGTTATGACTGTAGTGCAGCCGTGAACGATCCTTGTCTTGAAATGCTCGCTTACGTCACTGGACAGTGAAATAAAGCGCTATATCTTGCGCTGCAGTGTGGAGGAGTGGCCTGACGGCGGCTCGTTGTTCGAAGGCGTCTTGGCCATCAAGGCCGCGTCTCCCGTGAGAAAGGCGGCTTCGTGCCCAGTCTTGATATCGCCGGACTGATTTCAAAGGTCGCCATGGGCGATCGCGCAGCGCTGGCGTCGCTTTATTCCGCCGTCTCCCCGAAACTCTTTGCCATCTGCCTGCGTATCCTCAAGGATCGGACGGATGCCGAGGATGCTCTTCAGGATGTCTTCGTCAAAATCTGGCAGCGTGCAGACCGGTACGCGGCGACGGGCGTGAACCCGAACGGCTGGCTGGCGGCCATCGCGCGCAACCAGGCGATCGACATGATCCGGGCACGCCGGCCGGCAGCCGACACGATCGGTGACGAGGGGCTCGAGATCGCCGATGGCGGCCCCGATCCTGAGGCCGTCTCGATCGGCCTCGGCGAAGGGCGGCGGATTGACCGCTGCATGGGCGAACTTCCCCCGGAGCGAGCCGATGCCGTCCGGAACGCCTATGTCGAGGGATTGAGTTACCAGGAACTGGCGGAGCGCTATAGCGTGCCGCTCAATACGATGCGAACCTGGCTGCGCCGCAGCCTCCTGAAACTGAAAGAGTGCCTGGAGCGATGACCGAGTTGGATGACAGCGACAGAGACCGCTCCCGCGACGAGGTGCTTGCCGCCGAGTATGCCGTGGGCGTGCTGTCCTTCGCCGATCGGAAGCGGCTGGAAATCCGGATCGAGCGTGAACCGGCGTTCGCCCTGCTTGTCGCCCAGTGGGAAGACCGTCTGAGCCCGCTGGAGCCGGCGGACGAGGAAACGCCGCCGCGCACTGTCTATCCGAAGATCGAGGCGCGCCTGTTCGGCACTCCCGTTGCCGCCGGTGCCGCACGTGCCGGATGGTGGCACTCCCTGGCGCTCTGGCGGGGCATCGCCTTCACCTCGCTGGCGGCCGTCGTCGGTATGGCTGCCTTCCAGCAAGGACTGTTCGGACCCGCGGCGCCGCCTGCACCGCTTGTCGCCTCCATGACGGGCGAGGGGTCGCCTCTGGCGCTGCTCGCCTCCTACGATGCTGCGAGCGGACGGATCGCCGTGACGCCAGTTGCCGCCGATGCAGGGCAGCCGCGCTCGCTACAGCTGTGGATGGTTCCGGGCGGCGATGCCGCCCCTGTGCCGCTCGGTGTCCTGCCGCAGGATGGCCGCGGCGTGATCGAGGTTCCCTCAGCGCTGCGGGCGAACCTTGGCGACGGCATGACGCTTGCCGTCAGCGTCGAGCCGCCCGGCGGATCGCCGACCGGCCTGCCTACAGGGCCTGTCATCGCAGCCGGGCAGGCGCGCCATCCCTGATCGGGACATGCTCAACACTTCTTAATGATTCATCGGCCGGGGCTCTCTCCGGCCGAAACTCTTTCTGCGGCCGGCTCGTCTCCTGTCTGTCACCCGAGACGTGACGCCCCGAAAGGCGCGACCGCGCCGGGCCGAGAACCGAACAGGAAGAGGAACCATCCATGTTGACGTCCGCACTCCGTACCATCGCCCTTGCGACACTCGTTTCCGCCACCGCCGTTTCCGCCTATGCCGCCAACCCGAAGGTCGGCGGCGCTGCCATGTTCGAAGACAAGAACATTGTCGAGAACGCCGTCAACTCCAAGGACCACACGACGCTGGTCGCCGCCGTCAAGGCGGCCGGTCTGGTCGAGACCCTGCAGGGCAAGGGCCCGTTCACAGTCTTCGCACCGACCAACGAAGCCTTCGAGGCGCTGCCGAAGGGCACCGTGGAAACGCTTCTGAAGCCTGAAAACAAGGCCCAGCTGACCAAGGTCCTGACCTGCCACGTCGTCGCTGCCGATGCGATGTCCACGGCGATCGCCAAGATGATCAAGGACGATGGCGGCGAGCATGACGTGAAGACCGTCGGCGGCTGCGTGCTGAAGGCCAAGGAAATGGGCGGCAAGATCACGCTCACCGACGAAACCGGCGGCGTGGCCCATGTCACCATTGCCGATGTGAAGCAGTCGAACGGCGTTATCCACGTCATCGACAAGGTTCTTCTGCCGAAGATGTAAGCTTCAGCAAATTAGCGATTTGACGAGCCGGTCGTTCCGAAAGGGCGGCCGGCTTTTCATATGTTGCCGCCATGTGTTGCTAAGGGAGCGAACCGATTGAATGCGGGAAAGCCGTGCGGCTGGCGCATGGGTGGCCTGAGGGCTTTGCGCTGGTTGGTCGCGGTGCGGAGGCGTATAAAACGGTCATCGAACAGCAACGGGGTCTGGCACTCGGAAACATCCAGACGGTGTTTCGAAAGACCCCTCGAAGACCTTGGAAAGGGAATATCATGAACGTAGCGCGCTCTTTCAGCACGTGGCGCAAGTACCGTCAGACGGTCAACGAACTCGGCCGCATGACGACCCACGAACTCAACGATCTCGGCATTGCCCGCAGCGACATCCGCACCGTCGCCCGTTCGGCCGCCGCTCTCTGATCTGACATCGAATACCTGCCGCCGGCATCTGCCGGACGGCCCCACCAAACGCCCGCGCCTTGTCGCGGGCGTTTCGCGTTTTGCGTGTTCGACGGAGCCGGGTCTTGGCTGATCCGGTGGGGCAAGCTGCCTTGACCGGGCAAACGAAAACCCCCGCTTGTGGCGGGGGGTTCGGCCTTGGGAGGCACCCCACGGGCGATGCCGGGGGGAGGGTGGCACCGAAAGCCAAGAGGCATCCGGTGCAATTCGAAGGTTATTCCGCAGCCTGGAGGGCGGGTACCGGTTCGACCAGCGGCGGGGCGTTGCCGGCGAGGGCTGCGGCGAGCTGGTCCTTGTCCAGCTCGTTTTCCCAACGGGCGACGACGACGGTTGCGACCGCGTTGCCGATGAAGTTGGTGAGCGCGCGGCACTCCGACATGAAGCGGTCGATGCCGAGGATCAGCGCCATGCCGGCGACGGGAACCGAGGGAACGACCGAGAGCGTGGCAGCGAGCGTGATGAAGCCGGCGCCTGTGATGCCGGCAGCACCCTTGGACGAGAGCATGGCCACGAGCAGCAGAAGGATCTGGTCACCATAGCCGAGCGGCGTATCGGTCGCCTGGGCGATGAACAGGGCGGCGAGCGTCATGTAGATGTTCGTGCCGTCGAGGTTGAACGAATAACCCGTGGGGATGACGAGTCCGACGACCGAGCGCTTGCAGCCCGCACGTTCCATCTTCGCCATCAGGCCGGGAAGGGCTGCTTCCGAAGACGACGTGCCGAGGACGAGCAGAAGCTCTTCCTTCAGGTAGCGGATCAGCGCCAGGATCGAGAAGCCGTTGTAGCGGGCAACGGCGCCGAGGATGCCGAAGACGAAAATCGCGGCCGTCAGGTAGAAGGTGCCGATGAGGAAGGCGAGGTTGGCGATCGAGCCGATGCCGTATTTGCCGATGGTGAAGGCCATGGCGCCGAAGGCACCGATCGGTGCGGCCTTCATGAGGATGGCCACGAGGCGGAACATGGGGGCGGTCACGGCATTCAGGAAGTCCGTGACGGGACGGCCCTTGTCGCCGACCATGCCGAGCGCGATGCCGAACAGCACGGAGAAGAACAGGACCTGCAGAATGTCGCCATCGGCAAAGGCGCCGACGATGGTCTGCGGAATGATGTTCATCAGGAAGCCGACGATGCTCGCCTCATGCGCCTTCGTCGTATAGGTCTCCACAGCCGTCGCATCCAGCGAGGCGGCGCTGATGTGCATGCCGGCGCCCGGCTGCACGAGGTTGGCGACGACGAGGCCGACGGCAAGCGCCAGCGTCGAGAACGTCAGGAAGTACAGCATCGCCTTGCCGGCGACGCGGCCGACCTTCTTCAGGTCCGACATGCCGGCGATGCCGGTGGTGACGGTGAGGAAGATGACCGGCGCGATGATCATCTTCACCAGCTTGATGAAGGCATCGCCCAGAGGCTTCAGCTGTGTTCCGAGTTGCGGGTAGAAGTGACCCAGCAGGATACCCGCGATGATCGCGGTGAGGACCTGGAAATAGAGATGCCGGTAGAAGGGCAGCTTCGACTGGGGTGCCATCGGTTCGGGTATCGCGTGCATGTCGTTCCTCCTTGCGTCCCCCGCCAACTGGCTCTCCCGGGACTGTTCCTACTCAAGCGAGAGATTTGCAAAGAGCGTGCCAGTTTTCAGACGCAGGTCAGCCTATTGTTTTTCCTTGGAAAGATCCTAGTGCCTGTCGGCCGTAGAGACGGATCATGCGGATTTCCGCACGGTGTCGTTTGCGGTTTGTCCGAATTTATGCACAATAGGATATGCACCATCCGCTCCAGATCCGTCCGAAATCCGCCCCTCGGGACCGCGTTCTTCCCTGGGTCGTCCTTGGGGCGTTTGTCCTTGCCGGGCTGATGGTGGCGATATTGGCGGGGTCCTATCTCGGACGGGAGGACGCGCTCCGGACGCTGGAAGCACAGGCCCGCACGGATACCAGCTTGAAGGTCGCGCACCTCAGAGCCGTCTTGGAGCGACCGCGCGCCTTGCCGATGCTGCTGGCCCGGGATCGTCAGCTTGCCGATACGCTCGAGCGGCCCGATGCGGAGCGCAGCCTGAGCCTCGACCGCAAGCTGGAGGAGATCGTCGCCGATACGAACGCAGCCGTCATCTATGTCATTGGGCGGGACGGGATCGCGATTGCGTCGAGCAACTGGCAGGAGCCGACGAGCTTCGTCGGCAACGACTATACGTTCCGCGAATATTTCACCAAGGCAATGGCGGCGGGGACGGCCGAGCATTTCGCGCTCGGATCGGTCAGCAAGCGTCCGGGCCTCTATATTTCGCAGCGGATCGAAGGCGCGTCCGGCCCTCTAGGCGTCGTCGTGGCCAAGATGGAATTCGACCAGATCGAGACCGACTGGAGCATGGCGGGGCGGCCGACCTTCGTGACCGACCAGAACGGCGTCGTACTGATCACCAGTGTTCCCTCCTGGCGGTTCATGGCGATGACGCCTCTCGCCCCCGACAGCCTCGATGCGATCCGCACCAGTCTTCAATTCGGCGATGCGCCGCTGACGCCGGTGCCGATCACGGTACTTGAGAGGATGTCGCCGGGTGTCGAGCGGGTGAGTGCCGTCATGCCCGGCGAGCGCCAGCGGGATTTCCTGCGTCTCGCCGTTGCCGTGCTCTCGACGGGCTGGAGCCTCGATTATCTCGTGGAGACCGATGCTGCCGTTGCTGCGTCGGTTCAGAGCAAGCGTTTGCAAGGCCTCGCGGTCGTCCTGCCGATGGCCGCGCTGGCGGCGTTTCTGCTGGCCCGTCGCCAGCAGGCGATCGGGCGGCTGGCGCGGGAACTGGCCGCGCGCGAGGAGTTGGAGCGGCGGGTGCGCGAGCGCACGGAAGCCCTGACATCGGCACGCGACAGGCTGGAAGACGAGATCGCCGGTCACCGGGCGACGGAAACCAAGCTTCAGGGCGTGCAGCAGGAGCTCGTCCATGCCAACCGGCTTGCCATCCTCGGGCAGGTTGCTGCGGGCGTCGCACATGAGATCAACCAGCCGCTCGCCACCATCCGCGCCTATGCCGACAATGCCCGCGTGTTCCTGACGCGCGCGCAGACGGGGCCGGTCGACGAAAATCTCGAGAGCATCGCCGCGCTGACCGACCGGATCGGCAGCATCACCGATGAGTTGAAGACGTTTTCCCGCAAGGGCCGGGCGCCGGCCGGGCCGGTGTCCGTCCGCACCATCGTGGAGAGCGCCGTCATGCTGTTGAAGAGCCGGTTCGCCGGGCGGCTCGATGCGTTGCAGATCGGCCTGCCGGACGCGGACCTCCTTGTGCTCGGCGATCGCGTGCGGCTGGAGCAGGTGCTGATCAATCTGTTGCAGAACGCACTGGAGGCTTTGTCCGGCCGCAGCGATGCGCGGGTGGATGTCGAGGTCGAGACGCAGGGCGACGATGTCCTTCTGCATGTCCGGGATAACGGTCCGGGCATCTCGCCGGACATCATGAGCGCGCTCTTCACGCCGTTCAACACCTCCAAGGAGCGTGGCCTCGGGCTCGGGCTCGTCATCTCGCGGGATATCCTTGCCGATTACGGCGGGCGCATCGCCGTCGAGAGTTCGGATCGTGGGGCGCATTTCACCATTCACCTGAAAAGGGCAGAGGCATGAGCGAGGTCAACGTTCTCCTGGTCGATGATGACCGCGATCTCCTGAAGGCGACGCGGCAGACGCTGGAACTCGGCGGCTTCACCGTCACCGCCGTCTCCTCCGCGTTGGAAGCGCTGGCCCTGCTCGATCCGCGCTTCCCCGGCGTCGTCGTCACGGACATCCGCATGCCGCTTATCGACGGTCTGGAGCTGTTCGACCGTATCCGCCGCATCGATCCGGATATCCCCGTCATCCTCATGACGGGGCACGGCGATATTCCGATGGCAGTGAAGGCGATCCGGGATGGTGCCTATGATTTCCTGCCCAAGCCGTTTCCGACCGACCGGCTGGTGCAGGGTGTCATGCATGCTGGAGAAAAACGCCGGCTGGTGCTGGAAAACCGGGCGTTGCGCGATGCGGCGGAAGAGGCGCGGGATGGCGGACTGCTGATCGGGCAGACACCGGCCATGGAGCGGCTGCGCGAGACGATCCGTCAGATCGCCGACACGGATGTCGACGTGCTGATGACGGGGGAGACCGGCAGCGGCAAGGAGGTCGTGGCAACGCTGCTGCACCGCTGGAGCCGGCGAGCGAAGGGGCATTTCGTTGCGCTGAACTGCGGCGCGCTGCCGGAGCAGGTCATCGAGAGCGAGCTTTTCGGGCACGAACCCGGCGCCTTCACCGGTGCGCAGAAGAAGCGCGTGGGTCGGATCGAGCATTCGAGCGGGGGCACCCTGTTTCTCGACGAGATCGAGAGCATGGCGCCTGCGACGCAGGTGCAGATGCTGCGCGTGCTGGAAATGCGCGAGGTAACGCCGCTCGGCACCAACGAGGTGCGCCCGGTCGATCTCAGGGTGGTGGCGGCGACGAAGGTGGACCTCGGCGATCCGCGGTCTCGAGGCGATTTTCGCGAGGATCTCTATTACCGGCTGAATGTCGTGACGCTGTCGATCCCGCCCCTGCGCGAGCGCCGCGACGATATTCCGCTGTTGTTCTCCACCTTCGCCGTCCGAGCCGCATCGCGCTTCAAGCGGGACGTGCCCGTCATGACCGATGCCGTGCGTCGCTATCTGGCCGAGCATGACTGGCCCGGCAATGTGCGCGAACTCACCCATTTCGCCGAGCGGACTGTGTTGGGTTTTTCACCGGAGGGGGCGTCTCCGGGCGCGCTGGATGTATCGGATACAGGAGCCGGTACGCTGCCGCAGCGGATGGACCGGATCGAGGCGGAGCTCATCCGCACCGCTCTTCGTGAGGCCGAGGGGGACGTACAGAGGACGATCGAGGCGCTCGGTATTCCCCGCAAGACCTTCTACGACAAACTCCAGCGATACGGGATCGTCCGCAGCGACTTCGCCCGGAAATAAGGATGCATCTTTCACCCTATAAATGGGACGCATTAATGCGGCTTGAAGGATTCCGGAGGTAGTGTGAGCCGGGATGCCGATCGGGTCGCTGTTCCCACGGCCTTGCTCCGGTGTCCCCCATCATCGCTTTCGTCACGCAGTCAGCCGTTCGGATGCCTGTTTCTCTATATTTTCGACCCACGCACCTTTATGGGTTGCGGCGGTTCGCCATGAGGCGTGCCCATGCTCAGAGTTCTCTCGTGCATCACAACGGAGCATGATTTGCGTCTGGTTGTTTTTGCCGGTTTTCTGTGTCTCGTTTCCTGTGCGGCAGCCATGATGCTTCTGCAGCGCGCCCATCGTGCGGGTGGATATGTGCGGTGGATCTGGCTCGTCAGCGCCGGGACGTCCGGCGGTTTCGGCATATGGGCGACGCATTTCGTCGCGATGCTGGCCTATGAGGCTTCGCTGGTTCTCGGCTACGAGCCGTCGCGCACGCTGCTGTCGCTTGCGATCTCGGTGACGACGACCTTTCTTGCGGTCGCGGTTGCCTCGTTGCTGACCGGCCGTCTGGCCTTCATCATGGCCGGTATTCTGTTCGGTCTCGGCGTTTCCACGATGCACTTTGTCGGCATGACGGCCATCGAGTTTCCCGGCGCGATCCACTGGAATGCGACTCTCGTCTGGAGCGCCATTCTTCTTGCCGTACTGTTTTCGGTTCCCGGATTTGCGTGCGTGAGCCTTGGGCGCCGGAGTCCGAAGCGTCTGGCCGCTGCGGCAAGCCTTCTGACGCTCGGCGTCGTCTCCATGCATTTCACCTCGATGGGTGGTGTTGTCATGACGCCGATGGCCGACTCGCCGCTCCCGTCGAACCTGCTGTCGCCGGCCCTTATGGTCATCGTGATCGCCACGACCGCCTTGTCGCTGTTGTTTTCCGTTCTTGCTGCCGCTCTTTTCGCCAGCCGGTCCGAGAACGCGACCATGGCCATGAACACGCGGTTCCGGCATCTCGTCCAGGGCGTCAGCGACTACGCGATCTACCTGCTCGATCCCTCGGGTCGGGTAACCAACTGGAACGTTGGCGCGCAACGCATGAAGGGCTATGCCGACGGCGAGATCGTCGGCAAGAACTTTGCCGTCTTCTACTCCGAAGACGAACGCGTGAACGGCGCGCCCGAACACGCTCTGCGCACGGCGCTTGCCACGGGCAAGTTCGAGACGGAGGGATGGCGGTATCGCAAGGATGGTACGGCGTTCTGGGCGTCCGTCGTGATCGACCCGATCTACGACGAGCACAACGATCATATCGGCTTTGCCAAGATCACGCGCGACTGTACCGAAGCCAAGGACAGCGCGGCACGGCTGCTCGACGTCACCAACAATCTCTCGATTGCGCTGAACACCATGGGGCACGGGATTGCACTTTTCGACGCGAACGAGCGGCTGATTCTGCACAACGAACTCTTCCGCGAGATCATCGAGTTTCCCCGCTCGTTGGACATCGTCGGGCGGACCTTTCATTCGCTCTGTTACGAGCGTTTCAAGACCGACCAGACCGGATCGCATGACGCGGACGGGCTGTACGAGCAGCATCGCGCACTGTTTATGGCCCCCGGTGGGGGCGAAACAGCGCGGGAGGTGGCGAGCGGACGGACGATCCGCACGGTACATCGGCCGACCGGCGATGGTTCCTTCGTCATGACGCTCGAAGACATCACCGCGCGTGTGGATGCCGAGGAAAAGATCCGGCATCTCGCCCGGCACGATGCCCTGACGGGCCTTGCCAACCGGCACCAGTTCGGCGAGCGGCTCGACGCCGCGATCGAGACTGTCAGCGGCTCGGAGAAAGTCGCGGCCATCTGCATCGATCTCGACGATTTCAAGGAAATCAACGACCGCTACGGCCATGCGATGGGCGACAAGGTGCTTTATGCGCTGGCGAGCCGGATGCAGAAACTCATGGGCGAGCACGAGGCCGTCGGACGCTTCGGCGGGGACGAGTTCGTTGCCTTCAAGCGTTTTGTTCAGGAAAAGGACCTCGAGGATTTCATCGGCCGCCTTTTTCGGGCGCTGACCGAGCGGATCGTCATCGATGAGACGGAGATCCTGCCCGGCGCCAGCATCGGCGTGTCGGTCTATCCCTCGGACGCCGCGGACCGCGAGAAGCTGCTGAACAATGCCGACATGGCGATGTATCGCTCCAAGGCGCAGCCGGAACAGCGCATCAGCTTCTACGAAGCCGCGATGGACGAGGCTGCGCGCGAACGTCGCGCCATGGGCCGCGATCTCGGCGTTGCGCTTGAGGAGAGGCAGTTCTTTCTCGTCTATCAGGTGCAGAAGTCGGCGAGGACGCGTGAGACGACCGGATACGAAGTGCTGCTGCGCTGGCGGCATCCGCAGCGCGGGCTGATCTCACCGGCGACTTTTATTCCGATTGCGGAAGAATGCGGGCTCATCTCCCCGATCGGCGACTGGGTGCTTGAGGAGGCCTGTCGCGAAGCCGTTGCCTGGGGTCTCGGTCACAAGATCGCGGTCAACCTGTCGCCGCTGCAGCTCGGGGATGTCTCGCTCGTGGACAAGGTCCGCTCCGTCCTGCTGCGAACGGGTCTTCCGCCGTCGCGATTGGAGTTGGAGGTCACGGAAAGCGCCATTATCGGCGACAAGGGCAGGGCACTCCACATTCTCCGCCAGATCCGTGCAATGGGCGTGATGATCGCGATCGACGATTTCGGAACGGGGTATTCCTCGCTGGAAACGCTTCGGGTATTCCCGTTCGACAAGATCAAGCTCGACCGAAGCTTCGTCAACGAACTGGACGGCCGCCAGTCGAAGGCCTTCATCCGAGCCATCGTTGCACTCGGCAAGAGCCTCGATGTGACCATCCTTGCCGAAGGCGCGGAGACGGAGGAGCAGCTCCACGTCCTGGTTGCGGAGGGCTGCGACGAGGTACAGGGCTTCCTGTTCGGCCGTCCATGCCCCATCGAAGCCCTTCAGGATCGATCGCTCAACCTTCCGGCGCTTACGGCCTGACGCCGGTCACGTCGAACGTCAGGTTTCGGTTGACGTGCGGAAGGGCGGGAGAAGGAGGGGCAAGCACCCGACAAAGCTCGTTACCGCCGAGGTGCAGTCGTTACAACGCCAAAGGCCCGGTGCTGCACCGGGCCTTTTTGTTCAACCATTCGGGAAGCTTCCAGCATTGAGGCTCAAGCGGTCTTTCGAAAGGCCGACGTCTCGATGTGACGTGCCGGCTTGGCGGCGGCGGGCTCGCGGGTGGTGCTGTTGTGGTTGAGCTGGAAGCGGCAGACGAGGTCGGCGAGCGTGGCCGCGCCCTGTGCGAGCGTATGGCTCAGTTCGGTCGTGCGGGCCACCATGGTCGCGTTCTGTTGGGTCATGCCGTCGAGGCTGTTGACCGAGGCGCTGATGTCGCCAAGGCCGGTGGTCTGCTCGGATGCGGCGGCGGCGATGGCGTCGATGTTCTCGTTGATCGAAGCGACGAACACCTCGATTTCCGTCAGAGCCCGTCCGGTATCGCCGACGAGGCGGACACCGTCCACGACTTCCCGTGAGGCGTTCGAGATCAGATCCTTGATTTCCTTTGCCGCACGCGCCGTGCGCTGGGCCAGCTCACGCACCTCCTGCGCGACCACGGCAAAGCCGCGACCGGCTTCGCCGGCCCGGGCTGCCTCCACGCCTGCGTTCAATGCCAGCAGGTTGGTCTGGAACGCGATCTCGTCGATGACGCCGATGATGTGCCCGATGGAGGATGAAGCGGTTTCGATGCGCTGCATGGCGGCAACGGTGTCGCCGACGACGGTCACGGAGTGGCCGGCCTGTTCCTTGGCCTGCTTCACGAGATTGCGCGTATCCTGCACGCGCTCGTTCGATTGGCGCACGGTGATGGTGATCTGCTCCAGCGCAGCCGATGTTTCCTCGAGCGCGGCGGCCTGTTCACGGGTGTGCTGCGCGAGGATGCCGGACGCCTCACGCATGGTGTGGCTATGGCCGTTGAGGTTTTCCGTCTGCCCGAGAACATTCACCAGCGTCTGCTGGAAGCCGCCGATCGACATATTGAAGTCGTGACGCAACTGCTCGAACTCCCGCGTGAACGGACGGTCGAGTGTCTCGCTGATATTGGCCTGTGCAAGGCGCCCGAGACCGGCCCCCAGCTCCTCGATGGCGCGAACCCGTTCTGTCATGTCGGTCGCGAACTTCACGACCTTCACCACCCGGCCGCTCTCATCCACGATCGGATTATAGGTCGCCTGAATATGAACCCGTCGGCCAT
Organism: Rhizobium sp. PP-CC-3G-465; assembly: GCF_004343445.1. Taxonomy (NCBI): domain Bacteria; kingdom Pseudomonadati; phylum Pseudomonadota; class Alphaproteobacteria; order Hyphomicrobiales; family Rhizobiaceae; genus Rhizobium; species Rhizobium sp. PP-CC-3G-465. The sequence goes on from NZ_SLYH01000001.1 coordinate 400,136, forward strand.
TTTTGCCGAGGCGCAGGAACTGGTCGGTCACGAACGCGCCACCGGCGAGCTGCTCCCAGAACGTCCTGTAGGCCGCAGACTGGACGTAGGCAGGCTCGCAGAACATTGCATGGTGCTGGCCGACGATCTCCTCCAGCCGATAGCCGAGCACGGACAGGAAGTTCTCGTTTGCCGAAACGATGCGACCGTCCGGCGTGAATTCGATGACGGCCTGCGCACGCGACAAGGCCTCGAGCTTGCCATTGTCGCTCAGGCTCTTGATCTTCGATGCCGTAATGTCCGTTGCGAACTTCACGACCTTGACCGGTCGCTTTCCTTTGAAGACGGGGTTGTAAGAGGCCTCGATCCAGACTTCGCGTCCGCCTTTGCCCAGGCGCTTGTACTGCGCCTGCTGGAACTTGCCCTTGGCGAGCGCCTGCCAGAAGGCCGCATAGGCCGGTGAACGTGCTTCCTCCGGCATGACGAACATGCTGTGATGGCGACCCACGATCTCGCCGGAGTCATAGCCGATAGCGCGGCAGAAATTGGCATTCGCGCGAAGGATCTTCCCCGTGAGGTCGAATTCGATGATCGCTTGCGATTGATCGAGCGCCTGAAGGATGGCACCGTCAGATGAAGAAAAGAGAGACATACGGCCGGTTCGCTTTTTTAGATGACGATCATATTATTCCCCGAAAATAGGGTGCCATATGTAAATTATCCTTAAAGTACTGGCGGTTCCCAATGCTTCGGGACAAGAATTCCCCAGTTGTGAGACTTAGGCTTCTCTTCGCATCTTCAGGTCATTACGAATAGGTTCGACAGTCATCCTAAGTTGCGGGCAGGATTGTTCCCTCGACGGTCCTGTTTTTGGGGCGTGCATCTTACAAAAGTGTTCTTCCCATCTCTTGTCTCGGATGAACAAGCACTCCACATGTAAAGTAACACTAACACAGGAGTGGCTTTTGATGGCGACGACAGCATATGCAGCCGATTTTGCCGAAGCGGCCGGCGATGTCGGCCGTGTCGAGCAATTGCGGCGGTTACGCCGGCTCGCCAAGCTCGCCCGCATCATGGATACGGCCGTCGGCATTCCGGGGACGCGGTTCCGGTTCGGCGCCGACGCACTACTCGGGCTCGTTCCCGTGTTCGGTGATGCGACCGGTGCGATCATCGGTCTTGCCATCGTCAACGAGGGCCGCAGGCTGGGTCTTCCCAAGCGCAAGATCGCGCGGATGCTCTACAATCTCGGCGTGGACGCGACGATCGGCGCCGTGCCTCTGGTGGGTGATGCGTTCGACATCTACTTCAAGGCGCACAAGAGGAATATCCGCGTGATCATGGACCATTTCGCGCTGACCGAAAACGATCTTTGACCGATCGATCTAATTCGCGCCATCGACTTTCCCAGACATATTGCGAACAAAAAATGGAACCAGTTTCGATCTGGTTCCATTCCGGGGAGTCTGAAAATAATAGGAGAAGAGATCATGTCCATGCAGAAGCCGGCCACAGCGGTCGCTGAACCGAACGTCGTAACAGCGCAGGAAGCGCTGGAACCGCTCTTCGTGAAGCTGGAAGTGGAAGCCGATGCGCGTCTGATCCGGGCTGCTGTCAGCGCGGGCTGGACGGCAGAGGAGGCCGTCGCAGCCATCGACGATCTGCGCCGTCAGGACATGGAGCCTTCCCGCCACTGATGGCTTTTCCTTCGCACGATCCGGGCAGGGCTTTTCGTCTCGCTCTTCATGTCAAAAAGGCCGGGTGATATCCCCGGCCTTTGTCGTTCGAATGATGGCCCGTTATTTCCGGGGCTCGATACTTGGCACTAGTGCTGCGTATCCGACTGCGGCTCCGAATAGTCCCAGTTCTTCCGAGCGAACTGAATGGCTGCCGCTTCTGCGCTTTCCTTCGTGTTGAAGCGCTCTACAAGCACATGGCTTCTATCGCGGCATTGGAGCAGGACTGTTCCGCTTCTGAAGTCGTATTGCACTTTCAGATGACCTGACGTTTCCATCATCATTCCTCCCATAGGCGTCGGCGACTCCTCATCGCATCTCTAGATGTAAGCCAAGGACCGGCAGGCGCAAGGAAACTTAACCGTAAAACCCTTCACGGTTTCATGATCTCCACCATGCTCGCCGAGCAGGTGCGTGTTTTGGAATTTGTTTACTTCCCTGTTTCACCCTAAATTTAAAGTGGTGACTTACGTTGTGCCGAAGCGCCGGGAGACATGGCGCGGGTAGGGCTGTCATCATGTTCAAGCGTTTTTTCGTCGATCGTTCCGGCAATCTTGCCATTATCGGGGCTCTGTCGCTGATGCCGCTGCTGGGCACGGCCGGGCTGGCGCTCGACGTGACGCACGCAATCAAGGTCAAGACCAGGCTGCAATGGGCGGCAGACGCCGCGGTGGTCGGGTCGATCACCGACAAGTCGGCCGGCGTCGCTGAGGCCATGGCCATGACGGCGGACGGTTCCGTCAGCGTGAGCGAGAGCGAGGCGCGCAGTATCTTCGCCGCACAGATGGCGGACGGGACGGCAATCGATCTGCCGAGCAAGGCGGCGGGGAAGTCTGACCCCGACGACCTCGAGGAGACTGCACGAACCTTCAACGTCAGCGTCGTGAAGTCCGGCCGCGACATCAACGTGTCGGCGACGTTTTCTACGCTCGTGCCGACCACGTTCATGAAGATCTTCGGCAAGGACACCATCGAGGTGGATGGCATCGCGAAGGCGACCTTCCAGTCGAACTCCTTCATGGATTTCTACATGCTGCTCGACAACACACCGTCCATGGGCGTCGGCGCGACGCCTGAGGATGTGGACAAGCTGATCGCTGCAACCAAGAACCAGGCGGATTCAGGCTCGCGCAACTGCGCCTTCGCTTGCCACATCGTTTCGGAAAAAGGCGTTGCCGACAAGAACAGCAATTATTTCGTCGCCCGAAAGGTCGGTGCCACCATCCGCATCGATGTCGTGGCAAAAGCCGTTGCGGCGCTGACGAAGGAGGCAGAGAAGACCGAGACCTATCCGAACCAGTACCGCATGGCGGCCTATACGTTCGGGCAGAAAGCGGAGGACGCCGACCTTTATGAAGTCTCCAGCCTCACCGACGACCTGAAGGACATCCAGACGAAGGCCGATACCATCTCGCTGATGAGTATCCCGTTTCAAGGGTACAACAACGACCAGATCACCAGCTTCGACAAGGCGCTGACGCGGATGAACAGTGAAATTCCGGCGCCGGGTGACGGCTCGAGCCCTGCCAAGGCGGAGAAGGTCGTCTATTTCGTCGCCGATGGCGTCGGCGATAGCTACAAGCCGGCCGGTTGCACGAAGAAGGTTACGGGCGGTCGCTGCCAGGAGCCGATCGACGTCACCTATTGCAAGACGCTCAAGGATCGCGGCATCAAGATCGCCGTGCTCTACACAACCTACCTGCCGCTGCCCACGAACAGTTGGTACAATACATGGATCAAGCCGTTCCAGCCAGAAATCGGCAGCAAGATGCAGGCCTGCGCATCGCCGGGCCTCTATTTCGAGGTCAGCCCGTCGCAGGGTATCGAGTCGGCGATGAAGGCCCTTTTCGTCAAAATCATTCGCAGTCCGCGCCTCACGAGCTGAACCGAGCTTCTCTCGGAAACAGCCAGCCCATCGGTGTCGCGGCGCTCCTCTGTACATTTGCTGTCGGAGGGATTAAGAGATCGCCATGGTATGGGCCGCAGCGTGCGGTCCTCAAGGCATGTGCGCATCACTTTGCGCACGCTGCACGGTTCGAACTTCCGAGAGACAAACATATGACAGAATTCGCAGGGGTCGTTCCGGCGATCGCCGAGGCGTTGACCAAACGCGGCTATTCCACCCTGACGCCGGTCCAGGCCGCCGTCATCGAAGCGGAAATGTCGGGTCGCGACGCGCTCGTCTCCGCCCAGACCGGCTCCGGCAAGACCGTCGCCTTCGGGCTGGCGCTCGCGTCGACGCTGCTGGATGGCGCAGATCGCTTTGGCTCGGCGAGCAAGCCGCTGGCCGTCGTTGTCGCCCCGACCCGTGAACTGGCGCTTCAGGTCCAGCGCGAACTCGAATGGCTCTACGAGATGACCGGCGCCGTCATCGCCGCCTCGGTCGGCGGTATGGACATCCGCACGGAGCGCCGCGCGCTCGATCGCGGTGCGCATATCGTCGTGGGTACACCTGGCCGTCTCTGCGACCATGTTCGTCGCAGTGCGCTCGATCTCTCCGCCTGCCGGGCCATCGTTCTCGACGAAGCCGACGAGATGCTCGATCTCGGCTTCCGCGAAGACCTCGAATTTCTGCTGGAGACGGCACCGGCCGATCGCCGCACGCTGATGTTCTCGGCCACGGTGCCGAAGTCCATCGCGACGCTTGCCAAGAACTACCAGCGCGATGCGCTGCGGATCTCGACGCAGGCCGAGGCCAAGCAGCATCTCGACATCGACTACCGGGCGCTCGTCGTTGTTCCTTCTGACCGCGAAAACGCGATCATCAACGTACTGCGCTATTATGAGGCGAAGAACGCGCTGGTGTTCTGCTCTACCCGCGCGGCCGTCAACCACCTGACCGCGCGCTTCAACAATCGCGGCTTCTCGGTCGTCGCCCTTTCGGGTGAGCTCAGCCAGAGCGAGCGGACGCATGCGCTGCAGGCCATGCGCGACGGTCGTGCCCGCGTCTGCATCGCGACCGACGTGGCTGCCCGCGGGATCGACCTTCCCGGCCTCGAACTCGTCATCCATGCCGACCTGCCGACCAACCCGGACACGCTGCTGCACCGCAGCGGCCGTACGGGCCGGGCAGGACGCAGGGGCGTCAGCGCCATCATCGTGACCTCCAATGCCCGCCGCAAGGCCGAGCGGCTGCTGCGCGACGCGCGCATCGAAGCCGTCTGGGCCAAGCCCCCGTCGGCCGATGAAGTTTCGCAGAAGGACGACGAGCGCATTCTCTCCGATGCCGCGCTCAACGATCCGATCCGCGAAGAAGAAACGGCTTTCGTCCAGCAGGTCCTGTCCGGCTTCAGCGCCGAACAGGTTGCGGCAGCCTTCGTGCGCCTCGCGCGTGCCGGCCGTTCCGCGCCGGAAGACATCATCGATACGCCGGCGTTTCAGCCATCCGGGGCGTCATCCGGTCCGGCATCCGGGGACCGCGGTCCTCGGCCGGAACGGTCCGAACCGCGTGCCCCGCGTGGCGATTTCGGCGATGCCGTCTGGTTCTCCATCTCTGCCGGTCGCAAGCAGAATGTCGAGCCGCGCTGGCTGATCCCGATGCTCTGCCGCATCGGCCGCATCACCAAGCAGGAAATCGGCGCGATCAAGATGATGCCGGAGAACACGTTCGTGGAAATCGCGCGCGAATTCTCCGACAGCTTCGTCGAGGCGCTGGGACCCAAGCGCATGCTCGAAAAGGGCATTACCGTGACCCAGCTCGACAGCGCGCCGGATCTGTCTGCCGCACCGCGCAAGCCGTTCGTCCGCAAGGACAATGCTGGGCCTTCGGACAGCAAGCCACGCTGGAAAGAGGGCGGCGAAAGCGCTGACCGGCCTGACAGCAAGCCCTGGGCGAAGAAGGCGGCCAAGGCCGGCTTCTCGAAGTCCGGCCCAAAGCTGACGGACGATGGCAGCAAGCCCGCCAAGAAGCCTTTTAAGAAAAAGGCGTACTGATCAGAAAAGGGCTCCGGCGAACATCGCCGGAGCCCTTTTTCTTTCGGTCGATTGAGGTTTCCTCAATCGTCGGAATAGCGCTGCTCCCGCCATGGGTCGCCCAGCATGTGGTAGCCGTTCTTCTCCCAGAAGCCTGCGCGATCACCGGTCATGAACTCGATTTTCGTCAGCCATTTCGCGCTCTTCCACAGATAGAGGTGCGGCACGATGAGACGGGCCGGTGCGCCGTGCTCGCGCGTCAGCGGCTGCCCCTCCCAGTCGGTGGCGAGAAGCGCATGTTCGCTCGCGAAATCGGCGAGTGGCAGGTTTGTCGTATAGCCGTCATAGCTCGTGAGCATAACATAGGTCGCCTCGGGCTTCGGCATGACCAAGTCCAGCAGATCATGCGTCGAGACGCCCTTCCAGCTGTTGTCGTAGCGCGACCAGGTCGTGACGCAATGAATGTCCGACAGGAATTTTCTCTGCGGTAGGGCCTTCAGTTGCGCCCAGTCCAGCGTCACAGGGTTTTCGACGGCGCCTTTCAACGTCAACGACCAGCTCGCGGTCTCGATCATCGGAAGCTGGCCGAGGTCGAGGACCGGCCAGTTCTTGACGAGATGCTGGCCTGGAGGCAGCCGGTCGGTCTCCGACCGCGAGACCTGTCCGGTTAGAAACTTGCCTTCCTCCGCCCAACGGCGCTTGGAGCGGGTCAGTTTGGTGTCGTCGGAAGGATCTTCCGGGGAATTGATATCCGACATGTCGTGCTCCTGACCGCGCTCTTCGTGACTGTATGGTCGTCCGTCCCTTATGCTTTCGTCAAGAGACGATGCCCGATCAAGCCGGCGCCTTGGTTGTCGCCAAGATGCCGGCCTCGCGTGCCGCGGCCATGAAGGATGCCTGCGCCTTGCGGGGGCTGAGGATGCCGTCGAGGGCATCCATGCAATGCTGGAGCGCGATGCGATAGGCTCTGCCGGCCTGTCCGGCGGGCCAGCCCCGCAGGAACTCAAGCGCATCCCAGGCAGACGCGATGGTAAATTCCTGGCTCTGCTGGAGAATGATCCGGACCGGTTTCGGAAAATGCTTGTAACTCATACGCGCCTCGCATGCTGTCTGTCGTGCGCGTGCAAAACTCGTTGCGAGGATTTTGGTTCCGCTTTCGGTTAACAAAAAATCTTGAAGAAAATCAGATGGTTGTTGATCGATATTTCTTTCCCGTCTTAGGGGAGAAGAACGTCGCGAAGCTCGTTGGCGCGGCGGATGCGCAGGTCGAGATCGGCCTCGATATGGCGAATATGGTGCACCATCAGGCGGTTGGCGCGGTCGAGCTGGCCGGCTTCGATGGCGTCGACGATTTCGGTGTGCTCGCTGTGGCCGCAGCTTGAGACCGTGGATTGTCCGTAGAGCGAGATGACGAGGGAGGAGCGCGCGATGAGCTCGTCCATGAAGCGCTGCATCACGGCGTTTCCGGTCATCGCGGCGATCATCAGATGGAAGTCCCCGGATGCCTTGATCTCCGCCCGGCGGGCGCTCTGTCCGCGCTCGTTCATCAACCGGCCTTCATCGACCAGTTGCTCGCGAAGCTGGCGGAAATGCGACGGCGTCATGTGGCGCGCCGCCTCCGTCAGGATGCCAGGCTCGATGATGCGGCGGGTTGCGAAAATCTGGCGCGCTTCTTCCGGCGACGGGTTGGCGACGAAGGCACCGCGATTGCGCTCGACGGTGACGAGACCTTCATGCACGAGCGCCTGAAGGGCGCCGCGCACCAGCGTTCGGCTGACATTGAACAGGGCGCCGACATCCGTCTCTGTCAGCTTCGTCCCCGGCATCAGGCGCCGGTCGACGATCGCGTCGCGGATGGCGTCGCGAATGGCACGCTGGCTGCCGTCGATCCCGTTGCCATCGGCGTCAGGTCTGGCGATCAGGGTTTCCGGTTTCGTCTGGCGGCTGTTCATGGTTGCCTAATCTAATGCAAATGACCGCGGGACAGAAGGCCCATTCGTATCCAGGACGGAGCTTGATTGTATACGATCTGGCGGATTATTTTGCACAATAGATGAAAAAATAGGCGGATTCTGGAGGCTGAATGTGAGTGAGCCTAAAGGTTTTGACAGTTTTCTTTTAGAAACAGTCCCCTAACGGCTGCCCGACGAACTGGCACGGTTGATGCATTCTCTGCATTACGACAGGGGAACCCATCATGACCAAAGCGGCAGAGATCGACATCGTATCCGTTTCCAAGATCTATGGAAGCACCACGGCCGTCCATTCCATCAGCCTCAAGATCCCATCCGGCAGCTATTGCTGCTTTCTCGGGCCGTCCGGATGCGGCAAGACCTCGACGCTGCGGATGATCGCCGGGCATGAGACGATTTCCTCCGGCGATATCCGGCTCGGAAATACTGTTGTGACCGATCTGCCGCCGGCCAAGCGTGGCACGGCGATGATGTTCCAGTCCTACGCCCTGTTCCCGCATCTCGACCTCATCGACAACGTGGCCTTCAGCCTGAAGATGAAGGGCGTGGAGAAGGAGGAGCGCCGTGCGAAGGCGCTGGAGATGCTCACGCTGATGCAGATGGAGCCCTATGCCAACCGGCGCCCGGCCCAGCTTTCCGGCGGTCAGCAGCAGCGCGTGGCGCTCGCCCGCGCGCTGATCACAGACCCGGAAGCGCTGCTGCTCGATGAGCCGCTGTCGGCGCTCGATCCGTTCCTCAAGATCCGCATGCGCGCCGAGCTGAAGAAGCTCCAGAAGAACCTCGGCATCACCTTCGTGCATGTGACGCACAGCCAGGAAGAGGCGATGGCGCTTGCCGACATCATCGTCATCATGAGCGACGGGCGCATCGAGCAGGCGGCCAGTCCGCGCGAAGTGTTCGAGCGGCCGGCAACCGCTTTCGTCGCGCGCTTCATGGGCGATCACAACGTGCTGACCGGTCGTGTGGTTTCCAGCGCCGACGGCGTGCTGACCCTTCAAGTGCCGGAGGGGCAGACCTTTACCGTTGCGGGCCAGGGGCGGGAGGCGGGGTCGCCGATCGACATCGGCATTCGCACCGATCGCGTCCGGCTGTCGGAGCCGAGCGAGAAGACGCTCGGCTTCAACGGCGTCGTTTCCAACGTCGAGTATCGCGGCGCTTCGGTGAAGATCACCGTGATGGGGGCCGGTTCCGAGGATTTTACCGTCATCGCCACCGATGCGGATTATTTCGAAAAACCCGTCGCCGTGGGCGATGCGGTTTCCCTGAGTTGGGGCCTGGAGGATGCCGTCCTTCTGGGTGCCATGGCTGCCTGACCTGCCAGAACAAAGACCTGTCTAACCAGAATAAAAGGGAACAGACTATGACCGAGATCAAGAGCACGAAGAAGGCGACCGGCATCAGCCGTCGCGCATTGATGAAGACAGGGGCTGCGGCCGTCGGCGCCATTGCCGGCTCCGGCGCGATCACCGGTTTCCCGACCATCTGGGCGCAGAACCCCATCACGCTGCGCCAGTTCGGCACGGGCGTTTCCAACATCAATGCCATCGCCGAGAAGTGCAAGGCCGACCTCGGCATCACGCTCGAGATGACGGCGACCGACTCGGATGCCGCCGCCCAGCGCGCCGTGACGCAGCCCGACAGCTACGACATCGCCGACATCGAATACTGGATCCTGAAGAAGGTGTTCCCGTCCGGCGTCATCCAGCCGATGGAAATTTCCAAGCTGAAATATTACGACCAGATCGTGCCCCTGTTCAAGACGGGCAAGCTGACGCCGGACAGCGTCATAGCGCAGGGCACCGCACCGCACACGGTCGGCTTCGTGGAAAAGGCCGGCGACAAGACGTTCGCCAAGTCCGAGACCGGTCTCTTCACGATGGTTCCGACCATCTACAATGCCGACACGCTCGGTATCCGCCCCGACCTCGTCGGCCGCGAGATCACGTCCTGGGCCGACATCATGGACCCGGCCTTCAAGGGCAAAACGTCGATCCTCAACATTCCCTCGATCGGCATCATGGATGCCGCGATGATCATGGAAGCGCTCGGCAACATCAAATATGCCGACAAGGGCAACATGACCAAGGCGGAGATCGACGCGACGATCGACTTCCTGATCAAGGCGAAGCAGGATGGCCAGTTCCGCGCCTTCTGGAAATCGTTCGACGAGTCGGTCAACCTGATGGCGTCGGGCGAAGTCGTCATCCAGTCCATGTGGTCGCCGGCCGTCGCCGCCGTCCGCTCCAAGGGCATCGCCTGCAAGTACCAGCCGCTCAAGGAAGGCTATCGCTCGTGGGGCGGCGGTCTCGGTCTTGCCGCGCATCTTCAGGGCGCGCAGCTGGATGCGGCCTATGAATACATCAACTGGTACACGTCCGGCTGGGTCGGCGGCTATCTCAACCGGCAGGGCTACTACTCCGCCGCCATGGACACGGCGAAGAAGTTCATGACCGAGGACGAGTGGGGCTACTGGATCGAAGGCAAGGCTGCCCAGGGCGACATCATGTCCCCGGAAGGCAAGATCATGGAAAAGGCCGGTGCCGTGCGCGATGGCGGCTCCTTCCAGGAGCGCATGGGCAAGGTCGCCTGCTGGAACTCCGTGATGGACGAGGACCGCTACATGGTTCGTCGCTGGAACGAGTTCATCGCTGCTTGATGCGGTGCGGGTCGCATGTGCGGCGGCCCCTCACCCTAACCCTCTCCCCGCTTGCGGGGAGAGGGGACGTGCCTCGCTTTACCTTTCGATAGAGGCGGGCGGATCGCCACAACCTTCCTTCTCCCCTCAGGCGGGGAGAAGGTGCCGGCAGGCGGATGAGGGGCAGCCTTCTCACTCCGCTGAGCTTGAGTCCTCAACGGAGACGACCGCACTATGGCGACCATCGCTGCAAGCAAGCCGACACCGGCGCCGGATGCGCGGGTGCGCATTCCGAAAACATTTCGCCTGCCGCCGCGGGCCGTGTCCTACCTGCAGTCGGCGCCGCTGATCGCCATCCTCGGCTTCTTCTTCCTTTTGCCCATCCTGATGATCCTGATCGTCAGCTTCTGGGACTACGACTTCGCGGGCCTCTACCCGGATTTCCTCACCCTGAACTACGAGGAGACGCTGGGGTCCTGGGTCACGTGGAAGACCTATCTGAACACCCTGAAATACACGGTCGCCGTCTGGGCGCTGACGACCTTTATCGGCTTCTGGGTCGCCTATTTCCTCGCCTTCCACATCCGCACGACGACCATGCAGATGGTGCTGTTCCTCGTCTGCACCGTGCCGTTCCTCACCTCCAACATCATCCGCATGATCTCATGGATCCCAGTCCTCGGGCGCAACGGGCTCGTCAATTCGACGCTGATCGAAATGGGAATCATTCCGGCGCCCATCGAATGGTTGCTCTATTCCGATTTCGCCGTGGTGCTGGCTATGGTGCATCTCAACACGCTGTTCATGGTCACGCCGATCTTCAACACGCTGATGCGGATCGACAAATCGCTGATCGAGGCGGCGCGGGATGCGGGTGCCACCGGCTGGCAGATCCTCTGGAACGTCATCATTCCGCTCGCCAAGCCCGGCATCGCCATCGGCTCGATCTTCGTTGTCACGCTGGTGATGGCGGACTTCTCGACGGTGCAGGTAATGTCCGGCGGGCAGAGCGCGTCGGTGGCGCTGATGATGCGCAACCAGATGTCGCTGCTGCAATATCCTGCCGCCGCTGCCAATGCCGTGGTGCTGCTGATCGTCGTGCTCTTGATGGTGGCCGCGATCCTGCGCGTCGTCGATATCCGCAAGGAGCTTTGAGATGAGCCACGAGAAACGCACCTTCGAATTCTACGTGCTCGCCGCCTTCTTCGCGCTGTTCGTGCTCTTCCTCTACGGCCCGCTGTCGGCGGTCCTCATCCTGTCCTTCCAAGGGCCGAACGGCGGTTTGACCTTCCCGATGAACGGGGTGTCGCTGCGCTGGTTCTACAATCTGTTCGAGCAGCAGGCGGTCGGCAATTTCGGCTCGTCGTTCCGGCGGTCCTTCTCGCTCGGCATTATGGTCATGGTCGTCAACGTGCTGGTGTCGCTGCTGGCGGGCCTTGCTTTCCGGCGGAAGTTTCGCGGTTCGACCACGCTGTTCTACCTCACGGTCGCCAGCCTCGTGGTGCCCTCCATCATCATCTCTCTCGGCATCGGCGTCGTTTTCCAACAGTTCGGGCTGAAGCCCGCCTGGTACTCCTCGGCCTTCGGCGCGCATCTCACCTGGACGTTGCCCTTCGGCGTGCTGATCATGTTCGCGGTGTTCAACCGGTTCTCGCCGGCCTATGAGGAAGCCGCGCGCGATCTTGGGGCGAGCTCTTGGCAGACGTTCCGGCATGTCGTGCTGCCGATGATCGCGCCGAGCCTGATCGGCGTCGGCCTCTTCGGCTTCACGCTGTCCTATGACGAGTTCGCCCGCACGCTGATGACGTCCGGCACCTACAACACACTGCCGCTCGAAATCTACGGCATGACCACGAACGTCACCACGCCGGTGCTCTATGCGCTCGGCACCGTCACCACCGTCTTCTCCTTCACCGTCATTCTGCTGGCGCTCGGCATCATCCTGATGCTCGGCCGCAAGCAGGCAAAGCTGGTCTGATCCCTCGCATGCGCATTCTCGTCGTCAATCCGAACACCACCGTTTCCATGACCGAAAAGGCGGCCGAGGCGGCCCGCCTCGTCGCTGCCACCGGCACGGAGATCATCGCCGCCACGGCCGCGATGGGGCCCGCCTCGATCGAGGGACATTATGACGGTGCACTGGCTCTGCCGGGCCTGCTCGATGCGATCCGGGAGGGCGAGGCGGCCGGCGCGCAAGCCGCCGTCATCGCCTGTTTCGACGATACGGGGCTCGACGCCGCCCGGTCGCTCGCCTCCATTCCCGTGCTCGGGCTCTGCGAAAGCGCGCTGGTCACGGCCGGCTTCCTCGCGCAACGCTTCACCGTCGTCACCACGCTGGAGCGCTCCCGCGTGCTGCTCGAGAACCTGACGCGCCACTACGGATTCGGCGGGCGGGCTAAGGTTCGCGCGGCCGATATTCCCGTGCTCGACCTGGAGAAAGAGGGCTCGGGTGCGCTCGACAAGCTCCGCCACCAGATCGAACGGGCGCTCGCTGAAGACGGTGCGGAGGCCATCGTGCTCGGTTGTGCGGGAATGGCGGATCTCGCCTACGAGCTACAATCCATTTATCGTGTGCCGGTGGTCGACGGTGTTTCGGCTGCCGTCAAGCAGGCCGAGGCGCTGATCGCCCAGCGGCTGACGACCAGCAAGCGCGGCTCCTACGCTGCACCCTTGGCCAAGCCCTATTCCGGGATGCTCAGTGGTTTTGCACCCGCGGCGTCTGTCTGATCGTCCCGATCTTCAGGGCCGTAAAGCCCATCCGACAAACCCACGCGCCGCATATTCTTTCGCGCCGTTCTTTCTATATTGTCCGAACGAAGGACCGGACCTGTGGTCCTCAGGCGGAAAAGAGGCGCGGCATGGAACGGGATGCGGATGTGATCGTGGTCGGTGCCGGCTTTACGGGGCTGGCGGCTGCGCAGACGCTGGTGGATCGCGGGCTGTCGGTCGTCGTTCTGGAGGCTCGCGCCGAGGTCGGAGGGCGTGTCCGCTCATTCGAGACATCGGATGGGACGCGGCGGGATGCCGGCGGGCAGTTCATCTGCGACGACATGCCGGAGGTGATGACGCTTGTGCGGGAGGCCCGGCTGGAGATCGTCGAGAGCCGCTGGAAAGGCGCGGCGAAGACGGTATCTGCGACACCTTCGAGACGCGCGTCGCACCGTGACAATCCACTCTATGCAAGCATGGAGGCGGCTGATCCGGCCGATCCCGCACTGGCCGGCCTGTCCATTGCCGACTGGCTGGACGAACAGGATGCGACGGAGGAGGCGAAGCGGGAATTTCTCAGCATGGTGCACGGGCTCTGGTGCCTCCCGGCCGATATCATCCCCTTCTGGTATCTTGTCGACAGCGATCGTCGGAACACCGCCGAGGTTTCAGAGCTGCAATATTTCCTGAAGCACAGCGCCGCCTCGCTGGCCGATGCCATGGCCGCGCGCCTGCGTCCGCACGTCTTTCTGTCCACGCCTGTGGCGGGCATCCGTCGGGATGAGCATCATGTCGTCGTAGAAACCGCCAAACGGCAGCTGACCGCGCGACATGTGCTCGTTGCCGTGCCGCCGGTGCGTGCGCGCGATATCATCCAGCATCCGCCGCTGCCGGAGCCGCTTGCCCGGGCGCTCGGCTGCTGGCGGAGCGGGGCCGTGATCAAGATCCTGCTGCGCTACGGCGAACGGTTCTGGTCGCCGTCCGTGTCCTCTGGCGCCTCATGGGAGGATGTCAGCGGGCTCTATGCGTTCGACGTCAGCCAAGACGCGGAACATGCTGCCTTCGTGGTGTTCGTCGGCGGTCCGCTGGCCCTCGACTGGCGGGTGCGGGGCGCGGCGTTCATCGAGCGGATGGTGCGCGAGCGCATGGGCACATTGCTGGGCACGGAAGCGCCGGAGCCTGTCGAATTCATCCTTCACGACTGGACGGACGACCGCTGGAGCGGTGGCGGATATAGCGATGTGATCGTCGATTTCGCCGCCCACGATGCAGAGACGCTTCTGCGGCAGGGCGTCGGCCGCGTTGCGTTTGCGAGTTCCGAGCTCTCTCCGGCTTTTCCAACCTATATCGAGGGGGCGATCGTGGCCGGACGGATTGCAGCGGAGCGCATTGCGGATGCGCTGGCGATCGAAGACAAGGAGAGTGGGGGACGTTTGAAGCAGGCGAACTGACGCGTCTTATCTGTCGAAGAATCCGGGGCGCAGCTTTTCACCGATCAGGCAATCCACCGCAGAGGGATTTGCAACAGGGATGGGACGAAGTGGCGGCTGACGCCCGCTGACCTCCATCACGAGCTTCTGCCGGATGGCGACGCCGAAGTCTTCCGGATTGTGGATCGGCAGTACGAAAGCGCCGAGGCCGCCGATAACGCAGTCGTTGTAATAACGGTCGAGCCGGACGCCGACGCCGGTCGGGCGGATGATGATGGCGAGGCCGTTGACGATGATTCCGCTGCGCACCGCCATGTCCCGGGCGGGCAGAACCGGCGGACCGAGATTGTTGGGACCATCGCCTGAAACATCGATGACGCGGCGCTGGCCGGTAAAGGCATTTGTGTCGATCATCCCCGTCGCGTAGGTGAGCGCGTTGGAAATCGAGGTGCCACGGCGGGTGGTGACGGGCCGGGCGGCGATCTCGTCTGCAAAGGCGGCTGCATCCGCGGCACTGGCAATCACATGCCAGTCCACGCGCGAGCTTTCGTTGACGCTGCCGGCCCACTCGAAATAGCTGATGGCGATCTCGCCGATCAGCCCACCACGAACGGCATCGATGAACGCCTTGTGACGTAGGGCTTCGAGGTAACCGGCGCGCTGGATGCGCGCTTCCTCCAGATCCATCGATCCCGACATGTCGACGGCAAGAACCAGCTCGACATCCACGTCTCGGCGCCCAAGCGCCGCGATGGTCGTTATGTGGGTCATGTCGGTTGTGGAAGGGGCGGATGGGAGCCCTTGACCGGAAAGGCCCATCAGCAATGCAATTCCCGCCAAGATCATGTCATCCAATCCCCGCTTCGCACCGTAGAGGCGAACATTAACACAACGGGTGATGGCGGCGACCGGTAAGCGGCTGCAGGACTTCAACACTCGGTGAGGATAAGAATTTCTGGGTATGAGAGACGAGACACGCGCCGCGTGACCGCTCGCGAGGAGTTGCAATGCTTTTCAAGGATACGACCGACGCCGGGCTGATCGACCGATTCCAGCTGGGCGCGTTTCGGTATTTCATGCGGTATACGCATCCGGAGACGGGTCTCGTTGCCGACAGCTCGCAGGAAGGCTCGCCGGCCAGCATCGCCGCGACCGGCTTCGGCCTGTCGGCGCTGCCCGTCGGTGTCGAGCGCGACTGGCTGTCCCGCGAGGATGCGGCGCAGCGGGCGCTGAAAACGTTGCGCTTCCTGCGCGATAGCGAGCAGAGCCGCGACACGCTGGCCACTGGCTATAAGGGTCTCTACTACCACTTCCTGGATATGAAGACCGGACGGCGGGCGTGGCGGAGCGAGATCTCGCTGATCGACAGCGCACTGCTGATCGCCGGTGCCATCACGGTCGGTACCTATTTCTCCGAGAACACGCCGGCGGAAAAGGAAATCCGGGATATTGCCGACATGGTCTATGCCCGTGCCAACTGGGCCTGGGCGCTGGACGAGCAGGATACGCTGGCTCTCGGCTGGAAGCCACGCAGCGGCTTCCTTCCCTATCGCTGGCATGGGTATAGCGAGGCGGTCATTTTGTACACGCTGGCGCTGTCCTCGCCGTCCTACCCGATCCCGGCCAAGAGCTATCTCGCCTTCGGCAACCAGTGCGACTGGAAGGAGGCTCTGGGCAAGCCGTTCCTCTATGCAGGACCGTTGTTCATCCATCTGTTCTCCCATGCCTGGATCGACTTCCGGGGCATTCGCGATGCGGCAATGGTGGAGCATGACAGCGATTACTTCGAGAACACCCGCCTCGCCATCGATTTGCAGCGTGACTACGCGGAGCGAAACCCGGAGTCCTTTGTGGGCTACGGCGCGGATTGCTGGGGGCTGACTGCCTGCGACGGGCCTGAGCGGTCGCGGCGTTTGCGGGATGGTCGCCAGCAGAATTTTTCGGGCTATGCCGCGCGTGGTGCGCCGTTCGGCCCGGATGACGGGACGCTGGCACCCTGGGCGCCCCTTTCCTGCCTGCCGTTCGACGAAAAAGCTGCTCTCTCCGCGACGCGGCATATCCTTGAGACCTATCCGGGTGTGGTCGAGGAAGACGGATTCATCGGCAGTTTCAATCCGAGCGTACCGGCCCGCACGGCGGAGGGCTGGATGAACACGCGGCGGATCGGGCTTGATCAGGGCATTCTGCTGATGATGATCGAGAACCATAGGACCGGCTTCTTCTGGAACCTGCTGCGCCAGTCGACTCCGATCCGGCGCGGGCTGAAGCGCGCCGGTTTCGCGGGTGGGTGGTTGTAAGTTCCATATGATAATGCGGCCCACCGGGTAAGCGGGCCGCATGGCTGTCACGCCGTCTTGAGAAAGCGGTCGTTGATGGCGCCGGAGACGATGCCGAGGACGAGCCAGAAGGCCAGCGTCGTTGCCAGTGCCGCCACTGCGAATTCCGCGCCGAGAACGGCGGGAACCGAGCTCGCGATATCGCCGGGCTGGGGCGCGCCGTAGATGTGAGGCAAAGCGAGGAGGATAAATCCTGCACCCTTCGCCACGATCTCCGGCCGCAGCGCGATCAGGCCGAGTCCGAGCGCCGAGAGCGCCATGGTGACAAGCCACCACGTCTGGCGATCGCCGAGGTCGGCGGCGGGGAAGCCGGGCAGTTCGGGCGGAAGGCCGAGAGCCGGAAGCATGTGGACCGAGAGCCAGCCGAGGGCACCCCAGGTGAGGCCTGTGCGCAAGGTCGGAGGGCTGCCCGTGAGAACGCCGATGCCGCCCAGAAGCAGCCCGAAGCCGGCGCCCGTCACCAGATTGGCCATCAGCGTCCCGGAGAAGCGGCTCAAGCCGAACATGATGCCGCCATCCTCGTGTGCCTCGCCATCATGCGCATAGGCCGGCGTCACCGGCTGAAGCGCGGATGCGAGAGACTGGAGGAGCGATCTCGATTCGCGCGAGGAATGCTCGTGTGCCGTCGGGGTTCCGGGGGCAGGTTCGCCTTCATAGGTTTCCGCGTGGAGGATCAGGGGCACGACGCGGAGTTCCTGCGCGGCGGTCATGAAGAGGCCTGCGATGAGGCCGGCGCAGATGGCGGCCAGAAGTGTCTTGACGATCATGGTTATACCTTTCGGAGCAACGCCTTATTGGCGTGCCCTCGTCCTGTGCATGTGTGGAATGATCCGATCCATCGGCACGACGATGCGCAGCGCGACCGGCGCGGTCGCACAGAGGCGGTCGCGTCGGGCATGCAGGCGTCAGCAACGCAAGGCCCGGTCACGGGGCTTGCGTTCGCCTGTCGCTTGAGAGATCGGGCCTGTTTACTCTAGTGGCAGGGGAAGCCGAACGAGTGACGGACGTCGTGCGCGGTGTCGTGCAGCACGGCCGAATTGGCCAGACCGGCTCCGAACACGAGGAAGGCCCCAATGCACAGGGAAAGGAGACCCGCGATCATGCGGTCATTGAGAGAAAGCGAAACGCCGGATGCGTTGGTAACAGCCATGACAACCTCCGTGATGGCAACGTGGGACGTGTCCCACTCATTTGGGCGAAATGCCCGACATCAATCGGCAGGTTTCCTGGCTCGCGGCGTCTGATGCCGGCTGGCATCGTCGGATCTTTCTCGCCTTCCCGCAGATCGGGGATATCCCCGTCACCACAGTGGCTTCTACCGGTTGCCCGGCATGAAAGACCCTGACCGCTCTACAGTCGCGGGGTCGGCCGTGATTGAGGTGCCGCACTGGGTCCACCCGTCACGTTCCCATTTACTCCCCGGATGGTGTGGCACCCGGAGAACCTATTGATAAGCATCACTATGACGCGTGCGGAACGGCTGTCAATCGGCCTGGCTCGCCTGTCGCTGAGATCAGAGGGTTGCGGCGAGGGCCGCGAGCTGGTCGGCGCACTGGTTCCAGCCCTCGTAAAAGCCCATCTGCTCATGCGCGTCGCGGTCGGTCTTCGTCCAGTGGCGGACACGGGCCGTGTAGCATGTGCCGCCATCCTCCGGTTCGAAGGTGATGATGCCGGTCATGAAGGGCTTTTCCGACGGCGTCCATGCGTGGATGTAGGCGTCGGTGAAGACGATCTTCCGATCCTGCACGATGTCGAGATAGACGCCGCGATTGGGCATTTCCTCACCTTCCGGGCTCTTCATGACGATGAGGTTCGAGCCGCCGACGCGCAAATCGACCTCGGCCGTCGCGATCGTCCACGGCTTCGGCACGAACCATTGCTGGAGGAGAGCAGGCTCCGTCCAGCAGCGGAACAGCGCGTTCGGCGTGACATCGATGTGGCGGGTGATGACGAGGTCGCGATCGTCGGTGGGTTCTGTCATTGGCATGGGCATTGTCCTGAGGCGGCTCGTCTGTTCTGCCGAGTTTCCGTCATCCGGCGCCGACTGTCGAGGCCTTTGCGATCGGCTTCGAACACCGGTTACGGACCGGCGGGGGAGGACTGGATCTTGACGATCGCGGTGGTCCACTGCGGAGCCTCGGGCGGGCCGCTGCGTGGTGCGGGGAAGATGAGGGAGGTGCGGAGCGGCGCTGAGTGACCTGGCGGGATTCGGGCGATGATCAGCGCGTCGTCGCGACCGATCGTGCGGCAGGCGCCGGACGGGCAATCGTCGAGCGTGACGTCGAGGGTGAAATAGTCGAGGAAGGCGGTGCTGTCATTGTGGACCGTGCCGGTCACCACATAGCTGCTCGCGGGTGTACTCTTTTCGAACTGAAGGTTTTCCAGCCGGACCTGACTTTCCGCGATCGTGGCGACAGGCTGATCCGCGGTGACCGGCGACAGAGACTCGGGCGGCCGGGCATTGTCATCGGTCCACCAGACGACGAAGGCACTGATGAGGCCGACGGCGACGAGCACCGAAAGCGCCGGCTCGGCCATCTTGCGAAACCGCTGGTCCCAGACGGCAAGCGCGACGACCACAAGGCTCGCGATCGCGAGCGAAATCCAAAGCATGAACTGCCTCCCCATGCATCTATATATAGGGACGACACGGCCGGGTTGAAAGCGCATGCGGTGAATCAAAAGGGGAACAAAGGTGAGATCGCCAAGTTCCTCAGCCGCAGAAACACCGTTTGAACCACCGCGGCGACAAACCTGTCCCGCGGACCCGTGAAAGGATAGAACAATGGCAGGAAAAGCACTCGAGGATCTGTTCCACGACATGCTCAAGGATGTCTACTACGCCGAAAAGAAGATTGCGAAGACGCTGCCAAAGATGGCTCGTGGCGCGCAGAGCCCGGACCTGAAGGCCGCTTTCGAAAAGCACCGTGAAGAAACCGAAGGCCAGATCGAACGCCTCCAGCAGGTTTTCGAAATCTTCGGCAAGCGCGCCACCGGCAAGACCTGTGCGGCCATCGAAGGCATCATCGAAGAAGGCGAGGAAGTTCTTGAGGAATTCAAGGGGTCGCCCGCCGTCGATGCCGGTCTGCTGGCCACGGCGCAGGCCGTCGAGCACTACGAAATGGCACGTTACGGCACGCTCAAGACCTGGGCCGGCCTGCTCGGTCTCGACGAAGCCGTCAAGCTGCTCGACGAGACGTTGAAGCAGGAAGAAAAGACCGACGCCGACCTGACGAAGCTGTCCAAGGCCGTCAACGCCAGCGGCATGGTCAAGGCGAAGGCTGCCTGAGCTTCACAGTGATCGCCACGAATGAGAACGCCGGCCGGATCGCTCCGCGCCGGCGTTCTCATGTCCGGCAAGAGCCGCGTTATTCCGAGATGCTGATCCAGTAGGCGCCTTCGAACGGGACCGCGGCGAAGCGTGTGTTGATCTCGGCAAGCGTCGCCTTGGGGTCGAGATCGGCGAAGAGATCGGGCCGAAGCCAGTGGGCGAAGGCTTCTGCTGCCAGAATGTTAAGCGGCACCGCGTTGAAGAAATTCCACAGCCCATGCACGCGTTTGTCGCGCACGCCCTTGAGGTTGGCGAGGATGGGGGAGGTGATGACCTGCGCCAGCGTGCGTCTTGCTTCCTCATCCGGCACGCCGGGGCCGATGGAAAAGGTGCTGTAGGTGCCGCCGGGGGAGCCCGTGGCGATGTAGACGTCCGGGTCGGCGCCGATCAGATATTCCGTGCTGACGATGCCGCCCTGGGCGGGCAGGTTGCCCTCCGCGATGTTCCGGCTGCCGGTGAGGCCGATGAAAGCGCCGAGACCGCCGGTGCCATAGGCGTAGCAGCACTTGTCCGGGTTGGGGAACGCATCCATCAACACCGTCGGGCCGGGCGCGGTCGCCTGTGCCACCCGGTCGCGAATGCGCTGCAGATGGGCCTCGTAGAAGGTCGCGAAATCCTCGGCCTGTGCCTCACGGTCGAGCACGGTGCCCAGCAGGCGCATGGCGGAGGGCGTGTTCTTCAGGGCATCGCTGTTGAAATCGACCACAATGACGGGGACGCCCGTGCTTTCCAGATAGTCGATGGCGCGCTTGCCGAGCTCGGTATCGGCCTGCCAGTTGGCCATGATCGCCAGATCGGCCTTCAGCGACAGGATCGTTTCGAAGGACAGGCCATCACCGGTGCCATCGCCGATGGTGGGCAATTTGGCGATGTCGGGAAATCGTTTCTCGAAAGCGGCATAGATTTCCGGGTTATCGCCCTTCATGTCGCCCGACCAGCCCGCAAGCAGGCTGACCGGATCCGGATGGATGAGCGAGAGAGCGACGAGGTTGAAGCCGCTGCCGAGCAGGATCGCCTTCGGCTTCTCCTTGATGGTCACGGTGCGCCCGATGGAATCGGTGACCGTCAATGGATAGGTGGACGCGCTTGCCGTGCCAGCCGAGAGAGCACCCAGAGCCAAGAGAAGAAAGACGAGAACGGCGAACAGGCGGCGGGAAAGCATCGGTCTCAGTGTCCTTTTTGCGGGCCTTCGCCACGCTGGGCGGGCAAGGCGCAGAGCGCGCCGCAGCTCGGAATGCCGGGGAGGAGGTAGCGCAGGCAGCAGACCTTGCGGCGACAGACGGTCTCGTCGCCCACGGGCTCATGCCGCAGACAGCCGCGGAAGGGGTTCGCCGTGCCATCGGCAAGGACCGGCTGCTCGAACAGTGGGCGGGAGGCCCACGCGTCGCTGCCGCTCGTCGGGGCCGTGGCGTTGAACGCGTAGTCGATGTAGACGGCCGCATTGTTCCAGGCGAGCTTCGGCGCCAGACCGGCGGCGGCTTTCATGGCCGCGACCACGGTGGCGAGATGGCGGTGGACCAGAGGCACGACATAGCCATCCGCGCCATCCGCTGCATCGGCCTCGCTCCAGTCGCCTTCGGTTTCCAGCCCGAAGGCTCGTGGCAGGCCGTCTTCAGCGAGCGCGATCGTCATGCTGGCGAGATCGACCGGCAGGACGTAATCAGCCCGGCGCGCGACGATAAAGGGGATCGTCAGTCCGGCGAAGTAGTAGAGCGACCACATGGATGCGATCGCCCGCCGGTCGCTACCGCCATGGGTTTGCGCATAGCGATCGAGCGCTTCGGTGAAGGCCGGAGATGAAAAGAATCCGGCAAGGGGCAGCGCCCCTTCCAGATCCCGCGACAGCATCATCTTTTCGCCGCACCAGGCATGCTCGCCGGTGAACACGGATTTCAGTTCCGGTGGCCGGAAGGCATCGTTTGGCGAAGAGGGAGGGGTCGGGATCATCCGGGCCTACCAGCTGTATTTCAGCGAGCCGATGACGGTGCGGCCCTGATCACGATAGCAGAAACCGCCCGAGCACACGGCATCGCGCCGGTCGAAAAGATTGGTGGCATTGACCTGCAGCTTCAGCCCCTCGTATTTCTTGTCGATTGCGGCGAAATCGTAGTGGACGGCGGCATCGAACAGAACCCGCGACGAATTTTTCACCGTGTTGGTGTCGTTGCCGAAGCTCGAGCCGATGAAGCGCGCGCCGGCCCCGACGCCCAGCCCATGTGCGAACGTATCTTCCGGCATGTCGTAATTCGCCCAGACCGAGGCCATGTGCAACGGCACTGAAGAGACGAAATTGCCCTGGCTATCCGCTGGCCCCTCGATGATCTTCATATGCGTGTAGGTGTAGGACGCCGTCAGCGAGAGGCCGTTGTCGAGGCTGGTCGTTGCCTCCAGCTCCAGCCCGCGCGACCGCAGCTTGCCGCGCTGGACCTGGATATTTTCAGGGCCCGTCGGCAGGTTGACGACTTCGTAATAGAGGCCGTTATCCTGATCGATGTTGAAGAGGGCGGCCGTCAGAAGCGTGTTGCTGTCGGGCAGCAGATATTTCACGCCGATTTCCTGCTGCTGGCTCTCCGTCGGGTCGAAGGGCCGGCGCGTTTCCTGATTGATGCCTGCATTGGGCGAGAAGGCTGTGGAGTAGCTGGCATAAGGCGCGAGGCCGAAATCGGTCTCGTAGGTCAGGCCGATGCGGCCGGAAAACGCCTTGTCGCGCTGCGACGTCGTGGTCGTGTCGCCGCTCGCCAGCACCGTGTCGTCGGTGTCGGTATCGACCCAGTCGTAGCGACCGCCGAGCGTCAGCGTCCAGGCATCGTAGCGGATCTGATCCTGCGCATAGGTGCCGATCTGCCACTGGTCCTGAACGGTGCGGGTGGAGAAGGGAATGGGATCCACATCGCGCCCGGCATTCGGGTTGGCGGTGTCGAGCGGCGGGGCCGTTCCGGTGCCGTCGAGCGAGCGGTAGCGCAGCTTCTGGAAGTCGAGGCCGAAGAGGAGCGTATGATCGAACGCGCCGGTCGCGAATTTCGCCTCGATCTGGTTGTCGATGACGCCGGCCGTCAGGCGCTCATCGAAGGTGCCGGCGCTGCTGTCGAGCAAGGTCGGGTCGAGCGCGTTCGGCGCATAGGCGAAGGCGTAATCGGCATCGATGTTGAGGGTCGAGAGGCGGGCGTTCTGGCGGAAGACGAAGACGTCGTTCAGCCGGTGCTCGAACTCGTAGCCGATCCGCGCCTGCTTCTGGACGGAATCGTTGAAATCCGGATTGCCGCCGAAGATGTCGGTGACCTTGCCGGTCAGCGGATCGTTGTAATAGGCGGCGGTGCCGCCCGATTTCGTGCGGGAATATTCGCCGAGGATGGTGAGCTTGGTGTCCTCGTCGGGCTTCCATGTGATCGCGGGGGCGATATAGGCGCGGTCGTCGGAAACGGAGACTTGTTCGGTATCGGCATCGCGCAGCAAACCGGTCAGGCGGTAGTAAACCGGGTCGGTTTCGTTGATCGGACCGGAGAGGTCGAACTGGCCCTGATAGCGCTGGTTCGTTCCGTATTGTAGCTCGACCTCGCGCAGCGGCTCGATCGTCGGTCGTTTGGTGATCAGGTTGTAGAGGCCGCCGGCGCCGGATGCGCCATAGAGTGCGGACGAGGGGCCGCGGAGGATCGAGACGCCTTCGAGCCCATAGGGTTCCGTCTTGAAGAGCGAGGAGCCCGCGCCCGGCTGGCGCAGGTTGTCGCGGAAGATGCCGGTATACGTGACATCGAAGCCACGGACGGAAAAGCTGTCGAAACGCGGATCGAAGCCGAAGGCGCCGACGCGCGTGCCGGGCGTGTAGGCGAGGGTTTCCTGAAGCGACTGCGGATTGCGGTCTTCAAGTTGCGCGTCCGTGACCGAGGAGATGGATTGCGGGGTCTGGAGGAAGGGCGTGTCCGTCTTCGCGCCGGTGGCGCTCGCTGTGCCGACATAGCCTTCGCCCGTGATGACGCCGCCGCTGCCGCCGGTGACGACGATTTCTTCAAGCACCGTCGGCTCGCCTGTTGCTGTATCCTGCGCGAAGGCAGCCGTGCCCGCCAGAGGCAAGGCGAGCGCCAAGAGGGAGGTGCTGGTGACGAGGGCTGAGCGAAGCGGGAAACGGCGTGGCATGCGAACTATCTCTCGGTGAAAAGATGATTTTCACTATCAAGATTCTGTCGCAAAGACAGCCATAAAACATGATGATTCCTATCATGTTTTATGGCTGTGGGAATTTCGCAACGCTCGGCTTACGGGGAACCGCCGTGGCACGGGCACCGACAGCGGTTCCTAAAAGCCGTTCAGCCCTTGGCTTGCGAGACCAGTGCCGGCTTGTCGCGATAGGTCTTCGGGAACACAGTTTTAAGGTTCTCGATCTTCGGCAGGTCGTTGTAGACGATGTAGGGATAATCTGGGTTGAGCGTCAGGAAGTCCTGATGATAGGCCTCGGCCGTGTAGAAGCCCTTGAGGTCGGCAACCTCGGTCACGACCTTGTCCGGAAAGACCTTTGCCTTGTCGAGTTGTGCGACATAGGCGTCCGCAACCTTCTTCTGCTCAGGGCTGAGCGTGAAGATGGCAGAGCGATACTGCGTGCCGTGATCGGGGCCCTGATAGTTCAACTGCGTCGGATTGTGTGCGACCGAGAAGAAGATCTGGAGTAACTGGCCGTAGCTGACCTGCGAGGGATCATAGGTCACCTCGACAGCCTCTGCATGGCCGGTCTTGCCGCCGCTGACGGTCTCGTAGGACGCCGTTTCCTTGGCGCCGCCGGAATAGCCTGAGACGGCGTTGGTCACACCTTTCACATGCTGAAAGACGCCCTGCACACCCCAGAAACAGCCGCCGGCAAAGACGGCTTTTTCGGTCTTGGTCGAGGTCTTCTCATCGATACTTGGCGGTGGAATGACCACGGCCTCTTCAGCGGCACCGGCGCGGACGGCCGTGACGGCGATGATGAGGGCCGTCAGCGCGAAGGCGCCGAGAACGCCGCCTGTGAGGTTGCGGCGGAGATTGGAACGGGAGGTTTTCGACATACGGCAATCCCTAAGGGCGCGGATGGCTTGAGCGCCTGACGACGCGCCGTGACGTTTTGAAAGTCTGCGCCGACAGTGAGCCGATCCTTGTCCGGCGTCAAATCGCGTTTTCGTGTAGTTTTCCGGTGCGCGAAACATGATGACGATGGGAGCTGTCGATGCGCCGATCTCGGTCCTTTTGCGTCTTTAACGGATACATAAACGAGCCGGAATAGCCGAGTCATTCGAATCGTTTGCGGCGGCGCGTTCATGCAAGAATTTGCAACCCAATTACGATTTCCTCTAAATTATTGGTTGCTTAATCTATGCGTTGGAGACAGATCTGTGCTGTCGGTGGGAGGAGAGGCATGTCCTCGTTCTGCGACATTTGATTTCAGAAGGGGCTATCTTTCATGAGTAGAAAACTTGCGGCCGAACTTTTCGGCACATTCTGGCTGGTCTTCGGCGGTTGCGGCAGCGCGGTGCTTGCTGCGGGCTTCCCGGCACTCGGCATCGGTTTCGTCGGCGTATCCCTGGCTTTCGGGTTGACCGTGATGACCATGGCCTATGCGGTCGGCGGCATTTCAGGCGGGCATTTCAATCCTGCCGTTTCGCTCGGTCTCGCCATCGCCGGACGCTTCAGCTGGAAGGAAATCGTGCCTTACTGGCTTGCCCAGGTCATCGGGGGCGTGGCCGGAGCCGCCGTTCTGTACGCGATCGCGGCGGGAAAGCCGGATTTCATTGCCGGCGGGTTCGCATCGAACGGCTTTGGGGCAAACTCACCGGGGGGCTATAGCCTGTTTGCGGCATTGGTGGCCGAGATCGTCCTGACGGTGGCATTCCTCATCATCATCCTGGGCGCCACGGCGCGGGCGGCACCTGCCGGCTTCGCCCCGATTTCCATCGGGCTCGGGCTGACGCTGATCCATCTGATCTCCATTCCGGTGACCAATACGTCGGTCAATCCCGCACGCTCGACGGCCGTCGCGTTCTTTGCCGAGAACGGCGCAACGAACCAGCTGTGGGTCTTCTGGCTCGCGCCTCTGGTCGGCGCGGCGATCGGCGCGTTGATCTGGAGATTCGTTCTGTCGCCCGGCGAGTCGCCGCGGGGAATCGGCCGCGAAGCCGGAAAGTCCGGCGCCTGACGACAGGCCATGTGAAGACGAGATAGTGCCTGGGGGCCCGCTGCCATTACGGCAGCGGGCCCTCGTCTTGTCAGGTAGTCGCTTGTGCCGGAACGAGCGCGATCTCCGCGCGGGCTGCCAGCAACTGGCGGGCGGCATTGGCTGCTTCCGCGCCCTTGATCACGAAGTGATCCGTGAAGAAGCGGATGTGGGCTTCCGATTCCTGGAAGTGATGCGGCGTGAGGACGGCCGAGAGAACGGGAACGCCGGTGTCGAGCGAGACGCGCACCATGCCGTCGAGCACGGTGGAGGCGACGAAGTCGTGGCGGTAGATGCCGCCATCGACCACGAAGGCCGTGCCGAGGATGGCCGAGAAGCGGCCGGTCTTTGCCAGCGTCTGGGCATGAAGCGGGATTTCGAGCGCGCCGGGCACGTCGAAGATCTCGATATCGGCTGCATTTCCGCCGAGTTCCTGCCAGCGGGCGGCAAACGCGTTGACGCACTGATCGACGATGGCAGCGTGCCAGCGCGCGCGGATGATAGCGATTTTCTGTGAGGGGTGGGATGCGATGGTCATGCAAGTGGCCTTTCAAGGGTTAGCCGTTCGACGGGATCCCTTGGGCGAACACGCGGACATGACGCAGCCTTGTCGGGCCGTGACCTGCCGTTTGCTCTCTTTCATCCGGACTATACCGTCGGCTCCGGAGTCACACCGGATCTGCTGACCTTCCTGCCGCCCGCCAACATGCGGGAGACCTGAAGCGCTCGCGGGCTCCAGGCATTGCCGCCTGTTACCGCCGGTGGGGAATTTCGCCCCGCCCTGAGAACGTACGATCGTGACTATAAGCACCTGCAGCAAACCGTCAAATCCGCTTTGTTTCGTGCGGACGGGTTTTTGAAGAAAACTATTCCCTGACGATGAGAAGATCGCTCGCCGTGAAGCGCAGCGTCACCGTTTCCCCGATGGCCGGTGGCTTCAGGCCGGGATTGTTGAACATGTCGAACGAGATCACGCTGTCGGCGATCTTCATGCGGGTGCGGATGACCGAGCCGAGGAAGTTGGTGGCGATGACGGTGCCGGTCAGGGCGGTATCGCCCTTGGCATCGGGTGCAATGGAGCCGGCTTCCGGCCGGAGCGCCAGCGATATCGTATCGCCGGCCTTCGCGTCCCCGAGCGGTTCGCGCAGCGTGATGCCCTGATCACCGATGACGATGCGATGGGTTGCGGGATCGACAACCTTGGCGTCGATCAGGTTCAGCGTTCCGACGAAGGAGGCGACGAAGCGGGTCGCGGGGCGATTGTAGATCTCGAACGGCGTGCCGATCTGGTCGGCGCGTCCGCCATTCATGATGACGATGCGGTCGGAGATCGACAGCGCCTCTTCCTGGTCGTGCGTAACGAAAACCGTGGTGATGCCCAGCTGCTGCTGGATCATGCGAATCTCTTCGCGCAGCGATACGCGGATCTTGGCGTCGAGCGCCGAAAGAGGCTCGTCAAGGAGGAGGACCTGCGGCTTGGGGGCGAGCGCCCGGGCCAGCGCCACGCGCTGCTGCTGCCCGCCCGACATCTGGTAAGGGTAGCGATCCGCCAGGTGCTCGAGGTGGATCAGCGCGAGCATTTCCTTCACACGGCTGTCGATGTCCGCCTTCGGAGCGCCGGCGACCTTCAGGCCGAAGGCGACATTGTCGCGGACCGTCATGTTGGGAAACAGGGCATAGGCCTGGAACACCATGCCGATATTGCGCTGGTTGGGCTTCAGCTCGTTCTGGTTCCGGCCGTTGATCATGATCGTGCCGGAGGAGGGCGTCTCGAAGCCGGCGATCATCCGCAGCACCGTCGTCTTGCCGCAACCGGACGGCCCGAGGAACGACACGAACTCACCCTTCTCGATCGCCATGTCGAAGTCGTGCACGACCTGTGTCTGGCCAAAGGATTTCCGGATGTGGGTCAGGTTGAGAAACGACATGGAGCCTATGACCTTTATGCCTTGGCCGGGGCGGACTTGCCAAAGCGCGAAACGAGATTGAGAAGGCCCATGGAGAGCCAAGTGATGGAGAAGGCGATGACCGCGAGCGCCGATGGCTCATAGGCCTTGTTGGCGCCGACGAGCTGCAGGTAAGGGCCGAAGGCCGGGCGGTTGAGGAGGGCTGCCATGGTGAACTCGCCCATGACGATGGCGAGCGTGATGAAGGCACCGGAGAGCACACCGCTCATGACGTTCGGGAAGATGCAGCGGAAGAGGATGGTCGACCAGCTCGCGCCGAGGCTCTGGGCCGCCTCCGTCAGCGTGCGGACGTCGATGGCCCGCATGGCGGTGTCGACCGCCTTGTACATGTAGGGCAGCGACAGGGTGATGTAGGAGAACATCAGCAATATGTTCGTGCCCGTCGTCGAGCCGGTCAGCGGCAGGATGGACGACGAATTGTACAAGCGCAGATAGCCGAACACGATGACGATGGCGGGAATGACCAGCGGTAGCAGCGTGATGAACTCGACCACGGGTCGCATCTGCGGCAGGCGCAGGCGCACCCAGTAGGCCGTGGGGACCACCAGCAGCATGCCGAAGACGATGGTCAGCAGAGCCATCATCATGGAATAGCCGAAGGTCTCGCGGAACTGCATGTCCGAGAACACCGAGCGGTAGGCGTCGAAGGAATATTCGCCGCGGCGCATGCGCAGCGAGAATTCGAAGGTGCCGATCAGGGGAATGACGAAGTAGCTAGCCCCGATGGCCATGGCGATCCAGGCGCCGATGCGGTTCGTCTTCATTTCTGCCACCTCTCGGCGCGCATCCGCAGCATGAGATAGAGCACGTTGGAGACGCCGGTGATAACGATCATGCCGAGCGCAATGGCGTAACCAAGGTTCGGATTGTGCAGCACGTCGCCGCGGATCTGCGCGTAGAGCAGGATCGGCACGATGTTGAGCGAGCTTCCCGTGAGCGCATAGGCGGTGGCGATGGCGCCGAAGGCGTTGGCGAACAGCAGCAACGTGGTGCCGAGCAGGCTCGGCCACAGGATCGGCAGGGCGACCATGGTCCAGTACTGCCGGTTCGTTGCGCCCAGGATCTCGGAGGCTTCGCGCCATTCCTTTTTCATGCCGTCGAGCGCCGGCGTGAGGATCAGGACCATCAGCGGGATCTGAAAATACATATAGGTGAGCGTCAGGCCGGTGAAGCTCAGGAGATTGAAGCCGGTCGAATAGAGGTTGAACCCGAACCAGTCGCGCAGGAGCACCGTTGCAAGACCCGTGCGGCCGAGGGTGGCAAGGAAGGCGAAGGCGAGGGGGACGCCCGCGAAGTTGGAGGCGACGCCGGAGAAGGTCAGAAGCGTCGAGCGCACCGAGGCCGGCAGTCCGCCGAGCACGACGGCCCAGGCAAGGAAGAAGCCGATGAACGCGCCGCCGAGGGCGGAGGCAAGCGAGATGCGGATTGAGATCCAGTAGGCGGACAGGATCGACGGGGTGAAAAGGTCGGAGATGTTCTTGAGCGTCAGCTGGCCGTCCGGCGTGAAGAAGGCGCCGATGACGAGGTAGAATGTCGGCGCCAGCAGGAAGAGAAACGCAAAGAGCATGAAGGGCGCGATGCCCAGCCAATCGATGATCCGGTCCTTGCTGATGGTCGGGCCCGATTTCGGTATCGGCGCTGTCACTGTGCGGATCGGTGGGCTCATCGGCGAGCTTTCGTTCGGGAGGGCGTATCGGAAGCCTCTCCGCGCGAACGCGGAGAGGCTGGGTTTACAGGTCCTACGACCGGTAGAGTATCTTACTGGACGTTGGCGCCGACGACGCCGTCCCACTTGCCGGTGATCTCGGT
Source organism: Rhizobium sp. PP-CC-3G-465 (assembly GCF_004343445.1). Classification (NCBI taxonomy): domain Bacteria; kingdom Pseudomonadati; phylum Pseudomonadota; class Alphaproteobacteria; order Hyphomicrobiales; family Rhizobiaceae; genus Rhizobium; species Rhizobium sp. PP-CC-3G-465. The sequence goes on from NZ_SLYH01000001.1 coordinate 430,128, forward strand.
CTTGCCGGCAGCCTGCTCGTCGAGCGTCGGGAACACGGCCTTTTCATAGGCAGCGGCCGGCGGCAGCTTGTCGAGCATTTCCTTCGGGATCTTGTTGTTCTTGGCAAGATCGTTGAAGCGGATCGGGTGGCAATAGCCCTTCAGCCAGCCGAGCTGACCTTCGTCGGAATAAAGGTATTCCATCCACAGCTTTGCAGCGTTCGGATGCGGTGCGAAGGCAGAAATGGCCTGCACGTAGACGCCGGCGACGACGCCGCTCGTGGGAACGACGACTTCGACGGGCGGGTTGCCGTTGAGGCTGTCGCGCCAAGAGAGACCATTATAGTCCCAGGCAACGACGATCGGCGTGGAGCCCTGCGCAAGCGAGGCCGACTTGCCGATGACGGGCACGAGATTGCCGGCCTTGTTCAGTTCGCCGAAGTAGGAGAGGCCAGCGGTGCCAGCCTTCGTCGCGTCCGTTTCACCGGCAGCAAGGCCAGCGGCGTAGACGGCCTGAACGGCCTGGTTGGAGGCGCGCGGATCGCCGGCCAGCGCGATGCTGTTGGCGTAATCGGACTTCTTCAGGTCCGCCCAGTCCTTCGGTACGTCCTTGACGATGTCGGTGTTCACGACGAAGGAGAGAACGCCGTAATAGTCGCCGTACCAGAAGCCGTCGGCATCCTTGGCGCTATCGGGGATCGAGTCCCAGGTGGAGACCTTGTAGGGCTGGATCAGGCCGTCGGCCTTGGCGGACGGGCCGAAGGAGAGGCCGACGTCGATCACGTCGGGCGCCTGCGGGCCGGTGTTGCCCTTGTTGGCCTTGATCGCCTCGATCTCGTCGCCGGAGCCGGCGTCGGGGTTCAGTTCGTTGACCTCGAGACCGTACTTGGCCTTGAAGCCGGCGATGACGTCGCCGTAGCCGCACCAGTTGTGCGGAAGCGCGATGGTGGTGAGCGTGCCTTCCTTCTTGGCGGCAGCGATCAGTTCTGCGCTCGGCTCGGCAGCGGCAAGCGCCGTGGAAGCGACGAGCATCGCCGATGTCAGCGACAGAAGGCGGTGGGTCTTTGACAGCACGAAAGTCTCCTTGGGTTTGTCAGGCCGGGGTTTCCGACCCGGTGGTTCAAGCTGATAGAGCGGCGTCATGAAGCTTCTATGACAGACGCGGTGGACAGTTTTACGCTTTGTCTCCCGGCTAAACCCCTGTATTTAGGGTTTTTTGTTGCAGGGTTTCCGGTGTCATCCCTTTCTCTCCTGAAAAGGCTTGCGAAACAGCGGTGTCGCATCGAACAGGGTCTCCAGCGCCTTCATCCGGTCGCGAGTCTCCTCCCAGATCGAGTTCTGGACCGCTTCGATCAGCGCCTCCACGGTGAAGAGGGTCACCACCGAGCTATCCCAGGCCGAAGGCGCCTCGATATGCACGCGGAAGACCTTTGCCGCAGACTTGGCGACGGGGGAGGACCACTGGTCGGTGAAAAGGATGATCTCCGCGCCACGGGAGCGGGCGGCCTTGGCCAGCGTCTCCAGTTCCTGCTCGTAGCGCCGGATGTCGAACACCACCAGCACGTCGCCCTTCTTCATGTCGAGAACGTAATGCGGCCAGGGGCTGGAGCCGGAGGCGATCAGCGTCACGCCGGCGCGGATGACCTGAAGATGGGTGAAGACATAGTCCGCTAGCGTGCGGGTGATGCGGCCGCCGATCAGGTAGACGCGCCGCTTCGGGTCGGCGATGAGCGCTGCCGCGCCATCGAAATCCTGCGTCTCCATCTGGGCGAGGGTGGCCCTCAGATTGTTGATGGTGGCGTCGGCAAAACGGTTGAGGATGTGGGTGCCCGGCGCGTTCGTCGCCCAGCGGTCGTGCTTGCTGATCGGGTTGGAGATGGTCGCCTCCAGCTCCTGGTGCAGCCGCGCCTGAAAATCCGGGAAGCCGCGAAAACCGAGCTTCTGCACCATGCGCGCGACGGTCGGCGTCGACACCCCGGCGTTCTCGGCCACGGTCGTGATGCTGCCAAGCCCGGAAACGGGATAGTTGTCGAGCAACGTTTCCGCCAGCTGCTTCTCCGCCCGCGTCAGTGCGGTGAAGTTCGCGGCGATCACGTCCGACACCGTCTTGTGTGTTTCGGTGCTGATCAAGATTTTCCCCTGAGACCGATCTTCGCCGGCCTTATGTGACAGAGTAAACATCGCTGTCACAATCGGAGTCAATGGGGTTCATGAAGAGATCGTTTCAGTTTGTAATTGACAGGCACGAAATTGTGAAGAATTCTCTTCAGTAAGGGAGGCCTGCCATGATGGCGGGCGCAGCGACGGAGCCGGGTGTGAGTGCTCTTCTGACTGCCGAGGATGGCGCGCCTGTCGCTCTGGAGAATGCGGATGCCGGTTCCCGCATCCTGCTCGTCTGCGAGCACGCATCTCGCCGGTTACCCCAGAAAATGGGGACGCTTGGGCTTTCGGCGGAGGCGCTGGAAAGCCACATCGCCTGGGACCCGGGCGCGCTTGCCGTGTGCCAGCTGCTGGCGGCCTCGCTCGATGCGACGCTGATTTATCAGCGTTTTTCCCGCCTCGTCTATGATTGCAATCGCCCCCCGGATTCGCCGGGCGCCATGCCGGCAGTCAGCGAGATTTTCGACATTCCGGGCAATGCAGCGCTTTCGGCGGCCGAACGGCTGGCGCGGACGGAGGCGATCTACAGTCCGTTCCGCAAGGGCTTGTCCGATCTCATCAAGACACGGGTTGCAAACCGTCGCCCGCCGGTTATCGTCACGATACACTCCTTCACGCCGGTCTGGCACGGCCGGCCGCGGGAGGTGGAGGTGGGCATCCTGCACGACAGCGACAGTCGGCTTGCCGATGCGTTTCTGGCGGATGCTGCGGAGGACGATGCCTTCGTCACGCGTCGCAACGCGCCCTACGGGCCGCAGGACGGAGTGACGCATACGCTGATCGAGCACGGCATTCATAATGGCCTGCTCAACGTCATGATCGAGATCCGCAACGATCTCATCGCAAGCAAAGACGGCCAGAGGGTCCTGGCCGGCTATATCGGGGATCATCTGGGCAAAGCCCTGATGCGCCTCGAACCATAAAAAGACCCGGGGAGCGGCATGTCCGCGGAGACCGTTCCCGCCTTGTTGGCGGGGGCACTGGCACGACTGCGTGAAGACCTCGAAACGAACCTGAAAAACGGGGCACACACGCAGCACGATCAAGCGTTGCAGCGCCCGTGCGCCTTCAAGGTTGCGCGCCGCTGTACCGGCATCCGGCAATACCGCCCGGCGCCGAGCGTTCAGAGGGGACCATCATGCCTGACTATAGTGACGTGGATAAGCACGCGGACCTTCAGGTCCTTCATTCCATGGGATACGCGCAGGAACTCGAGCGACGCATGAGTTCGTTCTCGAACTTCGCCGTGTCCTTCTCGATCATCTGCATTCTTTCCGGCGGTATCAATTCGCTGGCACAGGCGACGGCCGGGGCCGGCGGGGCCGCCATCGGCATCGGCTGGCCGATCGGCTGCTTCGTCTCCTTCGTCTTCGCGATGGCGATGGCGCAGATCTCCTCGGCCTATCCCACGGCTGGCGGCCTCTATCATTGGGGCTCGATCCTCGGAAACCGCTTCACCGGCTGGCTGACCGCTTGGTTCAACCTGCTCGGCCTCGTCACCGTGCTCGGCGCCATCAATGTCGGCACCTATTATTTCTTCATGGGCACCTTCGGCACGCCATATTTCGGCCTGGAGGACACGACCACGTTCCGCATCCTGTTTCTCGTGGTCATCACCGGCCTGCAGGCGCTGGTCAACCACATGGGCATCGGGCTGACGGCCAAGCTCACGGACTTTTCCGGCTACCTCATCTTCGTCACGGCCATCCTGCTGTCGTTGGCCTGCTTGATCGCCGCCGATAGCTATGATTTCGCGCGCCTCTTCACCTTCTCCAACTTCTCGGGCGCTGCCGGCGGTAATGTCTGGCCGGAAACATCCTCCACCTGGGTGTTCCTGCTCGGCCTGCTTCTGCCGATCTACACGATCACCGGCTACGACGCTTCGGCCCATACGTCCGAGGAAACGGTGAAGGCTGCAACGGCGGTGCCGCGCGGGATGATCTCGTCAGTGCTCTGGTCGGCGCTCTTCGGCTATATCATGCTGTGCTCGTTCGTGCTGATGATCCCAGCGCAGGCGCCGCTGGCCGACGGAACGGTTGCCGACGGCATGACGGCTGCTGCGTCGCAGGGCTGGAACGTGTTCTTCTGGTCGATGGACACGCAGATGAACCCGATCGTCAAGGACGTGCTCTATCTCGCGATCCTGTTGTGCCAGTGGCTCTGCGGCCTTGCGACCGTTACGTCGGTTTCCCGTATGATCTTCGCCTTCTCGCGTGACGGCGGCCTGCCGGCCTCCAAGGCTCTGGCCAAGGTCAGCCCGAAGTTCCGCACGCCTGTTGCGGCCATCTGGACGGGGTCGATCCTCTCGGTGCTCTTCGTCTGGGGCTCGTCGCTGATCACCATCGGCGAAACGCCGGTTTACACCATCGTCGTGTCCTGCACGGTCATCTTCCTGTTCTTCTCCTTCGCCATTCCGATCACGCTCGGCCTCTTTGCCTGGGGCACGTCGAAGTGGCCGGCACAGGGACCCTGGAATCTCGGCGAGGGCGTCTTCAAGCTCTTTGCCGGCCTGACGGTTCTGGCCATGATCCTGATCTTCGTTCTCGGCGTGCAGCCGCCGAACGGTCCGGCGCTCTATGTCACCGTCGGGTTCCTCGTGCTGACCGGCGTGATCTGGTTCGGCTTCGAGAAGCGCCGATTCCGCGGTCCGCCGATCGGCGAAGAGGTCAAGCGCCGTGCCGCCGAGATTGCCGCAGCGGAAAAGGCCGTGGGCCAGGCATAACATTCTCTGCAAGCGAGGCGGCACCCGAAAGCCGGGTGCCGCCGATGACAGACACCAACGCATTCCGAAAATCGCAGACAGGACGCCCGATGACCTACTCGTTCGAAGACCTGAAGACCGACGTTGCCGAAGGCCGTATCGATACGGTTCTTGCCTGCCAGATCGACATGCAGGGGCGGCTGATGGGGAAACGCTTTCAGGCCGAGTATTTCGTCGAGAGTGCATTTGAGGAAACGCATAGCTGCAACTACCTGCTCGCCACCGACCTCGAAATGGAGACGGTGACCGGATACAAGTCCACGAGCTGGGAGTCCGGCTATGGCGACTATACGATGAAGCCGGATCTCGGCACCCTTCGCCGGATTCCATGGCTCGAAGGCACGGCGCTGGTGCTCTGCGACGTGCTCGATCACCACACGCATCAGGAAGTCCCGCATTCGCCGCGCGCCATTCTCAAGCGGCAGGTCAAGCGGCTGGAAGCCATGGGATTGAAGGCCTTCATGGCGAGCGAGCTCGAATTCTTCCTGTTCGACCAGACCTATGACCATGCGCGCCAAAGCGGCTATCGCGACCTGAAGCTCGCCAGCGGCTACAACGAGGACTACCACATCTTCCAGACCACCAAGGAAGAGGACGTGATGCGCGCCATCCGCAAGGGCCTACAGGGCGCCGGCATTCCGGTCGAGAATTCCAAGGGCGAGGCGTCCTCCGGTCAGGAGGAGATCAACGTGCGCTATGCCGAGGCGCTCGACATGGCCGACCGGCACGTCATCATCAAGAACGGCTGCAAGGAAATCGCCTGGGCGAAGGGCAAGGCGATCACCTTTCTCGCAAAGTGGCACATGAATGCGGCCGGCTCCTCTTCGCACATTCACCAGTCGCTCTGGAGCCTCGACGGCAAGACGCCGCATTTCTTCGACAAGCAAGGCGAGTACGGCATGTCGGAGACGATGCGGCATTATATCGCCGGCCTGCTGACGCATGCGGGCGAGATCACCTATTTCCTCGCGCCCTACATCAACTCCTACAAGCGTTTCATGGCAGGCACCTTCGCGCCGACCAAGGCTGTGTGGTCGAAGGACAACCGCACGGCCGGTTATCGCCTCTGCGGCGAGGGCACGAAGGGCATCCGTATCGAGTGCCGCGTCGGCGGCTCCGACCTCAATCCCTATCTCGCCATGGCAGCGCTGCTGGCCGCGGGGATTGCCGGCATAGAGGGCAAGCTGGAACTGGAGGCGCCGTTCGTGGGCGATGCCTATTCCGGCAAGGATATTCGCGAGATCCCGAAGACGCTGCGCCACGCGACCGGCCTCATGACGAACTCGGCCATGCTGCGTCAGGCCTTCGGCGACGAGGTGATCGACCACTATACCCGCGCCGGCACCTGGGAGCAGGAGGAGTACGATCGCCGGGTCACGGACTGGGAGGTGGCGCGGGGTTTCGAGCGTGCGTGAGATTATCACAACATTGAGATAAATGGTGACAATATCGCATCTTTGGTGTATTTTTCACATCATGGTGCGGAGAACGGGCATGGCGATCAATACTGTGTGGTTTCATGACAGGCTCAATACAAAAGGGAAATCCCTGCGGGATCTCGCGCGGTTTCTCGGGCTCGATCCCAGTGCCGTTTCAAGAATGTTGAAAGGAGAGCGGAAGATGACCGCGGAAGAGCAGGACCAGATCGCCGCGTTTCTGGACGTCGGCATTCTTGATGTCGCGGCGCATCGCCGTGGGGACCCGCAAGGCCTTCAGGGGCCTGGGTTCGAAGAAGGTCTTCAGAAGGCCTATGTGCCGCAAGACAGGCAGGCGTCGCGCGAGGGATCGTCGTCCCGCGTGCGTCTTGTCGATCCTTCCGATCCCGCTTTTGTTCACCCGGCTTTCGGGTGCATGGTCGGAACCATGACGGTCCCCGGCGATCTCGATCTCACCGCTCCGATGGATGTCGAATGGAGCGACACCCTCTATAATGCGTAACGAGATTCTTCTCGATACCTGCGCCGTCATCTGGATGGCGACCGGGCAGCCGATGCGGCCGGAAGCGATCGATGTGTTCAAGGCTGCCGGGAGCGGAAACGGACGACTATACGTTTCCGCGATCTCGGCCTGGGAGATTGGAATGCTGATGTCGCGCGGTCGGCTGCCGGCAACGAAGGATGCGTTGTCCTGGTTCAACGAGTTCGTCGCGGAGGGGGAGATCATCGTCGAAGCCGCGTCGCCGGATATTCTGGTGGCGGCGTCTTATCTTCCGTCGCTTGCGCACCGTGACCCTATCGATCGCATCATCATCGCGACGGCGCGCGAACGGGACCTGAGGATCGTGACGCGCGACCATGTCATCCTGGACTATGGTGCGCTTGGCAATGTGATGACGCTAGCCTGCTGACGTGTGCTTGCCGGGTTGACGATCTCCCGGCAGGTTTTCGTATTTGTATTTTCGTTTGTCTTCTCGGGACATTGCTTTCCGGCTCGTCCCTGACAAACTTTATTCCGGAGACCCTGATGACGATGATCCAATGCATTTCGCCGGTCGACGGCTCGGTCTATGCCGAGCGCGAGGCCATGCCCTACGAGGCCGCTTCCCAGGCGGTCGCCCGTGCGCGAAAAGCGCAAAAGACCTGGGCTAAGCGGCCGCTCGAAGAGCGGGTGCAGCTCGTGCTCAAGGGCGTGACGCGGCTGAACGAAATGGCGGCCGACGTTGTGCCGGAGCTTGCCTGGCAGATGGGCCGGCCGGTAAAGTATGGCGGCGAGTTCCGCGGATTCAATGAGCGCTCGAACTATGTCGCCTCCATCGCCGCCGACGCCATGAAGCCGATGGTGATCGAGGAGAGCGACCGCTTCGAGCGGCGGATCGTGCGCGAGCCGCACGGCGTCGTCTTCGTCATCGCGCCGTGGAACTACCCCTACATGACGGCGATCAACACGATTGCCCCGGCCTTGATGGCGGGCAATGTCGTGATCATCAAGCATGCCAGCCAGACGCTGCTTGTCGGCGAGCGCATGGTGCGAGCCTTCACCGAGGCCGGCATGCCGGAGGACGTGTTCCAGAACCTCTTCCTCGACCACGAGACGAGCGCGCGGCTGATCGCTGCCAAGAGCTTCGACTTCGTCAATTTCACCGGCTCCGTCGAGGGTGGCCGGTCGATCGAGCGGGCAGCGGCGGGAACCTTTACCGGGCTCGGCCTCGAACTGGGTGGCAAGGACCCCGGCTACGTCATGGAGGATGCCGACCTCGACGCTGCTGTGGATACGCTGATGGACGGTGCCACCTACAATTCCGGCCAGTGCTGCTGCGGCATCGAGCGCATCTATGTGCACGAAAGCCTCTACGACGATTTCGTCGAGAAGTCGGTCGCCTGGGTGTCGAACTACAAACTCGGTAATCCGCTCGATCCGGAAACGACGCTCGGGCCGATGGCCAATAAGCGCTTTGCCGCCGTCGTGCGGGCGCAGGTCGCTGACGCGATCTCGAAGGGCGCGCGGGCGACGATCGATCCGAAGCTGTTCCCGGCGGATGACGGCGGCGCCTATCTCGCGCCGCAGATCCTCGTCGATGTCGATCACTCCATGGAATTCATGACCGAGGAAACCTTCGGTCCCGCCGTCGGCATCATGAAGGTCAAGACCGATGCGGAGGCGCTCGCCCTGATGAACGACTGCAAATACGGGCTGACGGCTTCGCTGTGGACGCAAGACCCCGAGCGTGCGGCCGCTATCGGGGCCGAGATCGAGACGGGCACCGTCTTCATGAACCGTGCCGACTACCTCGATCCCGCGCTCTGCTGGACCGGCGTCAAGGAAACCGGCCGCGGCGGCTCGCTCTCCATCTTCGGCTTCCACAATCTGACCCGGCCAAAATCTTATCATCTGAAGAAAGTCACGGCATGACCATTACCGCTAACTGGAGCTACCCGACCGCCATCAAGTTCGGGGCAGGGCGCATCAAGGAACTCGCCGAGCATTGCAAGGCCGTGGGCATGAAGCGGCCGCTGCTCGTGACGGACCGCGGCCTTGCGCCGATGGCGATTACGCAGAATGCGCTGGATCTTCTGGAGGCCGCTGGCCTCGGCCGCGCGATCTTTGCCGATGTCGATCCGAACCCCAACGACATCAACCTCGAAGCCGGGGTGAAGGCCTTCCACGATGGCGGGCACGATGGCGTCGTGGCCTTCGGTGGCGGTTCCGGGCTCGACCTCGGCAAGGCCGTCGCCTTCATGGCCGGCCAGACCCGACCGGTCTGGGATTTCGAGGATGTCGGCGACTGGTGGACACGGGCCTCCGTTTCCGGCATCGCACCGATCATCGCGGTGCCCACGACGGCGGGCACCGGCTCGGAGGTCGGTCGCGCCAGCGTCATCACCGATCACAAGACGCACACGAAGAAGGTTATCTTCCACCCGAAGTTCCTGCCCGCCGTGACGATCTGCGATCCCGAACTCACCGTCGGCATGCCGCAGGTGATCACGGTCGGTACCGGCATGGATGCTTTCGCGCATTGCCTGGAAGCCTACTCCTCGCCGTTCTACCACCCGATGTCGCAGGGTATCGCGCTCGAAGGGATGCGGCTCGTGAAGGACTACCTCCCACGCGCCTTTGCCGATGGGCAGGATATCGAGGCCCGCGCCAACATGATGAGTGCCGCCGCCATGGGCGCCGTGGCGTTCCAGAAGGGCCTCGGTGCCATCCACGCGCTGTCGCACCCGGTGGGCGCTCTCTACAACACGCATCACGGCATGACCAACGCCGTCGTCATGCCGGCCGTGCTGCGCTTCAACCGGCCTGCCATCGAGGAGAAGATCGCCCGGGCCGCAGCCTATCTCGGCATTTCCGGCGGGTTCGACGGGTTCACCGATTATGTCCTCGACCTGCGGTCGAGCCTCGGCGTTCCCGATGCCCTCTCGGGTCTCGGGGTCGGCACCGACCAGATCGAGCGCATGGCCGAGATGGCGATCGTCGATCCCACGGCCGGCGGCAACCCGGTCGAATTGACGCTCGATGCGGCGCGGGCGCTGTTCATCGAAACGATCTGATGTCGAAATGCAGCCTGGCGCGAGTGTCTGCCGAAGCTCGCGCCAGGCTGTCTCTTATTGGTTCTCGTATGGCGCGTTAACACTTCGTTAACCACGATTTGAAAGGTTCGGTTAACCACAGCGGCTTCAGGGGCTGGAGCTGTTTGCGGGGCAAACCGGGGCTTTGCATCCCCAACGAGGTTTCCATGCCAGTCATCACATTCGCCAACACCAAGGGCGGCGCGGGCAAGACCACCGCAGCGCTCATTCTCGCAACCGAATTGGCGCGCGCCGGCAACCGCGTGACGGTGCTCGACGCCGATCCGCAGCGCTGGATTTCGACATGGCATGAGCTCTCGGGCCGCGTTCCGAACATCGACGTCATCTCGGAAATCACGATGGCGTCGATCCAGGGACACATCATCGAGAACCGTGGAAATACCGACTATTTCATCATCGACCTCGCCGGCGCGCGCAACAGCCTGCTCGCAACCGCGATCGGCCTTTCCGACCACGTGCTGATCCCCATCCAGGGCTGTTCCATGGATGCCAAGGGCGGGGCGCAGGTTCTGGAACTGCTCGCCCAGCTGGAGAAGCAGGTCGGCGTGCGCATCGATCATTCCGTTGTGCTGACCCGGGTCAGCTCGCTGGTGACGACACGGGCGCTGCAGGTGGTGAAGGTGCTTCTGGCCAGCCGCAACGTGCGCGTTCTGCAAACGCCCATTGTCGAGCGCGCGGCGTTCCGCGACGTGTTCGATTGCGGCGGGACGCTGCAGACCATGGACCCCGCCCGCGTTAGCAATCTCGACAAGGCGCGGGAGAATGCTCGCATGTTTGCCGAGGAGGTCCGCCGCCTCGTGCCACTCCACCTCACCCGCGCCTTCCGCCGCGCCGCCTGACCCGCCAGTCAGGACGCGGCATCTTCGGTGTCGCGTCCTAAAGCGTATCGCGATCTCTCGGATTCGCTGAAGACGCTTTAGGTCCTTGTTTTTCGCATGTCGTGGTCGCAAAACCGCTTCACACTTTTGCGCGACAGCTTTAGAAACGTCGGTCGATCAGGTGCTTGGCCTGTGCGCCGACATGGTAGAAGGCCGACTTCACCGTCCGCAACGGATCAGGTGTGAGCGGCGTTTCATCAAGCGGCATTGCATAGGTGCCGCCGGTGATGTGATGGGCGAGCGCCCGGCCGAACACGGTGCCGGGCGCGATGCCGCGGCCATTATAACCGCTGACCGAGAGAACATCGGGCGCCACCGTGTGCAGGCGGGGCAGGGCGTTGGTGGTCATGCCGATGCGGCCATCCCACCAATATTCGAAATCGACATCGCCGAGCTGCGGAAAGAGCGCCGTTAGCGAACGTTTTGCGAAAGCACGATGCGTACCCGTCGCCAGCGTATCGAGACGGCCGATGCTGCCGAAGATCAGGCGGTTCTGCTGGTCCATGCGGAACGAGGTCATCACCATGCCGGTATCCCAGCACCCCTGCCGTTCCGGCAGGATCGTTGCCGCGACATTTGCCGAAAGCGGCTTCGTCGCGAACTGGAAATAGGGCAGGATGGTCAGCTCCGTCGTTGGCGCGCTCCAGGGCATACCATCGACCAGCGTGCCATAGGCGTTGGTGGCGAGAACGACTTTAGGCGCGGTCACGCTGCCAGCCGGGGTTTTCAACACCCAATCATTCCCCCGGCGGGTGGCGCCGGTCAGCGGCGTCTCGGTGAAGAGGCGAACGCCGGCTTTGACAGCCGCATGCGCCAAACCCCGCGCATAGGCTAGAGGCTGGATCGTGCCGGCACGGCGGTCGAGAAGGCCGCCTGCGAAACCCTCGGCGCCCGTGAGCTGGCGCGCGCGATTCGCGTCGAGCACCTCCACCGGCGCGCCGAAGCCCGCCCACTGCGCCTGCCGGTCGGTAATGTCGGCAAGGCCTTCGGCACCCACGGCCATATGCAGCGTGCCGTTGCGAACGGCCTCGCACCGGATCTCGTGCCGGGCGATCAGATCGAAGACGAGGGCCGGACCATCCCCGAGTGCGTGCAGCAGGCGCTCGCCGGGCTCCTTTCCGAGCGAGGCGATGAGATCGGCTGGCTTCGTCCACATGCCCGCATTGACGAGCCCAACATTGCGTCCCGATCCGCCGAAGCCGATCATGCGGGCTTCGATGAGGACGACCTTCACACCCTGTTCCGCAAGGTGCAGCGCCGCCGAAAGGCCGGTGAAACCACCGCCGATCACGGCGACATCTGCCGTGACCTCCGCCTGCAGGGCTGCGGTCTGCGGCGGGGGCGGTGCGGTTGCATGCCAGAGGTTCGGCCCGATCTTGTAACGCGCGCGTTCATCCGCCATGCGGCAATCCTTGTCGTATCGCTAGGTCGTTCACCGCAGAGATAGCCGATCCCCGGCGCCTTGCGTCATGACAATAGCGGATGACGTGATGAGCCCGCGCGATCCGGGTCGCCAGCTGACCGACGATCATCCCGAGATTTTGCGGGACATCCGGTCGGATGTCCCCGACACTTCCGGTTTCCGAACACGCCTGCTGCCGTTGCGGAAGCCGCTTTCCCGTGTCGATGCGGCCAAGTTTGGTCGCCTATTCGAGGAACTCCACCGTCGTGCCGACGCTCACCATCTTGGCCAGTTCCGTCGCATCCCAGTTGGTCAGCCGCACACAGCCATGGCTCTGTGTTTTGCCGATCTTCGACGGTTCCGGCGTGCCGTGAATGCCGTAGGTCGGCTTCGACAGCGCGATCCAGACCGTGCCGACGGGGCCGTTGGGGCCGGGCTGCAGGGTCAGGACCTTGTCGTTCTCGCCCTGCTTGAAATTGATCTTCGGATTGTAGGTGTAGCCGGGATTGAGCGCGATCCGATCGACCTGCACGGTGCCGGAGGGTGACGGCGTATCCGACGAGCCGATCGTTGCGGGATAGGCCGCAATCAGCGCGCCCGCCTCGTCATAGGCGAACACCTGCTTGCGCGCCTTGTCGGCGACGACGCGCGTGACCTTGCCCGTCTTCGGTTCGCCCGGATTGATGACCTTGATGATTGTCCCGGGAATCGTGAAGTCGACGCCGGGGTTCAGTTCGCGCAGATAGGCCTCGTCCATATGGAAGCGCTCGCCGAGCATTTCCGTCGTCGAGGTGAAGGACATGTGCGGAAGCAGAGCCTTGTGGGCGTAGTCTTCCGGGATTTCCGCGACATAGGGCCCTGCCGCATCCGCCGCGGTGATGGTGTAGCTGGTGATCGCGAGCCCGCCGCTGAGGCGCAGGCGCTCCAGCGTGTCGTCCGTATTGTTCGGATCGAGCGTTTCCCCCGTCGCCTGCTGCCAGGCTTCGATGGCCTTGGTGACGTTCGAGCCGTTCTTGCCGTCGATCACACCGGGAGAGAAACCTTCCCGATCGAGGAAGACCTGCAATGCGGTGATTTCCGCGCTGGACTTGCTGGTGATCGCCGCTGCACGGGGCAGGGTGGTGCCTTGCGATGCCGTCGGCTGTTCCGGCGGCAGTGCGGCCATGTCGTTTTCGTCTTGCGGAGCGTCCTGGCCTGCGGTCGGAAGATCGCCCCGCTCGACGCCCGGAGGCACGAAGTTGCGGTAATCCGGCACGCCATTCGCGCCACCGCGCTGCCGAATATAGGGACGTTCGCCGTAGGCTTCGTTTCCGAAGGTCCTGTCGCGGGAGGGCTGGCCGCCGAAGGCTTCGTCGCCATAGGGTTCCGCGCCGTAAGGATCCGGCGGCGGGCGGCGGCGGCCTTCGTTTGCGGCACGCGATCCCATGACCGTTGCGACGATGTTGCCCCAGTTATCGACCAGTACCGTGCGGCCGCGCGCATCGCGCATCACCCGCACGTCGCCGTTCTCGGGCACATAGTCGAGAATATCGCCCTGCGGCGTTACCAGAACCTGATCTGGAGACAGCGCGATGCGGGACTGCGCCGCAGCCGGTGTGGAAACCGGCATGAGGCCGGCCGCCACGAGGGCGGCCATGAGGAAAGAAGGGATACGTCTCGGAGCGATGGTCACGACAAGAACCTGTTGATGGGCGGGCCGACCCGCGAGCTACAAGCGGAATGGGACGTTAATATGAAAAGACTGAATTCAACGTTAAAGAACTGCTAACCATATGCCGGGCAAGACGGCCGACGGCAAGAGAGACGCCTCGAGCGTTCCGAAGAGGTGACGATATGCGCATGGACGGAAGCCACGACGGGAAAATCGTGACGCTGCTTCTCGATCCCGCATCGGCGATGGATGTCGCGGCGCTGGTGGTCGACGGGATCGATCTCTCGCCGGGCCACGCCATCCCCTCCGACGGCGATCCGCGCATCGACCAGGCGCTGAAAGGCTTTCTTTTTACCTGCGGTCCCGACCATATCCGGCACCCCGAGCCGACGGCGAACGGCGGACGCTATCCGTTGCATGGCTCCCTGTCCGGCACGCAGGTGCCGACGGAAACGCTGACCGCGACGGAGAGCATGTGCCTTGCGATCGTCGATATCCGTCTCGTCGATGGCGGACGCGCGCGCCTGACGCGCAGATGGTCGATGACGCAAGGGGCCGTTCATCTCGAGGATCGAATCGAAAACATCGGCGGGGCGCCGTTCCCGCCCATGTGGATGTATCATCTGAACATCGCCGGTCGGTTGTTTGACGACAACACCCGCATCCGGGGAGATATGATTCCAGATGGATCGCAGGGCTGGCGATTCGGTGATGGCGAGAGCGCGCATGTGCTTTTTCCGGCGGCCGCTGATGATGGTTGGGCGAGGGTCGGCATCGGGCCATTCCCGGCGCTGGGACATCGCACCCTTGAGGTCCGGTTCAAGACCGACAGCCTGCCGTTCCTGCAGATGTGGCGCTGCCAGCGCGGTGACGCCGATGTGGTCAGCATCGAGCCGGCATCGCACAGGATCGCCAAGCGTTCGGCGCTCTCCGAAAGCGGTGCGTTGTCCATGCTCATGCCGGGTGAGGCGATTGCCTATGAACTGATGTTCGGCCTCATTGATGACGCTTCGTCCGGCAAGGTGTGATTGACGTGCGCGGCAAAGGCGTCCTACATCTTCTTCAACGAAGGTTGCGGCACGCCGCGCGCCGAGGAGAACTTGCATGGACGACATCCGCCCGATCAACGATGAATATTCCGTAACCGGCCAGATCACGGCCGCCGACCTCGACCAGATCAAGGCCTTGGGCTTCAAGTCGATCGTCTGCCACCGGCCCGATCACGAACAGCCCGGCCAGCCGGATTTTGCTGAGATCGAACAGCGCGCGCATGCACTGGGCATCGAAACGATGCACATCCCGGTCGGCCCTGCCGGCGTTACCGCCGACGCCGTTCATAAGATGGTCGATGCGCTCGATACGTTCCAGCGGCCCATTCTCGGCTACTGCCGCTCCGGCGCGCGCTCGACCGCGGTTTACCAGCAGACGCAGCATATTCGCGGATAAGGTTGCTGGATAATCTTATCCTTCGACCGATTCCGGCTTAAGGAATTCTGCAGCAGGCGACGGGGCCTCCGGTGCCCCGCAACGCCTTCATACCGGTGATGGCTCGTCTCTTTTTTCAACGACACTCAGGCACCAGGCTGAAAAGTCGTCGATCGCCTGCTCGCGGATGGTGTCGTTCAGCGTCTCATGGCGCGCGCCCGGGTAAATGGTCGCCGTAACCTCTCGCAGCCCCGCCGTTTTCATCCGGGCTTGCAGCCACCGCATGGCCTTGCCCTTCTCTGTGGCCGGATCTTCTCCGCCGCCGACAAGGTTGATGGGCATGCCGGGCGGCAACTGGCCGAGGCGGTCAGGCTGGGCGCCCGCGTAGCTCATGCGAAACAGGTCGATCCAGAGCGAAACCGTGACGTCGAATCCACAAAGCGGGTCGGCGATATAGCGATCGACCTCTGCCGGATCATGTGAAAGCCAGTCCAGATCCGTTCTGCGCGCCGGTATCGTCCGTGCCCACGTTCCAAACGAGAGGCGGTCCACGAGCGGGCTCGGAACGTCCGAGCCTTTCAACATGCGCTCGATGGCCAGCAATCCCTGCCCGAACCGGCCGGCAAGGCCCGGGTTGAAGTTGGCGTTCCAGACGGCGAGGCCGTCATAGAGCCCAGGCTCTGCTTCGGCTGCATTCAATGCGATCAGGCCCCCCATCGAGTGCCCGAAAAGGATGACGGGAAGACCCGGATGCCGTGAAACCGCATGGTTCCTGACGGCGGCGACATCCGCCAGAACCGCGCCGATCCCGTCATCGGGCGCAAATCTCCCCTGCAGGTGCGCAGCACTTCGCGTGGCGCCATGCCCGCGATGATCGTGCGTGTAGACCGCAAAGCCCCGCGCCGCCATGGCCGCCGCGAAACTCTTGTACCGCCGAGCATGCTCTGCGAGACCATGGTTGATCAGAAGCACGCCGCGCGTCCCGCTGCTTGCAGCCATGTGGTAGAGCGCAAGATCCGCCCCGGACGGACTTGCGAGCCGACCCTCCTCGAATGCCACTGTCACCACCTCCCCAAGCCGTCCCAGACCGCCACTATCCCGCCCGGAAACAGGTTCTGTCAATATGAGGATCATCTAAAAAATTCGCCACCGTACATAAATCGTGCTTGCGTTATTCCTGTTTTAGTCCTCTATTGATCATGGTTTGTTCTGGAGGTTGAGATGACGTCAACATATATGGAAATGATGGTGATCGCTCTGAAGCGAGGGCTGCGCACCTTTCGTCCGGTGCTGGTATCCTGCGCTATCATCACGGCAAGTTGCGCTGCGTATGATGTGCATGCCGCGGAGTTGGCTGCTCCTCGAGCGGCGATCGGGCAGGAGGCGCCCCGCCTTGCCGACAGCACATCTTCCGTCGGGGCATCCGGGGTCCTTTTCAGCGCGACGCCAGCTCTCCCCGTTGCAGCGGAGGCCTCACCGCCAACATCTGTTCGGATACAGCCTGATCCCTCCGTCACGCAGAGGGCCGATACGCGTCCGCCGGTGCCCGGCAAAACCGGCTTCGTCCTCGGTCTCAGCTGGCTACCCGCCTTTTGCGAAACCAGGGCGAAGCGGCCGGAGTGCGTTGGGCAAAGTGCCGAGCGCGCGGACGCGAAGCAACTCACGCTCGCGGGGCTCTGGCCGGTCCGCAACAGCTTCTGCAAGGTCTCCGAGGCGCTACAGGCCGAGGATCGCAAGCGCGACTGGTTAGCCTTGCCGGCCGTACCGCTGTCGGCGGACGTCGCGACCAAGCTTGCCGCTTCCATGCCGGGTACAGCCTCGGGCCTCGACCGTCATACATGGCTGCGCAGCGGCACCTGCCAGGTTCTCGATCCCGACGCGTATTTTTCCCTGCAGATCCGTTTGCTGGACGCCGTCAACACGTCGGTTGTCGGCGCGCTGTTTCGAAGCCGGATCGGCAGCGACATCACCGAGGCCGAGGTTAAGGCTGCGTTCGACCAGAGTTTTGCGGCCGGAGCCGGGGATCGTATTCGTCTCCAGTGCCGGCAGGTCGGTGACCGTATGCTGGTCACGGGGCTGACGATCGGTCTTTCCGCGACGATGGAAGAGATGTCGGATCTCGGGGCCCTGATCCATGCGGCAGCGCCGACGCGTTCGCGCTGCAGTGGCGGCGTGGTGGATGCAGCCGGCCGGGTTCGTCCCGAACGTCAGGCCGTTGCTGGGCAAATGGCGCCCGGGGCGAGCGGGGCTGCCAAGCTGGTTGACGTTCGCTAGCGATGGAGCCCGGCGGCGGCCTCTGGAGCTCGTCGGGCACGCGCTTCCGAAGGGTATGCGGGTGGAAATGACGGCGAGCGTCATTGCTCCCCCGGCGCAATTCGCCTACATAGCGGGCCAAATTCCAATTCCCGCGGAGCATTGATCGAGCATGGCGCGTCAATTTATCTATCACATGGCCGGGCTGAACAAAGCCTACGGCACCAAGAAGGTCCTGGAGAACGTCCATCTTTCGTTCTACCCGGACGCAAAGATCGGTATTCTCGGCCCGAACGGTGCCGGTAAGTCGACGGTCCTGCGCATCATGGCCGGCCTCGACAAGGAATATACGGGTGAGGCCTGGCTGGCCGAAGGCGCAACGCTCGGCTACCTGCCGCAGGAACCGCATCTCAATGCCGAGAAGGACGTGCTCGGCAACGTGATGGAAGGCGTGGCCCATAAGACGGCCGTGCTTGAGCGGTACAACGAACTGATGATGAACTATTCAGACGAGACGGCCGACGAAGGTGCGCGTCTCCAAGACGTCATTGACAGCCAGAACCTCTGGGATCTCGACAGCCAGGTCGAAATGGCAATGGATGCCCTGCGCTGCCCGCCGGCCGATGCCGACGTCACGGCGCTGTCGGGCGGTGAACGCCGCCGCGTGGCACTCTGCAAGCTGCTTCTGTCGCAGCCGGACCTTCTGCTTCTCGACGAACCGACCAACCATTTGGACGCCGAAACGATCGCCTGGCTCGAAAAGCACCTGCGGGAATATCCGGGTGCCGTCATGATGATCACCCACGATCGTTACTTCCTCGACAACGTCACGGGCTGGATCCTCGAGCTCGACCGCGGCCGCGGCATTCCGTACGAAGGCAATTACTCCGCTTACCTGCAGTCGAAGGCGAAGCGCCTGGCTCAGGAAGGTCGCGAGGACGTCGCCAAGCAGAAGGCGCTGTCGCGCGAACAGGAATGGATGGCGTCCAGCCCCCGTGCCCGCCAGGCGAAGTCGAAGGCGCGTATCCGGGCCTATGACGAGTTGGTGGAAGCAGCGGAAAACCGGAAGCCCGGCGAAGCGCAGATCGTCATCCCGGTCGGAGAGCGGCTGGGGACGGTGGTCATCGAGGCCGAGAACCTTTCGAAGAGCTATGGCGACCGCTTGCTGATCGACAACCTGACGTTCAAGCTTCCTCCAGGCGGCATCGTCGGCGTGATCGGGCCGAACGGCGCCGGCAAGACGACTCTGTTCCGCATGATCACGGGTCAGGAAACACCGGACAGCGGCTCGATCACCGTCGGTGAAACGGTCGATCTCGGCTATGTCGACCAGAGCCGCGACTCGCTCGGTGGCGACAAGACCGTCTGGGAAGAGATTTCCGGCGGCAACGATATCATCAAGCTCGGCAAGTACGACATGAACAGCCGCGCCTATTGCGGTGCGTTCAACTTTAAGGGCGGCGATCAGCAGCAGAAGGTGGGGTCGCTCTCGGGCGGTCAGCGTAATCGCGTGCACCTCGCTAAGATGCTGAAGGACGGCGGCAACGTCATCCTCCTCGACGAACCAACCAACGACCTCGATACCGAAACGCTCTCGGCGCTCGAAGAGGCTCTGGAAGCGTTCGCAGGCTGCGCTGTGATCATCAGCCACGATCGCATGTTCCTCGACCGGCTTGCCACACATATCCTCGCTTTCGAGGGCGACAGCCATGTAGAATGGTTCGAAGGCAACTTCGAAGACTACGAAAAGGACAAGGTCCGTCGTCTCGGCCCGGACTCCGTCAACCCGCGCCGCGTCACCTATAAGCGCCTGACGCGGTAACCGCCGGTTCGCAGAAATCGCTTCGAGCGTGCCGTTTCTTCGGGAGCGGCACGCGGACAGTTATCAAGTGTGTCGATTGCGCGCGAGATAAGGCGTGACTCAGGCCAGACATCATGTGCCTCTGGGTAAAGCTCATGCGTTCGATGTGAAGCACGGTGGTGACCTCGTAGGCGTATCGTTTGCATTGCGAGTGTTATTCGGCCTGCACTGCACGACTCTTAGATCGGAATGGTTTCAGGATAAACTTGCGCCAGCTTTAGAGTGTTGCGGCGTCCCTGAGCGCGTCAAATATGACGCAGCACCTTAGGGCGTCGGCCTTAAGCTCTGAATGTGAGTTGCAAGTTGTCTTGCCAGCGCATCCGGGTGGGAGATCGCGGTGTCCAAGGTCAGATCGGGTGGCACGTCCCATGGATCGTAGCGATGTGTCACGATCCGATCCCATGATGGTTTGACCAAGCCGATGACATCGCTTTGACGGGTTTCGGCGCGGCGCCGGTGTTCATCGAGATCGCTGCAGATCAGGACTACGTCGAGCGCCATTGTGCCTGTCTCTGCCGCGACGGACCGCCATGCCTTTCTGGATGCTTCGACCGGATTGACGCAATCGGCGACGACAATGTGGCCAAGACGAAGGTTGTCGGCAGCAATGGCTTGGGCGACGACATATCCGAGCGGACTATCTTCCTTATGACGGTGGTCGGAGTGGAGAGCATGCTCGATCGTGTCGATGCGGAGATGGACGGCGTGCAAATGGCGGCAAACGCGGGTTGCGATCGTCGTCTTTCCGATTCCTGGCAGGCCTGAGAAAACGATAAGCATCGACACACCACGTGCTTTGGAGCCGGTTGGACAACGTTAGTATCCTACGTTTCATGACCGTCCTGTCCATGACGGATATCGTCAAGCCCGTCTTTCCGCTTGCAGGTCTCCCATTTATCACATAAACATATCTTTATGTGTTGATGGGAAGAGCATGATAAACGAGACCGGATTGCGGCTGGATGAGGTGGTGGATGTGCTGAAGGCGGCGGGGGAGCCGACGCGCCTGCGGTTGCTCGCTCTTCTGGCTGCCGGAGATCTGACGGTGACGGATCTGACCGAGATTCTCGGGCAGTCGCAGCCACGGATTTCCCGTCATCTCAAGCTCCTCACGGAAGCCGCCCTGATCGACCGCTATCAGGAAGGGGCCTGGGCGTATTTTCGCCTGAGGGGGCAGGGACAGAGTGTCGCGCTGGTCCGGCAGATCTTGGGCGCGGCGGATGGCGACGATGCCGTTCTCGCCCGCGATAGCGAGCGGCTGACCGCGCTGAAGCAGGCCCGGTCCGATCGTGCGCAGGCCTATTTCAGCCGCAATGCCGCGGAATGGGACGCCATGCGGCGGTTTCATGTGAGCGAAGCGGAGGTCGAGGCGGCGCTGGTTGGCGCCGTCGGACCGGGGCCGGTGGAGAGCCTGCTCGATTTGGGAACGGGTACCGGGCGCATTCTCCAGCTCTTCCAAGGTCTCTACCAGACCGCCACGGGCGTGGATGCAAGTCGCGACATGCTGGCGGTCGCGCGTGCCAACCTCGATCGCACCGGGGTCTCCACGGCCTCCGTGCGCCACGGCGATATCTTCAACCTGCCACTCGATGGCCGTCAGTTCGATCTGGTGACGATCCATCAGGTCCTCCATTTTCTCGAAGCGCCGGAAGCGGCGATCGAGGAGGCGGCGCGCCTGCTGGCGCCCGGTGGACGTCTGGCGATCGTCGATCTTGCGCCCCATGCGCTCGAGCATCTGCGTCAGGATCACGCCCATCTGCGTCTTGGCTTTTCGCATCAGGTGATGGGAGAATGGCTGGAAATGGCCGGTCTTTCCGTCCAGCGCGCCATCGATCTTTCGCCAAAGGCGGCACAGGATACACCGCTCACCGTGACCATCTGGATTGCGGGGAAGCCCGCCGATTCCTCTGCCGACCAGACCCGACGTCTTGCTTCAGGAGCCCGCTGAATGTCCACCCGCACGCTTTATCCGGCCGAGCGCGGCGATCTGCGCCTCTCCTTCGAGTATTTTCCGCCGAAATCCGACGAAATGGATGCGCAACTGACGCGGACGGCTGCGGCCTTGAACGCGTATACGCCGGAATTCGTCAGCGTCACCTATGGGGCGGGCGGCTCCACTAAGGCGCGTTCGCTGACCACGGTTCGCCGTTTGCTCGACGATTGCGCCATTCCGGGCACGGCGGCGCACCTCACCTGCGTCGGTGCGACGCGGGCCGAAGTCGATGCCGTCGTCGAGGAGTTCGCGGCGGCCGGTGTCCGGCATTTCGTGGCACTGCGCGGCGATCCGCAGGGCGGCATCGGTGCGCAGTACCAGCCCTTTCCGGATGGCTATGAGAATGCGGCGGCGCTCGTAGCTGCGCTTTCCCGCAGCGGCCGGTTCCAGATTTCGGTTTCCGCCTATCCCGAGAAGCATCCGGAGAGTTCGGATGTCGATGCCGATATCGACATGCTCAAGCGGAAGGTCGACAATGGCGCGACACGGGCCTTGACCCAGTTCTTCTTCGACAACAATGACTTCGAGCGCTATCTGGAGCGTGTTCGCAAGGCCGGCATCTCGATACCCGTCGTTCCCGGCATCCTGCCGATCAACCAGTTCGGGCAGGTTTCGAAGTTTGCGGGTCTCTGTGGCGCGCGGATTCCCGAAGCCTTGTCGGCCCGGCTTGCTCATCTCGACGAGTCTCCGGAAGAGCGTTTCAAGGAGGCGACGCATATTGCGGCCGAGCAGATCGTGGATCTCGCGCGCCGCGGTGTTCGGGATTTTCATCTCTACACGATGAACCGCTCGCCGCTGATCACGGCCGTCTGCGATCTCGTGGGTTTCAAGCGTACGGATGAGGCAGTTGTCGAGGGTGCTGCTGCCTGAAATTGAGCCCGGACGTACAAAAGCCCTCGAAGGTTCATTTCGAGGGCTTTTGCATGCCAGATCAGGGAGACGATATCCTCCCGTCCCACGCTGAGAGTTTCCCGTCGGCCTCCATCCTCAAGGCCACCGGAATTTTCATCTCCTCCTAGATGAAGAGCATCATCGCAACGAATGCGAACGAGGCACCTATCATGAGAACATTCACGGACCGTGCGATTCCCATTCAACCCTCCAAGCGTTAACGCGTGAAACATAGGTTGAAAATGTCACACCTCCAAGGAAATCTTGTGCTGCACTGCGGTGGCTTGAGAGGCGGAAAGGTGCGCAAAAAGTCTAGGTCCTTGCGTTTGCTGATCTAATCCGCATTAACGGATTGTTCTCAGCTGTTAACAACTTCCTGCGCCAGGGCGATGATCGTTAACGCCTGCGGCCGAAATGCGACAGATCGGATGACAATGTCCCGTGTCGCGTGATGTCTACCGCGTCCTGCTGCGGGCCAGCAGGCGCCCATCCAGCACGATCAGGCCGGCTGCAATCAGCGTCATGCCGCCGATGTCAGTGGCGTCGAGACGCTCGCCGAGGAACACGAGCCCGAAGAGGAGGGCGCTCGGCGGCACCAGCAGGGTGACGAGCGAGGTATTCGTCGCGCCGGCCCGCGCCATGATCCGGAAGAACAGGATATAGCCGTAGGCGGTGGAGACGAGCGCCAGCGCGAGGATGGCGAGGATCGTCGTCATCGGCGGCATCGCCAGCGTCCAAGGATGATCCGCCAGCAGCGAGACGGGCAGCATGATCAGGCTCGAGGCGGTCAACTGCCCGGCGGCGGTGACCGGAGGCGCGAGCGCCCTGAAGCGGCGGCCATAAATGCCCGCAAGGCCATAGCTGATCGCGGCGCCGAGCGGCAGGAGCAAAGCCCAGAGCGGGATGCCGGCGGAGGTTGCGCCGAGATGGCCGAGAGCGCTCGGGCCGATGAGGAAGACCGTGCCGGCAAGGCCGAGTGCGGTGCCACCCAGTTTTCGCGGGCTCAGCTTTTCGTCGTCGGTCAGTGCGTGGGCAATCAGCACGGTCCAGATCGGCGTTGTCGCATTGAGGATGGAGGCGAGGCCGGCACCGATCTGCGTCTGCCCAAGGAAGATCAGGCTGTGCGGGATTGCATTGTTGATGAGCCCGAGGACGAGGAACGCACGCCACCGTGCGATGAGCTGGGCGTAGATGTCGAACCGGCCGCGAATGAAAAGATGGAGTGCTATCGCGGCAATGGAGACGCGCAGGAACACCAGCGTGAAGGCGGGAACGTGCTGAACGGCGATGCGGCCGAAGAAGAACGAGGCGCCCCAGATGAGCCCGAGCAGCGCCAAAAGGCCCCACGTAAGCGGCGTCATCCGCGTTTCCACCGGTGTCATCGCGATCGACATGCTGCTTTCCCCTGCCTCGCCTGAATGTCCGCTCCAGCATTCCTACCGAGGACACGATCCGGGCTGTAGCGCTTTGCGCGTGCGTCCTCCACCCGTTTCTTGCGTTGCTCAGCGTTGCTCGGCAGGAAGGGCAGGAGCATCGGGCCGCCGATGTCCCGATGGGTTGACCTTGCCGGCTTGATGTCGATCATGACGGCATGTTCGCATCGGTTGCCGTATACCGGTGGCGCGCTGAGTCGATGCGCATGGACCGAGGGAGACGACGCTGCAGCCATCATCCGCCGCACACACGGCCGCAGAGGCGGCCGGTCATGGACAGGATCTTGTCTCGATCGCGCTGGTCATCGCGGTGGCCGCCCTTATGGGGCTGGGCTTTTTGCGACTGCGCCAGCCGCCGCTCGTCGGGTTCATCCTGGCCGGCGTCGCGCTGGGGCCGACAGGTCTCGGGTTCATCGCCGATAGCGCCAATGTGACGCTGCTAGCGGAGATGGGCGTGATCGTGCTCCTGTTCTTCATCGGCATGGAGCTCTTCATTCGCGCCTTCATCCTCAGCCTCCGTCAGGCCTTGCTGGTTGCCGGCGGGCAGATCGGTGTTTCCGTCGGGGTGGCTCTGCTGGTCTCGGCGATATCCGGCACGCCGTTTGCCGAAGGGCTCATTCTCGGTTTCGTGGTTGCGCTGTCCTCCACCGTCGTTGCGATGAAGATGCTCGACGATCGCGGGGAACTGCGCAGCGAGACCGGCCGTATCGCCGTCGGCGTGCTGATCGCGCAGGATATCGCCGTCGTGCCCATGCTGATCCTCGTCACCAGCCTCGGCGGTGCGGATAGCGGCGAGATCGGGATGCTGCAGATCGCGGTCAAGATGCTGCTTGCGATCGGGCTGCTCGGCGGTTTGCTCTGGTGGCTCGGGCGTCGGGGCAAGCTGCGGCTACCGTTCAGCGCGGCTATCGAGGACAAGGTGGAGATTCTGGCGCTGGGCGCGCTTGCGGTCTGCTTTTCCGCGGCGGCGCTTTCGGGCGTTGCGGGCATGTCGCCGGCCTATGGCGCCTTTCTCGCCGGCATCGTCATTGGCAATTCGACGCTGCGGTCGCGGGTTATTCCGGTCATTGAGCCGATCCAGAGCGTGCTTCTCGTCGCCTTCTTCCTGTCGATCGGGCTCCTGATCGACCTGACCTTCATGGCCGAGCATCTGTTTCTGGTGCTCTCGCTGGCCATCGTGGTCATCGCGGCCAAGACGGTGTTGAACATCGCGCTGTTGCGCCGCACCGGTTCGCCGCCGCAGGTGGCGCTGGTAGCCGGGCTTTCGATGGCACAGATCGGCGAATTCTCGTTCGTGCTGGCGGCCGCAGGCCTGTCGGCCGGGGCGCTCGATCTCGATGCCTATCGCATCGCCATCGCTGTCACGGCCCTGTCTCTGCTCGTCTCTCCGCTCTGGGTATCGATCATGCATCGGTTGGACGGGCTGGCCGCCGAACACCGGGAGAGCTACCGCCACGCCTTTGCGATCGCCTATGCCCGGGAGCTTGCCGAGGTGTCGCGCGGCGGGGCGGCGCTTGTGGGGATAGGGCGGGCGCTTCGCGTCCGCTATCGCGCGCTGCGGCTTGCCCGGCAGCATCGGCGTGATCGAGCTGACGGGGCGTGATCGCATAACGCGAAACGCCGCGGTCGTTTCCAACACGCGGCGTTTAGTAGCCTCAGGATTGCAAGGGCTTACGGCAGGGCGTCGAGAACGGCCTGCGTCGCCCAGCCATCTGCGGGGATGCCGAGGCGCAGCTGTTCGCGCTGCAGCGCGGCACGGGTGCCGGAGCCGAGAATGCCGTCGATCTTGCCGACGTCATGGCCGATGGCATCGAGCTTGGTCTGCAGCACCTTCATCTGCTCGTCGTTCAGGCCCTGTTCCGGGTTGCGTGCCTCATAGGGCGGCGCGCCGGCGAGGCGGGTGGCGAAGTAGGCAGCCGAGGTCGTGTAGATGAACGACTGGTTCCACTCGAGATAGATGTTGAAGTTCGGGTAGGTCATGAACGCCACGCCCTTGCGGCCCTGCGGGATCACCACCGAGGCGGGGAGGTCGCCGAACTGCGTGTTGCCGTCGCGCGGCTTGACGCCGAGTGCGAACCACTGTCCCGTGGTCATGCCCGGCTGGAGGCCCGTCTTCTCCCAGGGCAGGTTTTCCGGCAGGGTGACTTCCTGGATCCAGGGCTGTCCGGCGGTGTAGCCGAGGCTCTTGATGAACTTTGCCGCCGTCAGGATGGCGTCGGCCGAGCTTTCCTTCAGATTGACGTGGCCGTCGCCATCGCCATCGACGCCCTGCGCGATGATGTCTTCCGGTAGCATCTGGACCTGGCCGATTTCGCCGGCCCAGGCACCCGTCGTCGTCGCCGGATCGAGGTCGCCATGCTGGACCATCTCGATGGCGGCGATCAGCTGCGGGCGGAACATTTCCGGTCGGCGGCAGTCATGGGCGAGCGTGACCAGTGCGTTGCGGGTGTTGAAGTTGCCCTGCACGGCGCCGAAGTCGGTTTCCATCGCCCAGAAGGCGGTGATGACAGGGGCGGGCACGCCGTATTCCTGCTCGGCGCGGGCAAAGACGCTGGCATATTCCTTCATCTTCTTCGCACCGATATCGAGCCGCGCCTTGCTGACGGTGCGGTTGGAGAATTCGGCGAAGGTCTGCTTGAAGACGCCCTGCGCCCGGTCGCGGCCAAGCACCTTCTCGTCGATGACGGCACCGGCCAGTGCGCGGTCGACCACGTCGGCCGGAATGCCCTTGGCGACGGCTTCCGTCTTCACGCCGCTGAGGAAGGCTGCGAGATCGCCACCGCAGGGTGCCGCCGGCGCCGCAGCGGCCGGAGCCGCGACCGGCGGTGTCGCGGTCTGTGCCGATGCCGTTCCCGAAACGGCAGCCGATGTCAGAAGCGCGAGCAAACTGGCGGTGACGAGGCGGGACGAGAGCGGGCGTGTGCTAGGCATAGGTGGGTCCTTAAAGACGGTTCGGGCGATATGACGGCAAACAGGGGCCGCCGATCACAGGACCGGCGGCGTCAGGCCGATTTCACACGGCAATAGGGCGGAATGAAGAGCGGCGGCCAACGAAAAGCAGCAGGCACAGGGCCGTCAGTTTCCGGCCACCTGCTTCGGCTCGGAAACGGCCTTCACCCACTTGCGCCAGTTCTTCTCGGAACCTGCGAAGACGTTGATGTCGGTGTTTCCGGAAATGCCGGGGATCTGGCCGGTGCTGGTATATTGCCAGAAGGCCCAGCGGCGATCCTTGTAGATTTCGACCGGGTGCTTGGCGACGGAGCGCACCCAGAAATGATGCTCGTTGAACTGCCCGACGAGATTGTCGCGGTGGAAATCGACAGAGGTATAGATGATCGGGCGCTTGCCGTAATAGGACTCGAGCCTGTCCATGAAACGCTTCATCTCGCTCTGGACGGTCAGCGGCGAGGGGCGGTAGCGGCAGGTCTTGGACTCGCCGTTCCACTCCACGTCCAGCACCGGCGGCAGGTGAACTGCGCTTCTGGGAACGTTGCGGATGAACCAGTCGGCTTGCTCGTCGGCTGTCGAGCAGAAGTAATAGAAATGATAGGGCGCGTAGGCGATGCCGGCCGCGCGGGCCTTCGGCCAGTATTCCGAGAAACGCGTGTCGACCACGTCCTTACCCTCGGTCGCCTTGATGAAGGCGAAGGACACGCCGGACTGCTTGACGGCTGCCCAGTCGATATCGCCCTGCCACTTGGACACGTCGATGCCGTGAATGCTGTGGTGCTGTGGCGTGCGATCGCCGAAATCCTGCGGGTCCTTGTCGTGGAAACGCGGCGGTATGGATGCCGTCTGTACGAGATCGTAGTCGGTGGACGTGCACGCGGACAGGAGCGTGACGATCGGCAGAAGAGCGAGGAGCAGCCGGCGCATGGAGTTCCCGTTCGTTGATGATGGAACGTTGTGCCTCACCCGTGACTGCCCATTCGTGCTGACCCCCCGGAGACCTTGAACCCCATTTTCATCATATCAACGTAAAAATTGGGTTAGTTTCAAGCCCTGATCGTAGCATAGCGTTCGTGGCTTGTGTCAGACGGCCCATTCGGGCGGCCTGATCCGGCGAGGTTTCCGGCCTTCAGGTGCGTTTTGCGCCGGTCCCGGCGGTTGGGAGAAATGTCATGTGCGCCGGCAGGTGATGAGCCAGGCATAGCCCCGGCCGATGGATCGGGTCTCCGTGATCATGCCGCGCGCATGAGCCTTCGCAGCGACGATCGACATAAGATGCGCCCGTGGCATGACGTGGAAACGGGTGAGCCAAGCCGTGAGGATGCGGCGGGCGATCGGCGGCAGGCCTTCCTGCTGACCGAAATCCGCGATGTGCAGGGCGCCACCCGGCGCGAGCGTGTCGAGCGCGGTCTCCACGGCCTTCTCCCAGTCGGGAATCATCGACAGGGCGTAGGAGATGACGACGTGGTCGAAACCCTCGACTCCGAAGGCGCGTGCGTCGAAATCCGTGGCATCGGCCGTCTTCAGGATCGCATTGCTGTCGGCGAGCGCCTTCTCGGCGGATATGAGCATTTCCGCCGAAATATCGAGGCCATAAAGCTTTGCACGGGGGTAGCGCTTGGCAATCAGCGCCAGATTTCGCCCGGTGCCACACCCCACTTCCAGCACGCGGGCACCGCTTGCGGCGCCCAGCTCTTCGATGAGCGTATCCCGCCCGAAGAGGTAGTATTTGCGCGTGGCGTCGTAGATGTGACGCTGGGTGCGGTACATCCGGTCCATGCGACCGGCATGCGCGCTGTCGGAAACCATGGCGTCGCGCATGCGGCTCACGCCTGCCTGCGGTAGATGTGGAAGCCGCCGTAGATTGCCGAGCGGTCCTTGACGTTCAGGGCGCCAGACCTCGTGCGGTCGTAGTGCCAGTGTGAAAGCAGGCTTTCCGACACGCGGCCTTCGAGGATGCTGCGTTCGGCCGCGGTGCGGAAGATGACGATGGCGCCCGGAGCGGCGGTGCGGGTGATCTCGGTCCAGAGGTCGTTGAGCTGCTGGTCCGTCATCCAGTCCTGCGCATCGAGAAGGACATAGCGATCCACCGTGCCCGACTGCTTGCGCGCGAGGAGATCGGTAAAGCTTTCGTGATGGACGTGCACCCGCTCCGCATTGTCGCGAATCGCCTCGTAGGTCTCCGGCTGGAGATGGAGCGGCAGCATGCCTTCGTGCGGCAAGGGGTAGCGGCGGCCGAAGGCCTGCCAGGCGAAGTAGTTGTGTCGAAGCGGGAAATGGCAGACGAGCTTTTCCAGCCGGTGGCGAAGCACCGGCGCCAGCGTCTTCTCGGTGCTGAGGCTTGCCAGCTCGTCGAACTGCTGCGGCGGGATGCCGAGGCCGAAGAGGGAACTCTTGCGGCCCGTCAGCCAGCGGATCAGCGGACGCTCGAACAGAGGCGCAAGGCGCTCGTCGAAGAACTGGCGTTGCTCGCGCAGGGAGCGGGTGGCGACAAGCTCGGAAGGATCGACGCCATGGGCGCGGGCCAGCATGTGGCTGAGCCAGATGAAGCGCCCGAGCAGGCCGGTGCGATAGAGATTGGCGCCGAAGACGGAGATGCGCCGGCGACCGTTCAGCTTGCGGCCTTCCCAGTAGCTGCGCGTGGACGCATCGAGATGCGGCGCGATGAAACGGTCGTAGGCGGCGACGTTGGACGTTAGCTGTTCGCGGGCAAGGAAGCGGACGAGGTCGCTATGCGCGGGAAGATGGCGGAAGGCGGCAAGCTTCAGCCGGTTCAGCGCCACATGATGCCTGTTCAGATCCACGACATCGATGCGCTCCGGCGTGGCGGAGAGATAGGCGAGCATATTGCAGCCGCCGGAGCCGATGGTAACGATGTGGTGCTCCGGGCGGATCTGCATCGCCTCCATGTCCACGGCGGGGTCTTCCCAGATCTGGGGATAGACGAGGCCGGAGAAGAGAAGACCGAAGAGACGCTCCGACAGTCCGGACGCCGTCAGCGGCTGGTGCTGGATCAGCGCCTTGCGAAGCTTCTGGTTCTTGCGCCCGCTGGGCGCATCCGCAACGCGCGGGGAGGAGACGAGATCGATGGGCGCCAGATCGGTCATGGTTAACAGCCGTTCGTTGAAGATGCGACGCTTCTAGGATGCTTGCGCAACACTTTCGTGACGCGGGCTGTGGACCTCCGTTGCAACGCCCGGATCGTTTACCAAACCTTCAGAGTCCGCTTGGCAGGCCGCTGCAGATCAACCAAAAGTATAGCTTGGCGACGTCTGCCGGTCGTCTAAACGGCTGCGGAGGGTGTGGCGCCCGCGAAGCAGGTGATTCCTTTTGGAAAGAACATGATGTTGACGTGGCTGCAGAAGAGACGATGCGAGCGCAAGAGCGTGAACGACGCACACGGCGACCGCGACACGGCGGCGGCCGGCAACCCGACGGCGTCACCGATCGCACCGATCCTGCACATCGATCATCTCACCGGCATTTCCAACCGTTTCGCGCTCGAACACGACCTGACGGCGGTGTTGAGCCGTCCGCAGGGTCAAGGGCGAGGTGCGCTGCTGCTGATCGACCTCGACAGGTTCAAGTTCATCAACGATGCGATGGACCATTCTGCCGGCGATGAAGTGTTGATCCGCATCGCCAAGCGTCTCTCCAATGTGCTGACCGGCGTCGGAACGATCTACCGGCTGGGCGCGGACGAATTCGCGGTCCACGTTGCCGGATCTCCGTCCCGTGGCAAGATCGAGGATATCTGCGCGACGATCAAAACCGTTCTGGGTACGCCCTTTGAGCTCACGGCCGGCGAGGTCTGGATCGTGGGGAGCATCGGCATCGCCGTGCCGGCCCCCGAGGACGTGTCGATGTCGGCGCTGTTGCGTCGCGCGGATCTCGCCGTGATGAAGGCGAAACAGATCGCCGGCAACAGCCATGTCTTCTACGAAGCCGGCATGTCGGCCGAGGCATCGGCCCGCTCCGAGTTGGAATACGATCTCTCGCGGGCGCTCGACCGGAACGAGTTCTTCCTCGAATACCAGCCGATCGTCTGCTCGGAAACGCGCATGATCAAGGCTTTCGAAGCGCTGATCCGGTGGCGGCATCCGCAGAAGGGCGTGATCGCGCCCGACCAGTTCATCTCCATCGCCGAGGCGACGGGCCTCATCCTGCCGATCGGCAATTGGGTCATTCGCACGGCCTGCGAGGAGGCCATGCGCTGGCCGTCGCCGATCGGCGTTGCCGTCAATGTGGCGGGCGATCAGTTCCGCGATCCGACCTTCCTGCCCTATGTCCGCGATTGCTTGCGCCAGTCGGATCTCGCGCCCGAGCGCCTGACGATCGAAGTGACCGAGTCGATCTTCTCGGTCGATCCTTCCATCATCTCCGACAGCCTGACGGAACTCCGGGCGGAGGGCGTGAAGATCGCGCTCGACGACTTCGGCATCGGCTTTTCCTCGATCAACAATCTGCGCCGGTTCCCTCTCGATCACCTGAAGATCGACCGGTCCTTCACCGCGGCCATGCTGGGCAGCAAGCGGGATGCGGAGCTTGTCGATATCATCCTGAAGCTCGGCTCCACCTTCGATGTGTCCACGACGGTCGAGGGCGTGGAAACGGAACCGCAGCTGGAATATGCGCGCTCGCGTGGCGCCAATGCCATACAAGGCTTCCTCATCTCGCGCCCCGTGGCGGCGGGCGATGTTTCGGCCATTCTGGACCGCAACCGCGTGCACCACGCGAAAGCCTGAGCCAAGCGACCATCGGTCCTGCGGGTTGCGCTCCCCCCGTCGAAACGGCCATAGTGGTAACGGCGTCAGCTTGGGCGCGGCGTCTTGCCGCCGCCCGGCTTCCGCCCGCGCACGTTACCGCTTCTGTCCTGCAGAACGTGACGTCGTGGCAGCTTCATTTGCTGCATGGCCTGCCGTCCTGCCGCTTTGGCCGACTGCGGGCGTGCAGTCATGCGGAACCGGATCATGCGCAGACGCACGTTTCTCATGTCGATGGCCGGCGGGCTGTTCACGCTCGTTGCCGGTGTCGGCACCTGGCTGACGGTCGCTCCCCCAGACCTCCTGAAGCTCGGCGACAGCTATGCGGCAAAGATGGTCTGTTCCAGCCTGTTCGTTGCCGGACGCAATGCGTCGGAGGTTCTCGCCGACGACGTGCAGGCGCCGGGCCATCCCTTGCTGCGCTTCATTCGCGTGTCCGTGGACGAGCAGCGCAAGACCGTGACGGCGCGGATGTTCGGTTTTGCCGCACCCGGGCACGCGATCTTTCGCGACGGCCTCGGCTGCTCCAACGTGACCGACGGGGCCTTTGCGGCCTTCCCCGGCAACCGGTCGCTGCGCCGTCGTAGCGTGGAGCCCGACACAGCGCAGCCCTGGCCGGATGGTGGCGCGCTGGTGGCGGATGCCGGCGTTCAGGCGCTGATCGAGGACGACCAGCGGGCAGGGCCCGGGCTGCGCGGGCTTGTCGTCATCCGCGGCGGGCGGATCATCGCCGAACGCTACGGACGCGGCTTCTATGCCTCCACCCCGCTTCTCGGTTGGTCCATGACGAAGACGGTGACGGCGGCGCTCATCGGCTTGCGCGTCCGAGACGGGCAGATGGCGCTCGACAAGGCCGACCTCCTGCCGCAATGGCGCAACGACGAGCGCAGCCGGATCACGCTGTCGGACCTGCTCGGCATGCAGAGCGGCCTCGGTTTCAACGAGAGCTATGGCAGCGTGACGGATGCCACCCGGATGCTTTTCCTCGAAAACGACATGGCGGCCTATGCCGCGTCGAAGACGCTCGACACGGCACCGGGCACGCAGTTCTCCTATTCCAGCGGCACGTCCGTCATCCTCTCGCGCCTTTGGATGAATTCGTTTGCCAGCCCCCGCGAGGCGCTGACGTTCCCACGCGCGTCCTTGTTCCGGCCGCTCGGCATGAGCAGCGCGATCCTCGAGCCGGATGCGCATGGCACCTTCGTCGGTTCGTCCTACATGTATGCGACGGCGCGGGACTGGGGGCGGTTCGCGCTCTTTCTGCTGCAGGATGGCGTCTGGAATAACGAACCGATCCTGCCGCCGGACTATGTCCGCCTGATGCGCACGGCGACCTCAGCCTCCAACGGCCGGTTCGGCTCCGGGCAGGTGTGGATGAAAACGGGGCCGGAGGCTCAAGGCTTTCCGAGCGACGCCTACTGGATGCGGGGGCATGACGGGCAGTCGATCCTGCTTGTGCCCTCGATGAAGCTTGCCGTGGTCAGGCTGGGCCTGACGCCGCGCCTGATGGGCTATGACGACAGCGTGCTCCATCGCGACATTATCGCCGCGCTCGCGAAGCCGCAACCTTGAGAGGGGCTGTGGCGTTCGGCGTTGACATGCAGGGAGTGAAGGGAGTGCCGAAAGGATCAAGCGGCTGAGCCTGAGATCCGGTGCGATGCTCAGGGGGACGGAAGCGTGAGCCAGCCGTCAACCGCAGGTCGGCCTTCCGGGACGTGCGATCAGCGCATGCCGAGGGTGTCGAGCAGGCCCTTGCGCTTGGCGTGGTAGTAATAGCCGCTGGCATAGAGCTTGACGGCATTGTCGTTCTGGTTTTCAGCCACGACCCAAGCGCCGCGCAGATACTGCGTCGCGTACTTCAGGTTGGTTTCCGCATCGAACAGGCCTTCCGGCGGGCCGTCATAGCCAAGGCCCTTGGCCGTGTTGTAGCGGATCTGCATGAGGCCGTAATTGCCATTGTGATAGGCGCGGGGATTGTAGGTGCTCTCGCGGCGGACGACGCGATGGACCAAGTCTTCCGGGACGCCGTTCAGCTTGGCATAATGTGTGATCAGCTTGTCGAGTTCGGGACGCGAGCTCGTCGGCTTTTCGCGGCCGAGGAGGACGCTGGCTGCCGATTCCATCTTGGAATAGGCGACGGAAATCAGCTGCGGCTTGGCGGCGGGAACGATCATGCGCTTGGCGACGAGCGTTTCCAAGCCGACCGGTTCGCCCGTGTCGAAATCCGAATCCATGGCGCCGGCGCTGGCGATGGTCGGCTGTACCGGAACCTTGCGCACGGTGATCATCGCGTTTGCGGTTTCCGGCAGGGCGTCGGTCGTGGTGCGGGCGAGAAGCGGGTTGGTAGCTGTCGTCGCTTTGGCCGGAGCCAGCGATGCGACCTCGGTATTGGCCAGTGCCGTCATGGCGGACGGTGTGGCCGGCGCAGTCTTTGCGGCCTCTGCCGAAGCGGTGGCCACCGCTGCGTTGGTCGTTGCCGCGGCAATTCCGGGTGCGGTCGCAGAGGGCGTGGCCGAAGCGTTGGCCGTCTGGGCGGCGAGGGCGGCTGCGGCCGTGGTGGCTGCGCCATCCGGCGTCGGAAGAGCGTAAGCCGTCATTTCCGTTCCGGGCTTGGCAAGCGGCGTGACCGACTGCGCTGCCATCAACTGCTCCATCGGGGTGCGCTCGACGCTCGAGCAGCCGGCCATCAAGGTCGCCGAGATCAGTGCACATGCCGTAAGAGATTGTTTATGAACGGAAAGACGTGAAACTGCCATGCTGTCGCTTTCGTGCTTTGTGGCCCCGTAGCCTTACCAGTGCTGCAGCCAAAAGCCGCCATGTCGTGCCCGTCATTAACCTATATGAAGGCCGGTCGCAAGCGAGGGCGGGACATGGGCCCTGTCGGCGGATGTTTCCACAGGCGCGAAAGCCCGGAAATGCGGGCGCCGGAGCCTCTGTTTTTCCAAGCCCCGGCGCCGTATTCTGCCGTCTATCGGCGCTCGGGAGCATGGCGGCGGATCACAAAACCAGCCACCATGCTCCCGGATTTCGTGTCGTCAGTGTGCCGGCTTCCAGCTCTGGCCGATCGCGTCCATCACCTCGCCGAACCATGGCGTGGACGTGTTGAAATGCTTGCCGCCGCGGATGCGGGGGAATTCGATCGTGCGCAGCTTGCCGCCCTGATCTTCGTCATGGCCGGTGACGCCAGAGACCTTGTCGAGGGCGCTCTGGACCGCGAGATCGACCATGCCCTGGATGAGGCGGAGGTCGTCGATATTGGCCGGGGCCGAGCGTGCGTAATAGCCCGACTTCTGCACCATGGCACGCTGGGCACCAAGAAGGTCCGCGAACTGTTTGGAGAACCAGTTGCCGACATTGATGGTGTCGAGCTTGACGTGGCCGAAAGCGTCGCGCTTGACCGTTTCGCCAGCCGCTTCGCGCTCGGCAACGATCGCATCCATGCAGGCGCCTTCGCTGACGAAGAGGGTGACATAGCCGGTCTTCGCCATGACGGCGCGCAGGCGCTCGGCTTCCGCCTGCAGATCGAAGGCTGTTTCCGGGAGATAGAGCCCGTCGATGGTCTTCAGCGCTTTGTTCATCATGAAGCCATCGACGAACTCGGTCTTCTCGACCGTCTGCATGTAGGAACGTGCCGTGGCGGCGGTCAGCCAGCCGCAGTGGCGGCCCATGACCTCGTGAACGATCAGCGTCTTGGGAGCCGCGCTCTGTTCGTTGCTGACATTGTCGAAGAACTTCGCGCCATATTCGGCAGCGGTCCAGGCGCCGAGCGACTGGCGGATCGGCACGACATCGTTATCGACGGTCTTGGGCAGGCCGACGACGGTGAGGTCGTAACCGTTGGCACCGAGATAGGCGGCAAGGTCGGCGGCCGTCGTGTTGGTGTCGTCGCCGCCGATCGTGTGGAGAATCGTCACGCCGTCTGAGGCGAGACGCTCGGCTGCGACCCGCAGCGGGTTTTCACCTTCTTTGACGAGGCCGCGCTTGACGCAGTCGGCGGCATTGGTGAGCTTGACGCGGCTGTTGCCGATGGGCGAGCCGCCATAGCGATGCAGAAGGCCCGCCTTTTCGCGCATTTGCGGCGTGATTTCGATCCGGTCGGCCAGAAGCAAGCCGTGATAGCCGGAGCGGTAGGCCATGAGTTCAATATCGGGGGCGATATCCGTATAACGCTCGATCAATCCGCCTACGGCAGACGACAGGCACGGGGCGAGACCGCCCGCCGTGAGCATTGCGACTTTCTGCTTGGCCATGATTCCTCCTCGGGATATTGCCATTCATCGGGTTCCGCACCTGTCCTAGCCCAGATCCCCCGTAAGTAAAATGACATGAGCCGCACGGCTGCCGAGCGTGGAGCGCAAATTGCAGCATGAAAATAGTGAGGGCCATCACAAAAGTGTCATTCGAGGCCTTGCTCGTCTTGCAATCGCGGGCGACATCTGATCAGACTTCGGCTCCTTGCGGGACCGTGACCGGAGATGTCTGCGGTGCTGATGCAACAAATCGCACGTGCGACGCTTTCGTCCTGACGTTACCGCCGGACGAAACGGGCCTGAAAACAGGCCGGACAAACGGGAAAGATAATCCTCATGTCGATCTGGGATCGCCTCATCGGAATCGTGACATCGACCGGCAATGCGCTGTCGGGTCTCGTCGAAGCGATCCGGACGCTGTTCGAGGGCGACCCGGAGACACGCCGCAAGGTGGCCTTTTCCGTTGCCATGATCGCGCTGTCGGCCAAGATGGCGAAGGCGGATGGCGTGGTGACGGAGGCCGAGGTTTCCGCATTCCGCCAGATCTTCAAGTTCCCGGAAGACCAGGCACAGAACGTGGCCCGGCTCTACAATCTCGCCCGCCAGGACGTGGCCGGATACGAGGCCTATGCCGAGAAGCTGTCGGGGCTCTGCGTTTCCGGCGAAGCCAATTGCCCGGTGCTTGAGGATATCATCGACGGACTGTTCCACATCGCCAAGTCCGATGGGGCGCTGCACGAGAAGGAGCTCACCTTCCTGCGCCGCGTCGCCGAGATCTTCGGCATGGACGATATGAAATTCGAGGCGATCCTCTCGCGGCATGCCTATCTCGAGGGTGTCGATCCCTATGATCTGCTCGGCGTTTCCCGGAAGGACGATTTCTCGACCATCCGCCGGCGTTATCGCGTGCTTGTCTCCGAGTATCATCCCGACCTTCTGGTCGCCCGTGGCGTTCCAGCTGAGCAGCATGCGACAGCCAACGACCGGATGGCCGCCTTCAACGCTGCCTATGAGGCGATCGAGAGAGAACGTCGCGCGGCATGAGCCTTCCCGTTTGCGATTTCCCGACGGCGCGGTTCGTCGCTTCGCCCAATCATAACGAGCGGCTGGGCGTTTCCGGCCCGGATATGATCATCCTGCACTATACCGGCATGCCGACGGCGGCAGGCGCGCTCGACTGGCTGTGTCGCGAGGAGAGCCAGGTCTCCAGCCATTACTTCGTGCATGAGGATGGCCGGGTAGACCAGCTCGTGGCGGAGGACCGCCGCGCCTGGCATGCGGGCAAGAGTGTCTGGAAGACAGAGACAGACATCAATTCGCGCTCGATCGGCATCGAGATCGCCAATGCCGGCCATCCCGGCGGTCTGCCGGACTATCCTGCGATCCAGATCGCGGCGGTCGTCGAACTGTGTCGGTTTTGTGTCAAGCGCTGGTCCATTCCCCCCGAGCGGGTGCTGGCACACAGCGATATCGCCCCTGTTCGCAAGGTCGATCCGGGGGAAAATTTCCCCTGGAAGAACTTGTATGAAAACGGCGTTGGTCACTGGGTGGAACCGGCACCTGTCGGTGGCGGACGCTACTTCCAGCGCGGCGACAAGGGCCAGCCGGTCGAGGCCGTGCAGGGCATGCTCTCCCTCTACGGCTATGGCCTTGAGGTGACTGGCGAATTTTGCGATAAGACCCATGGGGTCGTGGAGGCTTTTCAGCGCCATTTCCGACCGAGCCAAGTCGATGGAATCGCGGATATCTCGACGCTCGACACGCTGCATCGGCTGCTCGGTTCGCTGCCGCAGTTCACGCGCTGACGACAGCCGTCCCATTTACCGTTCCGCAGCAATTTGCTGCATCGCCATATCATGACCATGTTCCACACGGATTTTGACGCCGTACCGAGGGCGGGGTCCTGAGGGTTGCGTACCGTTCCCCGCTGATGACCATGATCATGGATCGGACGAGGCCGGGGCGGGGCGTCCGCTGGCTTCCCGAATCCCAGCGGAGTTTACAACATTCATGAGACGAACGACTGTCGTCCAGGCAGCCGCCTGTTTTTGCGTGCTTTTTTCGGGGGTTCAACCATCTTTCGCCGGTGCTTTCGCGCCGGTCGTGCCGGCACCGGAAGCCGCTTACCAGACTGCATCCACAGACCTTTCCCTTAAATCCTCTCCGACGAGAGCGGCCTCTCTCGAAGACGTCAAGACGTCCGAGATGACGCGTGCACTGCCGGAGATCGGGCGGACGCTCGGCTTTCCGCTCACGAGCTTCGAAATGGACGCTCCGGCCTATTCCGGCCTCATCGCCACCTATGCGCAGGCCTTCGGCGTGCCGATCGATCTGGCGCATGCCGTCATCCGGGTCGAGAGCAATTTCAACCCGAAGGCGCGCGGCAGTGCCGGTGAAGTCGGGCTGATGCAGATCAAGCCGGCGACGGCGCGCATGATGGGGTATGGCGGCAGCCGGGCAGGGCTGTTCGATCCGGAAACCAACATCAAGTTCGGCATGAAGTATCTCGCCAAGGCACATCGTCTTTCCGGCGGCTTCACTTGCGGCACCATCCTGCGCTACAACGCCGGCCATGGCGCCACCCGCATGAACCCGGTCTCCAGGCGCTATTGCGGCAAGGTCCAGACGCTGCTGGATTCGTGAACGACAGGTCTGATGGAGACCCCCCGTTTGAAATTGGTGAAAACCGGAGATGGCGATGAGCGGAACGTTCGACACGATCGTGATCGGCAAGGGCATGATGGGCGCGGCCGCCGCGCGCCATCTGGCGGTGAGCGGGACGAGCGTCGCCCTGATCGGTCCGGACGAACCGCGCGACTGGGCCACGCATGATGGCGTGTTCTCCAGCCACTACGACAACGGCCGGATCACCCGCACCATCGATAGCGACAGCGACTGGGCGCGCATGGCCCGCCGCTCCATCGAGCGCTATCACGGAATCGAAACCCGATCCGGCGTTTCCTTTTATACCGAGGCCGGTTGCCTGATTGCTGCGGCAGATGGAGGTGCCTATCTCCGCAATGTCGATGCTGCTGCAGGAGGCTTAGGCGTACCCGTCGCTCACATGGATCCGCCTGGCCTGCAATCGCGCTTCCCCTATTTCTCCTTCCAGGATCATGAGAGCGGGATCTTCGAGGCGCGCGATGCCGGGCATGTCAACCCGCGGGCGCTGGTTGCCGCGGAAACCGTCTGCGCGGCAATGGCCGGCGCGTCCGTCATCAGCCACGAGGTGACCGGTCTTGCCGAAACGGCAGACGGCGTGACGGTGACCACAGCCGATGGCGCTACCTATCAGGCGCAGACGGTGCTGGTGGCGACCGGCGGGTTCGCGTTGTCGGAGAGGCTTTTGCGCCGCAAGCCTGCCATGCAGGTCCTGGCGCGCACTGTGCTTTTCGCGGAAGTTGCGGTGGGGGACAGGGAGCGCCTGTCGGCGATGCCGTCGCTCATTCGCAACGGGCCGACGGAAGCCGAAAGCTTCTACCTTCTGCCCCCGATCGTCTATCCCGACGGCAAGACCTATATCAAGATCGGTGGCGAACCGGACGATCTTCAGCTTAATGACGAGGCGCAGATCCGGTCGTGGTTCCGCGGCGGCGGACGGGAAGAGGCAGCAGCGCATCTGGCGCGGCATCTTGCCGATATCCTGCCGGACGTCACGCCGACGTCCACGTATTTCTCGCCTTGCGTCGTCTCGCTGACGGAAACCGGCTATCCCTATATCGGCTATGTCGAGTCCGACCGCGTCGCGGTTCTCACCGGCGGCAATGGCATGGCGGCGAAGAGTTGCGACGAGATCGGCCGGCTCGGGGCTTCGCTGATCCTCGACGGCAAGGTGGACGACGACGGCTACAGCCAATCCTTCGCGCCGGTCTTTGCCTGAGACCTTCCTTCTCTATCGTTGATAAAGCTGGCCAAGGCCGGAAGTCTCCGCTATCAGGGCGCTGCCAGTCGGCCGGGCAGCCGCTCTCCGCTATGACCGAAAGGTTGCGGGGGGAGGAAAGTCCGGGCTCCACGGAAAAACGGTGCCGGATAACGTCCGGCGAGGGCGACCTCAGGGATAGTGCCACAGAAAGCAAACCGCCCGCGTCTGACGCGGGTAAGGGTGAAAGGGTGGGGTAAGAGCCCACCGCGCGTCTGGTAACAGGGGCGGCACGGTAAACCCCACCGGGAGCAAGACCGAATAGGGATGACGTGGTTGCCGCAAGGCTGCCGGCCTGTTCCGGGCCAGTCATCCGGGTGGGTTGCACGAGGCGGCGCGCGAGCGTCGTCCCAGATGAATGGCTGCCACGTTCCGGTCCTCAACCGGCCGGAGCCATACAGAACCCGGCTTACAGGCCGACTGGCGCTTTTTCCCTTCCTACCATCCCTGCGTGCGATGCGCCTTATTTCAGGTCACGCCGATTTTCTCCTATGTCGCTGTTCTCTCACGTATTTGAGCTTTCTCGAATGCCTCCTGCGGTATTGGGAATGTTTCCGATCGCGCTTTGCAAACAAAGTGTTGCCTGAGCGATCGTAACCATTTGTTAAACTTAACAGTCTATCAATGATGGGTGGAGGCGGCCCCTCCAGCGACCCAAATCCCATTGACCCCCATATGGTCCCATGCTATCCCAATCATGCACTGCACAGGGGTCGTTGACGGCCCGATCATCGCGAGTTTGGTGGTTGCCCCGACAGGGGTTTTGGAACGGGTTCGTCGCCCGGCGGTGGCGTATTGTGTCTGCTTCCGGGGTTGCTTGCGGGCGTTTTCCGTCGGCGCATTGGATGAAAACGGCTGTTGCGCGTCATGAACCGCTTTCTCTCGCATGCCACGAACCGTATCGATGCGAAGGGACGGGTCTCCGTTCCCTCGTCGTTTCGCGGCGTGCTGGCGAAGCTGGATATTGCGGAGCTGTATTGCTTCCAGGATTTCGTGTTCCCTGCCATCAGTGCGGGCGGGCCGGAATTGCTGGACCGTTTCGAGCGGCAGATAGCGGGCGAGGATCCGTTTTCGCCGCAAGCCAACGAGATGTCGCTCCTCATTCACGGGGGCGGGGTCTTCATGAAGCTCGACCAGGAAGGTCGGTTGATGGTCACGGATTTTATCCGCGACTTCACCGGCATCACCAACGAGGTGACTTTCGTTGGCCGGGCGGATCACTTTCAGTTATGGGCGCCGCAGGTGTTTCAGGAAACGCAGGCGGCGGCACGTCAGGAACGCAGGTTGCGAGGTCTGCGCCCCGGCTAGCATGGAGAGACGGAATGGTGGCGGATCTTGGCGACAGTGCAGCTGGAGCCGATGGCGGACCGGTCCGCCACATTCCGGTTCTTCTCCCAGAGGTTTTGAACAGTCTTCAGCCGGAAACGGGTAAGACGATCCTCGATGGCACGTTCGGTGCCGGCGGATATGCGTCCGCGATCCTTCAGGGTGGCGCCGACGTCATCGCGCTCGATCGCGATCCGAACGCAATCGCTGCCGGACAGGCCCTTGTCGCGGCGAGCGGCGGTCGTTTAACGCTCATTCACGCACAGTTTTCCGAGCTGGCCCGTCATGCGCCCGAAGGCGGGCTGGACGGTGTCGTGCTCGATATCGGCGTCTCCTCCATGCAGATCGACGAAGCGGACAGAGGCTTTTCCTTTCAACGTCGCGGTCCGCTCGACATGCGCATGTCGAGCCATGGCGTTTCCGCGGCGGATGTCGTCAACCGCGCGAAGGTCGGCGATCTCATCCGCATCTTCGGTTTCCTCGGCGAAGAGCCGCAGTCGGGCCGCATCGCGCGCGCCATCGAGAAGCGCCGTGCGGAAACGCCGTTCGAGACGACGCGCGATCTGGCCGGGCTGATCGAGGTGGTGACCCCGCGCAAGGCCAAGGACAAGATCCATCCGGCGACCCGCGTCTTCCAGGCGCTGCGCATTTTCGTCAATAACGAGCTCGGCGAACTGGCCAAGGCGCTGTTTGCCGCCGAGCGCGCGCTGAAGCCCGGCGGGCGGCTGAGCGTGGTGACCTTCCATTCGCTCGAAGACCGGATCGTCAAGAAATTCTTCCAGGACCGGGCCGGCAAGGCTTCGGGTTCGCGTCATCTTCCCATCATGCACGAACGCCCGGCAACCTTCGCACCAGTTGGTAAGGCGATGATTGCTGCCAGCGAAGACGAATCATCCAGGAATCCGCGCGCCCGCTCCGCCAAGCTGCGGGTCGGGGAACGCACGCATGCTCCAGCCGAGGCCGCCGACATGTCGATTTTCGATCTGCCAGACCTTGCAAGTCTTTCGAAGCTGGGAGGCTGACGCATGCTGAGAACGCTCGATATCGTGTTGATCGTCGTCATGACCGGCGCGGCGACCGTGACCTATACGATCAAGCACAAGGCCGAGAACAAGCTCGAGGAAGTCCGCTCGCTCGATGCGCAGATCAAGCTCGAGGAAGACACGATCGACCTTCTGCGGGCCGACTGGGCCCTTCTGACCCAGCCGAACCGGCTCGACCGGCTGGTTACGGCCTATGACAAGGACCTGCAGCTCGTTCCCACGGACCCGACGCAGCTTGCGCATCCCGAAGAGCTGCCGATGCTGAAGGCCGATGTCCCTCCGCCGGAGGAGAAGGACAGCAAGGGCAAGAAGAAGGCCGCTCCGGCCGTCGCCGCTCGCGAAAGCCAGGAGACCGACGAAATCTCAACAGGCTCGGTGGCGCGCTGATGTCGTTTCTTTCCCGCATCATGGTCGTCAAGAGCAAGGCGCACTTCTCTGCCGGCGGTAACAATCATCCCGGCGACCTTTCGCGCGGCGCGCCCTTCGAAGGCATCCGCAAGCGGCGCGGCAACCAGGCCCGCAGCCGCGTCGCCATCGTCATCGCCGGCTTTTCGGTCGTCTACTGCATCATCGGCGGACGCCTGATCCAGTACGGTTTCGCCCAGCCCGAGACGGTATCGAGCATCGGCCGCGCCGACAATCTGATGGCCTCGCGTCCCGACATTCTCGACCGCAACGGCCAGATTCTGGCAACCGACATCCGCACCGTCTCGCTCTTTGCCGAGCCGCACAAGATCGTCGATGCGGACGAGGCTGTCGAGCAGCTGGCGACTGTGCTGCCCAACCTCAACAATGCCGACATCTACAACAAGCTGAAGTCCAAATCGCGCTTCCAGTGGCTGCGCCGCCAGCTGACGCCGAAGCAGCAGAGCGAAATTCTCGCGCTCGGCATTCCCGGCATCGGCTTCCGGCCGGAGAAGCGCCGCTTCTATCCGGGCGGCGTCACCGCCTCGCATGTCGTCGGCCACGTCAACGTCGATAACCGCGGCATTGCGGGCATGGAGCGCTGGATCGACAACCAGGGCCTTGCGGACCTCGCTGCCATCGGCATGACGAGCGATGCGAAGCTGGAGCCCGTGCGTCTGTCGATCGACCTGCGCGTCCAGAACATCATGCGCGATGTCGTCGTCGATGCCATGGTCAAGTTCAAGTCGCTGGCCGCCGGCGGCGTCGTCATGGATGTGAAGACCGGCGAAATCCTCGCCATGGTTTCCTATCCCGATTACGATCCGAACAAGCCGGCCGATGGCGCCAAGGAAGGCTGGATGAACCGCATGTCGAACGGGACGTTCGAGATGGGCTCCACCTTCAAGTCGTTCACCACGGCCATGGCGCTCGACAGCGGCAAGGTCAAGCTGACCGACAGCTTCGACGCGCGTTTCCCGATCCGCATCGGCGGCTTCACCATCAAGGACTTCCACGGCAAGCATCGCGTGCTGACCGTGCCGGAAATCTTCCAGTATTCGTCCAACATCGGCACGGCCAAGATGGCCGATCTCGTCGGTATCGACGCGCACAAGGAGTTCCTGACGCGGATCGGCCTTCTGACGCGGATTCCGACGGAACTGCCGGAGATCAAGATGCCGAGCCAGCCGAAGGTCTGGAAGAAGATCAACTCGATCACGATCTCGTTCGGCCATGGCGTGTCCACCACGCCGCTGCAGACGGCGGTCGCGGGCGGGGCGCTGATCAACGGCGGCAAACTGATCGAGCCGACCTTCCTGCCGCGCACCATCGAAGAGGCCGCTGCCGCCTCCACGCAGGTCATCAAGAAATCGACCAGCGACGACATGCGCTACCTGTTCCGCTGGAACGGTGTCCACGGATCGGGCCGGAACGCCCGCGTTCCCGGCTTCAATGTCGGCGGCAAGACGGGCACGGCCGACAAGGTGGTCAATGGGCGCTATTCGAGCGACGCGAACTTCAACGCCTTCCTTGCCGGCTTCCCGATCGACGATCCGCGCTATGTGGTGCTGACCTTCATCGACGAGCCGAAGACGGACAAGGGCAACGGCGCGGCGCTTGCCGGCAACACGGCGGCCCCGATGGTTCATGACATCATCAGCCGTTCTGCGCCGCTTCTGGGTGTCGAGCCGAAGTTCGGTGTCGATGGTTCCGCCTTGCTTGTGGCGTATTGAGCGGTAAAGGACGGTCACGCGGCCGTGATGGCCCAAGGGAATCGTGTTGGGAAAAGTGCAATCGATGAAGATCAGTGACCTTGCGATGCTTGCAGACGGGTATGACGGAGCGGGCGCGTTGCTGCCGTCAGGTCAGGCCGATGCCGAAATCGGCGGACTGACGGCCGACAGTCGCAAGGTTTCGCCCGGCACCCTGTTCGTGGCGGTTCCCGGCAACAAGGCGAACGGCAGCGTTTATGTCGACGACGCCGTGTCGCGCGGTGCGGTCGCCATCGTGACCGAGGAGGACCTCGGCTCGACCCTTTCCGTGCCCGTCCTTCGCGTCGCTTCCACCCGCACGTTTCTCTCTCGCGCAGCAGCGCGTTTCTATGACGCGCAGCCGGAAACCATGGTCGCCGTCACCGGTACGGCGGGGAAGACCTCGGTCGCTTCGTTTACCCGCCAGATCTGGGCGCATGCCGGGCTTGCCGCTGCGATGATCGGCACGACCGGCGTCGTTGCGCCCGGCCGGAACGACTACGGCTCGCTCACCACGCCCGATCCGGTCTCGCTGCACCAGCTGCTGTCTGAACTGGCTGCGGCCGGCGTGACGCATGCGGCCATGGAAGCCTCCAGTCACGGGCTCGACCAGAGCCGGCTCGACGGCGTGCGCCTCTCGGCTGCCGCCTTCACCAATCTCGGCCGCGATCACATGGAT
Source organism: Rhizobium sp. PP-CC-3G-465 (assembly GCF_004343445.1). Lineage (NCBI taxonomy): Bacteria > Pseudomonadati > Pseudomonadota > Alphaproteobacteria > Hyphomicrobiales > Rhizobiaceae > Rhizobium > Rhizobium sp. PP-CC-3G-465. The sequence goes on from NZ_SLYH01000001.1 coordinate 474,930, forward strand.
TACCATCCGACGATCGAGCATTATCTCGGCGCCAAGATGCGCCTGTTCGAAGCGCTGCTGCCGAAGGGCGCGCCGGCCATCATCTTCTCTGACGACGAATGGTCGGATGCCGCGATCCGGGCTGCGAAAGCGGCCGGAAGCGACGTGCGCACCGTCGGGCGCAAGGGCGACTATCTCGCTCTGAAGCGCGTCGAGCATTTCCGCCACAAGCAGATCGCCGAAGTCCATGTCGACGGGCGGATCTTCGAGGTGAACCTGCCGCTTGCCGGCGATTTCCAGATTTCGAATGCGTTGGTGGCCGCAGGTCTTGCCCTGTCCACGGGCGTTGATGCGCCCACGGTCATGCTGGCGCTCGAGAAGCTGCAGGGTGCTCCGGGCCGACTGGAGCTTGTGGGTCAGACGCCGGATGGCGCGCTCGCCTATGTTGATTACGCCCACAAGCCGGACGCGCTGGCGCAGGTCCTGTCCTCCGTCCGGCCTTTCACGACCGGACGCGTCGTGACGGTGTTCGGCTGCGGTGGCGACCGCGACAAAGGCAAGCGGCCGCTGATGGGCGAGATCGCGACCCGGCTGTCCGATGTCGTGATCGTGACGGACGACAATCCGCGTTCGGAAACACCGGCGACGATCCGCAGCGAGATCCTGGCCGCGGCGCCCGGCGCGACCGAAATCGCCGATCGCGCGGAGGCCATCCGCCATGCCGTCGGCATACTGGGGCCGGGGGATACGCTGATCGTCGCCGGCAAGGGTCACGAGCAGGGGCAGACGGTCGGCACGGTCACGCTGCCCTTCTCCGATCATGCCGAAATTCGCAAGGCTCTTGGTGCGCAGCAGACGGCTGGCCAGGATATGGGAGGCTGACGACATGGGTTTTCTCTGGACGAGCGCCGACCTGCTGGCCGCCATGCACGGTCGCCCTGTGGGCAACCTGCCGCAGGGCATTACCGGCATCTCGATCGACAGCCGTGCCATGGGCAAGGGCGAGGCCTTCTTCGCCATCAAGGGCGACCGGGTGGACGGGCATGACTATGCCGGTCTCGCCATTGCCAATGGTGCCGCCCTTCTCGTTGTCAGCGAAGGCAAGCTGCCGGCGCTCGGACGCCTGATCGCGCCGATGATCGTCGTGGATGACGTGCTCGCGGCCATGGTCCGACTCGGCTGCGCGGCGCGCGACCGGAGTGCGGCCAAGATCATCGCGGTCACGGGCTCCGTCGGCAAGACGACCACCAAGGAGATGCTGCGGCATGCGCTGTCGCCGAGCGGCCGGGTTCACGCGTCCGTCGCCTCCTTCAACAATCACTGGGGCGTGCCGCTGACGCTCGCGCGCATGCCCGAGGCCACAGATTACGGTGTCTTCGAAATCGGCATGAATCATCCCGACGAGATCCGGCCGCTGGTGCGCATGGTCCGTCCGCATGTCGCCGTCATCACCACGATCGCACCGGCGCATCTCGGCAATTTCCGCGATCTCGACGAGATCGCCACGGCGAAGGCCGAGATCATGGAAGGGCTGGTCGATGGCGGCCATGTCCTTCTCAACCGCGACAATGCGCAGTTCGGCACGCTGGAAAAGGCGGCCGCGATGCTCGGCGTCTCCAGCGTACACAGCTTCGGCGTCGATCAGCGCGCCGATTTCCGGATGATCGAATATGCGGCGACGCCGGAAGGCGGCACGCTCTGGGCGATGATCGACGCTCGCACGCTCGAGATCCCGCTCGGCGCACCGGGCCGCCACATCGCCGAGAATGCGCTCGCCGTGCTCGGTGCGGCGACACTCGTCGGCGCGGACCTCGACACGGTGATATCAGCGCTGGCGACGCTGCAGCCGGAAAAAGGCCGTGGCGAACGCCATCGTCTGTCCGTGGGCACGGGCACGATGACGCTGATCGACGAGAGCTACAACGCCAATCCCGCCTCCATGCGCGCGGCCATCGCGCTTCTCGGAGAGGCCGAGATCGGTGTCGAGGGCGGACGACGGATTGCCATTCTCGGCGACATGCTGGAGATGGGCACGCATTCCACACAGGCACATGCGTCTCTTGCCGGCGCGCTCTCGGAGCAGGGGATCGACACGGTCTGGCTTGCCGGACCCGAGATGACGCATCTGCAGGATGCTCTGCCGGAGACGGTCTCCGTGGTTCATTGCGACGCGGTCGATGATCTGCGCAATCACGCGGTCGCCTCGGTGCGCGCGGGCGATGTCGTCATGATCAAATCCTCGAAGGGAACGGGCTGCGGACGGATCGTCCAGGCTCTTCTCGATACATTTCCGGCGCAGGCCGAAACTGAGCAGGCGCTCTAGCGCTCGCTCCATCTCATTTTCCTCTCCGGTCGGGAGAGGCATATCGATATCGAATTTTCGGGGAAGGGTCCCTCATGCTCATCTGGCTTGTCGAACTGGCGGACCATTTCCAGTTTTTCAATCTGTTCCGGTACATCACGTTCCGCACCGGTGCGGCGCTCTTTACCTCCGCCATGATCGTCTTCCTGTTCGGGCCGAAGATGATTTCGTCGCTGCGCGTACGACAGGGCCGGGGACAGCCGATCCGCGCCGATGGGCCGCAGACGCACTTCAAGAAGGCGGGGACGCCGACGATGGGCGGCCTGATGATCCTCGCCGGCATCGTCGTTTCGTCGCTGCTCTGGGCCGACCTTTCCAGCGTCTATGTGGTCTCGACCCTGCTCGTCACGCTCGGCTTCGGCGCCATTGGCTTTTATGACGACTATCTCAAGGTGACGAAGCAGTCGGACAAGGGCTTTTCCGGCAAGGCGCGTCTCGCGATCGAGTTCGCGGTCGCTGCCGTCGCCGTGTTCTTCATGATGCGGTCGGCGATCTCCGCAGGCACGGCCGGCTCCACCTTCGGCTCCTCGCTGACATTCCCCTTCCTCAAGGATTTCACGCTCAACCTCGGCTATTTCTTCATCCTGTTCGGCGGCTTCGTCATCGTCGGCGCCGGCAATGCGGTGAACCTGACGGACGGGCTTGATGGCCTCGCCATCGTGCCGGTTATGATCGCTGCGGCCTCCTTCGGCGTCATCGCCTATCTCGCCGGCAACGCGGTGTTCGCCAATTACCTGCAGATCCACTTCGTACCCGGTACAGGGGAACTGGCCGTCATTCTCGGAGCGGTCATCGGGGCGGGGCTCGGCTTTCTCTGGTTCAACGCGCCGCCCGCCGCCATCTTCATGGGCGACACCGGGTCGCTGGCGCTCGGTGGCCTCATCGGCACCGTCGCCGTCGCCACCAAGCACGAGATCGTCATGGTCATCATCGGCGGCCTCTTCGTCATGGAGACGCTGTCCGTCATCATCCAGGTCTTCTGGTTCAAGCGCACCGGCCGCCGCGTGTTCCTGATGGCGCCGATCCACCACCATTTCGAAAAGAAGGGCTGGACGGAAAGCCAGGTCGTCATCCGCTTCTGGATCATCGCCGTTATCCTGGCCATGGTCGGCCTTTCCACGCTGAAGCTGCGGTAAGCCGATGATCCCCGTCACCACGCTCAACGGTCGCCACGTTGCCCTCTTCGGTCTCGGAGGCTCCGGGCTCGCCACCGCGCGCGCGCTGGTTGCCGGCGGCGCGACGGTGACCGCGTGGGACGACAATGCCGAGAGCGTGGCGAAGGCCGCTGCCGAGGGGATCGGCACCGGCGATCTGCGGCAGGCAGACTGGTCGGCATTCACAGCTTTCGTTCTGTCGCCCGGCGTGCCGCTCACGCATCCGAAGCCGCACTGGACGGTCGATCTTGCGCGCGGCGCTGGCGTCGAGGTGATCGGGGACGTCGAGCTGCTCTCGCGCGAGCGACGGGCTCTTTCGCCCGAAGCACCGCTGATCGCCATCACCGGCACCAACGGCAAATCCACGACCACGGCACTGATCGCGCACATTCTTGTCGCCAGCGGCCGCGACACGCAGCTCGGCGGCAATATCGGCACGGCGGTGCTGACGCTCGACCCGCCGGCAAAAGACCGGTTCTATGTGGTCGAGTGCTCGTCTTACCAGATCGACCTGACGCCTTCGCTGGAACCGACCGCCGGAATCCTCCTCAACCTCACGCCCGACCATATCGACCGCCACGGGACCATGGAAAACTATGCGGCGATCAAGGAACGCCTGGTCGCTGCGAGCCATACCGCCATCATCGGCGTGGACGATGCCTGGTGCGAAGCCATCGCGGATCGCGTGGCGCTCGCCGGTCGTTCCGTTATTCGCATCGCTCGCCACCGATCGCTCGGCGATGGCTACTACGCTGAGGGCGCCGCCGTGATGCGCGCCGAGGGGGGGCTTGCGGAGGTCTTTGCCGACCTCTCGGGCATCGCGACGCTTCGGGGAAGCCATAACGGCCAGAACGCGGCAGCGGCGATCGCCGCCTGCCTCGCGGTGGGCGCGTCGAAAGCGGAGATCCTGTCGGGGTTCGCTTCCTTCCCCGGGCTCAAGCATCGCATGCAGCCGGTTGCGACCGTCGGTGACGTCACCTTCGTCAATGACAGCAAGGCGACCAATGCGGAGGCCGCGGCTCCGGCGCTGTCGAGCTTCGAGCGGATCTACTGGATTGCCGGTGGCGTGCCCAAAGACGGCGGCATCGCGTCGCTCTCTCCGTATTTCCCGAAGATCGCCAAGGCCTACCTGATCGGCCGCGCGGCAGACGAGTTCGCGGCAACGCTTGGCGATGCCGTTCCGTTCGAGCGGTCGGAGACGCTGGAGAAAGCCGTCGCGGATGCGGCTGCGGATGCGGCACGGGACGGGTTGCCAGCGGCCGTTCTGTTGTCCCCGGCTTGCGCAAGCTTCGACCAGTACAAGAATTTTGAGATGCGCGGGGATGCGTTCGTGGCCCATGTGGCCGCTCTTCCCCGTGTGACCATGCTGATTTGATAGCCGTGGCGGCTCTGTCGCCGCGGCCGGACGGTTTACGGCGCGACTGCGCTTTTTGACGAGGATGAAGACATGGTGAGTCGTGCGGAGCGTGGCCCGGTGGCCGACTGGTTCTGGACCATCGACAGGTTCTTCCTGGCGACGTTCATTCTGTTGATGGGCATCGGCTTCATGCTGTCCTTCGCCGCGAGCCCTGCGGTCGCGGAGCGGCTGGGCCTTGACAGCTTCCATTTCGTCAAGCGCCAGGCGGCCTTTCTCATTCCGTCGCTGGTCGTCATGATCGGCCTGTCGTTTCTGACGCCGCGTCAGGTGCGTCGCACGGCCATCGTCATTCTCGCCGCGTCCATCGCCATGATGATTCTGGCACTGTTCTTCGGTGTCGAGATCAAGGGCTCGCGCCGGTGGTTCTCGATCGGCCCGATCGGCATCCAGCCGTCCGAGTTCATGAAGCCTGCCTTCGTCATCGTCTGCGCCTGGCTCTTCTCCGAACACGCCCGCCAGCCGGAAATTCCCGGCAATCTCTTCGCGATCCTGCTTTACGGCATCGTCGCAACGCTTCTCATCGCCCAGCCCGACCTCGGGCAGACCATCCTGACGACGGCCGTCTGGGGCGGCATGTTTTTTATGGCGGGAATGCCGTGGCTCTGGATCGTCGTTCTCGGCGGCTCGGCCGTCGGCGGTCTCGTCGTTGCCTATACGCTGCTTCCCCACGTCGCCGGCCGTATCGACCGGTTCATGACCGGCGAAGGCGACACGTTCCAGGTGGATACGGCGCGCGAGGCGATCATTCGCGGCGACTGGCTGGGGCAGGGCCCGGGCGAGGGCATCATCAAGCGGATCATCCCGGACAGCCATACCGACTTCATCTTCTCGGTCGCGGCGGAAGAGTTCGGTATCGTGTTCTGCATGGTCATCGTCGCCATCTTCTCGTTCCTCGTCATGCGCGGCCTCAGCCACGCTTTCCGCGAGCGCAACGACTTCAACCGCTTCGCCGTCGCCGGCCTCGTGCTGCAGATCGGCATCCAGTCGATCATCAATGTCGGGGTCAATCTCGAACTGCTGCCCGCCAAGGGCATGACGCTGCCGCTGATTTCCTACGGTGGTTCCTCAATGATCGCGATCTGCGTCACCGCCGGCTTCATTCTGGCTCTCACCCGCCACCGCCCGGAAAAGCGCGCTTTGGAGCGCAGCCTGTTCCGCACCGGTGCACCTGTCGCGGCGGAATAGGATGACGGCATTCCGTGCGCGCTCGTTATGCACGCGGCCGACCAAATGACAGCGTCGCGCGTCCCTCCGACACGCGACGCTGTGGCACTTCAAGCAGCGGCAGAATGGCTGAGGAAACCGGTCCCGGTTTCCGGCATTATGCGCTAGAACATTTCGTCCGTGCTTTTTTGACACATCTTCGCTGCGCTGCTTTGCGCAATACGCTTCGTACTGGAGGTCTCGAGTCTTGACCAAGGGCATCGTCATGCTAGCCGCCGGAGGTACCGGCGGTCATCTTTTTCCAGCCGAGGCGCTCGCGCACGAACTGGCCGCACTGGACTTCACGGTGCACCTAATCACCGACCACCGGGCCGAGCGCTACGCCGGCTCCTTCCCGGCCGAGCGCATCCATGTCGTGCGCTCCGCCACGATCGGCTCGCGCAACCCCGTCAAGGTCGGGTCCTCTCTCTGGCAGCTGTGGAGCGGCCTGCGCGAGGCCCGCAGTATCCTGAAGGAGATAAAGCCGAAGGTGGTCGTCGGGTTCGGGGGCTATCCGACCGTGCCGCCGCTTCTCGCCGCCAGCCGGCTGCGCATCCCCACGATCATCCATGAACAGAACGCCGTGATGGGTCGCGCGAACAAGGGCCTCGCCGGGCGCGTCACCGCAATCGCCGGCGGCTTCCTGCCGGAAACGGATGGACGCTATGCGCAGAAGACGGTGACGACGGGCAATCCCGTGCGTCCCGCCGTGCTTGAAGCCGCCGAGGTTCCCTATGCGGCGTCCGGCCCGGGCGAGACCTTCCGGCTCGTCGTGTTCGGCGGCAGCCAGGGCGCGCAGTTCTTCTCCAAGGCCATTCCGGCGGCGATCGCTCTGCTCGAGCCCGAACTTCGCGCCCGGCTGCACGTGACGCAGCAGGCCCGGCCGGAGGATCTCGACGGCGCGCGGACGGCGATGTCGAAATTCGAGCTGACGGCGGAAATCTCGCCCTTCTTCACCGACATGGCCGGACGGATTGCCGCGGCCCATCTGCTCGTCTGCCGCTCCGGCGCCTCCACCGTGTCGGAAATTGCCGTCATCGGTCGCCCGTCCATCCTCGTGCCTTATCCCTTCGCGCTCGATCACGATCAGGCGGCGAATGCGGCGGCCCTCGCCGAGACCGGAGCGGCACGGCTCGTGCCGCAAAAGGACCTGACGCCGGAGGTTCTCGCTGGCTTCATTCGCGACGCGATGAACAACCCTGAGAGCATGACGGAGATGGCGACCAGCGCCAAGGCCGCGGGCCGGCCGGATGCCGCGCGCTTGCTTGCCGGCATGGTAGCGGCTATTGCCAGCGGCCAGACGATTGCCCAATTCAAGGAAAAACGCTCATGAAACTGCCGCAGACGATCGGCCTCGTCCATTTCATCGGTATCGGCGGGATCGGGATGAGCGGCATTGCGGAAGTGCTGCACAACCTCGGCCACCGCGTCCAGGGCTCGGATCAAGCCGAAAGCGCCAACGTCCAGCGGTTGCGCGAGAAGGGCATCGAGGTCTTCGTCGGCCACAAGGCTGAGAACCTCGGGGAGTCCGAGGTCGTCGTCGTGTCCACGGCGATCAAGAAGACCAATCCGGAACTGATCGCGGCCCGCGAGAAGCTGCTGCCCGTCGTGCGCCGCGCCGAAATGCTGGCCGAGCTCATGCGTTTCCGCAGCTCGATCGCCATCGGCGGTACGCACGGCAAGACGACGACGACGTCGATGGTTGCGGCCCTGCTGGAAGCCGGCGGTCTTGACCCGACCGTCATTAATGGCGGCATCATCAATGCCTATGGCACCAATGCGCGCATGGGTGCCGGCGAGTGGATGGTGGTGGAGGCCGACGAATCGGACGGTACTTTTCTCAAGCTTCCGGCCGATGTGGCCGTCGTCACCAATATCGACCCGGAGCATCTCGACCATTACGGCACGTTCGACCAGGTGCGGGCGGCGTTTCGCCAGTTCGTCGAAAACGTTCCGTTCTACGGCTTCGGTGTGATGTGTCTCGACCATCCCGAGGTCCAGACGATGGTCTCCAAGATCGAGGACCGTAAGGTCATCACCTATGGCGAGAACCCGCAGGCGGACGTGCGCTTCTTCAACATCCGCATGGATGGCGCGACCTCGATCTTCGACGTCGCCATCCGACGTCGCCGCACGGGACAGTTGATCGAGCTGAAGGACCTGCGCCTGCCGATGCCCGGCCGCCACAACGTTTCCAACGCGACGGCCGCTATTGCGGTCGCGAACCGGCTCGGGATGAACTCCGAGGATATCGCCAAGGGCCTTGCGGCCTTCGGCGGCGTCAAGCGGCGCTTCACCTTTACCGGTGAGTGGAACAACGTTCGGATCTATGACGACTATGGGCACCACCCGGTCGAGATCAAGGCCGTGCTGCGCGCCGCGCGCGAGGCCAGCCAAGGCCGAATCATCGCCGTGCATCAGCCGCACCGATTCTCTCGCTTGCAGAGCCTGTTCGAGGATTTCGCGGCCTGCTTCAATGATGCGGATACGATTCTTCTGTCGCCCGTCTACTCGGCCGGCGAGGAGCCGCTCGAGGGGATCACCTCGCAGGAGCTGGTTTCCCGGATCAAAGCGGGCGGACATCGCGATGCCCGCTATGTGGAAGGGCCGGAAGCCCTTGCGCCGCTGGTCTCCACCATTGCACAACCCGGTGACTTCGTGGTTCTTTTGGGCGCCGGCAGCATTACCTACTGGGCTGCCGCGCTGCCGAAGGAATTGGCCGACATCACAAAGCAGGGGACAGGACAGGACGCATGAAACAGGTCGACGGAACAAAGCTGCTCGCATCGCTCGGCGAGGGCGTCAACGCGCTTCGGGGACGGCTGACGCCGGATGCGCCCATGGACCGCGTGACGTGGTTCCGCGCCGGCGGGCTGGCCGAGCTGATGTTCCAGCCGCACGACGTCGATGATCTCGTCACCTTCCTGAAGCTCGTTCCCGAGGAAGTGCCGGTGATGGTGGCCGGCGTCGGCTCCAACCTGCTGGTGCGCGACGGCGGCATTCCCGGTGTCGTGATCCGTCTCTCGGCCAAGGGTTTTGGCGATATCGAACTCGTGGGCGACAACCGCGTGAAGGCCGGCGCCATCTGCCCGGACAAGAACCTCGCGGCCATGACGCTCGATCACGGGATCGGTGGCTTCTTCTTCTATTACGGCATCCCCGGCACCGTCGGCGGCGCGCTGCGCATGAACGCGGGCGCCAATGGCGGCGAGACGCGCGAGCGGGTGGTCGAAGTGCATGCCGTCGACCGGCAGGGCGAAAAGCACGTGCTGAGCAATGCCGACATGGGCTACAGCTATAGGCATTCGAGCGCCCCGAAGGACCTCATCTTCACGCATGCGGTTTTCGAGGGTTATCCGGAAGACAAGGCGAAGATCCGGGCCGACATGGATGCCGTGCGGCAGCACCGCGAGACCGTTCAGCCGATCCGGGAGAAGACCGGCGGCTCGACCTTCAAGAATCCGGAAGGGCATTCCGCCTGGAAGCTGATCGACGAAGCCGGCTGCCGCGGCATGATGATCGGCGGTGCGCAGATGTCGCCGATGCACTGCAACTTCATGATCAATACGGGGCAGGCGAGCGGCTACGAGCTCGAATATCTCGGCGAAACCGTGCGCCAGCGCGTGATGGAGCATTCCGGCGTCAAGCTGGAGTGGGAGATCAAGCGGATCGGTAAGTTCATGGCCGGTTATGAGGTGCGAGAGTTTCTCGGCCGGGCGACGGTGTGATGGCGAGCGGTAGCGATTCGCCTCTCGTTCACAATGAGCGGGTGAAGCTCGCTGCCAATTCGATCGGCCGCCTCGCGACGGCGTCCATTGCGGCTGGGTTCATAACGCCGGTTGTGTCGCTTGCGAACGGGCAAGTGCTGTTCGGTCTGTCAGCGCCGCTTGCTATTTCGACGATCACTTGGCTTTTGACAGCGCTCGCATTACATTGGGCAGCAAGACATATGCTCGGGAAACTTAAGCCGTGACATTCGGGACCATCTTTTACCTCTATCTTCTGCCCGTTTTGCTGGCAGCTTCTGTGTGGGGTGCGATCTGGATTTCCGAGTGGAGATCCGGGCGTCGTGACAGGCTGCATCCCGGGGAGTGACCTTCCGCCCTATCATATAAAAAGGCCGCGATGTCAGTGACATCGCGGCCTTTTTGTTTGTTCTGATTCCGCTTGAACTTAAACTTCGTTTTTGCCCGAGAGCAAAATGCAGATGAGTGTGATGACGGTTGCGAACAGGAGGTAGTAGCCAACGGCGGTCATGCCGTAGGTCGCTTGCAGGTAGGTGGCGATGTAGGGCGCCAGCGAGGCGCCGAAGATGCCGGCGAAGTTGAAGGTGATCGAGGAGCCCGTGTAGCGCACATTGGTCGGGAAGGGCGCGGCCAGTGCCGTTCCGATCAGGCCATAGGTGATGCCCATCAGCGCCATGCCGATGACGACGAACAGGACGACGCTCGCTTCACCGCTGGTCAGAAGACCCGGCAGGAAGAAGGAGAAGATGCCGATCAGCACGGTGACGCCGATCAGGATCTCGCGGCGGCCGAAACGTTCGGCAAGCTTGCCGGCGATCGGGATGAAGATGCCGAAGAGAACGGCGCCGAGCAGCTGGATTTCCAGGGCATCGACGAAGGGCAGCTTCAGGACCTTGATGTTGTAGGACAGGAGATAGGCCGAGCCGATGTAGAACAGCACGAAGGTGGCGAGCGCCACGAAGGTGCCGAGAACCAGGCTGCGCTTGTGGTTGCGGAAGAGTTCAACGACCGGAACCTGAACGCGCTCTTGTTGGTCGATGGTCTTCTGGAACGCCGGCGTCTCGGTGATGGAGAGGCGGACCCAGAGACCGACCGCGATCAGCAGGATCGAGGCGATGAACGGCACGCGCCAGCCCCAGCTGAGCAGCGCTTCCTGCGACATCACATGCAGCAGCAGCCAGAAGACGCCGGAGGAGAGGAAGAGGCCGACGGGCGCGCCGAGCTGCGGGAACATGCCGTACCAGCTCTTCTTGCCTTCGGGCGCATTTTCCGTCGCCAGCAGAACGGCGCCGCCCCACTCGCCGCCGAGGCCGAAGCCCTGACCGAACCGGCACAGTGCCAGAAGCAGTGGTGCGAGAACGCCGATCGATTCGTAGGAGGGGAGAAGGCCGATGATGACGGTGGAGATGCCCATCGTCAGGAGGGCTGCGACCAGCGTGGTCTTGCGGCCGACGCGGTCTCCATAATGGCCAAAGACGACGGCGCCGAGCGGGCGAGCGAAAAAGGCGATGGAGAAGGTGGCAAACGATGCCAGCAGCGCCGTCGTCGGATCGGTGTTCGGGAAGAACAGCGTCGGGAACACCAGGACGGCAGCCGTTGCGTAGACGTAGAAGTCGAAGAATTCGATGGTGGTGCCGACGAGGCTCGCCAGGAGCACGCGAGCCGGGGAATTGGTAGCGCGTGCGTCCAAGACATCTGCCTTCGACGATACCGGAGATATCGCGTTGCTCATGATCTTGTCCGTGTTGAGGATCCGCCACCCTCATAGGCAGCTGACGGCTTCTTACGGCAAGTTAATGTCGGAAGAAACCCTTTTTGCGCAAGAATATGACGCGATTTCCGGCTGTTTCGCATCAGATGAGACGATGTCGCATAGCCTCGTCATAAGTCGCCTTACCGCTGCCTTGTCTTTGGGCGAAAGCATGGTGGGGGACGGACTCCTCGACCGGAAAGCGTCTCGGAACCCGCTTCAGCCATGCAGGATCCGCACCCGTGCCATTTTGAACACAGAGGCCATTTGCTGTGCCGAAAGTCCCTGCCTGATACGCCGCTCACCGCTCCGGGTTAACGAAAGTAAACGGTTCGTTAACCTTAATGACGCTTTAGTGAGCGCAGGCAGGCAAGCTTTGAGTCGGGATTCGGCCCGGTCGCTTCGCTGCCGCATGATGGATCAGAAAGGTCGGGGGTTTTCATGAGTGGCAAACACGTCGCAGTGCTGATGGGGGGCTTCTCGTCGGAGCGGCCGGTCAGCCTGTCTTCGGGCGCCGCCTGTGCCGATGCCCTGGAAGCCTTCGGCTATCGCGTCACCCGCATTGATGTCGAGCGGGATATTGCGACGGTTCTCGGCGCTCTGCGCCCGGATGTGGCGTTCAACGCGTTGCACGGCCCCTTCGGCGAAGACGGCACGATCCAGGGCATTCTGGAATATCTCGAAATCCCCTACACGCATTCCGGCGTGCTGGCCTCGTCGCTCTCCATGGACAAGGGACAGGCAAAGATCGTCGCAAAGGCCGCAGGCATTCCCGTCGCCGAAGCGAAGGTCATGGACCGGCACGATTTCGGCCAGGATCATCCGATCCCGACGCCCTATGTCGTCAAGCCGGTGCGCGAAGGGTCGAGCTTCGGCGTCGTCATCGTCCAGAAGGACCAGTCGCACCCGCCGCAGATCATCACATCCAGCGAATGGCGCTATGGCGATCTCGTCATGGTCGAGCGGTACATTCCCGGGCGGGAGTTCACCTGCGGCGTCATGGGCGGCGAAGCTCTTGGCGTGACCGAGATCATTCCGCAAGGCCATGCCTTCTACGACTTCGATGCGAAATATGCAGCCGGTGGATCGAAGCATGTCATTCCAGCGGAAATTTTACCGAATATTTACCAAAACATTCAAAGACTGGCCGTTGCGGCACATCATGCGATGGGGTGCCGTGGTGTCAGCCGCTCCGACTTCCGTCTCGACGAAAGTGCATCTGGAGAGGGTGAACTGATCTGGCTCGAAATCAACACGCAGCCGGGCATGACCCCGACATCGCTGGTTCCTGAAATGGCGGTTCATGCCGGCCATTCCTTTGGTGAGTTCCTCAGCTGGATCGTGGAGGATGCGTCGTGTTTGCGTTGAGAGGTCGTTTCCAGGAGCGCGTCCGTGCGCCGCAGGAATTCCGGGACATGGATGGCCATGTGGTCCTGCCGCGTCCGCTGCGCCGCGTCGTCCGCTTCTTCGTTGCGCTCGGCACGGGCCGGATCCATTTCGCTCCTTATACCGGGACTGTCTCTGCGCTGGCCCTGTTCGCCGCAACGGGCCTCTACGGCATGGCGATCGGCGGGCACACGCCTGAAGTCGCAAAGGCAACCACGTCGGCTGCCGGCTTTGCCATCGAGGACGTGAAGATTGCCGGCAACGATCAGACGTCGGAAATCGACATTCTCCAGGAGATCGGTCTCGATGGTGCGACGTCGCTTGTCGCGCTCGACATCGATGCCGCCCGCTTGGCGATCGCCAAGATGCCCTGGGTGGAAGAGGTGACGGTCCGCAAGGTCTATCCCGGCACCATCGAGGTCAACCTCAAGGAGCGCAAGGCCTTCGGGATCTGGCAGCACGGGTCCGACCTGTCGCTCATCGAAAAGAGCGGCAGCGTGATCGCGCCGCTGCGCGACAACAAGTTCGCCGAATTGCCGCTGTTCGTCGGCCGCGATGCGGAAACGGCTGCGGCCGACTTCTATGCCCGCTTTGCCGACTGGCCGGAAATCGCCGGCCGCGTGAAGGCTTATGTCCGCGTCGCCGGTCGTCGTTGGGATCTGATTCTCGACAACGGCGTCATGGTGAAGCTTCCCGAGCAGGATCTCGACCGCGCCATGCAGGTGCTGTCCACAATGGAAGAGGGCCAGCAACTGCTGGAACGCGACATCGCCGCCGTCGATCTTCGTCTCGAAGACCGCACCACGATACAACTGACCCCCGGCGCCGCAGAGCGCCGACAGGTCGCCCTTGAAGCCCGTACCAAACAGCTCAAGAAACTCGAGAGCCAAGAGGACCGCATATGAGCCTGTTCGGTTCGTCGCATTTCGGCCTGCCGCGTCTGAAGCCCCTGTCGGCGAAGCGATCCCACATCGTTTCCGTTCTCGACATCGGTTCGACGAAGGTCGTCTGCATGATCGGCCGCCTGACACCGCGCGCCGAAAGCCAGATTCTGCCCGGTCGTACGCATGCGATCGAGGTCATCGGTCTCGGCCATCACAAGTCGCACGGCATGAAGAACGGCGTCATCGCCGATCTGGATGCTGCCGAAAGCGTCGTACGGCTTGCCGTCGATGCCGCCGAGCGCATGGCCGGGCTGACCATCGACAGCCTGATCGTCAACGTCTCCGCCGGCCGCCTGCAGAGCGACATCTATACGGCCTCCGTCGATCTCGGCGGCCAGGAAGTGGACGGGGCCGACCTGAAGCGGGTTCTCGCCGCGGCCGGTCAGCGCTCGCAGCGTCAGGACCGGGTGATTCTCCATTCTCTGCCGACGGGCTTCTCGCTCGACGGCGAACGCGGCATCCGCGATCCGCTCGCGATGTTCGGCGATACCCTCGGCGTCGACATGCATGTGCTGACGGCCGAGCGTGCGGCGCTGAAGAATCTCGAGCTGTGCATCAACCGGGCGCACCTCTCGGTCGAGGGCATCGTGGCGACGCCTTATGCCAGCGGCCTGTCCGCACTGGTGGACGACGAGGTCGAACTCGGCTGCGCCTGCATCGACATGGGTGGTGGGACGACGACGATCTCGGTGTTCGCAGAAGGCAAGCTCGTGCATGCCGATGCTGTCAGCCTTGGCGGCCATCACGTGACGACGGACCTTGCACGCGGTCTCTCGACCCGAATCGAGGATGCCGAGCGGCTGAAGGTCGTGCATGGCTCGGCCATGCCGAACGATGCCGACGAGCGCGAGATGGTCACAGTTCCCCCGATCGGTGAGGACGACCGCGATCAGCCGACTCACGTGCCGCGCGCCCTCGTTTCGCGAATCGTCCGCGCCCGCGTCGAAGAGACGCTCGAACTCATTCGCGACCGCATCCAGCGTTCCGGCTTCTCGCCGATCGTCGGCAAGCGCGTCGTTCTGACCGGCGGCGGAAGCCAGCTGACGGGCCTGCCGGAAGCGGCGCGCCGTATTCTCGCCCGCAACGTGCGGATTGGTCGTCCCCTCGGTGTTTCCGGCCTTCCGCCGGCCGCCAAGGGCCCGGCCTTCTCCACGGCTGTCGGCCTGATGATCTATCCGCAGGTCGCCGAAATGGAGACGCATGCCGCCCAGGGCGGGATGCTGTCTGCGCTCGGCGGCGGCGACAGCCGCTTTGCTCGAATGGGGCAGTGGCTGAAAGAGAGTTTCTAGGTTCGCGTAAGGTAGAACCGCCATAAGGGTAAATTGAGATCTGGCCGGCTCGGCAAGGCGACCAGAAACCAGGAAGGAACGGGTAAAATGACCATCAACTTGCAGAAGCCGGATATCACCGAGCTCAAGCCCCGCATCACTGTCATCGGTGTCGGCGGCGGCGGCGGCAACGCCGTCAACAACATGATCACCGCAGGTCTCCAGGGCGTCGACTTCGTCGTTGCCAATACGGACGCCCAGGCGCTGACCATGACCAAGGCTGAACGAATCATCCAGATGGGTGTGGCCGTTACCGAAGGTCTCGGCGCGGGTTCGCAGCCGGAAGTCGGTCGTGCGGCCGCTGAAGAGTGCATCGATGAGATCATCGATCACCTCTCCGGCACGCATATGTGCTTCGTCACCGCCGGCATGGGCGGCGGCACGGGTACGGGTGCTGCTCCGGTCGTCGCACAGGCGGCCCGCAACAAGGGCATCCTGACCGTCGGCGTCGTCACCAAGCCGTTCCACTTCGAAGGCCAGCGCCGCATGCGGCTTGCCGACCAGGGCATCGCCGAACTGCAGAAGTCGGTCGATACGCTGATCGTCATCCCCAACCAGAACCTCTTCCGCATCGCCAACGACAAGACGACGTTCGCCGATGCCTTCGCAATGGCCGACCAGGTCCTGTATTCGGGCGTTGCCTGCATCACCGACCTGATGGTCAAGGAAGGCCTCATCAACCTCGACTTCGCCGACGTTCGTTCGGTGATGCGCGAGATGGGCCGTGCGATGATGGGCACCGGCGAAGCCTCGGGCGATGGCCGCGCCATGGCTGCTGCGGAAGCCGCGATCGCCAACCCGCTCCTCGATGAAACGTCGATGAAGGGCGCACAGGGCCTCCTGATCTCGATCACAGGTGGTCGCGATATGACCCTGTTCGAAGTCGATGAAGCCGCGACACGTATCCGCGAGGAAGTCGATCCGGACGCCAACATCATTCTCGGCGCGACGTTCGACGAAGAGCTCGAAGGCATGATTCGTGTCTCCGTCGTTGCAACCGGAATCGATCGTACGGCCGCGGAGGTGGCCGATCGGACTTCCAGCTTTCGCCCGGTAGCATCCAAGCCACGTCCGGCAGCACCTGCCGCTGCGCCCGCCATGCAGGCCCAGCCGGCACCCGTCATGCAGCAGGCGGCGCCCCAGCCGCAGGCACCGCAGGCCGACCATATCGCCGAAGCCATCCGCCAGGCCGAAATCGAACGCGAGCTCCTGATCCAGGCGCGCGCTGCCGAAAAGGCTCAGGACGACTTCCGTCCGCAGAGCAAGCTGTTTGCCGGTGCACCGGAAACCGCACCCGCCATGCGGGCTCCGGCTCCCATGCAGCAGGCTCCGGTCGAAATGCCGGTCTACCAGCAGCAGCCGATGCAGGCCGCTCCGATGCATGCCCAGCATGCTCCGGCGCAGCACATGCAGCATGAGCCGATGGTTCAGCGTCACGAGCCCGCTCCGATGATGCGCCAGCCGGAACCCGTGCGCATGCCGAAGGTCGAAGACTTTCCGCCGATGGTGAAGGCCGAAGCCGAACACCGGTCCCAGCCGGCCGCCGCGCATCACGAAGAGCGCGGTCCGATGGGCCTTCTCAAGCGAATCACCAATTCGCTCGGCCGCCGCGAAGAGGAAGATCATTCCGTCGCGTCGGACATGACCTCGGGAGCGCCGAGCGCTGCATCGCAGCAGCGCCGTCCGCTGTCCCCCGAGGCGAGCGTCTACGCACCGCGTCGCGGTGCGCTCGACGAACGCGGCCGCGTGAACCCGCAGCCGCGTGCGCAGGACGACGATCAGCTCGAAATTCCGGCGTTCCTTCGCCGTCAGTCGAACTGATTTTCCACCCGCCTTCTACCTTGCCGGAACGCCTGGGCCCCAAGCCCAGGCTTTTCCGTTTTTTCTAAGCTTTGCAGTGACATAGAGGGTGAGGAAGAAGCGTTACAAAGCGAAAGAAACAGTGATTTGGAATGGCTGCTCGCGGGCCTTATCTTCGGGCTTGAAAGTTTGCGGATATCAAGGCTCCCGATCGTGTCGAAGGCTGGGGGCGGCAAGTTGGACTTGCCGTCGAGAGGTTGACCTGGGGCTCAAAGACGTATCTTGCAGACACGGAATAAGGCGGTTCGCCGCCAGAATTGTGAAAGTGAAGAGCATGGGACTGGGAATTGGACTTCTGGGGTTTCAGACGACGATCGCCGATGACGTAACCCTGACCGGCACGGGCGTACATTCGGGCGCCGACGTTTCGATCACCTTCCATCCGGCTGAAGCCAATACCGGTATCGTCTTCCAGCGTCTCGACGGCGAGCGGGTTCTCGGCGAATACCTTGCCGTGTCCTCCAATGTCGGCAATACGGATCTCTGCACCATTCTCGGCACGTCGCCGGCCACATGGATCGCCACGATCGAGCATGTCATGGCGGCAATCTACGCCGTCGGCATCGACAATCTGCTGGTCGAGGTTCACGGCGCGGAAATGCCGATCATGGACGGCAGCTCGGCGCCCTTTATCGAGGCCATCGAACAGACGGGCATCAAGGCGCTTGCCGTGAAGCGCCGCTACATCCGCATCCTAAAGCCGGTGCGCATCGAACACGGCGCCTCCTGGTCGGAGTTCGTGCCTTATGAAGGCGGTATGCGCTTCGAGGTCGAGATCGATTTCGATACGCCGCTGATCGGCCGCCAGTCATGGCAGGGCGACATGACGGCGGCGACCTTCAAGAACGAGCTGTCGCGGGCCCGCACCTTCGGTTTCATGCGCGATGTCGAGCGGATGTGGGCGGCCGGTCGCGGCCTCGGCTCCTCGCTTGAAAACTCGGTCGTCATTGCGGATGATCATACGGTCATCAACGTCGAGGGCCTGCGCTACGCCAAGGACGAGTTCGTCCGTCACAAGACGCTGGACGCCGTCGGCGACCTCGCTCTGGCCGGCCTGCCGTTCATCGGCTGCTACCGGTCCTATCGCGGCGGTCACAAGATGAATGCCAATGCCTTGCAGGCTCTGTTCAGCGATCCCACAGCCTACGAGATCGTGGAAACGGCGATGCCGCGCACGCGCGTTGCGCGCGAGAAGCAGGTCGCAGGCGCGTCCGAGCTTTCCGCCTGACGCACAATATACATAAAAATTGCCTTAAAGCCGGTCATATGACCGGCTTTTTCATGGACGCAATGCCACAAAATTGCGTTAATCGGTCACCATGACGTTGCGGACTTGTTCTAGTATGATCTAGAACCGCATGGTCGGCGGCGGGGCAGCTGCCACTCGAGTTGGGATGTTCTGATGGTTTTTGCAGACGGCTTCGAATGGAAGACGATGGCGCGTGTGGCGATGGTCACGCTTGTAGCGGCGACAACCAGCGTCGTCGTGACCGCCTGCCAGAACGACCCCGACATCGACATCACCAAGCTGACGGCCGAGACCGATCCGCCTGAGGTCCTCTACAATCAGGGCCTTGCCAACCTGAATGCCGGCAAGACGACGGAAGCCGCGCGCAAGTTCGATGCCATCGACAAGCAGCAGCCGTTCTCCGAATATGCCCGCAAGGCGCTGGTGATGAAGGCTTTCGTCAACTACCGGCAGGGCCAGACACAGGACGCGATCAACGCGGCCACGCGCTATCTCAACCTCTATCCCGAATCGGAAGATGCGGCTTACGCCCAGTACATTCTGGGTCTTGCATATTCCAAGCAGATCCCGACGGTGACGCAGGACCAGAAGCCGGCCTTCAAGACCATCGAGGCCATGCAGGTCGTGGTCGATAAATATCCGAAATCCGAATATGTCGAGGATGCGCAGGCGAAGATTCGCTTTGCGAAGGACCAGCTGGCCGGCAAGGAAATGCAGGTCGGGCGCTACTATCTGGAACGTAAGGAATATCTTGCGGCCGTCACGCGTTTCCGCACCGTGGTCGAGCAGTATTCCGGCACGAACCAGGTCGAGGAAGCGCTGGCCCGTCTCGTCGAGAGCTACTTCGCCATGGGCATCACCAGCGAAGCGCAGACGGCTGCCGCCGTTCTCGGTCACAACTATCCTGACAGCCAGTGGTATGCCGACAGCTACAAGCTGCTGCAATCCAATGGGCTCGAGCCGCGCGAGAATGGCGGATCCTGGATTTCCCGGGCCGGCAAGAAGATCCTCGGCGTCTGATCCGAAAGAACAGAAGACCGGATGCTTTCACAGCTCTCGATCCGCGATATCGTCCTGATCGAACGGCTTGACCTGTCCTTCGATGCCGGCCTGTCCGTGCTGACCGGCGAAACCGGGGCAGGCAAGTCGATCCTGCTCGACAGCCTGTCGCTGGCGCTCGGTGGGCGTGGCGATGGTTCTCTCGTGCGCCATGGCGGGACCAAGGGGCAGGTGACGGCGGTCTTCGATGTCGCGCTGGATCATCCCGCCCGCGTGCTGGTGCGCGAAAACGGCATTGATGACGATGGCGACCTGATCTTCCGCCGCGTGCAATCCTCCGACGGACGCACCAAGGCTTATGTCAACGACCAGCCGGTGTCCGTGCAGCTTCTGCGCCAGGCGGGGCAGATGCTCGTCGAAATCCACGGACAGCATGACGATCGCGCGCTGGTCGATACCCATGCCCACCGCCTGTTGCTCGATGCCTTCGGCGGACTGACGGCGGAGGCTGAAACGGTCGCCGATCTCTTCCGCATCTGGCGTGATGCCGAGCGTGGCCTGAAGCGTCACCGCGAGAAAGTGGATGCCGCCGCCCGCGAAGCCGACTATCTGCGCGCCGCCGTGGAGGAGCTTGAAGCTTTGGCGCCGCTGGATGGTGAGGAAGACGGGCTTGCCGAACGGCGGGCGACGATGATGAAGTCCGAGCGCATTGCCTCCGATATCAGCGAGGCCAGCGATTTCCTCAACGGCAATGCATCTCCCGTACCGCAGATCGCCTCTCTGGTGCGCCGTCTGGAGCGCAAAAGCCACGAGGCGCCGGGCCTGCTGGAGGAAACGGTCAACCTGCTGGATGCGGCACTGAACCAGTTGTCCGACGCGCAGATGGCGGTGGAGGCAGCGCTTCGGCGCACCGAATACGATCCGAAGGAACTGGAGCGGGTGGAAGAGCGGCTGTTCGCGCTGCGCGCCGCCGCCCGCAAATATTCGGTTCCCGTGACGGAGCTTCCGGCACTTGCCGTCCGCATGATCAACAGCGTGGCCGACCTCGATGCCGGCGAAGAGAAGCTGAAGCAGTTCGAGGCGCAGGTCGCCGTTGCTCGGACGGATTTCGATGCGGCTGCTGCAGCCCTGTCGTCCAAACGGCACAATACGGCAAGCGCGCTTTCCGAGGCCGTGATGGCGGAGCTGCCGGCGCTGAAGCTGGAGCGCGCGCGCTTCATGGTGGAGGTCGCGAGCGACCCGACGCAGCTGACGGCCGAAGGCATCGATGTCGTCGAGTTCCATGTGCAGACCAATCCGGGTACGCGACCGGGGCCGATCATGAAGGTCGCGTCGGGCGGCGAGCTTTCGCGCTTCCTGCTCGCGCTCAAGGTGGCGCTGGCTGATCGCGGCTCCGCACCGACGCTCGTCTTCGACGAGATCGATACCGGTGTGGGTGGCGCCGTTGCCGATGCCATCGGGCAGCGGCTGAAGCGGCTGTCGAAGACGGTGCAGGTACTCTCCGTCACCCATGCGCCGCAGGTTGCCGCCCGGGCTGCAACCCATCTCTTGATTTCCAAGGGGCCATCGGAAAAATCCTCGGAGATGATCGCGACGCGCGTGGCGCGTATGAACGACAAGGACCGCACGGAAGAGATCGCCCGCATGCTGGCCGGCGCCTCGATCACCGAGGAGGCGCGGGCGGCGGCGGCGAAGTTGCTGGCGGGTGGCGGCTGAGGCGGGAACCGCTCTTCCGTGCGTTCGTAAGCGGAACAACCGGGCACGAGATGAGCTTGGGATCACCGGCTTCGTGCTCTTCTCAAAAGGACGATTTTCGCTAAAACACTCCCGACAGCAGGAGTGACCGCCATGACCGATATCAAGCCCGTGGATGCGCTGAGCGAAGCCGATGCCGTGGAAGAGTTGGCGTTTCTGGCCTCCGAGCTTGCCCGTCACGATGCGCTCTATCATGGCAAGGACGACCCTGAGATTTCGGATGCCGACTATGATGCGCTGAAGCGGCGCAATGGCGAGATCGAGGCGCGGTTTTCGGATCTCGTGCGGCCCGACAGCCCCTCCGGCAAGGTCGGCGCCGCCCCCTCTGGCCTTTTCCAGCAGGTCACGCACGCCCGTCCCATGCTGTCGCTCGACAACGTGTTTTCCGACGAGGACGTCAGCGATTTCATCGCCAGCGTCTACCGCTTCCTCGGCCGTCTGCCGGATGATTCCATCGCGTTTACGGCAGAGCCGAAGATCGACGGCCTGTCCATGTCGCTGCGATACGAGAACCGCAAGCTGGTCACGGCCGCCACGCGGGGCGATGGCACGACGGGGGAGAACGTCACCGCCAATATCCGGACCATTGCGGAGATACCGCAGACGCTGCCCGACGGCGCGCCCGATGTGGTGGAGGTGCGCGGCGAGGTCTATATGGCCAAGAGCGACTTCCTCAAGCTGAACGCGCAGATGGAAGAAGAGGGGCGCCAGACCTACGTCAATCCGCGCAACACGGCCGCCGGTTCGCTGCGCCAGCTCGATCCCACCATCACCGCCACCCGCAAGCTGCGCTTCTTCGCCTATTCCTGGGGGCAAATGTCGGAGATGCCGTCGGATACGCAGTCCGGCATGGTCGAGGCGTTGAAGGGCTGGGGTTTCCCGGTCAATCCGCTGACGCAGCGGCTGACATCGGTTGCCGCCATTCTCGACCATTACCGGCAGATCGGCCTCACGCGGCCGGAGCTCGACTACGATATCGACGGCGTCGTCTACAAGGTCGATGACCTCGTGCTTCAGGGTCGGCTGGGCTTCCGCTCGCGTTCCCCGCGCTGGGCGACGGCGCATAAGTTTCCGGCCGAACAGGCCTTTACGATCCTCACCGCCATCGACATCCAGGTCGGGCGAACCGGGGCGCTGACCCCCGTCGCGCGTCTCGTACCGGTCACCGTCGGCGGGGTCGTCGTGACCAATGCGACGCTGCACAATGAGGACTACATCAAGGGTATCGGCAATGCCGGGCAGCCACTGCGCGAAGGGCGCGATATCCGCATCGGCGATACCGTCATCGTCCAGCGAGCCGGCGACGTCATTCCGCAGATCGTCGATATCGTCGAGGAGAAGCGTGAAGCAGACAGCGCGCCTTACGTTTTTCCGAAGACATGCCCGGTTTGCGGCAGCCACGCGGTGCGGGAGGTCAACGAGAAGACCGGCAAGGTCGATTCGGTCACGCGCTGCACGGGCGGCTTTGTTTGCCGGGCGCAGGCGGTGGAGCATCTGAAGCATTTCGTTTCGCGCAACGCTTTCGATATCGAAGGCTTCGGAGCAAAGCAGATCGACTTCTTCTTCGCTTCCGAAGACCAGACCCTGTCGATCCGCACCGCGCCCGACATCTTCACGCTGGAAGAGCGCCAGCAGGGCTCGCTTTCCAAGCTCGAAAACATCGACGGCTTCGGCAAGGTCAGCGTTCGCAAGCTCTACGAGGCGATCAACGAACGGCGTCAGGTGGCACTCCCCCGTTTCATCTACGCGCTTGGTATCCGCCATGTCGGGGAGACCACGGCGAAGCTGCTGGCGCGATCCTATGGAAGCTACGGCGAATTCGACAAGGCGATGCGGGCGGCGGGCGAGCCGGGGGCGGAGGCCTGGGACGACCTGAACCGGATCGACGGGATCGGCGACGTCGTCGCGCGCGCCATCGTGGAGTTCTACAAGGAAGACCGTAATGTCGCAGTGGTGGACCGGCTGCTCGAACAGGTAACGCCGCTCGATGCGGAGGCACCATCAGGCGAGGGCAGCCCGGTTGCGGGCAAGACGGTGGTCTTCACCGGCTCTCTCGAAAAATTCACGCGCGACGAGGCCAAGGCGCGGGCAGAAAGCTTGGGGGCCAAGGTTTCCGGCTCCGTTTCCAAGAAGACGGATATCCTCGTTGCAGGCCCGGGTGCGGGCTCGAAGCTCGACAAGGCGCGGGAACTCGGCGTCCAGACGATGGACGAGGACGAGTGGCTGGCATTGATCGGCGGCTGATTCCGTCGATCGCTGTCCGTGTATGAGCGGTTTATTTTGCACCTGCTTCGTCTTTGAATTGTCTTTTTGCACCGCACACGATACCGGATGCCGCATAACGGAGGGGAGATCCGGGATGGAGACAGTTTCGACAATCGTGAGCCTGCGCCAGTTGCTGGGTGAACATCGGCGGGCAGGGCGCTCCGTTGGCCTTGTGCCCACCATGGGCTATCTTCACGATGGGCATATGGAACTCGTGCGTCGGGCCCGTGCGAGCAACGACGTCGTCGTCGCCAGCATTTTCGTCAATCCGCTGCAGTTCGGCGCCGGCGAGGATCTTTCGCGCTACCCGCGCGATCTCGCGCGCGACCAGGCGATGCTGCTGGAGGGTGGCGTCGATATCCTGTTTGCGCCCGGCGTTTCCGATATGTATCCGCGGGCGATGGAAACGGTGGTCGATGTGCCCGCGCTCGGGGCCGAGCTTGAGGGCGCGGTGCGTCCCGGCCATTTTGCGGGTGTGGCAACCGTGGTGACGAAGCTCTTCAATCTCGTGCAGCCGGATCGCGCCTATTTCGGCGAGAAGGATTTCCAGCAGGTACAGATCATCCGCCGCATGCTGGAGGATCTCGCCCAGCCGGTCGAGGTGATGGCGGTGCCGACCGTGCGCGAGGCTGACGGGCTCGCCTTCTCCTCGCGCAATGTCTACCTGTCACCAGCCGAGCGCCGCGCGGCCGTGATCGTGCCGCAGGCACTGGAAGAAGCGGCCCGGCTGCTGGGCTCCGGTATCGCGTCTGCGAGCGAACTGGAGCAGGTGATTGCCGACTTCATCCGCCGCGAACCGCTCGCCGTGCCCGAGGTCGTTGCCGTTCGCGATCCGGAGACGCTGGCGCCCATCGATACGGTTCAGGGTCGCGCCGTTCTGGTTCTTCTCTTCGTCCGGTTCGGCGCCACGCGGCTCCTCGACAATCGCGTCTATCTCCCGTCCTCTTCTTCCGAAAGCCGCCCGTCATGAGCGTTCAGCCCGGTTCCCCCTCCCGTCGTCGTCTGACGCCCTCCGCCATTCAGGCGCTGAAGGGCGAGCGGCCGATCGTCAGCCTCACGGCCTATACGACGCCGATTGCCCGGCTGCTCGATCCGCACGTGGATTTCCTGCTGGTCGGCGATTCGCTCGGCATGGTGCTTTACGGCATGGAGTCGACGCTCGGTGTCACGCTGGAGATGATGATTGCGCACGGTCAGGCCGTCATGCGCGGAACGTCTGCTGCGTGCGTCGTCGTGGACATGCCGTTCGGTTCCTATCAGGAAAGCCGCGAACAGGCGTTTCGCAATGCTGCCCGCATCCTCAAGGAGACGGGGTGCAGCGCGATCAAGCTCGAAGGCGGGGCGGAGATGGCCGAGACGGTGGATTTTCTGTCGAGCCGCGGAATTCCCGTCCTCGGACATGTCGGGCTCATGCCGCAGCTGGTGAATACGACGGGCGGGTATCGCTCGCTGGGGCGAACCGAACGCGAGGCGGCGAAGATCCGCCGGGATGCCAAGGCCATCGACGATGCCGGCGCCTTTGCCATCGTGGTCGAGGGAACCGTCGAGCCGCTCGCGCGCGAGATCACCGGCTCCCTGAAGGCGCCGACGATCGGCATCGGCGCATCTCCGGCCTGCGATGGCCAGATCCTCGTGTCGGATGACATGCTCGGTCTTTTCAACGACTTCAAGCCGCGTTTCGTCAAGCATTTCGCCAATCTCGCGCCGCAGATTTCGGCGGCGGCCGAAGCCTATGCGGCCGAGGTGAAGGCGCGCAGCTTCCCGGGGCCGGAGCATACGTTCACGGTGAAGAGCTGAGGGACGCGCGTCCACCTTTCCATGCATGACGCGGCTTGATCGGGCCATCAGCGGAATTCATTTGCTGCCGATGCTGTCCGTGGCTAAAGCCGGGGCCTCAAGCCGCAGGCCCGGCACTTCCCTTGGATCTTCATTATGGCATCTCGTGATTTCTGGGACGGCGCACGCCGTGGCGTTCCGATCGTGCTTTCCGCATCTCCCTTCGGCGCCCTGTTCGGTGCACTGGCGATCGACAACGGATTCAGCATCGTCGATGCGATGTTCATGAGCGCGACAGTGTTTGCCGGTGCGAGCCAGATGGTGGGGCTCGATCTCTTCGGTCATGCCGTCCAGCCGTGGCTCATCGTGCTCTCGGTCTTTGCCGTGAACTTCCGCCACGTTCTCTATTCCGCCTCCATGGCGCGGCACATCGCGCATTTCACGCTTCTCCAGAAAGGGGCTGCGCTGTTCCTGCTGACCGATCCGCAATATGCGGAAACGGAGAAGCGGGGCGAGCGCGGGGAGCCGGTGACCTTCGTCTGGTACATGGGGCTCGGCCTGGCGATCTACCTGCCGTGGCTGCTTGCGACCTTGCTCGGAGCGGTGTTCGGGGGGCTGATCGGCGATCCCAAGGCGATCGGGCTCGATGTTATGCTGCCGATCTATTTCATGGCGCTGGTGCTCGGCTTCCGCAGCCGCGACAACTGGCTGCCGGTGGTCGCTGTCAGCTCGGTCGTGTCCGTGATCGCGATGCATCTGGTCGGCTCGCCGTGGCATGTCAGCATCGGGGCGCTGGCCGGCGTAGTGCTGGCCGCCTGCCTGCCGGTGAAATCCGGGGAGAATGCCCGATGAGCTTCGACCATTTCCTGCCGCAGGATCTCCGCCTGATCGGCATTATCATTCTCGCGGCCCTCGCCACCTATCTCACGCGCATCGGCGGTGCGATCATGATGGCGCGGATGGAGCGCATTCCGCCGCGCATGGAAGCCGCGCTGAACGCCGTGCCCGCAGCCGTCCTCTCCACGCTGGTCGCACCGGCGCTCTTCTACGGTGGAGCGGATGTCACGATCGCGATCTTCGCCGCCTTCCTCGTCGGCCTGCGGTTTTCGGCACTGCCCATGCTGTTTGCCGGATGGGTCGTGGTGATGGTGCTCAGATATACAGGGCTGTTCTGATCGGGCCGACGAGCATGTCGCCTGTCGGCCCTCCCTCGCTTCCCTAAAGTGCCGCCGTCGCAGCTTCCAGCCAAGCCTTCACATCGGCGCCGTCGATGAGCGGCGTCAGCTTCTCGCGCGTTTCGGCGTGGTAGGCATCGACCCAGGCGCGCTCCTCCTCCGTCAGAAGCTCGGGCAGGATGAGGCGGCGGTCGATGGGGCAGAAGGTCAGCGTTTCGAAGCCGAGCATCGTCTGGTCGCCGCCCTCGATGGCGGCTGCGTCCAGCACATGCAGCAGGTTCTCGATCCGGATGCCGAAGGCGCCGGGGCGGTAGTAGCCGGGTTCGTTGGAGAGGATCATGCCGGGCAGAAGCTCCTGCATGCCGGCGCGCGAGATACGCTGCGGCCCTTCGTGGACGGAGAGGTAGGAACCCACACCATGCCCGGTGCCGTGCCCGTAGTCGGCGCCAGCCTTCCAGAGCGCGATACGGGCCAGCGGATCGAGTTCCACGCCGCGCGTGCCCTTGGGGAAGCGCGCTGTGCTGATCGCGATCATGCCCTTCAGCACGAGCGTGAAGAAGCGCTTCTGCTCCTCCGGCACGTCGCCGATGGCGACCGTGCGGGTGATGTCGGTAGTGCCGTTGACATATTGCCCGCCGGAATCGACGAGGAACATGGTTCCCGCTTCGAGCGGCTGGTCGCTTTCCGTCGTCACGCGGTAATGCATGATCGCTGCATGCGGACCCGCCCCGGCAATCGTGTCGAAGGACACATCCTTCAGTGGGTTCTGCAGACGTTCGCCGCAGGCGATCCGCACGGCTTCCAGCTTTTCCGTCGCAGCGATTTCGGTGATCGTGCCGGGCGTCGTTCCATCGAGCCAGGCGAGGAATTCGACCATGGCCGCCCCATCCTGCAGGTGGGCGCGGGCGGAGCCTTCGAGCTCGACCGGGTTCTTGCGCGCGCGCGGAAGCCGGGCCGGGTCTGCCGCCTCGACCACGGTGCCGCCGTCCTTGCGGATGCGGTCGGCGAGCGCGACGGCGGCGTGGTCGGGATCCAGCATGAGCCTGACGCCGGATGTTGCCAGTGCCGACACGCGGGCTTCGAAGGTTTCCGGCGCTGCGATCTCGGCCATCTGGGTGAGGTAGGCTTTCTCCTCGATGCCGGTCTTGCGGGCGTCGAGGAAGATCTCGGCTCCGCCATCGGCATGGATGATCGCACGGGCGAGGGGATGCGGCGTGTGGGGCACGTCGTTGCCGCGCAGATTGAACGTCCAGGCGACGGAGGAGGGGTCGGTGAGGATGACGGCAGCGGCCCCGGCTTTCACAACCGTCTCGGCCATGTCGGCGATCTTCTCGGTTGCGAGGATGCCGGCCTGTTCGATCTTCTGGATGACGACGCGTCCGAGCGGCGCGTCCGGCCGGTCGGTCCAGAGGCGGTCGAGGGGGTTGTGGTCGAGGTGGACGAGGGCACCGCCGATCTTCGTCAGGGCGGTTTCCAGCTTGCGGACGTCCGCGCCCGTGTGAACCCATGGATCGATGCCGAGGCGGAAGCCCTGTGGCGCGTGGCGCTCGATCCAGAGGTGTGGCGGCTCGCCGATCAGGTCGCCGCCGGTAAAGACTGTGCTGTCCACCTGTTCGGCCAGCTGCGTGACATATCGTCCATCCACGAAGACCACCGCCGTCTCGCGCAGAATGAGGGCGATACCGGCCGAGCCTGTGAAGCCCGTGAGCCAGGCCAAGCGCTCGGCGGACGCCGGAACGTACTCCCCCTGGAACTCGTCGGCCCGCGGCACGAGGATGCCATCGATGCCGAGCGCATCGAAAGAGGCCCGGAGACCGTCAGCCCGTGCGCGACCGAACTGCGGTGTGGAGGTGACGTCGAAGGACTGGAACATGATGTCTTCCTGCATGCGGATGAGATGGAACGTTCCGCTTTATAGCAAATCCGGGCCCAATGTCCCATCGGTGCAGGCGGTGACCAAAGCGCCGAGACGCATTCATCATACTTATGCAGATTCCGCATGGCACCTATTCGCGCCAGCCCCTAGCTACCATCGGGCAATGCGTTAAAAGCGCCGCCAACGGACGGGCCGCGAACACCCCGTTGCCGCAGATGCCGCAAGGCAATCTTCTGAGTGATCCGTTCGATCGGTTGCCTTCTCCTCCTCCCTCCGGGCGCCGTTTTTGGGATCACGCAGAGTCCGCTTGAGCGATCCTCCTCCTTTGGCTCGCGGACATTGGCCGGCTTGCCGGTCACGGGCGATGCTTCGGCATCGCCTTCGTTTACGAAAAGGCCGTCCCATGCTCCCGCATCGGACGGCCTTTTTCGTTATGCCCTATGCCGTTACCCGCGCCTCAGGCGCGGCTGTCGAGATGGATGGTGACCCAGCCGTTGCGCCAGAGCGTGCGGACATGGCGCAGCTTCTGGGCGTTGTAGGCCGACAGGACCTTCCAGCGCTGTTCTGCCAGGATGCCCGAGAGGATGACGGAGCCGCCGGGCACGAGGTGGCGGGCGAGGTCCGGCGCCATGCGCATCAGCGGGCGGGCGAGGATGTTGGCGATGATCAGGTCGAAGGGCCCGTGTTCGGCGAAGGCCGGCGACTGAAAGCCGGTGGCGGTGACGGCCGCAATGCCGTTGGCGATGCCGTTGCGGCGAACGTTTTCACGGGCGACGCGGGTGGCGATCGGATCGATGTCCGTGGCCAGCACCGGCACGGTCTTGATCTTGCGCAGGCCGATCGCGAGAACGCCGCTGCCGGTTCCCAGATCCAACGCATTGGTGACGGTGCGCGAGCGCACGACGCTTTCGATCATCTCCAGGCAGCCGGCCGTGGTGCCGTGGTGGCCCGTGCCGAACGCTTCGCCGGCGTCGATCTCGATGGCGATCTGTCCTGAGCGGACCTTGTCCCGGTCATGCGAGCCGTGGACGAGGAACCGGCCGGCGGCAACGGGGCTCAGGCCCTCGAGCGACTTCGCAATCCAGTCGATATCCGGAATTTCCTCGCGCAGGATCTCGGTGCCGGGCTTCCAGCCGTCCACGATCTCCGCGAAGCGTGTCCGAATCTCGTCCTCCTCGGCAAAGTCGAGATAGACGGAAGCCTCCCAGATGTCGCGCTTCTCGTCGATCTCCATCGTGGCGATGGCATAGCCTTCGTCCTCGAAGACGTCCGTCATCAGAGCGAGAACACTGTCGGCACCTTTTTCGGTGGTGGTGAGATAGAGGCGCAAATCAGCCACGGGCGGTCCTTCAGGTCTCTTGAGCTTCGGATGAGCGCTTTACCACGACCACACGGCATTGCACGGCCAAAATGCCGTTTGCGGTCAAAGCCTATGCCCGCAGGGGGAAAGACGCTCAGCTCTTGGTCAGGTTTTCGAGCTTCTGGACGGCCGTGTCAGTGTTCTCGCCATAGGCGATGGTACCGCGGAAACGACCTTCGGCGTCCAGCAGGAAGACGGAGGCCGAATGGTCCATCGTGTAGTCGCCATCGGGTTTTTCCGCATCGAGCGGGACCTTTTTGGCGTAGACCCGGAAGCCCTTGACCATCTCCATCACCTTGTCCGGCGGGCCGGAAATGCCGGTGACGCGGGCGGAGACGTTGGAGACGTATTGCCCGAGGATCTCCGGCGTATCGCGTTCGGGATCGACGGTGACGAAGAAGGCGTTGAGCTTCGTGTTGTCGGGATCGACCTTGGCAAGCCAGCCGTTCATCTCGAACAATGTTGTCGGGCAGACCTCCGGGCAATGGGTGAAGCCGAAGAAGACGGCCGAGGGCCTGCCGGTCAGGGCCTTCTCGGTGATCGGCTGGCCGTTCTGCGACACCAGCGTGAAGGGAACCCCGAACGGCCCGCCCACGGCGGCCTCCTTGGTTTCCGTCATCTTGTAGGTGAGGAACCCCAGCGCCGAGGCGGTGGCCAGAACGGCAATCCAGAGGACGATTCGAAAGAGTTTCATGTCAGGCCCGTTTCACGTCCATGCCGCTGCGCTTGATGTCACAGCCAAGGCTTACTGCATAATTCCTTCTATCGGAATCGATTTCAGACGCAGAGCGACAGGCTGCCGGCGGCAAGCGCCATATCCGGACCAAATGTCACACAGCCGAGCATGCCGGCCCAACCAGCCAGCGGAAGGCCTGCGGCGGCGAGGGCGAGCCGGGTGGCGTTGCCGGGCGAGATGCGATCCATCACGGGGTGCTTATAGCCTGTTTTTGTCTGCGTCAGATGCGGGAGGCGAGGTTTGTTATCTTTACCGGATCTTTAACGCATCGCTGTTATGCTTCTTTTCCGTGCAGGTCTTGCCGCGCGTCGACATGAGGTCGGCCGTTCCCGCCATCGCCATCTGTGAACGCTGCTCCTCCATCTGCGCGCGACACGATTCGCGCCATCCCGGACCTCGATCATGCATCATGAGACCCGCCAAAGATCCCTGACCGTCAGCCAGAGGCTTGCCACACTGGGCGTCGTTACCTTCGTCGGAATCAGCGCGATTCTCGCCACGGGATGGTACGAGCAACAGCAGGTCGAGCGTGTTCTCGCCGAAGCGAGCGTCGCGAAGTCCGTCGAGAACAGGGCCATCGAGCTTCGGGTTACCAGCCTCGACCTCGTGCTCGCGGCCATGGACACGATCGTCGACAAGGGCGACAAGGTCATCGCGCCGGATCGTATGAAGGAAATCGATACGGCAGTGGCGGATCTCAAGAGCGCGAGCGGTGACGTTGCGGGTCTCGCCGTCGCCGTCGGCAAGCCCGACCTGGGTGCCGGGGTTCCCGAGATGATATCGCAGCTAAACCAGTCCATCCAGACGGACCTGAAGGTGCTTGTCGAAGCCGGCGCCGACCAGACCGCGTTCGACGCCATCGACGACCGGATCGATACGGCAGGGTCGCAGCTCACGGAACGTTTTGCGAGCCTTGCGGAAGCCGGCATGGCAATGACACAGATGCGTGTCGAAGAGGCGGGCGCGATTTCGCGCTCGGCCTTCGTCTGGCAGTTCGTCTGCGGCCTCGGTGCGATGGTGGTCGTTCTCGGGCTTCTGACAATTCAAGGTAATATCCTGCGCCGCGGCATCCTCGGCGTTCGCGACAGCATGCAGCGCATTCATGGCGGCGATTATGCGACGCCGGTCGGCGCGGTGGAGCGCAGCGATGAGATCGGCGACATGGCGCGCTGCGTCGATCGCTTCCGCACCGACGCCATCGACAAGCAGCGGCTGGAGCGCGATGCCGCCGACAGCCGCAGCCACAACGATACCGATCGTCGCCAGCGCGAAGTTGCAGCCACCGAAGATGCCCGCCAGGTTCAGGTCGCCGTGAGCGCGCTCGGTCAGGCGCTGAACAAGTTGGCGGACGGCCAGTTGACGGTCGCCATCGACACGCCGTTCCGGGCCGATCTCGAATCACTTCGTCTCGATTTCAACCAGGCTGTCGAGAAGCTCCGCAACGTTCTCTCCGGTATGCGCGACAACAGCGCCTCGATCACGGCCAACGGACGCCAGATGCGGTCTGCGGCGGACGATCTTGCCAAACGCACCGAAAAGCAGGCGGCCTCCCTCGAGCAAACCTCTGCCGCGCTCGACCAGATCACCGTTACCGTTCGCACCGCGACGGACAAAGCGGAAGAGGCAAGCCAGATGGTCAGCCGCACGCATGCCAATGCCGAGGAGTCCGGCCGGATCGTCGGCGAGGCCGTGGCGGCCATGGCGCGCATCGAAGATGCATCTGCCGAGATCGGCAAGATCATCAACGTCATCGACGAAATTGCCTTCCAGACCAATCTTCTTGCCCTGAATGCCGGCGTCGAAGCCGCGCGCGCCGGGGAGGCGGGCAAGGGCTTTGCCGTCGTCGCACAGGAAGTCCGCGAACTGGCGCAGAGAGCGGCCGGTGCCGCCAAGGACATCAAGGGTCTCGTCAACCGGTCCTCGACCGAGGTCGGCACCGGTGTGCGGCTGGTGCAGGAAACCGGTGAAGCGCTCGGCCGCATCGGTACGGACGTCGACCAGATCAACGAGCATATGCGCACCATCGTGGTTGCCGCCCGGGAGCAATCGACGGGGCTAACCGAGATCAACATCGCCATCGGCCAGCTCGACCAGATGACGCAGCAGAATGCGGCCATGGTCGAGGAGACCAATGCTGCCAGCCATACGCTGGCGCAGGATGCCGAGAGCCTTTCGAGCCTGATCGCCCAGTTCGCCATCGGTGGCGCCGCGGCGTCCTACGCATCGGCGTCGTCGCCGCGCACAGCGACGACGTCGTCGTCAGGCTATCGCCCTGCGGCGGCGAAGACTTCGTCCTCCGCCAAGAGCCCCATCGCCATCCGTCCCGCGACCATAAAGCCGGCTGCCGCCCATTCGCGCCCGGCGCCGTCGCCCGCCAAGGCGCTCATGGGCAAGCTTTCCGGCGCGTTCGCAACGCCGTCGACCTCCAGCTCCAACGATCAATGGGAAGAATTCTGATCATGAACATCACCTCCAAACAGTCGGGAAGCTCGATGGAAATCGTGTCCTTCCATCTCGGCAACCAGGAATTCTGCATCGACATCATGGCGATCCGCGAAATTCGCGGCTGGGCGCCGGTCACGCCGATGCCGCACACGCCGCCTTACGTGCTCGGCCTCATCAACCTGCGCGGCGCCGTCATCCCCGTGATCGACATGGCCTGCCGCCTCGGGATGAACATGACGGAACCGTCGGAACGCTCGGCCATCATCGTGACCGACATCGCCGGCAAGCTGGTCGGCCTGCTGGTCGAGCAGGTTTCCGACATGATGACGATCCGTAGCGAGGACCTGCAGTCGGCACCGGAGATCATTCCTGAAGCCCAGCGCGCCTTCTGCCGCGGCATCGTGGCGCTGGAAAAGACCATGGTCTGCTTCCTCAACCTCGACACCGTCATCGCCGACGAACTCGCTCAGGCGGCCTGATTGGCCGGCCTGGTCGAAGGTCTCCCATTCTGACATCTGCATGCCGGGCTAGCCCGGCATGCAGGGCCGGTCTATGCTTCTTCTCAACAGCTCATGTCTTGGGAGACGCCCGGCCGATGAAATGCCTTTTGCTTGTCGATATCCAGAACGGCTTCTGCCCCGGCGGCCATCTTGCCGTGCCCGGTGGCGATGCCGTCGTGCCTGTTGCCAACCGGCTGATGGCCAAGGGCGGCTACGATCTCATCGTCGCGTCGCAGGACTGGCATCCGGCCGATCACGGCAGTTTCGCTTCGCAGCATGAGGGCGCTGCACCCTTCACGATGGGAACGCTGAACGGCCAACCGCAGATGCTGTGGCCGGACCATTGCGTCGAGGGTACAGAGGACGCGGACCTCCGTCCGGATCTCGACCAGAGCCGTATCGACACGATCCAGCGCAAGGGCCTCGACCGCAACGTCGACAGTTACTCCGCCTTTCGCGACAACGATCAGACGGCGCTGACGGGACTCTCCGACCTTCTTCTCGCACGCGGCGTGACGCGGCTCGATGTCTGCGGACTGGCGACGGATTACTGCGTGAGATTTTCAGCGCTCGACGCACGGGCCATGCTGCCGGAGGCGCAGATCCGGTTCATCGAGGATGCCAGTCGGGGGATCGATCCAGAGGGTGTTCGCACCGCGATCGACGAGATGACGAAGGCGGGCATTGCCGTGGTCACCTCGGATACGGTTCTGAGCGAGACGCGGTCTGACGCGGCTCTCGCTGAAGGCGCAGGCCTTATTGCGGCGCGCCCTTTTTCCACGTGACCTGCTGGTTGAAGAGGGGAACGGTCGAGATCGACATCTTCGCCGAACCTTCGACGACCTGGCGGGAATGCGCGAGATAGATCAGCGTGTTGTTCTTCCGATCGTAGATACGGGTGACCTGCAGCGACTTCCAGATCAGCGAGAGGCCCGAGCGGAACACCTCTTCGCCGTCCTTCGAGAGGTCGATGTCGTCGATGACGACGGGGCCGGTCTGGCGGCAGGCGATGGAGTTGTTGGATGGGTCTTCGAACCAGTTGCCCTTGCGCAGGCGATCGATGACGCCGCGGTCGAAATAGGTCACGTGGCAGGTGATGCCCTCAATCTTTGGATCGCTGACGGCGTCCACGATGATATCGTTACCGGTCCAGTCCACGCCGACCTCGCCGACGGTTTCAGCCGTGGCCGGCCCCGAAAGGGCGGCGAAGCTCAGCAGGGCGGCAGCGGCGGCGAGGCGGATTTTGGGCAAGGGCATCGGCAGATCTCCGGAACGGGTTCACAGCCGAAATAAGCGTCCGGGAATGCAATGCAAGCCGTCGGTGATGAATATGCTGTTCCCAAGACATGCGTATGTCCTCTTCCGACGACAATTCGGGAGATTGGCGATCGGGTAGGGATTTCTCACGCATAGGACAATATTAATATATAATTTCTATATAAAAGATAGATTACTCCGCACTCTGTCGTTGTTTCAACAAGGAGCGCCCCTATGGGAGTGATCGAACCGCAGTCTATCGACTACACGCAGCACCCGCGCGTGAATTCCAGCGATCCTGTTCCGCCGCGCGGGCGGCCGACACAGGCTGCGCACGTCATTGCCAGCGACGAAGAGGCTCTTGCTGTCGCTCACCAGCTCGCTGCGCAGTTTGCGGTCGGCGCCGCTTTACGTGACCGGGAGGGCCTGCTGCCGATCGCGGAGATCGACGCCTATTCGCAAAGCGGCCTCTGGGGGATCAATGTGCCCAAGGCCTATGGCGGAGCGGGCGTTTCATACCGGACGCTGGCGCGTGTCATCGCCATTCTCGCCGCCGCCGACCCGTCCATCGCACAGATCACGCAAAATCACCTCGCGATCACAGGTCATATCGATCTCGACGGCACAGACGAGCAGAAGAAAGAATTCTTCGCCTGGGTTCTGTCCGGCCTGCGCTTCGGCAACGCCTTCTCCGAACTGAACAGCAAAACCGTCGCAGCTTTCGAGACACGGGTCGTCCGCGACGGCGACGATGTGGTCGTCAACGGCGAGAAATTTTACACGACGGGTGCCTTGCTGTCGCACATCATCCCCATCGTGGCCGTCGATGAGAACGACCAGGGGGTCCTCGTCTTCGCCGACCGGGAGGCGCCCGGCATCACGGTCACGAACAACTGGTCGAGCTTCGGTCAGCGAACGACGGCCTCGGGTTCCGTCAAGATCGAGAATGTCCGCGTTCCGAAACATCGTCTCCTGCCGATTGCTGCTTTTGATCGTCCGACGATCGCCGGCCCCGTTTCGCAGATTATTCAGGCGGCCATCGACGCCGGAATCGCACGAGGGGCCATCGATGCAACGATTGCCTTCGTCAAGACGCATAGTCGGCCCTGGGTGGACAGCGGTAAGGAAACGGCCGGCGAAGATCCCTTCACGATTGCCGCTATCGGCGACCTCAAGATCAGGCTGCACGCCGCCGAAGCCCTGCTGGCGATCGCCGGCGATGCGATCGATGCGGGGTATGAGAACCCGACAGAAGAGGTGATTGCCGATGCGACGGTGAAAACCGCGGAGGCGAAAGTTCTGACGACGGAGATCGCCATTCTCGCGACGAACAAGCTCTTCGAACTGTCGGGGACGCGATCGACGCTGGCGAAATACGATCTCGACCGTCATTGGCGCAACGCCCGTGCGCACACGCTGCATGACCCGGTGCGCTGGAAGTTCTTCCATGTCGGCAATTTTTATCTGAACGGTCTCAATCCGCCGCGTCACCCCTGGAGCTGAAGCAACGAGCGCTGCGCGGTGGTGCCGTGTGGCGTCCGTTTTCCGTCTTTCGCGAAGCCGCGGGCATGCCCTGCGGCTTCTTCATTTTTGACAATCCTCAGATTTCGGGATGCTCGTAAAGGAAATGGTTACCATGTTTCGCCATTCTTTCGCCTAGCCGCAGTGTTCTAGGGAGCGCGCAACTTCAGCGCCAGGCGACCCAAACGGCCGGCTTCGACGACAGTGCGTAGTGCTGTTTTCGGATTGCGTAACCAATTTGGGTAAAGAGTTCCATGGCGCTAGCGATTGAGAATGTTCGACAGGTCGATACGCGTTCGCAGACGCGCCCCCTCCGCCAGCAGTCCCCTTCGCCGCATAAAGCCGGCCCTGCCAAAACGCAGCGCTCGCGTCTCTTTCCTGCCGTTCTCGCCGCAGGCGTCGGCCTTGCCGGCGTCGGCTGGCTCATGGCCACCATCCTCACGATGCATGGCGTTGCCGGCGATCTCGCGACCGGCGGGCGCCCGACATTCCAGACCTCGCTTGGACTCAACGCCATTCCCCGCGGCCCGGTGGGCGAGCGGACGGTGCATGTGGCGAAATTCTCGCGTCTCGTGAAGACGCCGGTCGTCGCCGTTGCCGCAGCCAAGACGCAGCCGCAGATGGCATCCGCCAGCACCGTCCACCGCATCGTTCTCGCCGCCCTGCCGCCCAAGCCGGCAACACCTGCCGCGACGGCAGCCCCTGTTCAGGTCGCCTCGCTCGACGCGCGCGCGGATGTCGCCGTTCCCTTGCGCGAGAATGCGATGCTGGAGTCGGATGCCCGGCCGACCGGATCGCTGCCCAAGCCCTTCAGCCTTGTTCTCAATGACGATGAGACGACGGAGCATCTGCCTGATCTCGGACCGCTCCCGCTATCCCGTCCGGGGATTACGATCGAGGCGGACGACGCGCTGACCGCGAGTGAGCGCCCTCGCAAGCCGCCGGTGCAGCTGGCCTATGCCAAGCCGAACGCGGCGATCGACATGGATGACGACGAGCCGTCCATGGCGCCGCGTAAGCCGCTGTTCGGCAACCGCAAGGGCGTCGCCTATTACGATATCTCGGCCGGCGTCGTGCATATGCCGAACGGCGAGAGGCTGGAAGCGCATTCCGGGATCGGCAAGCTGCGCGATAATCCCGATGCCGTGCACATTCCGATGAAGGGCCCGACACCGCCCGGCACCTACAAGGTGACCATGCGCGAAGCGTTGTTTCATGGCGTGGAAGCTGTTCGCCTGACGCCGATCGACGGGGTCGCACCGCATGGCCGCGTCGGTCTTCTGGCGCACAGCTATCTTTTGCGCAACCGCGGCGACAGCCATGGCTGCGTCGCCTTTGCCGACTATCCCCGCTTCCTCAAAGCCTTCAAGCGCGGCGAGGTGACCCAGATGGTTATCGTCAGGAGCATGAAGGGCGGCTTCTCCAAGCCTGCAAAGACGCTCGCTTCGCTCTTCTCGCGCAACGGGTGAGGTTGGTGTAAAGACAGAAAAACCCTCTCTGGCCTGCCGGCCATCTCCCCCACAAGGGGGAGAAGACTCGGAGCAACGCCCCGCTACCTTGCTGATGGGAGTGGGGCGGTGGCCACAAGTCTTCTCCCCCCTTGTGGGGGAGATGGCTGGTAAGCCAGAGAGGGCCTTGTTTCTTCACAACCACCACGCCGGAGCCTTTCAGGCAGGCGTTTCTGCGGGACTTAAGCGATGCTTCCTTGGATCGAGATCGACACGGCCGATATTCCCGGCGGTGGCGGGCAGTTGCGGCTGAAGAGCCGGGGCCAGGAATTTTCGATCATGCTCGGCAGTAACGAGCTGATGAACAGCCGGCTCAGCGGTTCGGAAGAGGCGCTGGCGTCTCTCGCACGCGAGAAGATCGGCGATCGTCCGCGTCCCGCCTTCCTTATCGGCGGGCTCGGCATGGGGTTCACGCTGCGCGCCGCGCTTGCGATCCTGCCTGGAGATGCCGAGGTTGTCGTGGCCGAACTGGTGCCCGCCGTTGTGCGATGGGCGCGGGGGCCGATGGCGAGCGTGTTCAAGGGCTGTCTCGACGATCCCAGGGTGACGATCTACGAAGGTGATGTCGGTGCGTGCATCGCGGCCGCGCGTTCGGCCTATGATGCGATCCTGCTCGATGTCGACAATGGTCCCGATGGGCTGACCCGTGCCTCCAACGACAGCCTCTACGACCATCAGGGCCTGCGGGCGGCGCAATCGGCGCTTCGACCGGGTGGCGTGCTGGCCGTCTGGTCCTCCGGGCCGGATCCGCGTTTCACGCGTCGGCTGAAAGATTCAGGGTTCGAGGCCGAGGCGGTCTCCACGCGGGCCAATGGCAAGCGTGGCGGGGCACGTCATGTGATCTGGCTGGCGGTCAAACGCTAGGATCTCACACCTTCTCGACGAAACCGTCCAGAACGCGTTTCTGGCCGGCACGGTCGAAATCGATGGTGAGTTTGTTGCCCTCTATACCCGCGATATTGCCGTTGCCGAACTTGATGTGGAACACGCGGTCGCCGACGCCGAATTTCGACGGGGTTTCGACCGTCGAGCGGACGGTCAGTTCGCCCTCGATGGTGCGGGCCTTGGGGCCGCTTTCGCCATAGCCGATGCGGTCGATGGCGACGCCGGAGCGGTTGCCCCAGTTGTCGCGGGTCGCATCGGTCTTGTTGGCCTGCGCGCGCTTCCAGCCCGGTGTCGCATAGGTGTTCTGGAACGGCTCCTGCTTGTCGAAACGGGATTGGCCATAACCGCCGCGCCCGTAGCCGCCATAGGACTGCTCCATCTCGGCCACTTCGACGTGATCGACCGGCAATTCCTCGATGAAACGCGAGGGGATGGTCGATTGCCAGAGGCCGTGGATGCGGCGGTTGGAGACGAACCAGAGGTGGCAGCGACGCTTGGCGCGGGTGAGGCCGACATAGGCGAGGCGCCGTTCTTCCTCCAGCCCCGAGCGGCCGCCTTCGTCCAGCGAGCGCTGATGCGGAAACAGGCCTTCCTCCCAGCCGGGGAGAAACACCGTTTCGAATTCCAGTCCCTTGGCGGAGTGCAGCGTCATGATGTTGACGGCGTCGAGGTTCTCGTTCTGCTCGGCATCCATGACCAGCGACACGTGTTCGAGGAAACCGCGCATGCTCTCGAACGCTTCCATAGAGCGCACGAGTTCCTTCAGGTTTTCGAGCCGACCCGGCGCTTCCGCCGTCTTGTCGACCTTCCACATGTCGGTGTAGCCGGATTCCTCGAGGATGATTTCGGCAAGCTCGGTATGCGGCGTGTTTTCCAGCAGCCCCTGCCAGCGGCGCACCATGGTGACGACGTCGAACAGCGACTTGCGGGCCTTGGCCTTCACCTCGTCGGTCTCGATGATATCGGCGGCTGCCGCGAGCATCGGGATATCGCGGGCGCGGGCATAGTCGTGCAGCAGGCGGATGGTGGTGTCGCCGAGGCCGCGCTTCGGCGTGTTGACGATGCGCTCGAAGGCGAGATCGTCGGCATCCTGGCAGACGAGCCGGAAATAGGCCATCGCATCGCGGATCTCCATGCGCTCGTAGAAGCGCGGGCCGCCGATGACGCGGTAGTTGAGGCCGAGCGTGACGAAGCGATCTTCGAACTCGCGCATCTGGAAGGAGGCGCGCACGAGGATCGCCATGTCGTTCAGCTTGTGCTTGTCGCGCTGGAGTTGCTCGATTTCCTCGCCGACGGCACGCGCTTCCTCTTCCGAATCCCAGGCTGCGTGAACCTGGACCTTCTGGTCCTCGGGGTCGTGCCGATCGGTGAAGAGCGTCTTGCCGAGACGACCTTCATTGTGCGCGATCAGATGGCCGGCAGTGGCAAGGATATGGGCGGTCGAGCGGTAGTTCCGCTCCAGCTTAATGACAACCGCGCCCGGGAAGTCCTTGTCGAAGCGGAGGATGTTGTCCACCTCCGCACCGCGCCAGCCATAGATTGACTGGTCGTCGTCGCCGACGCAGCAGATATTAACGGTATTGTCCGCCGTGCGCGGCTCCCCCTTCGCGGGGCTCGGTCGCTGGGCCAGAAGCCGCAGCCACATGTATTGAGCGGTATTGGTGTCCTGATACTCGTCCACGAGAATATAGCGAAAGCGGCCGTGATATTCGCGCAGCAGGTCGGGATGCTTGCGGAAGATGGCGATGGGGTGGAGCAGCAGGTCGCCGAAGTCGCAGGCGTTCAGCGTGCGCAGGCGTGCCTGATAGGCGGCGTAGAGGTCGCGGCCCTTGCCATTGCTGAACGCGCGCGCGTCGCCTTCCGGGATATCGGCGGGCGTCAGGCCCTTGTTCTTCCAGCCGTCGATCAGCTGGGCGAACTGCTTGGCCGGCCAGCGCTTGTCGTCGATGGACTCGGCCTGCAGGATCTGCTTGATCAGGCGGGTGACGTCGTCCGTGTCGAGAATGGTGAAGTCTGAGCGGATGCCGGCAAGCTCCGCATGACGTCGCAGCAGTTTGACGCCGATGGAGTGGAATGTGCCGAGCCAGGGCATGCCCTCGACCGCGCCGCCGACCAGAACGCCGATGCGCTCCTTCATCTCGCGCGCCGCCTTGTTGGTGAAGGTGACGGCGAGGATCTGGCTCGGATAGGCGCGGCCGGTCGCCATGATATGCGCGATGCGCGTGGTGAGGACGCGCGTCTTGCCGGTGCCGGCACCGGCCAGCACGAGCACGGGGCCATCCAGCGTTTCCACGGCAAGGCGCTGCTCCGGGTTGAGGCCCGAGAGATAATCCGGCGCACGATCGCGGTCGCGAGCAGCCATGGCGCGGGCTGCAAGACCCG
Organism: Rhizobium sp. PP-CC-3G-465; assembly: GCF_004343445.1. Classification (NCBI taxonomy): domain Bacteria; kingdom Pseudomonadati; phylum Pseudomonadota; class Alphaproteobacteria; order Hyphomicrobiales; family Rhizobiaceae; genus Rhizobium; species Rhizobium sp. PP-CC-3G-465. The sequence continues at coordinate 515,748 of NZ_SLYH01000001.1, forward strand.
AAGGTCCTTGTGCCGGGGCGTTGCCTTGATCCTGCCCGGGACGCCCATCGCGTGCACCAACGGGCGCATCTACCGGGTCAGCGCCTCGGCGTTCGCCTCTCGCGGGCGCGCGTGCGGGCTCTTCGTCGAAGAAGGGGATGTCGTCGAAACCGTTGCTCATGCGGTTCAATGTAGTGATTCGGGTCCGAAAGGCCAGAATTGCGTTCTTCTTTTATTCCCCGGGCAGAAAGGCGGCGATCTCCTGAACCGGGGAAATCCATCATCATTACAATTGCGTAATGATGAGCTTGCGGGATTGCGTGAGATGCGGACTGCCCGGTACTTTGGGACAAACCGTCGCATTCCGCTCATCTGAACCGTCCCTGTCGGGAATGCCCACGTCGGAGACCTGCATGCAGATCTGGAAACAGCTGGCCGTCAGCCTCGCCATTCTCCTCGTCGGCCTCGCCGCCTGGGTGCGCTTCGTGCCGTCCGCCGGGCCGATGCTCGTGTCCGCCGGCGTGCCCGGCAGCGTCGTCGCACTGGTCGCGCCGTCGGCTGCATCCGGCGACAAGGTGCAGGGACAGGGACGGGGCGGACAGAGCGGAACGCAGCGGGCAGCGGCCGGCAACCAGACGCCGCTCGTCGTCACTGAGGCTGCGGGAACCGCGCTCGTCAACGATCGGCTGAACGCCATCGGCAATGGTGAGGCCATCCTCTCGGTGACCGTCACGCCGCTTTCCACCGGCAATCTCACGGAAGTGCTGGTGAAGTCCGGCGAGCGAATCGAGCAGGGGCAGGTGATCGCCAAGCTCGACAGCGACGAGCAAGTGCTCGCCGTCGCACAAGCCAAGGTGCTGCTGGACGCTGCCCGCGACAAGGTGGAGCGCAACCGCCGCCTCGGCAATGCGGTTTCGATCGCCACGCTGCGCGAGGCCGAGTTCGCCGAGCAGGCCGCCGAGTTGGCGCTGAAGACCGCCGAACTCGATCTGACGCGGCGCGACATCGTCGCTCCGTCCAAGGGCATCGTCGGCATCATCACCGTCAATCCCGGCGATTATGTCACCACCTCGACGCCGATTGCCGTGGTAGATGACCGGTCGCAGATCCTCGTCGATTTCTGGGTTCCCGAACGGTTCGCCAACAGTATAAAGGTCGGTCAGGAGGTCTCGGCGGTTGCCGTGGCGCAGGTGACGCGTCAGCTGACCGGTGCCATCCACGCCATCGACAACCGGATCGACCAGGCCAGCCGAACGCTGCGCGTGCGAGCGCGCCTCGACAATCCGGACGACAGCCTGCGGGCCGGCATGTCCTTTTCGGTCAACGTCCGCTTCCCCGGCGACAGCTATCCCACCGTCAATCCGCTCGCGGTGCAGTGGAGCGCCGACGGCTCCTATGTCTGGCGCGTGGTGGACAGTAAGGCGGAGCGCGTGCCGGTGACGATCATCCAGCGCAACTCCGACAAGGTGCTGGTGGATGCCAAGCTCGAAAAGGGCGACATGGTGGCGACCGAGGGCGTGCAGCGGCTGAGGGACGGAGGCGAGGTCAAGGTTGCCAATGCGTCGGCGGGCGCTGTAGGTGATGCGGGCGAGCAGAAGGTTTCGAGCGCGCAACCCGTGGTAACGGGCGCGGAGGCCGCGCGATGAGCGGCCCCCACAAGACAGGGGCGGGCGGGTCTGCGGGGTTTACTGCCCTTTTCATCCGACGGCCGATCCTTGCGCTGGTGGTCAATACGCTGATCATCGTCGCAGGCCTTGCGGCGCTGAACGGCGTCGAGATCCGCGAATTGCCGGAGGTCGACCAGCCGGTCGTGTCCGTCAATACGCGCTTCGAGGGGGCGGCACCCGAGACGGTCGACCGGGAACTGACCTCGGTGATCGAAGGCGCCGTGTCCCGCGTGCAGGGCATCAAGGACATCTCGTCCACATCGCAATATGCCCAGAGCCGGGTGACGCTCCAGTTTTCAGACACGACCGATATCGGGCAGGCGTCCAACGATGTGCGCGATGCGCTCGGCCGGGTGACGAACGATCTTCCCGATGGTGCCGATGCGCCGCAGATCGTGAAGGCGGATGCCGACAGCCAGCCGATCCTGCGCCTCGCGCTCACCTCCGACACGCTGTCGATGGAAGACCTGACGCTGCTAGCCGAAAACGAGGTGACCGACCGGCTCGCCTCCGTCGAAGGCGTGGCCGATGTCCAGCTGAACGGCGAGCAGGAGAAGATCTTCCGTATCGACGTCAACCAGGGCAAGCTCGCTGCCCGCGGCCTGACGGTGGCCGACCTGCGCACGGCGCTGGCCAGCGCCTCGCTCGACGTTCCCGCGGGATCGCTGACCAGCGCCAATCAGGACCTCTCCGTCCGTGCGACGGCGGACCTGCAGACGCCGGAACAGTTCGAGAAGGTCATCCTCGGGCCGAACGTGCGGCTCGGCGACGTCGCGACGGTGACGATGGGGCCGGATATCGGCACCTCGTCGCTCCGCTCCGGCGGCAAACAGGGTATCGGCCTCGGCATCATCCGGCAGGCGCAATCGAACACGCTCGATATTTCGAACGGCGTGAAGACCACGGTGGCCGAGATCGGCAAGATCCTGCCGCCGGGCACGGAGCTCACTATTACCAGCGACGATGCCGTCTTCATCCAGGGCGCCATCCACGAAGTCGAGATCGCGCTCGTCGCCTCCGTCATCATCGTGACGGTGGTGATTTATATGTTCCTGCTCGACTGGCGGGCGACGCTGATCCCGGTGCTGACCATGCCGATCGCGCTGATCGGCACCTGCGCTGCCATCTACATGGCCGGCTTCTCGATCAATATTCTGACGCTGCTCGCGATCGTGCTGGCCACCGGCCTCGTGGTGGATGACGCGATCGTCGTGTTGGAGAACATCGTGCGACGGCGAAGCGAGGGAATGGGACCGCGTGCGGCGGCCGTTCTCGGCACGCTCGAAGTGTTCTTCGCGGTCATCGCGACGACGGCGACGCTGGCGGCCGTCTTTATTCCGCTGTCCTTCCTGCCGGGGCAGACGGGTGGTCTCTTCCGCGAGTTCGGCTTCGTCCTCGCGTTTGCCATCATTCTCTCCGCCTTCGTGGCGCTGACCTTCTGTCCCATGCTCGCCTCGCGCATGCTGAAGGCGCAGCCTGACGGCCATGGCCATAGCGGGTTCCTCGGCCGCATCGGCGGCATGTTTGCCCGTGGTTACAGGCGCTCGCTCAAGGCGTGTCTCGATTCGCCACTCGTCGTGGGTCTCGCCGCCGTGATGGTCGTCATCGCCGGCGGCATCGCGTTCACGACACTGCCGTCCGAACTGACGCCGACGGAGGACCGGGCGCGCATCCTGCTGCGCATGCAGGCGCCGCAGGGTGTCTCGCTTGATTACACGCAGGCGCAGATGCGCCGGGTGGAGGATGCGCTGCAGCCGATGGTGAAGGCCGGCGAGATCGCCAATGTCTATTCCATTTCGGGGCAGGGCGGTTCGGTCAACAATGGCTTCATGGTCCTGTCGCTCTCATCCTGGGGTGATCGCGAACGGACGCAGCAGCAGATTTCGCGCGAGATCTCACGCCTGTCCGCCGAGATCCCCTCGATCCGGGTCTTCCCGGTGCAGCCGAACAGCCTCGGCATTCGCGGCGCCGGCAACGGCCTGCAGCTCGCACTGGTCGGCAACGACTACAAGGCGCTCGGCGACGCCGCCGCCCAGCTGGTGCGGCAAATGGAGGATAGCGGTCGCTTCGAAAACGTGCGTCTGAACTACGAGGCGAACCAGGCGCAGCTGTCCGTGACCATCGACCGGGAGCGCGCGTCCGATCTCGGCATCGATATCAATGGCCTTTCGGCGGCGCTGCAGGCCATGCTCGACGGCAACAACGTCATCGACGTCTATGTCGAAGGGGAGGCCTATCCGGTCAAGCTGCTCTCGACCACCAATCCCGTCAACGACCCGACCGACCTCGAAAACCTGTTTCTGAAGACCGGGGACGGCAAGATCGTGCCGATGTCGTCCATCGCCACCGTGAAGGAGCAGGCCGTCGCGCCGCAGCTGTCGCGCGAATCGCAGTTGCGCGCCGTGTCGCTCTCGGCGGGCCTAGCGCCCGGCACGGGCCTTGGCGAGGCTCTGGCCTATGCCGAGCAGGTTGCCAAGCCGTTGCTGCCGACCGGCTCCCGCGTGGTGCCGCTGGCGGAAGCCGCGACGCTCAACGAGAACTCCGGCGCGCTGTTCGTCACCTTCGGCTTTGCCATCATCATCATCTTCCTCGTGCTGGCGGCCCAGTTCGAAAGCCTGATCAGCGGCCTCGTCATCATGTCCACGGTGCCGCTCGGGCTCGCCTGCGCTGTGTTCGCGATGGTCCTCACGGGCAACTCGTTGAATATCTACAGCCAGATCGGGCTCGTGCTACTGGTCGGCATCATGGCGAAGAACGGCATCCTGATCGTCGAGTTCGCCAACCAGCTTCGCGACCGCGGGCAGGGTCTGCGCGAGGCGATCGAGAATGCTTCCAACATCCGGCTTCGTCCGGTAATGATGACGATGATCGCGACCATCGTCGGTGCCGTGCCGCTCGTGCTCGCCAGCGGCGCAGGAGCCGAAGCCCGTGTTGCGCTCGGCTGGGTTCTCGTCGGCGGCCTCGGCCTTGCGACCGTGGTCACGCTGTATCTGACGCCGGTCGCCTATCTCGCCATCGCCCGCTTCTCCAAGCCCCAGGTAGACGAGGAGCGGCGATTGCAGCGCGAGCTTGCCGCGGCCTACGGCGTGCACGAGGTCGAGCCGGAAGAGAGGCTGCGCGCGGCAGAATAGGCCGGCGCGCTGCCCGATGTCTCGAACCGGCGCAGCTGTGGCGCTTGCGTCCCATGCGTTCCGAAAATGCGCGGTAACGCTCGTGCGACGAAGGAGGCGCTGGACAAAGTGATTCCGGATTCTACAGTAGGGCATTGATATTTCAGCAGGACCGCAGGTAAAGGGCCGGCGGTGGAGGATGCGGTCGATGGCTCTCAAGGCGATCAGGTCGGGCGTTCGCAACGAAGCGGGGATCGTTGTGGCGATAACGGCGCTGAAGGCGCAGTTCGGCGAACGCTTGCAGACGGGTCAGGCGATCCGGGCGCAGCATGCCCACACGACCACCTATATCCCGGCGCAACTGCCGGACGCTGTGGTGTTTCCTGAAAACAGTGCCGAGGTTCAGGCGATCGTCGGGATCGCCGGGGAAAACCGCGTGCCGCTGATCCCGTTCGGAACGGGCTCGTCGCTCGAGGGTCATGTCAATGCGCCGCATGGCGGCATCAGCGTCGACATGAGCCGGATGAATCGCGTTCTCTCCGTCAACGAAAGCGATCTCGACTGCACGGTCGAACCCGGCATCACGCGAGAAGAGCTGAACAGGGAGTTGCGCGCGACCGGCCTGTTCTTCCCGATCGATCCCGGCGCCAATGCATCGATCGGCGGCATGGCATCGACGCGCGCCTCTGGCACCAATGCCGTGCAATATGGCACCATGCGGGAAAACGTTCTCGCGGTCACTGCTGTCATCGCCGACGGGCGCGAGATCCGGACCGCGCACCGGGCACGCAAATCTTCGGCGGGCTACGACCTCACGCGGCTGTTCGTCGGTGCGGAAGGCACGCTCGGCGTCCTGACCTCGGTCACTATTCGGCTGCACGGTATTCCCGAGACGATCGCGGGCGGCGTCTGCGCGTTTCCGGATATTGGTGCCGCTTGCAACGCCGTCATCCTTACCATTCAGTCTGGTATTCCCGTTGCGCGGATCGAGCTTCTGGACGAGACGCAGGTGAAGGCGAGCAACGCCTATTCCGGGCTGCACCTGCCGGAGATGCCGACACTCTTCGTTGAATTCCATGGCAGCGCGGACAGCGTGGCGATGCAATCGGCAGCATTCGCGGAGATCGTCGAGACGTTCGGCGGCGGTGATTTCAGCTGGACCTCGAATGCCGACGAGCGGGCGGTGCTTTGGAAAGCGCGGCACGACGCCTACTGGGCGCAGAAGGCGTTGCGGCCGGACTTCGCCATGCTCTCGACCGACGTCTGCGTGCCGATCTCACGGTTCGCGGACTGCGTCGAGGCGACACGGGAGGACATTCGCGAAAACGACCTGATCGCGCCTATCGTCGGCCATGCCGGCGACGGAAACTTTCATGTCGGCCTCCTGTTCGACGACAAGGATCCGGCCTATGTCGATCGGGCGGAAGCGTTCGTGGAGCGGTTGAATGCCCGGGCGCTTGCAATGGATGGAACCTGCACGGGAGAGCACGGCATCGGGCAGGGGAAGATGCCGTTCCTGGAGGCGGAGCTTGGCGATGCGCTGGATCTGATGCGTCAGGTCAAGCGCGCGATCGACCCGGTGGGAATCTTCAATCCGGGCAAGATTTTTATGGGATGAACGAGAATTTGTCGCCGTGCCATGCTACTGCATCGCCAGCGCGGTGCCTCGCCCGCAAGGGAGTGATGGCAGATATTTGATGTCTGCCGGCCGGCATTCTGGCGTCGTTGACGACGCGGGGTGCAGGGCGGCAAAGGCCAAGAGGTTACACCAGCCCGTTGTGGGCTGCGTGCAGGATCGGACAGGACGTAAGGCTCGGTGCTTTCGCGTATTTTCGTCATCGTCGGCGGTTTGTTTGTGCTCGCGCTGTTTGCTGCGCTGATCGCGCCGCTGTTCATCGACTGGACGGATTTCCGCAAGGACTTCGAGCGTGAAGCCGGGCGGATTATCGGGCAGCCGGTCGTCGTGCACGGCAGCGTCGATGCGCGACTGATCCCCTTTCCCTCCGTGACGCTCAACGACGTCCGCATCGGCGAAACCGAGGCCGGAGCGCCTTTGGTGCAGGTCGAGCATTTCTCCATGGATGCCGAGCTGGCACCGTTCCTGTCCGGTGAGGCACTGATTTTCGATATGCGGCTGGACAAGCCGAAGGCGAAGATGCGGCTTCTGCCGGATGGTACGCTCGACTGGGCGCGGGGTCGCCGCGCCGCCATTCCCGCAAAGACCGTGGTGCTCGAAAACGTCGAGATCACGGATGGCGAGATCGAGTTCATCGATGAGCAGACCGGGCGGACGCGCGAAGTAACGGGGTTGAACGCCGATCTTTCCGCGCGCACCCTTGCCGGACCCTGGAAGGTCGAAGGGCGCGCCGCGCTCGATGGTGAGGCCGGCAGCTTTTCTTTCTCCAGCAGCGAGCCGCTGGAAGGCGGCGGGCTGCCGTTGCGGGCGCGGCTGACGCCCGACAAGCGCCCGTTCGGCGTCGATCTCGACGGCGAGTTGAAGATCGTCGAATTTCGCCCGGTCTATCAGGGCAAGTTCACCATGACAGAGAACCGACCCGCCGATGCCCCGAAGCGCGAGGACGATGCGGCGGCGCTTAGAATCAACGGACAGTTCGAACTGACCAATGACCGGATTCGCGTGCCGGACTACCGCGTCGAGGTCGGCCCGCGGGACGATCCCTATCTGGTGACCGGCGAGGCGACGCTCGACACCGGCAAGACACCGGAATTCCTGCTTCTGGCCGATGGACAGCAGATCGACGTCAGCCGCATCGGCGGCAAGCCGGGTGCTGCCGGCAAGACCGGGCGTGATCCCGCGATCTCCATCCGCCAGCGGCTTTCCGCCATGATGGAGATCATCGCCAATATCCCCATTCCGCAGGTGCCGGGCCGCGCAAGCCTCAAGCTTCCCGCCATCGTCATTGGCGACACCACGGTGCGCGACGTGCGGCTCGATCTTCGTCCCGATGGTGCGGGCTGGATGATCGACAATGCGGTGGCGCAGTTCCCCGGCCGAACGCAGCTCGAAGCCAAGGGCCGGCTCAACCTGTCCGGCCAGCGCGCCTTCCGGGGCGACCTTCTGGTGGCGTCCAACCAGCCGTCGGGGCTCGCCTCCTGGCTCGCCGGCTCAGTCGATCCCGCGATCCGCCGGCTTCGCACGGCCGGCTTTTCCGCAACCGTCAACCTGACGGACACGCTGCAACAGTTCGAGCGCCTGGAAGTGGCGGTGGGGCCGGCGACGCTGAACGGGCGCGTGGAGCGGCAGGCGCTGAACGGTGTGCCGCCGACGCTCTCCCTGCAACTGAAGGGCAACCGGATCGATCTCGAAGCCTTGCAGGCGCTCACCGGGCTTGTGGCAGGCGATGCCTCCTACGAAACGCTGCTGTCGCACACGATCGCCGCCGATATCTCCGCCGACACGCTGCTGGCCTTCGGCGAGGAAGCGCGGGACGTGCAGCTGGTGGCGACGCTCAAGAACGGTCAGGTGCAGGCCGAGCGCGCATCGATCGGCAGCATTGCCGGTGCACAGCTGGCGGCCTCCGGGCGCATGGGCGGCACGCTTACTGCACCGATCGTCTCGGCCAAGATGAAGATCGCCGCGCCGGACATGACCTCCTTCTTCCAGATGGTCGAGCGGCACGCGTCGGCCCATCCCATCCTCACGCGGCTCGCCCGCAGCGGCGGCTACTACAATGATGCGGCGCTGGACGTGACGCTGACGGCGGGCAGCCGCGAGGGCGATGCGCCGGTGACCTTCGGAATCGTCGGCACGGCCGGCGGCAGCCGCGTCGCCGCGAACTATCAGGCGCCGACGATCGCGCAGGCGCTTGCGGGGCAGGGCATCTTCCTCGAGGCGACGCTTGAGAACCCGTCGAGCCTCGTGCTGCTCGGACAGGCGGGTTTCGATCCGCTGCCGTTCGACACGGATGCCAACGGGCTCCTGTCCATCAAGCTTCAGAGCACGGAGGGCGATAGGGCGAACGGCACGTTGAGTTTCACGACCGAAAAGACGGCGCTGAACGCCAGCGGCGAGATCGACCTGTCGCGGGATCGTTTCCTCAGCGGTCAGACCAAGATGACGCTGGAAAGCCAGGATTTCGAGCCCTTTCTGCTGGTGCAGGGCATCGCCCTGCCGCAAACGGGAACGGGCCTGCCACTGAGCCTGAAGAGCGACGTGACCGTGACGCCGGAGGCGGTGACGCTTTCCGGCGTGGAGGGCAAGGCCGACCGGAACGGCTTCAGCGGGCAGATCGCCTTTGATCGCATCGTGCCCGGCAAGGCCACCGGTCAGCTGGCTTTGGATACGCTCGATTTCGCCTGGGCGGCCGAAGGCCTGCTCGGGCCGGTGCAGGATCCGCTCGAGGGGACGCTCGCGACATCTCCGGTCGCGCCCGTTGCCTGGAATGGATACGATGTTGCGCTGGATCTCACCGCCAAGCAGGTCTGGCCCGGCGTCTATGGCGCCATTTCCAACATGATCGGCAAGGCCGTCTGGAAGGGCGACCAGCTCGAAATCACGGATGCCGCCGGCGAATGGCTGGGCGGCAAGATGTCGGGCCGCATGCTGCTGGGCAATGGCAGCGGGTCGGGCTTTCTTCAGGCGCGGCTCGATCTTGCCGGTGGTGATCTGTCTGCGGCGGCGTGGAAGACCTCCGGCGCCTCCGTTGCTAATGGCCGTTTCGATCTGTCGCTGGCGCTGGAGGCTTCGGGCAAAACCGCAAAGGGCATGGCGGAGTCGGCCAGCGGGTCCGGTGCCGTCAACCTTTCCGATCTCACCGTGCGCGGCCTCAATGTCGGCGCGCTTCCCACTATTCTTGCCGGAGCCGACCGGCTCGAAGGCGAGATTACGCCCGCGGCTGTCGAGCCGATCGCCCGTCCGGCGATTCTTTCCGGCGACGCTGCCCTCGGCACGGTCAAGGTGCCGTTCAGCATCGCCGGAGGCACGCTGCGCGCGCAGAACGTGACGTCCAAGGTCGATGGTGCGACGGTGACCGGTGATGCCGAGGTGTCGCTGCCCGACCAGACGCTGAATGCCGCCCTGCATGTCGTCTTCAATGTCGGCGACCAGACCGTTGCCGGTGCCGAGCCCAAGGTCGAATTGTCCTATAAGGGCGCGCTGGACGCGCCGGGCTTCCAGTTGCAGACCGGGGAACTCGCGAGCTTCCTGTCGCTCCGTGCCTTCGAGCGCGAACGGCGGCGGGTGGAGATCCTTCAGGCCAATGTACTGGAAAAGCAGCGCCTGCGCCGGGAGGCCGCTCTCTACAAGGCGCGTGCCGAGGAGCGCGAGGCCGACCGCGTGAGAGCTGCGGAAGAGCAACGGCGCCGTGCACTCGCGCTTGAGGAAGCAGCGCGGCAGAAGGCGGAAGCCGAGGCGCGCGCGGCTGCCGCCGCCAAGGCCGCAGCGGAGGCGAAGGCCATCGCCGACCAGTGGGCTGAGCAGGCAGAACGCATGGCCGCGGAGAAGAAGGCCGCCGCAGACGCCCGCGATGCCGCACGGGCCGCGGAACAGGAGCGCCAGCGACGCCTGATGCCGGTCGATCCCGGCGAACAGGTGGAGCGTGGTGGCACTCTGCCGGCGCCGGGGGCGATACCGGACAGGCTGAACTTTCAGACATTGCCGGGCGTAACGCCGCAATAATCAGGCGCGCAGAAACGTGTGGTCTTCCGACCGTCTCTGACGGCAGGAGAGGTCTTGGCGACATAATGCTAAGAGCGCTGCCTTCACCGGACTCCTGAAAACGATTCGGATACCAGGCCTCAAGCCTGTCCCGCGTCGTTCCTATCGGGCGCCGATGAGTCCGCACCCTGCGACTTGACCCAGGCGAGCACGTGCACCCGAAGCGCAGAGGACAGGTTGCTGTCGGCCGGGCGGGCATCGTCGATCTCGGCGATGAGCCGCGCAAGGGGAACGGCTCGGGCGGCAGCAATGGCTTTCAGTTCCTGCCAGAAGACGTCTTCCAGTGAAAAGCTCGTGCGATGGCCATGGAGGGTGGCGGAGTGTTTCTTCAGCATGGCCGGTGCGGCCGTTTGGGCGTTCGAGCCGCCGCGCATGTCGCGTAGCGCCAGCCGATCGGCTTGGAGCGGATCAATCCTTGTCCTGCCCGTTCTTGTCCTGCATGCCGGTCTCGGACGGCGTCTCCCGCCGACCCTGGTCCAGCCGACGCTCGGCCGTCTCGTTCAGCGCTTTCGTCAGCGTCTTCTCGGACTTAGTGCGGCCGAAGGTGATACGGTTCTGTTCCGCGGTCTTCTCATCATTTGCGCGGGTCTTCTGCTTGCGAAACTGGCGCAGATTGACGACGTCGCCCGTCATGATGCGTCAGTTCTTCTTGCGGAAGGCGTCGAGGGACACAACGGAAGCGCCGGCCTTGCCGTCTTCGGCCTTCGGTGCTTCGGCTTCCGCCTCTCCGTCGCCATCGACGGTTACGCTCGGGCGCTCCACGGTCACGCCGGGATAGGCAGTGATCTCGGCGGTTTCGGTTTCGGCATCCTCGTCTTCGGCAACGGCCACGTCGAATTCCAGTTCGAAATTCACCGAGGGGTCATAGAAACCGCGAATCGCGTTGAACGGAATGACTAGCTTTTCCGGTGTGTCGGAGAAGGAGAGGCCGATTTCGAACAGCGATTCCGTGACCTTCAGCTCCCAGAACTGGTGCTGCACGACGATGGTCATCTGCTCGGCATATTTGGATTTGAGATGCTGGGAGATGCGCACGCCGGGCGCGCCAGTCAGAAAGGTGATGAAGAAGTGGTGATCGCCCGGAAGGTGACCTGTCGCTGCAACTTCGCTCAGAACCTTGCGGATAACGCCACGCAGCGCGTCCTGTGCGAGAATGTCGTAGCGGATATGGTCCTGGCCCATCGGATCCCCGTCTTGTCTAGCTGTTTCTGTGTGCACTGCCATGTGCCGCGCGAACGGCGACCGACCGCGCGTCGTTCACGAAACCATTTGCACTATTGATGGACGATTTCAAGGCGCAGCGGTCGGAGGTCGGGAATTGGCATCGCCGCCCATGCGTCCATCACATGGCTTCGGGTACTTGCAGTCCTGTGGGGAGAAGTGGAGGTTTCTGTTGCCAGGTACCTCCGAACCCCGCCTTACGGTGCGAACCGGAAGGACTTGATTTGAAGTGTCACACCGCGATTAAGCAGCGAGACGAGCTTCCGCATAGTTGTCGTTTGCAACTACTGTTAAGCCCGATAACGGTGGTACAATGCCGAGCAAAAGTTCGATCTTTACGCCCTTGTCGATCCTATTTCGCCCCCATCAAAAGCCGGCCTTTAGAGCTTTCGCCGTTCGGACGCTCTGTTTCCAGAACATCTTCGGGCCGGTTTTTGGTGGAGGCGCCGGGTACCGCCCCCGGGTCCAATAGGTTTATTACACCGACAGTTTATTGCCATATCCGCCTTACGACGGCAGGATGGATATAGGCGTTCCCGCAGCCGATGAAAAGGGCAAAGCGCATGGAAAAAGGGCACCTCCGCGGAAAAGCAGGGTGCCCTTTCGTATCTCCGTCAACAAGCGGTCTGCGCTGCCGTCTTCAGGCGGCGTCCTGCTCGATTTCGGCGATCTCGATGCGGTCGTCCGTCGAGATGGCGTCGATCGTGCGGCCGGGCTGCTCGGGCGAGCCGTCTGCATGCTCGATGGTGATGTCGACGGCGCCGGGGTCCATGAGACCGAAGGGCGTGCAGAAGGCGATCTCGGCTGCATCGCGGCCGACGCCGATGCGCACGAGGCCATCGAGATTGGCCTGGCGCGTCGCATCGAACAGCCACCAGCGGCCGTCGAGATAGGCTTCGAAGACGGCATGGAAATCGGAGGGACGCAGGCCGTAGGCATAGCAGCTGACGAAGCGGGCGGGGATGCCGAGGGCCCGGCAGAAGGCGATGCCGATATGGGAGAAATCGCGGCAGACGCCGGCGCGCAGCAGCAGGCTTTCATCCGCCGTCGTCTGGCCGTTGGAAGAGCCGCGCTGGTAGTCGATATTGTTGTAGATCCAGTTGCAGATCGACGTCACGCGCTCATGCCCCTTCGGCAGGTAGCCGAACTCGCGGAGGGCGAAGGCGGCAAGGCGGTCCGAGGAGACGAAGCGCGAGGGCAGGAGGAACGGCATGATGTCGAGCGGGATTTCCGACAGCGGCGTCTCGTTGATCGTGGCCGGATCGGCGCGGAAGACGTCCAGGGTGACTTCTGCGGCGTAGTTGATTTCCAGTGGGCCGGGGGCGACGTCGATCTTGAAGTAACGGTTCTGCTCCTCCGGCACGGTATAGGTCCAGCGCGGGCCCTTGGGGCTGATCGTAAGCGTTTCCTCCAGGTCGTGGTGGCGCTGCAGCTTGGCGACTTCGACGTTGAAGATGAACACGGTGGGTTCGCGAACCTCATAGGTGAGGGTGCAGCCAAGCTTGTAACGGACGGTCATGAGCGCGCTTTCGTAGAGGGAGGATGCAGGCCGGGCGGACGCTGGGAGGTGGCGTTGCCCGGATGACGGGTATGATGAAGGTGCCGGGGAATGCGCTGGACACAAAAAGGTTCCATCGCCTTTCCGAAATTTGTAAACGTCATGCCGAAATTGATAAATGTCATGAATGTCAGGCCTGTGACCAATGCTGCAGGACGACACCACGAGCGATTGTCCGGTAATGTAAACCGGGATGCGTAAATCGCCAAGGTGTCGGCAGTTCGCTTTGGAGAATGGGCTTCCGGGTCTATCGCACGGGCACCACAGGTCTTATTCTCAGATGGACTCGAAGTTCGCGGACACGCCGATCATGAAACAATATCTCGACCTCCTTCGCCATGTGATGGACACCGGCTCCGACCGCAGCGACCGGACCGGAACGGGCACGCGCTCGGTGTTCGGCTACCAGATGCGGTTCGACCTTGCGGAGGGTTTTCCGGTTCTCACGACGAAAAAGCTGCATCTGCGCTCGATCATCCACGAGCTTTTGTGGTTCCTCCGTGGCGATACGAACATTGCCTATCTCAAGGAAAACGGCGTCAGCATCTGGGATGATTGGGCCAACGCGGCGGGCGATCTCGGCCCGGTCTACGGCTATCAGTGGCGCTCGTGGCCGGCGCCCGACGGGCGGCATATCGACCAGATCGCGCAACTGGTGGAAGGATTGAACACCAATCCGCATTCCCGCCGGCATATCGTGTCGGCCTGGAACCCCGCTTTGGTGGACGAAATGGCGCTGCCGCCATGCCATTGCCTGTTCCAGTTCTACGTGTCCGATGGCAAGCTTTCCTGCCAGCTCTATCAGCGCTCCGGCGATATCTTCCTCGGCATTCCCTTCAACATCGCGTCCTACGCTCTGCTGACGATGATGGTGGCGCAGGTGACGGGGCTGCAGCCGGGGGATTTCGTGCACACGCTGGGAGATGCGCATATCTACAGCAATCATTTCGAGCAGGCGCGGCTGCAGATGACCCGGACGCCGAAGGCGCTGCCGGTCATGCGGCTGAACCCTGACGTGAAGGACCTGTTCGCGTTCCGCTACGAGGATTTCGCGCTGGTGGGCTATGAGGCCGAAGCGGCGATCCGGGCGCCGATCGCGGTATGACGGCTATAAGGATCGTCATCGTGGTTGCGGCCGCGCGGAATGGCGTGATCGGTCGGGACGGGGACATGCCCTGGCGGCTCCCGACCGACCTAAAGCATTTCAAGGCGTTGACGCTCGGGCGGCCGGTGGTGATGGGTCGCAAGACGTGGCAGTCGATCGGCCGCCCGCTGCCGGGCCGTCCGAACATCGTTATCACGCGCGACGAGACCTTTGCGCCAGACGGTGCCGAGCGAGTCGGTTCGCTGGAAGACGGCTTGAAGCTGGCGGGGGAGAAAGCGACTTATCTTGGCGTGGACGAGGTCTGCGTCATCGGGGGCGGTCAGGTTTATCGCGATGCGATGTCCTTTGCCGACATTATTCATATGACCGTGGTCGAGGCCGATCTCGACGGCGATACGGTTTTTCCAACGATCGATACTTCGATATTCGAGAAGGTTTCCGAGGTTTCACCGCCGCGTGGCGAGAAGGACAGCCATGGCGTCGTGTTCACGACGTGGCAGCGGCGGACCGGCATCGGTTCGCTCGAACTTTAGCAATAAACGGAACGAAATTGCCTTGTTAACGCCAAAGTTATGACGCGCCGCGTTGAAAGGCCTCGGGGCCATCCCTATAACGGGTTTACTTCCCAGTCGGTTCCGCCGATTGCCGGAGGTGGGAGTGTAACGAAAGAGGTATGAATGCCCTGGAGCAATCAGAACGGCGGCGGCGGTGGTCCTTGGGGCGGCGGCGGCGGTAACGGCGGCAATGGCGGTGGTGGAAACAAGGGCCCCTGGGGCCAAGGTCCCAACCGCCCGCGTGGCGGCGGCGGTGGCCGTGGCAATGGCGGTCCGCCGGATCTCGAGGAGATCTTGCGCCGGGGTCAGGACCAGCTGAAGAACGTCGTTCCCGGCGGCTTCAACGGCGGCGTGGCTGCAATCATCGGCCTGCTGATCGTCGGCTTCATCCTCATCAATTCCGTCTACACCGTCCAGCCGGACGAGCGTGGCGTCGAGATGCGCTTCGGCAAGCCGAAGGAAGAGATCTCGATGCCGGGCCTGCATTATCATTTCTGGCCGCTGGAAACCGTCGAGCTCGTCAAGGTCACCGAGCAGCAGCAGAACATCGGCAGCAAGTCGGTCTCGGCCGATCCGTCGTCTGCCGGCCTGATGCTGTCGGGCGACCAGAACATCGTGAACGTCCAGTTCTCGGTGCTGTTCTCGGTCACCGACCCGAAGGCCTATCTCTTCAACGTCGAGGATCCCGCCAACACCCTGCAGCAGGTTTCCGAAAGCGCCATGCGCGAGGTCGTCGGCCGTCGTCCGGCACAGGACATCTTCCGCGACAACCGTCAGGCGATCGCGCAGGACGTTAAGGCGACGATCCAGGCGACCATGGACACCTATGGCGCCGGCATCTCCGTCAACACCGTTGCGATCGAGGATGCGGCTCCGCCGCGCGAGGTTGCCGATGCGTTCGACGAGGTGCAGCGCGCCGAGCAGGACGAGGATCGCTTCGTCGAGGAATCCAACCAGTACGCCAACCAGGTGCTCGGTCGGGCCCGCGGTCAGGCGGCCCAGAACCGCGAAGAAGCGGCGGCCTACAAGGACCGCGTCGTCAAGGAAGCCGAGGGTGAGGCGCAGCGCTTCGTCTCCGTCTACGATGCCTATGCGCAGGCTCCCGACGTGACGCGTAAGCGTCTCTATCTGGAAACCATGCAGGAGGTTCTCGGCAAGTCCAAGAAGGTCATTCTCGACGAGAGGAACGGCCAGGGCGTGCTGCCTTACCTGCCGCTCACCGAAATCGGCCGACCGGCCCCGCAGGTCGGAGGAAGCAACTGATGAATAGCCGTCTTCCCTATTTCCTGATCGCGTTCGCGGTCATCCTGATGGCCGTCTATTCCTCGGTCTTCGTCGTTACCGAACGCCAGCAGGCGGTCGTCGTCCGCTTCGGTCAGATCCAGGACGTGAAGACCGAGCCGGGCCTCTATTTCAAGCTGCCCTTCGCCTTTATGGATGCCGATCGCGTCCAGTATGTCGAGGACCAGGCCCTGCGCTTCGACCTCGACAATATCCGCGTGCAGGTTTCCGGTGGTAAATTCTACGAGGTCGATGCCTTCGTGGTCTACCGCATCCAGGATCCGCGCCGCTTCCGTGAAACGGTGTCCGGTGACCGGTCCTCCGCCGAAGCCCGGCTTCGCACGCGTCTCGATTCGTCGCTGCGTCGCGTCTACGGTCTTCGCGGCTTCGAGTCGGCTCTTTCCGAAGAGCGCGCGTCGATGATGCGGGAAGTTCGTGCCGATCTGAAGACCGATGCCGAATCGCTCGGCCTTAACATTCAGGACGTTCGTATCCGCCGTACCGACCTGACGCAGGAAGTCTCGCAGCAGACCTTCGACCGCATGAAGGCGGAACGTCTCGCCGAGGCGGAGTTGATCCGCGCCCGGGGTAACGAGCAGAGCCAGCGCCGCCGCGCCATCGCCGATCGTCAGGTCGTCGAACTCGTGGCCGACGCGCAGCGTGATGCGGAAATCCTGCGCGGTGAAGGCGAAGCCGAACGGACGCGCGTGTTTGCGGAAGCCTTTGCGCGCGATCCGAGCTTCTTCGAGTTCTACCGCTCGATGACCGCTTACAGCGCAGCGATCGCAAGCCCGGAGACGACGCTGGTGATTTCGCCGGACTCGGAGTTCTTCCGCTTCTTCAACAGCTCGCAGGGTGCGCCCTTGCCGTCCGCGGCTCCGGCCACCCCTGTTGCACCGGCCGCCCCGGCGACGCCTGCCGCGAACTGAGCCAAAACGAACCATATGATAAAAGAAGGGGCCGGCAGCGATGCCGGCCCCTTCTTTCTTGACGGCATGCGCTAGGGATGGCAGGGCAAGCTTGCAGGGCGGCGCATCTCCCATGTCCGGCCCTCACCGAATGGTTTGACCTGCTGCTTCAAGCGCAGCAGACGTTACGTCCACAACGCTTGTTGCCCGTCAGGCCCGATGTCCAAGGCCTTTTCTCTGGCGCTGGCGTATCGAGGGGTATGAATGTCTCGCAAACTGCTGATCCGGCTGGTTGAAGCCGAATATTCGATCACCCGGCTGAATGTCGGCTCGCCTCTGCCGGAATGGCTGCCGGGCGCCGGCTTCTGGTCGGTCTCCTCATCGCGGGAGGAAATGACGCTCGTCTGTCGCGCCGCGCGCGTGCCGACCGGTGTGATCTCGTCGAATGGCTGGCGGTGCCTCCGGATCGAGGAGCACTTCGCCTTCGATATTCCGGGCATTCTGTCGTCCGTGCTGGATCCGCTTTCGACGGCCGGTGTGGGCCTGTTTGCGAACTCGACCTTCAGCACCGACTACATCTTCATTCTCGGCTCCGACCTTGACAAGGCGGTCGCCGCGCTCAGGGCCCACGGCCATGAGGTCATGGTCTGAGCGGGATCACCCCGAGCGCGGTCAACCTTGGTCCGGTCAGGCCTTCTTAAGGAATTCCGTGCGCAGCACGAGGCCCTTGACCTTTTCCGCATTGCATTCGACTTCCGCCGGATCGTCCGTCAGGCGGATGTTCTTGACCAGCGTGCCGCGCTTCAGCGTGACGGATGTGCCCTTGACCTTGAGGTCCTTGATCAACGTCACCGAGTCGCCATCGGCGAGTTCGGTTCCGTTGCTGTCCCTGACGACGATGCCCATGGTTGTATCTCCTCTGGCGCGCCCCCGCGCCTGCGTGTGAGTTTCGCCGCTTATGACGCCCGGGCGGTGCCGGCGCAAGGGCCTGCGGCACCGGATGGTCTGCGGTGCCTCGTCGCATCCGGGCCATAACGAAAAGATGACTGGACGGGTCGGGCTTGCGCCTTATCTTCGCTTCCATGGGCGTGCAGGACTTCGGACTGTATGCCTCGCCTCTATCTGCTTGCGTACCGTGCGTCTGGCGCGCCCGAGGCTTTTCCTTCCGCCGTGCTGCCGGTAAGGTACCGGCGAACCGACGGCATATCTTTCCGAAACGAGGACTTCATGGGATCACACCGCTCCAGCTTCACCCGGACGGCGGCGCTTGCCCTGTCGACGGCTCTCGTTTTCGCAGGCCCTTTCGAGGCGGTGGCCCAGGTCGCCAAGCCGATCGCGCCGCCAGCGGCCACCGGGCCGCTTCCGGTCCCGCCGCAGCCGTCGCCCTCCATCGCCCCGCCGGGACGCGCCGCGCAGGGCCCCGATTCGGTGGCCGATCTTGCTGCCGGGCTTCTGGATGCCGTCGTCAACATTTCCACCTCGCAGAACGTGAAGACGGACGACGACGCGCCGATGCCGAAGGTGCCGCAAGGCTCGCCCTTCCAGGATTTCTTCGACGAATTCTTCAAGGGCCAGAACGGGCAGGGTGCGCCCGGCCGCAAGGTCGAGTCGCTCGGCTCCGGCTTCGTCATCGACCCCACCGGCTACATCGTGACCAACAACCACGTCATCGAAGGTGCAGATGATATCGAGGTCAACTTCGCCAACGGTTCGAAGTTGAAGGCGAAGCTGATCGGAACGGATACCAAGACCGACCTTGCGGTGCTGAAGGTCGAGCCGAAAAAGCCGCTGACGGCGGTGCCGCTGGGTGACAGCCGCACGATGCGGATCGGCGACTGGGTGATGGCGATCGGCAATCCGTTCGGGCTGGGCGGTACGGTCACCGTCGGCATCATTTCGGCGCGTGGGCGCAACATCAATGCCGGTCCCTACGACAACTTCATCCAGACGGATGCCGCCATCAACCGCGGCAATTCGGGCGGTCCTCTCTTCAACATGAAGGGCGAGGTGATCGGCATCAACACGGCGATCATCTCGCCCTCCGGCGGCTCGATCGGCATCGGCTTTTCCGTGCCGACGGAGCTTGCGTCCAACGTCATTACCCAGCTGAAGGATTTCGGCAAGACCCGGCGCGGCTGGCTCGGTGTCCGTATCCAGCCGGTCACCGACGATATCGCCGAAAGCCTCGGCATGGACACGCCGCGCGGCGCACTGGTCGCCGGCATCATCGAGGGCGGCCCGATTTCCAAGGGCGAGATCAAGTCCGGCGACGTCATCACCAAGTTCGACGGTCGTGATGTTGCGGAGATGCGCGATCTGCCACGGGTGGTGGCGGAAAGCCCGGTCGGCAAGGCTGTGGACGTCATCGTCATCCGCGATGGCAAGGAGATGACCGTGCAGGTCACGCTCGGCCGGCTGGAAGATGCCGATGTTGCGAGCGCCGAAGCCTCTACGGATGAGGCGCCGGGCTCCTCGGACGACGCTCCGGCGACCAAGGGCGAGGGCGAGGGCGAGGGCGGTGCGGGCAGCCAAGAAGGCACCGATCAGGCGGAGCCACCGGCCGCCGATTTGCCGAAGTCCGATGAGGTGCTCGGCATGAAGCTGGCCCTGCTGGAGGCGCCGAACCGCCGCAGCTTCGGTATCGGAGACGATGTCGAGGGCGTCGTCATCACCGAGGTTGCCCAAAGCTCGGCCGCGGCCGAGCGGCGGATTACGGCGGGCGATGTCATCGTGGAGATCGGTCAGGAAGCCATGAAAACACCCGAGGACGTGACCGCTCGGATCGAGGAACTGAAGGCCGACGGACGCCGCAATGCCTTGCTGATGATCTCCAACAAGACCGGTGAACTGCGCTTCGTCACGGTGCGCATCGAGTAGCAGGCAGATCGCGTCGGAAACGATGGGCCTCCGATGGGAGGCCCACGATCACTCCGGGCGCTTCCGGCGATAGAGCACGTGGCGTTTCAGATGCGGATGCGTGTCCGGCACACGCGGATGGTCGAAGTCTCCATCGATAGCGCGGACGAGGCCGATGCGCTCCATCACGGCGATGGATCGGTGGTTATCGGCGACCGCGAAGGAAACGATCTCTTCGAGGCCGCGCGTCTCGAACCCGAAGGCGAGCAGGGCGCTTGCCGCTTCCGTCACATAGCCTTTCGACCAGTGGCGCCGCGCCAGGCGCCAGCCGATCTCGACGGTGCCGATCGGCAGAATCGGAGCGAGATCCGGAATGGCCAGGCCACAGAAGCCGATAGGCTCATTGGTCTCCTTCAAAGCAAGCGCAAAGAGGCCATAGCCCGTGTCCGCGATGGCCTGACGGTTTCGGTCGAACAGGGCGTCGGCATCCGCACGATCCCGGCGGAACGGGAAGAACGTCATGACCTCCGGATCGCTGTTGATCTCGAAGAAGAGATCCCGATCCGACTCCTGCCAGTTGCGGATGCGAAGGCGTTCTGTTTGCGTGATGATCATGCGCGATCGGTGGGGATGACGAAATCGGTTTTGCGGTAGCCCTGGATGTAGAGGAGCGCGGTAAGGTCGCCATGGTCGATGCGGATCTTCGCTTCGGCGGAGACCGTCGGTTTCGCGTGCAGGGCGACGCCCGAGCCGGCGAGTTTGATCATGCCGAGATCGTTGGCGCCGTCGCCCACCGCCATCGCATCTTCCGGCGTGATGCCGAGACGTTCCGTGATCTCGATCAGCGCATCGACCTTGGCCTGACGGCCGAGGATCGGCTCCTCCACGGTCCCGTCGAGAATGCCGTTCTCGACCACCAGCCGATTGGCGCGGTTCTCGTCAAAGCCGATTCGCGCGCCGATGGGGCCCGTGAAGACGGTAAAGCCGCCGGAGACGAGGGCGGTATAGGCACCCTTCGCTTTCATGGTTGCGACTAGCTCGATCCCGCCGGACGTCAGCGTGATGTGCTTGGCGATCACGTTGTCCACGACGCTGATCGGCAGGCCCTTGAGCAGGCCGACGCGTTCGATCAGGGCCGGTTCGAAGGCGATCTCGCCGTTCATGGCCCGCGCGGTGATGGTCGCGACCTGCTCCTTCAGGCCGACTTCGGCTGCGAGTTCGTCGATGCATTCCTGCCCGATCATGGTCGAATCCATGTCGGCAATCAGCAGGCGCTTGCGCCGCGTTTCCGCATCCTGCACGATGACGTCGATCGGCTGTCCGGCAACGGCATCGCGCAATTGCCGCTCGGCCTCGGCCGGGTCGGTGCCGTCGCGCAGGGCGATATCGCAGGCGACCCCGTCGGCAAGCCAGTAGAGACCGGACGCCTGAACGGCCGCTGCGGCCTTTTCACCGAGAGCCGCGCTCAGCACCGGATTTGACGGATTGGCGACAAGCGTGGCAACGAGAGCCATGATGAAAAACCTTGAAAGAGGACAGGACACGATCCTGATAACGGGACCGACCGCCAGCGGCAAGTCCGCGCTGGCCGTTCGGCTGGCGCAGGCGCATGGCGGCGTCGTCGTCAATGCCGACAGCATGCAGGTCTACGATACGCTCCGCGTGCTGACGGCGCGGCCTTCGGAGGCGGACATGGACGGCGTGCCGCACAGGCTCTACGGGCATGTGCCGGCCGGCCAAAGCTATTCCACCGGCGAATGGCTGCGGGAAGCGACCGTGCTTCTGGGTGAGCTTCGCGCGGAGGGGCGCGTGCCGGTCATCGTTGGTGGCACCGGGCTCTATTTCAAGGCGCTGACGGGCGGACTTTCGGAGATGCCGGATGTGCCGGACGAGATCCGGTCGCGCCTGCGGGCACGCCTTCAGGCAGAGGGGCCTGATGGATTGCATGCGCGACTCGCTGAGATCGACCCGGATACGGCGGCCGTGCTGAAGCCCGGGGACGGGCAACGCATCGTCCGGGCCCTCGAAATCTTCGAGGCGAGCGGCCGGTCGATCCGCGGGTTTCAAGCCACGCGCGGCGCGATGGTGGTCGATCCGGACCGGGCGTTGAAGATGGTCGTGATGCCGGAGCGGGACGAGCTTCGCCGGCGGATCAACCGACGGTTCGAGACGATGCTGGATCAGGGCGCGATCGAGGAGGTCGCGTGTCTGCTGGCGAAAGACCTGTCACCCGATCTGACGGCTATGAAGGCGATCGGCGTGCCGCAGATCGCGGCGATGCTGCGCGGAGAGATGGACCGGCACAGCGTCATCGAGACAGCGTCGGCTGCGACGCGGCAATATGCCAAGCGGCAGATGACGTGGTTTCGCAACCAGCTGGACGAGAGCTGGGAGCGCGTGGTGCCTTGAGCAAGCCGTTTCATAAGGCGTCGGCCTACTTGCGGATCAAGCTGCCGAGCGGCTTCTTGAGCAGGCTTTCGCGAAGGGATGGTGCCCGCGTGGACGCTGACGGGTCGTCCAGCGCCTGAGGCGCCGGCGCTTCGGGTGGGCGACGATCGGTTTCGCCGCCGAGGATTTGCCGGCGATAGGCGTTGAAGCGGTCGGCCTGCGGATTGGATATGGGATCCGGGTACTGCGGCTCGACGCGCGGCAGCATGTCGGGGCGATAGCTTTCAAGTCTTTCCGAGCTGGCTGGTGTTTCCGCTCGGTTCTGGCTTTCTTGCCGCTCGGGCGTGCGAGGCGAGAGCGGCGGCGGCTCGATGCTGTCGCTGAAGGAGAGGCTGCCGGCTCCCAAAGGGCTCGTGGAGTATGGCGTCGTCTCGCCGCCGGAGCTTGCGCGCATTCGCGCGACGATCGTGCGCAGGTCCACATTGGCAGGCGTGTCGTCGTCGGCCTTCATCAGCCCGCCGGCCGCCTTCGGCAGGCGGCTCTCCGGTATGCGTTCGAATCGCATGCGCATCGGCACGGAAACGGCCTCGCCGAAGGCGATCGCCTCGCCGTTTCCGATCGAAGAGAGGAAGCTCATGGTCGAGACGGAGGAATCCGGAATGGCCGAGCGGATGATGTCCTGGTCGCGATCGTTCGACAGGCGCATGGCAAAGAC
This sequence comes from Rhizobium sp. PP-CC-3G-465, assembly GCF_004343445.1. Taxonomy (NCBI): domain Bacteria; kingdom Pseudomonadati; phylum Pseudomonadota; class Alphaproteobacteria; order Hyphomicrobiales; family Rhizobiaceae; genus Rhizobium; species Rhizobium sp. PP-CC-3G-465. Next base: position 538,767 of record NZ_SLYH01000001.1, read on the forward strand.
CGTCGAGCACTGCGAGAGGATCGTCGGGTCGAGTTCGCCCGGGCGCTGTGTGATCATGCCGAGCGAGACGCCGTACTTGCGGCCTTCCTTCGCGATACGGGCGATAGCCTGGCGCGTCGGCAGGAAGCCGAGCGACTGGTCGGACGGGACGTAGCGGTGCGCCTCCTCACAGACGACGAGCATGTGGACGCCGCCATTGCTCCAGAGGCCGATTTCGAACGCCATGCGGCAGAGCACCGACGCGACCGAATTGACGACCTCCGAGGGGATGCCCGCCAGCTGGAACGTGGTGATGGGGCGACCGTCGCCGGGGATGCGGAAGATCTTGGCGATCGTCTCGAGGATCGTGTCGTTGATCGTGTTGGACGAGAACATGAAGGTATAGCGCGGGTCGTTGACCGCCGCCATGATGCGGACCTTCAGCGAGCGAAGCGCCGGCTTTTCCGTGCGACCTTCCAGACGGCCGATGCGCTCGTCGATCAGCGCCATCAGGTCGGCGATGCGATAGGGGACCGGCGTATCCGCCGTCAGGGAGCTTTTCTCCGTCTGGCGTCGCATCAGGCCGCCGTCGCCCTTGAAGCCCTTCTTGGCGTCGGGAATGAGATCGCGGAGGATGTCGAGTTCCTCGGCAATGGCGGGGCGTCCCCGGAAGACGACTTCCGCGAATTCCTCAAGCCGCATCAGCCAGAAGGGCAGATCCAGCGTATCGGTATCGATGACGACGGCATGGTCGGGGAAGGCGGCTGCGAACTCGTTGTGAGGATCGAGGATCAGGATGCGCAGCTTGGGATCGGCCTCGATCGCCTTGCGCAGGAGCAGCGTCACGGCTGTGGATTTGCCGACGCCCGTGGTGCCGACAACGGCGAAATGCTTCGACAGCATGGACGGAATGTGGATCGCCGCATCCAGGCTTTCGTCCTGCGTCAGCTTGCCGATGGAAAAGCTGCCGCCGCGGCCGGTGTCGTAGATGCGCGCGAGGTCGGCGGTGCGGATGCGGTGCGCGATGGCGCCGAGATAGGGATACTGGCTGATGCCGGCGGAAAAGGCTTCTCGCCCGTCGATATCGACGCGAACCTCGCCCACGAGTTCCACGTCGATCCGGAAGATATTGTCTTGCTGCTCCGCCCAGTTGTCGTCGCTCGTGCGCATGGAGGAGACGAGGGCGACGACGCGATTGACGCCGACGGTGATGGAGACCAGCCGCCCGACGGACCAGAGTTCCGTCAGGGACGTCTCGCCGTTTTCCGCAAGGGCTGCAATGGTCGCGCGGGAGCCATTGCAGGCGATGACGCGACCGAGGAAACGATTGCCCCGGGCGACCGTGTCGCGCCTGTCCGCCTCCGCTGTGCGGCCGTCGGCCTGAAGTTCGTTGCTCACTACGTCGTAACCCCGCTTAAGGGACGGAATGTAAGCGAGGGACTTTAAGAAGATGTTTCTCTTCGGCTATTTTTGATTTCGCTGGCGTTCGGAAGGAGCGGTTTCGCTGCCGATCGCGATAGGGTCTTGCGCTGTTGCCACAGCAGGGCGCCCGCCCGGCAAAGGTGTAAAAAGCGTTGACGACACGGCCGAATGCCGGTATCAGTGCGCCCCATGAACATTCAAGCAATCATTCTTGTGGTGGGATCGCGCATGGGCAGGATGGTGTAACCATCCGGCGATAGCCACCCATGCGCAAACCAAGGCTCCTGACGGGGCCTTTTTTTATGCCTTCGAACAAGCAGAGCACAGGATCGAGACATGTCGGGCGGGAATAGCGAAATGGATGCAACGAGCACGGATAACACGATGACGGGCGCGGAGATCGTTCTGCGCGCACTCAAGGACAATGGCGTCGAAGTCATCTTCGGCTATCCCGGTGGTGCCGTCCTTCCGATCTATGACGAGATCCACCAGCAGGAAGACATCAAGCATATCCTCGTCCGTCACGAGCAGGGCGCCGGCCACATGGCCGAGGGCTATGCGCGCTCCACCGGCAAGGTTGGTGTCATGCTCGTCACCTCCGGCCCTGGCGCAACCAATGCCGTGACGCCGCTGCAGGACGCGCTGATGGATTCGATCCCGCTCGTCTGCCTGTCCGGCCAGGTTCCAAGCTCGCTCATCGGCTCCGACGCCTTCCAGGAGTGCGACACGGTCGGTATCACGCGGCCCTGCACCAAGCACAACTGGCTGGTCAAGGACGTCAACGAGCTGGCAGCCACCATTCACGAGGCGTTCCGCATCGCGCGGTCCGGTCGTCCCGGCCCGGTTCTGGTCGATATCCCCAAGGACATCCAGTTTGCGACGGGCACCTATACGCCGCCCTCCGCCGTTCCGATCCAGACGAGCTACCAGCCGAAGGTCGATGGCGATATCCGCCGGATCGAGGAAGCCGTCGCGCTGATGAAGACAGCGCGCCGTCCGATCATCTATTCCGGTGGTGGCGTCATCAACTCGGGCGACGCGGCGACACGTTTGCTGCGCGAACTGGTTTCGCTGACGAACTTCCCCATCACCTCGACCCTGATGGGCCTCGGCTGCTACCCGTCATCCGGCACCAACTGGCTCGGCATGCTGGGCATGCACGGCACTTACGAGGCCAACATGGCCATGCATGATGCTGATGTCATGATCTGCATCGGCGCGCGCTTCGACGACCGGATCACAGGCCGGCTGAACGCGTTCTCGCCGAACTCCAAGAAGATCCATATCGACATCGATCCGTCCTCGATCAACAAGATCGTCCGCGTCGACGTTCCGATCGCCGGCGATGTCGGACGGGTTCTCGAGGAGATGGTTCGTCTGTGGCATGCCGGATCGGCCGATCTCGACAAGACGCGGCTTAACGACTGGTGGGGCGACATCGCGCGCTGGCGGGGCCGCAAGTCGCTGTCTTACAAGCCGAGCGACGACGTCATCATGCCGCAATACGCCATCCAGCGCCTGCACGCGCTGACGAAGGATCGTGACACTTACATCACCACGGAGGTCGGCCAGCACCAGATGTGGGCTGCGCAGTTCTACGGCTTCGAAGCGCCGAACCGCTGGATGACCTCGGGCGGCCTTGGCACGATGGGCTATGGCTTCCCGGCCGCCATCGGCGTTCAGGTTGCACATCCCGACAGCCTGGTCATCGATATCGCGGGCGATGCCTCGATCCAGATGTGCATTCAGGAAATGTCCTGCGCCGTCCAGTACGCGCTGCCGGTCAAGATCTTCATCCTGAACAACCAGTACATGGGCATGGTGCGGCAGTGGCAGCAGTTGCTGCACGGCAACCGTCTCTCCAACTCCTACACGGAAGCGATGCCCGACTTCGTCAAGCTGGCGGAAGCCTATGGCGGCGTCGGCATTCGCTGCGACAAGCCGGGTGAACTGGACGATGCGATCCTGCGCATGATCGACAGCCCGGCGCCCGTCATCTTCGACTGCCGCGTGGCGAACCTTGCCAACTGCTTCCCGATGATCCCGTCGGGCAAGGCGCACAACGAGATGCTGCTGCCGGACGAAGCCACGGACGAAGCAGTCGCCACCGCGATCGACGCCAAGGGCCGGCAGCTGGTTTGATTGCACGGACGGGACGCTGTAGTGTGGCGGCGTCCCGTTCGAGAGAGGTGAGGGCCATGGCAAGAGTGAGACTTTCGGAAACCGGCGATTTGCATGTGCCTCTCGAGTTGCGAGAGAGGCTTGGTCTTGCTCCCGGCGCAGAAATGGATCTGACGACCAGCGACGGGCGGATGATTGCCGTCCCCGTGGAACATACGAGAGCGCCGGAAAAGAAGACTCTGAGTATGGTGGAGTTTCTTGAGCGGATACCACTCTACGAAGGCCCTCCAATCGATTTGACGGAAGCGTTGATAGATGAGGCTCTTCTGGCAGAAGCGAAACGTCGGTTTGAAAACGTAAATCGGCAATGGCATGACGACCATAACGATTGATACGAATATTCTCTTCCGGATCCTTCTTAAGGATGGCAGTGATCAATGGCAGCTTGCTGCGCGGCTCCTGCAGTCTCATCGCATCGTGATCATTCCCACTGTCCTTCTCGAAACAGAGTGGGTTCTCCGCAGTGTTGCAAAATATTCTCGCAGTCGCGTCTTGGAGCTCTTTCAAACGATAATGGCATCGCATGACTTCGTGATCGTCGATCGAGACGACACCGAAAGGGCTATTGCGGCCTTCGAGGCCGGAATGGACTTTGCGGATGCCATGCATCTCTGCCTCAGCGATGAGGCCACGACGTTCGTCACCTTCGACCGCGATCTCGTGCGGCGGGCGAGACGGTACTTGCCAAGTGCCAGCGTTGAACTGGCAGACATACTCTAGAGGAAACGGACCCAGACCATGAACGCCCATCTACAGCCGACCGGCTCGGCCTACTTCATTGCCAAGGAAACCGAAATTGCGGAGAAGCATACGCTGTCCGTTCTGGTGGCCAACGAGCCGGGCGTTCTGGCGCGGGTGATCGGGCTGTTTTCCGGGCGCGGCTATAACATCGAGAGCCTGACCGTGTCGGAGACCGAGCACGAAGCGCATCTTTCGCGCATCACGATCGTGACGCGGGGGACGCCGCATGTTCTGGAGCAGATCAAGTCGCAGCTCGAGCGACTGGTGCCGGTTCACCGCGTCGTAGACCTGACGGTGCGGGCCGGTTCGCTCGGCCACGACCGGCCGATCGAGCGTGAGGTGGCCCTGGTCAAGGTCAAGGGAACGGGCGAAAACCGGGCGGAAACGTTGCGGCTCGCCGATGCGTTCCAGGCCAAGGTGGTCGATGCGACGGTGGAGCATTTCATTCTGGAGATCACCGGCAAGTCGTCGAAGATCGATCAGTTCGTTGCCGTCATGAAGCCGCTTGGCCTTTTAGAAGTCTGCCGCACCGGCATCGCCGCGATGAATCGCGGTGCGCAGGGCATGTGATAATGCCTTGTCTTTCAGATGCTTGAGGCGGGTCTTGCGGATACAGAATCCGGCGCCTCATGTAGCGAATCAAGCACAAGGGCCGCGTCTTCGTAAGGAGGCGCGGCCGTTGTCGTTTCAGATCATTTCGAGAGGGCGTTTTCGCGAGGGCGGCGGGAAGGCGGCATCGAGCTTGGCCTTGTCCTCGTCCGTCAGACGGATGTCCAGTGCGGCAAGATTCTCCCGGATGCGGTCGGGCCGACCGGTCTTGGGGATGGCGATGACATCCGGCGTTGCCAGCACGAAGGCGAGTGCGATCTGGGCGACCGTCGCGCCATGCGCGGCGGCGACGCGCTTCAGGGTGGCGTTGCCAAGCAGGCGGCCTTCGTCGAGCGGCGAATAGGCCATGATCGGCACCCGCCTCTCTGCGCACCAGGGTACGAGGTCGAAGGCGATGCCTCGGCGCGACAGGTTATAGAGAACCTGATTGGTCGACATCCTGCCCGGTGCCAGTTCCTCGACCTCCTCCATGTCGTCGACATCGAAGTTTGAGACGCCCCAGGCGCGGATCTTGCCGTCCTGCTGCAGGCGCTCGAACGCCTCCACCGTTTCGGATAGGGGAACGCCGCCGCGCCAGTGCAGGAGATAGAGATCGATATGGTCTGTTCCGAGCCGCTTCAGGCTGTCCTCGCAGGCGCGCAGCGTCTTCGAGCGCGCGGCGTTCGACGGGAGAACCTTGCTGACGATGAAGGCGTCGTCGCGACGGCCCGCAATGGCTTCGCCCACCACCCGTTCCGCACCGCCATCCGCGTACATTTCCGCGGTGTCGATCAGCGTCAGACCGAGATCGAGACCCAGTCTGAGGCTCGACACTTCGTCCGTGCGCGAGGCAGGACTCTCGCCCATATGCCAGGTGCCTTGACCGAGAACGGGAACCGAAGTGCCGTTCGGGAAGGTGGTGCGGGGCAAAGTCGTGGTCATCGGGCGCATCCTCTCTGTGTCTTCAGGGGGATATAGGCGCCTACCGGTCGGACGGAAGAGGCGTCATGCCGGAGGCAGGCGGGCACCGGCGCGCTTTGCGACGAAGCGGGCGAGCGGCGGGCCCATCGCCATGACGAGGAGCAGCCGCGCCGTCTGCAAGGCCATGACGAAAGAAATGTCCACATTGCTGGATGCCGCGATGATGGCGATCGAGTCCATGCCGCCTGGGCTGGTCGCAAGATAGGCGGTCAGCGGATCGATGCCTGCGGTTTGCGTCAGGATGAACGCGAGGATGCCCGAGATTCCCATCAGCACGAGGATGGAGGCGACGGTCGGCAGGAGGACGCGGCGGGCATGGGCGATGACGGGCCGCGTGAAGCCGAGGCCGATATTCCAGCCGAGAGCGGCATAGCTGATGGCGAGCAGCCATTCGGGCAGGTGGATGTGAACGCTGCCGGTGACGCTGAGCAGTCCGCCGATGAGGAAGGGCATCAGGAGAACGCCGGCGGGGATGCGCAGGTACCAGCCGAGCATGCCGCCGAAGACCGCAACGGCAAGCGTCTGTGCCAGCGAAAGGGCGGCGATCGGCTCGAACCAGACGATCGCTGTGGGGGCACCTTCAAGCCCTGCCCAGTAGCGGGCGACGAGGGCGGCTGCTGCGGCAACGAAGACCACGCGCAGATATTGCATGAAGGCGACCAGCCGCACATCGGCGCCATAGGCCTCGGCCATCACCATCATCGTGGTCGCGGCGCCCGCCGAACAGCCCCAGATGGCCGTCGTGCCGGGCAGCACATTGAGCCGGGTGATCATGTAGCCGCTCAGCGTGCTCATGGTGATGACGCAGACGACGATGCCGAGAAAGAGGGGCCAGTTTCCAAGGAAGGTGCCGACGATGTCGCCGGTGATGGAGCCGGCAATCATGGTGCCGATGAGCGTCTGGCAGGCGAGCACAAGCACGCGGTTGAGGCGAATGGTGCCGCCGTTCAGCCCGACGATGCCGCCGGCGACCATGGGGCCCATCAGGAGCGCTGCCGGGATGCCGAGCGCTTCAAGGCCGCCGGCAATCGCGAGGGAGAGAACCAGCAATAGCGACCATTGTACGACGTGCGACCGCCGGCCGAGGCCGGTCTTCACGGGAGAGAGGTGTGGTGTCATCAGGCAAGCCGATCTCAGGCATCTCCAGCCGAACCGCGGAGGTTTCGGCGCAGGACATGCGGAAAAGCAATGGCCGGATATTCTCTGGTGAGCCAAGGTTCACCGGTAATGCTCGGGCCGGGATAGGAGACATCCGGCGCGTCACGCGCAGGTGCCTGTCGTCAGCGGGTTAAGGACCATGGGCGGTTGGAAGTCAAGGTTCGGGCTCGCAGAGGCAGACCCCGGATGCTTATCTGTCTTTGCTCTCGGCACTGCGCCGTGTGGCCCATCCCACAAGGGGAAAGCGCACGGTCGGGCTTGCGCTCCGGCGCCGAATCCTGCCACGTCGTCTCATGGAATTTGCACCCCAGCAGGATGAGGCGCTGAAGGCTGTCAGCCAGTGGCTGAAGGCCGGGCGCAAGCCGTTGTTCAGGCTGTTCGGCTATGCCGGAACAGGCAAGACGACGCTTGCGCGCCATTTTGCCGAACATGTCGATGGCGAGGTGCTGTTTGCGGCCTTCACCGGCAAGGCGGCGCAGGTGCTGCGCTCCAAGGGCGCCTCCAACGCCAAGACCATCCATTCGCTGATTTATCGGCCGCGCGGCGAGGAGGAGGTTTCCGACGAGGAAACCGGCAAGACGTCGGTCTCGCCCATGTTCTCGATCAACCGCCAGAGCCCGGTCGCGAAAGCGGCGCTGATCGTCGTGGACGAATGCTCCATGGTCGATGAGGCGCTCGGCAAGGACCTGATGAGCTTCGGCACGCCGATTCTCGTTCTCGGCGATCCCGGGCAGTTGCCGCCGGTCACCGGCGGGGGATATTTTACCAATGATGAGCCCGATTACCTTCTGACCGACATCCACCGGCAGGCGCGCGACAATCCGATCATCAAGCTTGCCATGCAGGTGCGCGAAGGCAAGGAGATCATGTTCGGCGACTACGGCACGGCGAAGATCATTCCGAAGTCCGAGGTGACGCAGGATCTCGTGCTCAAGGCCGACCAGGTGCTGGTGGGCACCAACAAGACCCGGCGCCGCTACAATACGCGGCTGCGGGAGCTGAAGGGGTTCACGACGGAATACCCTCAGTCCGGCGACAAGCTTGTCTGCTTGCGCAACGACCCTGCGAAAGGGCTGCTCAACGGGTCTCTCTGGCAGGTGATGACCTCGTCCAAGGAGACGGTGAAGCCGGGGATCAACCTGATGATCCGGCCGGAAGACGACGACATCGATCGGGGTGCGGCCAAGATCAAGCTGCTCAAGACCGCCTTCGAGGATGTCGAGTGGGAAATCCCCTGGTCGACCCGCAAGCGTTACGACGAGTTCGACTACGGTTATGCATTGACGGTGCACAAGGCTCAAGGGTCGCAGTGGAACGACGTCGTGCTGTTCGATGAAAGCTGGGCTTTTCGCGACACGCGCGAGCGCTGGCTTTACACGGCGATCACGCGCGCTGCGGAAACGCTGACGATCGTACGCTGATCCGAACCACATCTCGTGCATCCGGATCGAAGCGCTCACCCGTCAGGGGTGAACGTTCCGCTTGAGCTCGCTGGCGCTGATGACGAATTCGCGCTCGTTCTTGCGCTTGCCCAGCAGCTTTTCCTGGCAGAGGCGCGCCTGCTTCAGAGCATCCCGGCTTTTCTCGCGGCGATAGGTGTCCGTGATCAGCATGCACTGCATCAGCGGGCTCGATATTCCCTTGTCCACGGCATAGTGGAAGAGGTCGCCATTGGTCGCCAGCGTCCTCGCAGCGATCCCGAGGCTTTCGAAAAGCAGGTCGAAATCGTTGGAGAGGTTTTCGTTGTCGATCCATATTTGCGAGACGATATCGCCGGTCGCATCGCTCGACACGGTGACGCGGGTCTGACTGTCGGTCTCCGCGGGACTGATGGAGATCGTGAAGGCGAGGGGGCTCTTCGATGGTGGAGGTGACGCGGGTATGCGCGGCTTCGAGACCGGGATGATGACCGTGTAGTAGTCCATCGCGCCGCGGATCTGCCCGGCAAGCTGTGCCGCAAGGCTCGTTTGCTCGCCATCGGAGCGAACCGTAACGCGCGGCAGGTCGATATCGTTCGCCATCGTGGAGATCGAAAAGCGGGCCTGAACCTGCGGGCTGACGCCAAGCGCCGTCGAACTCAGAGGCACGAAAAGAAGGAGAGGGAGAAGAGAGATCATGGCGACGGGCGATGCCAGCGGAGCTGGAAGCCAGCTCGGTCTCGCCCGCCGGGTGATCGACAAACGCGATCTCGCGCGAGCGCTGGCGGTTGCCGGCGGTGCCTCGCTCACCGCGCTTTCATCCAACACGTCAGCGGGCGTCGCCTCGTTGACGATCTCGACGGGCTCCGCCTCTCGAGGTGCCATCTCGACGATCGCGGCAGCGCTCACCATCTCCACGCTCGTCTCGGGGTCCATTGCTTCCGGCACATTCGCCATGGGCGGGCGGCGCAGGTAGATGGGTGCGTATCCGCCTTTGGGAATATCGATCTGCCAGACGGCGTCCTTCCCTTCGGCTTCGTAATAGGCTGCCAGAAGCTTGCGCAGCTTGCCGGCGTGAACGCGGACGAGGGGATCGCTATCGGCGTTGAAGGCGTCCGGCCGGCGGAAAACGTCCACGGCAATGGTGTAGCCCTTCAACTGCATGGCCTGCCCGGCCAGGTCCTTCGTGACGACGTAGGAAAGGAACGCGCGCAGACGCTCGGAGCGCGCGAAAGCGGTGCCGGACAGCACATCGGCAAGAGCCCTGCGAATTTCGGTATCAGTTGGTCTGTCCAACGGCTTCAAGACACTGTGCCTCCTTCCTTTGAAAACGGCCTGCCGGCCATCCCCGTCCCAGGGAGGCACGTGCGTCATTGCGATTCTCGACGTCCTCGATTCCCATCAAGCACGTATTCATGCGGTCTGACCAGTAAGACGCATGTTATCATACAAGCAAGATTTTTTCCCGTTTTGCACGATGCAACCCTCACATGCCGGCATCGCCGATTTTCGCCAAAAACGCTCATTTATGGACGAAAAGCTGTCTTCGGGCACGACTCGACGCCCTCAAACCACGTTCTGCGCGCCTATTGTTTGTCCTCGCTTTCCTCCTAGCAAGGTCTGAAATGCGTGGCGTTTAAAAATGATGTTATTTACTTACTAATAATGGAGAAATAAATCGGTGGCGCACCATACGGGGCTTCGATCCGCATTTCGGTGCTGCATTCAGCCGCGAGCGCTCCGTGATCCCATGGTGATCGACCGAGGCTCGGCCGTTACCAGCTCTGGAACGGCGTCTCGCAGGATGGTAGAGGTGGCGTCGTCGCACAGCCGCGTCGTCCGCCGTTCCGATTTCCCCGGTTTCCATAGGTGTCACATGCCCGCCAAGCTTTCGGTCAATCTCAACGCGATCGCCATGCTGCGAAACCGGCGCGATCTTCCGTGGCCTTCGGTTGTCGGCATCGGCAAACGTGCGCTTGAGGCCGGTGCGCATGGGCTGACCGTGCATCCGCGTCCCGACCAGCGTCACATTCGCTTTTCGGATCTCGGTCCCCTGCGCACGCTGATCGACGAGATGTTTCCGCAGGCGGAATTCAACATGGAGGGCTATCCGAATGCCGAGTTTCTGGGGCTGGTCGAGCGGCATCGCCCTCAGCAAGTGACGCTGGTTCCCGATGACCCGGCACAGGCAACGTCGGATCACGGATGGGATTTCCGGGCAAACCAGGCGCTGCTGACGGATGTGATCACGCGCCTCAAGGATCTCGGGCTTCGCGTCTCCTTGTTTGCGGACGGTGATGGCGACCGGGAAGCGCTCGAGATCGCACGAGCGACCGGGGCCGACCGGATCGAGCTTTATACCGGTCCTTACGGCGCCTGCTTCGGCGCGCCGGACCAGGCGGCGGCGATCGCGAAGGAACTGGGGCGCACGGCCGAGATCGCTCGCGAACTGGGCCTCGGGGTCAATGCCGGCCATGACCTGACGGTGGAAAACCTGCCGCTGCTCGTCGAGCACGTTCCCCATCTCGATGAGGTCTCGATCGGCCATGGCCTGACGGCCGATGCGCTGGAATACGGGATGACGGAAACGGTTCGCCGGTTCCGTCGGGCCTGCGGCGAGCTTGTCGCCTGACCGCAGGCCTTCCTGGGTCGATCAGCCGGCGAGCGCGGCCTTGTTTGCCTCAAGGAAAGCCTTAAGCGACGTCGATGGCCTGCCGGTCAGTGTTTCCACCGAGTCGGTGACGATCTCGATATGGCCGAGGCGGGTGTTCGCGTCGAAGGACACGAGCGTCGGGATGAGGAAGCCGGGGAGACCGGCGCCAGCCAAACCTTCGGCAAGTTGTTCGTCGGTCAGGTTGACGACGGCGAGCGGCTTGCCCGTGACCTCGCTGACGAGCGCGGCCACTTCGGCATTGGTGTAGCCGACGGGGCCGGTGAGGGTCAGCGTGACATTGCCGGTTTCGTCGGCCAGAAGCGCTGTGACGGTGGCGGCGGCGAGATCGGCACGGGCGACGTAGGACGTACGACCATCACTTGCCGAGGTGTACCAGGTGCCCGACTGGAGGGCGCTCGGCAGCGACAGGAACAGGTTCTCCATGTACCAGCTGTTGCGAAGGATCGTATAGGCGAGCCCCGACGCCTTGATGGCTTCTTCGGTGCCGAGGTGATCCGGCGCGAAGGTGACGGCCGATGTCTCGGCATTTGGCAGGGACGTGTAGAACAAACGACCGACGCCTGCGCGCTTGGCGGCGGTAACGGCATTGCGGTGCTGGGTCAGGCGCTGGCCGGGAACGGCGAGCGCATCGGTCGAGATGATCAGCGCCTTGTCGATGCCCTGGAAAGCAGCGTCGAGCGTGGCGGCGTCATCGAAGTCTGCCGTGCGCAGCGTCACGCCCTTTTCGGCATAGGCAGCCAGCTTGCCCGTATCGCGGCTGGCGGCGACGATGTCGGCGGGTGCGACCTTGCCCGAAGCGAGGAGGGCGTCGAGAACGAGACGGCCGAACTGGCCGGAGGCGCCGGTGACGAGGATCGTGGACATGGACTTCCTTCTCAAGAATGACGGCTGCCGCATTGCAGGCTGAGCCAATGATAGATATGGTCTCAAAAAGAGACTTTCTCTTCATTCCTCACTGAGGCGTCTCTGTAAAGGTGGCAGTTTTTTCGCCTATAGGCACAGAAAGGAAACCGACCGGTGAACACGAATGTCCGCAAGACCCGAGGTGAAAGCGCCATGATCATCGGCGGCATGGTCTTTACGCCCGGGAATTGCCCCATGCGCGACGTGCTCGGAAATATCGGTGGCAAGTGGACGACGTTGATGATCCATGCGCTGAGCGAGGGGTCGATGCGGTTTTCGGCGCTTAAGCGTACCATTCCGGATATCTCGCAACGCATGCTGACGCAGACGCTGCGCGATCTCCAGCGCGATGGCTATATTTCGCGCACGGTCTATCCGACCAATCCGCCGAGCGTGGATTACGCCCTGACGGATCTCGGACGCTCGTTCCTCACCGTGCTCCTGCCGCTTGTGGACTGGTCGGCGCAGCACCACGGTGCCATTCGCGAGGCCCGCACCGAATTTGATGCCACGATGTAGCATGGTCGGCTTCAGGCCGCCTTTTTGCTGGTTGTTTCCGTCGCTCCGTCCAGTGCGAAGGCAACGGCGGCCTTTGCATGGATGGCGGTCGAATCGAAGCCGGGAAGGGCGAGGGCATCGGGGTCGAGAATCAGGCAGATCTCGGTGCAGCCGAGGATCACCGCATCGGCACCTTCGGCCTTCGCCTTGGCGATCACCGCATGCAGCGCCTCACGCGAGGCATCATGGACATGGCCGGCGCAAAGTTCCTTGAAGATGACGTCGTGGACGAGCGTACGATCATCAGCCGAGGGCACCATGACGTCGATCCCGAGGCCCGCCATGCGGTCCGCATAGAAGCCGTGCTCCATGGTGTAGCGGGTGGCCAGCAGCAGCGGGCGGCGAATGCCCGCCGCGGTCATGGCCTTTGCAGTCTCGTCGATGATGTTGATGAGCGGCACACCGATGGCGGCCTGCACGTCCTCTGCCACGAGATGCATCGTGTTCGTGCAGATCAGAACGCAGTCCGCACCGGCGGCCTCCAGACCACGCGCAACGTCGGCGAGGCGCTTGGCGGCATCGGGCCAGCGGCCGGCCAGTTGGAGATCCACGATCGACTGGAAATCGACGGAATGCAGCAGGACTTCGGCCGAGTGCAGGCCACCAAGGTGGGAACGCACCGCTTCGTTGACCATGCGGTAATAGACCGCCGAACTCTCGAAGCTCATTCCACCGATGAGACCGATCTTGCGCATGATGTCGTTTCCCCTGCTTAGCTCGCGATGACGGTCATGATGCGGCGGATCGCGTGGCATGTGCTTGCATTTTCAAGCTCTTCTCGTTCGGGAGACGCAATAGAATTGCGCTTTTATCCGCATTCGTGCAATATTTCGGCGTAACATTCCGTGGAGGCGCCAGAATGCTCGACGATCGCGACCGAAAGCTGCTGGGACTGTTGCAGGAGGATGCGGACCAGTCGGTGACGGTGCTGGCCGAAAAGATCAGCCTGTCGCTCTCGGCCTGCTCGCGCCGCATCCAGCGGCTGGAAGAGGCGGGCTACATCGCACGCCGAATCGCGGTGCTCGATCGCGACCGGATCGGCGTGCCCACGACCGTGTTCGCCCTGATCAAGACGACGCAGCATTCCGACGAGTGGATCGACGGGTTTCGTCGGATTATCCGCGACATCCCGGAGATCGTCGAGGTGCACCGGCTGACCGGCAATTACGATTACATCCTGAAGATCGTGCTGCCGCGCGTCGAGCATTACGACGTCATCTACAAGCAGATCGTGCGCAAGACGGAACTCTTCGATGTCTCCGCCTCGATTTCGATGGAGGTGCTGAAAAGCGGCGGCGCGTTTCCGGTCGATTACGCCGTTTAAATCCTCAGTTGTTGATGCTGGTGATGGCCCAATGCGAGACGCTGCAGTCGTCCGTGTCGCAAATTGCCGACATCCACAGCGCGCCATTCGCAAAGCCGACGCCGTCGCTGTTGACGATGAGGTCGCCATAGGTCTGTTCCGCCACGCTGTTCTGCGTTTCCTGCGTCACCAGCTTTTCGTAATTCTCCACCATGTCGTCTTCCGACTGGATGTCGTAGCTCTCGCCATTGGCGTTGACGGTCAGCGGGTACGCGCCGAGATTGGCCACGGTAACGGGATCGCCAAAGCGCATAGCCTCCGTGAGGAGCTTGAAACTGTCATCGAACCCTTCGGAATTGCCATGGAGCGCCTCGATCCTCTCCCGGGCCTCCGACGTCGATTGCGCAAAGCCTGGATGCGCTGACAAAAGCGCGGCGACGAGCGTGAAGGCGATGGCGCAACGCTTTAGCATAGTGTTCCTCCCGAATATCTCCGGTCGATCTGTAGACCAGCCCGCGGCGAAGCGGGAGGTCCATTCTTGCGTTTTCGCGCATTCGATAAATTTGCCCCAGCCGCTTGACCGACAGCGTAGCATCCGGCATAAGAAGAACCGTACCGTACGGTACTCATTTTGAAGGTTTTTCACCCGTGTCGTCCCTGTCCACCCAGCCGGAATTTTCGCCGCGCCAGAACGCTGTTCTCGACAGCGCGCTTCGGCTGCTGGTCGATGGCGGCGAGCGGGCCTTGACGACGGCAGGCGTTGCGAGGGCGGCGAACTGCTCCAAGGAGAGCCTCTACAAGTGGTTCGGCGATCGCGACGGCATTCTGTCGGCGATGATCGGCTATCAGGCGAGCAAGGTGCGCACGCTGGAAGAGCGCGCGGAAACGCTGACCGTGGACAGCCTGCGCGCGCATCTCGTGGTGTTCGCGCGCGATCTGCTCGACGTCCTCAGCGGCGACGTTTCGCTGGCGCTCAACCGTCTTGCGATCGGGCAGGCGAGCCGTGATGGCTCCCATCTCGGGCAGATGCTGCAGGAGCGCGGCCGCCGCCAGATCGGCAAGCGTGCCGGAGGGCTGCTCGATGCCGGACGCAGGGCAGGGCTGTTGCGGTTCGACAATGGCGAAGAAGCCTATGGCATGCTTTACGGGCTCGTCGTCACCGATCTGCATCTTCGCATGCTGCTCGGCGAAGACATGAAGCTGACGAAACAGGATTTCAGCCGCAGGGCGGAGCGGGCGGTCGACGCCTTTCTCGATCTTTGCGGCACGAAGAAGCAAACGGCCAAGCCCTGAAGGCGGCCTAGAGTTCAACAAGGGAAGGATACATTCCATGCGCGTCTATTACGATCGTGATGCCGATCTCAATCTCATCAAGTCCAAGAACGTCGTTATTGTCGGCTACGGCAGCCAGGGTCGCGCCCATGCGCTGAACCTCAAGGACAGCGGCGCCACCAACGTCGTCATCGCCCTGAAGGCCGGTTCGCCGACCATCAAGAAGGCCGAAGCCGATGGCTTCAAGGTCATGACCGTTGCCGAAGCCGCCAAGTGGGGCGATCTCCTGATGATGGCGACCCCGGACGAGCTCCAGGCCGACATCTACAAGGCCGACATCGCCGGCAACATCCGTGACGGCGCTGCCATCGCCTTCGCACACGGCCTCAACGTCCACTTCGGCCTCATCGAGCCGAAGGAGACGCTCGACGTCGTCATGATCGCACCGAAGGGCCCGGGCCACACGGTTCGCGGCGAATACCAGAAGGGCGGCGGCGTGCCCTGCCTCGTTGCCGTCGAGAAGGATGCTTCGGGCAACGCGCTCGATCTCGCGCTCTCCTACGCCTGCGGCGTTGGCGGCGGTCGTTCGGGCATCATCGAGACCAACTTCAAGGAAGAGTGCGAAACCGACCTCTTCGGCGAACAGGTCGTTCTCTGCGGCGGTCTGGTCGAGCTGATCCGCGCCGGTTTCGAAACGCTGGTCGAAGGCGGCTATGCGCCGGAAATGGCCTATTTCGAGTGCCTGCACGAAGTGAAGCTGATCGTCGACCTGATCTATGAAGGCGGCATCGCCAACATGAACTACTCGATCTCCAACACGGCCGAGTGGGGCGAATACGTCACGGGTCCGCGCATCATCACGTCTGAAACGAAGGCCGAGATGAAGCGCGTTCTGCACGACATCCAGACCGGCAAGTTCACCTCGGACTGGATGCAGGAATACCGTTCGGGCGCCGCGCGCTTCAAGGGTATCCGCCGCATGAACGACAACCACCAGATCGAGGAAGTCGGCGCCAAGCTGCGCGGCATGATGCCCTGGATCGCCAAGAACCAGCTGGTCGACAAGGCCAAGAACTGATCCGCCTTTCACGGTTGGAACAAGAGAATGCCGGGCTGTCATGCCCGGCGTTTTCGTTCATGACAACAATCAGCATCCTCGTTGTTTTTGCAGTGCAAAATAGATTGTGCTTCGCAAAAATTTACATTGAAGGTTGCATGATCGCGCTGTTGGGCGCACACTGATCCTGTCTCGTTCCACATCGAGGAGGATAGTGTGATGACGACTGTGATGGAGTATTTCGCCTGGTTCGACTTTGCGATTCTCTGCGCCATCGGCGCCCTGATCGCGTGCAGTGTGACATCCGGCAATGCTTGAGACGCGTCAGCAACGCTGATGCTTGCGGAGGACGGCAGAGGACCGGACCTTCCAGAGAGACCTCGCCGGGCATTCGTGCCCGGCGCTCCATGTCCGGCATAATCTCCCATGTCACCCATCCGCTTCACCCCGCCGCCCGCCTCTCTCGGTCGTCCCGCAGAGAGGACTTTTTCCGCTGATTTAGGTCAGTATTGTTGACTTATTCCGCCGGCCGTGATGTGGTTCGGCAAAAGCATTATCGAGGAAACATCCATGCTGGACTGGGAATCCATTTTCGCAACGCGCTCGAGCCGTATGCGCGCGTCGGAAATCCGCGAACTTCTGAAGCTGCTCGATCGCCCCGACATCATCTCGTTTGCCGGCGGCATTCCGGACCCGGCCTTGTTTCCGGATGCGGAATTCAAGGCGGCCTATGCCGATATCTTCTCAGGCCCGTCCGTCGGTGCAGCCCTTCAGTATTCGGTGAGCGAAGGTTACCTGCCGCTACGCGAATGGCTGGTCGGCGAAATGGCGAAGATCGGCATCCCCTGCGAGGCGGAAAACATCCTCATCACATCCGGGTCGCAGCAGGCTCTCGATTATCTCGGCAAGCTGTTCCTGTCGCCGAACGATACGGCGCTGGTGACGTGGCCGACCTATCTCGGCGCGCTGCAGGCCTTCAATGCCTATGAGCCGAACTACGACCAGCTGACGCCCGGCGGCAATCGCACGCCTGCGGCCTATCAGGAAACGGCCGCAAAGGGCGGCGGGCGCGTCAAGTTCGCCTATCTCTCCGCGGATTTCTCCAACCCCACCGGCGAGACCGTGACGCGCACCCAGCGCGAAGCGCTGATCGACATGGCCGACGAGATGGACATCGCCATCATCGAGGATGGCGCCTACCAGTCGCTGCGCTTCAACGGCGATGCGATCCCGCCGATCCTCGCGCTGGAAATCGCCCGCAAGGGCGCCATCAACGAGACGCGCACGATCTATAGCGGTTCGTTCTCCAAGACGCTGGCGCCGGGTCTTCGCGTCGGTTTCGTCGTGGCCGCCATGCCGGTCATCCGCAAGCTCGTCCTGATGAAGCAGGCGGCCGACCTGCACTCCTCGACCATCAACCAGATGGCGATCTGCCATGTGGCCGAGCGCGGGTTCGACCAGCAGGTCGACAAGATCCGTTCCGTCTACAGCCAACGCCGCGATGCGATGCTGAAGGCGCTGGAAACGCATATGCCCGACGGCGTGTCCTGGACGCGCCCGGAAGGCGGCATGTTCGTCTGGCTGACGCTGCCGGTCGGCATGGAGGGTGCCGCGCTGCTGGCGAAATCATTGGTCACCGCCAAGGTCGCCTTCGTGCCCGGTAAGGCCTTTTTCGCCGATGGCTCCGGCGCCAACACGCTGCGCGTCAGCTTCTCCTGCGCCAATGAGACCATGATCGAGGAGGGCATCTCGCGCCTCGCCAATCTCATCCGCGGTGAAATACTCGCCAAGGTCGCCTGATCGTCTGCAAGCATCGCTCTATGTATTCGCGTACCACTCTGTCATGAGAGGGGTACGCGGCTTTCTCCGCGTGATGTCACCTGAGAGGACGATCGATGCAGGGCCAGAGCGATGCCACAAAAGCCTTTATTTCCGACCTCGCCGGACGCTTCCAGCTGAGCGAAGGCGCCGTGACTGCCATGCTCGTTGCGGTCAAGCGCGGGCACGGCACGATGGCGCAGTTCGATATCGCCGAACTCGGCGGCCACGGCCAGTGGATGCGCGGCGGCATGACCATGGTCGGCGACATGTTCAATCACGGGCTGAAGAACACGGTCGACAATCTTTGCAACAGCCTGGCTGAAGCGCTGACTTCGGGACGCATCGACCTGCCGGGCGCATCGACCGGGCAGCACGCCTGGTGGCCGCAATGGCTGGGCGTTCCCTCCAGCACCGGCGCGCAGAACGACAGCGCCTATGCGGTCTTCCCCTCCCAGCGCTGCCTTGCGATCAAGGACAAGGACGGCGTCACCCTCTACGATACCGAGGACCACCTGATCTCCGGCGTCGGCCAGCAGCAGGGCTTCGGTGGCTCGCAGACCTTTACCAGCCAGCGCGGCTCCTTCTCCGTTTCCGGCCTTCGCCGTCTCAACAATGGTGGGGATCTGCCCGGTGCCGAGCCGATCGGCAACCACGACAAGAACCATGCCGGCGCGGGATATTCCGATGCCCCGAGCCGTTCCGATCCCTGGTCTGTGCCAGAAACGGGCGCTGGCGAGAATGCCGGGGAAAACTGGCCTTCCGCCCAGTCCGCACCGCTCGCCGCCATCAGCCCCTCGAGCGCATCGCTTGAGGAGCGTCTGGTGGACGCGGCAGAATCCCGGCAGGAAGTCTCCGTTCCGTCATCGGATCGATCGCAGCATGCGGCCTCGACCGCCCAGCCGGCTTCGGACGGCCTGCAGATCATCGCCCTGATCGAGAAGCTTGCTGCCCTGCGGACCGCCGGCATTCTTTCGGACGAAGAGTTCTCGGCGAAGAAGGCCGAGCTTCTCAAGCGTCTTTGATAGCGTAAAGCCCGCGGCGGATGATCGCTCCGCCGCGGGTTTTTTCTTCAGGCCTTGGCAATATGCGGACCGAGCAGAGATAAATCCGCCTCGCCAAGGCGCTCGGCTGCTGTCTGCATCTGGTGCCAGTAGGGATAGAGGATGGGCGGTGCGCTGACGGTGTCGAGGCGGTTGCGTTCGTCCTCCGTCAGTTTCAGGTCGGCGGACGCGAGGTTGTCGCGGAACTGGTCTTCCGTCCGTCCGCCGATGATGACCGAGGTCACGGCCTTGCGGCCGATCAGCCAGGCCAGCGCCACCTGCGCGGCCGACACGCTGCGGCTTTCCGCGATCTCGACCAGCACATCCACGATCGACCACAGGCGGTCCACGTCGCGGATCGGCGGTTCCGTCCAGCCGGCGGCCTGTCGGCTGCCTTCGGGCGTATGGTTGCGCCGGTGTTTGCCGGAGAGCAGGCCGCCTGCAATCGGGCTCCACACGAGGACGCCGAGGCCCTGGTCGATCGAGATCGGCAGAAGCTCGTATTCGGCCTCGCGCGCTTCGAGCGTATAGTGGATCTGCTGGCTGACGAAGCGGTGGCGATGGTCGCTGGCGCTGATCCCCATGGCCTTCATGATGTGCCAGCCGGAGAAATTCGAGCAGCCGATATAGCGGACCTTGCCATGCTGCACGAGCGTATCGAGCGCCGCCATCGTCTCTTCCAGCGGCGTCTGCCCGTCCCACTGGTGGACCTGGTAGAGGTCGATCACATCCGTGTTCAGCCGCTTCAGGCTCGACTCGCATTCGCGGATGAGGTGGTGGCGCGACAGGCCCTGATTGTTGACGCCTTCGCCCATGGGAAAGCGTGCCTTGGTCGCGATCAGCACATCGTTCTTGCGCTTGCCGCCGAGAACTTCGCCGATGATTTCCTCCGAGGCACCGGCGGAATAGGCGTTGGCGGTGTCGATCAGGTTGACGCCGGCATCGAGGCACATGTCGATCAGCCGACGCGCCTCCTCCACGCCCTGGCTGCCGACCATCGAGGCCCAGCCTTTGCCGCCCATGGTCATCGTGCCCATGGTGATGGTGGAGACCTTGAGGCCCGAGCGGCCGAGATGGCGATATTCCATGCTGTTTCCTCCTGTTGTCCGTCGTGAAGCCGAAGATAGGGCGCGGCGGCGATGGCGGGAACGGCATCGGGAGCAAATGAGGCATGGCTTGCGAGGGGCCTGCGTTCCACCTCTTCCGGACTTGCCTCTTCCATCGGCCGGTCTATGGTCTGGCATCAGACAGCGGATGCCTTCATGACCCTTCGACTTGCGACCTTCAACATCGAAAACCTCATGCGCCGGTTCGATTTCTCCGGCTTCCGCAACCCATCCAAGCAGGACCGCGTGCTTCGCCTGTTCGATATCGGCAACGAGGCGGCCTATGAGCGTCTGGAAGAGGCTCGCACGATCACCCACGCCGACGACACGCGGCAGATGTCGGCGCTGGCGATCGCCGATTGCGATGCCGACATTCTCTGCCTGCAGGAGGCCGACGACATGGCTGCGCTGGAGGCCTTCGAATATGGCTATCTCTATCGGATGATGGGCAGCGGCTATCGCAAGAAGGTGCTGATCGAGGGGAATGACGGACGCGGTATCGACGTCGCCGTGATGATGCGGGAGACGACGCGCGACGGCGAGGCCATCGTCTGCACCAGCGCCATCTCGCACGCGGCGCTGACCTATGCCGACCTCGGCCTTCACGATGCGCACATCGCCCGCACGAATGTGCCGGAGGACCGCATCTTCCGCCGCGATTGCCTGCAACTGGAACTGACGATCGGCGGGCGGCCTTTGATCCTGTTCGTCGTGCATTTCAAGTCGATGGGGCCGAGCCGGGATGGGGTGGACGGCCGGCTTTCCACCATGCCGGTGCGGCGTGCCGAAGCGCTTGCGGTGCGGAGCATTATCGAAAAGCGGTTCGCCGCTCACATGCAGGATGCAAGCTTTGCCATTTGCGGCGATATGAACGACTACCGCGAGCGCATCGACGTCACCGGCGACCGCCGCAACGGCTACGCTTTTTCACCGGCGGCCGACATGTCCGCAGCGCTCGACGTGTTTGCGGCGGACGGCTTTGTCGAGAACGTGGTGCAGCGCCGGCCGGTGCTCGACCGCTGGACGCTGTTCCACAGCCGCGGCCCGGCGGAGCGCCATCTCTGCCAGCTCGACTATATCTGGCTGTCGCCGGCGCTTGCCGCGCGCAATGCCGAGGCCGTGCCGGAGATCATCCGAGCCGGACAACCCTACCGCACCGTGTTTCCGCCGGGACAGGATGTCGAACGCTATCCCCGCATCGGCTGGGACCGTCCGAAGGCATCGGACCATTGCCCGGTCGTGGTCGCGCTCGATGTCTGAGGCGTCGCAGATCCGCCCGTCCGGCATCGGTGCGGGCTGGCCCGCGGAACGCACGATCTTCCCGGTCGTCGGCACCGACCTGCGCGTCCTGCCGGGGCCGCATCCTATCCTCGCGCAGCATGGTCCTGAGATTGCGGCGAACTGGGTGCGGGAACAGGCTGCCAATCCCGCGCTCTTTAATGGCGAGATGGTGTTGCAGCACCGCCTGACCGTGGAAGCCGGTACCATCGTGGGCGAGGGCTACCTCGCGCCCTATGCGGCGTTTCTCTGGTGGCGCAACGTGTCTCGCCCTCCGGTCGCCTGCCACCTTGCCGCCATTCCCGTCATCGAGACCTCGGACGGGGCCGTCATCGCGGTGCGCATGGGGAAGCGGACGGCCAATCCGGGCAAGGTTTACTGTGCGGCCGGCTCGATAGATGCCTCCGACATCGTGGAGGATGCTCGTGGCCGGGTCTGCGACGTGCCGGGCAACATGCGCCGCGAGGTGCTGGAGGAAACGGGGATCGATATCGCGGAGGCGGAAGCCGGGCCTTTTCAGGCGCTGCATATCGGCGGCGCCGTCACGCTGTTTCGCCGGCTCCGTTTTGCGGAAACGTCGGCCTCCATTCTCTCTCGCATCCAGCACCATGTCGAGACCGCCGAGGAGGAAGAGATCGACGGTGCGGTCGCGATCTTTGATGCCGATCCCGAGAAGCACAACTACCAGCCGTTCATGCGGGTGATCCTCGCGCATATCTTCGGAAAGCCGCAATGACGTTTTTGCCTTGCCCGCGGCGGAACGCGAAGGCAAGGTTCGCCGGCGGCCGATGATACCGAGGCGGGCGCATGGAGTGGGAGAACGGATTTGGCACGCCGCTACGCGATCTACGACGTCTTCACCAGCGAGAAGCTTCAGGGCAATCCGCTCGCCGTGGTTTTTGATGGCGACGGTCTTTCGACCGAGGCCATGCAGGCGATCGCCGGCGAATTCAATCTGTCGGAGACCGTGTTCGTCTGCAAGCCGGAGAACCCGACGTCTGCCGCGCGGCTACGCATCTTCACGCCGGGCACCGAACTTCCCTTCGCCGGACACCCGACCGTCGGCACGGCCGTGGCGCTGGCAGAGGACGCGCAGGCCGGCGAGGGCGTCAACCGTGATCTTGTGCATGTGCTCGAGGAGAATATCGGCCCGGTGCGCTGCGCGGTGAAGCTGCGGCCGGGCGAGGCCGGCTTTGCGGAGTTCGACCTGCCGCGCAAATCCGTGCGGCTGGATGCGCGCTTCGACATCGGCAGGATCGCCGACGCCTTGAGTTTGAAATCGACGCAGATCGGTTTTGAGAACCACGTGCCCGCCCTCTGGAGCGCCGGCGTCCCGTTCGTGGCCGTGCCGTTGCACGACCTCAAGGCCATGACGGACCTGGAGTTCGATGCGGCGCGCTGGGAGCAGATCGCGCCGATGGCCGACGGGCGGCTGGCCAGCGCCTATCTCTATTGTCGTGGCGGCATCAATCATCACGCCCGGTTCCACACCCGCATGTTCGCGCCCGCCATGGGCGTGCATGAGGATCCTGCGACCGGCTCGGCGCTCGCCGCCTTTTCCGCGGCAATTCACTGCTTCGACCAGTTGACCGAAGGGCATCACAGCTTCCTCGTGGAGCAGGGCGTGGAGATGGGACGGCCCTCCTACCTGCACCTCCATCTCGACATCGCGAACGGCGACATCGTCGGCGCGCGGATCGGCGGACACGCGGTCAAGATCGCTGCCGGTGAACTCTATCTCTGATAAGTTTGCAGTTTCCACGGATTCCTGTCCCCGACAACTGGACAAGCCGCGCGAAGGCCTCTATACGCCGCGTCAGACCGCAGCAATGCAGTCGTCGTGGGTGATTAGCTCAGTTGGTAGAGCAGCTGACTCTTAATCAGCGGGTCGTAGGTTCGAACCCTACATCACCCACCAAAACGTCCTTTGCCGTGATTTGTCCTTCCGCCTTTCGTGTTCGAAGGACCATTCTTCACGAGATCTCCCGTGTGCTCCCCTTCATTTCAGTCGGGACGGCCCTCACTTCTTTCCGAAGAGTGATTGCCGAATATGCCGAAGCAGAAGCATAATCCCTGTCACTGGAGCGTTTGACGCGAGCAGGTTCTCGCGCAGACACACCGATGAACAGGAAGGCCTGAGACCATGGATGTCACCATCTACCACAACCCCGCCTGCGGGACCTCGCGCAACACGCTGGCGCTGATCCGTCACGCCGGGATCGAACCCACGGTGATCGAATATCTGAAGGCTCCGCCCACCCGCAATCAGCTTGTAAAGATGATCGGTGACGCCGGCCTGACAGTGCGACAGGCGATCCGCGAGAAGGGCACGCCCTACGCGGAGCTCGGGCTCGATGATCCCGACCTTTCCGATGAGCAACTGCTCGACGCGATGCTGACGCATCCGATCCTGATCAATCGTCCCTTCGTGATCACGCCGATAGGCACCCGCCTCGCGCGTCCCTCCGAACGCGTGCTGGATATTCTGCCGGCAACCCAAAAGGGCGCGTTCGCCAAGGAAGATGGCGAAGAGGTCCTCGATGTTGAGGGCAAACGCATTGTTTGAAAAGCCGGCGGGCGGGATCGGTCGTTTCTAGCCGGCAAGAGGGACTCAAACGCAGTACAGCCGAGCGATGTCGCCCGGCTGTTCGTTCTGTTGCGTGGCGTGATCCATGTGGTTGATCCAGTGGATATTCGGTTGTCTTCTGCTGATTACAGGAAGCCGATCGAGATCCAGGGGACGAAGATGATCAGCAGCAGGGCGCAGAAGAGGGCGAGGAGGTGGGGCCAGACTTTGCCGATGACATCGTCTGGCGACACGCGGCCGATGGCGCAGGCGAGGTAGAAGCCGACGCCGAAGGGCGGTGAGAACAGGCCGAACCCCATCGCAAAGACCGCGACGATCGCATAATGCACCTCGTCGATGCCCATCAGTTTGGCGATGGGAAAGAGGAGGGGGCCGAAGAGAACGATCGCAGGGACGCCCTCAAGCACGCTGCCGAGAATGATGAAGGCCAGCGCCGAGAGCAACAGGAAGCCCATCTTGCCGCCGGGAACGCCCTGCATGAGATCGACCAGATATTGCGAGAAGCCGGACTGCGTCAGCGCCCAGCCCATGGCTGTGGCCGCGCCAACGACGAGCAGGATCGAGCCGGAGAGCGAGGCTGCATCGACCAGCATCGGATAGAGCCGGCGCCACTTCATCTGACGATAGAACAGGGCTCCGACGAAGATGGAGTAGATGATGCCGATCGTCGCGACCTCCGTGGCGGTGGCCACACCTTCGACGACGGCCGTGCGGATGACGATCGGCAGGCCGAGGCCGGGGATGGCGGCGAGGAAAAGCTTGAGCTTCGTCTTGCCGTCGATCTTGCGGGCTTGGCTGTTGTCTTCGCCGCGCGTCTGGATGAAAACGACGACGCACAGCGCAAGCATGCCGACGAAGGCGGGCAGGAGGCCTGCGGTGAACAGGGCCGCGATCGATACGCCGGTGACGGAGCCGACCGTGATCAGCACGATCGACGGGGGAATGGTTTCCGACATCACGGCAGATGCCGACAGCAGGGAGACGAGGTCGCTGTCCTTGTTGCCGCGCTTCTTCATTTCGGGAAACAAGGCAGGAGCGACGGCGGCCATATCGGCAGCCTTCGCGCCGGAGATGCCCGAGACGAGATAGATTGCGCCGAGGAGCACATATTGCAGGCCGCCGCGCAGGTGGCCGATCAGCGAGACGAGGAAGGCGATCATCGCCTGTGCAAGGCCGGCCATTTCGATGACCGCGCCGAGGAAGACGAACATCGGAACCGAGAGCAGGATCATGTGCGACATGCCTTCGCTCATCCGCCCGGGAACGATCGAGATCGGCACCCAGCTGGCGAAATTGAGATAGGCGGCTGTCGCAAGCACGAAGGCGAATGCGATGGGGACGCCGAGCATGATGCCGAGGAGGACGAGGCCGATGAAGAAGATCAGCAGGCTGTAATTGCCGATTTCCTCGAACCAGGGCATCGCCAGCTGGAAACAGCCGAAGACGGCGGCGAGGACGAGAAGGCTGACCGCGATCTGCGCCAGCGAGCTGGCCCGCAGCATCTTGTCGGCCGCGGTGATAAGCATCAGCACGACGCCGACGAGCAGTGCCGCTTCGCGCCAGGCTTCGCTGATCTGCAGAACGGGCGTCACGCTGATGATGCGCTCTTCGACATGTTCCCAGGTCGGGAGCAGCATGAGCGCGAGCAGCGTCGTCACGATCACCATGGCGAAGGCATTGGCGCGATTCTCCCAGACGGGCGAAAGCTTGCGCACGAAGGCGGTGAGCCGCATGTGCTGACCGCGCCGCAGGGCGACGACGGATCCGAGCATGGTCATCCATACGAAGAGGATCGTCGCGACCTCGTCGGACCAGATGAGGGGCGTGTGGAGGAGGTAGCGCGCCGTGGTCGCCCAGCCGAGAAGAATGATCTCGGCAAGAACGATCGTGGCAGCAATGGCTTCGACGAGATGGCCGAAAAGGCGGTCGAAGCGCTGGAATGCGCCGTTTGGAGCGGGCAAGTCCGCGGTGGTTGTTGCTTCCATGATGGTTCCCCCCGAAAATCCGCTTCAACGCGGCACATCGTCCTGTTTCAGGAGAGCCCAGCGGCTTCCCGAAGCAACGCGGCGCACAGTCCCTGTTGGTGGGGGCTATGCGCCGCGATTTGGTCGTCAGAGCGTGCCGACGTCCTTCTCGAGCAGGCCCCAGGCTTCGGCGCCGAACTTTTCCTTCCAGCCGGCGTAGAAGCCGGCCTTTGCCAGCACGTCGCGGAAGGGTGCCTTGTCGACCGTGTGGAACGTCAGGCCGGCGGCCTCGATGTCGATCCGGGCCTGTTCGTTCAGGGCCTTGATGTCGGCGCGTTCGTTGACGGCGGCGGTCGACAGCTCTTCCAGAATGATGGTCTGGGCTTCGGCAGGTATCGCCGACCAGCGACGGTTGTTGCAGAAGATGTGGTGACCGTCCCAGATGTGGCCGGTCATCGAAACGTGCTTCTGCACCTCATAGAGCTTGGAGCTCTGGATGAGCGCCAGCGGATTCTCCTGGCCATCTACGATGTGCGTCTGGAGCGCGGCGTAAAGCTCGCCGAAGTTCAGCGGCGTCGGGGCGGCGCCCAGGGTCTGGAACAGCGTGACCCAGAGCTGGTTGCCGGGAACGCGGATCTTCATGCCTGCGAGGTCCGCCGGCGTCAGGATCGGCTTGCTGCCCGTCGTGATGTTGCGGTAGCCATTGTCGAGCATCTTCGGGAAGACGAACAAGCCGGCCTCGAAGAAAGCCTTGCGAACGAAATCGCCGAGATCGCCGTCCATGGCCTTCCAGACATGGTCGTAAGTGGGGAAGGCGAAGGCGACTGCATTGATGGCGGCAAACGGTACGATGGTCTGGTTGACGCTCGACGTGGACATCAGATCGAGGGCGCCGCCGCGGACCTGGGCAAACATGTCGGACTCGCCGCCGAGCTGGCTACCCGGATAGACCTGCAGGTCGATGGCACCTTCCGAACGTGCAGCGATCGCTTTCGATGCTTCGACGATACGGGTGACGCCAGGGTGCGTGGGCGGGAAGGCCGTGCCGTAACGCAGCTTGACCTTGGAGGCCGCGCGCAGAATGCCGGGGGCTGCAATCAGCCCCGCAGCGGCACCCGCCGCAAATGTGCCGAACGTTCTCCGTGTAATGTTCATGATGTTCCTCCCAGGTTGATATGTGTCAATCCTCCCGCTGCAGCCTGTGCCGCGCGGTTCGGTCGTCGGGGTCGGTGGTGGTGAGCGAGACGGGCTGACGAAGCCGTCCCTTGGATCATCCGGTATCTTGCGCCCCCGCGGCCGGTTCGGAGATCACGATCTCCGTAGCGATCAAGCTCCGTGGCAATCCAGCGATGGCATTCCGTCGATGCAGTTCCCCCTGCCTCCTCCATTCGCCGATCCGCGGCTATCCTCCCATCTTGTCTATGACTACCATGGTAGAATGTCAACCAGGTGCGGGGAAGGTATTTTAGAGACGTCGGGAATTCACGCTTCGATGAGATCAGCACGCTGTTCGCGCAGGCGATGCGCCGTGCGCAGGACCTCGCGCAGATGCGCCGCCATGCTGTTTCCAGCCGTGACGGCATCGCCCGCTTCGATGGCATCCACGACGGCGCGGTGTTGTCCGAGGAGGGTCCTGAGGTGAGATGGGTCGGGCAGGCTGAGATAGCGCACGCGGTCCATCTGCAGCTTGACGGACTGGATGACGCGCCAGCTCTTCGACAGCGATGCCTCCTCGCAGAAGCTGCGGTGGAAGGTTTCGTCGAGATCGAGAAAGAGGTCGAGCGCCTCCGCATTCACGGCCTTTTCCTGATCGTAGAGATTGCTTTTGATTTCGGTCAGGAAGCGCCGGGAACAGCCGGCTGCCAGGCGTTTTGTGATGGAAACCTCCAATGCTTCTCGAATGAACTGTGCTTCTTCGACGTCCCGAAGGCGAATCGGTGCGACGAAGCTGCCGCGTTGCGGGAGGATGTCGATGAGGCCTTCATCGGCCAGCCGGATCAGGGCCTCGCGCACCGGTGTGCGGCTGACGCCGAGCTGAAGGGAAAGCTCTTTTTCGCTCAGTGCCTCGGATGGCATCATGGCGAGCGTGATGATCGCGCGCCTCAGCTTCTCGTAAATCTGCGCCGCGATCGGCTGGCGGGGATTGATGGTCAGAAGAACCGAAGAGGCGGGCCCCCCCATTCCGGATTCCGAGATCTCATCCGTACGTTTCACCACCATTTCGGCGATCCTTCATGTCTTTCGTTTGAACGGTAATCGCACAGTTCCGAGAGAATATCCACGCCCGACGCGTTGACAGTCTGCCATGGTAGTATATTAAATGATGCGACCCTAATGGTCGGGATGGCGAGGAGCGCGTCCCGACTCGGTCGGCTGGGGAGGCTTCCGTGATTCACTTACCGTCGATTCGGATCGACCGATTCGTATCGTCAGGCATTTCCCTTGGCCGGGCCCGGTCGATGTCGGTCACGCCCTGTGTGGCGTGTCGGTGCGGCGCTTTGGGTTCCCGATGAGACGTGCGCACGCGAAGTCGCAAAGCCCGAAGAGGAAAAAAGCATGAGACATATCTGGCGCTGGTTTGGTCCGATTGACAAGGTCACGGTGCAGGATGCCGCGCAGGCCGGGGCCCGCGGCATCGTCAGCGCATTGCATCATGTGCCGACAGGCACCGCTTGGACACTGGACGAAATCCAGAAGCGGCAAGCGGAGGTCCGCGCGGGTGGTCTGGAGTGGGAACTTGTCGAGAGTATTCCGGTATCCGAGAGCATCAAGACGCAGACCGGCGACTGGAAGGCGCATATCGAAGCCTGGAAGGAAAGCCTGCGGCAGCTTGCCAAGGCGGGTATCTCGACGGTCTGCTACAATTTCATGCCGGTTCTCGACTGGACGCGGACGGATCTTCGTTGGGAAACGGACGACGGCGCCCGCGCCATGCGCTTCGACCTCGTGGATTTCGTCGCGTTCGATGTTCACGTCCTCAAGCGCCCGGGTGCTGCCGAAGACTATCCCGCAGCGCTGTTGGACGCCGCCAGGCAACGCTTCGCCGAGATGTCGTCGGACAAGATCGCTGCGATTTCGCGCAATGTCGGTGCCGGTCTGCCGGGTTCGTCCGACGGCTACAGCATCGATGAGCTCAATGTTGCCCTGACACGCTATGACGGGATCGGCGCGGAGAAGCTGCGGGCCCATCTCATCGATTTCCTCGCCGAAGTGGCCCCCGTTGCCGAAAGCCTGAATATGCGCCTGTGCGCCCATGGTGACGATCCGCCGTGGCCGCTCCTCGGCCTGCCGCGTGTGCTTTCGACCGAAGCGGATTATGTGAAGGTGCTGGAGGCGGTCGATCTGAACGCCAATGGCGTCACCTTCTGCACCGGTTCGCTCGGCGCCCGGTCCGACAACGATCTGCCGGCCATGATCAAGCGCCTGGCGCCGCGCATCCATTTCGCGCATCTGCGCAATGTGACGCGCGAAACGGATGGCTTGCCCTGCTCGTTCTTCGAGGCGCAACATCTGGGTGGCAATACGGACATGGTCGCAGTGATTGCCGCGCTGGTCTCCGAGGAGCGCCGTCGCAAGGCCGAGGGACGTGAGGACCACGTGATCTTCATGCGGCCCGATCACGGCCAGGAGATTCTAGAAGACCTGACGCGCGGTGCGCAGCCGGGCTATCCGGCCATCGGCCGCTTGAAGGGCCTCGCGGAATTGCGCGGCATCGAGCAGGCTTTGTCTCATGCGGAATATGGACTGAATTAAGCGATGACACGGCTCGATAGGACGACCCATATCCCTGCCCATGTCGAACGCCCGGCGTTCGATCCGGCGACCTTGAAGGCCGGCATCGTTCACATCGGCATCGGCGCCTTTCATCGGGCCCATCAGGCTGTCTATACCGATCTGGCACTTGCGGCCGAGGGTGGCGACTGGGGGATCGTGGGCGCAAGCCTGCGGTCCGTCGAGATCGTCGCGGATCTGAAAGCGCAGGATCATCTCTATAGCGTCGTCACCCGCGGGGCGAATGCCGATCGAGCGCGCATCGTCGGCTCGATCATCGAGGCGATCGCCGCGACGGAACAGCGGGAGCATCTTCTCGACCGGCTTGCCGACAATGCCATCCGCATCGTCACGCTGACCGTGAGCGAGAAGGCCTATGGCATCGATCCGGTGTCGGGAGGGCTCGACCTTTCCCATGCCGCCATTGCGCGTGATCTTGCAAGCCCGGGCGCGCCTGTCGGCGTCATCGGGCTTCTGGTCGAGGCGCTGGCACGCCGCATGCAGCTTGGGCGCAACCCCTTGACCATTCTCTGCTGCGACAATCTTCCGGGCAACGGACAGGTGGTTCGTCGGCTCGTTCTGGAGATGGCGGAGCGCCGGGATGCAGCGCTGGCGCAGTGGATCGAACGGGAGATCCGCTTTCCCTCCAGCATGGTCGATCGGATCGTGCCTGCGGCAACGGATGCAACGCGGAGTTTGAGCGCGTCCCTCATCGGGGCGGACGATCGTCTGGCGCTCGAAACCGAGCCCTTTACCCAATGGGTCATCGAGGACGATTTCGCTGCCGGCCGCCCCGCCTGGGAGGCAGGCGGTGCGATCTTCGTCAGGCACGTCCATGCCTATGAAACGATGAAGCTCCGGCTTCTCAACGGCTCGCACTCGCTCTTCGCCTATCTCGGCCAGCGCCACGGCCTCAAATATGTCCGGGATGTCATGGCCGTTCCTGAGCATGCCGAGCGGGTTCGCCGCCATATGCATGCCGTCCTGCCGACGCTCGACGCCGTGCCGGAAATCGACCTTGCCGCCTATTGCGACCAGCTCGTCGCGCGCTTCGCCAATCCGGCCATCGCGCATCGCACGGCGCAGATCGCCATGGACGGAACGCAGAAGATGCCGCAACGCATCTTTGCGCCGGCCATGGAACGGTTGGCAGCCGGCGATGACGCCGCAGGTTTTGCCGATGTCGTGGCACTGTGGCTTGCCTATGTCGTTGCCGTCGATCGGCTGGACGATCCGCGTGCAGATGAGCTGAAGGTCGCCGCGCAGCAGGCGGTTGCCGCCGGATCCGCCGCGCCCTTCTTCGAGGTCGTCGGCTTGTTTCCACCGGCACTCCAGGAAAACACGGCCTGGCGCGCCTTGGTCGATGCCCGGCTCTCGGCGATGAACGCTCTCTGAAAACACCGAGGCGCGAAGGCGCGCAGGAGACTGACGACATGGTGACGATTTCCGTTCGCGAGCCCTACAAGCTTGAAATCGACGACAGACCCGTTCCCCAGCCCGGCCCCGGTGAGGTCGCGATCCGGGTTCGTCGTGCGGGCATTTGCGGGTCCGACATGCACATCCTCCATGGTTCCAACCCCTTCGCGGTCTACCCGCGCGTCATCGGTCACGAATTTGCCGGTGTCATCGAGGCGCTGGGCGAGGGCGTGTCGTCGCTTGCCATCGGCGAGCATGTGGTCGCCGATCCGGTCATCTCCTGCGGCACCTGTTATCCCTGCCGTATCGGGCGCTCCAACGTCTGCGCCAACCTGCAGGTCATCGGTGTCCATCGCGATGGCGGCTTCCGCGCGGTGGCGATCGTCCCCGAGGCGAATGCCGTCAAGGTCTCGTCGACGCTCGGGCTCGACGTCGCCGCGCTTGCCGAGCCGCTGGCGGTCGCTGCCAACGTTCTCTGGCGCACGGAGTGCACGAATGAGGACGTCGTCCTGATCTATGGGGCGGGCACCGTCGGCATCACCGTTCTTCAGATGGCCAAGATGAAGGGTGCCCGCTGCATCATCGCCGATATCGACGCCGATCGCCTCGTGCGCGCACGGGAATTCGGTGCGGACGTGGTCATCAATTCGCGCGAGCAGTCGGTGGCCGAGGTCGTCGCACCGGAACTCGGCGGTCTCGGTCCGTCGATCGTCATCGACGGTGCCGGCATTCCGAGCCTGCTCGAAGAGGCCTGCCGGGTCGCGGCACCTGCCGGACGCATCGGGCTTTTGGGCTTTTCGCCGGGCCCCTGCAACATCAGCCAGCAGGAAATCGTCCGCAAGGAACTGACGCTGGTCGGCTCGCGCCTCAACCGCCGTTTCATTCCCGAGGTGATCGGCTGGCTGGAAGCCGGTCTGCTGCGTCCGGAAGCCATGATCACGCAGACATTTGACGCCCGTGACGCCCGCGCCGCGTTCGATCTTGTCGAAAAGCACCCCGAACAGACGCTGAAGGTTCAGCTCGTTTTCTCCTGACATGCGTGCGATGGCGGCCTTTTGAGCACAGGCGGAGGCCGCCCATCGTTAAAATTGGGTGACCTGACCCGGAATGCCCCGCTAGTTCTCGTATTCAATCTTAGTGATCCCTTAATTTTAAACTCTGATAGTCCTTCGCATATTTGATGGAGGATTAACGATGGCTGGGCTTTTTTCATCGACGTCAGACAGGGTTTTGGAGGCGCTCGATCGATCGTCCGCTATCATCGAATTCGACATGACGGGGAAGATTCTCAAGGCGAACAAGAACTTTTGCGACCTTCTGGGCTATGCCGAAAGCGAGATCGTCGGCCGGAACCATCGTATCTTCGTTGAAACGGATTATGCGGCATCCGACGATTATGCGGCCTTCTGGAAACAGCTTCGGGACGGCAATTTCGTCAGCAGCGAGTTCGCGCGGATCACGAAGACCGGCGCGGAAGTCTTCATTCGCGGCAATTACAATCCGATCAGGAATGCGACAGGCAAGGTCGTGAAGGTCATCAAGTTCGCCAATGATATCACCGAGATGAAGATCGCCAGCATCGATTCCGGTGCCAAGATCGACGCGATATCCCGTGCGCAGGCCGTGATCGAGTTCAAGCCCGACGGCACGGTCATCACCGCCAACGACAACTTCCTCAACGCCCTCGGATACGGCCTTGCGGACATCGTCGGCAAGAACCACAGCATGTTCGTCGATTCCGCCTATCGCGCGTCCAGTGCCTATGTCGACTTCTGGAAGAAGCTGAATGCCGGCGAGTTCGTCTCCGGAGAGTTCACACGCATCGGCAAGCGCGGGCAGGAGGTCTTCATTCAGGCGTCCTACAATCCTGTTTTCGATCTGAAGGGCCGGGTCATGAAGGTCGTCAAGTTCGCGACCGATGTGAGCGAGCGCGTGACGAATGTCGATCGTCTGGCGGAGAGCCTGTCGAAGCTTGCGGACGGCCATCTCGGGCAGCAGATCGAGACGCCGTTCCTGCCGAGCCTCGACAAGCTGAGGACCGATTTCAATGCAGCCTGTCGTAAGCTCGAAAGCGCGCTGAAGGCGGTGAGGTCGAATGCTGAAGCGATCGCTGCCGGTGCGGACGAGGTTCGTGTGTCGGCCGACGACCTTGCGCGGCGAACCGAACAGCAGGCGTCTTCCGTCGAGCAAACCGCGGCGGCGCTCGAGGAAATCACCACCACGGTCAAGGGATCCAGCCAGCGTGCCGAGGGCGCGGGCGTTCTCGTCGGTCGCGCCAAGGAAAGTGCGGATCATTCCGGCGATATCGTGCGCGAAGCGATCTCGGCCATGGACAAGATCGACAATTCCTCCCGCGAGATCGCCAACATTATCGGCGTCATCGACCAGATCGCGTTCCAGACCAATCTGCTGGCGCTGAATGCCGGTGTCGAGGCGGCACGGGCAGGGGACGCCGGCAAGGGCTTCGCGGTCGTCGCCCAGGAGGTTCGCGAACTCGCCCAGCGCTCTGCGGTCGCTGCCAAGGAAATCAAGGCGCTCATCACGACCTCGACTTCGCATGTCGAAGACGGTGTGTCGCTCGTCAGCAAGGCCGGCGAAGCCCTGCAGACGATCGCCGGGCATGTCCAGCAGATCAACGAGGATATCCGCGCGATCGTGGAGGCCGCCCGCGAGCAATCCACCGCCCTCGGCGAGATCAACCAGGCCATCAACACGGTCGACCAGGGCACACAGCAGAATGCGGCCATGGTCGAGGAGCAGACGGCCGCAAGCCATGGTCTCGCGGAAGAAGCGCGTGCGCTCTTCCATCTGCTGGAGCAGTTCCAGTTCGACGAACCGGTGTCGCATCGGACGGTCTCTTCCACCTCCGTTGCACGCGGCGGCCGCACCAAGGTTGCTGCCTGATCCGTCAAGGCTAGAAGACCTTTAGAGGAACGGCCATCGTGTCCCTGTGACGCGATGGCCGAACTGTTTCCAGACCTGTATCGGTTTGACCCCAGCGGTCTTGCTACGGCTGCGGGTGGGTCGTGATCACTGCGCGTTCGAGAATAACGGAATACCTGTCATATCCGGACGGAAAATCTTGACAAATCAATACATCATGTTCGAATAAAGATGACAACTTATTACGGAGACTGTCATCTTGCTGGTCATTCTTGCCGACGATCTCACGGGCACGCTCGATGCTGCGGCGCCCTTTGCTGCGCGGGGTTTGACCGTCGAGGTCGCCCTCGCACCGGCTGCGATCTCTGAGGCTCTGGCAGATGGGCCGGATGTTCTCTCGATCAACGTCCAGTCGCGGGAAGTCGGTGCAGAAGCCGCGCAGGCAGCGACACGTGCCGTTCTCGCCGCCTTGCCTGCGGACGTCTTGCTCTTCAAGAAGGTCGATTCGCGGTTGAAGGGGCATATTGCCGCTGAGCTCGACGTAATGCTGTTTCGGGCGGCGCTGGTGGCCCCCGCGATCCCTGACTTCGGCCGTTTGGTGAAGGACGGGAAGGTCTGCGGCTTCGGCGTCGATGTGCCGATTCCGGTTGCCGATCGCCTCGGGGTGCATGCCGGCAAGGCGCGGATACCCGATACGGCCGACATGGACGCAATGGCGGCGCACCTCGATGACGCTCTGGCTGCGGGCGTCGATCTGCTCGTCGGCGCACGTGGCCTCGCCGAAGCTTTGGCGCGGCGGATGACCGGCAATGCGCAGGCACACGCGGCCGAGGTTCCTGTCGGGCCCGGCCTGTTCGTCATCGGGTCGCGCGATCCCATCACACTGGCGCAGATCGAGCATCTTCGCACCCGTCATGCGCCGGCTTATGTCGCCGCACCGAACGGACGCCTGTCGCCCGATGATCGTGCGGGTACCGCCCTGACACTGGTGCAGGCCGTTCCGGGCGAGGAGGAGGTGTCGTCGCTCGATGTTGCACGTCATCTCGCCTCGGGCGTCTATCCCGGCTGCGTGGACCCGTCGGCGACACTGATTCTTTCGGGGGGCGCAACGGCGGAGGCGGTGCTCGAGCGGATGGGCATTCATCGGTTCCGGCTGATGGGAGAATGCATGCCTGGTCTTGGTGTTGCCTTTGCGAACGGGCATTGCATTATCGCGAAATCCGGTGGCTTCGGCGGAGCGGAAACGCTGAGCGAAATCGCCGGGCAGATGCTTCGGGACAGGGGTTGAGGAATGGGACTGGAAGCGGGAACGACACGCAAGAGCCTCGGCGACGTGGTGTTCGAGCGCATGCACCGCGCCATCAAGTCCGGGGCCTACCAGCCGGACGAGCGCCTGCCGACGGAGCATGACTTGGCAGCGGAGTTCGAAGTGTCGCGCCCGATCATCCGCGAGGCGTTGCGGCGCCTGCGGGAGCAGGGGCTGATCTACTCGCGGCGCGGTGCGGGAAGCTTCGTGCGCGCGCTGGGCCTGAAGGAGCCGCTCGGTTTCGGGCAGCTCGAAAACGTCGCCGATCTTCTGAACTGTTACGAGTTCCGGCTGACGCTGGAGCCGGCTGCCGCCAGTGCCGCCGCGGCGCGGCATACGGAGGCAAGCCTCACCGCTATCGCCCAAGCGCTGGAACTGATGCGGGATGCGACCAACCGGCAGTCGCATCGCGTAGACGCGGATTTCGAGTTCCATCTCGCCATCGCCCGGGCGGCGCGCAACTCCTACTTCTCGACGGCCATGGAAGCCCTGAAGGAGCACATCGCCGTCGGCATGAAATTCCACGGTGCCTCCGTGAAGCGCGACAGCGCCGGGCTTGCCCGGGTTTTCGGCGAGCACGAGGCCATCGCCAAAGCCATCGCCTCGGGCGATGGTCCGCTCGCGGGACAGTTGATGCGGGAGCACCTGACGGGGTCGCGCGAGCGGCTGTTTCCCAACTGAGATGCATGATGCCAGCGTCTTCCGTCGGAAGACGCTGGCCGGGCCGTCAGTAGGCGGCGCGGTAGATGGCGAGGACGTCTTCGACGCTCATGTCGATGGGGTTGTTGTCCATCAGACGACGGTTGGCGTGGGCATCCGCCGCATAGACCGGCAGATCGGCCTCGGTCGCGCCATGCGCGCGCAGCGACATCTCGATGCCGAGATTGCGGCAGAAGGTGTGGGCGGAGCGCTGGAGGTCGTCCTGCGAAAGCCGTTCGCCGAGACCGAGCGCCTGGGCGACTTCGGCGGACTTCTCCGCTGCCACCGGCTGGTTGAAGGCGAGAACCTGCGGGAAGATGATGGCGTTCGCCAAGCCATGGGGCAGGCGAAGCCGTGTACCCAGGGGGTAGGCGATGGCGTGGCCTGCCGCGGTGTTGACGGGCCCAAGGCATATGCCGCCGTAATAGGAGGCGAGCATCATTCCCTCGCGGGCTTCCGTATCCGTGCCGTCGCGGACGGCGCGAGCGAGAAAGCGGCCGACGAGATGAAAGCCCATGCGGGCAAAGCCGTCGATCATCGGATGGGCGCGGCGGTTGGTGAAGGCCTCGACGCAATGCGCCATGGCATCCACGCCGGTCGCGGCCGTCACGGCCGGGGGGACGGAGTAGGTCAGTTCAGGATCGAGCACGGCGACATCGGCGATCAGGTGCGGGCTTTCCACCGCGATCTTGTTGCCTTTTCCGGGATCGGTGATCAGCGAGCGGATGCCGGCTTCCGATCCCGTGCCGGCGGTGGTGGCGACCTGCACGAGGCGCGTGCGACGACCGGCGACCTTGTTCGGTCCTGCCACGTCGGCCAGCGTCTGGTCGCCGTCCCAGAGGGCCGCCACCAGCTTGGCGACGTCCAGCACCGAGCCGCCGCCAAGGCCGACGATCAGGTCGGGACTGCAGCCGCGCGCGGCCTCGATCGCTGCATCCAGCGTCGTGATATCGGGCTCGCCGGGAATGGCGTCGAAGACGGTGATGCGGCCCTTCAATGCAAGGCGATCGATGAAGCCGGCGGTGATGGGCGTTGCGATGACCAGCACAGAGGTCGCGTCGGCGGCCCAGGTACCGACGTCGCGGATGGTGCCGGCGCCGACGATGAGGCGACGCGGCTGATGAAGGGTGATGGGCGCGATGGTCATGGCGGTTATCCCTGCTCTGCGTGCGCGGCGCGGCCGGCGACGAGCTTGCGCGCATAGGCGATCGCTTCCAGCATGTTGCCATGGTTGGCGATGCCCTTGCCGGCGATATCGAAGGCCGTGCCGTGATCGACCGAGGTGCGGTCGATGGGGAGATCGACGGACACGTTGACGGCCGTGTCGAAGGCGACGAGCTTGATCGGGATGTGCCCCTGATCGTGGTACTGCGCGACGATGAGGTCGAACGCGCCGGTATAGGCGCGGTGGAAGACCGTATCCGCCGAGATGGGACCGTGTGCATCGATGCCTTCGGCGCGCGCCGCCGCGACGGCGGGAGCGATCTGGTCGTCGTCCTCGGTGCCGAAGAGACCGTTCTCGCCGCAATGCGGATTGATGCCGGCAATGGCGATGCGCGGTGCAGCATAGCCGATGCGCTTCAGATGGGCGTCGCCGGCGCGGATGGTGGCGAGCACGCGCTCGGTCGTTGCCCGCTGGATGGCTTCCTTGAGGGACACATGCGTGGAGACGTGGATGACCTTCAGCTTTTCGGAGGCCAGCAGCATGTAGGCGGCCTTGGAGCCGGTGAGGCTGCGCAGCATGCCGGTGTGGCCGTCATAGTGATGGCCGGCAAGGTTCAGTGCTTCCTTGTTGATCGGTGCGGTGACGATGCAGCCGATGGTCTTGGCCTCCGCATCGCGCACGGCCTTCTCGATGAAGCGGAAGGCGGCGTCGCCGGCGACCGGGCTCAACTGCCCCCAGGCGAGCGGTGCACCTTCGATCGGCAGGTCGACGACGTAGGGGGTCAGGTCGATGTCGAGGCCCAGCGCATCGCGCGCGGCTTCGAGCGTCGGCAGGTTGCCGTAGATGCGGGTGCGGTCCCGGTCTTCCCCCGACATGTCGAGGAGGGCACGCACGGAAATCTCCGGGCCGACGCCGCAGGGGTCGCCCATGGTGATGCCGATGATTTTGCTCATGAAAGTCTCCGTCCAGCCGCACTGTCCCAGCCGGGAGCCAGGCGGACATGTTTGATCGCGCGACGATGATAGGTGTAGGCGAGATGCAGCGTCCCGTCCGGCTCTTCGAGCAGCCAGGGATAGGACATCTCCTTGTTGCGGCCGTCGATGGAATCGTTCGACAGGCAGGTTCCGGGTCCCGTCTCAACGACCAGCCTTTCCGGAAAGGTCAGGCCGTCGTCTGTCGAGAGGCAGAGCGCGACCGGGGCGCGGGGCACACCCCAGACCGGCACGCAGCCGCCCGTGGGGTCCGCATCCGGCCGGTCGTCCGCCTCGCCGAGTTCGTCATAGAGCGAGGCGCGGCGTTCCCCAGACTGGCTGGCATTGACCGGGTTGCAGATGATGGCGAGCCGGCCATCCCGCAGGCGAGTGGCGGCGATGGAAGAGTTGTTGTTCGGCACGTCGGTGGGGGCCGGCGCCGACCATGTTCGCCCGCCATCCGTGGTTTCGGTACGATAGATGACATCGGCCTGCCGGCGGCGGAAGAAGGCGGCGTATCGGTCTTCTCCGAGGCTGACCGGGCCGAGATGGACGCAGCCGATGGAGGCATCGATATCCTGCAGCCGCCACGTTTCGCCGCCGTCCTCCGAGATCGCGACAGCCGCGGTGTCGTGGCTGCCGTTCCATTTCTGGTTCGGCCGCTGGATGCAGCGGAAGATCGGCAGCAGCCAGGCGCCGTCCGCCCGGACGACGATACCGGCGCGCACGAAGCAGCCGCGCGGCAGATCGAGATAGCGCCCGCCCGGCGCGGTGAGCACGAGCGGATCGTCGGCATCGCGAAACACCTCGACCATGCGGATGCGGCATTCGTCCTGGTTTCCGGAAGGCTGCGAGGTGTGGAACAGCCAGAGCTTCCCGTCCGGTGCGGCAAAGAACATGGGGTTCTGTTCGGAATGGGCCGGATCGTTGCTCAGTTGCTGCGGCGGCCCCCAGGTCGAGGCGCCTTTGGGAAGTACGCAGGCGAAGATCGAAATGTCCGACTTGCCTTCCAGCGTACCGCCGAACCAGGCGCAGACGAGCGCGCCATCCTCCAGTCGATGCAGAAAGGCGGCGTGGTTCTGAATCATCGGCGAGGGAAGCAGCGCTTCGTCCCGTCCGGACGTCACGGGTACAAGGGCTCCGCTCATGCCGCGGGCGATTTCTTCGGGATTCATCTTGTCCTCCATGCTGGTCAGAAGTCATGGAATTTGTATAGTTGTCAAGTTTTCCAATGTCATTCCGTTGAAATATCGATCCTTTCTAAAATATTATCTATATGAATTTAAATGTATTTTTGAAGAAAAATTTTTTGTGAGAAATGACATGAGAAATTAATTTGACAAAGTTGTGGTGAGGTCCGATGGTATGGTCAGCCTTGGCGAGAGGAAGCTCGGGACAACGGATCATTGCCGACCGGACGTTTCGAGCGGCAGCGCGACATCGATGCCTTGAGAGAGCCCGATCGCGTTCAACGGATGGAAGAGGGAGGAGACTATCGTGAAGAAAACACTGATTCTCGGCGCGCTGATGTTGTGCACCGCCTTGACGCCGGCATTTGCCGCGTCCGGCCCGATCAAGGTCGTGCTGGCCGAAGAGGCCGACCTGCTGGAGCCCTGCATGGCGACCCGCTCGAACATCGGGCGCGTGATCATGCAGAATGTCAGCGAGACGCTAACGGAACTCGACGTGCGCGGACAGCAGGGCGTGACGCCGCGGCTGGCCGAGAAATGGGAGCAGAACGCCGACGGTTCTTGGCGCTTCCATCTGCGCCAGGGCGTGAAATTCTCTGACGGCACGACGTTCGATGCCAAGGACGTGAAGCACAGCTTCGACCGCATCTTCAGCGACAAGAACGCCTGCGAATCCCGCCGTTACTTCGGCGGAATGAAGATCGAGGCGAAGATCGTCGACGATCACACGGTCGATTTCAGTGCCGACCCCGTCCAGCCGATCCTGCCGCTCTTGATGTCGCTCGTCACCATCGTTCCCGAGGAGACACCGCTCGAGTTCATCCGCGAGCCCGTCGGCACCGGCCCTTACAAGCTGACCAACTGGACGCCGGGCCAGCAGATCGTGCTCACCGCCCGTGACGACTACTGGGGCGCCAAGCCCGACGTGACGGAAGCGACCTACCTGTTCCGTGCCGACCCTTCGGTTCGCGCCGCGATGGTGCAGGCCGGCGAAGCGGATCTCGCGCCGTCGATCTCGCAGCTGGAAGCGACGAATGCCGCGACCGATCTGTCCTATCTCGACAGTGAGACCGTCTATCTGCGTATCGACCACAATATCGCGCCGCTCTCCGACGTTCGCGTCCGGCGTGCGCTGAACCTCGCGATCGACCGTCAGGCGTTCCTCGGCACGCTGGTTCCGGAAAGCGCGGTTCTCGCCACGGCCATCGTGCCGCCGACGACGCTCGGCTGGAACCCGGATGTGAAGCAATTCCCGTTCGATCCTGAAGGTGCCAAGAAGCTGCTCGCGGAAGCCAAGGCCGATGGCGTGCCGGTGGATACCTCCATCGAGGTCATCGCCCGTTCCGCAAACTTCCCGAACGTCACGGAAATCATGGAAGCCATCCAGGGACAGCTTCAGGATGTCGGCTTCAAGATCGACCTGAAGTTCGTC
Organism: Rhizobium sp. PP-CC-3G-465; assembly: GCF_004343445.1. Taxonomy (NCBI): domain Bacteria; kingdom Pseudomonadati; phylum Pseudomonadota; class Alphaproteobacteria; order Hyphomicrobiales; family Rhizobiaceae; genus Rhizobium; species Rhizobium sp. PP-CC-3G-465. Next base: position 579,631 of record NZ_SLYH01000001.1, read on the forward strand.
GAAGTGGCCGAGCACGAGGGCTACTATTCCAAGCCCTTCAAGGAAGGTCGCGGACCGCAGATCGTCGCGGCGATGCATGACAACTCGAAGGGCGATCCGTCGTTCTCGATGTTCTTCAAGTACGCGACCGAAGGCACGCAGTCCGGCTTCTCCGATCCGAAGGTGGACGACCTGATCAAGCGGGCCTCGGCTGCCGTGGGTGACGAGCGCGCCAAGCTCTGGTCCGAAGTCATCGCCTATGTCCACGATGATGTGGTGGCCGACGTCCTGCTCTTCCACATGGTCGGCTTCGCCCGGGTTTCGGAGCGTCTGGCGTTCACACCGACGATCGCTACGAACTCGACGCTTCAGCTGTCCGAGATCAAGATCAAGTAATGCAGGATGGCGGGCGCTCCGGCGCCCGTCGCCAGGTTACGGCGGCGGCGGGATGATCCCGCCGCCCATGCCGCAGGAATTTCTGGCGAGGATGCCATGTTAAGCTTCATTCGAAAACGCGCCATCGCCAGCCTGATCTCCCTTGTCGGATTGATCGTGCTGGTGTTTTTTCTTTCGCGGCTGACGGGCGATCCCGCAGCGCTGTTTCTCCCCGTCGAAGCCTCTGCCGAACTGAAGCAGCAGTTCCGCGAACTGCATGGCCTCAACGATCCGCTGATGGTGCAGTTCGCGAATTACGTCGGCGATGTCGTCACCGGCGATTTCGGCGAATCGCTGCGCAAGGCGCGCCCGGCGCTCGACGTGGTTCTCGAAGCTTTCGTCTGGACGCTCTGGCTGGCCGCCATCACCATGTCGCTTGTCACGGGTGCGGCCATCCTCGTCGGTTCGCTCGCCGCTTTTCGCGCGGGTGGCTTCTTCGACCGCTTCTCCTCGATCGTCTCGCTCATCGGCGCCTCCGTGCCGGATTTCTGGCTTGCCATCGTCGCCATCGTCGTCTTTTCGGTCAATCTCGCCTGGTTGCCGACGTCGGGCACGGGCTCGATATGGCACTGGATCCTGCCGATCTGCGTGCTTTTCGTGCGTCCCTTCGGCATCATCGTCCAGATCGTGCGCGGCTCGATGATCGGTGCGCTGTCTTCCGCCTACGTCAAGACGGCGCGGGCGAAGGGCGTGAAGTCCGGGCCGATCATCTTCATCCACGCGTTGCGCAACGCCATGCTGCCGATCATCACCGTCATCGGCGATCAGGCGGCAAGCCTGCTTAACGGTGCCGTGATCGTCGAGACGATCTTCGGTTTTCCCGGCGTCGGCAAGCTGATGATCGACAGCATCCTTCAGCGGGACTTCAACGTCGTGCTGGCGGCGATCCTCGTTACGGCGCTGGCCATCTTCCTCATGAACCTGCTGATCGACATGGCCTATGCGCTGCTCGATCCGCGCATCCGGCATTGAGGGGCAAACCATGACACTCCAGACGATCGACGCGCCGCTCTCCGAAGAGCCATCCTTTCTCGTGCGCATGGGCCGCATGCTGTGGGCCGACAAGTTCGCGCTCTGTGCCGCCATCTTCCTTTTGATCATCCTGCTCCTCGCGATCATCGGCCCGCACTGGCTGGGCGATCTCGCGACCAAGCAGAACCTGCGCGGCCGCAATGCCGCGCCGTTCGACTGGGAACGTGGCTGGGTCTGGTGGATGGGTGCCGACGCGCTCGGCCGGCCGCTGCTCGCCCGCATCGTGGTCGCGACGCAGAACACGCTGATGGTCGCGGCGGGTGCTGTTGCCATTTCCTCCATCACCGGCACGCTGCTTGGCCTGATCGCCGGCTTCTCCTCGCCGCGCGTCAACCAGATCATCATGCGGCTTGCCGACGTGATCATGTCGTTCCCGTCGCTGCTGATCGCGGTCATCGTGCTCTACGTTCTCGGCGCCTCGATCCTCAACCTGATGCTGGTTCTCGCCATCACCCGCATCCCGGTCTACCTGCGCACCACGCGGGCGGAGGTCTTGGAAATCCGCGAGCGCATGTTCGTTCAGGCAGCAAGGGTCATGGGTGCTTCCAGCAAGCGCATCCTTTTCCGCCACATCCTGCCCGTGGTGCTGCCGACGTTGACGACGCTTGCGACGCTCGATTTCGCCTATGTGATGCTCGCCGAAAGCGCGCTGTCCTTCCTCGGCATCGGCATTCAGCCGCCGGAAATCACCTGGGGCCTGATGATCGCGCAGGGTCGCCAGTATCTTCAGAACGCCTGGTGGCTGTCGTTCTGGCCGGGTCTCGCCATCATCCTCACGACCATGTCGCTGAACCTCCTGTCCAACTGGATGCGGATCGCGCTCGATCCCGTGCAGCGCTGGCGTCTTGAAATGAAGGGTCGCAAAAATGGCTGACCATCTCCTTGAGGTCCGCAACCTCTCCGTGGAATTCCACACCGCCGTCGGCGTGGTGAAGGCGGTTCGCGACATCTCGTACTATCTCGACCGTGGGGAAACACTGGCCATTCTCGGCGAGAGCGGCTCGGGCAAATCCGTCTCGTCCTCGGCCATCATGAACCTCATCGACATGCCGCCGGGGCGGATCAGCGGCGGGCAGATCCTGCTCGACGGCGTCGATCTCCTGACCATGCCGGCGCAGGCGCGGCGCGAGGTCAATGGCCGGCGCATCGCCATGATCTTCCAGGATCCGCTGAGCCACCTCAATCCGGTCTACACCGTGGGTTGGCAGATCCGCGAGGCGCTGACGGCACATGGGACGAATGGTGCCAAGGCACAGGCCGAAGCCCTCCGGCTGATGGGCCGCGTCGGCATTCCCGATCCGGAGCGCTCGCTCGACAAGTATCCGCACGAGTTTTCCGGCGGCCAGCGCCAGCGTGTCATGATCGCCATGGCGCTCGCGCTGCGGCCGGACCTGCTGATCGCCGACGAGCCGACGACCGCGCTCGACGTGACCGTCCAGGCGGAGGTTCTGGCGCTGCTCGAAGAGCTGCAGCAGGAAACCGGCATGGCGATCCTCATCATCACCCACGATCTCGGCGTCGTTGCCGAAGTCGCCGACCGCGTCGTCGTGATGGAGAAGGGCCAGCTGGTCGAAAGCGGTACGGTGCGCGACGTCTATCGCAATCCACAGCATCCCTATACCCGCAAGCTCATTGCTGCCGCCCCCGGCAAGGGCGAGATGCATGCGCCGCTTCCCCGGGTCGAGCCCGTGCTGCAGGTGCGCGATGCCCGCAAGACCTATGGCGCCTTCGACGCGCTGAAAGGTGTCTCGTTCGACCTCATGCCCGGTGAGACGCTGGCGGTGGTGGGCGAAAGCGGATCGGGCAAGTCGACGCTCGCGCGCATTCTCCTGCGCCTTGATGAGCCGACCAGCGGCAGTGCGCTGTGGAAGGGCAGGGACCTTTTCCAGATGGGTGCTGCCGAACTCTACAAGTTGCGGCGCGACCTGCAGATGGTCTTTCAGGACCCGACACAATCGCTGAACCCGCGTATGACCGTCTACCAGCTGGTGTCGGAGGCCTGGGTCATCCATCCGGATATCCTGCCCAAGGCCAAATGGCGCGCCCGCGTGGCGGAGCTGCTCGTGCAGGTCGGACTTGGGCCGGAGCATATGGGGCGTTATCCGCACCAGTTTTCCGGCGGGCAGCGGCAGCGCATCGCGATTGCGCGCGCCTTGGCGCTGGAGCCGAAGCTGATCATCTGCGACGAGGCGGTCTCCGCGCTCGACGTCTCGGTGCAGGCGCAGGTGATCGCGCTGCTCGACAATCTTCGCAAGACCATGGGCATCGCCTTCATCTTCATCGCGCATGACCTGCCCGTGGTGCGCGACTTCGCCGACCATGTGATGGTGATGCAGAACGGCAAGGTGGTGGAGCTGGGCACCGTTCGCGAGGTCTTCGAGACCCCGCGCGAGGCCTATACACAGGCGCTGCTCGCGGCCGGTCTCAATCCCGATCCGGACGTCCAGGCCGCCCATCGCGCGGCGCGCCTCCAGCGGGCCTGAGACCTGCGGCTGCACACATCAAGAATTCAGGAGAACGTCATGTCCAAGAAAGCTTTCGTCGCGCTCGTCACCTGCTTCAACGACGATGAAACGATCAACTACGCCGCCACCCGCGCGCAGGTGCGCCGGCAGGTGGCGGCCGGCAACAACATCATGTGTGCCGGCACGAATGGCGACTTCTCTGCCCTGACCTATGACGAGAAGGTGCAGCTGACGGAAGAGGTCGTGGACGAGGTCGGCGGCAAGGTCGATGTCATCGTCAATGCGGGCATGCCGGCGACCTTCGAGACGCTGAAGCTTGCCCGGGAATTCGACCGCATCGGCGTCACCGGCATAGCGGTCATCACGCCCTTCTTCATCGCCTGCACGCAGGACGGCCTGATCCGGCATTTCTCGACGGTCGCGGACGCTGTGCAGACGCCGGTCTATCTCTACGACATTCCCGCCCGCACGCAGAACCACATCGAGCCGGAAACGGCGCGGGCACTTTCCGTGCATGGCAACATCGCCGGCATCAAGGATTCCGGCGGCGCCAAGGAGACGCTGGAGGCCTATCTCGCGGTGGGTAAGAGCGTCGATGGCTTCGAGGTCTATTCCGGCCCGGACCATCTCGTGCTCTGGTCGCTGCAGAACGGCGCCGCAGGCTGCATCTCCGGCCTCGGCAATGCCATGCCAGACGTGCTCTCCGGCATCCTCAACGCTTTCAACAGCGGTGATATCGCCGAAGCGGAACGTCAGCAGGCGATCTACACAGCTTTCCGCACCGATCTCTACGCGCTCGGCTTCCCGCCGGCGCTGGTCAAGCGCGCGCTCTACCTCACCGACCCCTCGGTCGGCGCCAGCCGCCAGCCGGCCTTGCTGCCCGACCGCGAGCAGGACGAAAAGATCGCCGTCATCCTCAAGCGCTATGGTCTCATGGCGGCCTGATCGGCTTTCAAGATTTCCCGTAGGACATCGCAAAAAGATGCCTGCTGCAACTGGACAAGCCGGGCGAAGGTCTTTATACGCCCGGTCACACCGCAGCGATGCAGTGTCGCACCGCGGATACGCAGTGTGGGATGGGTGATTAGCTCAGTTGGTAGAGCAGCTGACTCTTAATCAGCGGGTCGTAGGTTCGAACCCTACATCACCCACCAAATTTCTTCATGCACATTGCTATGATGTTTGACCGCGCTTCTGGCGCGGTTTTCGTCGTTTCTTGTTTGCCTCTCCCACGCGCATCGTTTTGTCGTTGGGCCGTCATTTTTCGACGCGTGTTGCAGCACTTCGAAGACCGAAGCGCCGATAGCGCAGCTTGCGGACCATCGACGCCTCCACCGTCTTCGCGATGCATCTCCACCCGTCTAAATCTCCTGTATTTATTTTGTCGACAGAGATTGCGCGATTTGCTAAAGCCTTCTCAACAGCGGGCGAGCGATGGGGAACATCGTTCGGTTCGCGCTTCTTTTGGAGAGATGAGATGACCGATTCCGTTTTTGCCGGCTGCATTCCCGCTTTGATGACGCCGTGCCTGCCCGATCGCACGCCGGACTTCGATGCGCTGGTGCGCAAGGGTCGCGAACTGATCGATCTCGGCATGTCGGCCGTCGTCTATTGCGGATCGATGGGCGACTGGCCGCTCCTGACGGACGAGCAGCGGCAGGAAGGTGTGCGTCGTCTGGTGGAGGCCGGCGTTCCCGTCATCGTCGGCACGGGTGCCGTCAGCACGGCCTCTGCTGCCGGTCATGCGGCACACGCCGCGAAGGTGGGTGCGAAGGGCCTGATGGTCATCCCGCGGCTTCTGTCGCGCGGCTCGTCGCTGGCTGCCCAGAAGGATCACTTCTCGGCTGTCCTAAAGGCGGCCGACGGCCTGCCCGCCGTCATCTACAACAGCCCCTATTATGGCTTTGCCACGCGCGCCGATCTCTTCTTCGCGCTGCGCGCCAGCTTTGCGAACCTCGTCGGCTTCAAGGAATTCGGCGGCAAGGCCGACATGACCTATGCGGCCGAGAACATCACCACCGGCGATGACGATCTCATCCTCATGGTCGGCGTCGACACGGGCGTCTATCACGGCTTCGTCAATTGCGGCGCCGGCGGCGCCATCACCGGCATCGGCAATGCGCTTCCGAAGGAAGTGCTGCACCTCGTCGCTCTGTGCGAAAAGGCAGCTGCCGGCGACGCCGAAGCGCGCCGCGATGCGAAGGAGCTGGAAGAAGCGCTGTGGGTGCTTTCCACCTATGACGAAGGCCCGGACCTCGTCCTGCACTACAAGTATCTGATGGTGCTGAACGGCGACGCGGAATACGAACTGCACTTCAACGAGGGCGATGCCCTCAGCGCCTCGCAGCGCCGCCACATCGAGAATCAGTACAAGCTGTTCAAGGCCTGGTACGCTTCGCGCTATCCCGCGTAAAGGCCTCGTCTGACGACATGAAAAAGCCCATGCCGCTAACCTGCGGCATGGGCTTTCGTCGTTTTAGGGCTAGAGCAAATCCAGCAAAAGTGCGAAGCGGTTTTGCGTCCGGATTTGTGTGAAAACAAAGAGATAGAGAGTTTTTGCGATTCGAAGAAGAGCAGAAATTCTCTAGCGTTTCAGCCTACCATTTCTGGTGGACGTGCGGGGCGATCAGGCTCCTGTAGATCTCGCGCGCGGCGGCCATCACGTCGTTCGAAATAGGCGCGAGATCGGCAGCGGCGGCATTGGCGCGGGCCTGTTCCGCATTGCGGGCGCCGGGGATGACGACGGTGACGGCGTCGCTCATCAGGATCCAGCGGAGGGCAAAAGCCGCCATGGTCGCACCTTGAGGTACCAGCTTGCGCACCTCCTCGACCGCCTGCAGGCCGACCTCGAACGGCACGCCTGCGAAGGTCTCGCCGACGTCGAACGCATCGCCGTTGCGGTTGAAATTGCGGTGGTCGTCCGAGGCGAAGGTCGTGTCCGCCGTGATCTTGCCGGACAGGAGGCCGCTGGCGAGCGGCACGCGGGCGATGACGGCGATGTTCCTGCGGCGGGCTTCCTGGAAGAACAGGTGGTCCGGGCGCTGGCGGAAAAGGTTGTAGATGATCTGGATGCTGACGACGCCGGGATATTCGATCGCCTTCAGCGCTTCCTCGACCTTCTCGACCGACACGCCATAGCCGCCGATCTTGCCAGCCGCTTGAAGCGCGTCCAGGCCTTCGAACACTTCGGGACGATAGAGGACCTCGGTCGGCGGGCAATGCAGCTGCACGAGGTCAAGACTATCGACGCCGAGATTGGCAAGGCTGCGGTCGATGAAGCCTTCGAGGTTTGCTTTGGTGTAGCCCTCCGTGACATGCGGGTTCAGCCGGCGGCCGGCTTTTGTGGCCACCATCGGCCGCGTGTCCCCGCGCGTCTTCAGCACATCGGCAATGATCTTTTCCGAGCGGCCGTCGCCGTAGACGTCGGCGGTGTCGATGAAGGTGATGCCGGCATCCAGCGCGGCGTTGAGCGCCGCGCGGCCATCGGCCTCGCTGACGTCGCCCCAGGATCCGCCGATCTGCCAGGCGCCGAAGCCGACATTGGACACGGTGAACGGCAGTCTGCCGAAGGAATGGTTTTTCATGATGATCTCCCTCGACGACTTCCGGAAAACGTGCGCTTTCCGGAAGTCGTCTGTTTCTTGTTTTGTCGCATTGTCCGACGCCGAAGCGATTCCGCTTCGGCTGGAAATGCTGACGTCGAAGTCCCCTGCGGCGACCCGAAATGCGGGCCTCAGAGTGCCTTCCTGTCGAAGGCTATGGCCGAAGGATATGGCCATGGCAAGCAAAGCCATGCTCGCGGTGAAGGTTCCCAAAACAAAGCCGGGCATTGCTGGAATGCCCGGCTCGATGACGCGTGAGGATGGCTGTCAGGCCGTCTGCATGGCGCCGGGACCCGGAATTGCCTTCGGCGGCACCTTGCCGAGGATGATCATGCCGAGCACTTCGTCCTTGGTGACGTCCTCGGTGCGGGCATGCCCGACGACCTGGCCGTTCTTCATGACGGAGACCCGATCGGCAAGATCGAAGACGTCGTGAATATCGTGGCTGATCAGGAAGATGCCAATGCCTTCGCGCTTCAGCTGCCGGATGAGATCGCCGACCTGCGCCGTTTCCTGCGGCCCGAGTGCGGCCGTCGGCTCGTCCATGATGAGGATGCGGGCGTCGAACAGGATCGCACGGGCGATCGCCACGGACTGCCGCTGCCCGCCTGAGAGCGCCTTCACCGGCTCCTTGAAACGGCGGAAGTTGGGATTGAGCCGCCCCATCACTTCGCGGGCCTTGGCCTCCATCGCCACGTCGTCCAGCGTGCCCCACGGGGTGCGCAGTTCGCGCCCGAGATAGAGGTTGGCCGCCGCGTCCACATTATCGGCGACGGCCAGCGTCTGGTAGATCGTTTCGATACCGTATTTCTTGGCGTCGCGCGGATTGGAGATCTCGGCCGGCTGGCCATTGATCAGGATCTCGCCGGCATCGCGCTTGTAGGCGCCCGAGAGGATCTTGATCAGCGTCGATTTGCCGGCACCGTTATGGCCGAGAAGCGCCACCACTTCGCCGGGGTAGAGATCGATCGAGGCGTTGTCGACGGCGTGGATGCCGCCGAACGAGATCGACACGTTCTTCATCTCGACCAGCGGCGTGCCGGATGGGACGGCCGTGGCGCTGCCGCTGGCGGCTGTTGCCGGGATGCCTTGGGGTGTTGTCGGGGTCATGATCGGCCTCCTTACTTGGCGCGCGCGCGATAGACGGTGTCGAGCCAGACGGCGACGACCAGCACGAAGCCGACGACGATGCGCTGGAGCGGGCTGTCGATGCCGAGAAGCACCATACCCGACTGCAGGGACTGCATGACGAAGGCCCCGAGCATGGCGCCGGCGATGGTGCCGACGCCGCCGGCCAGCGACGTCCCGCCGATGACGGCTGCGGCGATCGTATAGAGCTCGTCGAGCTCGCCCTGCGCATTGGTGGCGGCGTTGAGGCGGGCGGTGGAGATGGCGGCGGCGATGGCGCAGAGCATGCCCATCAGCGCGAAGATGCGCACCGTCACCCAGCGGGTCTTGATGCCGGCAAGTTCCGCCGCCTCCTGGTTTCCGCCGATGGCAAAGACATAGCGGCCGAAGCGCAGGCGCGTGGAGATGAAGGTCATCACGATGCCGACGGCAATGGCGATGAGCACGGGAACGGCGATGCCGTGGGAGATCTTCAGCCCGCCCTCGGGCACGGGAATGGCGTTGGCCTCGGCATAGCGAAGGGCGATGTTGACGGGCCAGTAATAGTTGTTGGCAACGAGCACGGCCCCGATGACGACGGCGCAGGAGAGGGTGGCCAGCACATATTCCGCCCAGACCGGCCGGCGCGGAAAGCCGAAGCGCTTGCGCTGCTTGCGGGCGTTGAGAATGGCCCCGACGATGGCGAGGCAGGCGATGAACCCGACGACCCAGCTGGCGGTGGCGCCGATGGAGCCTTCTGTGCCGCCGCCCATGAGGCGGAAGGTGGCATTCATCGGGGCAACCGTCTGCCCTGACGTGACGAACCACGTGGCGCCGCGCCAGACGAGCAGGCCACCGAGCGTGACGATGAAGGAGGGTACGCCGAGAAAGGCGATGATGACGCCGTGGAGCGCGCCGATGAGGCCGCCGACGACGACGCCGCAGGCGAGAGTGACGATCCAGATGAGCGAGCTGTCGAGGCCGAGATATTGCGGCAGGATCTGCGCCTGCATGACGCCCATCACCATTCCGCAGAAGCCGAGCACGGAGCCGACGGAGAGGTCGATGTTGCGCGTGACGATGATCAGCACCATGCCGGTTGCCATGACCGCGACGGACGAGGTCTGCACGGTGAGGTTCCAGAGGTTGCGCGGGGTCAGGAACAGACCGCCCGTCAGCAGGTGAAAGCCGATCCAGATGACCAGCAGCGCGCCGATCATGCCGAGCAGGCGCGTGTCGATCTCGGTGGCGCGAAAGAAGCGCCGGACCGGATTTTCGGTCGTCGCCCGTGCCGGGTTGAATGGTATCGTATTGGTGGTTTCGGCCATAGCCTCGTCGTTCTCCCTCATGAACCGGGCAATGAACCGGGCAGGCGTGCCGTGTTTCCACGACCGTGCGCGATCCTCTGCCTGTGCAGATCCCTCATCCGCTCAGATCGGGGGCGGACGCGGCATGCTCGATGCCCCGTCCGCCCCGTTTCACGTTGGCTTGCCGATCCGTTGCAGGCCGATCAGTTGCAGGCGGCGACCGAGCCGGCCTTCACGCCCTGGCAGGCTTCTTCCTTGCTGATCCACTTGGCGTCGATCACGGCGTTCAGATTGTCCTTGGTGATCGGCATCGGGGACAGGAAGACGGACTTCATGGCCACCTTCTTCGGGCCGCCTTCGAAGGTCTGGACGTCGGTGATAGCGTCCATCTTCTTGCCGTTGGCGAGATCGACCGCGATTTCCGCGGCGCGCTTGCCGAGAACGCGGCTGTCCTTCCAGACGGAAACGGTCTGGGTGCCGAGCGCGACGCGGTTGAGTGCCGCCTTGTCGGCATCCTGGCCGGAGACGGGAACGGAGCCTGCAAGACCCTGCGCGTCCAGCGCTGCGATCGCGCCGCCGGCGGTGCCGTCGTTGGAAGCAACCACGGCATCGACCTTGTTGTCGGCGGCGGTCAGGAACTGCTCCATGTTCTTCTGGGCCAGTTCCGGCTTCCAGCCGTCGGTGTAGGCTTCGCCGACATTCTTGATCTTGCCGGCGTCCATGGCTTCCTTCAGCACTTCGACTTGGCCGGAGAACAGGAAGTCCGCATTCGGATCGGACGAGGAGCCCTTGATGAAGACGTAGTTGCCTTCGGGCTTTGCCTTCAACACTTCGCGGGCCTGCATACGGCCGACTTCCTTGTTGTCGAAGGTGATGTAGAAGGCGGCGGGGTTTTCGATCAGGCGATCGTAGCCGACGACCGGAATGCCTTCGGCGGCGGCCTTCTCGATGGCCGGGCCGATCGCGTCGCTGTCCTGCGCCAGCACGATCAGCGCGTTGGCGCCCTGCGAGATCAGCGACTCCACATCGGTCAGCTGCTTGGCGGCGGACGACTGGGCGTCGGCCGAGATGTACTTGTCGCCGGATGCTTCGAGTGCCGCCTTGATGGCAGCCTCGTCGGTCTTCCAGCGCTCTTCCTGGAAGTTCGACCAGGATACGCCGACGACGAGGTCCTTGGCCTGCACGGCGGAGTGCAGGGATACGATGACGGCAACGCCGGCCATGAGTTTCAGAACGGATTTCATCAAAACCTCCCAAACGCGGCTGACCGTTCGCGCGAACCTCCCGCACGACCCCCGCCCAGCCCGAAAACCTGCCGAACCCTCCTCCTGAGAGTTTTTTCTCGACAGTCGAGAAAATAGATGTCAGAGATTTTCAGGGCTGTCAACACGGTCATTTCTGGGGTTTTTCGACAGGTTTTTTGGATTTCGGGCAGGGAAGGTCAGGCTGCGCATGCTCATCAAGTCCGGCTCTGAACAGATGCGGCAGCAGAACATCCTGCTCGTTCTCTCAGGCCTGCGGCGTCATGGTCCGCAGTCGCATACGGACCTTGGGACGCGCACCGGACTGTCGTCGGCGACCGTCTCCGCCATCACCGTCGAGCTGGAAAAGGCAGGCATTCTCGAGCGGAGCGAGCAGCAGCCGGGGGCAGGGCGCGGCCGGCCCCGTGTGCTATTTTCGCAAGCGCGCAATTGTGGCTATCTGATCACCGCACAGATCTCGTCGGATGCCGTGCAGTATTCGCTGGTCGATTATGCCGGCCGGCTGATCGACCGTTTCGATGAGGCGCGGCGGCACGATGTGCAGAGCACGTCCCGCTTCGCGCCCCAGTTTCGCGAGGCGCTGGCCCGACTCGCCGAGCGTTCGCGGCTTGCGCGCGAGGCGGTTATGGCGATTTCGATCAGCAGCAAGGGCACGGTCGATGCCGACGGGCATCGGCTGCTTTGGTCGCCCTTGCTGGGCGAGCAGGAAATCGACTTCGCCGCTCTGCTCGCGCCCGACTGGCGCGCCGTCGTGACGCTCAGCAACGAGACGCTGCTGGTGGCGCAAGCGCTCGGGATTGCGGCGAAACCTTCCGCAGAGGACCATGCACTGGCGGTCGTGTCGCTCGGTCACAGTATCGGGCTCGGCATCGCCCGCCTGCGGCGACATGACGAGGTGGAGGCGAGCGCGCCCAATTTCGGGCATATGCTCCACGCCCCGGGCGGCGGGCTCTGCCGCTGCGGCGGCCACGGGTGCATTGAGGCCACCGCCGGGTTCTACGGCATCTTGCGCACGGCCTTTCAGGTGCCTGCGGATACGATCCCGGCGAAATTTGTGCCGCTGCCGGAGATGGACAAGATCGCGCAGACGGCGCGCGGCGGAAACCGGATGGCGAGCTACGCTTTCCGACAGGCAGGGCTTGCGCTCGGCAACGGGCTGTCGCGGTTGATGAGCTTTCACGGCCGCCTGCCGATCGTCTTCACCGGACCGGGGACGCGCTATTTCGACCTTCTGGCGCCGGGTATCGACGAGGGGCTTTCCGCCTCGCACGAGGTGCGGCTGAAGGGGCGGCCCGAGATCACGGTACACCCCGACGAGCAGCGGCTCGTCTTCGAAGGGCATCTCGACCGGGCTCTGACGGGGATGGATCAGGCCATCGCCGAAGCCCGGCTCTCGCCCTCCGAGAAGCGCTCTGCCTGATTGTCAGACGCCGAGGGTCTTCAGCCGGCTTTCGCGCAGCAGGCCGCTCGCATCCATGATCGGATGGGCGACGGAGACGATATGGGCGTTGATGCGCTTGAGGTCGCGCAGCATGTCGAGATGCAGCGAGCTTGTCTGCAGGCTGTCGGCATGGCCGTCGCGCAGGCGCTGGAAATGCCGTTCGGCTGATTGCTTCTCGAGATTACGGACCTCGACCTTCACCTCCATCAGCTTGCGGGCAAGGTCCATGTCGCGGGTGACGAAGATCGTCTGGGCGATGCGCAGATTGTCGATCGTCATGTCGAACAGGGTCTGCAACTCCTGAAAGCCGGCGTCGGAGAACTTGAGCCCGAGCGTGATCTTCTTTGTCACCTGATCGAGCAACCCCTTCTCGATGATGTCGCCGACATGTTCGAGGTTGATCGCATAGTCCACGATGACGATGGAGCGTCGGCCGTTCTCGTCGTCCAGTCCCTTCCGGCCGAGCTTCGAGAGGTAGATCTTCACCTCCTGCTGCAGGCTGTCGACGCTGTGCTCCAGGCCTGGGATCTGGCGTAGCGGTGCCATGTCGTTGGTGCGGAAGCTGTCGGAAGCGAGGATCAGCATGCGCTCGATGAGATCGCCGACGCCGAGCACCTCGCGCGTGGCGCTGGTCAGGGCGACGACGGGGGTGGAGAGTTCGTGGTCGTCGAGGAATTTCGGCGCATTCTCCCGCTCGGGCTGGTCCGGCACCATGCGCATCATCAGGATCGACAGGCTGCGGGCGAAGGGCCAGGCCGCGATCGCCAGCAGGATGTTGAAGATGAGATGCGCATCGACCGGCAGCTTTTCCGGCGGCAGGGGTAGGCGGCCAAGCAGATCCGCGCCGATGCCGGCCAGTGGCAGGGCGATGAGACAGCCGCAGGTGCGCACGATCAGGTTGCCGAGCGTCACCCGCCGCGCCGCCGGTGGCCCGTTGAGGGTGGCGACGAACGGTGGGATGGCGCCGCCGAGATTGGCGCCGAGCACCAGCACGACGATGAGGCCGGGGGAGAGAATGCCGGTCGAAGCCAGCGACAGGATCAGGACGACGATCGCAAGGCTCGATGACGATACGAAGGCGAGCACCGCGCTGAAGATGAGCGCGACCAGCCAGGCTCCGTCGAGAAGCCCGATGAAGGCGGCGAGCGCCGGCGACGCGCGCATAGGCTCCGTCGCAAGACCGAGGAGATGCAGCGAGAGCAGCATGAGGCCGATGCCGATCAGCGCCGTTCCGCCGCCCTGCCGTCCGCTATGTTTGCCGCGATAAAGAACGGTGCCTGAGAGAATCAGTAACGGCGAAAGCCATTCGATGCCGGTCGAGACGATCCAGGCGGTAACGGCGGTGCCGATATTGGCGCCGAGAAGCACGATCTGCGCCAGCCGCTGCTTGACCATGCGGCGCTCCACGAAGGACGACACCATGAGCGCCGTGGCCGTGGAACTCTGAAGGGCCACGGTTGCCACGAAGCCGGAGAGAAAAGCCCGCCAGCCGCGCTTCGTGCCCGTCGCAAGACCCGTGCGCAGCCGGGCGCCGAAGGCGCGCGATACCCCGTCCTTGACCAGCGACAGGCCGAAGAGCAGGAGCGCGATGGCGCCGAACAGGTTGATCATGACGATGGTGGATTGCATCGATCTTTATCCCGGCATGTCCGGCAGGTGGGGCTTCGCCCGCAGACATCAGGGAGCATAGGATGCGCAATGAGGCGGGGCAACGATACTGCTGAAAGTAGCGTGTGGTGCTCGTCTTGCACGGTGTCGCTGCGACGCCGGTCGTCGCTCTCTCCCCACAAAGCGACGAATGTGCTTCAGGGAGCCTGAACGGCCCCGTTCGGCATCAGCGAGGGACGCACGAGCGACAGCAGATGGTCGATGCGGCCCTCCCGCTCGCGATCCGTCATCGGCTGCGGCCGGCGGATGAGGGCGGTCACCAGCGATTCGCCGATGATGGCGCCGACGAGCAGGCTTGCGAGTTCCGACGGACGCTCCGCCTTCAGTCGGCCGGTCGCGTTGAGGCGGGAGAGGATGCCGGTCAGCTTTTCCTTGCAGTAGCGCAGGCCGTTGTCGTGAAAGGCGGCTGCAAGTTCCGGCGCGTGCGCGCTTTCGGAAATGACCAGCCGGGTGATGTTGACTTGCCGATCGGAGAGGACGAAGGCCGAGAGCCGGGAGAGGATATCGGCGATCACGACATCGGCCGGCTGATTCTCTTCCGGCATATCCAGCTTGATGTCGTCATGCATGACCCGGTCGATCAAGGCGACGAACAGGTTTTCCTTGGTTCCGAAACTCCGATACACCGTCTTCTTCGACATGCCGCAGGCCTTGACCACATCGTCCATATGCGTCGAGCGGTATCCTTGCGAGACGAAACATTGCTCCGCGGCAGCGAGAATCTGGTCCCGGCGCTCGTCTTCGCTCAGAGCGGCAGGACGGCCGGGTTTTTTCTTGATACTATATCCGCATATGCTCATGAGGGCCCTCTTGACTTTCGGAAACCGATGAGTTTTCTATCAATAGGAAACTGCAGGGTTTCCCGTCAAGCCCGAGAGGCCTCTCCTCCGGACGAAACGGCAATATGGATCCGATCATGACCTTCCCCTTCGTCCGTATGGCGCTCGTCGCTGCCATGGCGGTGTCTTCTCTGACGGCCTGTTCCGACGATGAGGCGCCAGCACCGAAGCCGGTGCCGCGTGTCCGCGTCGAGACCGTCGCTCCCAAACCCTCGAAGAGCGAGATCAGCCTGACGGGCTCGATCGCCGCGCGCACCGAGACCAATCTGTCGTTCCGGACCAGCGGCCGCATTATCGAGCGGCTGGTCGATGTGGGCGATGCCGTGCACAAGGGTCAGCTCCTCGCCCAGATGGACGACGAGGTGCAGCAAGCAGATCTTGCATCCGCTCACGCCACGCTGTCGGCTGCCAATGCCGACGTATCGCATGCGATGGCGGCGTTCGCGCGCCAGCAGACGCTGCTTCGCGCCAATTCGACGGCGCAGACGACCTATGATCTTGCGGAAGAGAACCTGAAGGTCGCGCGGTCCGCGCTGAAATCGGCCGAGTCCGCGCTGACGAATGCCGAGGAAACGCTGTCCTATACCAAGCTCACCGCCGAAGCGGACGGGATCGTGACGGCGCGTGATGCGGATGTCGGCGAAACGGTTCAGGCGGCGCAGGCCGTCTTCTCCGTTGCCGTAGACGGCCCACGGGATGCCGTCTTCGATATCTACGAGTCGCTGCTGGGCAGCGGAGAGCCGCCGGACGTCACCGTCAGCCTGGCGTCGGACCCCTCCGTCGTCGCCCGCGGCCCGGTGCGCGAGATCGCGCCGACGGTCGATCGGCAGACGGGCACCGTGCGCGTCAAGGTCGGGCTCGACCAGCCGCCGGCCGGCATGACGCTCGCCTCGGTCGTGCGGGGCACCGTGTCCCTTGTCGGCCCGCCCGCCTTCACGCTGCCGCCGACCGCGCTGGCCGCGTCGGGCGGAAAGCCCGCTCTGTGGATCTTCGATCCCGCCAACACCACCGTTTCGCTCCGCACGGTGACGCTCGCCGAATACCAGACCGGCGCCATGATCATCGCAACCGGCCTGAAGGCCGGCGATCAGGTCGTCGTCGATGGCACCAAGCTGCTGCGCCAGGGCCAGACCGTCATGCTGTCCGAGGGGACCACCCCATGAAGCCCGTTCTCATTCTCCTTCCGCTCGCCTTTATGTTGGCGGCCTGCTCCGACGACACGGAAGCGCCGCCACCGCCGCCGCGGCCGGTGAAGTCGCTGGTGCTGGAGGAGACGAATTCCGTTCCGCTGTCCTTCGCCGGCACCGTCGAGCCGCAGATCGTCACCAATTACAGCTTCCAGATCCTTGGCCGCATGATCTCGCGCAACGTCCAGGTGGGCGACGGCGTGGAGCGCGGTACGTTGCTGGCCGTGCTCGAAGCCACGGCGCTGGAACAGGACGTGCAGGCCGCACAGGCGTCGCTCGTCAGCGCGCAGGCGTCCGCCAACAATGCCCGTGTCGTTGAACAACGCCAAAAGGGCCTTTTCGCCAAGACCGTCGTGTCGCAGGCCGCCGTCGAGGATGCCGTGCAGGCCGCGCAGGCTGCGCAATCCGCCGAGGTGCGGGCGCGGTCGAACCTTGCAAAGGCGCAGGAGCGTCTGAGCTATGCGAAGATTGCCGCCGACTACACCGGCGTCGTCACCAGCACGGCCGCCGAACCCGGCCAGGTGGTTGCCGCCGGACAGACCGTGGTGACGGTGGCACGGCCCGACCTTCGGGACGCGGTGGTCGATCTTCCCGCCTCGGCGGCCTCCGGCGTCAAGATCGGCGATCCCTTCGCGGTCGTTCTCCAGTCCGATCCGACGACGGTGGTCAAGGGTCGCGTGCGTCGCATCGAGCCCTCGGCCGATCCTGTGACCCGCTCGCAGCGCATCCGCATCGCGCTGCAGGCGGCCCCCGCAGCCTTTCGTCTGGGGTCCATCATCTCGGTGTCGCTGCCTGACACACGTCCGTCCGAACTGCTGCTGCCCGCGACCGCCATCGTCACGCGTGATGGCAAGACGCTGGTGTGGATCATTCCGGACGGGACCGATGCGGTTGCCACGCGCGAGGTGACGACGGACAGCTCTGGCACCGGCACCCGCGGCGATCGCGTCTCCATAAGCTCCGGCCTCAAGCGCGGCGACCGCGTCGTGGTCGCCGGGGTCAACAGCCTGACCGAGGGACAGAAAATCCGTATCTCCGGAGATGTGAAATGAAGCCGTTCAACCTGTCGGACTGGGGACTGGGTCACCGCTCGCTTCTCTGGTATTTCATGCTGGTCTTCTCGCTTGCCGGCTTCCTGTCCTACCTCAATCTCGGTCGCGAGGAGGATCCCTCCTTCACGATCAAGACTATGATCATCACCGCGCAGTGGCCCGGCGCCACCGTCGAGGACACGATCAAGCAGGTGACGGAGCGGATCGAGAAGAAGCTCGAGGAGCTGCCGCAGCTCGACTACACCAAGAGCCAGACGGTGGCCGGCCAGACGACGGTGTTCGTCTATCTGCGCGAAACGACGCCGGCAGCGCAGGTCGCGCCGACCTGGGTGCGGGTGCGCAATCTCGTCAGCGACATCAAGGGCAATTTCCCCTCGGGCGTTCAGGGGCCGTTTTTCAACGACAGCTTCGGCGACGTCTACGGCAATATCTATGCCTTCACCTCTGACGGGTTCTCGCAGCGCGAGCTTCGCGACACGGTGGAAGCCGTGCGAGCGGAGGTGCTGACCGTACCGAATGCCGGCAAGGTCGACATCATCGGGGCGCAGGACGAGGTGATCTTCCTCGAATTCTCCTCCCGCCAGCTGGCAGCGCTCGGCATCGACCAGCAGAGCGTGGTCGATACGCTGCAGGCCCAGAACGCGGTCGCCCCCTCCGGCGTCATGCAGGACAGCCCGGAGCGCATCAGCGTTCGCGTCTCCGGCCAGTTTTCCTCGGAAGAGAGCCTGCGCAACCTCAACCTGCGGGTCAACGACCAGTTCTTCCGGCTGAGCGACGTTGCCTCCATCCGCCGTGGCTACGCCGATCCGCCAAGCACGATCTTTCGCTACAATGGCGAGCCGGCGATCGCGCTTGCGGTCAACATGAAGCAGGGCGCCAATCTTCTCGCTTTCGGCGAGGCGCTGACGGAGCGCATGGATACGATCGAGCGGAAGCTGCCGGTCGGCATCGATGCGCATCTGGTCTCCGACCAGCCGAAGATCGTCGACGAGGCCGTGTCGGGTTTCACCCGGGCACTGTTCGAGGCTATCGCCATCGTGCTTGCGGTCTCCTTCGTCAGCCTCGGCCTGCGGGCCGGGCTGGTGGTCGCCGTGGCGATCCCGCTCGTTCTCGCGATGACCTTCGTCATCATGGAATATCTCGGCATCTCGCTCCAGCGCATCTCGCTGGGCGCGCTGATCATCGCGCTCGGCCTGCTCGTGGACGATGCCATGATCGCGGTGGAGATGATGGTGGCGCGGCTGGAGGCGGGCGACGACCTGCGCAAGGCCGCCACCTATGTCTACACGTCCACGGCCTTTCCGATGCTGACGGGCACGCTGGTGACCGTCGCGGGCTTCATTCCCGTCGGCCTCAACAACAGCGCGGCCGGTGAGTTCACCTTCACGCTGTTCATCGTCATCGCCTCGTCTTTGATCCTCTCCTGGATCGTCGCGGTGCTCTTCACACCGCTCCTCGGCGTTCTCATCCTGCCGAAGACCATGAAGCAGCATCATGGCGCAAAGGGCATCGTCGCCCGCATCTTCTCGCGCCTGCTGCTGATCTGCATGCGCTTTCGCTGGGTCACGATCGCCGTGACGCTGATGGTGTTCGCGGGTTCGGTCTACAGCATGCAGTTCGTGCAGCAGCAGTTCTTCCCCTCGTCGGACCGTAACGAGCTTATCATCGACTGGAACCTGCCGCAGAGCGCATCGATCCGCGAGACACAGCGGGAGATCGCCCAGTTCGAGGCGGAGAAGCTGAAGGGCAATCCGGATGTCGAGCACTGGTCGAGCTATGTGGGGCAGGGCGCGCTGCGCTTCGTCCTGTCGTTCGACGTGCAGCCGAACAGCCCGGCCTTCGGGCAGACGATCATCGTCAGCAAGAGCATCGAGGCGCGAGACCGGCTGAAGACGGATCTCGAGGCCTATCTCAAGAAGACGTTCATCGGCACGGATGCCTATGTGAAGCTCCTCGACATCGGCCCGCCGGTCGGCCGTCCCGTCGCCTATCGCGTCAGCGGGCCGGAGATCCAGACGGTGCGGCAGCTGGCGCTCGACCTCGGCAATATCGTTGGTGAGAACAAGCATCTCGGCGACGTCGCCTACGACTGGAACGAGCCATCGCGCGTGGTCAAGATCGACGTGCTGCAGGACAAGGCGCGCCAGCTCGGCATCACGTCGCAGGCGATCGCCACCACCATCAACGGTATCGTCGGCGGCGCGACCGCGACGCAGGTGCGTGACGATATCTACCTCGTCAACATCGTCGGCCGTGCGGTCGAGGCGGAGCGCAGCTCCATCGAGACGTTGCGCGACCTCCAGCTGCCGGTCGGCGACGGGCGGTCCGTGCCGCTCGCAGCCGTCGCGTCCTTCCGCTACGATGTCGAGCAACCGCTGATCTGGACCCGCTCGCGCATTCCGACCGTCACGGTGCGTGCCGGCATGATCGACAAGGTCCAGCCGGCGACGGCGGTTGCCGAGCTCGATCCGGCCGTGAAGTCCTTCGAGGCGACGCTACCCCCTGGCTATTCGATCGCCGTTGCCGGTGCCGTCGAGGAAAGCGGGAAGGCGCAGGGACCGATCGCCGCCGTCGTGCCGCTGATGCTGTTCGTCATGGCGACGATCCTGATGATCCAGCTTCAGAGCTTCAGCCGGCTGTTCCTCGTCTTCGCGGTCGCGCCGCTCGCCATCATCGGCGTCGTCGCGGCGCTGCTGCCGAGCGGTGCGCCGATGGGCTTCGTCGCCATCCTCGGCATCCTCGCGCTGATCGGCATTCTCATCCGCAACTCGGTGATCCTGATCGACCAGATCGAGACGCTGCGGCGGGAGGGAGTTGCCCCCTGGCGCGCCGTGGTCGAGGCGACGGAGCATCGTATGCGGCCGATCATGCTGACGGCCGCCGCCGCCAGCCTCGCGCTCATCCCGATCGCGCGCGAGATCTTCTGGGGCCCCATGGCCTACGCCATGATCGGCGGCATCATCGTCGGTACGGTCCTGACGCTGCTCTTCCTGCCGGCGCTCTATGTCGCCTGGTTCCGGATCCATGAGGAGAAGCCGGAGGCACAGCCGACGACCGATGCGCATTCGGCACCGCAGCCACAGGCCTGACGGCTCTCGCATCGATCGTCATGATCTCCGCCGCCCGTTCATCCGACGGGCGGCGTTTTCGTCTGGCATATCGGCTCGGCCTGACGGACAGGTCAGCGTCAAACCCGATCGTGCGCATCCGAACATTTCATTTCCCAATGGTGGAATCCTTTGCCAAAACATCGGGGACCAAGGAGACGATGCGATGACATTGACCGGACCGCGGCCGGACTGGCTGACATTCGATTGCTACGGAACGTTGATCCAGTGGGACGAGGGCCTGATGGCGGCGATCTCGACGATCCTGTCGGGGCAGGCCGGGACCGTCGATCCCGGCGCTTTCATTTCCACGTTCGACGGGTATGAGCATGCGCTCGAAGCCGAGCGGCCGCATCGGTCGTTTCGCGAGGTCAGCGCGCTCGCGCTGGAGAAGACGATGGTGGCGTTCGACCGTGCGTTCGATCCCGCGGATGCCGAGATCCTCACCGGATCGATCGGCCGGATGCCGCCCTTTCCGGAGGTGGTGGAGACGTTGCGCCGGCTGAAGGACGCAGGCTTCAAGCTGGCCATCATCTCCAACACGGACGACGCGATCATCGCGGGAAATGTCGCCCAGCTCGGCGGCGTTATCGATCGGGTCATCACGGCAGAGCAGGCGGGTGCCTACAAGCCGTCGGCGCAGATCTTCCATCACGCGTGGAATAGCCTCGGCATTGCGCGCGAAGAGCTGGTGCATATCTGCGCCAGTCCGCATCTCGATCTTGTGGCGGCGCGAGACTTGGGCTTTCGTACGATCTGGATCGACCGGGGAACGGGGCGCAAGCCGCCGGAGGATTACCGGCCGGATGCGCGCGTTCCCACGCTCGACCATGTGCCCGGCCTGTTTCAGGCCGCCGGCTGGATGTAACAGGATTCTGGAGCCCGACATGGCGCATGAACTGACGATCCCCAAGACCGGCCCCGCGCTGCTGCGCAATTCGTCGCTCGAGACGGAGGACATCTGGCAGGCCCGTGTCGATCTCGCCGCGAGCCTCCGCATGGCGGCGCGGCTGGGGCTAGAGGAGGGCATCTGCAACCACTTCTCGGCCGTCGTTCCGGGCCATCCCGATCTCTTCCTCGTCAACCGCCTCGGCTGGGCCTTTCAGGAGGCGACGGCATCTTCGCTGCTGATCTGCGACTTCGAGGGCCATGTGATCGCGGGCGACGGCGTGCCGGAGGCGACCGCCTTCTACATCCATGCCCGGCTTCACAAGATGAGCCCGCGCGTCGGCGCCGCCTTCCACACGCATATGCCGAATGCGACGGCACTCAGCATGGTCGAGGGTGAGCCGCTTGTCTGGGCCGGACAGACCGCGCTGAAGTTCTACGGCCGCGTTGCGGTGGACGAGGATTATAACGGGCTGGCGCTTGACGAGCGGGAGGGCGACCGGATCGCTGCCGTCCTTGGTGACAAGGACATCCTGTTCATGAAGAACCACGGCGTGATGGTCTGCGCGCCGAATATCGCCGAGGCCTGGGACGATCTCTATTATCTGGAGCGCGCTGCCGAGGTGCAGCTGAAAGCCATGAGCACCGGTCGGCGGCTTCTGCCGGTGTCGCATGAGATCGCAAGCGTCGCCGCCCGCCAGATGCGGGAAGGAGACCCGGAAAGCGCCCGGCTTCATCTGGAAAGCGTGCGTCGCGTGCTGGACCAGCAGCAGCCCGCCTACCGGAGCTGACGGCTGAGGAAACGCTTTAGCCGAGGCGCATGTCCTCGCCGTCTTCATCTTCGTCGCCGATCGGCGCTTCCATCGTGAAGACGACGCCCGTGACGTCGTAGCGCAGTTCGGCGCTGCCGCCGAGACTGTTGGACAGCACGCGCTCGATCATGCGGGTGCCGAAGCCGCGGCTGGTCGGAGGCGAGACCGGCGGCCCGCCGCTCTCCTCCCAGGTCAGCTTCAGCCGATGCAGGGACGCGTCGGGCATGGCGTGCCACCGGATACGGATGCGTCCCGACAGGTTGGAGAGCGCGCCATACTTGATGGCGTTGGTCGCCAGTTCATGCAGGGCCATCGCCAGAGTCAGCACGAGATTGGACGAGATTTGCAGGTCCGGCCCGTCGATGTCGATCCGGTTGGGATAGCTGTCCCAGAACGGATCGAGCGTCGCCCGGATGATCCGGCCGAGATCGGCACCGGAAAAATTGCCGGAGACGAGCAGGTCCTGTGCCGCGCCGATCGACTGCAGGCGCGAGGTGATGGCCTTGCCGGCTGTTTCCTTGTCCGGCGCCTGCCGGAGCGTCTGGTTGATGACCGACTGCACCGTCGTCATCAGGTTCTTCATGCGGTGGCTGAGTTCGCGCACGGTGATCGCGCGCGCTTCCTCGGTCCGCTTGCGGTCGGTGATGTCCATCGACAGTCCGGACATCTGGGAGGCGTGACCGTCGGCTTCGTAATAGACCAGCCCGCGAATATGCACCCAGCGCAGCCGGCCATCGGGAAGCACGCACCGGTGCTCGACATCATATTCTTCGTGACGTTCCACCGCCTTGCGGAAGGCGTCGCGCACCCGCGCCTGGTCCTCCGGCAGAACGGCATCGAGAAGATTGTCGACGGTGAAATCCTGGTCCGGCGCATAGCCGAAGTTCGCCTTGCAATCCGGCGAGGCAACGAGTTCCATGGTAGCGATGTTGAGCGTCCAATAGCCGAGATGGCCCGCCTCCATGGCAAAGCGCAGCTGCGTCTCATTGCGCTTCAGTTCCGCCGTTCGCTTCTGGACCTCGCCCTCCAGGAGGTCACGGTCCCGCTCCAACCGTACGAGGCGATCACGCTCCAATGTGACATCGAGCTGGGACGCAAAGAAGTAGGTGAGTTCGCCCTTCTCATTGAAGACAGGGGAAATCAGCAGGCGATTCCAGAAGGGCTCGCCATTCTTCTTGTAGTTCACGACGTCGATTTCGATCGGATGCCGATTGGCGATCGCTTCTCGCACCTTCTGGATATCGCCGCGATCCGTATCCGGCCCCTGCAGGAAACGGCAGTTCGTGTTGATGACCTCGTCGCGCTCGTAACCGGTGAAACGGAGAAACGCGTCATTGGCAAAGACGATCGGATTGTCGGGCTTGGAGGGGTCCGTGATGATCATCGGCATGCGCGTCGAGCGCACGGCCGCTGCGAAGGGATCGGGGCCCAGGTCCTTCCGGACGATCTGGGCTTCGATGCGCTGGTGCTCTGTCACGTCGTTCAATGATCGTCCTCTCGGTGACCTTTCTCCTAGACGGTAAATTCAGGGCGGCCATTTAAAAAAACAATATCTGCTGTCGAAACTTGGCAGTACGAACCGCGTCCCGGCTGCGGGACGCGGTGATCGCGTGAGATGCGTCAGGAAAGCTACAGAGCCTCATTTTCCGTTTTGCGACAGCACGCGGTTGCTCGCATCGTCAAGCGCCCGGCTCGTGTCCTGCCCGTCACGCTTTAGGCCGTTTGCCGTATTACCGCAGCCGGTCAGCGTGAGGGCGGCGATGCCGAGGATGGCGATGATGATCGGGCGCATGGTGTCTCCTATGGGTTGAGGATGTTTTCTCGGACAGAAAAATGTGGCGAGACGGGACTTTTTCAATCCTCATTTGGGGATGTGTTTGAAACCCGTGTCGATGCCGCTTTCGTCCGCGTGAAACTGCGGCTGACATAGCGAGAACCGGCGAGGCCGAACCGCCAGGGATGTTCGATCGCCTTGGTGATGCCGATCCGGGGCCCTGCGATCACCTCCGGGGGCGCCTCTGGGCCTGAGAGAAAGAAGGGGGCAGCAAACAGGGACAGACCATCATGCCCGCCATCGATGCCGAGCGCTTGGCAGACCCGGCCGGGCCCGGCGCAGAGGAGCCTCGGCTGATCGAGCCCGCGGCGTTGCGCCATGACATCTTGTCCGGATGTCGGCTGTAGAGCTCGGATCAACACGGCGCTGCCCGGCCGGCAGACCATGTTGACGCACCAGTGAATTCCGTAGGACCTGTAGACATAGGCATGCGCCGGCGGCCCGAACATGGCTCGGTTGCGGGGCGTCGGACCGCGAAAGCTATGCGACGCGGCATCATCGGGCTCGTAGGCCTCGGTCTCCACGATGATCCCGCCGATACCATCCACGAACAGGGATGCACCGATCAGATCCCGGGCAACGTCCACGGCGGAGCGGTCGAAGAAGTCAGCGTCGATCATCAGGTTTTCTGTCGTTCCGAGCCTGCATGTCAGGTCGATCTGGTGGGCTTCCGAGGGAACCATACCGGCAATATCCCGTTTTCAGCAAAAGGAGATTTGTCATGTTCGTCAAGGATTTCATTCGTGTAACGCTTCTTTCCACCGCGTTGGTTTTGCCGGCCGGTACGACCTCCGCGCAAGCGCAGCAGGGTGAATGCGCCGCCGGCGTGCCGCCGTCCGGAACCGCGCCGAATGCCAATTCCGGCAGCGGCTCGCTGACCGAGAAACTCGACGACTGCAACGGCGTGCTCAAGCCCCCGGCCGTTGGCGATGGCGAGATCGTCGAGCCGGCGCCTCAGACAGGTCAGATGCCGGTGATTACGCCAAATGATGTGCCGCAGGATGGAAATCCGCCGCAACAGCCGTAAGTCTCTCTCAAAGACTGTGAGAGGGTTCTATGGCAGACGGACATCAGGCCGGCAGGCAAGCAGCAACAATCGGCGGTGTTCCGCTCAACGATAGCGCTGGGGGAAGCGACAGACGGGGCCGCCTTGCGGAAAAGCCCTCGGCCATTCCCTATCCCGGGTTGAAGGATGTCTTCTGGCGTGTCATCGCCGAGATCGGCGAGGACCGGGTGACGCTGATTGCGGCCGGCGTCACCTATTATCTTCTGCTCGCGCTCTTTCCCGCTCTTGCCGCGCTCGTCTCCATCTACGGTTTCGTTGCGGATCCGGGCGCGATCGGTGCCCAGGTAACTCTCCTCTCTGATGTCGTGCCCACAGGATCTCTCGACATCATTCTCGACCAGTTGAAGACGCTGGCAACGCAGAAGACGTCCACTTTGTCGATCGGCTTCGTTTTCGGTCTCGTCGTCGCGCTGTGGAGCGCGCACAACGGCATGCGCGCCTTGTTCGACGCGATGAACATCGCCTATGGCGAAGCCGAAAAGCGCGGCTTCTTGAAAATGACGGGTCTCGGTTTTCTCTTCACCCTCGGTGCGCTCGGCGTCGCCGTTGTTGTGATCTCCGCGATCGGCATTTTGCCGGCCGTGCTGTCCTTCCTCTGGCTCGATCGCTGGGTGGAGCTTCTGGCGCGGTTCGCGCGCTGGCCGCTGATGCTGGCCATTGTCTGCTTTGCCACGATGATGCTCTATCGCTATGGCCCGAGCCGGGAGACGGCGCAGCTGCGCTGGCTCACCTGGGGGGCGGCCTTCACCAGCATCGCCTGGCTTGGCGCATCGCTCGGCTTTTCCTACTACATCGAGAACTTCGCCAACTACAACGCGACCTATGGCACCCTCGGCGCCCTGATCGGCTTTATGGTGTGGACTTGGATGTCGGTGATCATCCTCATCGTCGGGGCGGAGATCAATGCCGAGCTGGAGCATCAGACGACGGTCGATTCCACGACCGGACATCCGATGCCGATGGGCGAGCGCGGTGCCTATGTGGCCGACACCATCGGCGATCCCGCGGCGTAATCACGCCAGATCAGGCAAGTCCCTCATGGAGCGGACATGAAAAAAGCGATTGTCGCATCTCCGCGGCAATCGCTCTTAACGTCTGAAAGAATATCGCATCTGTACCCTTACTGGGGCTTCGTCTCGTTCATGGCGGCTTCGTGGTACCAGCTGTCGATGATCACGGGGGAGGCCGGAGCCTCGACCTTCGCATCCATGCCGGTCTTCCAGGTCTTCAGCCCCTTGAGGCCGCCGATCGGGAATTGGTAGATCGTTGCCGAGTGGCGCTGTGGTGTCGTTGTCATGGCATCGGCTCCCTTTTCTGTGTTGGAGTTATATGACGTTCATATGCACATATTTTGCGCTGAATGTCTAAAAATAAATCAAATCTCTGTCGGGTTTTCGCGCATTTCTGCGTTGGGCGGCAGATTTCCGGTCGTCGCACGGTGTTTCTGCCTTCATTTTCCACTTACCAACGGTCGTGCTCACACCTCTGTTGCCGACGCGGCTCAACCGACTGCCGTTCCGGGCCGGGAATTGTCTCGTCTTTTCAATCGCACGGTGGTGAGGCCCCGGTTTCCCACGCTTCAGCCGTTAACAAAATCGTCATCTTCGCCGAGTGGGCGACAAACTGGCACGGCTTGTGCATTCCTTACAGTTCAGAGGGGCCGGTTTTCGGTTTCGGGCATCGACCTCCTGGATTGCTCACCACCTATGAGAGATTTGTCATGACCAAGTATAAGCTCGAGTACATCTGGCTCGACGGGTACACACCGGTACCGAACCTGCGCGGCAAGACGCAGATCAAGGAATTCGACGCGTTCCCGGCACTGGAGCAGTTGCCGCTCTGGGGCTTCGACGGTAGCTCGACCATGCAAGCCGAAGGCCGCAGCTCTGACTGCGTTCTCAAGCCCGTCGCTCTCTATCCCGATCCGGCCCGTACGAACGGCGTTCTCGTGATGTGCGAAGTCATGATGCCGGATGGCGTCACGCCGCATCCGACCAATGCCCGTGCGACGATCCTCGACGACGAAGGCACGTGGTTCGGTTTCGAGCAGGAATACTTCTTCTACCAGAACGGCCGTCCGCTCGGCTTCCCCGAGCAGGGCTACCCGGCTCCGCAGGGCCCGTACTACACAGGCGTCGGCTACAGCAATGTCGGTGACGTCGCACGCGAGATCGTCGAAGAGCATCTCGACCTTTGCCTGGAAGCCGGCATCAACCACGAAGGCATAAACGCCGAAGTGGCCAAGGGCCAGTGGGAATTCCAGGTGTTCGGCAAGGGCTCCAAGAAGGCTGCCGACGAAATCTGGATGGCGCGCTACCTTCTGCAGCGCCTGACTGAAAAGTACGGCATCGACATCGAGTACCACTGCAAGCCGCTCGGCGACACCGACTGGAACGGCTCGGGCATGCACTGCAACTTCTCGACCGCCTACATGCGCGAAGTCGGCGGCAAGGCTTACTTCGAAGCCCTCATGGCCCAGTTCGAAAAGAACCTCATGGACCACATCGCCGTCTACGGCCCCGACAACGACAAGCGTCTGACGGGCAAGCATGAAACGGCTCCGTGGAACAAGTTCAGCTACGGCGTGGCCGACCGCGGTGCGTCCATCCGCGTTCCCCACTCCTTCGTCAAGAACGACTACAAGGGCTACCTGGAAGACCGCCGCCCGAACTCGCAGGGCGACCCCTACCAGATCGCTTCCGCCGTCCTCAAGACGATCTCGGAAGTGTCCACCGAAGGCTACGCTTCCGCTGCAGCCTGACACCATCAGCGCGCTCCGCCTCTTTGCCGCTGGCGCAAGGGCGAGCCGGTGACGTGTCTGCGACGCAGGCCAATTGAAGACAATGACAAACGGCGCTGGGCAACCAGCGCCGTTTGTCATTGTCGAGACGACAGGATTCGAACGGATCGATATCGACGTGGCCGCGCGTCATATGTGGCGCGCCCGGCTTGGCTGTTGTGCCGGCGTGGTTGCTCCGGATCACTGCGCGCGACCAGGGAAGGGTGCAGAGACGAGAAAGCCCACCCGCCGGTTTTGGCGAAAGGGCTCGACGTTCTAGCAGTCTGCCACAATCATCTGCAGAACAGCAGCGATATGACGCTCTTCAGCGCGTTACGGCGCGGGCGCTGCGGCCGGAGGTGCTACCGGAGCGACTGCGGGGGGCGCGACGGGTGTTGTCGTCACGGCTGGCGTCGTGGCGGCGCTGCCGTCGATGTAGGGCAGGATTTCCATACCGCCGTGGTAGAGCATGCTGAGTGCCACGTAGAAGATGACGGCGAGGCCGACATAGGCGATCCAGCGGTGCTTGTGCAGCAGGTTGGCGATGAAGCTGGCGGCAAGGCCCATGAGCGCGATCGAGACGATCAGGCCGATGACGAGCACGGTCGGGTGATCCTGTGCTGCACCGGCGACGGCAAGAACATTGTCGAGCGACATGGAAACGTCGGCGATGACGATCTGCGTTGCCGCCTGCAGGAAGGTCTTGCGGACGCGGGTTTCGTCTGCGGCATCGCCCGTTTCATGCGCCGCATTCTGGTCGGCCTGGCGCAGTTCGCTCCACATCTTCCAGCACACCCAGAGCAGCAGCAGACCGCCGGCGAACTGAAGACCGACAATGGCCAGAAGCTGGACGGTGATGGCAGCAAAGGCGATGCGCAGTACGGTTGCGGCGATAATGCCGACGAGGATCGCCTTGCGGCGCTGGTCGGCCGGCAGTCCTGCTGCGGCAAGGCCGATGACGATGGCATTATCGCCCGCCAGCACCAGATCGATGGCGATGACCTGTAGAAATGCAGCCAATCCGGCTGCAGTGAAAATTTCCATATCCGATACGTCTCCCTCGTGCCGTTCGCTTTGAATGACAATTGCGTTATCTGTCCGCTAAAGCCATTCAATCGGGTAAGGCAAGGAGAAATCGAGGAATTCGACATCCTGTCGCTGATCGTCGTCGCGGGATGTCACAAATTGGCATTTCGAGAGAGTATCGATGTCACTCAATGGCTCGTTGAAGCCCAAACGTTCCTCTGTCGAGGACGGAATTCGCTCGATGTTCTATCGGCGCAAGGGCTCGACGGAGATACTCTCGCGCTGCGTCACATCATAGAGCGCCGGTTCGATCCGGCTCCTTTCGACATTGGGGAGATAATAGAAGTGAACGAAGCCTAAGGCGAGCAGACCGCCGATGACGTTCATGGCGGCGAAGATCAGGATTTCAGAATCCATTTTGCGTCTCTCGTGAGAACGCCCCGGTTTCGGTGAAGGCAGTACGACCCTTTAGCCCAAGGGTCGTACTGCCGGTTTCGATCTGTCCTAAAGTGCAGGTACGCGGCGCTTTGCCGCCATCAGCAAGTCTAATTCCGTCATGGAGGGTCCGAAGCGCTCATAGAGGCGTTTTGCCTCGTCGGTCTCCAGACCGTAGCGCGACTGGAACTCTTCCAGCGTGCAGGATTCGCCACGCACCGTCTTTCCCCGTATTCCCTTCAAATCCGTCATGTCACCGCTCCCTTGCACGTCTCAACTGCAAACTCGCATGTGAACGCCTCGGTTTCGGCGAAGTTCCCTTCGCGTCGCGCAATTCGGAGACACGCAGGAAGGTTTGGGGGAGGCGACGTTTGAAGCACTGTAGCGCGCACTTGGCCGCTCAGGCTTGCCGATGACCCTGGAGAGCGTTCAGAGTGGCCATCCCTGCCGCCTGCGCCTGAAGCTGGGATGAGAACTTGCCAGATGCGGGGTGGGTGACGCCGCGAAAGGTCAGTGTGAAGCTCCATTTGCCATCCCGCTGCTTGGCAACGGTTACGTTTGAGGTCGCCTGTGTCATTTCGTCTCTCTCCCGCTTGGGGCCCGCCATCCGTCTTGGCACTGCCGTCCGTGTCGATGGTTCTCCCTTAGTCCATCTCGACCGCAGCGGAAATCGCTTTCGCATGTGAGGCTAAGGGGAGGTGCTCTCTTCGCATGTGCAAAACGCATAGCTGCGATGCAATAAATCTGCTCGCACGAGCCGCGGAAAATTGTATGATGAACCTATCGAAGCGATGCACCTCCTCCCGCAAAGCTTCGACGTCCTTGACGATCCTATCCTCCTCCCGGGATTGTCGATGGTGGTTGCAGCTTATCCTCCTCCCAAGCTGCCAACCGGAATTGAGAGCCTGCTGCACCTCCTCCCGCAGCGGGCTCTTTTCGTTTTCGGGTGAGTTTGTCGCGGAGCTATCAAGGTTCCGCCCATCTGCGCGTGAGGGATGCCTGAACGGCACCTGCCCACCTCCGGATCGAAGTCCCTCTCCAATCGTGGTGCGCCGACTCCGCATCGACAAGCATCTGTCATTTCATCACCACGCCGCTATGTCAGAGGAACATCAAACATAGGCACGCGTTCCGACTGTTCGTTCGAAAGATGAACCGAATGCCGGTCGTGGTGACCGCGAGCCTGTGTTCCGTAGGGTGATTGTCGAGGAGAGCATTTTGCCAGTTCGTACCATCATGCTGGGGGTCTTCGGCTTCGTGATTGCGGCGATCCTGAGCGTCGTCGTCGTCCAGCGTCTTGAAGGGAAATCCGGCGACCAGTCCATTACCCCACCGGATCCGCTCGTCGTCGCGCCGGAAAAGGCTGCGGAGCAGAACCCTTGAGCGCCGCAAGCTCGCCAAAATCTCAAGGCCAACCGCCGGCGCCCTTCATGCCCGTCTAGGCGTTAGCCCTCTTATTCTGCCGTTCACCCTCGCTGAACGTATCATCAAGGCGGTCGTGATGCCTCTGTTTTACTTCAATCTGTTCGATCATGAAGGTTTCTCTCGGGCGGAGGAGCCCTATGCCTTCACGGATGTCGCCGCAGCGCTGGCCGAGGCCGAGGTCGTGCTTGCGGAAATGGCGCTCGATGGTCTTCCGCGAGGGCCCGACAGCCGTATCGAGGTCGAGGTGCTTGATGTGAACAGGACCTGCGTCGCGAAGGTCAGCCTCGAACTGCGGCGGCAGATTTTCACCTGACGCCCATCGTAGCTCAACGGCCAGCCGAAGCGGTTGCTCCCAGACCACGGACCGCGTCGATGATCGGGGGCATCAGCAGCCCGGCACCGGCATTCGACAGGTGGTCGTCGTCGAAATAGAAGATCCGGTCCGTCGAAAGGCTGTTGATGCAGCGGCCCTGAACGAAGCTGTCGCAGAAGATAGCGGATGGTTTGATTTTCGCGAGGCGCGGATGGTCGAGCGTGTCGAAAGCCGCGATGACGGCGGCGTTGCGGGCTCGGTAGCGATCTGACGACGTTCCCAGTGGCTCGACATCCGTTGATGTCATGGCCGCGCGGGCCAGCAGATCCGGTACGTTCCAGCCCGCTTCGGGTATGGGGTAGACCAGCACGACGTTCACGCCGCGGTCGAGATAGGCATGGATATCGGCGAGAAACGCCGCGAGCACGCGCTCCTTGCGGGCAGGATCGGTCTCGCTGCCCATGTCGTCGCGACGGTCATAGAGGTCGGCATAGGTCGGTTTCAGGGCCTCGATGCCGCCCTCGCCATTGTCGAAGGCATTCCCATCCAGATAGAGCGACCAGCGGCTGACCATGATGACGGTCTTGATGCCGCTCTTGGCGATATAGTCCTCCACGCCTTCGAAGAAGGGGTTGCAGCGGAGGCGGTATTTGGCGTTCGAGACCACGAAGCCGGAAAAGCCGGCACAGGAGGAGTGGGAGAGAGCGTAGAGGTCCAGCCCCGCGCTCGCGAATGCCCGCAGAGCCTCGCCGGTGATCGCGCCGGCGTGGGAATCACCGATCAGGATCGTGTCGCTCTTCTCCGTGTTCGGCGTCATGCAAGCACGGATCGGATGGGGCAGCGTCGCCTCGCCCTTGTCGAACAGACAGGTCGTCATCGCCGGGTCGGGGTGAGCCTGCACCTCGAGCGCCGCGAGGGCCGCAGGTGGCAGGCGGAACGACAGACCGTCGTCCAGCCGCCCCGCTGCTCCGACCGCCATCATCACAACGGCGACCGCGCCGGTCGCGGCGAGAATACGGGGGGCGCTGGCGAGCGCCTTGATGCGGCCGGTGCGAAACGGCGTCTCGACGAAACGCCAGGACAGGATGGCGAGGAGCACGGCGGCAACGGTCAGGAGTGCCATCAGAAGAGGCGTCGGCTCGGTCAGGCTTCGAATGCGCGCGAAGGCGAACAGAGGCTGGTGCCAGAGATAGAGGCTGTAGCTGATCAGCCCCATGCCGGTCAGCAGCCGCAGGGATAGGAGCCGATGCACGAGCGTGCCTTGGCCGGCAAAGAGAATGATCAGCGCGGTGCCGCCGACCGGCGCCAGCGTCCAGGCCGAGGGAAACGGCGTGCCATCGTCATAGAGGAAGACCCCGGCGAGCACCGCGGCAAGGCCGATGAGGGACAGGACGTCGTTGCCGGGCTGCTCGCGCTTGAGGAGAATGAGTGCGCAGAGCGAGCCGGCCAGCAGTTCCCAGGCGCGGGTGTGGGGAAGGTAGAAGGCTGCGTTCGGAAAGGCCACGGCGCCGTAGACGGCGAGCGCGAAGCTGGCGAGCGCCATCAGGAGAACGGCGGCGAAGCGGAGGCGGGCGCCGTAGCGATGGAGGATCATGAGAAGGATTGGGAAGACGACGTAATATTGCTCCTCAACCGCGAGGCTCCAGGTGTGCAGCAGAGGCTGCTTCTCGGCGGCGGCGGCGAAATATCCGCTTTCCTGCCAGAAGAGCACGTTCGACAGGAACAGGCAGACGGCGATGATGCTCTCGCCAAAACTTTTCATCTGCGCCGGCAGCATCCAGGCCCAGGCGAAGGGCAGGCAGCAGAGGATCACGGTGAAGAGCACGGGCATGATGCGCCGCGCCCGCCGCTCGTAGAAGCCGAGAATGGTGAAGGTGCCCTTGTCCTGCGCGGCGGCGATGATCGTGGTGATCAGGTAGCCGCTGATGACGAAGAACACATCGACGCCGACATAGCCGCCGGCGAACCAGCCGACGCCCGCATGGAAGAGGATGACCGGGACGACGGCCACGGCCCGGAGGCCATCGATTTCGGGTCGGTGCTGCATGGGGTCTTCGCGTCAGGGGGCTGGCGGGTATGGAGAACGTAAAAAGGCGGCGGAGCATCGATCCGCCGACTAAAGGAATAGGCCACCGCCGGCATTCTTCAAGACGCTAATGGAATAGCGCCCCCGCATTCTTCGCTGGTGTGGCCGAGGCGCACATCCCGGTCGGGCCACCTCAGGAGCGGAACAGGCGCCAGCGATTGGGGCGGAAGGCGATGCGCGTGCCGGGGGTGGCTGCGACATCGGAGGGCAGTTCGATCTCGATGCGGCGCGTGCTGCCGGCGATATCCAGTTCCACATGCCGCGTGCCGGCGACGCGCCGGCTGAGCGTGACGACGCCGGCAAGACAGCCGCCGCAGCCGTCGAGCAGGTCGATGTCGTGTGGGCGGAAATAGAGTTCGGCCGGTCCTGCCGGCTCCCCCGGTGCGCTGACGCCGATCGAGCGATCCTCCAGCCACAGCTGTCCATTCTCGACGCGCACCGGCAGGGTGTTGGACTGCCCGATGAAGCCGAAGACGAAGGGGGAGTTCGGCGTGTCGTAGATCTCGTCCGGCGTCCCCACCTGCTCGATCCGGCCCTTGCTCATGACCACGACGCGGTCTGCGAGTTCCAGCGCCTCGTCCTGATCGTGCGTCACGAAGACGGTGGTGTGGCCGGTGCGGTCGTGTATCTCGCGCAGCCAGCGGCGCAGCTCCTTGCGCACCTGCGCGTCCAGCGCCCCGAAGGGTTCGTCGAGCAGCAGCACGTTCGGCTCCACCGCCATGGCGCGGGCGAGTGCGACGCGCTGGCGCTGGCCGCCGGAAAGCTGTGCGGGATAGCGCTTCTCCAGGCCGCCGAGCTGCACGAGATCGATGAGATCTTCGGCGCGCTTGCGGATGTCGGCTGCAGCGGGGCGGCGAGACGAGGGGCGCACCTTGAGGCCGAAGGCGACATTGTCGATGACCGTCATATGCCGGAAGAGGGCATAGTGCTGGAACACGAAGCCGATATTGCGCTCCTGCACGGTCTTCTTCGAGGCATCGTCGTCGCCGAAGAAGATCGTGCCGTCGGTCGGGCTTTCCAGCCCGGCAATCAGCCGCAGCAGTGTCGTCTTGCCGGAACCCGAGGGGCCGAGGAGGGCGATGAGTTCGCCCGAGCGGATGTCGAGCGAGACCTTGTCGAGGGCCGGGAACCGGCCGAAGTCCTTGCGGATGTCCTGAACGCGTACTTCCATGAAACCGTATACCTTTTTCAGTGCTTGCGTGCGGCGGCGATCTGCGCACTGAATTTGAATTCGAGCAGCGACTTGATGACGAGCGTGACCAGCGCCAGAAGCGCGAGCAGCGTGGCCACGGCAAAGGCGCCGATGAAATTATATTCGTTGTAGAGGATTTCGACCTGTAGCGGCATCGTGTTGGTCATGCCCCGGATATGGCCCGAGACGACCGACACCGCACCGAACTCGCCCATGGCCCGCGCATTGCAGAGCAGCACGCCATAGAGCAGGCCCCATTTGATGTTCGGCAGGGTGACGTACCAGAAGGTCTGCCAGCCGCTGGCGCCGAGCGACAGCGCGGCCTCCTCGTCGCTCGTGCCCTGTTCCTGCATCAGCGGAATGAGTTCGCGGGCGACGAAGGGGAAGGTGACGAAAACCGTGGCGAGCACGATGCCGGGAACGGCGAAGAGCACCTTGATGCCATGGCTGCCGAGCCAGGGGCCGAGCAGGCTGTGCGATCCGAACAGGAGCACGAAGACGAGACCCGAAATGACCGGCGATACCGAGAAGGGCAGGTCGATCAGTGTGGTCAGGAACGCCTTGCCCTTGAACTCGAACTTGGCGATGGCCCAAGCGGCAGCGATGCCGAAGACGAGATTGAGCGGTACCGCGATGGCCGCGACCAGCAGGGTCAGCCGGATGGCCGCCCATGTTTCCGGATCGGCGATCGCTTCGAAGAACGCGCCCGGCCCCTTGCGCAGTGCCTCGGTGAAGACGATGGCGAGCGGGAGCACCAGGAACAGGCCGACAAAGGCAAGCGACAGGGCGATCAGGCCGTAACGAGCGAGGCGGCTTTCCGAGGTTGCCGACCGCACCATTTCGGAGGTGCCGCTGGAGGCGGGTGCGACAGCATCATGCGCCATAACCATACCTCCGCCGGCTCCAAGCCTGAATGGAATTGATGACGAGCAGCATGACGAAGGAGATGATCAGCATGACGGCGGCGATCGCGGTTGCGGCGGGATAGTTGAACTCCTCCAGCCGGATGACGATGAGCAAGGGTGCAATCTCCGAGACGTAAGGCAGGTTGCCGGCGATGAAGATGACGGAGCCGTACTCGCCGACGCCGCGGGCGAATGCCAGCGCGAAACCGGTCAGCACGGCCGGCGCGAGGCCCGGCAGCAGCACGCGGCTGACGGTCTGGAAGCGTGTGGCGCCCAGCGTCGCCGAGGCTTCCTCGACCTCGCGGTCGATCTCTTCCATGATCGGCTGCACCGTGCGCACCACGAAGGGCAGGCCGACGAAGATCAGGGCGAACACGATGCCGAGCGGGGTGAAGGCTACCTTGATGCCCAGCGGCGTCAGCAGGCTGCCGATCCATCCGTTGGGTGCGTAGAGTGTCGTCAACGCGATACCGGCGACGGCCGTCGGCAGGGCGAAGGGCAGGTCCACCATCGCATCGATGACGCGCCGGCCGAAGAATCGGTAGCGCACCAGCACCCAGGCCAGCAGCACGCCGAAGACGACGTTTGCCAGCGCTGCGAGGAAGGCGGTGCCGAAGCTGATCTTCAACGCGTTCAGCGTCCGCTGGTCGGTGGCCAGCGTCCAGAACGTGCTCCAGCCGAGTGTGCTCGATCGCCAGGCGAGGCCAGAGAGCGGAATGAGAATGATGAGAATGAGCCATGACAAAGTGACGCCGAGCGCCAACCCGAATCCCGGGATGACGCTCGGCTGTCGAAATTGCCACCGCTGAGGGAGGCTTATGGTCATGTAATCTTATTGCCCCGGCTTGTAGATCTGGTCGAAGACGCCCCCGTCTCCGAAGAATTTCGGCTGAGCTTCCTTCCAACCACCAAATTCGTCGATGGTCGAGAGCTTCACGTCGGCAAAGCGCTTGATATCGTTCGGATCGGCCGCTTCCGGCTTGAACGGGCGATAATAATGCTTGGCGGCGATCTTCTGCCCGACATCCGAGTAGAGATACTGAAGGTAGGCCTCGGCCACCTTGCGGGTGCCCTTCGTGTCAACATTGCCATCGACCAGCGCCACTGGCGGCTCGGCCTTGATGGAAATCGAGGGGGTGACGATGTCGAAGCTGTCGGGGCCGAGTTCCTCGAGCGAGAGATAGGCCTCGTTTTCCCAGGCGATCAGCACGTCGCCGAGGCCGCGCTGGACGAAGGTCGTCGTCGCGCCGCGGGCGCCGGTGTCGAGAACCGGCACGTGCTTGAAGAGCTGGTTCACATAGTCCTGCGCCTTGGCATCGTCGCCGCCGTTCTGCGCGCGGGCCCAAGCCCAGGCAGCCAGGAAGTTCCAGCGCGCGCCGCCCGAGGTCTTCGGGTTCGGCGTGATCACCTGGATGTCGTCCTTGACCAGATCGCCCCAGTCCTTGATGCCTTTCGGATTGCCCTTGCGGACAAGGAAGACGATCGTGGAGGTATAGGGCGCGCTGTTGTTCTCGAACTTCGTCTTCCAGTCGGCGGGGATCTTGCCGCTTTCCTTAGCGATAGCATCGATGTCGGCTTCGAGCGCGAGCGTCACCACGTCGGCCTCGAGGCCATCGATGACGGAGCGTGCCTGCTTGCCGGAGCCGCCATGAGAAGTTTGGATCGTCAGCGTTTCCCCGGTATCGGTCTTCCACTTCTCGGCGAAGGCGGCGTTGAAGTCCTTGTAGAGTTCGCGTGTCGGGTCATAGGACACATTCAGGATGGTCTGATCGGCAAAGGCGAACCCCATACCCCCGACCTGAATGCTGGTGGCCAGCAGGGCCACCGTGAAAAAGCGGGATATTCCCTTTGCGTTCATTGATCTCGACCTCCGTGTTGTCGGACGTACTCTAGCGGGTCTGTCGAATAGGATAACAAAGAAGTTTGCGATTGCGACGCCCTTTGGAGAAAAGTCCTGCCGTCAGGTCTCCCGCTCGCGCAAGATTGATGCAACAAGGCAGTCTTACGTCCGGCAAAGAGGGGATACCCATGAGCGAAACGCTGTGCACGCCGCAGGAGGTCGTCTCGTTCTGGTTCGAGGATATCGACCCGGAACATTGGTACAAGGCGCACCCGCAGCTGGATGCGGAATGCGACCGGCGTTTTCGCGCCACGCATCTCGCCGTGTCGCGCAATGTGGGCCCGGACTGGCGGGAGACGCCGGCGGCGCGGCTTGCGACCCTTATCCTGTTCGACCAGATGTCGCGCAACATCTATCGCGGTTCGCCGCTCGCCTTCGCCACGGATGGTCTCGCGCGTCGCGAAGCGCGGCTGGCGCTGGAAGCGGGTGCCGATCAGGCAGTCGCGCCGGTGCAGCGCGCGTTCTTCTACCTGCCGTTCGAGCATTCCGAGGCAATGTCGGATCAGGATCTCGCGGTGCAGCTCTTCACCGCGCTGGGCGATCCCATGCTTCTCGATTTTGCCGTGCGTCACCGCGAGATCGTCGCCCGTTTCGGTCGTTTTCCGCATCGCAACGCCATTCTCGGGCGCATGCCGAGCCCGCAGGAGGAAGCCTTCCTGCTGCAGCCGGGTTCGCGCTTCTAACCTCTGAGCGGGATAGCCTGCGGCGGGAAGCCCAAAATTCGCCATACCGAGCCGCCAACGGGAGCGCGTATGGCGTTCTCCTGCCGCATGATTCTCTCGGCCGTGTGCCGCGTTCTTTCTTTCAGTACCTTTCGGCTTCGTCCGTCGGGAAGACAGACCCAACCGTGAAAGCGTGTTCCCCAACGATGCTTCGTTTCCTCGCCATTGTGCTCATTCTCGTTTCCAGCCTGTCGCCGGTCCTCGCGCAGCAGTCGGCCCCCAGCCAGCCGACCCAAAGCCAGCCAGCTGCGCCCGCGCAGCCAACGACCAGTCAGCCCCCGGCAACACCCGCCACACCGGCTGCGAGCGTCGGA
This sequence comes from Rhizobium sp. PP-CC-3G-465, assembly GCF_004343445.1. Taxonomy (NCBI): domain Bacteria; kingdom Pseudomonadati; phylum Pseudomonadota; class Alphaproteobacteria; order Hyphomicrobiales; family Rhizobiaceae; genus Rhizobium; species Rhizobium sp. PP-CC-3G-465. The sequence goes on from NZ_SLYH01000001.1 coordinate 617,811, forward strand.
CGCCAGAATGCCGGCGATGGCGGGCCGGTGCGGGACCGGCTGGACGATGCGCAGGCCGATACGGCGCAGCAGCTCGAGGCGGCACGCAAGCGGCTCGATGCGCTTGCGGCGCAGGTCGAGACCGCCGACGCTGCGGAAACCGCGCGTTCGACCCAGGCCAACAATTCGAATGCTGCCGACAACCGGCTGGCCGAAATCAAGGCGCAGGTGGACGACCTGTCGCAGCAGGTCGGCGGCCAGATGGATGCGGCCCGCACCCGCATCGAGCAGATCAAGGCGCGGTTGACCGAACTCGGCGATCCGCCGGCGGCCGGTGCGGAGCCCGAAGCCTCCGTCGTGACCGACGAGCGGGGCCGCCTGATCGCCGAGCGCAACGCCCTGAACGCCGTGACCGGAACGGCGGAAACGCTTGTCGCGGATGCCAACGCGCTCTCGACGACGATCACCGAGAAACGCCGTTTTCTGTTTTCCAGCACGCTGCTGCGGCATACGGACATCAACATCGACATGCTGGTCGATGCGGGCCAAGCGCTGGTGGTCGAGGCACAGGCGTTCTCCCGCAATATCGGTAGCTGGCTGACCTTCGTCTTCACCTTCAAGCGCGTGCCGCTGATGTCGGCGCTGTTCCTGTCGCTCTGCTCGGCGCTGGTGCTTCTGGCCGGCACGCATCGGCTTTTCGCGCCGCTTCTGCGCCGTTCGGTGCGGGATCTGAACCCCACCTACATCGCCCGCCTGTCGCGCGCCTTCGGTTCGACGCTGGTACCCACCATCGCGTCCGCCACGTTTGCGACGACGGCCTTCTTCTTCCTCCAGTCCTTCAATGTGCTTAGGCCGGACATCGCGCCGATCGTGGTGACGTTTCTCGCGCTCTGCGTCGCGCTGCAGTTCGTCTGGACGATCTCGACGGCGGTTCTGGCACCCGGCCAGGCCGTCTGGCGGCTGGTGCGGGTGTCGGATCGTGGCGCGCGATTGCTGGTCGCCCTCATCATGGCGATGGCCTTCGCAAATCTCTTCGATTACCTGCTGGAAACGATCAGCGTCACGCTCGGCTCGCCTCTGGTGCTGACGGTCGCCAAGAGCCTGATCGCCTCCATCCTCATCGGCCTGCTGCTGATGGCGATCGCGCTGATCCGCCCGGTCATTCCGCAGGGCCAGCCGCTGGACGGGCAGGGGCGACCGTGGCCGCGTGCCATCTCCATTCTCCTGCTTCTGGCGGGCCTCGGGCTGATCACGGCGGCGCTCTCCGGCTATGTCGGGCTGGCGCGTTTCATCGCCACGCAGATCGTCGTCACAGGCGCGATCTTCGTCACCATGTATATCGGCATTCTCACCGGCAAGGCGCTGGCCAAGCAGAACGCACTCGCCAAGACGGTCGGCGGCCGCTACCTGTCGCATCGTTACCGGCTGGAGCCGATGGCGCTCGACCAGATCGGGCTTGCGGTCGGGCTCAGCATCTACCTGCTCGTCGCCATGTTCTTCGTGCCGCTGCTGCTCCTGCAATGGGGCTTCAAGATCGCGGATATCGAGGCGTGGGCCTACCGGATCTTCACCGAAATCCGCATCGGCACGATCACCATCTCGCTCGTCGGCATCTTCGCCGGCATCCTGCTCTTCATCCTCGGCTTCGTCATCACCCGCTGGCTGCAGCGCTGGATCGACGGCAGCGTTCTGGCGCGCAGCCGGGTCGATCTCGGGGTGCGCAACTCGGTCAAGACGGGCATCGGCTATCTCGGCATGGGCATTGCCGGCCTGATCGGCATCTCCGCCGCGGGCCTCGACCTGTCGAGCCTCGCACTGGTCGCCGGCGCCCTGTCCCTTGGCGTCGGCTTCGGCCTCCAGAACATCGTCTCGAACTTCGTCTCCGGCCTCATCCTGCTCGTCGAGCGACCGTTCAAGGTGGGCGACTGGGTCATCTCCGGAACGACCGAGGGTTTCGTGAAGCGCATCTCGGTGCGCGCGACCGAGATCGAAACGTTCCAGCGGCAGACGATCATGGTGCCGAACTCGCTGTTCATCAACGCGTCCGTCGGCAACTGGACCCACCGCAACAAGCTCGGACGCGTCGATATCACCTTTTCCGCGCACTCCTCCAACGATCCGCGCAAGGTGGTGGAATCGCTGCGGGCTGCGGTGACCGGGCTGCCGAACATCTTGCGCAATCCCGAGCCGATCATCGTCTTCCGTGGCTTCACGTCGTCCGAGCTCGAGTTCGAGGTGCGCGTGTTCCTCGCCGATATCCTGCAGGGCGTTTCCGTTCGCACGGATGTCCGCATGGCGGTCTTCGAGCGCTTTCAGGCCGATGGCATCGCGCTGGGCGGTCCGGCTGCACCCGAAGTGCCGATCAAGATTTCGCCGGAGGATGCCGAAGTGCTCTCGGCCATCTTTCAGGGAACGCGGTCGGAGGCTGCACGGGGGTCCTCGCTGTTGCCGGGGGACGCCGGCGGCTATGTGGAGCAGCCGAGCGTCGAGCCTCCGGACAGCCGTGGCAATGATGTGCCGGACTCGTCCGAGAGCGACCGGCGTGATGCGCTGCAGGGCGAGGAGCTGCGTGCCGAGGCCAAGCCCGGCGTTTCCGCTGCGGCTTCGCCCGCACCTGTCACGCCTGCGAAAAAACTCGATATCGGCGAAGACAAGCCGGCACCGGAGAAGGGCACGGACGGGACGAAAAGCGGTGCCCGCAAGCGCCGGCCCGGCCGGCCGCGCTGAGCGTCGTTCGGAATTTGACGGCATGAACGTGACGCCGGTGAGGAATGTTTTCGTGTTCTCCGCCGGTTTGTCGCCGTATTCCTGAAAAAGCCACCCTAGGTAGCGGCCTTTTAACGACTGCGAAAACCTTTTTTGCTAATGTCTCCCTCAGTGTAGAAAAAGAGAGCGCGCAATGTCGTTTTTCGGTGTGTCGGGGATGTATTACTCCGGAGAGTCCCTGCAACAGCACCGTATTGTGCTCGCGGAAGATAGTAATCTCTTCGCGGCAATGGTGTCGAAGCGCCTCAAGGAGCTCCTCGATATCGACGTCATCGTCTGTAAGGACTATGACGAAGTCACTTTCGCCATCGAGAACGCTTCCTTCCCCGCAACGCTTGCCATCTCGAATATCAATCTTCCGGGCGCTGAGAACGGCGAGGCGCTGTCCTATCTGGTCGATATGAGCATTCCGACCATCGTGTTCACGGGCACGTTTCAGGAGAGCACGCGCGAGTCGATCCTCGCCAAGGACATCGTTGATTACATCATCAAGGACAGCGTCTTTGCCGTGGATATGCTGGTGGAATCCGTGTGCCGCTTTCTGACCAATCACCGGCACCACGTGATGATCGTGGACGACAGCCCGACGGCGCGCGCGCTTCTGACGACGCAGCTCAAGCGGTTCAACTTCCGCGTCAGCACCGCCGATTGCGGCGCGATGGCGCTCGAACTCCTGAAGCGCCATTCGGATATCGGTCTCGTCATCACCGACTACAACATGCCCGATATCGACGGCTTCGAGCTGACCCGGCGCATTCGCGGCGCCTATGGTCCGCACCAGCTGCGCATCATCGGCGTATCCTCCTCCACGAACCGTCTCCTCTCGGCCCGTTTCCTGAAGGCCGGCGGCAACGACTTCATCATGCGGCCGTTCGTCAACGAAGAGTTCTATTGCCGCGTCAACCAGAACCTGGACACGCTGACGAAGATCCGCACGCTCGGCTCGCAGATGGCGCTCAGCGCCTGATCTGACGAACGGCGACACGCTCGGTCCAACGTCACCGACATGACGCTTTCGTGTGCCTCATGTGCACCAGGCGCCCGTTCCCGGGCGCTTGGTGTTTGCGTTGCGCCAGGCCGATCCTCCCGATCTTCCATCCATGGCGAGTGTGACTCGTACCGTTTTTCGGGTCGCGTTAACGGAACACAAAACCCTTTGTGGTAAGCCATACGAGACATAATAGATCCCGCCTGCGCAGCATCGACGGCCGGGATCTTGGGGGAGCAGAACCGATATACGGTATCCTGCTCGAAAAGGGTGGGGACCTTGACGTTCAGCAAGCAAGAGCAGACCGGCGATGCCGCGCTGAAGCAGAGCGGCAGGCATCTGCTGCTGATCGAAGATTCCCGCGTCTTCTCGACGCTTATCCGTCACGAGATCCAGAACGGTGAGGCCATGACGGTGACGCATTGCGCCTCGCTTGGCGACGTCACGCGGGCGCTGGAGTGCCAGAGCTTCGATGTCGCCGTGCTCGACCTCAACCTTCCCGATGCGCCAAACTGCGAGGCGCTCGACCTCGTGCTCTCGCACGGCATTCCCGCCATCGTCTTCACCGGCAGCTTCAACGACAGCACGCGCGAGCGTGTCATGGCGCGCGGTGTGGTGGATTGCATCATCAAGAACGAGCGCGACTCTGTGTCTTCGGTCGTCGTGGCCGTCAATCGCATGCTGACCAATGCCGGCACGAACGTGCTGGTGGCCGACGACGATGCGGAACGCCGGCAGGCGCTGGCGTCGGTCCTGCGCGAGCAGCGGTTTCGGGTGACCGAGGCAATGACGGGGCAGGACGTGCTCAGCGCCGTGATGGAGGGCCGCGTCGATCTGGTCATCTCGGAATATGCGGCCAGCGATCTTTCCGCGCAGCAGCTTCTCGTCGGACTGCGGTCCTATGAATGCGAAACGACGGTGCCGATCATTGCGATGGCCCCACAGTCTGCCCGGGGGCAGGCGGCGCGGTTTCTCAAAGCGGGCGGCGCCGACTTCGTCGAGCGGCCGTTCGACCGCGACGAGTTCATCAGCCGCATCAACCGCTCGATCACCGTCCACCGGCGCATCGCCTCACTGCAGCGGCTGGCCTCCCGGGATTACCTCACGGATCTCTACAACAGACGCTTTTTCTTTCAGGAAGGGCCACGCATTGTCGAGCAGTGCTTCCGCCGCAATGTGGGTTCCTCGATCGCCATTCTCGACATCGACCACTTCAAGCGGCTGAACGATACGTTCGGCCACGAGGTCGGCGATCTCGTGCTGAAGGCGGTCGCACGGACGCTGCGCAATTTCGTCGGCAACGACCACCTGCTCGCCCGCCTCGGCGGCGAGGAGTTCGGCGTGCTGTTCGACGGGCTCGATATCTCCGCCGCCACCCTCTATTGCGAGCAATTGCGTGAAACGATCGCCCGGACGCAGGTCGTCACCGACGACGAGGACCTGTCAGTCACCGTGTCGATCGGCCTTGCGCCCATCGAGCAGCGCGAGGTATTCGACAACTACCTGCACGCCGCCGACCAGTTCCTCTACATGGCCAAGCACGCCGGCCGGAACCGGATCGTCTCCGAACTCACGATGATCAATACGATGGCGTCCTGATACTCGACAAGCGGATTGGGCGAGCGGCCTTAACGAGCGGACTGGGCAAGCGTCACCTTGCGGTCGGCGCGCTCCTGCTGCGGCGAGCGGTTGTAGAGTTCGCGATAACACTTGGAGAAGTGCGAGGCGGAGACGAAGCCGCAGGCGACGGCTACCTCCACCACAGGCATGGCCGACTGGACGAGGAGGTGGCGGGCGCGGTCGAGCCGGATTTCCAGATAGTAGCGGGCAGGCGAGCGTCCCATTTCCTGTCGGAACAGCCGCTCGATCTGGCGGCGTGAGAGACCGGCACTGTCGGCAAGTTCCAGCAGTGACAGAGGTTCGGCGAGATTGCCTTCCATCAGCTCGATGATCGACAGGACCTTGGCGTTCTGCACCCCGAGGCGGGCGCGCAGCGGCAGGCGCTGGCGATCATGCGGGCCGCGGACGCGGTCCGTCAGCGCCTGTTCACAGACGCGATTGACGAGGTTCTCGCCGAAATCCTGATCGATCAGGTTCAGCATCATGTCGAGCGAGGCGGTGCCGCCGGCGCAGGTGTAGATGTTGCTGTCGATCTCGTAGAGATCCGCAAAGACGTCGACCTGCGGGAAGGCTTCAGCGAAGCCCGGCAGGTTTTCCCAGTGGATCGCGCAGCGCTTGCCCGTCAGCAGGCCGGCCGAAGCCAGCACATGGGCGCCCGTACAGAGGCTCCCGACGGCAACACCGCGATTGTAGACCTCGCGAAGCCAGGCATTGACGGATTTGTTCTGAAAATCCTCCACGAACACGCCGGAACAGACCAGCACCATCGACGGCCGGCTCTCGCCGCCCAGGTGCTTGCGCTCGTCGGCGACCGACGAGTTCACCTCCAGCGCGATGCCGCTGGAGGACACGACCTGTGCGCCGTCGGTGGAGGCGAGCCGCCAGGAATAGGCGTCATAGCCCAGCATCCGGTTGGCGATCCGCAGCGTCTCGATGGCGGCCGCGAAGGGCAGAAGCGAAAAATTGGGAACAAGGAAGAAGACCAGCGAGCGCTTGGCAGTGAGCGGCTTGTTCACGAGCGATATCTCCATGCAGGGCAGATGGCTATTCGTCGCTTGGGCACGGCCGACGAGCTTGCCTGAATGCGACACTGGCATGGATGGTCGCGACTGCCAAGGAACAAAATTTGCGACATCCCGCACCGTGCCTGAAAAAGCATCTGCCGATGGTGCAAACGCCCAATTATGTTGCTTTGCAGCATATGGGCTTGAGGGTGGAGCGAGCGATGCGGGCTCGGTCTCTGTTTTGACTGATCTGTTTGCGACGCTCGGGCATGCGGTGGCCTTGTCGGAAACAGGAGGTTCGAAGGTCATCTCGTCCGGGTTTGAACACGGCACAAAAAAGGGCGTCCTGCCGGTCGGCAAAACGCCCTTTTGTCATAACCGCGGCGGGGACACGGCGGGTCGTCTGTGGTGTCTTTGGCGGATGGGATCATTGCGCAGGCGTGTTCCGGCTGTCGGTGGATGCGGGAAAGCCGATGTCCTTGAGCGTGTCATAGGACAGCGATGCCAGAGCGCGTTCCGAGCGCCTGTCCTGCCATGTCTTGACGATGCGATGTGCGAGCGACGTGGCGCCGGCAAGCGCACGCGATCCGAATGACGGGGTTGAGGGTGAACTCGAGAGGCTGAAGGTAGACATTGCACTGGTTCCTTTTGATGGGGTTCTTCAAAAGGTCGCGACCATGAGGGCATCATGTCGCAACCCGGTCTATCAATCCAACGAATAGAATTGATGCGTCAGTTCAGTATTCTTGATGATCATTGACATCGGACACGCCGATGTCGCGGCGGACCACCGTGGGAAGATTCTGCAGTTGCCGGCGCGTGATACGGCGTGTGGCCGAAAGCTTTTGCCGGTCGATGATCGCCCTCACGATGCGAATGATCGCGCTGACGGGATGGCGAGCCAGTTCCGCTGGCTCTAAGATTGTTCTCGTCTTGAAGGGAATGATGTTGCTGTTCATGGCCGGCGTCTCCGTTGCCCGTGCCTTGACAATGCGCGTCGGTCGATGTTCAATCAAACGAAATGAACTCATGGTATCGTTCAGTTTTTCTGATGATGGATCCGACATGAACATGATGATGCGGCACGCGCTGCCGATGCTCGAAATCGACGTGCTCAAGACCTTCGTGGCCATTGCCGAGACCGGCAATTTCACCACGGCGGCCGAGGCCGTCTACCGCACGCCATCGGCCGTCTCGATGCAGATCAAGAAGATGGAAGAGCTTCTCGGTTGCGCGCTGTTCCTGCGCGATGCGCGCTCGGTGTCGCTGACGCCGAAGGGGGAGGTGCTGCTGGGCTTCGCCCGGCGCATGCTGGCGCTCAACAATGAAGCGGTTACGCGCTTCCTCATGCCGGATATGCACGGCGTGGTGCGCCTCGGCGCGCCGGAAGATCTTGGCGAACGTATCCTTCCCGACGTTCTCAAGCGGTTCGGGGAGACCTTTCCGAACGTCACGGTCGATGTCACCATCGGTCAGAGCAACGTCATGCGCAAACGCGTCGAAGAACGGCGCATGGACATCGTCATTTACAACAGCTTCCCGAGCGAGACGCTGCGCGACGGCGAGATCCTCATGGAGGAACGGCTCGTCTGGGCAGGTACAAGGTGCGGCACCGCCCATCTGCGCGAGCCGCTGCCCGTCTCGATGTGGGAAGATGGCTGCGTCTGGCGGGCCGATGCGATCGACAAGCTGAACAAGTCAGGGCGTGCCCATCGTGTGGCGTTTCTCAGCGCACACACGACCGGCCAGAAAGCGGCGATCCTCGCGGACCTCGCGATTGCACCTCTGCCCCGCTATCTCGTTCAGGGCGATCTCGTGGAGCTTGGACCGGCGGAAGGTCTGCCGGATCTCGGAACCTACAATATCGGCATCCAGACGATCGATGATGCCTCGGCGCCCGTACTGGCCGTCGCCGAACACGTGCGCGCCGCCTGCATCGCGCTCGTCTGATCGTCAGGCGCTGTCGGTGGTCTTCTTCAGCCAGCGCAGTACGCGGATTTCGTCGTCATTCATCCAGCGTGTCATCTTTTCGCTGGTGCTCTTGCGCTGCGCGCGCAGCGTGCGCAACTCGCCATTTTCGAAATCCTCGAACACCTTGGGATGGATGTAGGAGCTCCGGCATACGGCGCGTGTGTTGACCAGTGCGGCCGCGATGCCATCCACCGCTTCGTTGATCTGGCGCTTGCGCTGCCGCTCGCTTGTTGCCGGCTCCACGGTCGAAAGCGCCGTCGCCGCCATCTGCGTTGCGCCCCAGGTGCGGAACTGGCGCGAGGAGAACTCACCGCCGGTCGCCTCTCGGATGTAGGCGTTCACATCCTGTGAGCGGATCTGGTGGCGCTCGCCATCCTCATCGAGATACTGGAACAGATGCTGGCCCGGCAGCTCCTGCAGCGAGCGGATGATGCGGGTGATCCGGCGGTCATTGTGGCTGAGGCGCCATTCCTTGCCCGATTTTCCCTTGAACTGGAAGTGCACGCTCGAACCGGACACTTTCACATGCCGGTTCTTTAGCGTCGTCAGGCCGTAGGAGCCGTTCTCCTCGGCATAAACCGTGTTGCCGACGCGGATGAAGAGGTTGTCGAGCAGCCAGACGATGGTGGCGAGCGCCTTTTCCATGCCCGGCGTGCGCATGCGCAGATCATGATCGACGCGCTCGCGGATTCGCGGCAGGCGTGACGCGAAGGACGGCAGCAGCGCGAACTTTGCCTTGCCGCGCTCGGCGTGCCAGTCGGCATGGTAGCGATATTGCTTGCGGCCGCGTGCGTCCTTGCCGATCGCCTGCAGATGCGTCTGCGGATCCGGCGAAATCAGAACCTCGGTATAGGCGGGAGGTATGGCGAGCGCTGCGATGCGCTCGACTTCGCCCGGATCGGAGATGCGCTGGCCGTCTGGCCCATAATAGAGGAAGCCGTTCTTCCCCTGCTTGCGGGTGATACCGTCTTCGAGGCGCGAGAGATAGACGAGTTCGGGCGCCGGCGTATCGCCGTCTTGGCCGGCGTCGCTTTTCTTGCCGACCGAAGCGGCTATGGAGGCTGTGATCTGGTCCACGGCCGTAAGAACTTTATCGTCAAGCGGAAGTTCCGGTGCGAGGCGTTTCATCGCGCAGATTTTTCGACAACGGCATGACGATTTTTGTCACGAACATGTGAACCTTTTTGAAGCTCCAGCGTTATGTGGCCGAAGACACATGTCTTTCTTCCACTGGCGTTATTCAAGGACCCAAGCCATGACCGCAAAGACCATCGCTACCGTCGGCATCGTACTCGTCTCTCTCGTTTCGCTTTCCGCTTGCGGTAACACGATCCGCGGCGTGGGCCGGGACACGGCAAACACCGTCAACGCCACGCAGGATGCAGGCCGCAGCGTCGAACGCGCCGCCAACTGATCCGACCCGATTTTGCAAAGCGCCGGCGACCGTGGGTCTGCCGGCGTTTTCGTGTCTGGCAACAGGGCGCCGGTCGCCTATGATGATGCCCATGTTCGCGAAGCTTCTCCTGGCGCTGGTCCTGATGGTCTCTCTTTCTCCCGACGCCCGTGCCGCCTGCCGGATCGTTCGGCACCTTGGGGCCGACTACGCCGTATGCGACGTCGATCCGGCGACGGCCTCTCTCACGATCTTCCATGCGGACGAGGCGGGCCGGCCCTATGGCGGCTTCACCGCTTTGAAGACCGATCTTCTTCGCGATCAGACACGGCTCGATTTCGCGATGAATGGCGGCATGTACGAGAAGGACCTCTCACCCGTCGGGCTTCTGGTCCTCGACGGCGTCGAGCGCAAGCCGATCGCGACCGGCGAGGGCTGGGGTAATTTCTATCTGCTTCCGAATGGTGTCTTCGCCCTGTCGAACGGCAAGGCTATCGTCAGGGAAACGGAGGCCTACCGGCGTTCGGTAGTGGCCACGCCCGATGTCGCGACACAATCCGGGCCGATGCTCGTCATCGACGGCGCGCTCCACCCTGCGTTCAAGCCGCAAAGCGACAGTCTGCAGATCCGCAACGGTGTCGGCGTCGATGAGAAGGGCCTCGTGCATTTTGCCGTCGCGCTATCGCCGGTGCGCTTTCACGATTTCGCGACGCTCTATCGCGACGCGCTCGGCTGTCCGAATGCGCTGTTTCTTGACGGACACATTTCCAGTCTCTACGCGCCCGACCTCGGCCGCATCGACGAGACCTATCCGATGGGGCCGATCATCGCGGTGACGACGCCGATGTGGCACGGCGCCGTTCTTCCCAAGCCCGCTCCGTAGAGCCTACGCTTTCGGAAACGCCCGCTCCAGTCCGCCCGACTTGGTGAGCCCGGTGCGGAAAGCCTGATAGGCCGCATGCTGCGATGAGCGTGCCGCTTCGGTCAGGCGAATCTGCAGCCGGGCAGGGGCGACATTGCCGAGCCAGAAGCCGCGCTGCTCCAGCTTCAGCGTGTGCAGGAAGCGTGCGCCGGCCGAACGGTCGAGGAAGCGGTGCAGCCCGTCGATCAGCGCGTCGTCCTGTTGCGGATTGTCCATCATCAGCGACAGAAAGGCCGTGTCCGCCGTCTGGAAGCGCTCGATGACGTCGGCAACCGCATCGCGGTCCGTCGGCGTCGGCTGCTGCATGGGGCTGATCGTCGTGTGCGTGTTCATGGGGTCCCTCAAGCCGGTGTCTGCGTTCTCGCGCCGTCATGCCATACGAGGCTGAAGCCGGACTGGAGTGCTGCACTGTGAAGGGAACCGTCAGAGGGCGGCCTTGACCTTCGCGGCGATGTCGGCGGGCAGCCAGGCGGTCCAGACAGGCTCGAATGTCTTGAGGAAATAGAGCGCCGCATCCTCGCGGCTGCCGTTGGTCTGGTCCATATGGGCCAGCACGCTGTTGACCGTCTGATTGTCCCACTGCCGTTTCGAGACGTAGGCGAGGGCCTCGGGACCGGCCTTTTCGGAGAAGCCGCGGGTGACGATCGTATAGACATCGGTGGTGGGATAGCCGTTGACGACGGGCGCGCTGCAGTCGGGCACCGCCGTGCAGTTGTTCCACTCGGCCCGGTCGTGGGTGACGCCGAAGGAGAGTTTGACCATCTCGTATTTGCCGAGGATTGCGGTGGGCGCCCAGTAATAGCCGAGCCAGCCCTTCTTCTCCTCGAAGGCCCGGGCGATCGAGCCGTCGAGATCGGCCGCCGATCCGGAATTGATCAGCTGGAACCCGGCGTCGTTGCCCTTCAAGGCCCGGTAGAGGTTGGATGTCGGGATCTGGCAGTTCCAGTCCGAGGGACAGTTGTGGATCGCACCCTTCGTGGCGTCCTGCGGCGAGGGGAAGAGTTCCGGGTGCTTCAGCGCATCCTGCACCGTCTTGATGTCGGGATGGGCATCGCTGATGTAGCGGGGGATCCACCAGCCTTCGACACCGCCATCCGTGAGAACATGCGCCGCTTCGACCAGCCGGCCATCGCGCAGCGCATCGGTGAGCGGTGCCTGCAGCGAGGCCGCCCAGATCTCCGGCGCCATGTCGGGCCGCCCCTCCGCATTCATCGAGGCGAAGGTCGGCATGGTGTCGCCGGGCACGAGCTGGACCGTGCAGCCATAGCCCTTCTCCAGAATGAACCTGTCGATATGGGCCGTGATGGCGGCCGATCCCCAGGTCATTTCGGCAATCGAAAGCGTGTCGCAGCCTGCGGCCCGGGCGGGCGTGCCCGACAGCAGGAGGACGCTGCCGGCGAGAAGGCCGAGCGCGGTCGCAAGAGCCGGGCCGACGGCGGCCTTCGTCATCTTTTCGCAGACGTCGCGAATGTTCTTCATCAGACCGACGCCTCCGGTGCGAACGCACGATGTCCCGCGATCATGTGTTGCCGATATTTTTCCGTCCGGACAGCCTAGAAGCTCTGGGACAGAAATCAACCGCTGTTCTCGGCCGCGTCGAATCGGAACCGCCGCGCAAGCCATTGAATTTCATCTCTTTCGAATGTTCGGCTCCGTGAGCGCTCTGACCCCAAGCGCGTCATCCCGGCAGACGCGTCGATCAAGGCCGGTTCATTCGAGATGACGTGATTGTGACGAAAACGGAGACCGAGCCCTGCGGGTAACTCTCTGGTAACTCTCACGGCCTAAGGATGGTGCCGTGGCTGGTCACAGCTGCTCTGCCGGATCAGGTTTTGCGTCCCGGCAATCTGCCAGCCTCGTGGCATCCGTTCGATGCCTCCGCTTGCCCGCCCCGCACCGTGCGTTTTTCGGTGTCGAGGGCGGAAAACCGCAGGGCTCCGGCTGCTGCGGTTTTTGCGCGGGATCATCCCGGCCTGTCCATGGCGTCCACCGTTCCCCGGTGATATCAGGCCGTATGGCAAAATCGATCATGCTTCAGGGGACGGGTTCGGATGTCGGCAAGACCGTGCTCGTCGCCGGTCTCTGCCGGCTCGCCTCCAATCGCGGATTCCGCGTCGCGCCCTTCAAGCCGCAAAACATGTCCAACAACGCGGCCGTCTCCGCCGATGGCGGTGAGATCGGCCGGGCGCAATGGCTGCAATCGCTCGCCGCCCGCATCCCGTCCTCGATCCACATGAACCCGGTGCTCCTGAAGCCGCAGTCGGAAACCGGCAGCCAGGTCGTGGTGCAGGGCAAGGTCGTCGGGCAGGCGCGGGGGCGCGACTATCAGGCGATGAAGCCGAAGCTGCTCGGTGCGGTGCTGGAAAGCTTCGAGACGATCCGCGCCGGACGCGACCTCGTGATTGTCGAGGGCGCGGGCTCGCCGGCCGAGATCAACCTGCGGGCGGGCGACATCGCCAATATGGGGTTTGCGACGCGCGCGGGCGTGCCCGTGGTGCTGGTCGGCGACATCGACCGCGGCGGCGTCATCGCCTCGCTTGTGGGAACGCATGCGGTGCTCATGCCCGAGGACAGGGCCATGGTCACGGGATACCTGATCAACAAGTTTCGGGGCGATGTGTCGCTGTTCGACGATGGGCTCACCGCTATACGCGGATTCACCGGCTGGCCCTGTTTCGGCGTGGTGCCCTGGCTGAAGGCCGCGCGCCAGCTTCCGGCGGAGGATTCCGTCGTTCTCGAACGCCTGTCGCGGGGAACGGCGCGGGCGCTGACGATCGCCGTGCCCGTGCTGCCGCGCATTGCCAATTTCGACGATCTCGATCCGCTCGCCGCCGAACCGTCCGTGGACCTCCGCTTCATCCAGCCCGGCGACCGCCTGCCGGAGGATGCAGCGCTCGTCATTCTCCCCGGTTCGAAAGCGACGATCTCGGATCTCGCGGCCCTCAGGGCTGCGGGCTGGGACAAGGATCTTGAGCGTCACCTGCGACGTGGCGGACGGGTGATCGGACTTTGCGGCGGCTACCAGATGCTCGGGCGCCGAATCTCCGATCCGCTCGGTATCGAAGGCGGAACCGCCGAGATCGATGGCCTCGGCCTGCTCGACGTGGAAACCGAGATGGCGCGCGAAAAGGTGGTGCGCAACAGCGGCGCCCGTTCCACGGAACACGATGTCGCGCTGGAGGGCTACGAGATCCACCTCGGCAAGACCACCGGGCCCGACTGCGCCCGACCGCCCGTTGTCATCGAGGACCGCCCGGACGGTGCGCTCTCGCCTGACGGTCGTATTATGGGGACCTATCTCCACGGTCTGTTCACCAGCGACGCCTACCGCGCGGCCCTCCTGCGCAGCTTCGGCATCGATGCGGAGGCCTTCGATTATCGCGGTTCCGTCGATGCGGCGCTCGATGCAGTCGCCGGGGAACTGGAGGCCGTGCTCGATCCGCGCTGGCTCGACGGGCTCATGGGTCGCTAGAGCGTCGTCGCCTGTGCCGCTGAAATCGCTCTAGAATTCGCCGGATGCCTCGCGGCGGCGGCGGTCGAGTTCCTCGCTGTAGCGGCGCAGGGTGTAGCTCTCGGTGAGCACCCCGACGATGCGTCGCTCGATCAGATTGTTACAAACGGCGAGCGCGTCGCTCTCGGTCTTGTCGAACAGGGTCGCTGCCTGCCGGGCGTTCATGTTCGGCTGCAGGAAGTCGTTCGGCAGCTTGATGTAGTCTTCGATTCCCTTGCCGGCGGCATCCTTTTCCACAGGGCTCGCATAGACCTCGGGAATGAGGATGACGCCGCCATAGCGGTTGGTGTCGTCGACGACGATGGCGCGCTGGGCCGAGCCGAGCGGGAATTCGGCTTTCAACTCGTCCAGTGTCGCCTGGGCGTTGATGGTGCGGACATCGGGCCGCATCAGCCGTCCCACGGTCAGGTTGCGGATCCAGCCGACATCATGGGCGCTGCGAATGCTTTCGCCGCGCAGATGGAAGCGCCATGTGGCAAACGAGTAGCCGAAGGTGGTGCGCACGACCAGCGATGAGGTGATGACGGCCGCCAGCACGAGCGTGGTGATGGGAAAGTCGCCGGTGATCTCCAGCGCGAGGAAGGTCATCGTCAGCGGCCCGCCGATGATGGCCACCGCAAGCGAGCTCATGCCGACCACGGCATAGATGACCGGCGTCAGCGTGGTGTCGCCGAAGACGTAAGGAACGACGCCGGCAAAGACCTTGCCGAGCAATGCGCCCATGAACAGCGAGGCAAAGAACAGCCCGCCGCGAAAGCCCGAGCCGATCGACACCGCGGTCGCGACCGACTTCATCAGGAACAGGCCGATCAGCATGGCGATGGGCGTGGCGTGCGCGAGGTTCAGATGCAGGGCGCCGTGGCCGCCCGAAAGAACCTGCGGCGAGATGGTCGCCAGCAGCCCGACCACGACGCCGCCGATAGCCGGGCGCAGCGGCGCGGGGATGTCGCTCTTGCGCGCGACCTCCTCCGTCAGCGAGACGCCTTTCATGATGAGGATGGCGACGCCGGCGCAAAGCGCGCCGAGGAGGATGGCCGGCACGTAGTCTCCGGGGACGACGTCGCCGAATGCGCCGATATCGATGGTGAACTCCTCGCCCCAGAGCAGGCGCGTCACGAGGTTGGCGACCAGCGCGGAGACGACGACCGGGGTCAGCGAGGCGATGGTGTAGGAGCCGATGATCAGCTCGAAGGCGTAAAAGGCGCCGGTCAGCGGCGCGTTGAAGGCCGCCGCGATGGCGCCGGCCGCGCCGCAGCCGAGCAGCGTGCGCAGATCGTTGCGCCGAAGCTTTAGTTTCACGCCGATCTTCGAGGCGAGGCCGGAGGCGAGCTGGGTGTAGCCGGCCTCCAGGCCGACGGAGGCGCCGAAACCGTTGGAAACGAGGTTCTGCACGGCGACCACGATGCTGTCGGTCAACGACATCCGGCCGCCATGCAGCGCATTCGCCTCGATCGGGTCGACCATCGCTTTCTTGCGCCAGAGTGCGAGGCCCATCATGAGCAGCCCCAGCAGCAGCCCACCGACGATCGGCGCCATGAGAATGGCAATCTGCCCCTTGAGGTCGGCGGAGCTGACGCGCTCGTATTCGGAGATGCCGAAGATCAGCTTGTGGAGCTGCAGCGAGATGAAGCTCATGGCGATGACGGCGAGCCCCGAGGTGAGACCGACGACGATGCCCGCCACCAGAAGCCCGATCTCGCTGCGCCGGGCGAAGATGCGCCATTCCGAAAAGGTGACGGATTTCCGGGCCAGGCGCTTCACGCGGGCAAGAGTCAGGGACTTCAGGACGTCGGGCATGAGAGGCTCGATCTCGTCGGGCGTCTCCGCTAGGAAACGCGCTTAAGCTTCGGGTCGGGCGAAGTGCGGACATAGCGCGGAAGATTGACTTGATCCAGCGACGCGCCTAATCTTGGCGTATGGATGGTTCCCGTGCGGCGCGTGTCGTTCGGGAGTAAATGGGAATGCGAAGGGATGGACCCACACAGGGCATCCTCATCGCAGCCGACCCCGCGACTGTAGAACGGTCAGGGTTCGCCATCCGGTCTCGCCTCATGGGCGACGGACCATGCCGCGTGGTGCGGCTGGCGTCACCTGAAGGGCAGGGCCGGAAAAGCCACTGAAGCAGCGATGCGAGCAACCGGGGTCGGACGCCTCCTTATCTACGAATCGTCCACCTCTTCGACATCGACCCGGCCGTTAAACGCCAGGCAAACTGTTTCGGGAAGGCGAGGTGAACCCGTTCTCAGGGTTTTGACCCTGCGTGACGCCGTGAGCCAGGAGACCTGCCAGCCACACCGCGCCGCATCCTCGTGATGCAGCGTCCAGCGCCAGCACGGAGGTTGTCGTGGCACACGAGACGTTCGCCCACCGGGTCTCCCGGGCCGGCGATTTTTACGCATGCGATTTCGGTTCATGCCCGGCAGGCGCTTGCAGAACCCGCGGATCGCGTTGGCTTTTACGTTATGGGAGCAGCGGGATAGCCGCGCGATCATGACATCCCCCCTTCATGGTACCACGCTCGTGCTCGGCGGCGCACGCTCCGGCAAGTCGAATTTTGCTGAACGGCTGGCCGTGGAAACGGGCCTTGTCCGGCATTACATCGCCACCGGCCGCGCCTTCGACGACGAGATGCGGACGCGGATCGACACGCACCGCACGTCGCGCGGCGATCTCTGGACAACGCATGAAGAGCCGCTCGATCTCGTCGGTCGGCTGTCCGCCATCGACGCGGTCGGCTGTGTCGTTCTTGTGGATTGCCTGACGCTGTGGGTCACCAATCTCATGCTGGAGGAGCGCGATATCGCGGCGGAGTCGGCGCGTCTTGTCGACAGCCTTTCGGCGCTTCGCGCCTCCGTTATTTTCGTTTCCAACGAGGTGGGTCTGGGGATCGTGCCCGACAACCGCATGGCGCGGGACTTCCGCGATCATGCCGGCCGGCTCCACCAGCAGGTCGCGGCACAGGCGCGCGACGTTTATTTCGTGGCAGCAGGTCTGCCGCTCAAGATGAAAGGTTAATCCATGACATTTTCCAACACCGGCGACCGGAAAACACCCGGCGCCAAGATCCCCGCGACCGTCATCACCGGCTTTCTCGGTGCGGGCAAGACGACGATGATCCGCAACATTCTGGAAAACGCCGATGGCCGGCGGATCGCGCTGATCATTAACGAGTTCGGCGATCTCGGCGTCGATGGCGACGTCCTGAAGGGCTGCGGGGCCGAGGCCTGCAGCGAGGACGATATCATCGAGCTCACCAATGGCTGCATCTGCTGCACCGTGGCCGACGATTTCATTCCCACGATGACGCGCCTTCTGGAGCGGGAGGGCCGCCCCGACCATATCGTCATTGAGACCTCCGGTCTGGCGCTGCCGCAGCCGCTGATCGCCGCGTTCAACTGGCCGGATATCCGCACGCAGGTGACGGTGGACGGCGTGATCACCGTGGTGGACAGCGCCGCCGTCGCAGCCGGTCGCTTCGCCGACGATCATGACAAGGTGGATGCCGCCCGCGCCGAGGACGACAATCTCGACCACGAGAGCCCGATCGAGGAGCTGTTCGAAGACCAGCTGACCGCCGCCGACCTCATCGTTCTCAACAAGACCGACCTGCTGGATGCCGCCGGTATCGAAGCCGTTCGGCGCGAGGTCGCCTCGCGGACGACGCGCAAGCCGATGATGATCGAGGCCGCCAACGGTGCGGTGCCGGCCTCTGTTCTGCTTGGCCTCGGCGTCGGCACGGAAGACGATATCGCCAACCGCAAGTCCCATCACGAGATGGAGCACGAGGCGGGCGAGGAGCACGACCATGACGAGTTTGCGAGCTTCGTGGTCGAACTCGGCCCGATCGCCGATACCACCGCTTTCGTATCGCGACTGAAGGAGATCGTCTCCGCCCATGATGTCCTTCGGCTGAAGGGCTTTGCGGATGTTCCCGGCAAGCCGATGCGGCTTCTGATCCAGGCCGTGGGAACGCGGATCGATCCCTATTTCGACCGCGCCTGGGCGGCCGGTGAAGCGCGTCGTACGCGCCTTGTCGTCATCGGGCTGCACGATCTGGACGAGGCTGCGGTGCGCGCTGCCATCGTCGCGGCAGCGGCGTAAAACAGGCAGGATCAGCGGCGAATGCATCTTCTTCTTGCGCAGAAAGGCACGATCTCGGACGGGGACGAGGCCATCGACCTCGGCCAGTCGCCGGGCGAGATCCTGTTTCTGTCCGCCGCCGATACGGAGCTTTCCGCCATCGCCGCGGCCTGCAAGACCGCACCCGGTAGGCGAACCCTGCGGGCGGCAAGCCTGCTCTCGCTCAAGCATCCGATGTCGGTCGATACCTATGTCGAGCGCACCGCGCGGCATGCAAAACTGATCGTCGTGCGGGCGCTCGGCGGTGCGTCCTACTTCAGTTACGTGCTGGAAGCGCTCCACGCCACGGCCGTCACCCATCGTGCCAAGATCGCCGTTCTTCCGGGCTACGACAAGCCCGATCCCGCGCTCGACGCCTATTCCACCGTGTCTGCCGAGGATCGGGCGGCGATGCTCGCCTACTTCACCGAAGGCGGTCCCGACAACATGCAGCGGTTCCTCGCCTATGCCGGCGCGGTCGTCGATGACGGCGAACGGCCGCCGGCGGCAACGCCGTTGCTGCGGGCCGGCATCTGGTCGCCGGAAGAGGGCATCATCGGTGCTGCGGATTGGGGACGCGCGCATGCAGGGCAGCAGCCGATCGTGGCGCTCTGCTTTTATCGGGCGCTCGTCCAGTCCGGCGAGACACGACCGGTGGCCGCACTGGTCGAGGCTCTTGTCGCCAAGGGAATGCGGGTCCTCCCGGTCTTCGTCTCCAGCCTGAAGGATGGCCTGTCCGTCGGCACGGTCGAGGCGATCTTCGCGCGGTTCACGCCGGATGTCGTCCTCAACGCCACGAGCTTTGCGGTGTCCGCACCGGGCGGCGATCACAAGGGCACCGTGCTCGACGCCGGTGGCGCGCCGGTGCTGCAGGTGCTGTTCTCCGCCTCGACGCGCGAGGCCTGGGAAAGCTCCTCGCAAGGCCTGATGGCGCGCGATCTCGCGATGAACGTCGCGCTTCCCGAGGTGGACGGACGCATTCTCTCCCGTGCGGTCTCCTTCAAGGCGGCCGCGATCTATGACGAGGCGGTGGAGACGAACATCGTCGGGCATGCGCCTCTCCCGGATCGGGTCGCCTTCGTGGCGAAACTGGCGGCGAACTGGGCGCGCCTGCGCCACACGCCGCCCGCCGACCGCAAGATCGCCATCGTGCTCGCCAATTATCCGAACCGCGACGGGCGGCTCGGCAACGGCGTCGGGCTGGATACGCCGGCCGGCACGATCGAGGTGCTGCGCGCCATGGCCAAGGCGGGGTATCCCGCGACCGATCTGCCCGCAGACGGCGACGCGCTGATCCGGCATCTCATGGAAGGCCCTACCAACGCAGCCCGCGATGGGCGGCATATCCGCGAGACCTTATCGTTCAAGGATTACAACGCGTTCTTCGCAACGCTTCCCGAACGGATTCAAGCCGAGGTCACGGCACGCTGGGGAGGTCCCTCGCGCGATCCTTACGCAGATGGCGACCGTTTCGCGCTTCCGCTCGCGCGGCTTGGCGGCGTGCTTATCGGTATTCAACCGGCACGCGGCTACAATATCGACCCGAAGGAAACCTACCATTCGCCGGACCTCGTGCCGCCGCATGGCTATTTCGCCTTCTATGCTTTCCTCCGCCGCGCCTTCGGAGCGCATGCGGTCATCCACATGGGCAAGCACGGCAATCTCGAATGGCTGCCGGGCAAGGCCTTGGCGCTGTCGGAGACCTGCTACCCGGAAGCCGTGTTCGGCCCGCTGCCGCATCTCTATCCGTTCATCGTCAACGATCCCGGCGAGGGAACCCAAGCCAAGCGCCGGACCAGCGCCGTCATCATCGATCACCTCACACCGCCACTGACGCGCGCCGAGACCTACGGCGCGTTGCGCGACCTCGAAGGTCTGGTCGATGAGTATTACGACGCGGCCGGTGGCGATCCGCGGCGCTTGCGATTGCTCTCCAGCCAGATCCTGCACCTCGTGCGCGATATCGGGCTCGATGCGGATGCGGGCATCGCCGAGACGGATGGCGAGGATACGGCGCTCCAGAAGCTCGACGCCTATCTCTGCGACCTGAAGGAGATGCAGATCCGCGACGGTCTCCACGTCTTCGGCGTCTCGCCCGAAGAACGGCTCCTGACCGACCTGACGCTGGCGCTCGCCCGCGTCCCGCGTGGCACCGGTGAGGGTGGAGATGCGAGCCTGCAGCGGGCGATTTCGCGGGATTGCGCGCTGGTCAACGGGGAGGGCACGGACATGCCGGTGTTCGATCCGCTGGATTGCGCACCCGCCACGCTCTGGCAGGGGTCGCGCCCGGCAATGCTCTTGGCCGTCAGTGACGACCCGTGGCGCAGCGAAGGCGACACCGTCGAGCGCATCGAGTTGCTTGCGGCAAAGCTTATCGGCGGTGACGTCGCATGTCCCGTGGGCTGGCCGGCGACGCGCGCCGTTCTCGATGCCGTCGAGGCACGACTGAAACCATCGCTGACCGCCTGCGGACCGGCGGAGATCGCCGGCCTGCTGGCCGGTCTCGACGGCCGGTTCGTCACCCCCGGACCCTCCGGCGCGCCGACGCGCGGACGGCCGGACGTGCTGCCGACAGGGCGCAACTTCTACTCCGTCGATAGCCGCGCCGTGCCCACACCCGCGGCGTTTGAGCTCGGCAAGAAATCGGCCGATCTCCTCATCCGGCGCTACCTGCAGGATCATGGCGAGTGGCCAACGGCGCTCGGCCTCACCGCCTGGGGCACCTCCAACATGCGCACCGGCGGCGACGACATCGCGCAGGCGCTGGCTCTCATCGGCGCAAAGCCGCTCTGGGACCCGATGTCGCGGCGGGTCACGGGCTACGAGATCGTGCCGCCTGCGCTTCTCGGCCGCCCGCGCGTCGATGTCACCCTGCGCGTCTCTGGCTTCTTCCGCGATGCCTTCCCCGAGCAGATCGCGCTGTTCGACAGCGCGGTCCGTGCGATCGGCGCGCTGGAGGAGGACGACGAGGACAATGCCATCGCCGCCCGCATCCGCCGCGAGAGCGCGGAATGGCGCGAGAAGGGGCTGAGTGCGGCGGATGCCGAACGCCGCGCCTCCTACCGTGTCTTCGGCTCCAAGCCCGGCTCCTACGGCGCCGGCCTGCAGGCGCTGATGGACGAGAAGCGCGGACCCGAACGCTCCGAGCTTGCCGACGCCTATCTCACCTGGGGCGGCTATGCCTATGGCGCGCATGCGGAGGGCCGCGACGAGCGTGAGGTGCTGGAAACACGCCTCGCCGGCGTGCAGGCGGTGGTTCAGAATCAGGACAATCGCGAGCACGATCTTCTCGACAGCGACGACTATTACCAGTTCGAAGGCGGCATGAGTGCGGCCATCGAGCACCTCTCTGGCACCCGGCCCGTGATCTACCACAACGACCATTCCCGGCCGGAAAAGCCGGTGATCCGGTCGCTTGAGGAGGAGATCGGCCGCGTGGTGCGGGGCCGCGTGGTCAATCCAAAATGGATCGCCGGCATGATGCGGCACGGCTACAAGGGAGCCTTCGAGATGGCGGCGACCGTCGATTATCTCTTCGCCTTCGCCGCCACTACGGGTGCCGTCCGCAGCCAGCATTTCGAGGCGGTCTACCAGGCTTTCGTGCTCGATGATGCGGTGCGCGCCTTCATGGAGGCGGCCAACCGCCATGCCTTCCGTGACCTGGCAGCCCGGCTGACCGACGCCATCGACCGGGGATACTGGCAGCCGCGCTCCAACTCAGCGCGCTTCGAGCTTTCCAACAGCCTGACGCTCAGGGCGTCGTGAGAACCCAAAGGGACTGATATGACCGAGGAAACACCAGCCGCCGACGTCGATCTGGAGCGCCACGCCATGAAGATGGCGAAGAAGAAGGTCGCGCGCGAAAAGATCATGGCGACGAAGACCGACGGCAAGGGCCTCATCATGGTCCATACCGGCAAGGGCAAGGGCAAGACCACCGCCGGCTTCGGCATGATCTTCCGCCACATCGCCCACGGCATGCCGTCCGCCGTCGTGCAGTACATCAAGGGCGGCTGGGAGACGGGCGAGCGCACGCTGATCGAGACGCATTTCCAGCATCTCTGCCGTTTCTATACGCTCGGTGAAGGCTTTACCTGGGAAACGCAGGACCGTGCCCGCGATGTGGCGATGGCGCAGAAGGCCTGGAAAACCTCGAAAGAGCTGATCCGCGATCCCGCCAACTCGATGGTGCTGCTGGACGAGATCAACATCGCGCTGCGCTACGATTATATCGACATCCACGAGGTCGTGCGGTTCCTCAGCGAGGAGAAACCGCCGATGACCCATGTGGTGCTGACCGGCCGCAATGCCCGCGAGGAACTGATCGAGATCGCCGACCTCGTGACCGAGATGGAGCTCGTCAAGCACCCGTTCCGCTCGGGCATCAAGGCGCAGGTAGGGGTGGAGTACTAAAACCCGAACCAGACCCTGACCGGATTCGCCGGATCGGCGAGCAGGCGGATGGCGAGCGCGATGCAGGTGACGACCAGCAGCGGTTTGATGATCTTGGCGCCGCGCTTCATGGCAAAGCGCGAGCCGACCTGCGCACCCGCGAACTGCCCGACGCCCATCATCAGCCCGACCTTCCACAGCACGACGCCATACCAGGCGAGTACAAGGAAGCCGCCGAGATTGGAGCCGAAATTGAGGAGCTTGGTATGCGCCGTCGCCTTGAGCACGCCGAAGCCGGCAAGGGCGATGAAGGCCAGCATGAAGAAGGAGCCGGTGCCCGGCCCGAAGATGCCGTCGTAGAAGCCGATGGCGGGGACGATGGTGAGGCCGAAGACGAAGGGCGTGATGCGCTGGGCGCGATCGAGATCGGCGACGTTCGGCTTCAACGCGAAGTAGAGAGCGATGCCGATCAGCAGGAAGGGAAGCACGGCGCGCAGCACATCGCCCGGCACGACGGTCGCCACCATGGCGCCGATCGCGCCGCCGGCCAGCGACAGGAGCGCCATGGGCAGCTGGCTTTTCAGGTCCACATGGCCGGCTTTCGCATAGGCAAGGCTGGCCGAACCCGAGCCGAACAGCGATTGCAGCTTGTTGGTGCCGAGCGTTTCCAGCGGCGGAATACCGGCGAGCAGCATGGCCGGCACGGTGATCATGCCGCCGCCGCCGGCAATGCTGTCGATGAAGCCGGCGATGAACGCGGCAAGGAAAAGGAAAAGGAGCAGATGAAGGGCGAGATCGTGCACGATGGACCTTGGGCCGTGACGCCGGCAGCGGGATATCTAGGGGTGCGCGCGCTCGGCGCGCAGACGCGCACGCTCTTTGGCAGAGCCGGCGGGGAAAAGGAAGGGCTTGCCGAGGCGCAGGATGTTGCCGACCGACCGCTACCGTCAAACCCGGCTTCGCCGATTCTGCCGTGGAATCGTCATCATCCATTCCGGTTCGCACAAATCTCTTGTAAGACACGCTTCATGCGACGGCGCCCGGTTCGGGCTGAAAACGCGTCCGGTGCGGCCGACCCTGATCGGGGGCTCATGCCGGAGCTGTCGAGGCCTCGACCGGGGAGAGATCCCCGGCCGCCTGGCGTCTGCGCGACTGTAGCCTGTGGTGTCGTCATCGACCGTCACATCGCTGCCGGATCTGAAACGCGGCTTCCTGTTCGGCCCCTTCGGGCACAGGCGGCATGCAGCGGAGAGCGTGGAATGACCATGAGCGGTGAGACGACGGAGCGCGGGCTCGTTCTCGGCCTCGGCTGCCGGCCTGGTGCAGCCGTCGCCGACATCCTCGATCTCGCTTGCGCCGTGCTGGCAGATGCCGGCTACCCCAAGCTGCCGCTTCACGCCATCGCCTCGCTTAACGCTCGCGCCACCGAGCCGGCCATTCTCGCTCTTGCCCATCATTTCGCCGTTCCGCTCCTGACATTCGACGCCGCCCGACTGGAGGCGGAGACGCCGCGCATCGCGACGCCATCGCCGGACGTCTTTCGCCTGACCGGATGCCATAGCGTCGCGGAGGCATCGGCCCTTGCCACTGCCGGGCTCGGTGGACGGCTGGTGGTGGAAAAGCGTGCCTCCCGCCAGGCGACCGCTGCCGTGGTGGAAGCCGAGTCGAAACAGGTGCTTGCCGCGATGTCTTCGACTTGTTTGGCCGCATCCTCCCAGATGGAATCATGCTCTCCCGCCCTGGAGCTGGTGGGATGAGCGTTTTCCCCTTCGAAGGCCTGCCGCTGATGGCGCCGGGCGCGGTCTGGCTCGTCGGTGCCGGCCCGGGCGATCCCGGCCTGCTGACGCTGCATGCGGTCAACGCCCTGCGACAGGCGGATGTCATCGTTCATGACGCGCTGGTGGATGCCGCCTGCCTGTCGCTCGCGCGGCCCGATGCCGTGCTGGAGTTCGCCGGCAAGCGCGGCGGCAAGCCCTCGCCGAAGCAGCTGGATATCTCTTTGCGCCTTGTCGCGCTCGCCCGGGAGGGCAAGCGGGTGCTGCGGCTGAAGGGTGGCGATCCCTTCGTTTTTGGTCGTGGTGGCGAAGAGGCTCTGGTGCTGGTCGAGCACGGCATTCCCTTCCGGGTCGTGCCCGGCATCACCGCGGGTATCGGCGGTCTCGCCTATGCAGGCATTCCGGTCACCCATCGCGACATCACCCATGTCGTCACCTTCCTCACGGGGCATGATTCCTCAGGCCTCGTGCCGGATCGCGTCGATTGGGCGAGCGTCGCCAAAGGCTCACCCGTCATCGTCATGTATATGGCCATGAAGCATATCAGCGAGATCACCGCGAACCTCCTGGCCGCCGGCCGCGCGCCGGACGAGCCTCTCGCCTTCGTCAGCAATGCGGCAACATCCCGCCAGTCGGTTCTCGAAACGACGCTGGGGCAGGCCGCCGCCGATGCCGCCTCCGCCGGCGTCTCGCCACCGGCCATCGTCGTGCTCGGCGAGGTCGTGCGGCTGCGCTCCGTGCTCGACTGGCTCGGCTCCGCGCAGGCCGATGCGGCAGTGGCGAGGGAACGCACGGCATGAGCGGCATCCTGATCGCCGCCCCGTCTTCCGGCTCCGGCAAGACCACCATCACGCTCGGTCTTTTGCGTGCCCTCAGCCGGTGCGGCGTCGCGGTATCTCCCGGCAAGGCGGGCCCGGATTATATCGATCCCGCTTTCCATACGGCGGCCTGCGGCATCGCCTGCGTCAACTACGATCCCTGGGCCATGCGTCCTGCCTTGCTCGACGCGCAGGCATCCCGCGCGCGGGACGAGGGCCGCCTTCTGGTGATCGAGGCGATGATGGGCCTTTTCGATGCGGCGATGGACGGCACCGGCGCGCCGGCCGATCTTGCCGCGTCTCTGGGTCTGCCGGTCGTGCTCGTGGTCGATTGCGGCCGCATGGCGCAGTCGGTGGCGGCGCTGGTGTCCGGCTACGCCCGCTTCCGCGCCGACGTGCAACTTGCCGGCGTCATCCTCAACAAGGTCGGTAGTCCCAAGCACGAGGCCATGCTGCGCGGCGCGCTTGATGCCATCGATATGCCGGTGCTCGGCGTCATCGGCCGCGATCCGGGCCTTGCCTTGCCCGAGCGGCATCTCGGCCTCGTGCAGGCCGGCGAGCATGGCGGGCTCGATCTCTTCATCGACCACGCCGCCGATGCCGTCGAGGCGGGCTGCGATCTCGACGCGCTGGTGGCGCTCGGACGTCACGCCCGTCCCGTGCAGCCTGCAACGGACCACGTCGTCGCCATGGACCCGCTCGGATCGCGAATCGCGGTCGCGCGCGACGTTGCGTTTGCCTTCGCCTATCAGCACTTGCTGGCGGGGTGGCACGCAGCGGGCGCGAGTCTCTCCTTCTTCTCTCCGCTCGCAGACGAGGCGCCGGCAGACGATGCCGATGCCGTCTATCTCCCCGGCGGCTATCCGGAACTGTATGCGGGTACGTTGTCGGCCGCCGAAACCTTCCGCGCGGGCATGCGGGCTGCGGCTCTGCGCGATGCCCGTGTCTTCGGCGAGTGCGGCGGCTACATGACGCTTGGCGAGGGGCTTGTCGATGCGTTGGGCACGCGCTACCCGATGCTCGGCCTCCTGCCGCTGACCACCAGCTTTGCCGAACGACGCCGGCATCTCGGTTACCGCCGCATCCGGCCGCTGGATGAAACGGGATTCTTCAAGCCGATGATGGCGCATGAATTTCATTATGCGACGATCGTGTCGGAAGGTGACGCCGCGCCGCTGTTCGCGGTCGAGGATGCCGCAGGCACCTCGCTCGGCACCGCCGGCCTTCGCGCCGGAACGGTTGCCGGCTCCTTCATGCACCTGATCGACCGCGCGCCCGAACACACCGCGGCGGAGCCGGCATGACAGCGCCGATCCAGCACGGCGGCGGCCTCTCGCGGGCAATCGCGCAATATGGCGGCACCGCGGAGGACTGGCTGGACCTCTCCACCGGCATCAATCCCTGCCCACCGCCGCTGCCGGACATTCCCGCATCCGCCTGGCACCGGCTGCCGGATGCGGATCTCGTGCACCGCACCGAAATGGCCGCTGCCGCATTCTACGGCACCGGGGAGCACCGTCCGCTGGCCGTGCCGGGCACGCAGTCCGTTATCCAGCAATTGCCGGCTTTTGCACCGGCGGGCCGTCCGGTCGCAATCCTTGGGCCGACCTATGGCGAGTATCATCGGGTCTTGTCGCTGTCGGGTCTCCCCGTCGATCTGATCTCGGATATCAGCGAGCTTCGCCCCGATCACGGTCTCGCCATCGTCGTCAATCCGAACAACCCGACCGGCCGCCTTCTGCCGCGAGACACGCTGCTCGATATCGCCGACCGCATGACCGCGCAGGGCGGACGGCTGGTCGTGGACGAAGCTTTCGGCGACGGGGTGTCGGGAAACAGCGTTGCCGCCGAGGCGTTCGCGCATCCCGGTCTTATCGTCTTCCGCTCCTTCGGCAAGGTCTTCGGCCATGCCGGCATCCGCCTCGGCTTCGTCATGGCCGTGCCCGACGTGCTCGAGGCACTGGCCGCAGCACTCGGCCCCTGGGCCGTCTCCGGGCCGGCACTGGCTGTTGCTGAACAGCTTTTGCACGGCGATATCGAAGGCCTTCGGTTGCGAATCGCCGAGCGGAAGGCCGGGCTGGACGAGGTTTTGTCAAAAGCTGGCCTCCGCACGATCGGGGGCACGCATCTGTTCTCGCTTATCGAGGTCGCCGATGGCGCTGCCTTGCAGCACGCGCTTTGTGAGCGGCATATCCTCACGCGCAGCTTCGATTACGCTCCCGGCTGGGTGCGAATTGGCCTGACGCCCGATCCGGCATCCGACCTCCGGCTTCTCGACGCCCTTCGCAAGGTTGCTGCCTGATGCGCCTTCTCATTCTCGCGGCCGGGCTTGCAATCGATCGCGTCGTCGGCGATCCCGATTGGCTGTGGCGCCGCCTGCCGCATCCCGTCGTGCTGTTCGGCACGGCAATCGCCGCCTGCGAACGCCGGATGAACCTGCCGCATCTCAGCGACGAGCAGCTTCGCAGACGCGGCGTGGTGGCGATATCAGGGCTCCTTCTCCTGTCCGCTGTAATCGGCCTTCTCATCCACCTCGCGCTGTCGTCGCTCGGTCTTGCCGGCGCCGCGATCGAGGCCCTGACCGTCGCGATCTTCCTCGCGCAGAAGAGCCTGTCCGATCACGTCCTGCGCGTGGCCGCCGGCCTTCGGGAGGGCGGTCTTGCTGGTGGAAGGCAGGCGGTCGCGATGATCGTCGGGCGCGATCCCGAGAGCCTCGACGAAGCCGGCGTCTGCCGGGCCGCCATCGAGAGCCTTGCCGAGAACTTCTCGGACGGAGTCGTGGCGCCCCTCTTCTGGTATGCGATCTGCGGTCTCCCCGGATTACTCGCGTACAAAATGCTGAACACCGCCGATTCGATGATCGGTCATAAGACCGAGCGCTATCTCCACTTCGGCCGGGCGTCGGCACGATTGGACGATCTCGCAAATCTCCCGGCTGCGCGGCTGTCGATGCTTCTCATTGCGGGTGGAGCGTGGTGGCGGCTTGGCCAGCGGGCAGGGCGGGATGCGCTGTCCGTCGCCCTGCGCGATCAGGGGCTTCACCGGTCGCCCAATTCCGGCTGGCCGGAGGCGGCGATGGCGGGAGCGCTCAATCGTCAGCTCGCCGGCCCCCGCCTTTACGCCGGTGGCCGGGTCGAGGAGCCGATGATGAACGCTGCCGGACGGCCGGTCGCCACGGCAGACGACATTTTGCGCGGCGTCAGTGTCTTCCACGCCGCCTGCACGCTGGCGCTGGCTGCGGTGGTCTCCGCAGCCGTATTTCAGGATCTATTTTAACGCTCTGTTTCCACTGCTGTTTAAGTCTTTCTCCGTCCTCCTCCGGTAGTATGATCCGCAGTGGGGACATCGTGCCGTTGCGGTACGCTAGGGGGATCGGATGCGTCGTTTTTTTCTCGCCGCTGTGGCGGTATCGTGCATGACCATGGCAACCGCTGTCATGCCGGACACGGCAAGTGCGGCGACGCTCGTCGCCCGCATCAGCCTTGCCAGCCAGACGATGACGGTCACCGAAAACGGGATCGTCCTGCATCAATGGCAGGTTTCCACGGCGCGCCGGGGCTATGTCACGCCGCAGGGCAGCTGGAGTGCTAAGTGGCTCTCCCGCGATCACCGCTCGCGGAAATACAACGACGCGCCCATGCCCTTCGCCGTCTTCTTCAACGGCGGCTATGCCGTGCACGCCACCTTTGATCTGAAGCGCCTGGGCCGGCCGGCGTCGCATGGCTGCGTACGGCTGCATCCGCGGAACGCGGCGGCGTTTTTCTCGCTGGCGAGCCAGGCCGGATTGAGGAACACGCGCATCATCATCGCCGACTGAAGATCGCCCCCGGAGGTCGCCCATGCTGCAACGCGGTCCTTTCGGCAACAGGGCCGCGCAAAAATCCCGGCACGGCCGGAAGGCCATTGGCTTTTCCTGCGCAGTTACCCTATAGCTTCGGCAAAACTTGCCACTCAAAGAGGTCCGCGCGTGACAGCCACATTCGACAAGGTCGCCGATATCATTGCAGAAACCAGCGAGATCGATCGCGAGACGATTACGCCGGAAAGCCACACGATCGACGATCTGGGCATCGACAGCCTCGATTTCCTCGACATCGTGTTTGCGATCGACAAGGAATTCGGCATCAAGATTCCGCTGGAAAAGTGGACGCAGGACGTCAACGAAGGCAAGGCGACGACCGAGGAATACTTCGTTCTGAAGAACCTCTGTGCCAAGATCGACGAACTGCGCGCTGCCAAGGCCTGATCGGCCTTTCCACCTGCACCCGTTCCGCGATGCCGCCTGACGCCGCTCTTGCGCGCTTGACAGGCGGCATCGCCGTTTCTACCTGACGGCCTCGAACGCAATGTCCGGGTGCCGCCGTCACCGGTCCCTCGATGCCTGTTGCGGATCTCCCGTCATGGGTTTGAAACTGGTCAGCGGATGATGTCTTATGCTGCTTGAATATTTCCAGATGATCGACCGTGTCGAGGCCGTCGACATGACGGCAAAGACGTTGCGCGCCCGCTCCGTCGTGCCGGCCCAGAGCCCGGTCTTCGAGGGGCATTTCCCGGGCTATCCGCTCGTCCCCGGCGTCCTCCTCATCGAGACGATGGCGCAGGCCTCCGGCTTTCTCGTGCTGGCCGTGACCGATTTCGCCGCGATGCCGTTTTTGATGACCGTGGATGGCGCCAAGATGCGTTCCTTCGTCGAGCCGGAAGCTGTGCTCGACATCGAGGTCGTGCTGGAGCATGACGGCTCGGGCTTTGCGGTCACGAAGGCGAAGATCTCGTCCGCGGGAAAGCGGATTGCCGATGCCCAGCTGAAATTGAGGACCGTCCCGTTCGACCAGCTGCCGCTTGGACCCCTCGTTCGCAAGCGGGCGGAAGAGGTCGGGCTCATGGCGGCGCTGGCCGCCCAGCTATCCCCGGAAACGCCCCCAGAATCGCTCAAGGAGTGACCGCATGAAGGCCGCCAACGACGTCGTGATCACCGGGGTGGGGATCGTCACCAGCCAGGGCGTGGGTGTCGCGCCGCATGTCGCCATGCTCACGGCGGGCGAGGCGCCTGCGGTTGTGGTGGAGACGGAGCGCTTCGCACCCTATCCCGTCCACCCGCTGCCGGCCATCGACTGGTCGGCCCAGATCGCCAAGCGCGGCGACCAGCGGCAGATGGAGAACTGGCAGCGCCTCGGCGTGTTCAGCGCGGGCCTCGCGCTCGACGATGCCGGGCTGAAGGACGACACGGACGCTTGCGGCACCATGGACATGATCGTCGCGGCCGGCGGCGGCGAGCGCGACATTGCGGTCGACAGCCTGATCGTGGATGAGGGTCTGAAGCGCAACGACCGCGAACATCTGCTGAATGAAAAGCTGACGACCGAACTGCGCCCGACGCTGTTCCTCGCGCAGCTCTCCAACCTGATGGCCGGCAATATTTCCATCGTCCACAAGGTCACGGGCTCCTCGCGCACCTTCATGGGCGAAGAGGCCGCCGGCATTTCCGCGGTCGAAACGGCTTTCGCCCGCATCAAAGCGGGCCAGTCCAGCCATACGCTGGTCGGCGGCGCGCTGTCGGCCGAGCGGCTCGATATCATCCTGCTCGTGGAAGCGCTTCAGGCGCACGCGATCGGTCCATGGCGTCCATTGTGGTCGCGCGCGGACGGTGAGGGCGGCGGCATCATTCTCGGCTCGGTCGGCGCTTTCCTGGTGCTCGAATCGCGCGAACATGCCGAAGGCCGCGGCGCGCGGATCTATGCGACCATCGATGCCGTCGGCGGCGACCGCGGCAAGCGCGATGGTGGCGGGCTGGAACGCCGGCTCGATCAGTTGAGCGAGGCCGCACCGGGCGAGGACACGATCGTGTTCTCCGGCGCCAGCGGTCTTGCCGGTCTCGCGGCGCAGGAACGGAGCTGGCTGGACAAACGCTTCCCCAATGCGCCGGTGCGCGGCTATAGCGGCGCCGTCGGGCACGGGATCGAGGCGCAGTTTCCGCTGGGTCTTGCCTTGGCCGCGCTTGCGCTCGATGCCGGGGCCGTCGTACCGCCGTTCGATCCCTCCGAACCGTTGATGACGCGCGCCCCGAAGCACGCCATCGTCACGACGCTCGGCCACGGCAGAGGCGAGGGGATCGCCGTACTCACAGCGCATGCCAGCGCGGGCGCAGAGGAGCTTTCGTCATGACCAATGCCTATAAGGACCATCTGGGCCGCCCGCTGATCGCCGTTACCGGCATGGGCGTCATCACGTCGCTCGGCCAGGGTCTTGAGGACAACTGGGCCGCGCTGACTGGCGGCGTGTCCGGCATCCACAAGATCACCCGCTTCCCGACCGACGGACTGTCGACGCGGATCTGCGGAACGGTCGATTTCATCGATGTTCCCAACGAAAACTCCGTCGAGCGGTCCTACGCCATGGCGCGGGAGACCACGCTGGAAGCGCTGGCGCAAGCCGGCATTTCCGGCGATTTCGACGGCCCCCTCTTTCTCGCTGCGCCGCCGATCGAGCCGGAATGGAGCGCACGCTTTGCGCTCGCCGACCGCTCGCCGCCGTCGGAAAAGCCGGCCGATGCCTATAACCGCTTTCTCGCCGCCATGCGCGAAAAGGCCGATCCGGTGTTCTACGAGGCCGCCCTGTTTGGCGCGATCTCCGAGCGTCTGTCCGACCGGTTCGGAACGCGCGGGCTCCCGGTGACCTTATCCACCGCCTGCGCCTCGGGTGCCACAGCGATCCAGCTCGGCGTCGAGGCCATCCGCCAGGGTCGCACGACCCGCGCGCTGACCGTCGCAACGGACGGCTCGGTGAGCGCGGAAGCGTTGATCCGCTTCTCGCTGCTCTCGGCCCTCTCCACCCAGAACGACCCGCCGGAAAAGGCTTCAAAGCCGTTCACGCGCGATCGTGACGGTTTCGTCATCGCCGAGGGTGCCGCCACGCTGGTGCTCGAATCGCTCGAAGCCGCCGTCGCCCGGGGCGCAAAGGTTCTGGGCATCTTGAAGGGCTGCGGCGAAAAAGCCGATCTCTTCCACCGCACGCGCTCCTCGCCGGATGGCGGGCCTGCCATCGCCTCGATCCGTGCGGCGCTGGCCGATGCCGGCATTGCCGAGAGCGATGTCGGCTATGTCAACGCGCACGGCACCTCGACGCCCGAGAACGACAAGATGGAATATGGCGCGATGTCCGCCGTCTTCGGCGAAGGGCTTGCCCGCATCCCGGTCTCCTCGAACAAGTCGATGATCGGCCACACGCTGACCGCGGCCGGCGCCGTCGAGGCGGTATTTTCTTTGCAGACGATTCTCACGGGCACGCTGCCCCCGACCATCAACTACCAGAACCCCGATCCGGCCATTGCCCTGGATGTGGTGCCGAACGTCAAGCGCGATGCGCAGGTGACAGCCGTGCTCTCCAACTCCTTCGGCTTCGGCGGACAGAATGCCAGCCTGGTCATGACGGCGGAACCGGCCTGAGGCCGGCGGCATTGACGACCTCGCGGAAACGATAAGGAAAAGACCATGCGCGCGCTGCAACTGATCGACGACCGGAAGCTCGAAGTCACCGACCTGCCGGAGCCGGACGCACCCGGTCCGGGCGAAGTGACGCTGCGCGTCAAGGCCGTGGCGCTCAACCATATCGACGTTTGGGGTTGGCGCGGCATGGCGTTCGCCAAGCGCAAGATGCCCCTCGTCATCGGCGCTGAGGCTGCCGGCGTGGTCGAGACCATCGGGCCGGGCGTTGCCAACGTCCTGCCGGGTCAGCTCGTGTCGATCTACGGCGCCCGCACCTGCGGCCTCTGCCGTCCCTGCCGCGAGGGCCGCGACAATCTCTGCGAACATGTGAGCGGCGTTCACGGCTTCCACCTCGATGGTTTCGCGCAGGAGAAGGTCAATCTTCCCGCCCGCCTTCTCGTGCCGGCACCGCCCGGCATCGATGCCGTTGCCGCAGCGCTTGCGCCCGTTACCTTCGGCACGGTGGAGCACATGCTGTTCGACAATGCGAAGCTCGAGCCGGGCGAGACGATCCTCATCCATGCCGGCGGGTCCGGCATCGGCTCGGCGGCGATCCAGCTCGCCAAGAAGATCGGCTGCACCGTCATCACCACCGTCGGCTCCGACGACAAGATCGAGAAAGCCAAGGCGCTCGGCGCCGATCACGTCATCAACTACCGCACCGACCGTTTCGAAGGCGTGGTGCGCAAGCTGACAAAAAAGAAGGGCGTCGATGTCGTGTTCGAGCATGTCGGCAAGGACACCTGGGCCGGCTCCATGCTCTGCATGAAGCGGGGCGGGCGCCTCGTCACCTGCGGCTCCACCTCGGGCGTTTCCGCGGACATGAACCTCATGATGCTCTTCCAGCAGCAGCTGAAGCTTATCGGCTCGTTCGGCTGCCGGATGGAGAACATGGCGAATGCCATGCAGAAGATGGCGCGCGGCCTCGTTCATCCCGTCATCGATACGGAAGTGACCTTCGAAAACATCGATCGCGCGCTGGAGCGCATGGAAGGCCGTCAGGTGTTCGGCAAGATCGTCCTGCGGCTGGATTGATCCGGTGCGCATTCTGATCACGCGGCTCGTTCTCTTCTACAGGCACGCGAGCGACTGGATCGTGGCGCAGCTGGCCTTCCTGCCGCTGATGCTGCTGAAACTGCTTCCACCGGATACGGCACTCAATTTCATGGACCGCGTGGCGCGGCTTGCCGGCCCGCGCTTCATGCGGGGCCGTCATCTGTTGACGCTCGCCAACCTGCGCGCCGCCTTCCCGGAGAAGAGCGAGAGCGAGATCGAAGCGATCGCGCTGGAAAGCTGGGGCTCCATCGGCCGGCTTGCCGCCGAATACGTCTTTCTCGACCGGTTGTTCGACTACGATCCGGCACGCGGCACGCCAGGCCGGGTGGAGGTGGTCGGCGCGCCGATCTTCCTCGACCTGCGCGACAACCCGCGTCCCTTCATCGTCTTCACCGGCCATACCGGCAGTTTCGAGATGTTGCCGGTTGCAGGATCGGCGTTCGGTCTCGACGTCACCGTGCTCTTCCGCCCGCCGAACAATGCAACCATGGCGAAGAAGGTCTATGATTTTCGTGCCAAGCGCATGGGAACTCTGGTGCCGTCCCACGCCGGATCGTCCTTCACGCTGGCGCGCAAGCTGGACGAAGGGCAGGGGATCGGCGTTCTGGTCGATCAGAAGTTCAAGAAGGGCTTGAGCACCACGTTTTTCGGACAGCCGGTCAAGACCAATCCGCTGCTCGCCAAGCTCGTGCGTCAGTTCGGCTGCGAGGTTTACCCGGCGCGCTGCATCCGCTTGCCCGGCAATCGATTCCGCTTGGAGATCGAGCCCGCCGTCGCGATTCCCCGCAAGGAGGGCGGCAGCGTCGATGTCGAGGCGACGGCGCAGCTTCTGAACGACACGGTGGAGCGCTGGGTACGGGAATATCCCGGCCAATGGCTGTGGTATCATGATCGCTGGCAGGTGAAGCGCAAGCTGGCCCGCGAGACGAATACGAAAATGTAGACGGAGAAGCCTTCGGTTGGCTTTCTCAGCGTCGGCGTGCCTTATAAAAAAGGCATATGAAATTCGTGATATCGCGAAGGATCGGTTGAACGACGTCGTCGCCTGTGTAGAGTGAAACCGCGCATTTTCAGGCGTTTCGTTAACATGGTGTCATGCGGTCGGAATAGACATTTCCTGTCTGTTTGCGGTGACGCATGGGTGTGGGGATAAAGTCGTGAAGACGCTGATCGATTTGTTCTGGGTGAAATACAGCCAGATCCAGCAGGCAGTGACCGGCGGGGAAACCTTGCTGATCGACGTCCTCGACAGAGAGATCGAACCCCTTTTGAAGGCGATCGAGAGCGAACGTGCAAAGACGGTCGCTGATGCTCGCCTGCAGTTCCAGTTTCTGCTGGATCTCCTGAAGAAGGAGGCCGACGACTGCTCCAATGTCATGCGACACAGCAATGTGCTGTCGGATCTTGCCGAGCGCTATTTCGTCGAGTCGGAAACCGGAAATCTGATGGTGCGGTACCCAGGCATCGCCCCGGAACGGACTGCACTGCTTCCGAAGGTCCGGGCGGATGAGGGGCTGTTGAACGAGGCCATTCTCGACAGTCTGCCGGACCGTGTCTGTGTCGTCACGCCCGATTACCGCTATCTCTATGCGAATGTCCTTCACGCACAGCATGTCCATCAAACCCCGCTGTCCCTGATCGGGCGGACGATTCTGGAATTCGCCGGGCTTCAGTTCTTCGAGGACAACCTGAAACCCCGCCTCGACCGCTGCTTTGGCGGCGAGACGGTGGATACGACCTATGCCCGCGAAATCGGTGGCCGGACGATCGTGATCCGGTCCCGCATGACACCGTGCCGCACATCGACAGGGCAGATCATCGGCGCCATCATCGTCTATCAGGAACTCGCCAACCGTCGTCGCGCCATCGCGGCCTGAGTGAGCGGCCGCCGGCAAATTCAGGCCGTCGCGTCTCCTTCGCCCTCCAGAAGAGCCTTGAGCCGGGTCAGATCTTTCCGCACCCACGCGATATCGCGTGCGAAGCTGTCCTCACTCGTATCGGCCTGCTGCAACAGTGTGAACACGACCACGGCTCCCGAGCCGTTCGGTGTCACGCGGAAAGCGTTGTAGGTTGTCACGCCTGTTTCCTCGACGACCGTATGGTCCATCACGCCGAGATCGTTCGCAGGCGTGAAGAATATCCTGACGGTTCCGAGTGGCCCGCTCGCAACCCAGTGATCGCCGGCAGGCTGGAGCCCGCTTGCAAGCCCCGATGCCCAGAGTGGCATCGTCTCGGGGCGGCTCGCATAGGCATAGACCGTGCCCGCATCCCGCTCGATGACGACCTCGATGGTTCGCACGTTCATCGTCATTTCGCTCTCTCCCTCTCCTCTTCGAGCATTCGCGGCGGTGCAGGCGCGGACACCTTTGCAGGACGTCCTCGCGCTGCTGCGACATCTGTCGGCATCGGAGAGGAAATGTAGCTTCGAACGTCAACAATGTCTTGTGGTTCACGCTTTCCGGTGCCAAAACTTGCCGCGTTCACCCATTCGGCAACCGGCTGCAACGGTCGGCACTGCGGGTACGACACATCAATGGAACGCCCGCCGATGACCGGCATCCCCGCGTTCCAGGATCTAATGGAGGCATACACGTGGCACAGGCGGAAATCGGCCTAATCGGGCTCGGCGTCATGGGGTCCAACCTCGCGCTCAACATTGCCGAGAAGGGCAACACGATCGCAGTGTTCAACCGCACGGTCGAGCGTACGAGAGAGTTCTACGAAGAGGCAGGCGATCTCAAGGATCGCATCATCCCCTGCGAGACGATCGAAGAGTTCGTTGCGGCGATCAAGCCGCCGCGGCCGATCATCATCATGATCAAGGCCGGCGAAGCGGTCGACCAGCAGATGGAAATCCTGAAGCCGCACCTCGAGGCGCACGACATCATGATCGATGCCGGCAACGCCAATTTCCGCGATACGATGCGCCGCTTCGACACCCTGAAGGATAGCGGCCTGACCTTTATCGGCATGGGCGTCTCCGGTGGTGAGGAAGGTGCACGCCATGGTCCCTCGATCATGGTCGGTGGCCTGGAAGAAAGCTGGACGCGCGTCGAAAAGGTCCTGACCTCGATTGCTGCCCGCTATGAAGGTGACCCTTGCGTGGCGTGGCTCGGCGAGAACGGTGCCGGACACTTCGTCAAGACCATCCATAACGGCATCGAATATGCTGACATGCAGATGATCGCCGAAATCTACGGCATCCTGCGCGACGGGCTGAAGATGAGCGCGACCGAGATCGCCGAGGTTTTCGCGACCTGGAACAAGGGCCGCCTCAATTCCTTCCTGATCGAGATTTCCGAAATCGTGCTCCGCGCAGACGACCAGCTCGGTTCCGGTCCGCTCGTCGATGTCATCCTCGACAAGGCGGGCCAGAAGGGCACCGGCAAGTGGTCGGTGATCGAGGCGCAGAACATGGGCGTGCCGGCCACCGGCATCGAAGCGGCCGTCGCTGCCCGTAGCCTGTCGTCGATGAAGACCGAGCGTGAGGCTGCCGAGAAGATCCTCGGACTGCCGGACGTGCCGCCACTGTCGATCGGCGACAAGGCCGCCTTCCTTGCCGATCTCGAAAATGCCCTGCTTGCGGCAAAGATCGGCGCCTATGCGCAGGGCTTCGCCGTCATGGCCGCGGCCTCCCGCGAGTTCGGCTGGAACCTGCCGATGCCGACCATCGCCCGCATCTGGCGTGCCGGTTGCATCATCCGCTCGCAGTTCCTCGACGAGATCACCAAGGCGTTCACCGAATCGCCGGATGCCGCGAACCTCATCGTCACCCCGGCCTTTGCCGCCATGGTCAAGGAAACCGACGGTCCGCTTCGCCGCGTGGTCTCCACCGCCGTTCTCGGCGGTCTCCCGGTCCCGGCACTCGCCTCGGCGCTCGGCTACTTCGACAGCTACCGCCGCGCCCGCGGCACGGCCAACATGATCCAGGCCCAGCGCGATTATTTCGGCGCCCATGGCTATGACCGCACGGACGGCAAGGACTCGCATCACGGCCCGTGGGGCAGCGGCCTCGTCGCCGAACGCTCCTGATCTGAAGGGTCGAACGACCTGACGAAGAAAGGCCGCGCGGCGTATGTCGCGCGGCCTTCTTGCTGTTCTGAGAGAGGCGTCGTCAGCTCTTCGATCTGTCGAGGCCGCTCAGACTCTGAAGCTCTTCCGGCGGTCGGCCGGCGA
This sequence comes from Rhizobium sp. PP-CC-3G-465, assembly GCF_004343445.1. Lineage (NCBI taxonomy): Bacteria > Pseudomonadati > Pseudomonadota > Alphaproteobacteria > Hyphomicrobiales > Rhizobiaceae > Rhizobium > Rhizobium sp. PP-CC-3G-465. The sequence continues at coordinate 655,782 of NZ_SLYH01000001.1, forward strand.
TGCGGGCGAGGACCGCCTTGGCGAGCTCGTGGCCGGCGTGGCGGATATCTTCCTTCATGGTGATGACCTCCGGGCGCAGCCAGCCGAGGAAATCGCTCGGCACCTTTGAGACGACGTCGATGTCGGCGCCGATCTTGCGGCCGGTCGCTTCGATGGCGGCGATCAGGGCGATGGTTCCCGCACCGCTCCCCGAGACGATGCCATCCGGTACCGCTCCGCCGCGCAGCAGGGTTTCGAATGCGGTGCGGATGTCGATCAGCGAATGGTCGATATCGACGGTGTCGAACGGGATGGTCTCGACGCCGAAGTCGCGTACCGCGCGGTCGAACCCGTTGCGCATGTGCCGGTGATAGGTGAGGTGCGGCGGCGGCTGCAGCAGCGTGAGGCGACGGCGCCCGCGCTCCACCAGCGCCCGCACGGCGGCATAGGCGAAGCCCTCATTGTCATAGTCGTGATAGGGATGTGCCAGCCCCATATCGGTGCGTCCATGGGTGGCGAATGGGAAGTTTCGTTCCAGCATCAGCGCCACGCGGGCGTCCTTCGGCTCCGTGCGCGAGATGATGACGCCATCGGCGGCACCCGTGTCCAGCACGTAGCGAACCGGCGCAAGGGCGTCCCGCGAGGGGCTGTAGGGTGTGACGACGAGGTGGTAGGGCGTGGCCGCCAGCACTTCGGAAATGCCGACGACGATCGGGCTGGTGAGACCCATGATCTCCTCCTCCAGCGACAGGACGAGGCTGATGACGTTGGTCTTGCCGGTCCGCAGTCTCACGCCTGCGCGGTTCGGCTGGTAGCCGACCTGGCGCGCGACGAGGCGCACGCGCTCCTTCGTTTCCGCGCCGATATCGGGCGCGTCCTTCAATGCGCGCGATACGGTGGTGATGCCGAGCCCGGTCATGAAGGCGATCGTCTTCAGCGTCGGGCGGTCGTTGCCGGGGAGGTGGAGTTGCGCGCCGCCGGTCTGCGGGCCGGCCTGCGCCGCCGTTTGTGGCAAACCATCGGTTTTCGTCGTCTCGTCCATCGATGCCTGCCCTTCCATCCGGTCCATGCAACCGGTGTGCCGCCGATCATCCTAGCCGGTTCGACGCGGCTTGACCAATTTCACCCATGCCGTGCCTACACGAAAAATCTGTAACGATACAGTTGATCGTGACGATCTTTTGTAGCTCTCGGATCAGGTTGCAATCTTCGGACGATGCTGGAGCGACGCAAAAATGATTGTTGCACTGCAAATCGGCATGGTGCGAGGAATGAAAGCAATGATGGCGAATACGACGCCTATTCAATGATCTTATTGCACCTCAATCCATATGCTGCACCGCATTTTGGTGGAGAATACGACCTTGCTGTCATGACGAGAATTCGCCTTTAGGTGGAATTACAGGACTCTCAGAAAATTTAACGGTTGCTCTGTTGCGTGCTTGGAGCACATCCGCTACGTTTTTACGGCAACGTTACAGTGAGGGAGGATACTCATGATGACACGCTTTCGCGCAGCAATTCTGGCTGCCGGTGTGGTACTGCCGCTCGGTGCGGCTCATGCCACGGATCTGGAAGTAACGCATTGGTGGACGTCCGGCGGGGAGGCTGCGGCGGTCGCGGAATTGGCCAAGGCGTTCGATGCGACCGGCAACAAATGGGTGGACGGCGCGATTGCCGGTTCGGGCGGCACGGCACGCCCCATCATGATCAGCCGCATCACCGGCGGCGACCCCATGGGCGCCACACAGTTCAACCATGGCCGACAGGCCGAGGAGCTGGTGCAGGCCGGCCTGATGCGCGACCTGACCGATGTCGCCACCGCTGAAAAGTGGAAAGAGGTCATCCGGCCGGCGAGCCTGCTCGACGCCTGCACGATCGACGGCAAGATCTATTGCGCACCCGTCAACATCCACTCCTGGCAGTGGCTGTGGCTCTCCAACGCGGCCTTCAAGACGGCCGGCGTCGAAGTGCCGAAGACCTGGGACGAATATGTCGCGGCGGCCCCCGCGCTGGAGAAGGCCGGCATCGTTCCGCTGGCACTCGGCGGTCAGGCCTGGCAGTCTGCCGGTCTGTTCGATGTTCTTCTTCTGTCGCTCGGCGGCAAGGACGTTTACTTCAAGGCTTATGGCGACAAGGACGAGGCTACGCTGACGGGGCCTGATATGGCCAAGATCTTCAAGGCGGCGGATGACGCTCGGCGCATGGCCAAGGGTTCGAACGTTCAGGACTGGAATCAGGCGACCAACCTCGTCATCACCGGCAAGGCCGGCGGGCAGGTCATGGGCGACTGGGCGCAGGGCGAGTTCCAGATCGCCAACCAAAAGGCAGGCACCGACTATTCCTGCCTCCCCGGTCTCGGCGTCAATGCCATGATCTCGACCAACGGCGACGCTTTCTATTTCCCGTTGCTCACCGACGCGGCGAAAAGCGAGGCGCAGGGCGTTCTTGCCAAAACCATCATCGATCCCGCCACGCAGGTCGCGTTCAACCTCAAGAAGGGCTCGCTGCCCGTTCGCGGGGATGTCGATATGTCGGCAACGAACGACTGCATGAAAAAGGGTCTCGATATCCTCGCCAAGGGCGACGTGGTCAAGAGCGCGGACGAGTTGCTTTCGGCCGACATCCAGAAGCAGAAGGAGGACCTGTTCTCCGAATTCTTCGCGAGCACGACAATGACGGCCGAGGACGCGCAAAAGCGCCTTGCCGGCATCATCGCCTCCGCCGAGTGATGAAGCGGTGGCGGCCTATCGCCGTCACCATCCCCAACCAGCGATCACCCTCCGCATTCACCACCCGGGCCTCGACGAGGCCCGGGACCGCCCCGCCCTAGTTTCATGTTTGCCGCGCTCCGCCCTTCAGGGAGAGCTACGAGGAGGCGCCTGCCGATGACGGTTCCAGCGACGACAGCTGCCCCACCGGCCCGGAAATCCACCCGGCCGAACCAGTATTTCCGCAATATGAGCGCGAAGATCGCGTCCATCCCGATGATCCTCACCGCCGTCGTCATCTTCGCGGGCGGCACGCTCTGGACGGTGCTCTATTCCTTTACCAACTCGCGTTTGCTGCCACGCATGAGCTTCGTCGGCCTCGACCAGTACGAGCGCCTGTGGGCAGCACCGCGCTGGACGATGTCGATCATCAATCTCGGGATCTACGGCATCTTCTCGCTGATCTTCAGCCTGTTGATCGGCTTTCTGCTCGCCGCGCTGATGGACCAGAAGATCCGGTTCGAAAACACCTTCCGTACGATCTTCCTCTATCCCTTCGCTCTCTCCTTCATCGTCACCGGTCTCGTCTGGCAGTGGATCCTCAATCCGGAGTTCGGCATCCAGTCGGTCATCCGCTCGCTCGGCTGGACGTCCTTCCGCTTCGATCCGCTCTACGATCCCGCTCTGGTCATGTACGGCATCCTGATCGCAGCGCTCTGGCAGGGAACGGGCCTCGTCATGTGCCTGATGCTGGCCGGGCTGCGCGGCATCGACGGGGAGATCTGGAAGGCTTCGCGCATCGACGGCATTCCCGCCTGGAAGACCTATCTCTTCATCGTCATCCCCATGATGCGGCCGGTCTTCATCACCACGCTCGTCATCATCGCCTCCGGCATCGTCAAGGTCTACGACCTCGTGGTGGCGCAGACCAGCGGCGGCCCGGGCATCGCATCCGAAGTGCCGGCGAAGTACGTCTACGACTACATGTTCCAGGCCCAGAACCTCGGCCAGGGCTTTGCAGCCTCCACCATGATGCTGCTGGCCGTCGCGATCATCATCATTCCCTGGGCCTATCTCGAATTCGGAGGACGCAAGCGTGGCTGATATCGCCTCCCTCAACACCACCGCCGTCGCCATCGACGCCACCAAACCGCAATTGGCCGCCGGGCCCCGCGGCAAGCGCCCGGCGCGCGCCTTTTCCGGCACCAACATCATGGTCTACGGCACGCTGCTGGTGTTTGCCTGCTACTACCTGCTGCCGCTCTACGTGATGGTCGTGACCTCGCTGAAGGGCATGCCCGAGATCCGGCTTGGGAACATCTTCTCGCCCCCGGTCGAGATCACCTTCGAGCCCTGGGTGAAGGCCTGGTCGAGCGCCTGCACCGGCCTCAATTGCGATGGCCTGTCGCGCGGTTTCTGGAATTCGGTGCGCATCACGGTACCCTCGACCATCGCCTCCATCGCGCTCGCCTCGATCAATGGCTATGCGCTGGCCAACTGGCGCTTCAAGGGGTCCGAGACCTTCTTCATCGTCCTGATCATCGGGGCGTTCATTCCCTATCAGGTCATGATCTACCCGCTCGTCATCATCCTGCGCGAACTCGGCATCTACGGCTCGCTCACCGGCCTCATCATCGTCCATTCGATCTTCGGCATGCCGATCCTGACGCTGCTCTTCCGCAATTACTTCGTCTCGCTGCCGGAGGAGCTGTTCAAGGCGGGGCGCATCGACGGGGCAGGGTTCTGGATGATCTATTTCCGGATCATGTTGCCGATGTCGCTGCCGATTTTCGTGGTCGCCATGATCCTGCAGATCACCGGCATCTGGAACGACTTCCTGTTCGGCGTCGTGTTCACCCGCCCCGAATATTATCCGATCACCGTCCAGCTCAACAACATCGTCAATTCGGTGCAGGGCGTGAAGGAATACAACGTCAACATGGCCGCCACGCTGCTGACCGGCGCCGTTCCCCTCATCGTCTATTTCGTTTCCGGGCGCCTGTTTGTCCGCGGCATCGCCGCCGGCGCCGTGAAAGGCTGATCCTCATGACGTCAAGCGTTTCCATCCAGGATCTGTCGCTGAGCTTCGGCGCAGTCACCGTTCTCGAAAACCTCAATCTCGATATCCGCGACGGCGAGTTCCTCGTGCTGCTCGGTTCGTCCGGCTGCGGAAAATCGACCCTGCTCAACTGCATCGCCGGGCTTCTGGAAATCTCCGACGGGCAGATCTTCATCAAGGGCAAGAACGTCACGTGGGAGGAGCCCAAGGACCGCGGCATCGGCATGGTGTTCCAGTCCTATGCGCTCTATCCGCAGATGACCGTCGAGAAGAACCTGTCCTTCGGGCTCAAGGTCGCCAAGATGCCGCAGCCGGAGATCGACAAGCGCGTGGCCCGCGCCGCCGAGATCCTGCAGATCCAGCCGCTTCTGAAGCGCAAGCCGGCCGAGCTTTCCGGCGGCCAGCGCCAGCGCGTCGCGATCGGGCGGGCTCTTGTGCGTGATGTCGATGTCTTCCTGTTCGACGAGCCGCTGTCGAACCTCGACGCGAAACTGCGCTCCGAACTGCGCGTCGAGATCAAGCGGCTGCACCAGTCGCTGAAGAACACGATGATCTACGTAACGCACGACCAGATCGAGGCGCTGACGCTCGCCGACCGCATCGCCGTCATGAAGAGCGGCGTCATCCAGCAGCTTGCCGATCCGATGACGATCTACAACGCACCCGAGAACCTCTTCGTCGCCGGTTTCATCGGCTCGCCGTCGATGAACTTCTTTCGTGGCACGGTGGAGGAGAAGGGCGGCCGCAAGATCGTGCACGTCGGCGGCGTCGATTTCGCGATCGACGCCTATCCCGCCCGCGCGCCGATCCTCTCCGGCACCAACGTCGTGCTCGGCATCCGCCCGGAGCATGTGACGGTGGACGAGGTGCCGGCCGGCGGCGATGCGCATGCGGCGGTGGTCGATATCGAGGAGCCGATGGGCGCGGACAACCTTCTCTGGCTGAAGCTTGCCGGGCAGACCATGTCGGTGCGGATAGCCGGGTCGCGCCGATATGCTCCAGGGTCGCAGGTCCGCCTCGGCATCGACATGGGCATGGCCTCGATCTTCGATTCGGGCACGGAGCAGCGGTTGTGATGGCAAGTGCTTTGATGTGCCGCTGCCCCTCACCCTAGCCCTCTCCCCGCAGGTGGGCAGAGGGGACGTGCCTCAAGGCCGCTCCAAGTCCCTTCTCCCCGCCTGCGGGGAGAAGGTGGCGGCAGCCGGATGAGGGGCTGCAACCTCGCAGCGAGCTGAGGGATTGCGGCCGTATCGCAGAACGAACCGAGCAAACATGACCGAGCAGAGACCCGAAATGACCAACACCACCCACACCACCGATCTCTCCGGCACCTGGACCCTGTCGAGCCTCGACGCGAAACACACCCTCACCATGCCGGTCCCCGGCGATGTCCACAGCGCGCTGCTCGCAGCCGGCATCATCCCGGACCCCTATGTCGGCCGCAACGAGGCCGACGTGCAGTGGGTGGCCGAACAGGACTGGGTGCTGGAGCGGACCTTCGACATCACCGATGCCGCTTCTACTGACAGCTGGTATCTCGACCTCGCCGGGCTCGACACGGTGGTCGATGTCCACCTCAACGACGCCCTCGTGCTCGAAGCCGACAACAGCTTCCGCCGCTACCGGCCGGACGTGACCGGCAAGCTCGTCCCCGGCACCAACCGGCTGAAGCTGGTCATCAAATCCTCCGTGCGGGAGAGTGCCGAGCGGCAGGCCAGGCAACCGTTCTACATTCCCTATTCCACCGCCAATTCGCCCATTCCGAACGGCAGCATGCTGCGCAAGGTCCAGTGCCATTTCGGTTGGGACTGGAACATCGCCATCGCCCCCCTCGGCGTCTACGAGCCGCCGCTCCTCAAGCGGCTGGCGGAGGCGCGGGTCGAGCATGTGACGACCCGGCAGGACTGGCATGAGGACGGCTCTGTCGATCTCGTCGTCACCGCCGCTCTGTTCGCCACGAAAACCGGCCATGCCTCCGTCAGCTTCGATCTCGATGGCACTGTGCAGACGCTGGATGTCGATCTCGCCAGGGGCACGACCACCGTTGAGCATGTCTTCCCTGTCCGACAACCGAACCTCTGGTGGCCGGCCGGTAGCGGCGAGCAGGCGCTGTCGCGCCTCGTCGTTTCCGTCGGCGGCGACCGTGTCGAAAAGACCATCGGTTTTCGCAGAATCGAACTCCTGACCGATCCGGATGAGGCCGGCAGCCGCTTCGCCTTCCGGGTCAACGGCGTCGAGATCTTCTGCCGCGGAGCGAACTGGATCCCGGCCGATGCGCTGTTTTCGCGCGTCACGCAGGCCGGCGTCGAAGATCTGCTGCAGTCGGCGGTCGATGCGCATATGAACATGATCCGCGTTTGGGGCGGCGGCTTCTACGAGCCGGACTGGTTTTACGACCTCTGCGACCGGCTGGGTCTCATGGTCTGGCAGGACTTCATGTTCGCCTGCAATCTCTATCCCTCGACCACGGATTTCCTCGACAACGTCGCCGCCGAAGTGGAGGATCAGGTGCGCCGCCTGTCGTCGCATCCGTCGATCGCGCTCTGGTGCGGCGACAACGAGCTCGTCGGCGCGCTGACGTGGTTCGAGGAGAGCCGGAGGGATCGCGACCGCTATCTCGTCTCCTACGATCGCCTGAACCGGACCATCGAGACCACGATGAAGAAGGCCGCGCCGGACCTGATCTGGTGGCCATCGAGCCCGGCCGTCGGTCCGCTCAACTTCGGGGACGCCTGGCACGCCGATGGCGCGGGCGACATGCACTACTGGTCGGTCTGGCACGAGAACAAGTCGTTCGACAACTACCGCACCGTGCGCCCGCGCTTCTGCTCGGAGTTCGGTTTTCAGTCCTACACATCCATGCCGGTGATCCATCAATTCGCCGCCGCTAAGGACCTCAACATCGCCTCGCCGGTGATGGAGAGCCACCAGAAGAATGCCGGGGGCAACGAGCGGATTGCGGGCACCATGTTCCGCTACTTCCGCTTTCCCAAGGATTTTTCGAGCTTCGTCTATCTCAGCCAGATCCAGCAGGGCCTCGCCATCAAGACGGCCGTCGAGTTCTGGCGGTCGCTCAAACCCCATTGCATGGGCACGCTCTACTGGCAGCTGAACGACACCTGGCCGGTCGCATCCTGGTCGAGCCTCGACTATGGCGGCAGCTGGAAGGCCATGCATTACATGGTGCGCCGCTTCTTCCAGCCGGTCGCGGTCGCCGCCATCCCGTCGGACGATGGGAAGACCATTGCGCTGTCGATGGTCAACGACACGCGGGAAGCCGTCAGCATCGAGGTGCAGACGTTCCTCGTCTCGCTATCGGGGGAGCGCCGCCCGCTGATGGCGGCGAGCGGTACGTGCCCGGCCGATCGCGCCGCAACGCTCGTGGAGCTTTCCGCTGCCGACATCCCGGAAGGCATGCTGCTGTTCTGGACCTTCGAGGCCTCGGACGGCGCGCGAGGCGAGGGGCATTACGTTCCCGGAACCTACAAGGCGCTCGATCTCGAACCGTCCGGCCTGCACCTGACGACGGTCGCCCGAGATGGCGGCATCGACGTCACCGTTTCGGCAAAGGGCCTCGCCCTCCACGTCATGATCGAGGCCGATGTCGCCGGGCGCTTCAGCGACAACGCCTTCGACCTCACCGCGGGCACAAGTCGCACGGTTCGCTTCACACCATCGACGCCGGGCGAGGGCCCGTCGCCGGTCTTCACCGTCTACGACCTGCAATCCTCTGCCGGTTGACGCTCCCCGACGGAGCCGCAGACCGACCCGCATTTCTAAAAAAGGACAGTTCCATGAGACCGCTCAGCTTCCAGCTCTACTCCGCCCGCAACTTTCCGCCGCTGTCCGATGCCCTGCATATCGTGGCCAAGGCCGGCTATACACAGGTCGAAGGCTATGGCGCACTCTATGGCGATCACGACGACAGCGCGGTGAAGGCGCTGAAGGCCGATCTCGACCGCAACGGGCTGACGATGCCGACCGGGCATTTCAGCCTCGACATGCTGGAAAGCCATCCGGAACGGGCCATCGAGGTCGCGAAGATACTGGGCATCGAGACGATCTACTGCCCCTATGTCCTGCCGGAGAAACGTCCTACGGATGGCGCAGGCTGGAAGGCCTTCGGCGCCCGGCTGCAGAAGGCCGGAGAAACAGTCCGGGCCGCCGGGCTCGGCTTCGGCTGGCACAATCACGACTTCGAATTCGCAGCCTTGCCGGACGGCACGGTGCCGATGGACCTAATCTTCGAAGGCGGTCCGGATCTCGAATGGGAAGCCGACATCGCCTGGGTGATCCGCGGTGGCGCCGATCCGCTGGCTTGGATCGATCGCTATGCCGATCGCATCACCGCCGTCCACGTCAAGGACATCGCCCCGGCCGGCGAGAACACGGACGAGGATGGCTGGGCGGATGTCGGGCATGGAACGGTTGACTGGAAGGGCCTCTATGCCCGTCTCGCCTCGACGCCGGCCAAGACCTACATCGTCGAGCACGACAATCCGAGCGATCTCGCCCGCCTTGCCGAACGCTCCATCGCCTCCATCAAGACCTTCTGACAGCACGACCTTTTCAAAGGAGCATACGTCATGACACAGGATCTCGGCGTCGGCATCATCGGATGCGGCAATATTTCCACCACCTATTTCCGGCTCGCGCCCTTGTTCAAGGGCATCGAAATCCGTGCCTGCGCGGACATCAATCCGGCTGCTGCCGAAGCGCGGGCCGGCGAGTACGGCGTCAAGGCGCAGTCGATCGACGAGCTGCTCGCCAACCCGGATATCGACATCGTCGTCAACCTGACCGTTCCGGATGCGCATTTTCCCGTCTCCAAGCAGATCCTGGAAGCCGGCAAACACGTCTACTCCGAAAAGCCGCTCGTGCTAACGCTGGAGCAGGGCGAGGCGCTTCGCGCCCTTGCGACATCGAAGGGCCTCACCGTCTGCTGCGCGCCGGATACGTTCCTTGGCGGCGCGCATCAGCTGGCCCGTGCCCAGGTCGATAGCGGCCGCATCGGCCGCGTCACCTCCGGCACCTGCCACGTCATGAGCCCCGGCATGGAGATGTGGCATCCCAACCCGGACTTCTTCTTTCTGCCGGGTGCAGGGCCGGTGCTCGATCTCGGACCCTATTACGTGGCCAACCTCGTCAACCTCATCGGCCCGGTGAAGCGCGTCGCGGCTCTGGCATCCAAGGCGGCGAAGACCCGCACCATCTCGAGCGAGCCCCGCAAGGGCCAGGTCATCCCGGTGAAGACACCGACGAACATTCACGCGCTTCTCGAATTCCACAGCGGCGCAACCGTGACGCTGACGGCGAGCTGGGATGTCTGGTCGCATCGTCACGGAAATATGGAGCTCTACGGCACCGAGGGCTCGCTCTATGTGCCGGACCCCAATTTCTTCGGCGGCAAGGTCGAGGTCAGCGGCAAGGGCAAGGAAATCTCGCCGCTCGAGCGCTGGGATCACCCGTTCTCCGTGGAGAATCAGGAGCACCCACAGGGTCCGCTCGCCAATTATCGCACAGCCGGTCTCGCCGACATGGCGCAGGCCATCACCGAAGGCCGTGACCCGCGTTGCTCGCTGGAGCGCACGCTCCACGGCGTCGATGTCATGGTTTCGATCCTGAAGTCGGGCGACGAGGGACGGTTCGTGGACCTCACCACCACCTGCACCCAGCCGGCCCCGCTCGGCATCGAGGCGGCGCGGGCGCTGCTGCGGTAGACGACGACGGTCAGGGCCGCCCCTCATCCCCCTGCCGGGACCTTCTCCCCACCAGGCGGGGCGAAGGGACTCGTGGCACCGCGTCCGCTCAATATGAAAACATCACGCATGGCACGTCCCCTCTCCCCGCAAGCGGGGAGAGGGTTAGGGTGAGGGGCTGGTTCACCCACGACGCAAACAAAATCCGCGTGACGGTTCCTGCCGCCGGCGTTCTGCGATAGACCACGCCGACACCGACGAACGGAGGACAAGACAATGACCTGGCATCCCGCCGACACCCGCTACGACACGATGATCTACAACCGCTGCGGCCGCTCCGGCCTCAAGCTGCCGGCGATCTCCTTCGGGCTGTGGCACACCTTCGGCGAAACCACGCCGCATGCGCTGAAGCGCGAGATGTGCCAGACCGCCTTCGATCTCGGCATCACCCATTTCGACCTCGCCAACAATTACGGCCCGCCCTACGGCGCTGCCGAAACGGCCTTCGGCGAGATCTTCAAACAGGACTTCAAGCCCTATCGCGACGAGATGATCATTTCGTCCAAGGCCGGCTACGACATGTGGCCGGGTCCTTACGGCGAATGGGGCAGCCGCAAGTACCTCATCGCGTCCTGCGACCAGAGCCTGAAGCGCATGGGCCTCGACTATGTCGATATCTTCTACTCGCACCGTTTCGATCCCGAGACGCCGCTGGAAGAGACCTGCGGCGCGCTGGACCATATCGTCCGGTCCGGCCGGGCGCTCTATGTCGGCATATCGTCCTACAACTCGCAGCGGACCCGCGAAGCGGCCGCGATCCTCAAGGACCTCGGCACGCCACTCCTGATCCACCAGCCGAGCTACTCGATGATCAACCGCTGGGTCGAGGACGACGGTCTTCTGGATACGGTCGAGGATCTCGGCGTCGGTTCCATCGTCTTCTCGCCGCTGGCACAGGGCATGCTGACGACGAAGTATCTCAACGGTATTCCCGGCGACAGCCGCGCCGCGCTGAACCACTATCTCAACCAGCGCCTCATCCGCCCCGAAGTCATCGACAACGTCCGCAAGCTCAACGAGATCGCCACCCGTCGCGGCCAGACGCTAGCACAGATGGCGCTTGCCTGGGTGCTGCGCGGCGGCCGCGTGACGTCGGCGCTGATTGGCGCCAGCAAGACGTCGCAGATCGTGGATTGCGTCAAGGCGATCGACAATCTGTCGTTCACGGCCGAGGAACTGGCCGAGATCGACACCTATGCCCGCGAGGCCGACATCAACCTCTGGGCCAAGTCGGCCGAACTGGCCTGACGTTCAACGCTCTGCAAGCCGGCGCAGTGCCGGCTTGCTACCTCTGCCCGGTTCAAGCCGGCGTTGTGGAAAATACGCGCGGACGCAGGATTTCCAGCGTTCCGCGTGCGGTCGTGCGGAAGGGGAACTCCGGCGCGGTGTCGAATTCGACATGCTGGCCGTCGGCGGTCACTGCCAGGATCCGCTTGGAATCCGGGCGGTCGATGACGCGCAGGATGACGGCGGGAATGCCGGCGCCGTCCTCGCGCCAGATGACGTCGGCCGGTCGGAAGAACAGTTCCGCCGGACCGTCGGGCACGCCCGCCGCATCGAACAGGATCTCGTTGACGCTGGCGCGGCCGGCCGTCACCGTCGCCCTCAAGCGGTTGGCATCACCGAGGAAATTCATCACGAAGGCATTTTCGGGCGCGCGGCAGACCTCTTCCGGCGTGCCGGTCTGCACGATCCGGCCCTTGTCGAGGATGACGACGCGATCGGCGAGATCGAGCGCTTCGGCCTGATCGTGGGTAACGAAGAGCGTCGTGATGCCCAGTTCCTCGTGGATCTTGCGCAGCCAGCGGCGAAGGTCGCGCCGCACATTGGCGTCCAGCGCGCCGAAGGGTTCGTCGAGCAGCAGCACCTTCGGATCGACCGCGAGCGCGCGCGCCAGTGCCACGCGCTGACGCTGGCCGCCGGAGATCTGCGCGGGGAAGCGATCCTTCAGCCCGTCGAGCTGCACCAGCTTGAGGAGGTCGGCCACGCGCTCCATGATCTCGGCCGTCGAGCGGCGGGTCTTGGAGACCTTCATGCCGAAAGCGATGTTCTCGCCGATCGTCATATGGGGGAAGAGCGCATAATGCTGGAACACGAAGCCGACGCCGCGGTTGCGGACCTCGATGTCGGTGGCGTTCTCCTCGCCAAAGAAGATCGCGCCCTCATCCGGATATTCGAGCCCTGCGACCATGCGCAGGATCGTCGTCTTGCCGGAGCCCGAGGGGCCGAGCAGGGCGACCAGTTCGCCGCTTTCGATCTCCAGCGAGACGCCATGCACGGCGCGGAAGGTGTCGAAGGTCTTGACGATCGTATCGAGGCGGATCTTCACGGCTTGGATATCCCCGGTTCAGTCGTTTCAAGGGTCGGACCCGCCAACGCGGGACGCCGGACGCGGCCGGCGCCGCGGCGCTCCAGCGCGACCTTGGCGATCAGCGTCACGATGGCGAGGCTTGCAAGGATCGAGGCGGCGGCAAAGGCGCCGACCGCGTTATAGTCGTGGTAGAGCAGTTCGATGTGCAGCGGCAGCGTGTTGGTCTGTCCACGGATATTGCCCGAGACGACCGAGACGGCGCCGAATTCTCCCATGACGCGGGAATTGCAGAGGATGACGCCGTAGAGCAGCGCCCATTTGATGTTGGGCAGCGTCACCGAGAAGAACGTCCGCCAGCCGCTGGCGCCAAGCGAGGTCGCGGCCTCCTCCAGATCCCGGCCCTGCGCCTGCATCAGCGGAATGAGTTCGCGGGCGACGAAGGGGGCGGTGACGAAGAGGCTGGCCAGCACGATGCCGGGCAGAGCGAAGAGGATCTTCATGTCGGCCGATTGCAGCGTTTCGCCGAACAGGCCCTGAAGGCCGTAGACGAAGAGATAGGCGACACCGGCGACGATGGGGGAGACCGAGAAGGGGATCTCGATGACGACGAGCAGCAGGCGGCGTCCGGGGAAGTCGAACTTGGTGATGGCCCAGGCGGCGGCAACGCCGAAGATCGTGTTGATGGGCACGGCGATGAGCGCCGTCAGCGCCGTCATCCAGATCGCATGCACGGTGTCGCGGTCGGTGATCGATTTTGCGAAGAATGCGGCACCCTTGGAGAACGCCTGCACGCCGATGATGACAAGCGGGGCGACGATGACCAGCGCCACCAGCAGGAGAACGACCGCGATGAGGCTGTTGCGGAAGACCGGCTTTTCGCCGATGCGCGGCGGGCGACGCGCTTTCTTGTTGGTCATGATCAGCCCTTCACCGTGTAGCGCAGGGCGCGGGTCTGCAGGATATTGGTGATCGCCAGCATCAGGAACGCGGCCATCAGCATGACGGAGGCGATGGCGGCGGAGGCGGGGTAGTCGTATTCCTCCAGCCGGATGAAGGCGAGGAGGGCGGTGATTTCCGTCTCATAGGGCTGGTTGCCGGCGATGAAGATGATGGCGCCGAACTCGCCGAGGCTGCGCGCAAAGGACAGCGACAGGCCGGCGAGGATGGCGGGGAAGAGCTGCGGCAGCAGCACCTTGGCGAAGATTTCGCTATCGCTCGCGCCCAGTGTTTGTGCTGCTTCTTCCAGCGCGCCGTCGAGCTCTTCCAGCACCGGCTGCACCGTGCGCACGATGAAGGGCAGGCTGGTGAAGGCCATGGCGATGATGATGCCGAGGGGTGTGTAGGCGACCTTGAGCCCAAGCGTCGACAGGGCGCCGCCGAACCAGCCATTGCTGGCAAACAGCGTCGTCAGGGCGATGCCCGCCACCGCCGTCGGCAGTGCGAAGGGAAGATCAACCAGCGCATCGACGATGCGGCGGCCGGGAAAGCGATAGCGCACGATGACCCAGGCGAGCGCCATGCCGAAGACGAGGTTGAAGGCGGTCGCGGCGGCAGCGCAGAGCAGCGTCACGCGATAGCTGGCGACGGCGCGGTCGGACGAGATGATCGTCCAGTAATCGCCCGGACCGAGGCTGGCCGCCTTGAAGATCAGCGCGCCGAGCGGCAGCACCACGATCACGGCGACATAGACCAGCGTGATGCCGAGGGTCAGCGGCAAGCCGGGAAGAATGCGCCGAGCCAAGGCCGGTCCTCTTTCTTGTCAGGTCGCGTGGGCGGCGAAGGCCGTCCTGCGGTCGTTCACGGGCCGCAGCTTGGTCCTCACCGGTGACGATGGGGCAAGCTGCAAACGGATGGAAGCCGCGGGGGACATCGTGTCCCGCCGCGGCTTCCGTTTTCCATAGATTGGCCCTGCGATCAACGGCTGCCGTAAAGTTTGTCGAGATGGCCGCCTTCGGCGAACTCTTCCTTCTTCACATTGGCCCACCCACCGAACACGTCTTCGACCTTGAGAAGGCGGATATCCGGGAACTGATCCTTGAATTTCGCCGCGACGGTTGCGTCGTTCACGCGGTTGCCGTTCTCGGCAAGAATGGTCTGGCCTTCGGGCGTGTAGAGGAAGTCGAGATAGGATTTCGCGAGATCGCGGGTCCCATGCTTGTCCACGACCTTGTCGACCACGGCGACCGGGAATTCCGCGAGCAGGCTGACGGAGGGAACGACGATGTCGAACTTGTCCTCGCCGAATTCCTTGGCGATGCCCTTGGTCTCCGCCTCGAAGGTGATCAGCACGTCGCCGGTCTCGCGCTCGACGAAGGTGGTGGTGGCGGCGCGGCCGCCCGTGTCGAAGACGGGAACGTTATCGAACAGCTTGGCGATGAAGGCATCCACCTTGGCTGGGTCGTCCTTGAAGGTCTCCTTGGCGAAGGCGAGGGCTGCCAGATAGGTGTAGCGCGCATTGCCGGAGGTCTTGGGGTTGGGGAAGATGACCTTCACGTCGTCGCGAACGAGATCGTTCCAGTCCTTGATGCCCTTCGGGTTGCCCTCGCGCACGAGGAAGGCCGGGAAGGAATAATAGGGAGACGCGTTGTTCGGGAAATCCGTCTTCCAGTCGTCGGTGACGAAGCCGCCCTTCACCAAGGCGTCGATGTCGATGACCTGGTTGAACGTCACGACATCGGCTTCCAGACCTTCCAGAACGGCGCGCGCCTGCTTGGATGATCCACCATGCGACTGATCGACCGTGACGCCGGGGTGCTTGGCGACGAAGGCTTCGTTGACCTTCTCGAACAGCTCGCGCGAAATATCGTAGGACGCGTTGAGCAGCTTGTCGTCGGCATGGGCGGAAGCGTTCAATGCGGCCAGGGCGGCACCGATCAGAAGGAAGCGTTTCATTCAAGTCTCCGGTAGGTTGATGGCGGCATCATAGGGTGGTGTCGCCGTGTGTCCGAGGTCGGCTATCTCAGGTTGTTCGATCATCCGGGAAAATTATTGCCGGGATGAGGGTCGGGGCAGAAAACCTGTCGTCGTCATTGGCATCTCTCCCTTTGCGGCGAAAGTCGAAGACCCCGGTCGCCGCCTCTGCTGGACACGGTGACCGGGGCGTGTAATCTGCCCTTTGGGCAAGCGGTTTTCGGCAAGGAAACCGCTTTTGGGATCCGGCGCCTGCAAGGGCGCCCGCAGGGAGGACAGACCGGCATTCTACCGGCTGACTGCGACAGGAGGAGAGACAGACCATGGATCGTCGTTCATTTATTCGTCGAGCAGGACTTAGTGGCGCAGGAGCCGCCGCTGCGACCGTGCTGGCAGCACCCGCCATCGCCCAGACGACGCCGAAAGTCTCGTGGCGACTGACCTCGTCCTTCCCGAAATCGCTCGACACGATCTATGGCGGCGCCGAGGTCATTGCGAAATATGTGTCCGAGGCGACGGACGGCAATTTCCAGATCCAGGTTTTTGCGGCCGGCGAAATCGTTCCCGGCCTGCAGGCGGCAGATGCCGCGTCATCCGGCACGGTCGAGGCCTGCCACACCGTTTCCTATTACTATTGGGGAAAGGACCCGGTTTGGGCGCTGGGCGCCGCCGTTCCCTTCGCGCTGAACGCCCGTGGCCATAATGCCTGGCAGTATCACGGCGGCGGCATCGACATGTTCAACGAGTTTCTCGCGCCGCAGGGTCTGGTCGCCTATCCCGGCGGCAATACCGGCGTGCAGATGGGTGGCTGGTTCCGCAAGGAAATCAAGACCGTTGCCGACCTGCAAGGCCTGAAGATGCGTGTCGGCGGCTTTGCCGGCAAGGTCATGCAGACCCTCGGCGTCGTGCCGCAGCAGATTGCCGGCGGGGACATCTATCCCTCGCTCGAAAAGGGCACGATCGACGCGGCGGAATGGGTCGGTCCCTATGACGACGAGAAGCTCGGCTTCTACAAGGTCGCGCCCTATTACTACTATCCCGGCTGGTGGGAAGGCGGCCCGACCGTCCATGCCATGTTCAACAAGACGGCCTTCGACGGCCTGCCGAAGGCCTACCAGTCGCTGCTGCGCACGGCCTGCCAGGCGGCGGATGCCAATATGCTGCAGAAGTACGACTACCTGAACCCTGCCGCGATCAAGCGGCTTGTCGCGTCCGGTGCGAAGCTCAGCCCGTTTAGCGCCGAAATCCTGTCCGCCTGCTTCGACGCCTCCAACAAGGTCTATGCCGACATGGAAGCGACCAACCCGGCCTTCAAGAAGATCTGGGGCTCGATCAAGGCTTTTCGCGCCGAGTTCTACCTCAACGCGCAGATCGCCGAATACAATTACGACACGTTCATGATGATCCAGCAGCGCAACGGTAAGCTCTGATCCTTTTCACCGTTTCAAAGACCGCCGCCGGAGCCCGTTCTCAACCACGGGCTCCGGCGGTTTTCGTTTGTCGTTTTACCACATGAAAAACGGCCGGGGATGAGCCCGGCCGTTCTGTCGTTTCGCCCAAGCCTATTTGAACGACGGCGGAGCGCGGAGGTCGTTGGCGGGCGGTGCCGCGGGGTCGGCGGGTTTCGTGCCGTCCAGCGGGTTTCCGGGCGGAAGTTGCAGGCCGCCGGGGAGGCTCAAGCCCCCGCCATTGGTAGCGAAACCGGGCACCTCGATCTTGATCGTGTTCGGGTCCACGACGGTGCCGTCACCCTTGTAATGCATGACCATCTGCGGGAACATGATCGTCAGCGCGACCATGAGGATCTGGATGCAGACGAAGGGCACGGCACCCCAGTAGATCTGCCCGGTCGTCACCGGCGGTGTCATCTTGCCGGTGAGGCGGTCGAGATAGGGGATCTTCGGGGCGACCGAGCGCAGGTAGAACAGCGCGAAGCCGAAGGGCGGGTGCATGAAGCTCGTCTGCATGTTGATGCCGAGCAGCACGCCGAACCAGATCAGGTCGATGCCGAGCTTGTCCGCCGCCGGCGCCAGCAGGGGCACGATGATGAAGGCGAGCTCGAAGAAATCGAGGAAGAAGGCGAGGAAGAAGACGAGGGCGTTGACCGCGATCAGGAACCCGGTTTTCCCGCCCGGCATGCCCGTCAGCAGGTGTTCGACCCAGATGTGGCCGTTGACGCCGTAGAAGGTGAGCGAGAAGACGCGGGCGCCGATGAGGATGAAGAGGACGAAGGCCGACAGGCGTGTCGTGGCGGTCAGCGCCGAGCGGATCACCTCCATCGACAGGCGGCCCTTGGCGCCGGCCATGATGAGCGCGCCGACCGCGCCCATGGCGCCGCCTTCCGTCGGCGTTGCGATGCCGAGGAAGATGGTGCCGAGCACGAGGAAGATCAGCGCCAGCGGCGGGATGAGGACGATGATGACCTGCTGGGCCAGCCGCGACATCATGTTGAGCTTGGTCGTGCGGTCGATGAGGGCGACGACGTAGATGAAGGCCACGCCGCAGGTGCCGCCGAGAATGTCGGCATCCGCCCCGTAGGTCGGCGACAGCATGACGTGGGCGGCATAGGCGAAGGCGAAGGCGACAACGAGCGCGACGATGAGCGAGGTGACGCCCGAGCCGAGGGTGCGCGCCTCGAGCGGCAAAGCCGGCATGGCCTCGCGCTTCAGGAACGACATCAGCAGGATATAGCCCATGTAGAGGCCGGTAAGGACGAGGCCGGGGATGAGCGCGCCGGCATACATGTCGCCGACCGAGCGGCCGAGCTGGTCGGCCAGGACGATGAGGACCAGCGAGGGCGGGATGATCTGCGCCAGGGTGCCGGATGCGGCGATGACGCCGGAGGCGAGGCTGCGGTCGTAGCCGTAGCGCAGCATGATCGGCAGGGAGATGAGGCCCATGGCGATGACCGAGGCCGCGACGACGCCGGTGGTGGCGGCCAGCAGCGCGCCGACGAAGATGACCGCATAGGCGAGGCCGCCGCGGACGGGGCCGAACAGCTGGCCGATCGTATCGAGCAGATCCTCCGCCATGCCGGATTTCTCCAGCACGATGCCCATGAAGGTGAAGAAGGGGATGGCGAGCAGCGTGTCGTTCGACATCACCCCCCAGAAGCGGTCCGGCAGGGCGTTGAGCAGCGGCCAGGACAGGTTGATGCTGTCCGAATAGGGGGCGAGTTCGACGCCGATGATGAAGAACAGGAGGCCGTTCGCGGCCAGCGAAAAGGCGACGGGGTAGCCGATCAGCATGAAGACGATCAGCGAGAGGAACATGATGGGCGCGAGGTTTTCGGCGATGAACTCGATCACGGGCGCACCTCCGGAGCGACATTGGACGGCGCGGTTTCCAGCGGCGCATGTGTCGGCACGTAAGGCGCGGGATCGTCGATGACGCCGCGCATGATGGCGATCTTCTTGATGATCTCGGAAACGCCCTGGAAGGCCAGCAGGACGAAGCCCGCGAGCAGGATGGCCTTCGCCGGCCAGAGGATGAGACCGCCGGCGCTGGAGGACATCTCGCCGGAGACATAGCTCATGCGGACATAGGGGATGAGGTAGACGATCATCACGAGCACGAAGGGCATCAGGAACAGCAGGTGGCCGAGCAGGTCGATCCAGTGCTGTACCCGGCGCGAGAAGTTGCCGTAGACGACGTCGATGCGGATGTGCTCGTTCTGCTTCAGCGTGTAGGCGGCAGCCAGCATGAAGGCGGCGCCGAAGAGGTACCATTGGGCCTCGAGCCAGGCATTGGACGACATGTTGAAGGCTTTGCGGATGATCGCGTTGCCGGCGCTGACGAGCACGGCGACGAGGATGAGCCACGTCACGGACTTGCCGATGAACTCCGTCGTCGCATCGATCAGGCGGCTGAGGCCCAGCAATGGTGTCATGTCGATCTCCCCCTCTTAAAGCGTGTCGCGATTGCTCCGTACGCTTTAAGCTCCTGTTTTTTCGCATGTCGTTATCGCAAAACCGCTGCACACTTTTGCGCGACATGCTTCAGCCGCTCTCCCCAGCGGCCTTCCCTCGGCCACAGTGCCGATTTCGGTCTTGCATTCAAGCGGTTTGGGCTGTTTTCGGCGTGGTTTGGCCATGATGCGACCAAAGTCGCAGATGCGGCATTGGCGGCATCTGGAGGTCTCAAGTGCCAGCCTCTGTGCGGGAGGCTGCCCTAAAATTTCATGCGTTTGATGATGAATGACTTATAATATGCTGATATAGTTACGGAAATGTAATGTGCATCTTCATTTCCCGTTCATCATCCCGGGCCTAGTTTCCGGCTGTCTCGAAACACGAAGGACATGCCTCATGAAACGTCTCATCATCACCCTGCTCGCCACATCCTTCCTTGCCGCGCCCGGCGCCTTCGCCGCGCCGCAGGACCGGAACGACGGTGGCCGGGGCCGGACGGTCGAGCGGCATTCGACCACGACGATCAAGAAGACGGAGGTGCGCAAGAACCGCTGGGCCCGCGGCCACCGTCTGTCGGCCGCCGAGCGCCGCCGCACCGCCGAGGTCCGCGACTACCGCCGCTACCGCCTGAACGCCCCGCCGCGTGGTCAGCGCTGGGTCAAGGTCGACAACGACTTCCTGCTCATCAGCGTCGCCACCGGCGTCATCGTTGGCCTCGCTTCCAGCCGGTAAGCCATGTTCGCCGCAGCGCCCCTTGTGGGGCTGCGGCGTTCCCTTTCAACGAAAACGCCCCTTCCGTTCGGGCAGCGCCGGCACATCGAACGATGCCGGCGGCAGCCTTAGTCTCGCCCTGTCGGCCATTCTCTCATACGCGGCTTCGAGGTGGAGACAGAATCGCTCGGCGTCGAACAAGGGCGCGGTGTCCCGGTTTGCGATCAGCCGCTGCTTGAGGTCCGCAATCTCTTCCGGATGTCTTGCAAGGGCGACCGCGCGATCGATCAGGGCCTGTTTATCCGGCAGGACGAGGTCGGGTAGGCCGATCGCCGTCAGCAGGCTTTCGGAGACCCGCGACGCGAAATTTCTTCCCCGCAGGGTGATGACCGGAAGACCCGCCCACAGCTGGTCGGATGTCGTCGTATGTCCGTTATAGGGGAAGGTATCGAGCCCGAGGTCGGCTGCCTGCAGCCGGGCGATATGGCTCTCGTAATGCGCCTTGCCTGCAAAGACGATCTGCGTCTCCGCAACGCCCCGCGCCGCCATGGCCCGGGCGAAATTTTCGCGTGCGACACTGCCATCGACGAGGACCCAGAGGAGGGCGTCCTGCACCTGGCGAAGGATGTCGGCCCAGATGTCGATCGTCTCGATCGTCATCTTCCGGGTCACGTTGAAGGCGGCGAAGACGAAGCGGTCTTCGGGAAGGCCGAGTTCGGCGCGCGGTGTTGGCTGCGGGAGGGCGCGGTGGAGCGGGTCGTTCGGCTGGTAGGTCTCGGGAAGGCGGCAGATGCGCTCGTGATAGAAGGGTGCGGACGATGGCGGCGTGACGATCGGGTCGCCGATGACGTAATCGCAATCGATGTTGGTGTTGCTGCCGGGGAAGCCGAGCCAGGACACCTGCACCGGCGCCACGTTTTCGTTGAGGATGGTGTTTCGGTTGCCGGCGGTCGAGCCCTTGAGATCGACCAGGATGTCGATGCCGTCGGCGCGAATTTTCTTCGCAGCTTGCTCGTCGCTCATGGCGTGGATGGGAACGATGCGTCCCCAGAGCGTGCGATCGCAGGTCTCGGCGGTCGTGAATTGGTCGTGCGTATGGCAGTAGAGCGTGACGTCGAAGCGGTTGCGGTCGTGCAGGGTGAGGACGGCCTGCAGCAGGCGCATGGTGGCGTGACCGCTCCAGAAGTCGCTGGAGAGGTAGCCGATCCGCAGCGGTTGCGTGCCGCGTTTCCGGCTCATGCGGGGGCGGGCGGCAAAGGCGGGTTTGGAGCGGTTGCGGGCCGGGGTGCCGTTGGTCGCAAGCCGGTTCAGGCGTTCGTTGTCGCAATGGAGCAGGTTGGCGTAGGGCGTTTCGCCCTGGAGGAGCGGCGGTGTCGAGGTTGCCGTGTCCCAGGAGGCCTTCTCCCAGCGGCTTTCCAGATCGGCCAGGGCCTCGTAATCGCAGAAGTCCCGTGCGATCGCCATATAGGTTGCCTGCGCGTAGGGATCATCTGCCTTCAGGTTCGCCAGCTTGCGAAAGACGGTGAGCACGGCGGGGTCGCGGTCTTCGCCGGCATAGAGGTTTGCGGCGAGATGGATGTGGGCGGGGTCGTCGCTCTCGACCAGAGCCGCCCGGACGAGGTTCGCCGATTCGGGATCGCCGGAGCGGACGAAGGCGGAGGCGACGAGGGCTGCGACATTCGCGTTGTCAGGCTGCAGCAGGAACAGCCGCATTCCGTAGAGCAGGGCTCGTGCATCATCCCCCGCGGCGACGGCCGAGGCGGCGGCACGCTTCAGGGCTTCGGGCGTCGGATCGAGATCGACGGCGCGACCGAAGAGATCGAGCGCATCCTTTTCCAGGCCGAGCTTCTGGAAGGTCTGGCCAAGAAGGGTCAGCACGCCGGCATCCGCGCCGTCATCGACCATGCTGTTCAAAAGCGTGAGAGCGGCGATGTAGTCGCCGCTCTCGTAAGCCTTGGTCGCGGTCGCCAATCGTCCCGTCATAGCATCACGCCTGTCTGTCATTGATACCGGGATGATGGCGAAGCGAGCTTGTGCGAAGCCATCAGCCCTGCTGGGACAGGCAGCTTGCGAGCGACTGGGCGATGCCGTTCATCAGCTGGAAGTAGAGGTCCGGGCCGGCGGTCAGCGTGCCGGCTTCGGGGTCCAGGGTGCCGGATTTGGCAGTCGTGCCTTCCAGCACGACGTTGACCAGCTTCGGCTCGAACTGGGGTTCGGCGAAGACGCAGGTGGCGCCGAGCTTTTCGATCTTGGCATGGATTTCCTTCAGGCGCTGGGCGCCCGGTGCCGTTTCCGGGCTGACCGTGATCGAGCCGGCAACCGTGACGCCGTAGCGGTTTTCGAAATACTGGTAGGCATCGTGGAAGACGATGAAGGGGCGATCCTTGATCGGGGCGAGGGTGGCGGCAATCGCGAGATCCAGGGCGTCGATGCGGGCGTCGAGGGTCTCGCGGTTGGTGCGGTAGGTCGCGGCATGTTCGGGATCGGCCTTCGCCAGCACCGTTTCGATCTCGGCGGCCATGGCCTTGGCGTTGCGCGGATCGAGCCAGGAATGCATGTCGAACTCGCCGTCATCGTGAGCATGCTTGGCGTCATGAGCGTCGGCGGAATCGTGGTCATGAGCGGCTTCGGCCTCGTCGCCATCGTCATGCGGCTCGAACGGGCCGCCTTCGCGCTGCGGCAGCTTTTCGACGCCCGGCGCTTCTTCGAGCGCGACGATGGTGGCTTTGGAGCCCAGCGTTTCCAGCGGCTTCTCCAGAAAATGCTCCATGCCTTCGCCCATCCAGAAGACGACATTGGCCTTCTGGAGCGCCGAAGCATTGGAGGGCTTCATGTTGTAGGTGTGGGGGGAGGCAGCGCCTTCCACGATCAGCTTCGGCTCGCCGACGCCGGCCATGATGGAGGCGACGAGCGAGTGGATCGGCTTGATGGAGACCACCACATCGGGTGTCTGGGCGTGGGCCGTGCCGGCTGCGAGGAATGCGGTGGCGGCGAGGATCAGCGAGGCGCGAGGGGACATGGAGAAGCTCCTGTAGGGTTCATGCGGGGTCCAATCGTCTCACGAGCGACGAAGACGTCGCGGCTGGCGGGGCGGTCGGGCCGTTTGTTCGGGCAAGACGTCGGCGGTGGTCAGGGAGGATACCGGCGGCTTGTATTCTCAATGTTATGTTATTACATCAATTGCGTTATGCTATAACGTGTGGCATAGCCGCTGGCAACAGGGTCCTCCGGGAAATTTCCGATGTCCGAAACCGACGCTCATTCGCACACCGCGCCTGCCGTATCCCGTACGGGTGCGCCCGCGCGTACTGCTAACGACGCGCTCGTGACGCTGCGCGAGGTGGGCATTCGCCGGAGCGGGCGGTGGCTGGTGCGGGGCGTCGATTTTTCCGTCTCGCGCGGCGAGATCGTGACGCTGATCGGGCCGAACGGCTCGGGGAAATCCACCACCGCGAAGACGGCGATCGGCGTGATGAAGCCGGACGAGGGGCGCGTGGAGAAGATCGGCGGCCTGAAGGTCGGCTATGTCCCGCAGAAACTTTCCATCGACTGGACGCTGCCGCTGACCGTGGAGCGGCTGATGACGCTGACCGGGCCGCTGAAAAGCGCCGAGATTGCCGAGGCGCTGTCGTCCACGGGTATCCTGCATCTGGCGCGGGCGGAGGTGCAGCATCTCTCCGGCGGCGAGTTTCAGCGGGCGCTGCTGGCACGGGCCATCGCCCGCCGGCCGGACCTGCTGGTGCTGGACGAACCGGTGCAGGGCGTGGATTTTTCCGGCGAGATCGCGCTCTACGATCTGATCAAGACCATTCGCAATAGAACCGGCTGCGGCATTCTGCTGATTTCGCACGACCTGCATGTGGTTATGGCGGAAACGGACACGGTGATCTGCCTCAACGGGCATGTCTGCTGCCGCGGCACGCCGCAGGCGGTGAGCCAGAGCCCGGAATATCAGCGCCTGTTCGGCGTAAAAGCTGCACAAACTCTTGCTGTCTACAATCACGATCATGACCACACCCATCTGCCCGACGGCCGCGTCCTGCATGCGGACGGAAGCCTGACGGACCATTGCCATCCGGATGACGGCCATCACAGGGACGACCATCACGTGGATGATACGGCCGTTCCGGACCACGTGCATGACGAAAGCTGCGGATGCGGCCACAGCCAGATCCGCCTGAAGCGGCTCGAACCGGGGAAGCGCGACCGTGCTTGACGATTTCTTCATCCGCGCCCTCATTGCCGGCGTCGGCCTGGCCATCACGGTCGGGCCGCTCGGCTGCTTCGTGGTCTGGCGCCGCATGGCCTATTTCGGCGACACCATGGCGCATTCCGCGCTGCTCGGCGTTGCGCTCTCTTTGCTGCTTGACCTGAACCTGATGGTCAGCGTGTTCATCGTTGCGGCGATGGTCTCGCTGCTGCTGCTGGCGCTGCAGAAGCGCGGCGGGCTTTCGACCGATGCGCTGCTCGGCATTCTCTCGCATTCCTCGCTGTCGATCGGCCTGGTCATCGTCGCCTTCATGACCTGGGTGCGGATCGACCTCGTCGGGTTCCTGTTCGGCGATATTCTCGCCGTGTCGGAAGCCGATATCGACATCGTCTGGGGCGGGGGCATTCTCGTGCTGATGGCGCTGGTCATGCTCTGGCGGCCGCTGCTTGCCGCGACGGTCAATCCGGAGATCGCGGAGGCCGAGGGGCTGCATCCGGAGCGGTCGCGGCTGTTCTTCATGCTGCTGATGGCGCTGGTCATCGCCATTGCCATGAAGATCGTCGGCATTCTGCTGATCACCTCGCTGCTCATCATTCCCGCCGCCACGGCGCGCCGCTTTTCGGCCTCGCCCGAGATCATGGCGGTGTTCGCCTCGCTGATCGGCGCGGTGGCGGTGGTCGGCGGGCTGTTCGGCTCGCTGCATTTCGATACGCCGTCCGGCCCGTCGATCGTGGTTGCCGCCGTCGTCATCTTCGTCCTCAGCCTGCTGCCGATCGGCCGGCGCGGGCGGGACGGCACGCCGTTTTCACCGCCGGGAGGACATCACTGATGGAGCCGCGCAAGCTGACCCGCAACCAGACGCTCGTTCTGGAGACGCTGACCCATGCCGAGGCGCCGCTCAGCGCCTACACGATCCTCGACAAGCTGCGCGACCACGGGTTTCGTGCACCGCTGCAGGTCTACCGGGCACTGGAGAAGCTGACCGAATTCGGCATCGTGCACCGGCTGGAAAGCCTGAACGCCTTCGTCGCCTGCACCCATCCGCACGACCACGGACCTGAGAAGGCCGTGATCGCCTTTGCGATCTGCGAGGATTGCGGGCAGGTGAGCGAGATCAGCGATCCCGAGATCGAGGATCGGCTGGCGATGCTGGCGACCAAGCAGCAGTTCAAGACCGACAAGACGACCATCGAGATGCGCGGGCATTGCGGGAATTGCACGGCCTGAGAGCGGTGGTTCAGTCCTCTTCGATAGGTGTGAGCTTCGCTGCGAAGGTCTGCCAGTTGCGGACGTAGTTGTCGGCCGAGGCGCGCAGGCCGGCAATTGCGGCGTCGTCCAGCGTGCGCAGGACGCGGGCCGGGGCGCCGACGATGAGGGCATTGTCGGGGAAGACCTTGCCTTCGGTGACGAGCGCGTTGGCGCCGACGAGGCAATTGCGGCCAATGACGGCGCCGTTGAGGATGGTTGCGCCCATGCCGATCAAGCTGTTGTCGCCGATGGTGCAGCCGTGGACGATGGCGCGGTGGCCGATGGTGCAGCCTTCGCCGATGTTGACCGGGAAGCCGGCATCGACATGGACGACGACGCCTTCCTGGATATTGGTGCGCGGGCCGACATGGATCGGCTCGTTATCGCCGCGCAGCACGGCGCCGAACCAGATGCCGACATCCTCTCCGATCACCACATTTCCCACGACATGCGCATCCGGCGCGATCCAGTAGCGATCCGCAGGCGGGCAGGTGGGGCGACGTGTGCCGAGGGCGTAGAGAGGCATGTTGGCTCCGATAGTTCGGGCGAGGAAGTGGCCTGCGGGGGGTGTCTCCGCAGGCTCTAAATATTAAACGATGGTGACGGTGAGGTCGCCAAAACCGTCTACGCCGCAGGTGACGACATCGCCGCGGTTGACGGCGCTGACGCCGGCGGGGGTGCCGGTGAGGATGATATCGCCGGGGGCCAGCGTGAAGAGCTTGGAGAGCTCCGCGATAATCTCCGGGATCTTCCACGTCATCTGCGCGAGATCGCCGTCCTGTCGCGTCTCGCCGTTGACGCTGAGGTGAATGCGGCCGCTGGCGGGATCGGGGCACTCCTCTGCCACGACGAGCGGGGAGACGGGGCCGGAATGCTCGAACGCCTTGGCGGCGGCCCAGGGGTGGCCCTTGGTCTTGGCTTCCGCCTGAAGATCGCGCCGGGTGAAATCGATGCCGACGCCATAGCCCCAGACGCAGTCCATCGCGGTGGCCGGATCGATATCCGTGCCGCCGGCCTTCAGCGCCACGACGAGTTCGACCTCGTGGTGCACGTCGCTGGACTGCGCAGGGTAGGGGAAGCCGGCCGTCGGCAGGACGAGATTTTCCGGGTTCTTCTGGAAGAAGAAGGGCGGCTCGCGTGAGGGATCATGCCCCATCTCGATGGCATGGGCGGCATAGTTGCGGCCGACGCAATAGACACGACGAACGGGAAACCCGGCCTCGCTGCCGCGAACGGGCAGAATGACGGGGGCGGGGGCGGGAATTACGGTGTTCATGGCAATCCGGATGCTGGTGATGACAGCGGCAGGATAGCACCCGCGAGAGGCGGCGGGGAAGACGGTGCAGTGATTTCGCGGTGTGGGAGCGTGAGGTGAGGCCGGTCGCTCCGGGATTTTCGCATCAGCATGCGTCTCGCCGCAAGCGAACCTTGCCGGCCGGCGCTGTCGTTCACCTCAGCGGCAGGCGTAGGCCTGGAGCTGGGCGCGGTTGATGAAGGGGCCGCCGCTGCGGGTCTTGCGGTCCGGATCGGTATATTCGAGGCTCGGCACATCGGGGAGGGCTAAGGCCTGGCGCACCGTCATGATGCCGACATCGCGGCGGTCCGTGCCACGCTTCACGCTGACTTCGACAATGCGGTACAGATTTTCCTCGACCATGACGTTCTCCCTCTGCCTCTTTTTTGCGATCCATCTTCTGCGACTCAGGCATTTGCGGCTGTGAAGCGGGTTTTTATGAGGCACCTCACGATGAGCTTGCCAGAAATGATCCGATGCAACCAGAGAAAATTTCGCAAAATCGAAAATAAGCCTGTCATGCAAAGCAAATTTTGCCCCGATATGCTGCACTGCGAAAACAGAATGCCCTGGAACCGAGGTTTATTTCGGCGCTGCGGAACAAAAATCCTTCCCGGACCCTTCTTAAGGGATACCTCACTCAACCCCGGAGCAGCGAAATGTCCGACATCAAGACAGGGTTTACCGGCGAACTGGAAGACAAGACGACCGTGGCCGCGAATGTGAAGCGCGCAACCGCCGCCGTTCAGCGCGAGGCCGGCGCCGTGGT
The DNA here is from genome assembly GCF_004343445.1 of Rhizobium sp. PP-CC-3G-465. NCBI lineage: Bacteria > Pseudomonadati > Pseudomonadota > Alphaproteobacteria > Hyphomicrobiales > Rhizobiaceae > Rhizobium > Rhizobium sp. PP-CC-3G-465. The sequence goes on from NZ_SLYH01000001.1 coordinate 683,654, forward strand.
CGCCTCGGCGCAGGATCACCGGGCGGCGACCGGGTCGGTGCTGCTGCTGGTCGGGGCTGCAGCCTTTGTCGCCGGCTATCTGCTGGGCACAGGACAGCGCCGGGATACGCTGCTTTCGCGGTACTGGCGATAGCGTTTTCGTCGGCGGCAAACGGGTTTGCCGCGGTATGGCGAAGGGCTGACCCGAGCAACGGCAGAAAATCTCATCCCCCATCTTGTTTTTGCTGCAATGCAATATTATCTTGAATTTACCGAAGCACTCATCCTCCTCCCGGGTGCTTCGAGAGATCCGGGTCACCTCCTCCCGACCCGTGGATCCTTTCATAAAGCCTGCCGCACCTCCTCCCGCGGCAGGCTTTTTTCTTTTGCGGCAAGCGATGGGCGCATGCCTGTCGGGATGCCGGCTCTTGGCGCAATGCGCGCTGAGGGGTATTGGAAGGGCGGCAGGCTCGGTTGGCCTGTGGCCTTTGCGCCCCGCGGGCGTCTTCCGCCCGGCGATCCTTTCAGATGACGAGACGGCACCATGACGGACATTGAGAACGCTTCCGAGACCACGCAGGCCCGCATGTTTGCGCTCCCGGTGTTCGCCGTGGCCCCGATGATCGATTGGACTGACCGCCATTATCGCTATTTCGCGCGCCAGCTGTCGGCGCATGCGCTGCTCTACACTGAGATGATCGTCGCCGATGCGGTGTTGCGGGGGGATCGGGAGCGGTTGTTGCGGTGCTCGGTCGCGGAGACGCCGGTGGCGTTGCAGCTGGGGGGCAATGATCCGGAGAAGCTGGCGGAGGCGGCACGGATCGGGGTGGGGTTCGGCTATAGCGAGATCAACATGAATGTCGGCTGCCCGTCAGACCGGGTGCAATCCGGCACGTTCGGCGCCTGCTTGATGCGGGAGCCCGAGGTGGTGGCGGACTGCGTGGCGGCGATGAAGGCGGCGGTGTCCGTGCCCGTGACGGTGAAATGCCGGATCGGCGTCGACGATCAGGAGCCGGAGATCGCGCTGCGCGCGCTGCTCGACCGCGTGCGGGCGGCGGGCGTCGACGGCGTGTGGGTGCATGCGCGCAAGGCCTGGCTGCAGGGGCTTTCGCCCAAGGAGAATCGCGACATTCCGCCGCTCGACTATGCTCTGGTGCACCGGATCAAGGCGGAGAATCCCGACCTTTTCATCGGCATCAATGGCGGGCTTCACACGCTGGGTGATGCCGTATCGCAGCTTCGTCATCCCGAGACGCCTCTTGCTCTCGACGGCGTGATGCTTGGCCGGGCGGCCTATCATGATAGCGCGGTGCTGACGGGCGTGGATGGGGCTTTTCCGCATCCGTTGACCGGGGCGGCGCCCGTGGCTGTCGATCCGGGCGAGTTCACCGAGGCGGGGCATCGGCGGTCTGCGGATTTCTGGTGCGGCGTGCGGGATGCGATGATGGCCTATGCGGCGGGGCACATCGCGGCCGGCGGGCGGCTGGTGCATGTGACGCGGCATATGGTTGGGCTGTTTCAGGGCTGGCCGGGGGCGCGGCGGTATCGGCAGATCCTCTCGGCCGATGCGACGCGGGCGGGAGCCGGGCCGGAGGTGATCGCGGCGGCGTTTGCTGCGGTGCTCTCCGTTGCAGGTTCTGGTGCCGAAGAGCGCGACGCGGCGGAGTGATTTCAAAGAGCGGTAAAAGAAAGGGGACTGCGGTTTCCGAACCTTTGAGGCTCAGTCTACCTTGCGCATGCCGACCGGGGAGATGGTCGCGCTGATTTTTTTCGATGCAATGCATGCCCGAAACACGGGGCGTGTCCACCAACAGAAACGGCGCCACTGGGGCGCCGTTTCCGGATGTCGTCAGCGGCAGATTATGCGGCGCTGATGTTGACGGCCTTGGGGCCCTTGCCCATGCGATCCGGCTCGGTGTCGAAGGTGACCTGCTGGCCGTCCTTCAGCGTCTGGAGGCCGGCGGCCTGGAGAGCGGAGATGTGAACGAATACGTCCTTCGCGCCGCCTTCCGGAGTGATGAAACCAAAACCCTTGTCCTGGTTGAAGAATTTTACGATGCCTTTGGTGGCCATGGGGGATGTCCTCTGGTCTTCCCTTGAAGTGGTAACCGCACCCCCGGTGCCGGGGAGGCGGGCGGTCATGCGTGTCGAAACAGGACACGCCGTCTGGATGTCACGTACGGGAGCAAAGAACGTCTACGCCCATGGGAGCCGCAAGGCCGTGTCGGCCATCCGCCCCATGCTGCCGTTCGGCCGTGTCCACAGCGGATCTCCCCACCGGAACGCCGCCGAGCGGCACAACCACATCAGTCCAGTCTCCGGGATGAACAGCCCGAACGGTATATTTCTGCCAGCAAATACGCGCCTTGGCAAGCGGCTCCGGATGGGGACGGATGAGAGAAAAAGGCCGGGCCTCCACATTTTCGTCGGATGCATGGCGGAGTGTCCCGAAGCGGTGCACAGCGGCAGGTCTGCGGCGCTCTAAGGGTTGATGCCGGCGGCCGGGGCGGGTACTGCAAGGGTGGCCGACACTGTATGAAAAAACCCGTGACATTTTGAAAGACGGGCAGACTGGCCGATGCGGCGAGAGGATTGGGGGCAAGGTGATCGATCCCTATGCGATGCTGGGCGTGGAGCGCGACGCCGACGAGGCCGCGATCAAGACGGCCTATCGCCAGCTGGCGAAGACGGCGCATCCCGACCAGGGCGGCGATGTGGACGCCTTTGGCAAGCTGCAGGCGGCCTACGACCTGCTGCGCGATCCCGTGCGCCGCAAGATCTTCGACGATACCGGCTACGACCCGCAGCTCGCCGACCCGCGCGACCTGAAGGGGCTGCTGGTGATAGAAACGCTGGTCAACGAGGTCATCCTCGACGAGCGCGAACCCGGCAGCTTCGACCCCGTGGCCGCCATGCGCCGCCGCCTGTCCGACGATATCGTCAAGAGCCGGTTCCATATTCTCGAACTGGAGCGCCACCGCGCCCGCGTGCGCCAGCACATGGACCGGCTGGGACGCCGCCCCGAGGCGGATGTGCTGGGGTCGATGCTGCGGTCACGCTCGCAATCCATCGCCGATGCAATCCGCAGCGCGGAGGGGCAGATCGAGGTGATCGAGCAGGCCTATCTGATGCTGGAGGGATATCGGTATGAGCTGGAGGTGTTGCGGGCCGAGGAGCGGGATGAGGCGGCGGAGTGAGAGGGGGAGTAGGCAGTCGGCAGTAGGAAGTAGGAAGTAGGCAGTCGGCAGTCGGCAGTAGGAAGTAGGAAGTAGGAAGTAGGAAGTAGGAAGGAAGGCCCTCTCTGGCCTGCCGGCCATCTCCCCCACAAGGGGGGAGAAGACTTGGGGTTGGCCGCTCGATGCCGTTTTGTCTTCGTGCTTGATTTTGGTCCTGTTTCCTACTGCCTACTGCCTACTGCCTACTGCCTACTGCCTACTGCCTACTCACCCCTCGCCAAGCCGAAGTCGAGCGGCCGGCCCCGGGTCTTCTCCCCCCTTGTGGGGGAGATGGCCGGCAGGCCAGAGAGGGTTTTTCTTTTAAACCCCATCCGCAAACGCCTCATCCCCCCCATCCCCCCGAGCCGCCTCCTCCCGCCAGAAAGCCCGAAACTCCGCCATCAAGGGGTCTCCCCGGGGCAGGCGGCGGGCGGCGAGGGTGAGGGCGGCGCGAATCTGGTCGCCGGTGTAGTCGGTATCGATAGTGCCGCTCCAGGCCTTGAGCACGCCCGGCTCCAGAAGCTTCTCGATGTGCATCAGTAAGCCGAGGATCAGCAGGAATTCCCCGCGAAATCTGTTTTTCGCTTCCATGATGCAGCGGGGAAAGCAGGTTTCGGGCTGCCAGAAGGGAATGTCCGGGTCGGGCACTGTCGCGCCGGGCAGGCTGCAGCCGCGGTGACGGCGGCAGCGGGCGCGGTGGCAGAGGAAGGCCGGTGCGAGCAGCATATCTGCCACCGCGCAGGCGGGGTTCGGGGGTGAAGGCCGGATGGGCGGATTTGCCTCGGTCGGTCGGGCGCTGGCCGGTTGGGCACTGGGCGGCGCGATGCCGGGGGATGTCGGATCTCGTCTGGACATGCGGTCTCCTTCACGCAGGCGGTTTTGCCGCGTGGTCTGGCGCATCGATGCTGGACCGGCTGTCGGGCCGGAATTTCGGACGGGGCGCTGGAAGCTGCCGCGTTGATAAGGTAAATAATGACACCTTCCGGCGCCCCGTTCGGCGGTTTATGCCCGCAAGTGCCTCTCTGCCGGGATCCCGACCGCCCGGAGGGGCAGGACGGGACGGCGTTGCATGCCGCGAAGGCAAACCCGAACCCATTCGCATCCTCGCTTGCGCGAGGCGCTGCCGTTTCGGGGGGAGGCCGTGTTGCGGACCGTGATGCGGGAGGCGCACGTCGTTCCTCTCACCCCACAGCCGGCTCCGCCTCGCCGGCACGCCTGCCGGTGTATCCGAGAGCGGAACGGTGCCAGTATGGGGGCGGGCCCGGGCGGCGGGGAAAACGGCACGTGCTAATTTGGGTGGTGCGGCGCGTTTCGGCTTCGCCCGATCAGGCCGATGCGGAGGCGGAAACGGAAAAGAGGCAGGACCGTTTCCGGTCTGCCTCTTGTTTTCAAAGGGAATTTCGAACGGTCGGGATCAGCTGTAACCACCCTTTGCGCGCTGCTCGGCGGCTTCGCGCTGGGCGGTCTCCAGATCGTCTTCACCGTTCTTTTTCCCCGTCACTGCGATCTCCGGTTTCCCGCCGCGACCAGACCCTTCGCCGCCGGTGGAATGGGCGCGGGGGATCTGGGCGCTGTCGAAATAGGTGCGGAACGCGACGATCTTGCCATCCGCCGTCTCCAGCACGCTGACGCCGCCATATTCGAAGGCCTCGCCATCGATCGAACCGCGGCTGCGCCATTCGATAAAGGCAACGCCCTCCGCCTGCGTCACGGCGCGGAACTCGAAGGCGATATCATCGAAGGCATCGCGATAATGCGACCAGAACGTCTTCGCCGCATCCACCCCGCCATCGTCATAGGACACCAACGGATTGGACAGGCTGGCATCGTCTGCGAACAGGCTGGCGATGGTGTCGGTATCGCGGTCGGATTCAAGGCGGTGGAGGGCGGAGATGAAGGTGTCTGCGAGTGCGGGCATGGGGCGCTCCTGAGGTTTGGGCTCGGGAGAGAACGGGGGTGGGGGTGGGTTGTTCCGGGAGTCCCGTACTTAGAGTCGCAGTATCGCAACTACTTGATATCCGAGTTTTCCGTTCTTCTTAATTCCTCAGCGTTGCTGTTGGTAGAACTGTAAAGCGTAAGAAATTATAGAAATCTCTGTGGAGGAAGCGTAATTCTAACATCTCGCGCCAATGTAAGTGGAAGCGGAATACATACTGGACGGGGCCGAAAGATATTGAGCTATGGAATACTGCTGGCCATCCACCAACCTTTTTTGCGGATACAAGCAGGCCACCATGCGATGCTGAAGACCATGATCCAAATCGCTCGACAGCTTCCGCATGAACTAGATCAGGCCTTACCTGAAGCCAAACTCGATTTTTTCGAGAATTGCCGATAGCGTGATCTGCCAAGGTTTTCGGTATTGGACCGGAAGATTCGGCCAAGCGGCAACACAAAATTTTTGAAAAGTATCGAAAAAGCTTATCTGATGCTGCAGACCCTGCATAATATTCAGAATCATGGAATATTCCATTCGGCCATGTTCTGTATTCATTACGTAATATGCTTTCCTTTACTCTTAAATGGAAGTTATCAAAAGATTTATCAGGTCCCTGCGTTCTATCTGCGTTGCAGTCCTCGCAAATCTTTTCACGAAAGTGGAATAGCTTAGATTTAGTGCTTTGCGCGAGCTGGAACCTATTCTGTCCATCTAGGATATATAACTTCTCGTTGCCAAATTCATCAACGAGTACTGATCTTTTCAGTTTGTGTTCGCCGGTCAGGTTACCAGCGTTACCACATAGAAAACACAAGTTTTGGTTGAATTTTCGAAGAAGCATTCTTGATCACCCCACTTTAATGATGCGTACTCACCGCCCCGGCCGCCCGGTCTTCCCCTTCGTCCGTCCCTTCTGCCGCTTCACATCCCCCGCATCCTCATAGCTCCCGACACCCGCCTTCGCCCGGACCAGCGGGCGCGGGTCGTCTTTGGCTTGTTCCGGCAGGCCTTCGGTCAGCGGTGAGAAGCGTTTCGTGGCCTTTGCGGCGTCGGGTTTGACCGGCAGGGCGCCGGGGACGGGTTTTTCGGTGCGGCCGACGGTCATTTCGTCGAGGTCGTTGCGGCGGAAGAGGGGGCGTTCGGTGTCGGTGCCGGGGCCCATATTGTCGAGGGTGTTCTGGCGGAAGAGGGAGGGTACGGGTTGTGGCTGCCCCTCATCCGCCCTGCGGGCACCTTCTCCCCGCGCGCGGGGAGAAGGACTGGCGCCCGTGGCGCTGTCTGCGTCCTCGTCGGCGGTCGTATCTGCATTCCGCGCGGTTTTCGACTTGTTGGTCGCGACTTCCTGGGCCTTGGAGGCATCCCGGGCCTTGGCAGTCTTCTGGTCGGCCTTGCTGACGAAACCTTCCTGTGCCTTTGCCTCTTGCCGGGCCATCGGGTCGTCCATCGTTGCCAGTTCGGTGGCTTTGAGGCGTTTGATTTCGTCGCGGAGGCGGGCGGCGGTTTCGAAGTCGAGGTCGGTGGCGGCGTTGCGCATCTGTTTTTCGAGCGCTTCGAGATGGGCGGCGAGGTTGTTGCCGACCATGTGGCCGGCGGAGCCGAAGCCCTTGCCGGAGGCGCCGGCGATGTCGGCGCGGATGTGGTCGCGTTCGTAGACCGAGTCGAGGATGTCGGAGATCTTGGCCTTGACCGATTCCGGGGTGATGCCGTGGGCCTCGTTATAGGCCATCTGCTTTTCGCGGCGGCGGGAGGTTTCGTCCATGGCGCGCTGCATGGAGCCGGTGACCTTGTCGGCATAGAGCACGACCTTGCCATCGACGTTTCGCGCGGCGCGGCCGATGGTCTGGACGAGGGACGTTTCCGAGCGGAGAAAACCTTCCTTGTCGGCGTCGAGGATGGCGACGAAGGCGCATTCGGGGATGTCGAGGCCTTCGCGCAGCAGGTTGATACCGACCAGCACGTCGAAGGCGCCGAGGCGGAGATCGCGGATGATCTCGATGCGCTCCAGCGTGTCGATGTCGGAGTGCATGTAGCGGACGCGGATGTTCTGCTCGTGCAGATATTCGGTGAGGTCTTCCGCCATGCGCTTGGTCAGCACGGTGCAGAGCGTGCGGTAGCCCTTGGCGGCGGTCTCGCGGATTTCGCCCAGCACGTCGTCCACCTGGCTTTTGGCCGGGCGCACCTCGACGGGGGGATCGATGAGGCCCGTGGGGCGGATGACCTGCTCGGCGAAGACGCCGCCGGCCTGCTCCATCTCCCAGGCGGCCGGGGTGGCGGAGACGGCGACGGTGTCGGGACGCATGGCGTCCCATTCCTCGAAGCGCAGCGGGCGGTTGTCCATGCAGGAGGGCAGGCGGAAGCCGTATTCGGCCAGCGTCGCCTTTCGCCGAAAGTCGCCCCGGTACATGCCGCCGATCTGGCTGACGGAGACGTGGCTCTCGTCGATGAACAGCAGGGCGTTGTCGGGGATGTATTCGAACAGGGTCGGCGGCGGCTCGCCGGGGCGGCGGCCGGTGAGGTAGCGGGAATAGTTCTCGATGCCCGCGCAGGAGCCGGTGGCCTCCAGCATCTCGATGTCGTAGCGCGTGCGCTGCTCCAGTCGCTGGGCTTCCAGCAGGCGGCCGGCCTTTTCTAGCTCGGCGAGGCGGAGCTTCAGCTCCTCCTTGATCGATTTGATGGCGGCATTCAGCGTCGGGCGCGGGGTGACGTAGTGGCTGTTGGCGTAGATCTTGACCGATTTCAGGTCGCCGGTCTTGTTGCCGGTCAGCGGATCGAACTCGGTGATGGCGTCGATCTCGTCGCCGAACATGGAGATGCGCCAGGCGGCATCCTCCAGGTGGGCGGGGAACAGTTCGATCGTATCGCCGCGCACGCGAAAGCTGCCGCGCTGAAAGTCCATGTCGCGGCGCTTGTATTGCTGGGCGACGAGGTCGGCCAGCAGCTGGCGCTGGTCGAGGCGGTCGCCGACCGACATCTGGAAGGCCATGGCGGTGTAGGTTTCCACCGAGCCGATACCGTAGATGCAGGAGACCGAGGCGACGATGATGACGTCGTCGCGCTCCAGCAGCGAGCGCGTGGCGGAGTGGCGCATGCGGTCGATCTGCTCGTTGATCGAGCTTTCCTTCTCGATGAAGGTATCCGACCGCGGCACATAAGCTTCCGGCTGGTAGTAGTCGTAATAGGAGACGAAATACTCCACCGCATTGTTGGGAAAGAAGTTCTTGAACTCGGAATAGAGCTGGGCCGCCAGCGTCTTGTTGGGCGCGAGGATGACGGCGGGGCGCTGGGTGGCCTCGATCACCTTGGCCATGGTGAAGGTCTTGCCGGAGCCGGTGACGCCGAGGAGGACCTGGCTGCGCTCGCCGTTGTTGAGGCCTTCCACGAGGTCCTTGATGGCGGTCGGTTGGTCGCCGGCCGGCTGGTACTCGCTGACCATCTCGATATGGATGCCGCCTTCCGACTTGGACGGGCGGGCGGGACGGTGCGGCGTCCACATCTTGCCGTCCTTGAACAGCGGATTGCCGCTCTCGATCAGGCTCGCCAGCGCATCCACCGTGGCGGTGACGGCGCCGGGGGCGAGGGTGGCGGAGTCCTCCAGCGAGATATCCATGCCGGAGACCGCGGGCAGGCCTGCGGCGGCGCGGGACTTCGGATCGCTGGCGCCGCCCATGGAGGTGCCGCGCGCGGATTTCGAGGTTTTGAGGGCGGGCTCGACCGGCTTCGCCTTTGCCTTGGCAGCGGCAATCTCGACCTGCTTGCGGTGCTTGCCGGCTTTCGAGGCGACATCGCGACGGGTCTCGTGCGAGGTCGCCTCGGCTTCGGCTTCGAGCTGCTTCACCCAGTCGGCGACGGAACCGGATATGGGGGCGCCTTCGAACGGCGCCTGGGGCGCTTCTTCGAACCCGGATGTCTCACGCGGGGAAGCAGCTGTTTTCTTCGGGGATCTGGCCATGGCGGAAATATGGAGAGAGTCTCGGCGAAAGTGAAGGGGAGAAGAACACATCGGGTACGACGCCCGGGGGGCGATCATGTTTGTGACGGGTTCGTTGCGGACTCTCGGCCCGGCTCGTCTTCGGACATTTCGTGCAACTTTGCGACGCATCGCTCATACATTAGAAACCATTTGCACAGCATCTTCTCCTTCTGAATTAAAAAGATGGGGGACTGGACAATGAAGTATTTTCGAATTTCCGTGCGGCTCTATGCGCTGGTGGCGATGGCATTGCTGATCATGGCGGGTGCCCTGACGTTTTCGCTGTTCCAGGCGCATGACCGGCTGGTGACCGAGCGCAAGGCCCTGCTGGCGGCGATGGACCAGAGCGCCATCGGCATCTTCACCTATTACAACGGGCTGGAGACGGCCGGCAAAATGACTCAAGGCGCCGCGCAGGCCGCCGCGCTCGACGCGGTCCGCGCCATGCGCTTCCAGAACAGCGGCTATCTCTGGATCAACGACATGCAGCAGCGCGTCATCATGCATCCGATCAAACCGGAGATGGAAGGTACGGACCAGAGCGCCACCGCCGATCCCAACGGCAAGCACCTGTTCACGGAATTCGTCAAGGTGGTGAAGGCGCAGGGGCAGGGCACGGTCGATTATTACTGGGCGAAGCCCGGCGTCGACAAGCCGGTCCTGAAATATTCCTATGTCATCGGCTTCCAGCCCTGGGGATGGGTCGTCGGCACCGGGGTCTATGCGGACGATCTCGCGGCGATGTTCCGGCAGGGGCTGATCCAGCTTTCGGTGATCTCCGGCGTGGCCGCCCTGCTGATCCTCGGCGTGGCGCTCGCGGTCGTGCGCAGCGTGGTCGGCCCGGTGGAGCGGCTGAAGGCCTCGATGCTGGCGATTTCGCGCGAGGACGTCTCGTCGCCGGTGCCTGAGACGGATCGCGGCGACGAGATCGGCCAGATGGCGAGCGCGCTCGGCGTGCTGCGCGACAGCGTCTCCGAGCGGATCGCCCAGCGGGCGCGCGAGGCGACGCAGCAAGGCGAGATCGAGACCGAGCGTCGCGGTAACGAAGCGCGCACGGCACGTCAGACGCAGGAGCAGGCGGACGCCATGGCCACCATCGGCAATGCGCTGGAAGCGCTGGCGCGCGGCGACCTGACGGCGGAGATCGGCGCGATCTCGCCGGAATATGCCAAGCTGCGCGACGACTTCAACGATGCGGTGGCGGCGCTGGCCGGTGCCGTGCAGTCCATCGCGCGCTCCACCGACGTCGTGCACGAGAATGCCGGCGACATTTCCGAGGCGGCCGGCAACCTGTCGCGGCGCACGGAGCAGCAGGCGGCGGCGCTGGAGGAGACGGCGGCAGCGCTCGACCAGATCACATCGACGGTGCGCAACGCCTCCGAGCGGGCCGGCGAGGCGCGCAGCATGGTGGCGGAGACCAAATCGAGCGCGGCGAAATCCGGCGAGATCGTGCGCAGCGCCATCGCGGCCATGAGCCGGATCGAGGGCTCCTCGGAACGCATCAGCCAGATCATCGGCGTGATCGACGAGATCGCCTTCCAGACCAACCTGCTGGCGCTGAATGCCGGCGTCGAGGCGGCCCGGGCCGGCGAGGCGGGCCGCGGCTTTGCCGTCGTGGCACAGGAAGTCCGCGAGCTGGCCCAGCGCTCCGCGCAGGCGGCCAAGGAGATCAAGGAGCTGATCCGCAGCTCGACCGGCGAGGTGGAAACCGGCGTCGCCCTCGTCCGCTCGACGGGCGACGCGCTGATGGAGATCGAGACGCTGGTCAACCGCGTCAACGACCACGTCGCCTCCATCGCCACCGCCGCCCGCGAGCAGGCGACGGGCCTGCAGGAGGTGAACGTCGCCGTCAACAGCATGGACCAGATGACCCAGCAGAACGCGGCCATGGTCGAGGAAACCACGGCGGCCAGCCAGACGCTGGCGCAGGAAAGCCGGACGCTGAAGGATCTGCTGCAGACGTTCCGACTTGCCGGCGACGGGGAGCGATCGGTGCGGCGGGCTGCCTGAGGCGGGCGAGAGCTTTGTGGGAAGGGCGTTGCGGGAGCGGCGCCCTTTTTGCGTTGGGGGAGGTGGGGAGTGAGTCGTGAGTAGTAGGCAGTAGGCAGTAGGCAGTAGGCAGTAGGCAGTAGGAGATTGGTCCTCAGCCGTAAGCCGTGGGTGAGAGATGACCGGGTCGTCGATCGTGATGGGTCGGCAGGCGTGCTTTGTCTCCTGACGTCAGCGTTCGCCGGGGACGGGGGTGGGGTGGCCTTCGGCGTCGAGGGCGACCATGACGAAGGTGGCGTCGGTGACTTTTTCCATGCGGTCGGAGAGGTAGCGCTGGGCCCAGGCTTCGACCGTCAGCGTGATCGAGGTGCGGCCGACGGCGGCGATGTCGGTGTAGATGCAGAGGGTGTCGCCGATCTTGACCGGCAAAGCGAAGGCCATTTCGCGCACGGCCGCCGTGACGACGCGGCCGCGGGCGCGCTCGGCGGCGCGGATGCCGCAGGAAAGGTCCATCTGGGCCATGACCCAGCCGCCAAAAATATCGCCCGCAGCATTGGCATCGGCCGGCATGGCCAGGGTTCGCAAGGTCAGTTCACCACTCGGCGTCGCCATGACAGTCTCCGTCTGCTTCGGCGCCTGCGCGCCGGGGATGGGGGCCGTCCGGGGGCATGCCACGGACGGGTTTGCGTGGTCCCGTGCGTATCGCGGTTGCGGGCGTTCGTCATCCCCTGATGTTGGAATGTGGCGAGGGTTTTGGTGTGGGTGAGTTGGGGCTTTGCAGTGGGCTCTTGTGGCCGCGTCCGGGGATTCGCGCGCTGTCGTCGCGAGGTGGTGCGCGGGATGAGGATGCTTGGGACGCTCTGCGGGTGGGGTTTGCCCCTCACCCTAGCCCTCTCCCCGCTTGCGGGGCGAGGGGACGTGCCCTGCTTGGCGTTTTCAATTGCGGCAGTCCGGTGCCACGGGTCCCTTCGCCCCGCGTGCGGGGAGAAGGTCGCGGCAGCGGGATGAGGGGCGGTCTCTGCGCTATGTTTTTGGGATTAAAGAAGAAAGGCCCTCTCTGCCCTGCCGGGCATCTCCCCCACAAGGGGGGAGAGGACTCGGCGTGCGCTCTCAGCTTCAACCTTGAACGTTTTTTGAAGCGAGCGGCCGGCCACGAGTCTTCTCCCCCCTTGTGGGGGAGATGGCCGGCAGGCCAGAGAGGGTTTTTCTTTTTTCGACCGTGGCTCCGGCCTCAGGCCGTTCCGGATGACGGGTCGGGGATGGTGGGGAGGCCGAGGCGGAGGCGTTGGCCTCGGGCGTAGCTGAGGGCCCAGTCGTGCTGGACGAAGGATTGCCTGCGCTCGACGCCGTCCTCGATGATGACGACATTCCATTCGTCGCGGTCGGCGACGACGGTGACAGCCATACCTGCGAGGGCACCGGGGCCTGCGAGGGTATCGGGCGTTCTGTTTTCGATGGTCTGCTGCATAAGGTCCATGCCCGGCCCTCTTTTCCCGCATGAGCATTTCCGGTGAGCACAGGTCACCCGAAATGCGTCTCCTCTCCGTCCTCCGCATTCCCCGACGCGATACCGCTCCGGCTGGAATGCTCCCGATGTCTTCGCATGACGGCCCGTGTTTCGTTGCCAGGCCGTGCTGCGATCACCGTTTCATGCTGTCTCGTCCCGAGCCCCCTCGGGATGCGGACGTAAGACGCCCGCACCGGCGATGCGCGAAGGCTTGGCCGGTGCGTTGACGATAGCGGGTTTGCGCGCCGGAGTAAACGGCGACGGTTGGTCCGAAACCGCTCTATAGCATTCCTCCATCAGGGTTCTCACCTGACGGAGGAATGCTATAGAGTCAAAATGTAGAGCGACCTTCGCGCGTTCGATCGAGCGCGCGGCGCTCTATCGTAACCTTTCATTTACCATGATTGTCTAAAGTCGAGCGATTGGCTCCCGCCCGCGCCGCGTGCCCGGAAATGACCGAAGAGGGGCGGCAGTCTTCTCCGGCGTGCGACCCTTCTCTGGTCCTGCCCGGCAAATCCGGTCCTGTCGGAGGGCCGGGGTCTTCTCCGGGAAACCGGTTCCGTTCGAAAGGCGATATCCGGCATGGCGAACCATTCACAGGCTTCCAGACGCGTTCCGCGCCGACCGTTGGTTTCCGTCGGGCTGATGCTGGCGCTGGCGGCGTGCTCCACGGATGTGCTGGAGCCGCCGGAGCGGATGAACGGCGTGCGGCCCGTGACGGCAGCGCGGCAGGAGCGGGTGGCGACCTATCCCGTGCGCGAGGCTTCTTCGCCAATCCCCGCGAATGGTGTCGATATCGACAGCATGGTGACCGCCGCGCCCGTGGTCGGGCTCGCGGAGGAGCAGAGCCGCGATATTCATGCGGGGCAGAGTGTTCCTGCCAGTTTGGGGCCGAGTTCGGGACCGGTGCTGGTGGACGGGATCGGGACGAGCAGCGTGCATGTGCTTTCGGTGCCCGCACGCACGACGGCTGCGGTCACGCCGGCGATGCCGGGCGACACTCTATCGGCTGCGCCGGGCGGGGTCGATCCGGACCTGCCGCCGCTGACGCCCGAGCGGATGGAGATGGAAGCGCGGCGCAAGGCGCAGTTTCTGGAGCAGGAACAGCGGGTGATGATCGAGCGGCGGGACAAGGCACGGGAGCAGCAGGTGGCCTTTCTGCCACGGGCAGGCAATCCCGTCGATGCAGTTTCCGAACCGGATTTCAGCGGGCAGATGCCGGCCTCCGAGATTGCCTGTCGCAAGCGGCTGACGAAGCTGGGCGTGACCTTTACCGACGTGCCGCGCATCTCCAACGGACCGTCCTGCGGCATCGACTATCCGATCCAGCTTTCCGGCCTCTCGGGCGATATCAACGTCAAGCCGGCGGTGAAGCTGAACTGCGAGGTGACGGAAGCCTTTGCGCTGTGGGTGAAGAACGAACTCGCGCCGTCGGCCCGCTACCGCTATCTCAGCGGCATCGGCACCATCAAGCCGCTCGGCGGCTATTCCTGCCGAACGATGAACTCGCGCCGCGGCGCGGCCATGTCCGAACACGCGCATGGCAATGCCATCGACGTCGGCAAGTTCGTGCTGAAGAACGGCAAAGAGATCGACGTGCGCAAGCCGGGCTTCTTCGCCTTTCGGGAAAAGGGTCTGCTGAAGGCGGTGCGGCAGGATAGCTGCAAATATTTCAACACGGTGCTGGGGCCGGGCAGCGATCCGTTCCACAAGGACCATTTCCACTTCGACCTGCGGTCACGGAAATCCGGCTATCGGCATTGTAGTTGACGAAACCAGTGGGTGGCGGAAAAAGAAGGCCGGTTCCCGTTTTCAGACGGGCGCCGGCCTCAAGAAACCGGGCGGAGGGGACTGCCAGCCGATCGGTGCAAACCACAGAAGCGGGCAATGAAGCAGCGCCGTGTGCCAAGCGACCGTGATTGATTCTGGCGAAGGATTGATGACAGGGGAAAAGATCGGTTCGAGGTCGCCGGATGACTTTTGGCGGGGGAATGCCATATAAGGCATCCCGTCCCCAACAGTCCGGATCACCCCCATGGCGCCCATCGTCTCCGTTTCCAATCTCGTCAAGACCTACGGGTCCGGGTTCCAGGCGCTCAAAGGGGTTAGCCTCGATATCGAGGAGGGGGAAATCCTGGCGCTGCTCGGGCCGAACGGTGCGGGCAAGACCACGCTGATCTCCATCATCTGCGGCATCGTCAATCCGAGTTCCGGCACCGTGCTGGTGAACGGCCATGACGTGGTGAAGGATTTTCGGGCGACGCGGGCGATCATCGGGCTGGTGCCGCAGGAGTTGACGACCGACCAGTTCGAGACGGTGTGGAACACGGTGTCGTTCTCACGCGGGCTGCACGGGAAGAAGGCGAACCCCGCGCATATCGAGAAGGTGCTGCGCGATCTGTCGCTGTGGGACAAGAAGGACAACATGCTGCGCGAGCTTTCCGGTGGCATGAAGCGGCGGGTGCTGATCGCCAAGGCGCTCTCCCACGAGCCGCGCATCCTGTTTCTCGACGAGCCCACCGCGGGCGTGGATGTGAATCTTCGCAAGGACATGTGGAAGGTGGTTCAGACGCTGCGCGAAGGCGGCGTGACGATCATCCTGACGACACACTACATCGAGGAGGCCGAGGAGATCGCCGACCGGGTGGGCGTGATCAATGGCGGCGAGATCCTGCTGATCGAGGAGAAGAGCGCGCTGATGAAGACGCTCGGCCGTAAGCAGCTGCGCATCGAGCTTGCCGAACCGGTGACGGCGCTGCCTCAGGGGCTGGAGCCCTATCATTTGAAGCTCGAGGATGACGGCGGGCGGCTGATCTACGACTACGACGCATCGGGCGGGCGCACGGGGATTACGACGCTGCTGGCCGCCATTGCGGAAGCGGGATTGCGGATCAAGGACATCTCGACGCGGCAGAGCACGCTCGAGGATATTTTCGTGGAACTGGTGGAGAAGCGGGCATGAATTTCGAAGCGGTCAAGGCGATCTACCTGTTCGAAATGGCGCGCACGCGGCGCACGCTGCTGCAGAGCGTGGTGTCTCCCGTCATCTCCACCTCGCTCTATTTCATCGTCTTCGGCGCGGCGGTGGGCTCGCGCATCCAGGAGATCGACGGCGTCTCCTACGGCGCGTTCATCACGCCCGGGCTGATCATGCTGACGCTGCTGACGCAGTGCATCGGCAACGGCTCGTTCGGCATCTACTTCCCGAAATTCACCGGCACGATCTACGAGATCCTGTCGTCGCCGATCTCCATGACCGAGATCGTGCTCGGCTATGTCGGGGCGGCGGCGACCAAGGGGATGCTGGTGGGGCTGATCATCCTCGCCACGGCCTCGCTGTTCGTGGACCTCTCGATCGCCCACCCTTTCGTCATGCTGGTGTTCTTCGTGCTGACGGCGGTGACCTTCTCGCTGTTCGGCTTCCTCATCGGCATCTGGGCCAAGGATTTCGAGCAGCTGAACCTCATCCCCATGCTGGTCATCCCGCCGCTCGTCTTCCTTGGCGGCAGCTTCTATTCGGTCTCGATGCTGCCACCTTTCTGGCAGGCGGTCAGCCACGCCAACCCGGTGCTCTACCTCATTTCGGGATTCCGCTGGTCGTTCTTCGAGATCTCGGAGGTAAGCCCGCTGGTCAGCTTCGGCATCATCATCGGGTTTCTGGCGGTGCTGATGGGGCTGCTGGTGTGGATTTTCCGGACGGGGTATTGGTTGAGGAATTAGTGAATGGTGAGCCGTGAGCCGTGAGTAGAAATTGGTTTTTTTAGCGAATAGTTGGTCCGTTATCGATGGGCGATTTTGTTTTTCGCTTTGACTCGTCGCTGTTCGCCGCCAGACAATATTCGCTATTCGCTATTCGCTATTCGCTATTCGCTAAAAACGGCTCACTCAATCCCTCAGCCGCAACTCATCCGTCTTCATCTGCATCATGTCGAGCGTGGAGAGGAAGCTCATGCCCAGCAGGCTCTGGTCGAGCTTGCCGTCTTCGGCGACGGTGGCGCGGACGTCGTTGCGGATAATGGGGCCGATGGCGACTTGCGACAGGGTGACGGGGGCGCCGCGAGCTTCGCCGTTGGCGGTCATCAGGCGTTGGGTGTAGGCGAGGCTGGCGGGGTCGAGGCCGAGGTTCTTCGCGTCGGCATAGGAGAGGGCTATGGTGCTGGCGCCGGTATCGACCAGCATCTGGACACTCGCGCCGTTGACGGCGACGTTCGCCTCGAAATGGCCGTTCATGACCTTGTGCAGCACGACTTCCTGATAGCCTTCATTGTCGGTGAAGACGGCGGCGCGGCCGGGCATGAGGCCGCCGGAGAGGCGGGCCCAGTAGGATTCGAGCTCGCCGCGATAGAGATAGGCGGTGACCACGGCGAGGAAGATCAGCACCCACAACGCGAACTGCCGGACGCTGTCGCTTAAGGTGCGGCTGCGCCAGATGCCGGCGGCAAAGACGGTGAGGAGGGCCGTCATGCCGATCAGGCTCGCAAAGCTGTCATTGCCGAGACCCAGCGTGCGACCGCTTTCGTGATTGAAAAGCAGAAGGACGAGCCCGAGGCCGAGAATGCCGAGCGCGACGGTCAGCCTGTTCATCGTTTCGTGCGCTCCCGGGCCATGCGGTCGATGCGGACGCTCCGCGTTTCCAGACGGGAACCGGCATCGAGCGCGCTCATGCGCGTGTGCAGGCCGGTCATGATGTGGCGGCGCTCGCGGTCGCTGAAAAGCGTCCATGTCGCGATCTCGTCGCCCGTTCGCCCGCAGCCGCGACAGTAGCCGGTGGCGGCATCGATGGAGCAGACGGAGGTGCAGGGTGATTCCATGAAAGGTCCGGGCTGGGGGTAATGTGTCGTTATATCGGCGCCTCAGGCGAAGATCGCAAGGGTGACGAGGAGGGCTGTTTCCGTCAGCTGTTGTGTGGCTCCGATTGTGTCGCCCGTATGGCCCGAAATCCTCTCCCGCACATATCGTGTCCAGAGCGGAACCGCGGCTGCGAAGGCGGCAAAGGCGATGAGGGCGGCGAGGAGCGGGGCGCCGGCCACCAGCAGGAGAAGACCGGCGAGCACGGTGCCGGTGGCGAGCGCCGTGGTGACGGCGGCGGGCTGCGGCTGGCCGGCACCGGCGGCCACGCCGGTTTCGCGCGCCGGCGGCAGCTGCGACCAGTGCCAGACCATGCCCGCCCGGCTGAGCGCGGCGATGGCCATGAGCGCCAGCGCGCAGCCGGCGCTTGAGAGATGATCCGCGAGATCGGCGATGGCCACGGCCCGGAGCGCCAGCGTAAGCACCAGCGCGATGACGCCATAGGCACCGACGCGGCTGTCCTTCATGATCTCAAGGGCATGGCCGCGCGTGCGCCCGCCGCCGAGCCCGTCTGCCGCATCCGCAAGGCCATCCTCGTGCAGCGCGCCGGTGACGAGGGTCTGCACCGTCAGGGCGAGGAGGGCGGCGAGCAGCGGATCGGCATCGAAGGCGAGGGACAGGGCGAAGACGAGGCTTGCCGGAAGGGTGATGAGGAGGCCGGCCACGGGGAAGGCACGCACCGTGCGGCCCATGCGGCCGTCGTCGCCTTCGAAGAAGCGGGCGGGCACGCGCAGGCGGCTGAGGAAGGCGACGGCGCGCATCGTATCGGTGAGGAAGGCGGTGGCAGGGTTCGTCACGCGTTTTGCTCCTGCGGGTGTCGTGTCTGGCGGCGAAGGTCCGGCATAAGCCGTTGCCGGAGATCGTCATGCGCTTTAAGAGACTGTTTGAAAACCCGGACGGGTCGATCCGGCGGTGCTTTTCGTGCCCCGGTGCGTCGAGACTCTTGCCGATATCTCAGGATATCGGCTGCGATCCTCTTCTGCCGGAGCGCAAAAATCCCTCGCCGGCTCTCAGCCGCCGGGTTTCCAAGCAGCCTCTAAGAGGGCGCGAGACAAGATGACGTGCCGACGCTTCGCCTGACGATCAGCCGGGCAGCGCGAGCGGCCAGTGACCGGCTGACAAGCAGCCGGAGGAAAGGGATAGCCAGATGAGTGCCAGCGGTCTTCCGTTCGACGATTTTCGCGCGCTTCTGCGCCAGCTGCCGGGCCCTGATTCCGGCGCACTGGCGGCAGCCCGTGCGCGCGATGCGCAGCTGACGAAGCCGGCGGGCGCGCTCGGCCGGCTGGAGGAAATCGCCTTTTGGCTGGCGGCGTGGCAGGGTCGTGCGCCGGCCGTGACGCGGCCGCTGGTCGCGATCTTCGCCGGCAATCACGGCGTCGCCGCACAGGGCATCACACCCTTTCCGCCGTCGGTGACGGCGCAGATGGTGGAGAACTTCGCGGCCGGCGGGGCCGCCATCAACCAGATCTGCGTGACCAACGATCTCGGGCTGAAGGTGTTCGACCTCGCGCTCGACTATCCCACCGGCGACATCACGCAGGAAGCGGCGCTGACGGAGCGCGACTGCGCGGCGACCATGGCTTTTGGCATGGAAGCGGTTGCGGGCGGCACGGACCTGCTCTGCATCGGCGAAATGGGCATCGGCAATACGACGATCGCCGCCGCCATCAACCTCGCGCTCTATGGCGGTTCGGCCCGCGACTGGGTGGGCCCGGGCACGGGCTCGCACGGGGAGCTGCTGGAGCGCAAGATCGCCGCCGTTGAGGCCGCGGTGACGCTGCATGGCGACCATCTCTCCGACCCGCTGGAGGTGCTGCGGCGCCTCGGCGGGCGCGAAGTGGCGGCGATGGCCGGTGCGATTCTCGCCGCCCGCATGCAGAAGATCCCCGTGATCATCGACGGCTATGTCGCAACCGCTGCCGGCGCCATCCTCAAGGCCATCAATCCGGCCGCCCTCGACCACTGCCTAATCGGCCACGTCTCCGGCGAACCCGGCCACATGGCCGCCATCGAGCAGCTGGGCAAGACCCCGCTGCTGGCGCTCGGCATGCGGCTCGGCGAGGGGACCGGGGCGGCGCTTGCGGCCGGCATCGTGAAGGCGGCGGCTGCGTGTCATTCGGGTATGGCGACGTTCGAGCAGGCGGGGGTGAGTGGGCGGACGGAGTGAAGGGTTGGTTTCACAGGGGTGATGCTTTCGTCGGACTGTGGCTGAACGTCTCGCTTGTGGCTGCCCCTCACCCTAGCCCTCTCACCGCATGCGGGGAGAGGGGACGTGGCCTGCTCGGTGTTTTCATATGAGGCGGAAGCGGCGCCCTGAGGTTCCTTCGCCCCGCGTGCGGGGAGAAGGTGGCGGCAGCCGGATGAGGGGCTGTTTTCGGGTGCGGTTTTGAAGGAAGGCCCTCTCTGGCTTGCCAGCCATCTCCCCCACAAGGGGGGAGAAGACTCGTGGGGCTCGCTCGCTTCCTCCTACGCCTCGTAATCTGGGCGAGCGGCCAGCCCCGAGTCTTCTCCCCCCTTGTGGGGGAGATGGCCGGCAGGCCAGAGAGGTTTTTTCTTTCCTGAACCTCAGGCTGACTGGATCATGGCGTCATGCTTCGAGGATCTCGGGAGCGATGTTTGGGGCTGTCACGCATAACCAAAGTCTCTGATTTCCCGCGAGCGGTCAGCTATGGACGTAAGCCGCATAGATTTCGGCAAGTCGCTCGACGGAAATCCCGGTTCGCTGCTCCACTGCCAAGGGATGTTCCGTGGGTTCCAGCTCGATAGAGGGCCGTTGTCCCCTGGCGCGAAGATGAACTTTTGTCTTGAGATCCGCGGTGTCTGGATAGACCTTGAACCCGGCAGATAACCAACCGAAATACGGGCCGTAACCCTCTCGTTCCGAAACGTTTAGAAGCGCAACGAACTCCAGAAAATTCTTTTGACTGAGAGAGACCCAGACGCCCCAGGCGAAGGGTTCATCCGCGTCGTGAACCGGTATCTCGATGTTGCCTTGAACGAAAAAGGCCGTTTCGTCGATGATGCACGTGTCTCCTGTCAGCGCGCAGCGCACCGGCCGCTCGGCGGTGGGGATATGATAGAGATGGAGAGGCGCGTCGCTGCCGAAGCCAGGCATGCCCTCGTGCCAGTTTTCACAAACCTTACATTGGAATCGAAACATCCTTGGTCCCTCGGCGATGACGCGCATCGACAGTTATGGCTTCGGCGTACGGGCGGGCCTTCCGGATCGGTGCTTAAGATTCGCCGTGGGGCTCGGGGCCTTTCTGATCCACTTACCGCGTCCCGTCCAGCGCGCGCTCGATGGCCTTGGCGTCCTGCCAGAGGGCTTCCATGCGGTCCAGTGTGGCGGCTTCCAGGCTTTCGCCTGATGCTTGAAGTTCCGTCTCGATGTGGCGGAAGCGGCGGCGGAATTTGGTGTTGGTGCCGCGCAGCGCCATTTCGGGGTCGGTGCCGGTGTGGCGGCCGATGTTGACCACCGCGAAGACGAGATCGCCGAGTTCGTCGGTGACTTTGGCGGCGTCGCCGCTGCGGAGCGCCTCGCGCAGTTCTGCGATTTCCTCCTCGATCTTGTCGAGGATGGGCTCGGGTTCCGACCAGTCGAAGCCGACTTTGGCGGCACGTTGCTGGAGCTTCAGGGCCTCGCTCAGGGCCGGCTGGTGGCGCTGGACGCCGTCGAGGAAGCCGGCCGCGTCGTCGGTGAGACCCCGGCGGAGGCGGCGGGTGCGGCGTTCGGCCTTTTCGATCTGCTTGATCGCATCCCACTGGAGCTTCACGGCGTCGGGCGTGTCGGCGTCCGAGCGGGCGAAGACGTGGGGGTGACGGCGGATCATCTTGGTCGTGACGGCCTCGACCACATTGCCGAAGTCGAAGGCGCCTGCCTCTTCTGCCATCCTTGCGTGGAAGACCACTTGCAGCAGGAGGTCGCCCAGTTCCTCGCAGAGGTCGTCCATGTCGTGCCGTTCGATCGCGTCGGCGACCTCGTAGGCCTCCTCGATCGTGTAGGGCTTGATGGTCTCGAAGGTCTGGACGATGTCCCAGGGGCAGCCGGTGTCCGGCGCGCGCAGGGCGGACATGATGTCGAGGAGTTTTTGGATGTCGCGGGAGGGCTGCATCGGTTCGGTCATGGGGAGGGCTTCTGCATGATCGGGTGAAGGGGCGTCAGGCAAGCGGGATGGCGTTTTGCGCCTTGCCGGACTGGTAGGCGTCGGACAATTCCTGATAGCGGCGGCGGATACGGGCGTCCTGGGCTTTCAGGCCGGCGCGGTCGGGTTCGTCGCTGGTGGCGATGAGATCTGCGATGGCGGCGGAGCGCCAGAAGGCGTTCTGGCGGGCATAGCCGCCGGGTTCCAGCCGGAAGACTTCCTTGAGAATGACGAGGTCGTGGGGGATGGCGAAGCTGTCGCGGCTGTCCTCGTGGCTGAAGAAATAATAGAAATTATCGAAGCCTGCCCAGGTGATGGCCGAGAGGCACATGGAGCAGGGCTCGTGGGTGGACAGGAAGATCAGGTCCTTCGTGTCATGGCCCGGTTGACGCTCGTAGAATCGCTTCAGCGTGTGGACTTCACCGTGCCAGAGCGGATTTTCCGTCTCGTTGTTGGTTTCGGCGACAACGAGGGACAGATCGGACTTGCGCAGGATGGCGGCGCCGAAAACCTTGTTGCCGGCGGCCACGCCTTTTTGCGTCAGCGGCAGGATGTCGCTTTCGATGACGGAGAGGAGGCGGGCGGCAAGCGGATCGGTGGACATCGGGTACGGTTCCCTGTGGTCGGTGCGCCACTGTAACGACGAAGGCCGGGCGGGTGCAATGCACCGCAGGGCGGCGGCGGGACACATTTGCTCCGATACTTCCTCGCCTGAGGAAAAGAATACGCCGCGTCAGGGGCTGGCGGATTTCTGTTTCTTCAATTTGCGCGTAGGATGGGCGATATCTAACCAACCCACAAAGGACAGATTCCCCATCGTCATGAGCGAGCAACTGACCGTATTCCCGGCTTTTTTTCGCGTTGCGCAGAAATGCGTGGCGGTGTTCGGCAATGGCGACGAGGCCTATGCCAAGGTTCGCCTGCTTATGAACACGCAGGCGCGGATCGTCGCTTATGCCGATGATGCGGAGCCGGATTATGCGCTGTTCCTGGCCGAGAAGGGCATCGAACGCATTGTCGCCGCCTTCGATGCGGGGCAGGTCGAGGGTGCCGTTCTGGTGTTTGCCGCAACCGGCGATGCCGCGCAGGACCGGCGGATCGTGGCGGCGGCGCGTGCCGCGCGCATTCCCGCCAATGCCGTGGACCAGCCGGACTATTGCGATTTCCTGACGCCCGCTCTGGTCAACCGCGCGCCCGTGGCCGTGGCGATCGGCACGGAGGGGGCGGGGCCTATCCTCGCGCAGATGATCCGCGCGCAGATCGATCAGTTGCTGCAGCCTTCGCTCGGCAGTCTTGCCGGCCTTGCACAATCCTACCGGATCGCGGCCGAAAAGCTTTTGCCGCGCGGTGCGCCGCGCCGCCAGTTCTGGAAGCGGTTCTTTACCGGCGGCGTGGCCGCGCATGTGGCTGCCAACGATGTTTCCGCCGCGCGCCGCGAGGCGACGCGCCTCTTGAAGGCGGGCAGCGTGGTCGAGGGTCGCGTCTATCTCGTCGGTGCCGGGCCGGGCGCGGTGGACCTGCTGACGCTGCGCGCCCAGCGGGTGATGATGGAAGCGGACGTGCTCGTCTACGACGCGCTGGTGCCGCAGGCGATCGTCGATATGGGGCGTCGCGATGCCGAACGGCTGTCCGTCGGCAAGCGCAAGGGCTGTCATTCGAAGTCGCAAGGCGAGATCAACCAGTTGCTGGTGCGTCTCGGCCGCGAGGGCAAGCGCGTCGTGCGGCTGAAGTCGGGCGACCCGCTGGTCTATGGCCGGGCGGGCGAGGAGATGGCGGCGCTGCGGGAAGCGGGCATCGGCTACGAAATCGTGCCGGGCATCACCTCCGCCTTTGCCGCTGCGGCCGATTTCGAACTGCCGCTGACGCTGCGCGGCGTGGCGTCGTCGCTGATCTTCACGACCGGCCACGACCTCGCGGGCGACGTGCTGCCCGACTGGGCGCGTCTGGCGGTCTCCGGCGCGACGATCTCCGTCTATATGGGGCGGACGGTGGCGGCCTCGGTCGCTGCACGGCTGATCGCTGCCGGGCTGCACCGCGACACGACCGTGGCCGTGGTGGAGAATGCCAGCCGGGCCGACCGGCGGCTGCTGCACGGGACGCTGAGCGAACTGCCCGGGCTGGAGGCGCGCGACGATCTCGACGGACCGGTGATGGTGATCATCGGCGACGCGGTGGCGGGTGCGAATTTCGAGCGGTCGGAGCCGCTGTCCCGGCGGGCCGGTCTTTCTCACGAGGCAGGTCTGGTTGCGGCGTCCCGCGCCGATCTCCCGGAAAACCAACATGACGTGCAACATGACGTGCAAGGAGCATGACGATGAGTGACAAGGTCCTGACGGCCAACCGACTGTCCGACGGCATTTCCGTCTGGCTGGATGCGGCCGGCAACTGGGGCGAGAGCCTGCAGGATGCCTTCATCGCGCGTCATGCCGAGGCCGTGAGCGCGCTGGAAGCGGCGGGCAAGACGGCGTTTGCCGACAACAAGGTCGTCGATGTCAACGTGATCGAGGTGGTGGAAGTGGATGGCGTGCTGCGGCCCTTGCGGCTGCGCGAGCGGATCCGCGCGGAGGGACCGACGATGGAATATGCGCCGGGCTACAAGGGCCTGCACCATGTGGCGGCGGTGTAACGCGGATAGAATCTTCCGCCGTCTTGCTTTTCCCGAGGCCGGGTCTGGTTTAAGGGAAAACACGCGCGGCGCACCGGATGTGCAGATGCTTCTCAAGGTCTTCTGCACGAGACGCCTGGCTTCCCGGACGTTGGGCTTTAAGGAAAAGACAAACGATGTATCGCTACGACGAATTCGATCATGCTTTCGTATCTGCCCGCGTCGAGCAGTTTCGCGACCAGGTGGAGCGTCGCCTGTCCGGCGAGCTTGCGGAAGACGCGTTCAAGCCGCTGCGGCTGATGAACGGCGTGTACCTGCAGCTGCACGCCTATATGCTGCGCGTCGCCATTCCCTATGGTACGCTGAACGGCCGGCAGATGCGGATGCTGGCGCATATCGCGCGGAAATACGATCGCGGTTACGGGCATTTCACCACGCGGCAGAACATCCAGTACAACTGGCCGGCGCTGTCCGACACGCCGAATATTCTGGCCGATCTCGCCAGCGTCGAGATGCACGCGATCCAGACCTCGGGCAATTGCATTCGCAACGTGACGGCCGACCATTTTGCGGGTGCCGCCGCCGACGAGGTCGCCGACCCCCGGCCTTACGCGGAAATCCTGCGGCAGTGGTCGTCGGTGCATCCGGAATTCTCGTTCCTGCCGCGCAAGTTCAAGATCGCCGTGACCGGGGCCGAGCGCGACCGCGCCGCAATCCAGGTCCACGATATCGGCCTGCACCTGAAGAAGGACGATGCGGGCCGCATCGGCTTTGCCGTCTATGTGGGCGGCGGGCAGGGGCGCACCCCCATGATCGCCAAGAAGATCCGCGACTTCCTGCCGGAAGAGGACCTGCTGTCCTACACCACCGCCATCATGCGGGTTTATAACCTGCACGGACGGCGCGACAACAAGTACAAGGCACGCATCAAGATCCTCGTGCACGAGACCGGCGCCGAGGTGCTGGCAGGGCAGGTGGAGCAGGAATTCCTGCAGCTGAAGAACACCGAGCTGAAGCTTCCCGACGCCGATATCGTGGCGATCTCCGCTTATTTCGCGCCGCCGGCGCTGGGTGAGCGTCCCGAGGGCTGGGCGAACCTTGCGAGCTGGAAGAAGGCCGATCCGGACTTCGCCCGCTGGGTGCACCAGAACGTGGCGCCGCACAAGAACCCCGATTACGGCATGGTGACGATCTCGCTGAAGCCGATCGGCGGTATTCCGGGCGACGCAACCGACGTGCAGATGGAGGCCGTGGCCGATATCGCCGAGGACTACGCCTTCGACGAGATCCGCATCAGCCACGAGCAGAACATCATCCTGCCGCATGTGGCGCTGGCCGATCTCGAGGCCGTCTATCGCGGGCTGGTGGCGACGGGGCTGGCGACCGCCAATGCCGGGCTGATCACCGACATCATTGCCTGTCCCGGGCTCGACTATTGCGCGCTGGCCAACGCCCGCTCCATTCCGGTGGCGCAGGAGATTTCCACACGCTTCGGCGATCCCGAGCGGCAGGCCGATATCGGCGAGCTTAAGATCAAGATCTCCGGCTGCATCAATGCCTGCGGCCACCACCATGTCGGCCATATCGGCCTGCTGGGCGTGGAGAAGAAGGGGGCCGAGCTCTACCAGATCACGCTCGGCGGCTCCGGCGACGAGACGACCTCGATCGGCGAAATCATCGGTCGCGGCTTCGAGCCGGAGAAGGTGACGGATGCGGTGGAGACCATCGTCGACACCTATCTCGGCCTGCGGCTGTCGAAGGAGGAGACCTTCCTCGCCGCCTATCGCCGTGTGGGCCCGCAGCCCTTCAAGGATGCGCTGTACGGCGCCAAGGAACAGGAAGCCGCCTGAGATGACGCAGATCTGGAAGACGACCGGGTTCGTGACCGACGACGCATGGGTTATCGAGACCGATGAGACGCAGGCGGGCTCCAACGAGCGCGCGATCCACGGGCTGACGACCTTCATCGAGAAGGCGGAAGCGGGGGAGACCGGGCTCGGCGTGCTGGTGAACCCGGCCGACGACGTGTCGCGGCTGCAGCCCTATCTCGACCATATCGCGCTCGTCGCCGTCGCTTTTCCCGCCTTCAACGACGGGCGGGCGTTTTCGCACGCTTCGCTCTTGCGGGTGCGGCTGAAGTTCGACGGCGAGATCCGCGCCATCGGCGACGTGCTGATCGACCAGGTGCCGCTGATGCTGCGCTGTGGCATCGACAGCTTTGCCGTGACCAATGCGACGGCGCTGAAGCGGCTGGGCGAAGGGCGCCTGCCCGGCATCGACGAGCATTACCAGCCGACGGCGCGGCCGTCTGGCGAGGCCGGCTCCTATAGCTGGCGGCGGGTTTCCTGATCCGGCCTGCTCTTCTGTCGCGCGGCAATGGACGCTCATGCGCTGCGGCAATCTCCGCTGCCGCGTGATTTTGAAATGGAATTGCTTTCCTTGGGCGCCGGTTTGGAATATTCCGCGCATGAAAACCTGAGAGGCGCAGTCAGCCTTTCGCTCGCTCCGTATCCGAGCTTCGGCTCGACGCACCCACGAGGATGAGACGCACAGATGAATGCTCCGGCCAAGACAGAGGATTTCGCCGCGACCGTACCGGCCGGCGTGTTTGCCGAGACCGTGACCAGCGTCACGCATTATACCGACCGGCTGTTCCGCTTCCGCATGACACGTCCTGCCGGCTTCCGCTTCCGCTCGGGCGAATTCGCCATGATCGGCCTGATGGTCGACGGCAAACCGGTCTATCGCGCCTATTCGATTGCCAGCCCCGCCTGGGACGAGGAACTTGAGTTCTTCTCGATCAAGGTGCCGGACGGGCCGCTGACCTCGCATCTCCAGGCCATCCAGCCCGGCGACCAGGTGCTGATGCGCAAGAAGCCGACGGGCACGCTGGTGCTGGACGCGCTGACGCCCGGCAAGCGGCTCTATATGTTCTCGACCGGCACCGGCATCGCGCCCTTTGCCAGCCTGATCCGCGAGCCGGAAACGTTCGAAAAGTTCGACGAGGTCATTCTGACCCACACCACCCGCGACGTGGCCGAGCTGAAATACGGCTTCGACCTGATCGAGGAAATCCGCAACCACGAGTTCCTGGCCGAAGTGGTGGGGGACAAGCTGCGCCACTACGCCACCGCAACCCGCGAGGACTATCCCTTCCGCGGCCGCATCACCGACCTTATCCGCAACGGCAAGCTCTTCACCGACCTCGGCGTCCCCGCCTTCGACCCTGAGATCGACCGCGGCATGATCTGCGGCTCGACCGAGATGCTGAAGGACACGAAGCTGCTGTTGGAAGAGGCTGGACTGAACGAGGGTTCGAACAACAAGCCGGGCGAGTTCGTGATCGAGCGGGCGTTCGTGGGGTGATGTTTTTGGGGTGAGGATGAGGGGGTTGGACAAGAAAGACCCTCTCTGGCCTGCCGGCCATCTCCCCCACAAGGGGCGAGAAGACTCGGGGCGGGCCGCTCGTTCCACGTCCAAGATCGTACCTGCAGAAGCCTTGCCAGACGCTCGATGCCCACGAAAGCACGAGCGGCCGCCGCATGTCTTCTCCCCCCTTGTGGGGGAGATGGCCGGCAGGCCAGAGAGGGTTTTTCTTTAGAGCCGCACCCGCAAAGGCCTGTAGCAGCCCCTCATCCGGCTGCCGCCACCTTCTCCCCGCGCGCGGGGCGAAGGGACTTGGGGCATGGCTTTCGCCACATATGAAAGCGCCGCGCTTGGTGCGTCCCCTCGCGCCGCAAGCGGGGTGAGGGGCGGTTCTGGGCAAGGCGTGCCTGTCAGACGATGAAGTCGCCGGCTTGCAGGGTCAGGCGGTCGTCGAAGTAGAGGGCGAGATCGGATTTTCCGTCGCCGTCGAGATCGCCGTAGACATAGGTCGTGGACTTGAGGGTCGCGAAGCGGAGTTCTCCGCCGGTCTTGGTAAAGGTGCTCGCGCCGATGAACGAGAAATGCTGCACGCCGTCCAAGAGAAGGTTGGCGTCGATGCCGGAGAGGTCGATGCGGTCGCCGCTGCTGGACGAGAAGTCGGTGATCGTGTCGCGCAGTTTGGTGGCGGTTTGCGACTCCGTCCAGCTGGCATAGACGAAGGTATCGGCGCCGGCGCCGCCGGTCAGGATGTCGCTGCCAGCCCCGCCGATCAACGTATCGTTTCCGTTGCCGCCGCTCAGCCTGTCATTGCCCTTGCTGCCGTCCAGGCGGTTGGCGGCATTGTCGCCGGTGAGGGTGTCGGCAAAGGCCGAGCCTATGATGTTCTCGATCGACTTGAACGTATCGCCTGCGGCAAAACCCTTGTTTCCCGAGGGCTTGAGCAGGCTCGCGGTAATGCCGGCGGTCGCATCGAGATAGGATGCCGTGTCGAGGCCGTTGCCGCCGTCGAGCGCATCGGCACCGGCACCGCCCATGAGGATGTCGTCGCCGTTGAGGCCGAACAGCGTGTCCTTGCCGCCATTGCCCGCGAGAAAATTGGCGACCTCGTTGCCGACGATGCGGTCGTTGCCGGAGCCGGCATTGACGTTCTCGATCAGCGAGGCGGTGTTGCCGTCGTGCAGCAGCGCGTTGAAGATATTGCCGCGCGCATGACCGCCATTCGGGCCGCCACCGAGATCGGCGAGCTGCGCCTTGTCGAACACGGAAAAGCCGCCGGCGCGCAGATCGATCGAGAGGTTGGTCTTGTACGCCGTCAGGTCGAACGTGTCCCTGCCGCCACCGTCCCAGAGGGTCGCGAAGATCTTGTTGGCGCCCGGTGAAATGGTGGTCTGGCCGTCGATGATGGTCGCGCCGGTCTTCGGCGTCCAGCGATAGACGGTATCGCCGGACATGACGCTGTAGTCGGCGCCATACATGGTCTGCAGGGCCGCGATATCGAGCGCCATGAAGGTCTGCGGCGCGTCATAGGCGCCATAGCTGTAGCCGTCTTCGACGGATGCGCCGATATAGGCCTTGTAGGTCATCACGGTAAACTCGACGCTGTCCATGCCTCGCGGCAGGGCGGCGTTCATTTCCGCCTCGTGCCCGTGCTTCAGGCCGAGCGCGTGTCCGAGTTCGTGGACGAGGGTGTGCCAGGCATAATTGCCCGCCTTCGGCTTCAGGTAATCGAAATCCGTGCCCGCATAGCCATCGCCGAACCAGATATCGCCCGAAACGGACGACGGGCCGGGGTAGAAGGCGAAAGCGGTCGGGTTGGCCGTGTCGGTGCCGGCGAAACGCAGGGTGGCGTCGGTCGGGCTGCCTCGGCGGAGATCGAGAAGCGTGAAGCCTTCGAGCGAGAAACCATCGTCGGCCGCGTTGCCGCTGGATTGCTCCATGACGAACAGGGCGGCAGCGACCTGCTGCGGAGAGACGGGAAAGAAGCTCCCGGAGAGATCGTCATAATCGTAGTCGGCCCGCGTTGCGGGAAAGGCGTAGGTCAGGGCCCCGCCGCTCCAGGCATTGTTCGACAGCACGCCGTCGATATTCGGATTGCCCGTCGCCGAGATCGTCGTGAACGGTGTCTTGCTGCCTGTCATATCCCCACCCCATCCGGAAAAGGTTCCGGCTCTTCCCGTCTTGGCCCCTGAAAGCGTCATACACTCTCAGGCTGTATGCCTAGCATAAGGATGTGGCGGATAAGCTCAAGCGGGTGACGGGCGCGCAGGATGAAAAATGCTGCGCGCCGTGGGGAGATCTAAGCGATTCATGCCGTTTCGGTTAACACGCGTTCACCGGAACAGCACCACCTCTTGCTTTCGCAGCATTCTCCGACGCCGAAGCGATGCCGCTTCGGCTGGAAATACCCTAGACTCCGTCAGGTTCATTCTGAACCAGCCAGACTCTCAATCCCTCTGTTGTCGTTTGTCTCTTCGGGATAACCGGATTCCCCTTATCCCTGACAAACTCTAGTGCAGGATCTGGCTGAGGAAGAGCTTGGTGCGCTCGTGCTGCGGGTTGTCGAAGAACTCGGCGGGTGCGTTCTGTTCGACGATCTGGCCCTGGTCCATGAAGATGACGCGGTTGGCGACCTGGCGGGCGAAGCCCATTTCGTGGGTGACGCAGAGCATGGTCATGCCTTCTTCGGCAAGGCTCACCATGGTGTCGAGGACTTCCTTGACCATTTCCGGATCGAGAGCCGAGGTCGGCTCGTCGAAGAGCAGGATCTTCGGCTTCATGCACAGCGCCCGGGCGATGGCGACGCGCTGCTGCTGGCCGCCGGAGAGCTGGCCCGGATATTTGTGGGCCTGCTCAGGGATCTTCACGCGCTGCAGATAGTGCATCGCAATTTCCTCGGCCTGCTTCTTCGGCATCTTGCGGACCCAGATGGGGGCGAGCGTGCAGTTTTCGAGAATCGTCAGGTGCGGGAAGAGGTTGAAGTGCTGAAACACCATGCCGACTTCGCGGCGGACCTCGTCGATCTTCTTCAGATCGTTGGTGAGCTCGATGCCATCGACGATGATGGTGCCCTTCTGGTGCTCTTCCAGCCGGTTGATGCAGCGGATCATCGTCGACTTGCCGGAGCCCGAGGGGCCGGCGATGACGATGCGCTCGCCGCGCATGACCTTCAGGTTGATATCCCGCAGCACGTGGAAATCCCCGTACCACTTGTTCATGCCGACGATCTCGATGGCGACATCGGTGGACGAAACAGTCAATTTCTGGGCGGCTTCAGCCATGATCAGTCCCTCGTGTTATCGTTTGTGGCCGGTATCGAGGCGACGCTCGACGAAGGCGGAATAGCGTGACATGCCGAAGCAGAAGATCCAGAAGACGAAGCCGGCAAAGATAAGGCCCGTCATGGGCGTCACCGGCGTGCTCCAGCCGCTGTCACCGAAGCTGGCCTTCACGATGCCGAGCAGATCATACATCGAAATGATGGTGACGAGCGAGGTATCCTTGAACAGGCCGATGAAGGTGTTGACGATGCCGGGAATGACCAGCTTGATCGCCTGCGGCAGGATGATGAAGGTCGTCTTGTGGAAGTAGTTGAGGCCTAGCGCGTCGGCTGCTTCGTACTGCCCTTTCGGAATAGCCTGCAGGCCGCCGCGGATGACTTCGGCCATGTAGGCGGCGGCGAAGATGGAGACGCCGACAAGCGCGCGCAGGAACTTGTCGAAGTTGGTGCCCGGCGGCAGGAACATCGGCAGCAGCACGCTCGCCATGAACAGGACGGTAATGAGCGGGACGCCGCGGATGAACTCGATGAAGACGACGCAGGCGGTCTTGACGATCGGCATTTCCGACCGGCGCCCGAGCGCCAGCACGATGCCGAGCGGCAGCGAGACGGCGATGCCGACGAAGGACAGGATAAGCGTGACCATCAGCCCGCCCCAGAGCGACGTCTCGACATAGGAGAGGCCGAACCGGCCGCCGAGCAGCAGCACATAGGCGATGATCGGCATGACGATGAGGAGCAGGATGGTGTTCAGCCCCTTGCGCGGCACCTTCGGCATCAGGAAGGGCACGAGAATGGCGATGGCGATGGCCAGCACCAGCAAAGGCCGCCAGAGCTGATCGCGCGGGTAGGAGCCGAACATGAACTGGATGAAGCGATCGTTCACATAGGCCCAGCAGGCACCGCTCCAGCCGTCCGGCTGGATGCCGCCCTGCGCCGCGGTGGTGCAGACCGTGCGATCGGCGCCGGTCCACACGGCCTGGATGAAGAGCCAGTTGAGGGCGCCGGGGAGGTAGTAGAGGACGGCGAAGATGCCGATCAGCGACAGGACGCTGTCGGTCGGCGTCGCGAACAGGTTCTTGCGCAGCCAGCCGACGACGGTCGAATCCGTCGAGGGCGGGGTTTCCGGCGCGATGAAATCATGGCGGACGAAGGCGATGTTCTGGGCCATATCAGCGCTCCACCAGTGCCATGCGGGCATTGAACCAGTTCATGAAGACGGACGTGATCAGGCTGATCGAGACGTAGATCAGCATCCAGATGGAGATGATCTCGATCGAGCGGCCCGACTGGTTGAGGATCGTGTTGCCGACGGCGACGAGATCGGCGAAGCCGACGGCGACGGCGAGTGACGAATTCTTGATGAGGTTGAGATACTGCGAGGTCAGCGGCGGGATGATGATCCGCATGGCCTGCGGCAGCACGACGAGGCGGGTGGCAAGGCCGGAGCGCAGGCCGAGGGCGTAGGAGGCCTCCGTCTGGCCGGTCGCGACGCCCCGGATGCCGGCGCGCACGATCTCGGCGATGAAGGAGGCAGTGTAGAAGGACAGTGCCAGGTAGAGCGACAGGAATTCCGGGCCGATGACCATGCCGCCGCTCATGTTGAACGAGCCGGGCACGGGATAATCGAGCGTCATCGGGCTGCCGAGCACGAGGAAGACGACGAGGGGCAAGGCGACGATCAGCCCGAGATTGACGGCGAGGACCGGCGGACGCTTGCCGGTCTTCAGCTGGTGGGCGGTGGCCCATTTGGTGAAGGCGATGGCCGCGATGATGCCGAGAACGAAGGCGGCGGCGACATAGACGAAGCTTTCGCCGGGAACGGGGGACGGGAAGTAGATGCCGCGATTGCTGACGAAGAAGAAGGCGCCGGGATTGTCCTTCACATGCTGGAAGATGGTGCGGACGTTCGGCAGGAGCGCGAGGACGCCGAGATACCAGAAGAAGATGACGAGCAGCGGCGGGATATTGCGGAAGACTTCGACGTAGATCGTGCAGAGCTTGGCGATCAGCCAGTTCTTCGACAGGCGGCCGATGCCGATCAGCAGGCCGACGATGGTCGCCGTGATGATGCCCCAGAAGGCGATGAGCAAGGTATTGAGCAGGCCGACGAGAAGCGCGCTGAAATAGGTGGAATCGGGTGAATAGGCGATCAGCTGCTGGCCGATGTCGAAGCCGGCGCGGCTGTTGAGGAAGCCGAAGCCGCTGGACATGCCGGAGCGTGCGAGGTTGGCGACGACGTTGGTCGCGGCGTAATAGATGGCGCCGAAGACGACGACCACGGTCACGATCTGGAAGAGAATGCTTCGGAAAGCCGGATTATAGAGAAGCGACATCGTCGGTCGATGCGCGCCGCCCCCGGTGCGGACGTCGTTTGCAGCCATTCACTTGTCCCCTGTCGGTCACCCTTTTTTCCGGGTGTTCAAGACGTTCTGAAGAAGGGGCGGGCCATGCCACAACGGGACCGAGCCCGCCCCCTCGATATCAGCAGCCGATCAGCGGATCGGCGGTGCGTACTGCAGGCCGCCCTTGTTCCACAGCGCGTTCAGGCCACGCTCGATCTTGAGCGGGGAGCCTTGGCCGACATTGCGTTCGAACAGTTCGCCGTAATTGCCGACGGCCTTGATGACCTGGACGGCCCAGTCCTTGGGCAGGCCGAGATCGGCGCCGAGCGTGCTGTTGGCTTCTTCACCGAGGAAACGCTTGATGTCGGGATTTTCCGACTTCTTCATCTCTTCGACGTTGGCCTGGGTGATACCGAACTCTTCCGCCGTGATGGTGGCGTAATGCGTGAAGGACACGACGTCGAACCACTTCGAGTCATTCTGGCGAACGGCGGGTCCGAGCGGCTCCTTGGAGATGATTTCCGGCAGGACGACGTGATCGGCCGGGTTCGCCATCTTCAGGCGGATCGAATAGAGGCCCGACTGGTCGGTGGTGTAGACGTCGCAACGGCCGGCATTGTAGGCGGCGTCGGCTTCGTCCTGCGCTTCGAACACGACGGGCTTGAATTCCATCTTGTTGGCGCGGAAGTAGTCGGCGAGGTTGAGCTCGGTGGTGGTGCCCGACTGGACGCAGACGGAGGCGCCGTTCAGCTCCAGAGCCGACTTCACCCCGAGTTCCTTCTTCACCATGAAGCCCTGGCCGTCATAATAGTTGACGGCGCGGAAGTCGAAGCCGAGCTGGCTGTCGCGGCTGGCGCTCCAGGTCGTGTTGCGGGCGAGCATGTCGATTTCGCCCGACTGCAGGGCCGGGAAGCGGTCCTTGGCGGAGAGGGGGGTGAACTTGACCTTGGTCGCATCGCCGAAAACGGCAGCGGCAACGCCCTTGCAGAGGTCGGCGTCGAGGCCGGTCCAGTTGCCGGAAGAGTCCTGGGCACCGAAGCCCGCGAGGTTGGAACCGTTCACGCCGCACTGCACGAAGCCCTTGGCCTTCACGTCATCGAGCGTGCCGGCGGAAGCTGCATGGGCACCGAAACCCAGGACAGCGGCGCCGATCACGATCGGGAGAATTCTTGTTGCCATTCTTGAGACCCTTTTTTAAGTTTTCTGTCGCCCTCATCCCGGATGCCTTGACGGCTTGCCGGAAGAAACGCCCCCGCCACCCTCCTGGCGCGAGTGGGGTCTATCTCATTCGTAAATGTCGGACGGGTCAAGTCACGTTGCCGAAATTCTAGGCCGTTTCAACATTATCGGAAGGTCTGCTCATTTTATCCGCTTATCCTGCTGGTGAGTGCAAAGTGCTGGCGAAAAATGAGGCAGCGTTAGGCGCGGGCTTCGCTGGATCTGACGATCCGGGCTTGACCTTTGACGCGAAGCGGACCGACAAGAAGCTCGAAAGACCCCTGAGGACGACGCGCTGCCGTGGGCAGGACGGCGCCCGGGGGCATGCGTTGCTGCTTTGAGGACAAGGACCTAGACATGAGCGACAAGAGGGATTTTCTGGCGACGGCGGGTGTGAACACGCGGCTTGCGCATACGGGCAACGTGCCGTCCGACTATCACGGTTTCGTCAACCCGCCGATCGTGCGGGCCTCCACGGTGCTGTTTCCCGATGCGCGGACGATGGACACGCGGGCGCAGAAGTACACCTATGGCACGCGCGGTACGCCCACCACGGATGCGCTCTGCGAGGCGATCGACGCGCTGGAGGGGTCGGCGGGCACGATTCTCGTGCCAAGCGGGCTTGCGGCCGTCACCGTGCCGTTTCTCGCCTTCCTCTCCTCCGGCGATCACGCGCTGATCGTCGACAGCGTCTATTTCCCGACGCGGAATTTCTGCAACACGATGCTGACGCGGATGGGCGTGACGGTCGAATATTACGATCCCGCCATCGGCGCCGGCATCGAGGCGCTGATCCGGCCGAACACCCGGCTGGTGCATACCGAAGCGCCGGGCTCCAACACGTTCGAGATGCAGGACATCTCGGCAATCTCGGGCGTGGCGCACAGGCATGGCTGCGTCGTGACCATGGACAATACCTGGGCGACGCCGCTCTATTTCAAGCCGCTCGATCATGGCGTCGATATCTCGATCCATGCGGCGACGAAGTATCCTAGCGGGCATTCCGACATTCTGATGGGCACGGTTTCGGCCAATGCCAAGCACTGGGAACAGCTGCACGAGGCGACGATCACGCTCGGCATCTGCGGCTCGCCGGATGACAGCTATCAGATCCTGCGCGGCCTGCGGACCATGGGCGTGCGGCTGGAGCGGCATCAGGAAAGCGCGCTCAATCTCGCCCGCTGGCTGGAAGAGCACGAGGACGTGGAGCGGGTGCTGCATCCGGCGCTGCCGCGTTTTCCGGGCCACGACATCTGGAAGCGGGATTTCACGGGCGCGAGCGGGATCTTCTCCTTCGTGCTCAAGGTCTCCGAGCAGGCGCAGGTAAAGGCGCGGGCGCATGCGTTTCTCGATGCGCTCTCGATCTTCGGGCTCGGCTATTCCTGGGGCGGGTATGAGAGCCTCGCGCTCGTCGTCGGGCTGTCGGACCGGACGATCTGCAAGCAGCCGGCGGAGGGGCCGGTCATCCGGCTGCAAATCGGGCTCGAGGACGTGCCGGATCTGCGGCGGGATCTGGAAGCCGGGTTTGCGGCAGCGGCGGCGGTCAGCGCTTAAGGCGTCTTCTGGCCGGGGAGGCGATGGCCGTAGAGCCAGTCGAAATCCTCGGCCAGTCTTTCCGGCGTGCGCAACGACAGGACAAGGTTTCGGCCGAGACGGACGGGGCCGGAGGCGTGGTAGGCAAAGCGGTTGAAGGCGCCGCGGGCGCGCACGCGGGCGACGCGCGCCTTGCGGGTCTGGACGAAGGCGTCGAGACACGCGGTGAGGTCGCCGTGTTTTCCGATCGCGTCTGCAAGTTCGAAGGCATCCTCGATGGCCATGGCGGCGCCCTGGGCGGCAAACGGCATCATGGCGTGGGCGGCATCGCCGATGAGGATGCGCGTGCCGTCGTGCCATGCACCGTCCTCGACCTCGATCAAGGGCCAGGAACCGAGCGTTCCGGCCCTGGAGAGTGCCGACCGGATGTCGGGGTGCCAGCCCGAAAGAAGCTGCGCAATGGCCGCCCGGAAAGCCTCTTCGCTCGTGTCCGCCTGCGTCATCCCGCTGCCGATGGCCACAAGATTGACACCGCCGGACGCGCCGATCGGATAGGCGACGAGATGGGCGCGGCGGCCGAGATAGGCCGTGACGACGGTGGGATCGAAGGGCGACACCGCGGCGTGGCGGGGCAGGGTGAGCCGCCAGGCGATGTTGCCGGAAAGGCGGGCCTTTCCGTGGCCTGCAACGGCGAGGCGGACTTTGGAGCCGATGCCGTCGGCACCGACGATGAGGCCCGGCAGGCGCCGCGTGATGGCCGAGAGCGACGCTGGCGTTGCATCGCAAATGGCCGTGTCCAGATGCAGGCGGCAGAGCGGGTGGGCGCGCACGGCATCTGCCAGCGCGCCCTGGAGCGCGGAGCGCGCAATGACGGCGTAGGGCGCGTGCCAGCGGGTGCGGGCGAAGGCGCCGGCCGGAACCTTCGCGATCGTCCGGAGACTGCGGCCATCGACGAGGCGGATCTCCGATGGCTCCACCCAATGGGGCTGCAGCCTTGCGGTCAGGCCGAGAGCATCGAGAATGCGCGTCGCGTT
This sequence comes from Rhizobium sp. PP-CC-3G-465, assembly GCF_004343445.1. NCBI lineage: Bacteria > Pseudomonadati > Pseudomonadota > Alphaproteobacteria > Hyphomicrobiales > Rhizobiaceae > Rhizobium > Rhizobium sp. PP-CC-3G-465. Next base: position 720,621 of record NZ_SLYH01000001.1, read on the forward strand.
CGGCGATAGCTGCAAGCCGGCGCCGACCTCATCGAGGTTTGCCGCCCGCTCGACGATATCGACCTCGAAGCCCTTGGCTGCGAGTGACAGGGCTGCGGTGAGGCCGGCTATGCCGGCTCCGACCACGGTGATGGGTGCGCGTGTGCCAGGCAAACGCTTTTGCGGCAGGTCCGTGATGGTGCGGCAAGGGCCGGATCCGGGCGGCGGATTCGTCACGGTGCGAGGCCGTCAGGCCGCCTTGGTCTGGAACAGGCAACCGGTCGGGCGGGTCTCATCCATCTTCAGCGCGCCGTTGAAGCGGAAGAGGGTCGAGCAGTAGGAACAGACCTTCTCGTTGTCGTCGCCCATGTCGAGATAGATGTGCGGATGATCGTAGGGCACGGAGGCGCCGGTGCACATGAATTCCTTGACGCCGACCTCGATCACCGCGTGACCGCCATCGTTCTGGAAATGAGGAATACCGTGCCCGGCCATGTCGTTCTCCACTGTCTCGTCTGTCTGTCGCGCCGCCGCGGGGGAGGGTCAGGCGCTTTCGGCGCGGACATTAGGCCGGTTCGGCGCAAAAAGGTAGACGATTGCCGGCACTCGCCCGCGTTTTTTGCAGGGCACGGGGTTTTTCCGCAAGGCACTCGGCTTTAAAGGGAACTGTTAAGACAATATCACAGGACCCGCCGAGATGGATCTGTCACCGCCACCCTTTTCGAGCTTCCGCCATGAGGGGCTCGATATCGCTTTCTTCGATGCGGGAGATCCGGCCGGCGCGCCGGTGCTGCTGATCCATGGCTTCGCCTCGTCGGCGAGCGTCAACTGGGTGTTTCCCGGCTGGCTGAAGACATTGGGCGATGCCGGCTACCGGGTGATCGCGCTCGACAATCGCGGTCACGGGGCCAGCAGCAAGCCAACCGACCCCGCCCTCTACCATCCCGATGCCATGGCGGGCGATGCGGTCGCTCTGTTGACGCATCTCGGGCTCGGCTTCGCGCATGTGATGGGCTATTCGATGGGTGCGCGGGTGTCGGCGTTTCTGGCGCTGTCCCATCCCGACCGGGTGCGCACGCTGGTGCTGGGCGGCCTCGGGATCGGCATGGTGACGGGGGTGGGCGACTGGGACCCGATCGCCGACGCGCTGCTGGCGCCGTCGCTCGACGACGTCAGCCATGAGCGCGGGCGGATGTTCCGCATGTTCGCCGACCAGACGAAGAGCGACAGGCAAGCCCTTGCTGCCTGCATCGCCACCTCGCGCGAGCTGCTGACCGAAGCCGAGATGGGCCGGATCGACGTGCCGACGCTGATCGGCGTGGGGACGAAGGACGACATTGCAGGCTCGGGCCAGGCGCTGGCCGATCTGATGCCGCGGGCGGTCGCGATCGACATTCCCAACCGCGACCACATGCTGGCCGTCGGCGACCGGGTGTTCAAGGCGGCGGTTCTGGCGTTTCTTGGCGAGCACGAGACCGAGAACCAAGAAGGCTGAGGCCCCCCATTTAAACTTGGGCGAAACTGCCCTATTGTCATGAAAACCCGATCCGCAGACGTGCGGCCGCGAAGGAGTGCGACATGGTCGCCAGGACCGACATGATCATGGACATGCGTTCGAACGAGACCGTCAAGACGATGGACCCGATCTGGGACAGCATGAAGGACGAGGCGCTGCATGCGTCGGCGCATGAGCCGATGCTGTCGGCCTTCCTTTATTCCACGATCATCAACCAGCGTTCGCTGGAAGACAGCGTCATCCACCGGATCGCGCAGCGCCTCGACCATGCCGATCTCGATGCGAGCCTTGTGCGTCAGGCCTTTCTGGAGATGGCCGAGGACTGGCCGGAATGGGCCGGTATCCTGCGCGTCGATATCCAGGCCGTCTACGACCGCGATCCCGCCTGCACCCGCTTCATGGAAGTGATCCTCTATTTCAAGGGTTTCCACGCGATCCAGACCCATCGGCTGGCCCATTGGTTGCTGCTGCGCGGACGGCGCGATCTGGCGCTCTACCTGCAAAGCCGTTCGTCCTCGGTGTTCCAGACCGACATCAATCCCGGCGCGCGGATCGGCAAGGGGATCTTCCTCGACCATGCCACGGGCCTCGTCGTCGGCGAAACCGCCGTGATCGGCGACAATGTCTCGATCCTGCACGGGGTGACGCTGGGCGGCACCGGCAAGGAGGGCAGCGACCGGCATCCGAAGATCGGCAACGGCGTGCTGATCGGCGCGGGCGCCAAGATCCTCGGCAACATCCATGTCGGCCAGTGTTCGCGTGTGGCTGCGGGTTCCGTCGTGCTGAAGCCGGTTCCACCGAAGGTGACCGTTGCCGGCGTGCCGGCGCGGGTGGTGGGCGAGGCCGGCTGCTCGGAGCCGTCGCGCTCGATGGATCAGGTACTGCAAAGCTTCGAGATCTGAGGCCTGACGCTTTTTTTTGGGAACCTGCGCTCCCTGCACAGCTTGTGTGTAGCGGCTGCCATCGCCGTTGATGCAGGGTTTACACCCCTTGCGGCTTTATGAGAGAAGCGCCGCACTTTAAAACTGCTAGGAGACACGACTTGAAGCCTGAAGACATCAAAAAACTCGAAGCCTACTTCAAGCGCATTTTCAACCCGCAGATCGTCGTCAAGGCCCGTCCCAAGAAGGACGAGTCGGCCGAGGTCTATCTCGGAGACGAGTTTCTCGGCGTGGTGTTTCGCGACGAGGAAGACGGAGAACTGTCCTTCAGCTTCTCCATGGCGATCCTCGACATCGATCTCTGAGGTTCTCGCCTCAACCGTTGGATCAGAATAACATTTCAGCCCGGCCGGCCACTGCCCGCCGGGCTTTTTCGTGTTTCCACGACGAGGCTTTGTGAATTACGAAATGGTGCGCTGCGGTGCTGAAACTTGACTTTATTGTGCACTGCACCTAAACTTCTGGGATCAAAGACATCAGGAGGAATGCGCATGTTCAACTTCTCGAATGCCGGTTTTGCCGGAAAAGACGCCATGGAAACCATGACCAACAGCTATGCTGCCATGACCAGGGGCTTTCAGGCGATTGCCATGGAAGCGGCGGAGTATTCCAAGAAAAGCTTCGAGGACAGCGTGGCGCATATGCAGAAGCTGACCGGCGTGCGCAGCATCGAAGCGGCCGTCGAACTGCAGACATCCTTCCTGACGTCGTCCTATGAGGGCTATGTCTCCGAAGCCACCAAGCTCGGCGGCATGTATACGGACCTCGCCAAGGACAGCTACAAGCCCTACGAAGCACCGATGGCGCAGGCCGCGAATGCCATGCAGACGGCAACGAAGGCCGCTGCTTCGGCCGCAAAGTCCGCCGCCGCCTGATCGGCGCCATACAGGGCTCGTGCCCTTCGAAATGACGAAAGCCGGCTGCGGGGTGCCGCGGCCGGCTTTTTTGTGTCTGGATCATCCCCATATGTGTCTGGACCCTGCTTTTGCGGCTCCGCTTTCCGGGCGAAGACGACAAAAGACATCAAACTTGAGGGCGCGGTTCGAATATCGTTGCAGTGGAATGGAACGGGCTTAAAATCGCTGCGAGACACACTATCTGATGTGTCATGGAATGGTCGCAATGGGCTCCCAAGCTTTGCGACCCCACGAGGGAATGAAGACGAATGATCGCTCTGCCGATCCGGATGGCCAAGAGTGGCGATGGGAATGGTGATTCCAATCGTGGTACCTCGGTCATGTCTAGGACGAAGACACAGACCAAGAAGCCGAGCCTGTACCGCGTGCTGCTTCTGAACGACGACTACACGCCGATGGAGTTCGTGATCCACGTGCTGGAGCGTTTCTTCCAGAAGGATACCGAGGCGGCGACACTGATCATGCTGAGTGTCCACAATCACGGCGTCGGGGAATGCGGCGTCTTTACCTACGAAGTCGCCGAAACCAAAGTGACGCAGGTGATGGATTTCGCCCGCCAGCATCAGCACCCGCTGCAATGCGTCATGGAAAAGAAATGAGGATCCGACGTGCCAACATTTTCAACAAGCCTTGAAAAGGCGCTGCACCAGGCTCTCACGCTGGCCAACGAGCGCCACCACGAATATGCGACACTCGAACACCTGCTGCTGGCGCTGATCGACGATGGCGATGCGGCTGCCGTCATGGGCGCCTGCAACGTCAACCTGGATGCCTTGCGCAAGACGGTGTCGGACTATGTCGACAACGAACTCGGCAACCTGATCACCGGGTATGACGAGGACTCGAAGCCGACCGCCGGCTTCCAGCGCGTCATCCAGCGGGCCGTCATTCATGTGCAGTCGTCCGGCCGCGAGGAAGTGACGGGCGCGAACGTGCTCGTCGCCATCTTCGCCGAGCGCGAAAGCCATGCGGCCTATTTCCTGCAGGAGCAGGAGATGACGCGCTACGACGCCGTCAACTTCATCAGCCACGGCATCGGCAAGCGGCCGGGAGCTTCGGAAACGCGCACGCCGCGCGGCGCCGAGGATACCGACGAGGCGCCGAAGGCGTCGCGCGACCAGGAAGAGGGCGGGCCGAAGAAGCCGCAGGATGCCCTGACCGCCTATTGCGTCAACCTCAACGAGAAGGCGAAAATCGGCAAGATCGACCCGCTGATCGGCCGTCATACCGAGGTCAACCGCACGATCCAGGTCCTGTGCCGTCGTTCCAAGAACAACCCGCTCTATGTGGGCGATCCGGGCGTGGGCAAAACGGCCATCGCCGAAGGCCTTGCCAAGCGCATCGTCGAGAAGAAGGTGCCGGAAGCGTTGCAGGACGCGACGATCTTCTCGCTCGACATGGGCACGCTGCTGGCCGGCACCCGCTATCGCGGTGACTTCGAGGAGCGTTTGAAGCAGGTCGTCAAAGAGCTTGAGGAGTATCCGGGTGCCGTGCTGTTCATCGACGAGATCCACACCGTCATCGGTGCGGGGGCCACGTCGGGCGGTGCGATGGATGCGTCGAACCTCTTAAAGCCGGCTCTGTCCTCGGGGGCAATTCGCTGCATCGGCTCGACCACCTACAAGGAATATCGCCAGTTCTTCGAGAAGGACCGGGCGCTGGTCCGTCGCTTCCAGAAGATCGACGTCGTCGAGCCGACCATCGACGACACGATCGAGATCATGAAAGGCCTGAAGCCCTACTTCGAGGACTATCACAAGCTGAAATACTCGAACGAGGCCATCAAGTCCGCCGTCGAGCTGTCGGCCCGCTACATCAACGACCGCAAGCTGCCGGACAAGGCGATCGACGTGATCGACGAGACCGGTGCGGCCCAGATGCTGCTGCCGCTGAACAAGCGCCGCAAGCTGATCACCGAGAAGGAAATCGAGGCGACCATCGCGACGATGGCCCGCATTCCGCCCAAGACCGTTTCGAAGGACGATGAGACCGTTCTCGCCAACCTCGAAAAGGAACTGCGCTCGGTCGTCTACGGTCAGGATCTCGCGATCGAGGCGCTGTCGTCTGCCATCAAGCTGGCGCGGGCAGGCCTGCGCGAGCCGAACAAGCCGATCGGCTCCTACGTCTTCTCCGGCCCGACCGGCGTGGGCAAGACGGAGGTGGCCAAGCAGTTGGCCGTCTCACTCGGCGTCGAACTGCTGCGCTTCGACATGTCGGAATATATGGAACGCCACACGGTCTCGCGACTGCTCGGCGCACCTCCCGGCTATGTCGGCTTCGACCAGGGCGGTCTCCTGACCGATGGCATCGACCAGCATCCGCATTCGGTTCTGCTGCTCGACGAAATCGAGAAGGCGCATCCGGACCTGTTCAACATTCTGCTGCAGGTCATGGATCATGGCCAGCTGACGGACCATAACGGCAAGAAGATCGACTTCCGCAACGTCATCCTGATCATGACGACCAATGCGGGCGCGTCCGACATGGCCAAGGCCGCTTTCGGCTTCGGCTCGTCCAAGCGCGAGGGCGAGGATGTGGAGGCGCTGAACCGCCTGTTCACGCCCGAGTTCCGCAACCGTCTGGATGCGGTGATCCCGTTCGGCTCGCTGCCGACGCCGGTCATCCATCAGGTCGTGCAGAAGTTCGTGATGCAGCTGGAAACCCAGCTGTCGGAACGCAACGTCACGTTCGACCTGCACGAGGATGCGATCGCCTGGCTTTCCGACAAGGGCTACGACGAGAAGATGGGCGCCCGCCCGCTCTCCCGCGTGATCCAGGAGCACATCAAGAAGCCGCTCGCCGAGGAGATCCTGTTCGGCAAGCTCAAGAAGGGCGGCGTCGTGAAGGTCACCGTCGGTCTGAAGCCGGACGGCAAGAAGGGGCTTATCCTCGAGACGATCTCGGAGACGGCCCGCATCAAGCCGAAGGCTGAGGTGGAGCAGAAGCCCCGCAAGCCGACCAAGGCCGCCAAGGCCGCCGCCGAGATGGAAACGGTGGGTGCCGACACCGGGCCGAAGCCGAAGAAGGCGAAGTCCGACGACACGGACGCGACCTCGGCCAAGGACACCGGCACCGACGCCGCGCCCCGCAAGGGCCGGACGGTTCCGAAGGTGCCGCGGAAGTAAACGCAGGCGATAGAGAACGAGAGATGCCGGGCCCTGTGCCCGGCATTTTTGTTTGTTGAAGGCTCTCTCGTCGTGTTCGGGCTTGTCGCTGTCGTCTGCAACGGATTGATTTCGTTGGGATCGGCAGATCCTTGGCACTACGCCTGAGGATGACGATCGCGGGCGGGGATGTTCGTGCTCTGCCCGGATGTCAGGTCTTTCGGACGTCGGCGGCAGATGCTCCTCGTATGGTTTTCGGCTGATCGCTTGGCGAACCGGAAACCCTTCTCACGCACCCGTCTTGCGGGCGGAGACGATGAGCATCATGGGGCGTTCCAGCTCCTCGGCAAGCTCCGGCGTGGTGGCGATCTGGTTTGGTGTCGGGGCGAATTCGGCGATCCGGCGCAGCGCGAAACCGGCGTCGATCAGCGTGTTGAGCGTCGTCGCCAGGGTCCGGTGGTATTTGCGGACGCCTTTGGCAAACCAGTCGGTGCGGCGTTCGCCCTCGATGGAATAGCCGTTGACCGGCCAGGTCTTGCGGCCGTCTTCGTTGGCGATCCAGTGGGGGTGCCGGGCTGCCATGAAGATGGGATGCTCGATGGTGAAGATCAGGTCTCCGCCATCGACCAGCGAATGCCCGATCGTCGCCACGAGCCTGCGGAAGTCCTCGACATAGTGGAAGGCCAGGGCGCTATAGACGAGATCGAAGCGGGCTTGCGGCAGGTCCAGTGTCTCTAGGTCCGCGATGTGGTAGGCGATCGCCGGGTCCGCCGTATCGGCCCGGGCCCTGTCGATCATGTTCTCCGAGAGATCGTATCCGTGGATTTCGGCTGCGCCCTGCTCGCGCATCCAGCGCGCCGCCCAGCCGAAACCGCAGCCGAGATCGGCGATGGTCTTGTCCTTCAGCGCCGGAAGCATGGCGCGAATGGCGGGCCATTCTGGGGCGCCGTCCAGCCCCTTCACCTGCCGGGGCAACTGGCTGTAGCCGCTGAAGAAGTCGGGGTTGTCGTAGATATTCTGGGCCATGGTCTTCTCCGGCGGCGCTCGGCGCGGTCGAGGTGTTCGTCCCTGTCACACAGGGTATGACGTCAGCATGCCTGTGGTGGACGCGAATGGCTATGCCTTCGTTTTCTCCGGGCTTTCTACCGAACCGCCTCGATCACCCCTGCGTCACCCTTCTTTGCCCACTCGGTCAGCACGAAAGCGACGATGCCGGCGAGGGCGAGGGCTGTGGCGAGGGTGAAGAGTGTTCCGTCGTAGAAGCGGCCGAAGAGCGTTGCAAACAGGGTGGCGACGAGGCTGGAGCCGGAGGCGATGAGGGAGGCGCCGAGACCGGCCATGTTGCCGAGCGAGCGCATGGCCATGGCGTTGAGGTTGCCGAAGAGGATGCCGATGGCGAAGAAGGCGGGGAAGGCAAAGAGCAGGAAGAGGGCGAGCGGTGGCTTGCCGGAACAGACGGCGGATGCCGCCAGCAGCGCCAGTCCGGCTGCGATGAGGCCGGCATATCCGGCGCGTGCCATCATCTCCATGCCGAAGCGGGAGACGCATCGCGCATTGACGAACGAGGCGAGGCCGACGCCCACGGCAAGGAGCGCGAAGTAGAGCGGAAAGGTTTCGGCGATGCCGTAAATGTCGAAGAAGAGATCGGCGGCGGTCGCGAGATAGAGGAGCTGCGCGCCGAAGACGAGGCCGGTTGCGAGGATGAGGAGTATCACGCGGAGGGATGCGAGGATGCGGCCGGCGTTCGCCAGGAGGCTTTTCGGGCGGAGGGGAATGCGGCGGGCCGGGGGCAGCGTTTCGGGTTGGCGACGGACGAACCAGATGCCGAGGAGGGCCGCGATGGCGAGGTAGGCTGCGAAGATGGCGCGCCAGCCGGCCAGCATCATCAGGCCCTGCGCCAGAAGCGGCGCCAGCATGGGCACGAGGATGAAGAGCGTGAACATGAAGGACAGGATGCGCGCCATGGCATCGCCCTCGAACTGGTCGCGGATCATGGCCCGCGTGGCGATCTTCGGGCCGGCGACGCCGATGCCCTGAAGGATGCGGCCGAGCACCAGCATGGGAAGCGATGTCGACTGGAGGGCGACGAGGGTGCCCACGGCGTAGAGGCCGAGACCCAGAAGGAGCGCCTTACGACGACCGATGGCGTCCGACAGGGGCCCGAGGAAGAGCTCGCCGATGGCCATGCCGAAGATGAACAGCGCGATGATGGACTGGGTGGAGAGCGGCGGCGTTGCGGCCATTTCGGCGCCGATGCCGCGAAGAGCAGGCAGGAGGCCATCGATGCTGAGCGCGGTGAGGGAGGTCAGGCAGGCGTAGAGAAGGATCCGCTCGCGCAGGCTTGTCATCGGTGTCCTTTCGGGCGGGGTGGAGGTTGCAGGTCGGCAGATTTGTGCGGGCCGGGGCAGACGGCTGTCAAGGTCATCGGGGATTTCGGGGGCGTTCCCAGCCCCCGTGATCGCCTTCGCTCCAACGACCAGCGCTGCGTGGTAGGAATGGCTTGACGGGGGATCGTCGTCGCGCCATCTGGTCCGGTATACAGGTTCAGGCACCGTTTGCAGCCGACAAGGCGGGGCGGGTGCGGGAAGGGCGGCGTGGCTTACTTCAGGAATGATGGTAGCGAGGGAACGGCGGGGTTCTGGTTCCTCAAGGGCATGCAGGGCATTTTCAGCCTGCCGGCGGCGATCCTGTTGATTTCCTTCGTCGGATTCACGGCCTTCGCGCAGCAGTCGGGCGTGCCCGTCGATCAGGCGGTGTTCATGACGGGGATCGTCTGGGCGCTGCCGGCAAAGCTCATTCTCGTGGGCTCGATCCAGTCGGGGGCGAACCTCGTCACGGCCTTCGTAGCGGTGACGTTGTCCTCGATCCGGTTCATGCCGATGGTGGCGGCGCTGATACCGGAGATCCGCGCGGAAAAGACGCGCACCTGGGTGCTGCTGATCGTCTCCCACCTGATCGCGGTGACGGCCTGGGTGATGGCGATGGAGCGCGTGCAGCATGTGCCGCGGGTGCACCGGGTCTCCTATGTGCTGGGCCTCGGCTTGACCCTCGCGCTCGCCAACATGCTCGTCGTCGGCGTGCTCTACCAGTATGTCGCGGAGTTTCCGCCGATCGTCGCCGGTTGTTTGTTCTTTCTGACACCGGTCTATTTCCTCGCCTCCATCTGGAGTTCCGGGCGGCATCCGGTCATCCATATCGCGCTGGTTGTCGGCCTGCTGCTCGGGCCGTTTGCCACGCTGTTTGCGCCGGATTTCGACCTGCTCCTCTCCGGCATCGTCGGGGGGACGCTCGCCTGGGGGCTCGACGTGCTGCGCCGCCGGCGGCTGGAGGCACGGGTTTGAGAGGCCCGGGTTTGATGGGGGCCCGGGTTTGATGGGGGAATGGGCATGAACTGGCAACCGGATGCCTGGGGCTACGTGTTCATCGCGATTGCCGGGTTTCTCGCGACCGACATCTGGCGCTGGCTCGGCGTCGTCGCCGGGCGGCGGCTGCGGGAGGATTCCGAGGTTCTCAACTGGGTACGGGCGGTGGCGACCGCGCTGGTGGCGGGCGTCGTCTCCAAGCTCATCGTGTTTCCCACCGGCGTTCTGGAAAGCTCGCCGCTCTGGCTGCGCGTCGGGTCGATTGCGGTCGGCGCGCTCGCCTTCTTTCTCGGACGGCAGGTGCCGGCTATAGGCATCGCCTCGGCCATCGCCTTTCTGGGGGCAGGGCTCTATCTTCTCGGGTTCTGACACGAGACGAGCGGAGACCCTATGGCCAGAAATACCTCAGCTATGATCGACGGGCGGATGCCGCGTCGGGATGCGGGCGATGGCAGTCTGCTTCAGCGGCGGGCCTCGGGGCCAGGACCGGCGGTGCTCTGCCTTCGCTGGCTGGCGCTGGCAGCCCTTGGCGTGCTGCTCGTCGTCGTCAATCCGCTGGCGGACCGGGCGGCGCAGTATAATCGCGACGTAACCATCGGCAGCACGGCGCTCTACGGCACGCTGCGGGTGATGAACTCGGTGATGAGCGTCGCCAAAGATGCGGATGTGACCGGTGGGGTCGGGGTGGCCTCGGTGACGGCGAGCCCGGGGCAATTGCTGCAGCCGGTAACCAACACGATCGACCGGATGGCCGACCTGCTCTTCTGGCTCGCCATCGTCTCGGGCGTGCTCTCGACGTTGTTCCTGCCTGTCGCCAAGGTGGCGGCCATCGGCCTTGCCGGCGTGTCGCTGCTGCGGGCGGGTGTGAGCCTCACGCGCCGTCGGCTGCCGCGCTCTGCGGAGCGGCTGATGCATGCGGTGCTGACACTGTGCATGCTGGGGGCTGTCGTGCTGCCGCTATCCTATGCCGTCGCCTTCCACGCCGGCGCGCGGATGACGGACGATGCCTGGCAGGGCGCGACCGTCGTGTTCGACCGGATCAACGCGGATTACGATGCGGAAGCCGTCGGGCAGATCGATGCGCTCAGGGACAGCCAAGTGCCCGCCGTTCCGCAAGCCGCACCGGATACGAGTTTTCTCGGGCGGCTCGGTTCAGCGGTCGATCAGTCGCAATCAGCGATCTCGGGCACGGTCTCGGCTGCTTCCGGGCTGGTGACGTCGCTGACGGAGGGCGTCGCGTCCAAGACCAAGGTCATCACCGACGGTATCGCGATCTCCTCCGACCTGTTCACGGCCTCGATCGCGATCGCCGTGTCGTACCTCGTCAAGATTTTGGTGATGCCGCTGCTGATTCTCGGCGCGGCGCTGTTTTTGATGCGGGCGGCGTTTCGGTAGAGCGGAACGAAACCGTCCATCCCCCTCCGTCATTCCGGGCTTGACCCCGAATCCAGCCAGCACACGTCTGTGGGCTGAAATGACTCTTATGACCTGACGTCCGTCAGGTCGCTAGATTCCGGGTCAAGCCCGGAATGACGGAGGGTTGAAGTTGAATGAAGTCAATCCGTTGCAGATGCTCGGGACAGGCCCGAGCATGACGGCAGGGTGGGGTGCGCGGCTTCCTCAGCCCAATGCTGCGCGGAGTTTTTCGGCGTTGGCCTTGAGGATGTCGCCGTCTTCCATGGTGCCGGAATGGGCGCGCATGGGGTTGCCTTCGTGGCGCGGGATGATGTGAAAGTGGAGGTGGAAGACGGATTGGCCGGCGGGGGCTTCGTTGAACTGCATGATGGTGATGCCGTCGGCGGCGAAGGCCTGCTTGGAGGCGACGGCGACTTTCTGGACGGCGGCGATCAGCGCGGGCAGGGTGGCGGGGTCGGCGTCGAGCAGGTTGCGCGAGGGGGACTTCGGCACGACGAGCGCGTGGCCGTCGGCCTGCGGCATGACGTCCATGAAGGCGATGACGGCGTCGTCTTCGTAGACCGTGTAAGAGGGGATCTCGCCGCGCAGGATTTTTGCGAAGATGTTGTTGGTGTCGTACTGGGTCATGAGAGGTCCCTTGTAAATATCAGGTGTCGGATTCCACATCCTGCCGCTCGCCCTTCCGGAAGGGGCTGTGCTCGGTGAGGATGTCGCCCATGGCTTCCACGTCGAGGCGTTCGCGCTCGAGATAGTCGGCGACCGCGTGTTTCAGGCCGGGATGCGTGAAGTAGTGGGCGGAGTGGGTGGTGACGGGGAGGTAGCCGCGGGCGAGCTTGTGTTCCCCTTGCGCGCCGGCTTCGACGCGCTTCAGGCCGCGTGAAATCGCGAAATCGATGGCCTGGTGGTAGCAGACCTCGAAATGCAGGAAGGGATGATCCTCGATCGCGCCCCAGTGGCGGCCGTAGAGGGCATCGCCGCCGATGAAGTTGATGGCGCCGGCGATGTAGCGGCCCTCGCGCTTGGCCATGACGAGGAGGATATTGTCGGCCATGCGCTCGCCGATCAGCGAGTAGAAAGCGCGGGTGAGGTAGGGGCGGCCCCATTTGCGGCTGCCGGTGTCCATGTAGAAGCGGAAGAACTGATCCCAGATCTCTTCGGTCAAGTCCGCGCCGGTCAGCCAGTCCACTGTGATGCCGTTTTCGAGCGCCGCGCGGCGCTCCTTCTTCAGCGCCTTGCGCTTGCGAGAGGCGAGCGTCTCCAGGAAATCGTCGTGGCTGGCATAGTTGTCATTGGTGAAGTGGAATTGCTGGTCCGTGCGATGGAGAAAGTCGGCGTCCTCGAAGGTCGGAACTTCCGCTTCGGGCACGAAGGTGACGTGGGCGGAGGAGACCTTGTGGCGCTTGGCAAGCTCCGTCAGGCCCGCCGCCAGCGCCATGTGCACGGCCTCCGGCGCGAAGGGCTCTGACGCCGCCAGCAGGCGCGGGCCGGTGGCGGGCGTGAAGGGCACGGAGCTCTGGAGTTTCGGGTAATAGCGCCCGCCTGCCCGCTCCAGCGCATCGGCCCAGCCGTGGTCGAAGACGTATTCGCCCTGGCTGTGGTTCTTCAGGTAGCAGACGAGCGCGCCCGCAAGCGCGCCGTTGCCGTCCTCCATTAGCAGATGCTGGCCGAGCCAGCCGGTCTCGGCCGTCGCCGAGCCGGAGTCTTCGAGCGCCGAGAGATAGGCGTGGGAGACGAAGGGGTTGAAGGGCACCTCAAGGGTGCTTGAGCCCTTCGACGTGCCGATGAGTCGATCCCAGGCTGCCTTGTCGATATCCTTGAACGACGTTTCGATGCGGATGCTGACTTCGTCTGCCATGCGTCAGGCCACCAGATCCCCGTTTGACCGCGGCCGCGGCTCGAAGCCTTCGAAGGTCATCTGATCCGCATGGAGAAAGGTGTGGTCCGCCGCCGCCTCGTCGCGCACCGTCCAGGTGATCACGGTGCGGCCGAGGTCGCGCTGCGCCGAGATGAAGGGGTTCGGCAGGTGGCCATAGTGGTAGGAGATGAAATCGAGACCGAGCGCCATGGCTTCCTCGTGAAGCGCAAACTCCTCCGGCCGCGCGCCTTCGGCGGTGAGGCCGAGGGGGAAGCGCGATTCGAGCGCCTTCAGGTCCTTGAGCAGCCAGTGGTCGAAGCTCATCAGCGCGACCGGGCCGCTATAGCTTTCGAGAATATCGACCACGGAATCGGCAAAGCCTCCGTCGTCGCCCTGGCGACCCTTGAGCTCCAGCACCAGGGGCACGCGGCCCTTGACGAGGCGCAGGAGTTGGGAGAGCGAGGGGATGCGGTCGGACGTGTTGCCGATGGAGAACAGGCCGAGTTCGCCGACGGTCTTCAGGCGGATGTCGCCGTCGACGCCGCAGAGGCGTTTCATGTCGTCATCGTGGAAGACGACGGGCACGCCGTCGGCCGTATATTGCAGGTCGCATTCGATGGCGTAGCCGTGGTCGATGGCGCGCTGGAAGGCGGAGATGGTGTTTTCCCAGATCGCATTGTTCATGTCGTGGTAGCCGCGATGGGCGACCGGCTGGGCTTTCAGAAAGGAAGAATCGGGCATCGCGATCACGCGATCTCGATGACGGCGTCGATTTCGACGGCGGCGTTGAAGGGCAGGCCGGCCATGCCGACGGCGGCGCGGGCGTGGACGCCGGCTTCGCCGAGGATGGTGACGATGAGGTTCGACGCGCCGTTCATGACGAGGTGCTGATCGGTGAAGCCCGGGGCGGAGGCGATGAAGCCGTTGAGCTTGACGATGCGACGGATGCGGCCGAGATCGCCGTCGAGTGCGGCCTTGGCCTGGGCGAGCACGTTGATGGCGCAGAGTTCGGCGGCGCGCTGGGCGGCGGTGACATCGACGTCAGCGCCTACGAGTCCGAGGACGGCGACCTTGCCGTTGTCCATCGGCAGCTGTCCGGAAATATAGAGGTGCTGGCCGCTGATGACGAAGGGGACGTAGTTTGCGGCCGGTGCGGCGGCAACCGGCAGGGTGATGCCGAGTTGTTCGATGCGGGCTTCGATTTCTGCGGACATGGATGTCTCCGGACAATATTGTATTCTCATGGGGAATGCGTCATGCACTTCATTGTGCGTTGCGGCGGAAACCGATCCGCCGCCCCGCTTTCGACGCATGCTTCAATATAGCATCGCGCGTCGATCCAACAGGAGCAGTTGAATGTTTCGTTCAGGCATGACCCGATCCGTCGTCGTATCCGCAGCACTTCTGGGGACGACGGTGGTCGGGACGGGGAACGCCACGGCGAACATCCTGGTTCCGCATCGTGCCGTCTACGATCTCGAGCTGAAGGATTCCTCCGAGCGCTCGGGCATTTCCAGCATGTATGGCCGCATGGTCTACGAGTTCAACGGCTCGGCCTGCGATGGCTACACGGTGAGCTTCCGCTTCGTCACCAAGGTGGATACCGGCGAGGACGTGCGGCTGACGGACCAGCAGACGACGACCTTCGAGGACCTGAAGACCGGCAATTTCCGCTTCCTCACGCGCTCCTTCACCGACGAGAAGCTGGACAAGGAAGTGCGCGGGCTCGCTCATGACGCCAAGGATGGCGTGACGGTGGACCTGACGGCGCCGGACAAGCGCGAGGTGGCGCTGGCCCACAGCCTGTTTCCGACCGAGCACATGCTCGAAGTGATCGACCGCGCCAAGCGCGGCGACAAGATCTTCGAATCGCGGATCTTCGATGGCTCCGACAGCGGCGACAAGACGCTGGTGACGACGACGCTGGTCGGCGCGCAGCACAAGCCGAAGGCCGGCGACGAGGACGCGGATGTCGGCAAAGCCGGCGTGATGGCGCAAAAGCCGTTCTGGCCGGTGACGATCTCCTACTTCAACGACGAGGCGACGGGAGACGCCGTGCCGATCTACCGCATGGCGTTCAAGCTCTATGAGAATGGCATCACCCGCGACCTGACGATGGATTACGGGGACTTCGTGCTCAGCGGGAAGCTGGCCAACCTCGAAATGTTCAAGCAGGGCGGCGAGGGTGCCTGCAAGTAGGCGGCATCGGCAGTTGAGGGCATAAAACCTCGAACTTCACGCCTTTTTCCTTGATATCCGTGGCGTCCCGCTGTATGGCGAGCCGCATTCCACACGTGGGGTCTGGGACGTTTCGGGAGACATCCGTTGCGTTCCGCCCGGTGGCACCGTCATCTGATGGTGCTGTTTTCCCCACGGAGGTTCAACCGGAAAAGGATAAACGGCATGGCATTGCCCGATTTCAGCATGCGCCAGCTTCTTGAAGCTGGTGTTCACTTCGGCCACCAGACTCACCGCTGGAACCCGAAGATGAAGCCCTACATCTTCGGCGAACGTTCCAACGTTCACATCATCGACCTTGCACAGACCGTCCCCATGCTGTCGCGCGCCCTTCAGGCCGTCAGCGACACGGTTGCCAAGGGCGGCCGCGTTCTCTTCGTCGGCACCAAGCGCCAGGCGTCGGAAATCATCGCCGACAGCGCAAAGCGTTCGGCCCAGTATTACGTCAACGCCCGCTGGCTCGGCGGCATGATGACCAACTGGAAGACGATCTCCAACTCGATCCAGCGCCTGCGCAAGCTCGACGAGATCCTTGCGTCCGACGCTTCGGGCTTCACCAAGAAGGAACGCCTGAACCTCGAGCGCGAGCGCGAGAAGCTCAACCGCGCCCTCGGCGGTATCCGCGACATGGGCGGCGTTCCCGACCTGATGTTCATCATCGACACCAACAAGGAGTCGATCGCGATCGAAGAAGCCAAGCGTCTCGGCATCCCGGTCGTCGCCGTTATCGACTCGAACTGCGATCCGGACCAGATCGATTACGCGATCCCCGGCAATGACGACGCTTCGCGCGCCATCTCGCTGTATTGCGACCTGATCGCCCGTGCAGCCCTCGACGGCATCGCCCGTCAGCAGGGTTCGTCCGGCCGCGACCTCGGCGCATCCGCCGACCTGCCGCTCGAGCCGGCTCTGGAAGAAGCCGTCGCGACCGACGCCTGATACCAAGCACGATCATCGGCGGCACCGGAGCGGTGCCAGCCACGATTGACCGAACGGGGCCGTTTGCGACTGATGAAGTGGGCGGCCCCGCTTCTTTTCGAGGATACCGCCACGGCGCGGGTCCACATCGGGTGAGACTGTTCATCACGATGTCATCCTGAGGGGGCACACCCTCACACACTTTCCGGCAAACGCCGCTCGACCGTATCTGAGCGCACCGGACGAGACACAGAAAGAGGCCAAGACGATGACGACCATTACTGCAGCAATGGTGAAGGAACTGCGCGAGAAGTCCGGCGCAGGCATGATGGATTGCAAGAAGGCACTGGGCGAAACCAACGGCGACATGGAAGCCGCGATCGACTGGCTGCGTGCCAAGGGCATCGCCAAGGCCGACAAGAAGTCGGGCCGCACGGCCGCCGAAGGCCTGATCGGCATCACCAGCGCCGGCACCAAGGCCGTCGTCATCGAAGTCAACTCCGAGACCGACTTCGTCGCGCGTAACGACGCCTTCCAGGAACTGGTTCGCGGCTTCGCCAAGGTTGCCGTCGACACGGACGGCACGGTCGATGCGATCAACGCCGCCACTTATCCCGCAACCGGCAAGTCGGTTTCCGACAGCATCAAGGACGCGATCGGCACGATCGGCGAGAACATGACGCTGCGCCGTGCAGCCCTGCTCTCCGTCGAGGACGGCGTCGTCTCGACCTACATCCACAATGCGGTGGCCGACGGTCTCGGCAAGCTCGGCGTGCTCGTGGCTCTGAAGTCCACCGGTGACAAGGATGCCCTGAACGCCATCGGCCGCCAGGTCGCCATGCACATCGCAGCGACCAACCCGCTCGCCATCCGCTCGACGGAAGTCGATGCAGCGGTTGCCGAACGCGAACGCAA
This sequence comes from Rhizobium sp. PP-CC-3G-465, assembly GCF_004343445.1. NCBI lineage: Bacteria > Pseudomonadati > Pseudomonadota > Alphaproteobacteria > Hyphomicrobiales > Rhizobiaceae > Rhizobium > Rhizobium sp. PP-CC-3G-465. Next base: position 737,782 of record NZ_SLYH01000001.1, read on the forward strand.
CGTGTTCATCGAACAGTCGCGCGCTTCGGGCAAGCCGGACAACATCATCGAAAAGATGGTCGATGGCCGCATGCGCAAGTTCTTCGAAGAAGTCGCGCTGCTCAGCCAGTCCTTCGTGATGAACCCCGACCTGACGGTCGAGGCTGCCATCAAGGAAGCCGAAAAGACGGTCGGCGCGCCGATCGAAGTCACGGGCATGGCCCGCCTCCTGCTCGGCGAAGGCGTCGAGAAGGAAGAAAGCGACTTCGCAGCCGAAGTGGCCGCCGTCGCCAAGGGCTGATTCTTCTTCGGCTTTGCGCAAATCGGAAGGGCATCGCGTGGACAACGCGGTGCCCTTCGTGTATCCGGCTGGACGCAATTAGCGTCGATCCGGTGGACTGATCGTCCGGAAGCGATGCAGCCTCTGCGGGTGCCGTATGCTTGACCCAAACAGCGCGCCGGACGACCGGACGCGCGCCACGACAGGAGTGACGATGTCGGCCGAACCGCTGTATAAACGCGTACTTTTGAAAGCCTCCGGCGAAGCGCTGATGGGCGATCAGGGGTTTGGCATCGACGTTACCGTTGTCGACCGGATCGCCTCCGACATCGCCGCTGCACGCGCCATGGGCGTCGAAGTGGGCGTGGTCGTCGGTGGCGGCAACATCTTCCGTGGTGTCGCCGTGGCGTCCAAGGGTGGCGACCGCGTGACGGGCGACCATATGGGCATGCTGGCGACCGTCATCAATGCGCTGGCGCTGGCGACCTCGCTGCGCAAGCTCGATATCGACACGGTGGTCCTGTCGGCCATCGCCATGCCGGAGATCTGCGAGAGCTTCTCCCAGCGCGCGACGCTCTACCACCTGTCGCTCGGCCGCGTCGTGATCTTTGCCGGCGGCACGGGCAACCCGTTCTTCACGACCGATTCGGCTGCTGCCCTCCGCGCAGCGGAAATGGGTGCCCAGGCGATCTTCAAGGGCACGCAGGTGGACGGCATCTACTCGGCCGACCCCAAGAAGGACCCGAACGCGACCCGCTTCGAGCGGTTGACGCATAGCGAAGTTCTGGACAAGGGCCTCGCCGTCATGGACGTTTCGGCCGTGGCGCTCGCGCGTGAAAACAGCATTCCGATCATCGTCTTCTCGATCCATGAGAAGGGCGGGTTCACCGATATCCTGACGGGCGGCGGCCGCGCCACCATCGTCACCGACAACTGAAACGGCAGGGGTCTCGCAGAAAGCGGGATCGCACGAGCCGAGCACGGAGCAGAGAACATGAGTGAAGGTATCGACCTCAACGACCTGAAGCGCCGCATGGATGGCGCGATCGCTGCGTTCAAGAACGACATCGCCTCGCTGCGGACGGGACGGGCTTCGGCCAACGTTCTCGATCCGGTGATGGTCGAAGCCTATGGCTCGCGCGTCCCCCTGAACCAGGTCGCCAACATCACGGTGCCCGAGCCGCGCATGCTGGGCGTGTCCATCTGGGATCGCTCCATGGTGAGCGCCGTGGACCGGGCGATTCGCGAATCGAATCTCGGCCTGAACCCGATCATGGACGGCCAGACGCTGCGCATTCCCCTGCCGGAGCTGAACGAAGAGCGTCGCCGGTCGCTGGTGAAGGTGGCGCATGATTATGCGGAAAAGAGCAAGGTTGCGATCCGCCACGTTCGTCGCGACGGCATGGACAACCTGAAAAAGGCGGAGAAGGACGGCACGATCGGTCAGGACATCAGCCGCATCCAGTCGGAAAAGGTCCAGAAGATGACCGACGATATGATTTCCGACGTGGACCGCTTGCTCGTCGATAAGGAAAAGGAAATCATGCAGGTCTAGTCTGCATACTGCGTTTTCTCCTCTTCCGCGAAGTCAGGCCGTCCATGTCCGATCCGTCCGCCAGAACGCTTCCCCTCCATGTCGCCATCATCATGGACGGCAATGGCCGTTGGGCCGCCCGGCGCGGCCTGCCGCGGACCATGGGACACCGCAAGGGCGTCGAGGCCGTTCGCGAAACTGTGCGTGCGGCCGGCGAACTTGGCATCCGCTATCTCACGCTCTACGCCTTCTCGTCGGAGAACTGGAGCCGGCCGGAACCGGAGGTCAACGACCTCATGGGCCTGCTGAAGGTGTTCATCCGCCGGGATCTGGCGGAACTGCACCGCCAGAACGTGCGGGTCCGCATCATCGGCGACCGCTGGAACCTGCGCAGCGACGTCCTGCCGCTGCTCCTGGAGGCAGAGGAGACGACGCGCAACAATACGGCGATCACCGTCTGCATCGCCTTCAACTACGGCTCGCGCGACGAGATCGCCCGGGCCATGCAGTCGCTGGCGGTGGATGTGGCCGAGGGACGGCTGAGCCCCGAGCAGATCACGCCGCCGCTGATCGCCAGCCGGCTCGATACGGCCGGCATGCCGGATCCCGACCTCGTGATCCGCACCAGCGGCGAGGAGCGGCTCTCCAACTTCCTGCTCTGGCAATCCGCCTATTCGGAGTTCGTCTTCATGCCGGAATACTGGCCCGACTTCGACCGGGCGATGCTGATGCGCGCCATCGACATCTATCGGCAGCGCGATCGGCGCTTCGGCAATGTCGCTCCGGCCTCAGCTGCCGCCTCGTCCGCCACCCCGCCTCCGGCCAGCCTCGCGGTCGGTTCGTGATGGGCCGCGAACTCCAGCTTCGAATCATTTCCGGGATCGTGCTTGCGGCCGTCGCGCTCGGCGACACCTGGATCGGCGGTCCGGCCTTTGCCATTCTCTCGGCCATCATCGGGCTGGCCGTCTGGCATGAATGGTCAAGCATGACGCGGATCGCCGAGGGCGATCGTGGCGCCTACTTCGCCGGCTGGGGCGTGCAGGCGGTCGTGGCCGTTCTCATCATCGGCGGTGGCGACGAATATGCCTTGCCGGTTCTCATTCTCGCCTCCATCGCCGCCATCGTCTGGTCGCGATTCCACGGGCGGGGCTGGTGGCTTCCGGGGGGCGTCGCCTATGCCGGGATGACGACGATCTCGCTCGCGACCATCCGCGACGACACGCAGGTCGGCTTCGTCGCCATGCTCTTCGTCTTCGCGGTGGTCTGGGCGACCGATATCCTCGCCTTTTTCTTCGGCCGGGCCATCGGCGGCCCGAAGCTCGCGCCCAGCATCTCGCCCGGCAAGACGTGGTCCGGCGCCATCGGCGGCGCGGTCTCGGGCGTCGTTGCGGGAACGGCCGTCTACGCCTCGTACTTCTCGCTCGAAGATGCGCGCATCCCGCTGGTCGCGCTCGTGCTGTCGATTGCCAGCCAGTGCGGCGATCTGTTCGAATCCTATGTGAAGCGCCGCTGCGGCGTGAAGGACAGCGGCCGCATCATTCCGGGGCATGGCGGCGTCTGGGACCGGGTGGACGGGCTCGTGGTCGCCTGTTTCGCGGCGCTGATCATCGCGCTCGGGGAGGCCATGACGGGCGCCGGCGGCAAGATCGGGTCATTGCTTCTGGGGCTCTGAGGTCATGATGACGACCAGGCGGGCCGGGGCGGTGGCGGGCCCGCAAAAACGTGATTTCGAGGCCCATATCGCATTGCATGCGCCATCTCTATAAGACGGATCAGCCGGGCTTGCTTCCAAAGGTGCGCGTGGCGCCAGCTTTCGACGATCTCGCTCGCTTTCAGCGACCTGACAAGGACGACAATGACCTACCTGGCCGATCTCCTCCATCTCTTCGTGGGCTACATCGTCCCGTTTCTTCTGGTCCTGACGCTGCTCGTCTTCGTGCATGAAATGGGCCATTACCTCGTCGGGCGCTGGTCGGGCATCAAGATCGTCGCCTTTTCCATCGGTTTCGGGCCGGAGCTCGTCGGCTTCAACGACCGGCGCGGCACGCGCTGGAAGTTCTGCGCCATTCCGCTCGGCGGCTACGTCAAGTTCTATGGCGACGAGGATGCGGCGAGCACGCCGGACTACCAGGCGCTCGAGGGGCTCTCGGCCGAGGAGCGCGGGCGGACCTTTCTGGGTGCGGCGCTCTGGAAGCGGGCGGCGACGGTTGCCGCCGGTCCGATCGCCAATTTCATCCTCGCCATCGTCATCTATGCCCTGCTGTTTTCGGCGTACGGCAAGCCGATCGCCGATCCTGTCGTGTCAGAGGTAAAGGCGGGCAGTGCGGCTGCCGAATCGGGCATTCGGCCGGGCGACCTGCTCGTCTCCATCGACGGCTCCACCGTCACGACCTTCGACGACGTACGCCGCTATGTGGGCGTGCGCCCGGAAATGCCGATCGTCGTGGAAATCCGCCGCGATGGGCAGCTGCTGGAGGTGCCGATGGTGCCCAAGCGCACCGAGATCACCGACCAGTTCGGCAACAAGATGGAAATGGGCATCATCGGCATCGTGACGAACCAGGAGAGCGGCAATTTCCGCCTGCAGAGTTTCGGTCCGCTGGAAGCGATCGGGCAGGGCGCCGTGGAAAGCTGGCATATCGTCACCGGCACCTTCGCCTATATCGGCAATCTCGTGACCGGTCACATGAAGGCCGACCAGCTCGGCGGGCCCATCCGCGTGGCGCAGGCCTCCGGGCAGATGGCGACGCTCGGCGTTGCCGCTGTGCTGCAGCTTGCCGCCGTTCTCTCGGTCTCCATCGGTCTTCTCAACCTGATGCCGGTGCCGGTGCTCGATGGCGGGCACCTGATGTTTTATGCGATCGAGGCCATCCGCGGCCGTCCGCTCGGCCCCTCCGCCCAGGACATCGCCTTCCGCATCGGCTTTGCCATGGTGCTGATGCTGATGGTTTTCGCCACCTGGAACGATATTTCCTCACTTGTCGGACGAATGAGCGGCGCGGTTGGCTAAAGGTTAAGGAAGAGGCGCTAAACAGGAGCAAGGCTTCTCTTCAAAGGTTTGATTAGAAACGATTTGTTTACGATAATTCTTGTCAGTAGTGGCCGTTCAGCCACGGTGGGAATTGAAGTAAACGGAAATTAACGTGCTACCTTGCTTGTATGAGAAAAGCGGGTAAAACGGCAGGCATGACCGGAGTCGGCACGAGTTCGCCGCGGGACATTGGAAGAAGGTAAGATCAGAACATGAAGGCTGGTTCAAAGTTTTTGAACGCGGTGTCGGCGGTTGCGCTGTCTGCAGGGATTGTCGCGTCTGGAACTGGCGTCGTCGTTCTTGCCAGTGCGTCTGTCGCTGAAGCTGCAACGATCCGTCGTATCGACGTTCGCGGTGCAACGCGCGTCAGCGCTGAGACGGTTCGCTCCAACATCACCATCGTTCCCGGCCGGGAGTTCACCAATAGCGACATCGACGCTTCGGTGAAGCGCCTGTACGCCACGGGTTACTTCTCCAATGTCAGCATCAACGTTTCCGGTGGTGCGCTGGTCGTGTCCGTCAGCGAGAACAACCTGATCAATCAGGTGGTCTTCAACGGCAACCGCAAGATCACCGACGAGAAGCTGGCCGCGGTCGTCAAGACCCGCTCGCTGGGCGCCTATAGCGAGGCGACCGCGCAGGCCGACATTCAGTCGATCAAGGATGCCTATGCCGGCATCGGCCGCAACGACGTGACCGTGACCGTTCAGACGGCGCCGATCGCGGAAGGGCGCATCAACGTCGCCTTCGTCGTCAACGAAGGCGACCGGACCAAGATCCGCTCGATCAACTTCGTCGGCAATAATGCCTATAGCGATGGCCGTCTGCAGGGCGTCATCTCCACCAAGAAGTCCGGCATCCTGTCCTTCCTCAACCGGAAAGACGTCTACAATGCCGACAAGCTGCGTGCCGATGAGGAGCAGCTTCGCCAGTTCTATTACAACCGTGGCTATGCCGACTTCCGCGTCGTCAGCTCCGACGCCGTTCTCGACGAGACGTCGAACGAGTACACGGTGACGATCACGATCGAAGAAGGCGAGCGCTACGACTTCGGTGCCGTCAATGTCGAATCGACCGTCGAAGGCATCAATGCCGAAGAACTGAAGGGTCTGGTCCAGAGCCGTCAGGGTACGATCTACAAGGCCAAGGACGTTCAGGAAACGATGTCGGAGATCTCCAAGCGCGTCGCCGCGCAAGGGTATCCCTTCGCCCGCGTCACGCCGCGCGGCAACCGCGACTTTGCGGGCCGCACGATCGCCGTCGATTATCTCGTCGACCAGGGTGAGCGCGCCTATATCGAGCGCATCGAAATCCGCGGCAACACCCGCACGCGCGACTACGTCATCCGTCGCGAATTCGACATGAGCGAAGGCGACGCCTTCAACCAGGAAATGATCGCGACGGCCAAGCGCCGCCTCGAAGCGCTCGGGTACTTCTCGACCGTCAACATCTCGACCCAGGCCGGCACTGCGTCCGACCGTGTGGTCGTCATCGTTGATGTGCAGGACCAGTCGACCGGTTCGTTCGGCATCGGCGCCGGCTACTCTGCCGGCAATGGCGGCGGCTTCCTCGTGGAAGCCTCGATCGAGGAAAAGAACTTCCTCGGCCGTGGCCAGTACATCCGCGTCGCAGCCGGTCGTGGCGAAGATAGCAAGACCTACAACGTATCGTTCACCGAGCCCTACTTCCTCGGCTATCGCCTGGCAGCCGGCTTCGACGTCTTCAAGAACGAGAACGACTTCAACGACGACAACTACAGCTACGAGGATCAGGGCTTCAGCCTGCGCGTCACCGCGCCGATCACCGAGCGCCTGTCATCGACGCTGCGCTACAACTACACGGAACTCGACTACCACGCGTCCGACGACGAGCTGGCCGACCTGTCGTCGCCCTACCGTCGCGTCGTGAACTTCTCGCCGTGGACGCGTTCGTCGATCTCCAACTCGTTCACCTACAACTCGCTCGACGACGCCCAGCTGCCGCATGAAGGCATCCTGGCGACGGCGACGCAGGAATTTGCCGGCCTCGGCGGCACGTCCGACTTCTACAAGCTGACGGCCAAGGCCAAGTGGTACTACACCGTGAACGACGATGCCGACGTGATTGCGTCGCTGTCGGCCGGTGCCGGCCATGTCGTCGGTACGGGCGGCGAGATGGAAGTGTTCGACCAGTTCCAGATCGGCAGCAACGAAATCCGCGGCTTCGAGCGGAACGGTATCGGTCCGCGCAGCCGCGAATACGGCGATGCGATCGGTGGCACGACGTACTTCACGGCTTCGGCCGAGGCGACGTTCCCGCTGCCGGGCGTTCCGCGCGATGCAGGCTTCCGTGGCGCCGTCTTCGCAGATGCCGGCACGCTGTACGGCAACGATGTCAGCACCCGCGCCAGCGACCGCATCGTCGGTACGGATGCGTCGCTGCGTGCATCGCTCGGTGTCGGCCTGCTGTGGGCTTCGCCCTTCGGTCCGCTCCGCGTCGATTACGCGGTTCCGATCGCCAAGGAAGATTACGACAAGGTACAGAACATCAAGTTCGGTATTTCGTCGAATTTCTGATATCGGCAGTCCAGAACTGCATGCCAAACTGTTCTGGAGTCTGGCCCATGGATGTTAACTGGTTTTTCCCGCCGCATGACGGGCTCCGCCTGAGTGATCTGGCGGAGCGCATCGGCGCTTCGCTACAGGACGAGACGGCCGGTGACCGGATCGTTTCGTCCGTCGCCCCGACCTATCGAGCCGGCCCTCGCGACATCTGCTACATGCTGCAGCGGCGATATCGTGACGAGTTCACGACATCGCAGGCGGCTGCCGTAATCTGCGACGAAAGTGTCGCGTCGATCGTACCGCCGCATATTCCGGTGCTGCTCGCGAAATATCCCCACACCGCCTTCGCGCTCGCCGGCGCCATTTTCCATCCCGAAGCGTTGCGTCCGATCCAGAATCTCGGCGGACAGACCGGCATCTCGCCGGCGGCATTCGTCGATCCCACGGCACGGCTGGAAGACGGCATCGACATCGAGGCTACGGCCGTGATCGGGGCAGGGGTCGAGATCGGCTCCGGCACGCGCATCGCCGCCGGCGTCGTCATCGGCCCGGGCGTGCGGATCGGCCGGGACTGCACGATTTCGGCCGGTGCGACGATCCTCTGCTCGCTCGTCGGCAACAATGTCATCATCCACCCCGGCGCCCGTATCGGGCAGGACGGCTTCGGCAATGCGCCGGGTCCGCGCGGCGGCATGATCAAGATCGTGCAGATCGGCCGCGTCATCCTGCAGGATCATGTGGAGATCGGCGCCAACACGACGATCGACCGCGGCGCGATGGACGATACGGTCATCGGCGAGGGCACGAAGATCGATAATCTCGTGCAGGTCGGTCACAACGTCCGCATCGGGCGCCATTGCGGCATCGCGGCGAAGGTCGGCATTGCCGGCAGCACGCGCATCGGCGACGGCGTCATGATCGGCGGCGCGGCGGCCATCAACGGACATATCACGATCGGCGACCGAAGCCAGATCGGCGCGATGAGCGGCGTGGCCGCGGACGTGCCGGCCGGCGAGCGGTATGGCGGCATTCCCGCGCGCCCCATGCGCGACTTCCTGCGGGAAGCAGCCGAGATCGCGGCACGGGCCAACTTAAGAAAGCGTAAGACGACGACGGGAGACAAGCAATGAGCGACACCCCAATGGGCGATACCCCCATTTACGACACGGGGGCAACCGTTCTCGGCACGGCCGACATCCGCGAGATCATGAAGCTCTTGCCCCACCGCTATCCGTTTCTGCTGGTCGACAAGATCATCGAGATCGACAGCGACAATTCGGCGATCGGCATCAAGAACGTCACGGCGAACGAGCCGCATTTCACCGGCCACTTTCCCGACCAGCCGATCATGCCCGGCGTTCTGCTGATCGAGGGCATGGCCCAGACGGCGGGCGCGATCTGTGCGCGCAAGACGGCCACCGGCAGCAACCTCGTCTACTTCATGACCATCGACAATGCGCGTTTCCGCAAGCCCGTCGTGCCGGGCGACCGGGTCGAGTATCACGTGGTCAAGCAGAAGCAGCGCGGCAGTATCTGGAAGTTTCATTGCGATGCCAAAGTTGACGGGCACCTCGTCGCGGAAGCGGATATCGGCGCGATGATCATCAGCAAGGACGAAGCCTGACATGATTGCCGAGAGCGCCAAGGTTCATCCGTCCGCCGTCATCGAGGACGGGGCCGTCATCGGCGAGAACGTCACCATCGGCCCGTTCTGCCATGTCGGCGGTCTGGTGGAGCTTGCCGACGATGTCGTGCTGATGAGCCATGTGGTGGTCATCGGCCGCACGAGCGTCGGCCGGGGAACAAGGATCTTCCCCTCGGCGGTGATCGGCGGCGATTCGCAAAGCGTGCATCACAGCGCGGTCGATACCCGGCTCGTGATCGGCGAGAATTGCACGATCCGCGAGGGCGTGACCATGAACACGGGCACCGTGGAGCATGGTGGCCTGACCTCCGTCGGCGACAACAACCTGTTTCTCGCCTATGCGCATGTGGCGCATGACTGCCGGCTCGGCAGCAACATCATCCTGTCCAACAATGTGATGCTGGCCGGCCATGTCGTGGTCGAAGATCGTGCGATCCTCGGTGGCGGCTCGGCCGTGCACCAGTTCACCCGCGTCGGCCGTCAGGCGTTCGTCGGCGGTCTCTCGGCTGTGAGCTACGACGTCATTCCCTACGGTATGCTGAACGGCAATCCGGGCATTCTCTCAGGGCTCAACGTCGTCGGCATGTCGCGTGCCGGCCATGACAAGGCGGTCATCCATCAGGTGCGCCGCGCCTACAAGTCGATCTTCGAAGGCACGGGCTCGGTTCGGGCCAATGCGGCGGCGATCCGCGACGATTATCTGGACTGCGCGCCGGTCATGGAGATCCTCGATTTCATCGGCGCGGAAAGCGACCGCGCGCTCTCGTCCCCCACCCGGGGAAAGAAGGGCTGACCGCGATGCCGGGCCAGAGCCCAGAATCGCCTGGAGACCGCGAGGGGCGGGGCCGTCTGGCGATCATCGCCGGCGGCGGTCGTCTGCCGCATCACGTCGCGGATGCGGCGCGGGCGCATGGCGAAAATCCTTATATCATCGCGCTGACGGGCGAGGCCGGAGACGGCTGGGGCGGCTATGACAGCTGCACGCTGGGGATCGGTAATTTTCGCGATATCAGCGCGACATTCCGGAATGAAGGCATCGACCGGGTCGTGCTGTCCGGCGGCGTGCAGCGGCGGCCGGAATGGCGGGATATCCGCCCGACGCTGAAGACGCTGTCGCGCGTGCCGGCGGTGCTGAAGACGCTGATCTCCGGCGGCGACGATGCGGTGCTGAAGATGGCGATCGCGCTGATCGAGGCGAGCGGCGCCCGGGTCATCGGCGTACAGGAGATCGTGCCGGAACTTCTGGCCGAGATCGGGCCGATCGGGCGGATCTCGCCCAATGACGATGACCAAAGGGATATCGCAGCGGCAACGGCGGCGGCCAATGCGCTGGGCAAGCTCGATGTCGGGCAGGGCGCCATCGCGGTCGGTGGACGGGTCGTGGCACTCGAGGGCCCCGAGGGCACCGACGCGATGATTGCGCGCGTGGCGGGCCTGCGTCGAGACGGACGGATTTCGCAGCGCCGCCGTGGCGTGCTGGTCAAGCTCTGCAAGCCGCAGCAGGACCTCCGCGCCGATCTGCCCTCCATCGGGCCTTCAACGATCGAGAGTGCATTGGCGGCGGGCCTTGCGGGCATTGCCGTGGAGGCCGGCCGGGCGCTGGTTCTGGAGCGGGCGGCCACCATCGATCTGGCCGATCGCTCGGGCCTGTTCGTAACCGGGCTCGATCGCACTCTGCCGGTTTCGTGAACCTTCGGACGAAGAGGCCGGTTTCCCGGCGGTTGGTGACACTGTGACGGACGGCGGGCGCATTGTCGTTCCGCGAGCGATTTTCGAGGAGGGTGCATGCCGAAACAGAACACGCCGGGTCCCATCAAGGTTGCGGTCATTGCTGGCGAGGTCTCCGGGGATCTGCTCGGCGGGGATCTGATCCGGGCGCTGAAGGACCGTGTCGAGTCCGTCTCGCTTGTCGGCGTTGGGGGGGAGGCGCTGCAGGAACAGGGGCTCGTCTCGCTGTTCGATTATTCCGAACTCTCGATCATGGGCATCTCGCAGGTGCTGGCCCGTCTGCCGAAGCTCTTGCTGCGCATTCGCCAGACGGCGCAGGCGATTGTCGCCGCAAAGCCGGATGTGCTCGTGATCATCGACAGTCCCGACTTCACCCACCGCGTGGCCAAGCTGGTGCGGGCTTCGCTGCCCGACCTGCCGATCGTCGATTACGTCTGCCCCAGCGTCTGGGCGTGGAAGCCGGAGCGGGCTCTGCGGATGCGGCCTTACGTCGACCATGTCCTCGCTGTCCTGCCGTTCGAGCCGGAGGCGATGGAAATGCTGGGCGGGCCGCCGACGACCTATGTCGGGCACCGGCTGGCCTCGGATGCGGATGTGCTGGCGGTGCGCGCGGCGCAGTGGGCGCGGGGCGAGGCGCGCAGTGAGGCGCTTGGGTGGGCCGGGGCGGAGGCTGGAGGCGAAGAGGCGCCGCGGACGTGCCTCATCCTTCCCGGTTCGCGCGGCTCCGAGATCACGCGGCTGCTGCCGGTGTTCCGGGAGGCGGTCGAGATCATGGCGCGGCGGTCGCCTGCCTTCCGTTTCGTCTTGCCGACCGTGCCGCGGCAGGCCGAGCATGTGCGGGACATGGTGCGCGACTGGCCGGTCAGCGTCGAGGTGCTGGTGGGAACGCCGGCCAAGTGGCAGGCTTTTGCCGAGGCCGATGTCGCCATGGCGGCCTCCGGCACCGTCATCCTGGAACTCGGCCTTTGCAGCATTCCCGTCGTATCGAACTACAAGGCGGACTGGCTGATCCGGATGATGCACAAGCGCATCCGCATCTGGACCGCCAACCTGCCGAACCTCATCGCCGACTATGTGATCGTGCCGGAGTATTTCAACGAAGCGATCCGGCCCGGCGCGCTCGCCCGCTGGATGGAACGGCTTGCGCTCGACACCCCGGAACGCCGCGCGATGATCGGCGGTTTCGATACGGTGTGGGACATCATGCGCACGGAGGTGCCGCCGGGCGAGAGGGCGGCCGAGGTCGTGCTCCAGACGATGGCGGCGAAGGCTGCGCACCTCTAGAGTCTGTCAGGTTCATTCTGAACCAGCCAGACTCTAAATCCCTCTTTTGTCGTTTGTCTCTTCGGGATAACCGGATTCCACTTATCCCAGACAAACTCTAGCGCGTCAGGCTTTGTCGGCCAGAAGGCGCTCGATGAGATCGGGGGTCAGTTCGGTGAAATGGGTGATGACGATGGTGGGGTCGAGGGTTTCCACGGCGACGTCGGAATAGCCGAAGGGGACGGCGATGGAGGGGATGGCGGCGTTCTGGGCGACGAGGATGTCGTTGCGGCTGTCGCCGATCATCACCGCGCGCCCGGGCGTTCCGCCGGCAAGGCGGATGGTGGCGAGCAGATGCTCGGCATGGGGCTTGCGGACGTCGAAGGTGTCGCCGCCGGTGATGGCCGCGAAGTGGGCGGTGAGGCCGAGGGTTTCGAGCAGCGTTCGTGCGAGCATTTCCAGCTTGTTGGTGCAGACGGCCAGCAGGTAGCCGGCGCCGGACAGCCGGTCCATGGCATCGAGCACGCCGGGATAGGGCATGGACGCGCCGGGCATCGTGGCGTGATAGTGGGCGACGAATTCCTTCATCTGCCAGGCGAGATCGTCTTCGCTCAACGGCTTGCCGCGCAGCCTGAACGTCCGCTCGATCATGGCCTGTGCGCCGTGGCCGACGAGATGGGTCAGGTCGTCATAGCCGACCGGTGCGAGGCCCGCCTGCGTGACCGCGTGATTGAGGCTCGCGACGAGATCGGGCGCGGTATCGACCAGCGTTCCGTCGAGGTCGAAGACGATGGTGGCGGGGGCCAGGGAGCTGGATGAGGGGGCGCTGGATGAGGAGGACATGGGCGCGGCCTTTGCGGGTCTGGAGTCCGGGTCTGGGGTTTGCCTGCCGGGGTATGCGACCGCGGGCCGAAATGCAATCTGTCTCGGTTCGAAGGCGATCGGCCGGTCGCTTGAGGGGGCACGTTTGGCGGGGTGTTCGTGCCGGGGGCTTTCCTCTGTCGCATGGGCCGTGTAAACCTCCGGGCGGCCGGGCCTGCCCGGACCACGGGTTCAACGGGAGACAGCGGCGCATGGATGCCCGCCACATGAAGATCAAGGCCGCCGAGGCGGCGCTCGCGCATGTCGAGGACGGCATGCGGCTCGGGATCGGAACCGGCTCGACGGCCGAAGAGTTCATTCGGCTGCTCGCCGAAAAGGTCGCGGACGGTTTTCGCATCGAGGGTGTTCCGACATCCGAGCGCACGGCGCGGCTATGCCTCGACCTCGGCATTCCCCTGCGCTCGCTGGACGAGCTGCCGGAACTGGACCTGACGATCGATGGCGCAGACGAGGTCGATTCCAACCTCAACCTCATCAAGGGCGGCGGCGGGGCGCTCCTGCGGGAGAAGATCGTGGCATCCTCCTCGGCGCGCATGATCGTCATTGCCGACGAGAGCAAGGTCGTGGACACGCTCGGCGCCTTCAAGCTGCCGATCGAAATCAACCCTTTCGGGCAGAAGGCGACGCTGATCGCCATCGAGAAAACCGCCGCACGGCTGGGGCTTGCGGGCGATCTCACCTTGCGCAGTTCCGGCGACGGGCTGTTCGAGACGGACGGTGGACATCTGATCGTGGATGCATCTTTTGGCCGCATTCCTGATGCAGATGCGCTGGCGCGCGAGCTGAACGGACTTCCGGGCGTGGTCGAGCACGGCCTCTTCATCGGCATGGCTTCTCTGGCGATCATCGCCGGCGAGGCGGGTGCCAGGGTGATGACGAGCGCACGATCGACCTGATCCCTATTCCCATTTACCGGACGCGTCGAACCGGCGCGACGCCCAAGAACACACAGGAGCTTTTTCGCATGAACAGATTTGCTGGCCGGGTCCGCGTCTTGACCGCCTTCGTCCTTCTCGCCACCACGGCACCGGCAGCCTTTGCGCAGGACGTGACGGAAGACCACCTGAAGGCCGCGCGCGCCGCCATCTCCGCCATCGGTGCCACCGACAATTTCGACAACATCCTGCCGAACCTCGCCGAGCGCCTGAAGGCCAACCTGATCCAGTCCTCGCCGAACTATCAGGACCTGATCTCCTCGACCATCGACGCCAAGGCGCTGGAACTGGCCGGCCGCCGCGCCGACCTGGAGCGGGAAGCCGCGACCATCTACGCCAAGACCTTCACCGTCGACCAGCTGAACGCCATCAGCGCGTTTTACCAGTCGGAAGCCGGCAAGAAGCTGCTGAACGACGGCCCGATCGCGTCGAGGGAAATGCTGAAGGCCGCCGACATCTGGGCGGCCGGCGTTTCGCGCGACCTGAACGCGGAAGCCACCAAGTCGCTGCAGGCAACGCTCGCCCCGCCGGCCGACGCCGCCGCCGGCCAGGCTCCGGCCGCACCGGCACCGGCAGCGACACCGGCGCCCTGAGGCTATCGCCCCATCATCGTGACGACGTCTTTGCGCCCTCCGGACCTTCCGGGGGGCTTTTCTTTTGTCGGCCCGGCGCACTATATCAGTCGCATGCCAACGGGCAGCGCCGGACGTGACCGCGCCGCGCCCGCCTCTTCTCGGTTCCCGGAGCCCTTCCATGACTTCTTACGATTATGATCTCTTCGTCATCGGCGGCGGGTCCGGCGGGGTGCGCAGCGGGCGCGTTGCGGCATCGCTCGGCAAGAAGGTCGCGATCGCCGAGGAATTCCGCTACGGCGGCACCTGCGTCATTCGCGGCTGCGTGCCAAAGAAACTCTACGTCTATGCCTCGGCGTTCTCGACCGATTTCAAGGATGCCGAAGGCTTCGGCTGGACGGTCGGGGAGACATCCTTCGACTGGCACAAACTAGTGGCGGCCAAGGAAGCCGAGATCACCCGACTGGAAGGGCTCTACCAGAAGGGGCTCGCCAATGCCGGCGCGGATATTTTTCACACGCGGGCCGAACTGGTCGGGCCGAACAGCGTCAAGCTGATCTCGACCGGCCGGATCGTGACCGCGGAGCGGATCGTGATCGCCGTCGGCGGACGCCCGGCCCCGCATGAGGCGCTGCCGGGCCATGAGCTGACGATCACTTCCAACGAGGTGTTCGACCTGCCCGAACTGCCGAAATCCATCCTGATTGCCGGCGGCGGCTATATCGCCGTCGAATTCGCCAACATCATGCACGGGCTCGGCGTCGAGACGACGCTGATCTATCGCGGCAAGCAGATCCTCTCGCGGTTCGACAACGACATGCGCGAGGGCCTGCAGAAGGCCATGACCGACAAGGGCATCCATATCCTCTGCGAGGACATCATCGAGACCATTTCGGATGCGCCAAGCGGCGGGCGGCTGGTGACGACGCTGAAGGGCGAGATCCTGACGGTGGATCAGGTGATGCTGGCGCTCGGCCGCGTGCCCAACACGGAAGGCCTCGGGCTGGAGGCTGCGGGCGTGAAGACCGACCATCAAGGGGCGATCGTCGTGGATGCGTTCTCGCGCACCAGCGCGCCGGGCGTCTATGCGCTGGGGGACGTGACCAACCGCGTGCAACTGACGCCGGTCGCCATCCACGAGGCGATGTGCTTCATCGAGACGGAGTACAAGGGCAACCCGACCTCGCCCGACCATGACCTGATCGCCACCGCCGTGTTCTCCCAGCCGGAAATCGGCACCGTGGGCCTGTCGGAAGACGAGGCCGCGCGCACGCTGTCGGACGTCGAGATCTACCGGACGGAGTTCCGGCCGATGCGCGCCACGCTGTCGGGCCGCTCCGAGAAGACGATCATGAAGCTGGTCGTGAATGCGGAAAACCGTAAGGTGGTCGGCGCGCATATTCTGGGCCCGAGCGCCGGCGAGATGGCGCAGCTTCTCGGTATTTCGCTGAAGGCCGGTGTCACCAAGGACGATTTCGACCGGACGATGGCGGTGCATCCCACGGCGTCGGAAGAGCTGGTGACGATGTATGCGCCGAGCTACCGGCTGCGCAACGGCGAGCGGGTGTAGAGCCGGATCGGCCTCGGCTGATGCGCCGGCTTCGATGCCGGGGAGTGATGCCGGTGAGTGCCGCGAGAAGCGGCACGAGCCAGCGAAGGCCATCCCAGGCGGTGTCGTCGAGCGGATCGGCGAAGGCGTCGGTCTTCCGTTTGCCGTGCGGGCGGGTGTTGTTACGGCCTGTCAGGGCGAGGATCAGAAGCTGGTCGCGCATGGGGCTCTCCTTCTCAAGGTGCAGGATCGGGAGATAGCCGTCTGCCGCGCGCGATCGTAGATGCGGGAATGAAAGGGGCGTTTCATTCCTGCAATGAGGCCACCTTTCGTCTTGGTGCTATAAGAGCCAAGCGCGTGAAGGGGACGGACGATGGACGAGACGGCCTGGGACGACCTGCAACTCTTTCTGCATGTGGCGATGGCGGGGGGCCTGAGCGCCGCAGCCGCGCGCACGGGCCTGAGCGCGCCGACGATCGGGCGCCGGATGCTGGCGCTGGAAAAATCCCTCGGCCGCTCCCTGTTCGAGCGCAGCCAGCAGGGTTACCGGCTGGCGCATGACGGCGAGATCCTGCTTGGCCATGTTCGTGGCATGCAGGCTGCCGTGGCCGGGATTGCCGGGTGGCGGTTCGAGCTTCCCATCGTGACGCTGGCCGGCGACAGCTGGATGGCCGGGTTCATGGCCGACCATATCGATGTGCTGCGGGGGCCGTCGGATCGCTTCCGGCTCTGCTGTCGGGACACGACAGAGGAACTGGCCTTTCGCGGCGTGGATGTCAGCCTGCTTCCCAAGGCACCGGCCGGCGGCAATGTCGCGGCGTTGCGATCGATCGGCATGCGCTATGCCGTCTATGCCGCGCGGCAGGCGTCGGCGGAGACGCGGGGGCGATGGATCTCGATGTCCACGGATACGGCGCGGCTGGCGCCGGAGCGCTGGGTCTTCGAGAACCATGAGGCCGACATCCACACCTGGACGACGAGCTTCGACCTTCTTCACCGGCTGGTGCGCAACGGGGCCGGGCGCAGCCTGATGCCGGTCTTCGTGGGGGATGCCGATCCGGAGCTGGAGCGGATCGGCGAACCCGTCGCAGCGCTCGATCATGCGCTCCATATTGTCAGTCACGACGACGAGCGGCATCGCCCCGAGGTGCGGCTGGTGATCGAGCGTCTGGCGGCACTGCTGAAAGCCAAGGCAGGCCTGTTTTCCGGGCAAACCAAAGTGGCGCCGGCCTGAGCGTCAGGCACGGCGGACGCCGGGGCGGCCGCGCCCGACAGGGCCGGCGACGGGCTTTGCAAGCGGCATCTTAACGTCTATAAGCCCGCATCGAAGAGGGCGCCGGAGGAGGCGCCCCGTGCGACGAGGCCTGCCGATTGAGGCGGGACCGTGAAAGGCGATCGAGATGGCACAGAACTGGACACCGACCAGCTGGAGGCAGAAGCCTATCAGCCAAGTTCCCGACTTCCCGGATGCATCCGTCCTGGCGGCAACCGAGGCGCAGCTTGCGACCTATCCGCCGCTCGTCTTTGCCGGTGAAGCGCGCAACCTGAAGAAGGCGCTTGCCAATGTTTCCGAAGGCCGAGGCTTCCTGCTGCAGGGCGGCGACTGCGCCGAGAGCTTTGCCGAGCACGGCGCCGACACGATCCGCGACTTCTTCCGCGCCTTCCTGCAGATGGCCGTGGTGTTGACGTTCGGCGCGCAGCAGCCCGTCGTCAAGGTCGGCCGCATCGCCGGCCAGTTCGCCAAGCCCCGCTCGTCCAACATCGAGCGGCAGGGCGATACCGAGCTTGCCAGCTATCGCGGCGACATCATCAACGGCATCGACTTCACACCTGAGTCGCGCATTCCGAACCCGGAACGCCAGATCATGGCCTACCGCCAGTCGGCCGCGACCCTGAACCTGCTGCGCGCTTTCGCGATGGGCGGCTATGCCAATCTCGACAATGTGCACCAGTGGATGCTCGGCTTCGTCAAGGACAGCCCGCAGGCCGAGCGCTACCGCAAGCTCGCCGACCGGATTTCCGAAACGATGGACTTCATGAAGGCCATCGGCATCACGCCGGAGACGAATCCGTCGCTGCGCGAGACCGATTTCTTCACCAGCCACGAGGCGCTGCTGCTCGGCTACGAACAGGCGCTGACCCGCGTCGATTCGACCTCGGGCGACTGGTATGCGACGTCAGGCCACATGATCTGGATCGGCGATCGCACGCGCCAGCCGGACCATGCCCATGTCGAATATTGCCGCGGGATCAAGAACCCGATCGGCCTGAAATGCGGTCCGTCGATGACGGCCGACGGGCTGATCGAGCTGATCGATATCCTCAACCCTGCCAACGAGGCGGGCCGGTTGACGCTGATCTGCCGCTTCGGCCACGACAAGGTTGCCGAGCACCTGCCGCGCCTCATCCGCGCCGTGCAGCGCGAAGGCAAGAAGGTTGTCTGGTCCTGCGACCCAATGCATGGCAACACGATCACGCTCAACAGCTACAAGACCCGGCCGTTCGAGCGGATCCTCAGCGAAGTGGAAAGCTTCTTCCAGATCCACCGCGCCGAAGGCACGCATCCGGGCGGTATCCACATCGAGATGACAGGCAACGACGTGACGGAATGCACGGGCGGCGCCCGCGCACTCTCGGGTGCCGACCTTGGCGACCGTTACCACACGCATTGCGACCCGCGCCTCAACGCCGATCAGGCGCTGGAACTGGCCTTCCTGCTCGCCGAGCGGATGAAGGGCGGACGCGACGAGAAGCGGATGCTCGTCAACGGCTGGGCATAAGGCGCCGTCGATGATGTGACGTCCTTGCCAAGTTTGCAGGGGCCGGAGAGCGATCTCCGGCCCTTTTTGCTTGTCTGCGCCTTTGGTCGGATCGACCGAATGTTCGGCGAAAGACTCTCAGTTGCGCTTGTTCTCGTAGGCTTCGAGACGGTCGTGGAGGCGGGCGATGTTGGCCTGGAGGGTGGCGATTTCCTTGAGGAGGACGTCGTCGATCTTGTGGTGGATGGAGATGAGTTCGATCTCCGACTTGAGGTTCACTTCATAGTCCTTCGAGGCATTCAGCCGGTCCTTGGCGGCCTCGCGGTTCTGCGACATCATGATGACCGGCGCCTGCAGGGCGGCGACCATGGAGAGGACGAGATTGAGGAAGATGAAGGGGTAGGGATCGAAGGCCTCGCTCTGGGTGAGGAGGAGGGTGTTCACCAGCGCCCAGGCGGCGAGGAAGACGAGAAAGCTGATGATGAAGGCCCAGGAGCCGCCGACGCGGGCGATCTGGTCGGCGAGGCGGTCGCCAAAACTCTGGCTTGCGACGAAGCTGGCATTGACGTCCTCCGACAGCGTCTGGCGCGCATGCGCTCTTCCGATCACGCGGCGCTCGACCGCGCCGAGGGCTGCCGCCGGTTTGTTGAAGAGGCGGTGCGAGATATCTTCGATGGTGGACATGCGGGCTCCGGGGTCCTGAAACGCTCTGTGAGAGCGATACCGCCCTGTTTTCGGCGAAACTGTGTCGTTTCGCGGCAGGGTGTAAAAGTGGGGAAAATGCGGAAGGTAAGTTAAGTCTTAGTTATTCGTTTCCGCGCTAAAAATGAAACCGCGCGATGTGCGAAACTCCCCCTATGCGCCTTGTCGGACATCATGTCCTCCCGCTTCTTAACTGTCTTTGCGCGGTGATGCGCTTCACCGGAGTTTTTCGCATGTCGTTTCAAAATCTTTCCATCCTGAAAAAGGTCGGGCTGGTCGTCCTCGTGATGGGACTGTCCTCCGCCGCCATCGCCGCCGTGGGCATACGGGGCATCGGAGCGCTGGAGGAGACGATGGTTTCCGTCGGTGCGCGCGAGGAGGTCGCCCGCGAGGCGATGGATCTCCGGGTCGACGTCATCTCCATTAGCCGCATGACCTACCAGCTGGCCGCAGAGCCGGCCAAGGCGGCGGATGTCCGCACCGAGGCCGCGCGGCGGCAGAGCGAGATGCTGGCACGCCTGCCGAAGATCGAGGCGGCCGCCGATGCGACGCAGAAGGCCCAGATCAAGACGGTGGAGGAGAAGCTCACGTCCTATTTTGCCACGATCGATACGATGGTGGACGCGGCAGCCGCGCCCGGCGCCGACACTGCCTCCATGGCCGGGCCGCTCGGCCTGGCGCTCGATGCGCAGAAGGCGGTGACCGCCGCGGTCAAGGTTTACAGCACCTATTCCGGCGATGCGCTGGCAGCCGCCCGTGCCGAGGCCCTGCAAAGTTCGTCCACGACCATGTTCGTCGCGATCGGCGCCGCCATTGCCGCCATCGCACTCGGCGGCTTCGTCAGCCTGCTGGTCGCACGCCGCGGTATCGTCGCGCCGGTTCGCGAGATGACCGGGGTCATGCGCGAGCTTTCCGAGGGACGGCTGGATGTCGGCACGATGGACACCGCGCGCCGTGACGAGATCGGCGAGATGGCGCGAGCGCTCGACGTCTTCCGTCGCAACGCCATCGCCATGCGGGACATGAAGGCGCAGGAGGCGGCCCTGCAGGCAAGCAGCAGCGATCTCCAGTCGAGCATCGCCTCCGTCGTTGCCGCGGCTGTCGCCGGCGACTTCACGGCGCGTATCGATCGCGATTACGGATCGCCGGACCTCAACCGCTTTGCCGCCAGCGTCAACGAACTGGTCGGCAGCGTGGACCAGGCGATCGGCGAACTGCGCCGCGTCATCGAGGCGCTGTCGCAGGCCGACCTGACGCAGAGCATGAACGGTCGGTTCCAGGGCGCGTTCGGCGAACTGCAGGCCAATGTCAACGCGACGATGGTGACGCTGCGCTCCACTATGGAAAGCGTGCGCGGCGCGGGCTCGACCATTTCGGAAAGCTCGGCGGAGCTGAGCGGGGCGGCGAACGACCTGTCGAAGCGCACCGAGCAGCAGGCTGCGGCGCTGGAAGAGACGGCGGCGGCCCTCGACGAGATCACCGCCACGGTTCGCACGGCCTCCATGCGGGCGAACGAAGCGCAGGACATGGTGCGCGAGACCAAGGCCAGTGCAGAGCGGTCCGGCGCCATCGTGCGCAGCGCCGTCGATGCCATGGGACGGATCGAGGACTCCTCCAGCCGTATCGGGCAGATCATCGGCGTGATCGACGAGATCGCGTTCCAGACCAACCTGCTCGCGCTGAATGCCGGTGTGGAAGCGGCGCGCGCCGGGGAAGCCGGTCGCGGCTTTGCCGTCGTCGCGCAGGAAGTCCGCGAGCTTGCGCAGCGTTCGGCCAATGCCGCCAAGGAGATCAAGACGCTGATCAGCGCCTCGGCTTCGGAAGTCGAGGGCGGCGTGACGCTGGTGCGCTCCACCGGCACGGCGCTTCTGGAGATCGAGAAGCTGGTCAATCAGGTCAACGGTCATGTGGAGAGCATCGCTACGGCCTCGCGGGAGCAGGCCACGGCGCTGGGCGAGATCAACACCTCCGTCAACCATATGGACCAGATGACGCAGAAGAACGCCGCCATGGTGGAAGAGACGACGGCCGCCAGCGAGACCCTCGCCGACCAGAGCCGCCAGTTGCAGCAGCTCCTCGCCCGGTTCCGCCTGGAGCAGGGGTATGAGGCCGGAGCCCGCCGCGCGGCGTGAGGTCTGGCGAAAAAGGATGACGAGGGGCGCGGACGATGTCCGCGCCCCTTTTGTATTTCAGACGTGCGGCGTTCTGACCGCCTGTTCGCTCCGCGGCTCCGAAGAGCAACCGATCACATCACCGGTTGCGGAAACAGCTCTGCGTGGGTTTCGAAGAAGCGGTCGGTGCCGTAGCGTTTGCCGAACATCATGTCGTGCTGGAGGAAGCGGTAGTCGCGCAGCACGGAAGGGATCTTCTTGTTGCGGGACCAGGCTTCGGTGTCCTTGCCGGCGGCGTCGACGAGCATGTAGCGGTCGACGACGTGGTAACGGTTGAAAACGTCGCCAAGGAAGGCGGTGTAGTAGGGGTGCTCGAAGCCGCCGGTCTTCAGGATCTGGTAGGAGAGGAAGGCCGGGCTGATGGTGCCGACGTTCTTCACTGGGCCGGTCTTGTTCGACCAGATGACCAGTGGCGTCTCGTGGCTCGCCGCCATCTGCTCGACCGTGCCTTTGCGCGACGCCGTGACGTCGGGCATGTAGCCGGTGGAGGTATAGACGGTGTTCAGCGGCGGCAGGTGGTCGCCGAAGAGCACGATGATCGTCTCGCGGTCGCGTTCCTTGGCCCAGTCCATCAGCATCTTCAGGCTGTCATCGGCCTCCTTCACGCCCTGCGCATAGGTTTCCAGCACCTGCCGGTCGTTCTCCGGCAGGTCGCCTTCGACCTTGATGGTGTTGTGCGCATAGCGGTTGGCCTCGTAGGGACCGTGGCCCTGCAGCGTCACCGTGAAGAAGAAGAACGGATCGCGCAGTTCGTCGGCCTGGCGCATGATCTCTTTGGTCAGGGATTCGTCGGAGGTGAAGATGCCGCGCTTCTCCATGGGCGGCAGGTTTTCCTCCGAGCGAAACTGCTCGAAGCCGAAGGACTTGTAGACGGCGCTACGATTCCAGAACCAGCCCTGGAACGGGTGGACGGCGCGCGCGACATAACCTTCGCCGCGGAAGAAGGTGGCGAGCGAGGGGATCGGGTTGCGGATGTACTGCTGATACGGAATGCTGCCATAGGGCAGGAAGGCATTCGAGAAGCCGGTCAGCGCCTCGAACTCGACATTGGCCGTCATGCCGCCGAACTCCGGCGAGAACACGTCGCCGGACTGCATTTCGCGGATCGTCGGCATCGGGTCCGGCGTCAGCTTCACGTTTGGCAGGCGGGTCGGATCCCAGAAGGATTCGCTCATGAGGACGATGACGTCGGGCTTGCCGCGATGCGACGTGCCGGCGGGCACAGGCTCGGTCGGGATCGCGTCGATGGCGTTGGCCATGTAGCCGGGAGGGGCCGCGACATTCGCCATCGGCAGGTTCAGCACGAAGGCGAGCGTGAAGCCGTTGTGGCGGTAGTTTTCGGTCTGGTCCCACATGATGGGGATGATCTGCAGCCGGTCGCGCACCCAGGAGAACTGGTTGTAATCCATCAGGTGGTAGAAGCCGCCGAGGAGCGGCAGGGCGACGGCTAGGCGGGCGATGCGCTGGCGGCGCGTAAGCCGGGGGAACCGGCGCCAGGCGTGGCGGATGAGCCAGGTGAGGCCGGCCAGCGACAGGACGAGGCCGACGGCGATACAGATTGCCGTTCCTGGCCGATCGCGCACCAGAACGGGCATCAGCTCCAGGATCTGGCGGCCGAACAGGAAGTCCGTGGGATAGAGCGGATCGGAGAGGAAGATCTGCTTCTGGCGCGTGATGAGCGCCGGGACCAGCGCCAGCGGGGCGAGCAGGACCAGCCCGTATTCCGCGCGGCCGACGATGGCATCGACGGCGAGGAAGAGCAGGAAGAAGACGAAAGCGGTGACGAAGGCCGGGCGGGCGGGATCGAGAAAGAAGGCGTAGGCTTCGGCTGCCGAATTGCGGGCGATCCACTCGACGATGAAGATCAGCGAGACTGCCAGCAGAAACGAGACGACGATGCCGCGGATGTTGGACAGGGTCTTCGACGGACGCAGGTCCTGGACCGCTGTCGGTCCATAGACGTCCACGGAGGGTTTGACGTTCACGGCTGACTGAAAACTCGCCATGGCCGGCTCCCTTCACAAATTCTTCGCATGACTGTCATACCGATGTCATGTTGAACAGAGGATGAATGTGCTTTCCCACGCACAATGCCTGTGATTTCATGGTTTTCGGTGGGGTGTTGCATTCCCGCGCGGAGGAGACGGCATGCGCAGTTCGGTCGAGATATTCACTGTGGAAACAGGCGAGACGCAGGTGGTCTGGCAGACGGACCGGCTGGTGGAGGCGCCGAATTTCGCGCCCGACGGCAACGGCCTGATCGTCAACGACGATGGCCGGCTCTGGCGCCTCGGTCTCGATGGCGGAGAGCCGGAGATGATCGACACGGGCTTTGCCGGCAGACTGAACAACGACCATGGCGTTTCGCCGGATGGATTGCTGCTTGCGATCAGCGACAAGACGGAATTCGGGAAATCGGCGATCTACACGCTGCCGATCGGTGGGGGAACGCCGACGCTCGTGACGCCGAACCTGCCCTCCTACTGGCATGGCTGGTCGCCGGACGGGACACGACTGACCTATTGCGGCATTCGCGACCAGGTGTTCGATATCTACACGATTGCCGTCGATGGCGGCGAGGAGACGCGCCTGACGCGGGGCGAAGGGCGCAATGACGGGCCGGACTATTCGGCCGACGGGCGCTGGATCTATTTCAACTCCAGCCGGTCTGGCCGCATGCAAATCTGGCGGGTGCCAGCGGAGGGCGGGCCGGCGGAACGCATCACCGACAGCCCCTATGGCGACTGGTTTCCGCATCCCTCGCCGGATGGCCGCAGCGTCCTCGTCATTTCCTATGACGGCGATGTGTTCGACCATCCGCGCGACCTGACGGTGCGGCTGCGGCTGATGGACCCTGACGGCGGCAACGCCCGGGAATTGTTCGAGCTCTTCGGCGGGCAGGGCACGATGAACGTGCCGAACTGGTCTCCGGACGGGAAGAGCTTCGCCTTCGTCCGCTATGCGCCGGTGTCGTAAGCGCCTGTCTCAGTTCGTCTGCTGCTGCTGGTAGCCGGGGCCTGCGGGGTGGTGCAGGTCGATGGAGGATTCCTCGGCCGGCAGGAAGGAGGGGCCGACCTGGCGGACGCGGTTCGCCTTGGGGTCGTAAGGCCGCTCGTTGACTGCGGGCGAGGGTGTCTCGACAGGCGCCGTGGCCGGAAGGAACACTTTCGGGGCGGCAGGCTCCGGGGCCGTGGGTGCGGCGGTGGCGGGTTGCGGCTTCTTGGTGATGGTGACCACGGCCTTGTCGGATGGGGTGCTCATGCGGGGAGCGGGTGCATCGGCGGGCAGGGTCGAGAAGCCGGAACCCGGGTTCGTGGCGGCCGATTGCGACGGAATACGGCAGCCGCACTGGCTGCGCGCGGCGGGGTTTCCGCTCTTGTAGGCGAACGCCGTTGGCAGATCGGTATAGGGGCTGCCGGTGCTGGCCGAGATCATGTCCTGCGTCTCGCCGGTCAACGGATGATAGTAGAGTTCGGTCGTCGCACCCGGGCAGCGGGCGCTGCAGGTTTGCGCATCGCGCTCGAAATCGTCCGGCGTGGCGTTGGCGGAAATCGGGAAGAACGAGCCGTCGCAGGTGCGCACGCACATGGTGCGCAACGGGCCGTCCTGCGTCAGGAGATGAAGGTTGGGGGCGGACAGGTCCGTTATCGGCGGCTCGGACACAGGCCCGTCTGACGGCCCTCTCAGGCTCGTCTCTTCGCTGCCGATCGGCGGAAGGTCGGCGATGATGTTGCGGAAGCGGCGGGGTTCGGATGCATCCGGCCCCGAGACCGACGCGCTGACGAGATCGCTGTCGACCGCCTCGCAGCGGTTGGCCTGCAGGGCCACCAGCACGCGGCGGCGGGCGGCGTCATCGTCCGAGCCCGCAATCTCTTCCGCGCGGTGCGCTTTCAGGTCCGCGAGATCTTCGCTGATGGCGGCGATGCGGTTGTCGAGGTCGGCGCAGGCCTCTTCGTTGTCGCCATTGATGACGGTGACGCTGTCCGTGCTGCAGCCAAGCGTCCGCTGCTGGCTGCGCGCACTGCGAAGCTCCAGATTCTGGCGCGTGATGGCGCCGGTGACATTGCGCTGCCGGGTGTCGTCATAGCCGCTGTCGTTCGACATCGTCTCGGGCAGGTCGGCGAGGCGCGCAAACAGCCTGTCGCAGAGCGGAGAGGCTTCGGCACCCGCGGACAGGCACAGGAGCGGCGCGAGCAATGCGGCCATGGACACTCTGCGGATACTCAAACGTCGCCTGCCTCGGTGGAAATGTCCGGTCTCCCTAAGAGACCGATAAGATCCGCGCCCTCGGGGAGCGCGGATAAGACGATATCATAGACGCTTTGCATCTCGCTGCAACGCGCCGCGCGATCACATTCGCGCGGCCAGAACGGGTTCATACCGGGTGTGACGCTTCCACCACGGCCAAGGCCGCCATGTTCACGACGCCACGCGAGGTGACCGAGGGCGACAGGATGTGGGCGGGCAGGGCGGCGCCGAGCAGGATCGGCCCGACATGCAAGCCGTCGATCATGCTCTTCACCACGCCGAAGGTGATGTTGGCGGCATCCAGATTGGGGAAAACCAGAAGATTTGCATCCTCGTGCAGCGTCGTCGAGGGCATGACGCGTTTGCGCAGGACCTGCGAGATCGCCGATTCGCCGTGCATTTCGCCGTCCGCTTCTAGATCGGGCGCAAGCTCGCGCACGAACTCCATCGCCCGGCGCATCTTGCTGGCGCTTTCCGATTCGCGGGAGCCGAAGTTGGAGTGGGAGACGAGGGCGGCGCGGGGCGTGATGCCGAAGCGCTTGATCTCTTCCGCCGCCATGATCGTCTTCTGCGCGATCTCTTCCGAGGTCGGGTTGAAGGTGACGAAGGTGTCGGTGAAGAAGGTCGCGCCGTGCTGGGAGATCAGCAGGCTCATGGCCGAGAAATCCAGCGCACCCGGCCGCTTGCCGATGATCTGCGAGATATCGCGCAGATGGCGGCTGTAGCGGCCTTCGAGGCCGCAGATCAGAGCATCGGCTTCGCCGCGCTTCAGCGCGATCGCGCCGATGACGGTGTAGTTGGTGCGCACGATGGTGCGGGCGGCTTCCGGGATGACGCCGAGGCGACCGACCAGCGACAGATACTGATCGACGTAATCCTTGAAGCGGCGGTCGCTTTCCGGATTGATCACCTCGAAATCGGTTTCCGGGCGGATGCGCAGACCGTAGCGCTTGAGGCGCGATTCGATGATCTGCGGGCGGCCGATGAGGATCGGAAGCGCGGTGCCTTCCTCCAGCAGTACCTGGGCGGCGCGCAGCACGCGCTCGTCCTCGCCCTCCGAAAAGATGACCCGCTTCTTCTCGGCGGCTTTCGCCAGCGTGAAGATCGGCTTCATGATGAAGCCGGAGCGGAACACGAAGCGGTTCAACTGGTCGAGATAGGCATCGAAATCGGTGATCGGCCGGGCGGCGACGCCGCTGTCGGCCGCAGCCTTGGCGACCGCCGGGGCGATGCGCAGGATCAGCCGCTGGTCGAAGGGCGAAGGGATGAGATAGTCCGGGCCGAAGATCGGCGTTTCCTCGGAATAGGCGCGGGCGGCGACGTCCGACGGCTCCTCGCGGGCAAGACCGGCGATGGCGCGCACGGCGGCCATCTTCATTTCCTCGTTGATCGTCCGGGCACCGCAATCGAGCGCGCCACGGAAGATGTAGGGGAAGCAGAGGACGTTGTTGACCTGGTTGGGGAAGTCCGACCGGCCGGTGCAGATCATCGCGTCCGGCCGTGCCGCGCGGGCAAGGCTTGGCATGATTTCCGGGTTGGGGTTGGCGAGCGCCATGATGAGCGGCTTGTCCGCCATCTGCACCAGCAATTCCGGCTTCAGCACGCCGGCCGCCGACAGGCCGAGGAAGACGTCGGCATTGGCGATGCTGTCGGCCAACACCCGGTTGTCGCTCTTCTGAGCGTAGATCGACTTCCACTCGTCCATCAGGACTTCGCGGCCCTCGTAGACGAGGCCTTCGAGATCGTGGACCCAGATGTTTTCGCGCCGGGCGCCGAGTTCGACGAGAAGGTTGAGACAGGCAAGTGCTGCTGCACCGGCACCGGAGGTGACGATCTTCGCCTTGGCGATGTCCTTGCCGGCGAGTTCGAGACCGTTGAGAATGGCGGCGGCGACGATGATGGCGGTGCCGTGCTGGTCGTCGTGGAAGACGGGGATGTCCATCTTCGCGCGCAGCTGGCGCTCGACCTCGAAACATTCCGGGGCCTTGATGTCCTCGAGGTTGATGCCGCCGAAGGTCGGCTCCAGCGCCGAGATGACATCGACCATGCGGGAGATTTCCGGCGCATCGATCTCGATGTCGAACACGTCGATGCCGGCGAATTTCTTGAAGAGGACGGCTTTGCCTTCCATCACGGGCTTGGAGGCCAGCGGACCGATATTGCCGAGACCGAGCACGGCGGAGCCGTTGGAGACGACGGCAACAAGGTTGGCGCGCGCCGTGTATTCGGCGGCCATGGACGGGTCGTCGCGGATGGCGAGACAGGGTGCGGCGACGCCCGGGGAATAGGCGAGCGCGAGGTCGCGCTGGTTGCCGAGCGGCTTCGTCGCCTGGATCTCCAGCTTGCCGGGACGGGGATACCGGTGGAAGAACAGCGCCTGCTCGTCAAGGTCGCCGCCGGCCGGTGTCTTCGGTGTCTTGGTGTCTTCGCCGCTGCTCATCGCGTCAGTACCCTCTTTCAGAACGGGGTTCTTCTGGCACGAATTCGCCGGTGCGTACAGTTCGCGGCACAGGTTTTGGCAGGCTTCTCACATTCACGTGTTGTGTTGTCATGCTCCTGAAACAGGAGTCTGTTTTCAGGAATAGCAGGATCTGAAACCCGGAGAGGACCGATGGACCAGAGAGTGAGCGAGCCTGCCGTCCGGCATTTCCGGACCCTGTTCATTTCCGACGTGCATCTGGGCTCCAAGGCCGCAAAGACTGATTACCTGCTCGATTTCCTGCGCCTGCACGATGCTGATACGATCATCCTCGTTGGTGACATCGTCGATGGATGGCGGCTGAAGCGCTCCTGGTACTGGCCGCAATCCTGCAACGATGTGGTGCAGAAGCTGCTGCGCAAGGCCCGCAAGGGCACGCGGATCATCTATATCCCCGGCAATCACGACGAATTCCTGCGGGCCTTTCCCGGCATGCATTTCGGCGGCATCGAGGTGGCCTCACGCCACATTCACGAGAGTGCGGACGGACTGCGCTATCTCGTGCTGCATGGGGACGAGTTCGACGTGGTGGTGCGCAATGCGCGGCTGCTCGCCTATCTCGGGGACTGGGCCTACGACACGGCGATCGTCATCAATATCGGGCTTGCCGCCGTGCGCCGCCGGCTCGGCATGCCCTACTGGTCGTTTTCGGCCTGGGCGAAACAGCAAGTCAAGCACGCCGTCAATTTCATCGGCGAATTCCAGACGGTCGTCGCCGCGGAAGCGCGCAAGGCCGAGGCGGACGGCGTGGTCTGCGGGCATATCCACCATGCGGTGATCGAGGATATCGACGGCATCCGCTACATGAATTCCGGCGACTGGGTGGAAAGCTGCACGGCGATCGCCGAGCATGCCGACGGGCGGATGGAGCTGCTCACCTGGAACGTGCTGGCCGGCGCACCGCAGCCCGCAGAGGACAGCAGCGAGGCGCAGGCTCTGGTCGGTTCGTTTCTCGCGCGACACGCCGCCTGAGCCGGGTCGCTTCCGGAAAGAGCCGGTGACGGTCATCTCCCCGTTTTCGGGAGAGGTTCGCACTGGCGCGGTCTACCCGGGCCATGATAACCGGCAGGATCGACATCAGGTCATCCCGAATGGATTCTTCCTCTTCGCCAAGGTTCCATGAGCCGGCGCCGCCTTCGCGATTCGTGGCGCGGATCGCGCTGCTCTTTAGCGCGCCGCTGTTCATCAACGGGTTTGCGCTGCCCTTCTTCCCGGTCTGGCTGGCCTCATTGTCGTTCGATGCAGCGCAGATTTCGGTGATCCTGGCGGTCCCCATGTTCGTGCGGGTGTTTTCTGCGCCGGTCGCGGGCATAATCGCGGATAAGCTTGGCGAGCGGACGCGGCTTCTCTTCTGGTCGGCCGGGCTGTCGCTGCTGACGGCGCTCGGGCTGTTCGTGTCCCACGCGTTCTGGGCGGTGTTGGCCATCTACACGCTGCAGGGCGTTGTCTATTCGCCCTATGTGCCGATCGTCGAGGCGGTTGCGCTGACCGGCGTGCGGCGCTGGGGCTTCGACTATGCGCGCATGCGGCTGTGGGGCTCCATCGCCTTTATCTGTGCGACGATGATCGGCGGCGCGCTGATCAGCCGTTTCGGCGCGATGATGGTGCTGCCGGCGATGACGGTGGGCTTTGTCGCCATGGTCGCGGTCACGTTCCTTGCGCCGCGCGTCGGAGCGCCGCGGCGTCCCTCCACGCTGACGACGCTGGCCGACCCGCCGCCGAAGGCGCTGCGCGCGCCGGACATCCAGATGCTGCTGATGGGCGTCGGGCTCGTCAATGGCAGCCACGGCATGCTGTTTGCGTTTTCGGCGCTCTACTGGAGGAGCATCGGTTTTTCGGGGACGGAGGTGGGGCTGCTCTGGAGCGCCGGCGTCGCGGCGGAGATCGCCATGTTCGTCGCGGCCAAGATGATCCTCGTGCGGGTCAGCCTCTGGGCGATGATCTTTTCGGGCGCGGGGCTTGCCATTCTGCGCTGGCTCGTCTTCCCGCTCGATCTCGGCTTCTGGGGCTATTTCGCGCTGCAGTGTTCTCACGCCTTCACCTACGCGATCATGCACACCGGACTGCAGACCATGCTGGTGCGTCGCGTGGCCGAGCGGCAGGAGACAGCGGCGCAGGGGCTTTACTTCTTCTATACCGGTATCTTCACGGCGCTTTGCACCTTCGTCTCGGGCATCTTCTACGGCTGGTTCGGCGTGCACGGCTTCCTGTCCATGGCGGTCGCCGCCTTCATCGGCTTTGCGCTTCTCATCGTCGCCTGGACGATTCAGCCCCAGAGTTCCGGCTCCAGCGGCATGAGCAGCGAGCCCTCATAGCGCAGGCCCGGCTCGCGGTCGCGCGCAAGCAGCAGCGGACCGTCGAGGTCGACGAAGGCAGCGCCTTGCGCGACGAGGGCGGCCGGCGCCATGGCAAGCGATGTGCCGACCATGCAGCCGACCATGACGTCGAGGCCGAGTGCGCGGGCCCGGTCGCGCATGTCGAAGGCGTGGGTGAGGCCGCCGGTCTTGTCGAGTTTGATGTTGACGGCGTCGTAGCGGCCGGCGAGGTGATCCAGATCGGCGATGGTGTGGACGCTTTCATCCGCACAGACGGGAAC
The DNA here is from genome assembly GCF_004343445.1 of Rhizobium sp. PP-CC-3G-465. NCBI lineage: Bacteria > Pseudomonadati > Pseudomonadota > Alphaproteobacteria > Hyphomicrobiales > Rhizobiaceae > Rhizobium > Rhizobium sp. PP-CC-3G-465. The sequence goes on from NZ_SLYH01000001.1 coordinate 768,678, forward strand.
CGGCCGGGGGACGCGGGCAAGGATCTCGTCATGGCCGGCCGGCAGAGGTTGCTCGATGAGCGCGATGCCCGCTTCCTCGCAGACGGCGAAATGTGCCGCCAGATTATCCTCCGTCCAGCCTTCGTTGGCGTCGAGGATGATGATCGATTCGGGGGCGGACCGTCGGACCGCACGGATGCGGGCAGTGTCGTCCGCGGTGCCGACCTTGACCTTGAGGACCGGCCGGAAGGCGGCTTCCGCCGCACGGGCCGCCATCGTCTCGGCGTCGGCGAGCGAGATCGTGTAGGCGGTGACGAGGGGCTGCGGCAGGGGCAGGCCGGCGAGCTGCCACGCGGGAAGGGCACTTTTCTTTGCCTCCAGGTCCCAGATCGCGCAATCCACCGCATTGCGGGCCGCACCCGGTGGCATGATGCGGGCAAGTTCGGCCCGGCCGATGCCGCGCTCGATCGCGTGAAGGCAGGCCTCGATGGCCGCGACGACGCTTTCGATCGTTTCGCCATAGCGGGCATAGGGCACGCATTCGCCGCTGCCGCTCGTCACCCCCTCCCGCAGGCGGCAGGTGACGACGGAGGCTGCCGTTTTGGAGCCTCGCGAAATGGTGAAATGCCCGGCGATGGGAAAATGCTCGACGGTGATCTCAAGCGTGGTCATCTGCGTATAGCCCTTCCGAAACGATCATTCCATAAGACGTGGCATCCACATCACGGTCGTCAACTGCCTGTCGTCACGATTGTCCCCGGCGTCTTTTCCATCGGTGACATCGTTAACGCCAGTCGCTATGAGTGTTGGCTGATCGCTCCCGATGCAACCTTTGCCCAGAGAATTTAGAGCCGCGTGACCAAAACCCTCGTCAAGACTGAAGCGACCGTCGAGCGCGACGATTCCGGCGAGAAGGGGGACACGGTCTATCGTTTCGGCGGTAACTGGCGCGCCTCCGGCCTGCCCTCCGTGGTGAAGCGTCTGGACGAGATGGCCAAGCCCGCCGGCGGGCCGCAGGGCGCGCAAGTCCGATTCGACCTCTCCGACATAAGCGCCATGGACACGGCCGGCGCCTGGATCATCCGCCGCTTCATGACAAAGCTGGGCGGCGACGAGGCGGTAACGCTGGATGGCGGCAATGCCGGCTATCTCGAACTCGTGAAGGCGCTGCCGGCCGAACTGCGCGATCCGCAGGCCGATAACGGCCCGCCGCGCACGCTCGCCGACCGCGCGTTCCAGCCGATCGGCAAGGCCGTGCTGGCCATGTGGGACGACACGGTCGCGGCCATGTACATCGTCGGTTCCGCCGTTCGCGGGGCACAGCTGAAGGTCGGCCGCCACAGCGGTCTGTCGCCCGCCGCCATTGTCAATCAGATCGATCGCATGGGTGTGCAGGCCGTGCCGATCGTTGCCCTGATGTCGTTCCTGATCGGCGCGATCATCGCGCAGCAGGGCGCCTTCCAGCTGCGTTATTTCGGCGCCGAACTCTTCGTGGTCGATCTCGTCGGCATTCTACAGCTGCGTGAAATCGGCGTGCTCCTGACCGCCATCATGATCGCCGGCCGCTCCGGCAGCGCGATCACGGCCGAAGTCGGCTCGATGAAGATGCGCGAGGAGATCGATGCCCTGAAGGTGATGGGGCTGAGCCCCATCGGCATCCTCGTGTTCCCGCGCCTCGTCGCTCTCACCATCGCCCTGCCGCTGCTAACGATCATCGCCAATTTCGCGGCGCTTTCGGGTGCTGCCCTGGTGGTCAACATCTATTCCGGCATCACGCTCGATACCTTCCTCGCTCGTCTGCAGGAGGCCGTTGATTTCTCCTCCGTGCTCGCGGGCATGATCAAGGCGCCGTTCATGGCGTTGATCATCGGCATCGTGGCCTCGGTCGAGGGCATGAAGGTCGGCGGCAGTGCCGAATCGCTCGGTAAGCACGTGACGCAATCGGTGGTGAAGTCGATCTTCGTGGTCATCCTCATCGACGCCCTCTTCGCCATCTTCTATTCGGCGATCAATTTCTGATGGAGGCGACAGCGATGCAGACCGCCGACGATGCACAGGACACCACGCCCGGCCCAGCGAAGGGCGAGGGCGATCGCGAGATCATTCTGTCGGTCAAGGACCTCACGGTCGCCTTCGGCACCAACGTCGTGCTGGATGCGCTGAACCTCGATATCTATCGGGGCGAGATCCTCGGCTTCGTCGGACCTTCCGGCACCGGCAAGTCCGTGCTGATGCGCACGGTGCTGCGGCTTCTGCCGCGCCGTTCGGGCAAGATCGAGATTTTGGGCGCCGAATATGACGCGGTGAGCGACGAGGAGCGCGTGGAACTCGATACGCGTCTCGGTGTGCTGTTCCAGCATGGCGCGCTGTTCTCCTCGCTGACGGTGAAAGAGAATATCCAGGTTCCGATGCGGGAATATCTCGATCTGCCGCAGGAGATCATGGACGATCTGGCGCGGCTGAAGATCGAGCTGGTTGGCCTTGCGCCGGAAGCGGCCGACAAGTTTCCCTCCGAGCTCTCGGGCGGCATGATCAAGCGCGCAGCGCTGGCGCGCGCGCTGGCGCTCGACCCGGACCTCGTCTTCCTCGACGAGCCGACATCGGGTCTCGACCCGATCGGCGCCGCCGAGTTCGATGAATTGATCGCGCGGCTGCGGGACACTCTCGGGCTCACCGTGTATATGGTGACTCACGACCTCGACAGCCTGTTTTCGGTCTGCGACCGCATTGCGGTTCTCGGGAACAAGAAGGTCATGGTGGAAGGGACGATCGAGGACATGCTCGCCTCCGACGACGACTGGGTGCAGTCCTATTTCCGCGGCAAGCGGGCGCGCTCGATCGTGCGCGACGATGGCCACGACCTGCACCATCACGATCCGAACGCGCCGCGGCGCGACGAGAGCAGCCGGCAGGGCAGTGAGAAGAGCGGGCGCGCAAGCTGACCGGTTTTAAAAGTTTCAGACAGTTCTAATTAGGCCCGCGCGGCCACAGGGTAGACGCCAAAGATGGAAACCAAAGCCAATTACACGATCGTCGGGTTCTTCACCATCGCCGTGATCGTCGCCGCCTTCGGGTTCGTCTACTGGATGTCCCAGTTCGGACGCGGCGGCGAAATGGTCGAGCTGGTCGTGAGCATTCCCGGCTCCGCCAACGGCCTGAGCGTCGGCTCGCCGGTGCGCTTCAACGGTATTCCCGTCGGCAGCGTCCGCAGCCTTGCGATCAACGCCAACGATCCGCGCTATTCGGTCGCCGTGACGGAAGTCTCCGCCGATGCGCCGGTACTGACCTCCACCAAGGCAACGCTCGAAGTGCAGGGCCTGACGGGTGCTGCCTATATCGAGCTCAGCGGCGGCAACAAGGGCGAGCCGAGCATTCTGCGCAAGGCGATCGACGAGGGCACCTCGGCCCAGATCCAGGCCGACCAGTCGAGCGTGACCAGCCTGCTGGCAACCGCCGACAAAATCATGGACCGCGCCAATGACGCGATCGGCGATATCCAGGGCTTCGTCTCCGACGTCCGCGGGCCGCTGACCGGCACCATTACCAATGCCGAACGCTTCTCGAAGTCGCTTGCCGACAATTCGGAAGGTATCGACCAGTTTCTCGAAAGCGTGAGCGCGCTTTCGACCTCCATCAACAGCGCCGCCGAGAAGCTCGATTCGACGCTGACCTCTGCTGACGCGCTGGTGAAGTCGGTCAATCCGCAGGACGTGAACCGCATCGTGTCCAACGTCGCCCGGATGACCGACGAGCTGTCGACAGCCTCGGTGGGCGTGGCCGATACGATCGCGACAATCCGCAAGACCGCCGAGACCTATGAGCGCTTCGGCGCGAATGCGACGACGACACTGGCCAAGGTCGATTCGCTGCTGGGCGCCGTCGATACGCAGAAGGTGGGCAACGTCATCAACGACGCCTCGGTCGCCAGTGCCGACGCCCGCCGCGCGATCTCGACCTTCGCGTCGCTGGCCGACAGCGTGCGCGAGCGGCAGCCGGAGATCGACCAGACGATTACCGACGTGACGCAGATAGCCAACAAGCTGAACGCCGCTTCCAGCCGTGTCGATGGTATTCTCGTCAAGCTCGACGGCTTCCTCGGCGATGCGGATGCGCCCGGTATCTCGCAGGACGCACGCCAGACGCTGGCTTCGTTCCGCAGCGTGGCCGACAACATCAACGCCCAGATCGGCCCGATCGCAAACAACCTGAAGCGCTTCACCAGCTCCGGCCTGCGCGACATCGAGGCGCTGGTGGACGATACCCGCCGGACCGTGCAGTCGCTCGACAGCACCATCTCGACCTTCGACAAGAACCCGCAGCGGCTTCTCTTCGGTGGCGAGACGGTGAAGCAGTATGACGGGCGCACGCGTCGCTGAGGCCTGATAGAGGCTGCATGCGATTCGGGTAAAAGGTGGGATCGGCCAAGGTTTATGGCCGATCCCACGCCCTGCGAGACGCGGCTTGCAGAGGGTATTGGACGAGAAGCGTGACATGACTGCACAGGTTGTCGCTTTTCCGCGCTGCACGTGATGCGACAGAGGCGTTTCGCCCTTGTCTTGTTCAAGTCGCTGCTTAGATTGCTCCCCATCAATAAGGGTCATGGCTGAATGTTTCCGGACGTCAACGGTACTGGTAAATCGCGTTTCCTCCGGGCTTTGGCTCTTCTTCTCGTGGCAGCGCCGCTCGCGGCCTGCGCGGGAAAGCCGAATAACGACACCTACAGCCTGTCGTCCGTCCCGACCATTGAGGGACCGGCGGCGACCTCCAAGCAGATTCTCGTGCCTGAGCCGACGGCGCTGAAGGCGCTCGACAGCGACCAGATCGTCATCCGGCTTTCGGGTTCCGAACTGCAGTACCTCGCGAAATCGCAGTGGGGCGACCGCCTGCCGCGCATGGTACAGTCCAAGCTGGTTCAGGCATTCGAGAACAGCGGCAAGGTCGGCGGCGTCGGCAAGCCGGGCGAGGGGCTCGCTATCGACTATCAGGTCGTGACCGAAATTCGCTCCTTTGAGGTGGACACGACCGGGTCGCGTACTGCGGTGGTGGAGATCTTCGCCAAGATCGTCAACGATCGCAACGGCACCGTCCGCGCCCAGAAGGCTTTCCGCGCCACGGTCCCCGTCTCGGGCACCGGCGCACCGGCCTATATCAAGGGGCTCGACGGGGCTGGCGCCAAGGTGGTCGCCGATATTGTCCGCTGGACGCTCACGGCGATCTGAGATCGGACTTTCTCTTTCAACAACGGCTGCATGGCGATCGCTCTGCAGCCGTTGTCGTTTTAGGTAGACGCGAGAGATCTGACGCGACGCCCAAATGCCGCGTTCATCTTTATGTCCGCATCTCGGGAATCGTCATCTGGTTATCAACCTCGTCGACGCCCTCGACGGACGTGGCCGCTTCCACTGCGCGGTCCGCCTCCTCAAGCGAACTGATGAAGCCGGAGAGGACGATGGTGTTGCCGCGGGACACGACGGTAACGTCGCTGACGTCTATGTCCCGCATGGCCGCCAGCGTATCGGCCACGCGGGTTTCCAGATCTGCCGGCTGGTTGGCTGCCGCATCGCCCGGGTCCGTACCGAAGAACGTCCGTTCCTTGTACACCATCGTCATTGCTCCTCTGATCCCGTGCTTTTGCACGGACGAACAACGTCGATGGCGCCGATTGGTTGCGATCGGCCCCGAGTAGCGCCGACGGGCGCTCAGGGGTAGCGAACGACCGGCGGGAGCGAGGAGAGGATCGAGTCGACATTGCCCCCGGTCTTCAGACCGAAGATGGTGCCGCGGTCGTAGAGCAGGTTGAACTCGACATAGCGACCACGCCGGACGAGCTGCTCGTCACGATCCTCTTCCGTCCAGGGATTGTTAAAGTTCGAGCGGACGATCTTCGGGTAGAGCATGGCGAAGGCGCGGCCGATATCCTGGGTGAAGGCGAAGTCCGCTTCCCAGCCGCCCTGTTCGTCGGACGAGTGCAGCCAATCATAGAAAATGCCGCCCGTGCCGCGCGGCTCGTTGCGGTGCTTCAGGAAGAAGTATTCGTCGCACCACGCCTTGTAGCGGGCATGATCGGCCACCGCATGACGGCCGCAGGCGATCTCGAGACCCTTGTGGAAGAGGATCGTATCCGGATCCGTCATGACGCGGCGCCGGTCGAGCACGGGGGTGAGGTCGGCGCCGCCGCCGAACCACTGGCTGGTGGTCACGACCATGCGCGTGTTCATATGCACGGCGGGCACATTGGGGTTCACGGGGTGGGCGATCAGCGAGATGCCGGATGCCCAGAACCGGGGGTCTTCGGTCGCTCCGGGGATCTGCGCGCGGAACTCCGGCGAGAACTCGCCATGGACGGTGGAGGTGTGCACGCCCACCTTCTCGAAGACGCGGCCCGCCATCATCGACATGACGCCGCCACCGCCTTCGCCGCCGTCGCGCTGCCAGGGTTTTTGCTCGAAACGGCCCGGAGGCTCGTCGGCAAGCGGACCCGTGAGATCGTTCTCGATCGCCTCCAGCGCAGCGCAGATCGTGTCGCGCAGGCTCTCGAACCAGGCGCGGGCGCGCAGCTTTTTGTCCTCGATGTCGTCGGGCAGGCCGGGTGGCAGGTCGGGTCGTTCCATCGCGGCAGTCCTCGGTGCGTGGCGTTCGGTCATTCCTAGACCATTTCGGTGACGAGCGGAATTACAGGGTCGGCCTATCCTGTTGTTTTACCGGATTTGCCTCGGTGTCTGCACCCGTTCCTGGAGGAGGCCCGTCTTCTTCGAACGCGCATGATTCGACTCGCAAAAATGCGGCGTGGTGCTTATCTTGTTTCCCGCACCGTATCTCTCCGGATGACGAAAAGGCGTGGCATGGCAAGACCTCCGGCACCTCCATCGCTCGATGGACTGAAGCGACAGATCGCGCGGCATCGCGAGCGGCGCGCTGAGACCGGGGGCAGTCTGTTCGTCCGCGAAACCTTCCTGCTTGACCGTCCCGCCGCCCGGGAAAAGGCGCAGGAATGGTTCGAGCATTTCCCAAAAGCCGCCTATTGGACCGAGATCGAGAGCTGGCGTCAGCTCGAGGGCGATCGGATCGAGTTCACAATGCGGCGGCTGCCGACGGCAGATTAGGTCGGCTAGAGGTCCGAAGAGGTCTGGCGCAGGGCTTCGCCCGCAATCATCGCCACCGACATGGCAAGGTTAAGCGAGCGCTGGCCCGCCACCATGGGAATGATGATGCGCGCATCCGCTGCTGCATGGACCGTGTCCGGCACGCCGGCGCTTTCTCGGCCGAAGAGCAGCGTATCTCCGGGCGCGAATGTGAACCGGGTGTAGGGCTGGGCCGCCTTGGTGCTCGCCAGCACCAGACGCCGGCCGTCGCGCTGGCGCGCGTCCTCGAACGAGAGCCAGTTCACGTGCCGCGCCAGCGTGACGGAGGCGATATAGTCGAGGCCGGCGCGCTTGAGGTTCCTGTCCGACAGGTCGAAGCCGGCGGGCTCGATGATATCGACGCCGAGGCCGAGGCACGCGGCAAGGCGCAGGATGGTGCCGGTGTTGCCGGCGATATCGGGCTGGTAGAGGGCGATGCGCAGCATGCGAGCCGGTTACGGCATCCGTGCCGAATTGGCAACAGCGGGAGCCGGTCTTCCGGCGCCGCGAAAAAAGCCGTCATGCGATCTGGTGCGGGCCTGAAAAATTCGTTAAGAGGTTGCCAGCGCCCACACGAACCGTACGGAGGATTGCATGGATATCTCAGTGACCGTCAACCTCCGGGTGACCTGGCTCCGATCCCCTCGGACCGCATCTCACCCCTGACCGGTTCGCGCCGCTTCTTTTCCGTTTCCGGATATTCCAGCGCCGCTCGCCAAGGTCTGATCGTGCTTTTCTCGGCATCGATCTCCGTGACGTCAGCCTGACGCCCATCGCGGCTTCGTTATCCCGAATGCGGACGCTTCCGCCTTCCCAATACCCTCTTTCTCGCCGCGATCCCTGGGGATGACCGTTTTCGGTCGTCATGGATCGCTCCGGAATCTCCTGTTTTTGGAGTCTGATCATGTTCGGCTGGTTTGAATCCCGCCTCGAAGCCTATCCGCAGGAGGAGCCGAAAGCGCCTCCGACAGGCCTGTTTGCCTTCTGCTGGCACTATTCCCGGCCGGCAGCCCCGTGGTTGTTCATCATGGCGTTCTGCGCAATGCTGATCGCCGTCGGCGAAGTCGCGCTGTTCCAGTTCCTCGGCAGCCTCGTCGACTGGCTGGCCGCGGCCGACCGCGCGACGTTCCTTCAGACGGAGGGAACGCGACTGATGGTCATGGGGGCGATCATCCTCATCGGCCTGCCGGGCATCGTCGCGCTGAACTCGATGGTCATGCACCAGATCCTGCTCGGCAACTACCCGATGATCGCGCGCTGGCAGATGCATCGCTATCTGCTGCGCCAAAGCATGACGTTCTTTGCGAACGAGTTCGCCGGGCGCGTCGCGACCAAGGTCATGCAGACCTCGCTTGCCGTTCGCGAAACGGTGATGAAGATCCTCGACGTCTTCGTCTATGTCGTCAGCTACTTCGTCTCGATGCTCGTCGTCGTTGCCGCGGCCGACTGGCGGCTGCTGGCGCCGCTCGTCGTCTGGATGGCCTGCTATATCGGCATCGTCGCCTATTTCGTGCCGCGCCTGCGCAAGATCTCGAAAGAGCAGGCCGATACGCGCTCGATGATGACCGGGCGGATCGTCGACAGCTACACCAATATCGCGACCGTCAAGCTGTTCTCGCATGCGGGCCGGGAAGAGGTCTATGCCAAAGACAGCATGGACGCGTTTCTCGGCACGGTGCACAAGCAGATGCGCAAGGTCACGCTGTTCCACGTGCTGGTCTACACCAACAACTGCATCGCGCTGTTTGCCATCGCGTCGCTCGGCATTCACCTGTGGATGACGAGCGATGTCTCGATCGGCTCGATCGCGATTGCCGTTTCGCTTGCCATGCGCATCAACGGCATGTCGCAATGGGTGATGTGGGAGGTTTCGGCGCTCTTTGAAAACATCGGCACCGTTTATGACGGCATGTCGATGATGACGAAGGCGCATGACATCGTCGATATTCCCGATGCCAAGGTGCTGGATGCGTCGCGCGGCGGGATCGTCTTCGATGCCATCGGCTTCGACTACGGCAAGCACAAACAGGTCATCGACCGGCTATCACTGTCGATCGCGCCGGGCGAAAAGGTCGGCCTGGTCGGCCGTTCGGGTGCGGGCAAGACGACGCTGATGAACGTGCTCCTGCGGTTCTACGACCTGAAATCGGGGCGGATCCTGATCGACGGGCAGGACATCGCCATGGTGACGCAGGACAGCCTGCGCCGCCAGATCGGCGTCGTGACGCAGGACACCTCGCTTCTCCACCGCTCCATTCGCGACAACATCGCCTATGGCCGCCCGGAGGCGACAGACGAGGAGATCATCGCGGCGGCCAAGCGGGCGAATGCCTGGGAGTTCATCGCTATCCTCGAGGACAATCAGGGCCGTAAGGGTCTCGATGCCCAGGTCGGCGAACGCGGCGTCAAGCTTTCCGGCGGCCAGCGGCAGCGGATCGCGATCGCGCGCGTGTTCCTGAAGGACGCGCCGATCCTGATCCTCGACGAGGCGACCTCGGCGCTGGATTCGGAGGTGGAGCAGGCTATTCAGGAAAACCTCTTCGCCCTGATGTCCGGCAAAACCGTCATCGCCATCGCCCACCGGCTCTCGACGCTGACGGAGATGGACCGGCTGGTCATCCTCGAACAGGGCGAGATCATCCAGACCGGAACCCATGCCGAGCTGGTGCAGGAGAAGGGGCTGTACGCGGATCTGTGGTCGCGGCAGTCCGGCGGGTTCCTGCAGGAGGATGGGGACGCGAAGGACGAGGCTGCGGAGTAGCCGCCTCGGGTCGTTCTTCTCATTGGGCTCGGTGGGTGGGGCTGCCCCTCACCCTAGCCCTCTCCCCGCGCGCGGGGAGAGGGGACGCGGTTGCGGCATTTGGCTATCCTTCCCACTCGTCGGCGAGGTGCTATGGCTCGCTTATGGTCTCTTCTCCCCGCATGCGGGGAGAAGATGCCGGCAGGCAGATGAGGGGCTGGCCGTATCAGGAAACATATCGTCTGATCATGGACGGAATTTAACGCGCCTCGGCAGCCCACGCGCATTGTCGTGACAAGCTCGGCGCGTATATTCCAGCCCATGTTCCTGCGCCCCATCTTCCGCTTCTTCGAAACCTGGATCCAGCCCTTCGCATATCGCGAGGCTTTGCAGCCGCCGCGGGGGCTTTTGGGGTTTATCTGGTTCTATATCGCCCAAGCCAAGGCGCCGTTCATTGCCATGCTGGTGCTCGGCGGCCTGAGTGCGGCGATCGAGGCGGCGCTGTTCTGGTTCGTCGGGCGGCTCGTGGATATCCTGGCGACGGTCGATCGGGCTGCCGGATGGGAGGGGTTGCTGGCGACGCATGGGCGGGAGCTGGTGGGGATGCTGCTCCTGATCGGCATCGTCCGGTTCGTCGTGACGCTGGTTATGGCGCTGGTCGATCAGCAGATCATTACCCCCGGTTTCTACAATCTGGTACGCTGGCAGTCCTACCTCCATGTCGCGCGGCAATCGGTGTCCTTCTTCCAGAACGATTTTTCCGGGCGCATCGTCACCAAGGTCTGGTCCGGGGGGCAAGCGGCGGGCGACGTGGTGACCTCGCTGATGGAGAGCGTCTGGTTCGTCGGGATCTATTCGGTCTCGACGCTGGTGCTGGTCGGACAGCTGGACCTCACGATGGCGGTGGTGGTGTTCGTCTGGCTGGTCATCTTCTCAGGCCTTGCACGCTATTTCGTGCCGCGCATCCGGGCGCATTCCAAGGAGACGGCGGAAGCGTCTTCAATGCTGTCGGGCCGCATGGTCGATGCTTATTCGAACATCCAGACGCTGAAGCTGTTCGGTCGCGACGAGGAAAACGACCGCTACATGCGCGACGGCTTCGACACCTTTCAGGCGACGACGCTGCGGTTTACCCGGTTCATCACCGGTGTGCGCGCCTCGATGGCGCTCCTGTCCGGTATCATGATCGTGACGATGGCAGCGCTTGCCGTGCACCTGTGGCTCGCCGGGGCGATCAGCGCCGGCGCCGTGGCGTTTACGCTGGCGCTGGTTCTGCGGCTGAATTTCCTGCTGTCGCGCATGATGGTGCAGTTCAACGGCATTATGCGCAATATCGGCACGATCCAGAACGCGGCCGACATGATCGCCCAGCCTATCGATCTCGTCGACAGGCCGCAGGCGCCCGATCTCGTGGTGCGCCAGCCGGGCATCGCGTTCGATGGGATCCGCTTCCACTACGGGCGCGAGAAGGGTGTTATCGACGATCTCTCGCTGACGATCCGGCCCGGTGAGAAAGTCGGTATCGTCGGGCGTTCGGGGGCCGGGAAATCGACGCTCGTCAACCTGCTACTGCGTTTCTACGATCTCGAAGGCGGGCGCATCACGATCGATGGGCAGGATATCGCCGGCGTGCGGCAGGAATCGCTGCGGGCGCAGATCGGCATGGTCAGCCAGGATACGTCGCTGCTGCACCGCTCCATTCGTGACAATATCCTCTTCGGACGGCCGGATGCCGACGACCAGGCGTTGCGGCTTGCCGCCGAACAGGCAGAGGCTCTGACCTTCATCGAGCGGCTGGAAGATCAGCGTGGGCGCACCGGCTTCGACGCGCATGTGGGCGAGCGCGGCATCAAGCTCTCGGGCGGGCAGCGCCAGCGTATCGCCATCGCCCGTGTCATGTTGAAGGACGCGCCGATCCTCGTTCTCGACGAGGCGACGTCCGCGCTCGATTCGGAGGTGGAAGCCGCCATCCAGGACAATCTCGACACGCTGATGAAGGGCAAGACCGTGCTGGCCATCGCGCACCGCCTTTCGACCATTGCAGCGCTCGACCGGCTGATCGTGATGGATGCCGGCGCGATCGTGCAGGACGGGACGCATGCGCAACTGCTCGCCGAGAAAGGGCTTTATGCCGAGCTCTGGTCGCGCCAGTCGGGTGGTTTTCTTGCCCGGGATGACGCCGCGCCGTAACCCATGCCGTTAGGGCGTGCGGAAAGCGAAGTCGGCGACGAGGCCGTAATGGTTGGAGCCGTAGTCCCGATCGAGACGCTTCACCGAGAGCGGCACGAGCGGCGGGCGGCTGTAGATGTGGTCGATCGCGACGCCGAAACCGGTATCGGCAAGCTGCACGGGCCATGTCGCCGGCTCGCGCGGCACGGTGCGCAGGCGCAGGTGGCGTAGCATATTCTGCATGTCGGGCGCGATGGTGCCGGAATTGAAGTCACCGGAGAGGATCAGCGGTTCCGTGGTGTTGCGCATGAAGGCAGAGAGGCGATCGAGTTCCTTCATGTGGTAGTTGTCGAAGAAGGGTTTCGACAGATGCGCTGCCACCATACGGAAGCTGCCGGCGGGCGCCGAGATGCGCGCTGACATCACCCTGTCCTTGCGCAGGTCGCTGAGGTCGCCGATGGAGACGTCAACCATTGGATGTTTCGAGAACATCAGGAGATCGCAGGTGGGGGTCCGCTCGCCACAGCCGAGCCGGTAGGGGTAGGCGGCTTCGAGCCGCTGCAACTGCATGAACAGCGGCGCCCCCTCCAGAACGACGGCGACATCCGCATTCGACGCCATCAGCATGTCGGCGACATCCGTCGCGCCCTCGAGATTTTCCGACAGCATGTTGAACGAGATGATCCTGAGGCTCGAGCCGGCGGCGAGGTCGGCTGCCGTCGCGTCGATGGCGAACTCGCGTTTCATGAGAACGGAGTGTCCGGCGAGGGCGAGGGACATGACCAGGAACAGAAGGCTCGTGCGGCTGCGGGTGACGACGAACGACGCGAGCATCACCATCGCGATCGCAAAAGCTGCGTGTGTCTGCATGCTGTTGAGCAGCAGCAGCGGCCACACTGTGCCGAGATAGCGAAGGGCGCAGAGGACGAGGCCGAGGCCTGCAAGGGTATTCAGGACAGTGGCAAGGGTCTTGCGCATGCAGGGGCTCTCTTCGCCGATCCGGATGGATGGTCGGTACCATGAAGATGGGAATGCTGCAATGCAGCATTAGCGCTGCGGCATGTTTGACGGCCGTCGAGGATTTTTGCTGGGTTCAGGCCGTATTTCCAAGCGTCGGGTGTTGCCGGTTCGGCATACCGGCAACACCCGCGACAAAGCGTCACGCTCTGACTTACGCAAGGCTGCCCTGCGGCATTTGCAAGGCTGGACATGCAAGTTTATCAAGCATAGAACCCGGGAATGGCTCGGGAATCCGGTGCAGCGTCGCGCTGCCTATGGACCGGGCGGGGAGGCCCGGGGGGAAGCGGGATTAAATTGCGGCGAGCCGGTCTCGCCTTATTGATTTGGCGCCGTTCTTTCGCTCAACTGCGGAAGGACAGAACCGGCGTCGGGGACGCGTGGCGGCTTTCGAGCTGCCGGGTTGAGAGGATGATGAGGCCGTGAGCGAACACCAGACAACAAGCGACACACCGAGCGAGCCGACACGGCGCGACTTCCTGTATCTGGCAACCGGCATGGCCGGTGCCGTCGGCGTTGCGGCGGTTGCCTGGCCGTTCATCGACCAGATGCGGCCGGATGCCTCGACGCTGGCGCTCGCCTCCATCGAGGTCGACGTGTCCAGCCTGCAGCCGGGCATGTCGCTGACGGCGAAATGGCGGGGCAAGCCGGTCTTCATCCGCAACCGGACGGAGAAGGAAGTGGAAGAGGCGAAAGCCGTCCAGCTCGCCGACCTCAAGGACCCGGTCGCGCGCAATGCAAATATCGCAGCCGACGCACAGGCGACCGATCTCGATCGCTCGGCCGGCGAGGGCAAGGAAAACTGGATCGTGATGATCGGCTCCTGCACCCATCTCGGCTGTGTTCCGCTTGGCCAGGCCGGCGATTTCGGCGGATGGTTCTGTCCCTGCCATGGCTCGCACTACGATACGGCGGGCCGCATTCGAAAGGGTCCGGCGCCGATGAACCTCGCCGTGCCCAACTTTGCGTTCACATCCGATACAGTCATCAAGATCGGTTGAGGGGGATTGCCGATATGAGTGGGGAACATTCAACCTATACGCCGACGACGGGACTGGAAAAGTGGGTGGACTCGCGGCTGCCGCTGCCGCGGCTGGTCCATGACAGCTTCATCTCCTATCCCGTTCCGCGCAACCTGAACTACGCCTATACCTTCGGCGCCATGCTGTCGGTGATGCTGATCATCCAGATCGCCACCGGCGTCGTGCTGGCCATGCATTATGCCGCCGACACCACCGTCGCGTTCAACTCGGTCGAGAAGATCATGCGCGACGTGAACCACGGTTGGTTGCTGCGCTACATGCATGCCAACGGTGCCTCGTTCTTCTTCATCGCCGTCTACCTGCATATCGGTCGCGGGCTTTATTATGGCTCCTACAAGGCGCCGCGCGAAATCCTCTGGATTCTCGGCGTGATCATCTACCTGCTGATGATGGCGGCGGGCTTCATGGGCTACGTGCTTCCCTGGGGACAGATGTCCTTCTGGGGTGCGACGGTCATCACCGGCTTCTTCTCCGCCTTCCCGCTCGTCGGCGAATGGATCCAGCAGTTCCTGCTCGGCGGCTTTGCCGTGGACCAGCCGACGCTGAACCGCTTCTTCTCGCTGCATTACCTGTTGCCCTTCATGATCGCCGGCGTCGTCGTGCTGCACATCTGGGCGCTGCATGTGACCGGCCAGACGAACCCGACCGGTGTCGAGGTGAAGACCAAGACCGACACGGTGCCGTTCACACCCTATGCGACGCTGAAGGACGCGCTCGGCGTGTCCGTCTTCCTGCTTGTCTATGCCTGGTTCGTCTTCTACATGCCGAACTATCTCGGGCATCCCGACAACTACGTTCCGGCCAACGCCCTGAAGACGCCGGCGCATATCGTGCCCGAATGGTACTACCTGCCGTTCTACGCCATGCTGCGTGCCATCACCTTCGACGTCGGACCGATCGACTCCAAGCTCGGTGGCGTTCTGGTCCTGTTCGGCTCGATCATCGTGCTGTTCTTCCTGCCCTGGCTCGACACGTCGAAGGTCCGCTCGGCGGTCTATCGTCCCTGGTACAAGCTGTTCTTCTGGATCTTCGTCGTCAACGCGATCCTGCTCGGCTGGCTCGGCTCGCGCCCGGCCGAAGGCGGTGGCCTCTTCACGCTTCTGTTCGGTGGCGAATTGAAGGGCAATTATGTCGGGTATTCGCAGATCGGAACGATCTATTATTTCGGCTTCTTCCTCGTGATCATGCCGCTGCTCGGCCTGTTCGAAACGCCAAGGCGCATTCCCAACTCCATCACCGAAGCGGTGCTGGAAAAGAAGGCCGGCCTGAAAACGCCGGTGGCTGCGTGATGTCGACAGAAGAGACCAAGGACCTCAACACGATGAAAAAGCTGATCACCGGCCTCTTCCTTGCGACCTTTCTTCTCGCCGGCGCCGTGGCGGCGCAGGAGAACGCGCCGCACGAGGGGACGACCGCGACCGAGGAGCACGGTGGGGGAACGCCCCATTTTCCGATCAAGAAGCCGTATGAGGAAGACTGGTCGTTTGCCGGCCCGTTCGGCCATTACGACAAGGGCCAGCTGCAGCGCGGCCTGAAGGTCTACACGGAAGTCTGTTCCGCCTGTCATTCCATGAACCTCGTCGCATTTCGCATGCTCGAGGAGCTTGGATATTCGGACGCTCAGGTAAAGACCTTTGCCGCAAATTACGAAGTGCAGGACGGGCCGAATGCCGAGGGTGAAATGTACACCCGCAAAGCCGTGGCGTCGGACCATTTCGTCTCGCCGTTCCCCAATGCCGAAGCCGCCGCTGCGGCCAATAACGGGGCGGCTCCGCCGGACTTCTCGCTGATCGCGAAGGCCCGTGGCATCGAACGCGGCTTCCCCACCTTCGTGTTCGACATTTTCACGCAATATCAGGAAGGCGGCCCGGACTATATCCATGCGCTGCTTAACGGCTACGAAGAGCCGCCGGCCGGCGTGGAGATCGCGCCGGGCACGCACTACAACCCCTACTTCGCCAATGCCGCGGCGCTTGCCATGGCCAAGCCGCTGACAGAGGGCCAGGTGACCTATGAAGACGGATCGCCGCAGACGGTGGAGCAATATTCCCGGGACATCTCGGCCTTCCTGATGTGGGCCGCAGAGCCGCACCTGGAACAACGCAAGCGCACGGGCTTCATGGTGCTGATCTTCCTGCTCATCTTCACCGGGTTGATCTATCTGACGAAGAAGTCAGTCTACGCCAGCAAAGAGCATTGAGCGGATCGGGGTTCGCCCC
Organism: Rhizobium sp. PP-CC-3G-465; assembly: GCF_004343445.1. NCBI lineage: Bacteria > Pseudomonadati > Pseudomonadota > Alphaproteobacteria > Hyphomicrobiales > Rhizobiaceae > Rhizobium > Rhizobium sp. PP-CC-3G-465. The sequence continues at coordinate 784,966 of NZ_SLYH01000001.1, forward strand.
GACCGGGCTCGCGTTGAGCGACAGACGATATTCAACAAAAAATCCCGCAGGTTTGCGGGATTTTTTTATGGGCTGATGTCGATATCCGACCTTTAGGAGCGGATAGGACCGTTCACTCGCCTTACGACCAGAAGCGGCGGAAGGATGGGACGATGTCCGCCTCTACCTTGCGATAGCCGACGCCGTGGCCGATGAGGAAGCCGGCGAGACCGACGAGGCCGAGGAGAAGGACGGTCGAGGACGGGTGTTCGGTTGCCGTCTGGCGGACGGCGGCGGCCTCCGCCTTGACGACGTTCAGGGCCTTGGTTGCGGTTGGCTCGTGTTCGCGGTGGCCTTCGGGCAGGTCGAGATTTGTCATTGTCTTCTCCTTTGTCGTTCTTTGTGAATGCGGGTGAGCCTCCGCATTTCGGAGGCCGCCGCTTGTCACGTCACCGATTGTTCTCGACGTCGAGTTCGATCTGGCGGCGGGCGATCAGTTCGAGGGTTCGGTCGGGGGCGATCCGGTAGACCTCTTCCCACTCGCCGCCGCGATTGTCCCGGAAGCGGTGATTGAAGGTGCTGCCGATCGGGGACTTCATCAGCTTCGTGCGGGGCTGGCCGCCATAGATGATGCTGCCGGGGATAGGCTCGATCGGCTGCGCCGACGCCCCGATGGACGTACATGCCGTCAAACCCAAGAGGGCGGCGGAAACGGCGGCAATGGCCAGTCTGTTCATGCGGGTCACTTTCTCGACGTACCGGTTCGATGTGTTTTATGCCCAACGATCTTCCGGCCGTGATCGTTCCATGCGTCGTCCCTGCCGTCTGCGCTGGCGGATGCTTTCCCTGAAAACGTCGAAACCCGCCGCACGTTTTTCTCGTGCGGCGGGTTTCCAATGGGGGCCGTGGCCAGCCTTCGGTATGAAGAGCTTTAGCTGAAGCGGCCGGCGGCGTGGGCGAGCATGGTGTAGACCTTGCCCGTGTCCGAGGTCAGGTATGTCTGGGTGATCACCCGGTCTCGGTCGTTGCGGGCGACATCCGCGAGCAACTGTTCGAAATCGGCGATGTAGCGATCGACAGCGGTGCGGAATTCCGCTTCGCGGTCGTATTTCCGCTGGATCTCGTCGAAGGTCTGCTGGCCCTTCAGCGTGTAGAGGCGGCGCGTGAACACGTCGCGCTCTCCGCGCTGGTAACGGCGCCAGAGATCGACCGACGCGTCATGATCGATCGCACGGGCGATATCGACTGAGAGCGAGTTCAGCGATTCCATGACGTGGCGCGGGTTGCGGCTGTCGGTGCTGCGCGGGGCCTGTGTCGGGGAGGCCTGTGTTGCAGGGGCAGGTGCCGCCTCGGGCCGCAGACGGGCGGGCGCGATCTGCTGCGGCTCCTCCTCGCGGGAGGCACCGCGCAGGAGATCGCGCATCCATCCGGAACCGCCTTCGCGCATATCGTCCTCTGCGGCCGAGGCCGGGCGGAGCGGCGAGCGATCGGCAATGCTGACGCTGCCGCGCAGCGGGGTTTCGGCGGCGGCTGCGGGACGCTGTTGAGCGACGGGCTCCTGCGGCGGCCGCGCGGCTCTTTGCGGCTGAGCCGAAGGTGCGGCGGTCGGCGGAGCTTCCGTTTGAGGACGTGCGGCGGCCTGAGCAGTTGCCTGCGTCGGCTGGGGCTGGACGGACTGGGGCTGTGTCGGCTGAGGACGGGCCGCCTGCACCGGAGCCGTCTGGGCCGGAGCCGGTGCGGGTTGCGCAGCCGTCTCCTGCGGTGCCCGGGCCGCTGCCGGCGCTGGACGTGGCTGTGCCGGGGCTGCCGAGACCGGCGCCGGATGGCGTTGCGGCATGGGCGAGACTTCGGTCGTTACAACCGTCCGGGCCGGTGCCGCTTCCGCTGCGCGGGCGCCGAGCAGCGTGGTAGGGGCCGCCGGGTATGGCTGCTGGTACGGATTGCCTGCGGGTGCAGCGGCGACGGCTGCCGGAGCCGGGGCGTAAGAGGGCTGGGCCGGGGCATAGGCCGGCTGAGCGGCCTGCGTTGCCATGCGGCCGCGATGCGGTGTCGGCTCGCCGATTTCGAGCTGGCTGGAGGAGCGGCCGACGATGTCGGACAGTTCCTGCAGCGCCTTGATCTGCTCGGACACGGCGCGGCGCATGACGGCCGCATTTTCCTTGGCTTCTTCCGGCAGGTCAAAGGCACCGCGCTTCAGTTCGGCGCGTGTCATGTCGAGTTCGCGACGGATCTCCTCGCCGGAGCGGCGGATCTCGTCGGTGGCGCCGGCAAAGCGGGCGATGGCCTCGTCCACGGACTGGCGGATCTGCTCGCGCATCTTGTCGGACACCGCGTCGGACCGCTTGCCCGTCTCGTCGAGCAGGCCGTCGATCTCGGAGAGCGAGGCGCCGACACTGCCGCGCAGGCGGGCAGCAACCTCACCGGCGCGCTCTTCCGCACGGGCAAAGGTGCGATCGACGGAAGCGCCTGCCGTATCGGTTGCCGCGGCGATGGCGTCACGCATCGCCTCGCCGGCGGTGCGGGTACGGGTTTCCGCTTCGCCAAGCGTGCGATCGACATCGGAGATGGCGCGCTGGACGCCGTCGCGCAGGGTCCCTGCGACCTGGCCGGAGCGCTCTTCCGTGCGGGCCAGAAGCTGATCGACAGACTGTTCGGCATCCTGGCCGGCATGGGCCAGCGCATCGCGCATGGCGTTTGCCGCCGTCTGCGTGCGTTCTTCCGCATCTGTGAGGATGCGGCCGACATCGCTGAAGGAGGCCTGGATGCCGCTGCGCAGATTGCCGGCGATCTGGTTGGATCGATCCTCGGCGCGCTGGAACGAGCCTTCGACGAAGCCTTCCAGCGCCCGCATGGTGCGCTCGATGTCTTCCGAGCGGCTGACGAGGCCGATGGAGAGCGTGCGTAGGGCTTCCTGGCGCTCTTCGAGCGTGCCGGCAAGGTTGGACTGTGCGGCCGCCAGGAGATCGGAGGCCTGGCCGAGCATGCGCGAGTGATCCTCGAAGCGCCCGACGAGGCTGCCGACCTGTGAAAGCGTGCTGGACGAGATCGCGACCAGCCGGTCGGCCTTGCCTTCGAGAAGGCGGGTGGAGGCCGACAGCATGTCGGAGGTCCGCTCGGCGGTTTCCGAAAAGCGGTCGCCGGTGGCGTTCAGACGCTCGTCCATGGCGCCGAAGGTGCTTGTGGCTTCCTCGACCACGCCGGCAATGGCGGCGTTGCTCGTGGAGAGGCGTTCGATCAGCGCTTCCGCCGTCGATTGCAGGCGGTTCTCGACCATCTGGATTGCACGGGCGGTTTCCTCGGCGCGCTGCGAGATGGCACCGAGCTGTTCGCCGGTGCGGGCGGACAAAGCGGTGACGAGGGCGTCGTTTTCGGCGCGCAGGCGCTCGGCACCGTCGCGGGCGGCGGCGGTCAGGCGATCTGCGGCATCGCGGCCGGCGGCGACGTAGGTTTCCACGACCGGGCGGGCCTGCTCGTCGATGAGGCGCGACAGTTCGCTGGTGCGGCCGGACAGCATGGAGTTGAGATCGCGGGTGCGCTCGTCGAGCGTGGTGCGGATGGCCTCGCCGCGTGCTTCCAGCGCCTTTTCGACCTCGGAGAGGTTGCGCTGCAGCGCGTTGCCCTGCTCGGCGATGCGGTCTTGCGTTTCCGAAGCGCGGATAAGGGTCGCATCGGCGGCTTCGCCGACACTGCGGGCAAGTTCCGCGCTGCGCATGGCAGCCGTGGCCGCGGTGCGCTCGATGGCGTTCTGGAAGTCGGCCTGGCGCGCGGCCATGGCTTCCGCGAAGTCGCCACCGACCTTGGCCAGCGTGTCCGAGGACCGAACGGCTTCGGCGTCGATATCCTGCGTGGTGTCGGAAACGGCGCTGCGCAAGCTGCCGACGAGATGGGCCGCCTTGCCTTCGATCATGCGGCTGACATTGTCGAGGCCGACATTGAGGGCGCGATCCATGGTTCCGAGCCGCTCCTCGATGCGGCCTGTGCCGCGCTCCATGGTCGTTTCGATCCGGCTTGCCGCTTCGCTGCTGATCCGGTCGAGTTCGCCGGTGCGCGACGCCAGCGTCTCGGCGATGCGGGTGGCGGCTTCGCTGCTGATGCGGGCGATTTCTTCCGTGCGGCCGGCAAGGCTGCCGGAGATACGCTCGGCGGCGGTGCGGCTGGCATGGTCGAGTTCCGACACGCGCTCGGACAGGGTGCCGGCGATGCGGTTGCCGGCGTCATTCACTAGGGTGTCGACATTGCCGACGCTGTCGCGGATGCGGGTTTCGAGATGGCCGAGGCTCGCCTCGATGCGGGTGCCGGTTTCGTCGAAGCGGGTGTTGATGCCGGAGATCGAGGTGTCCATGCGCTCGGTGAGGCCATCGGCCGCACGGGTCAGTTCGGCCGTGGTATCACCGAGGCGCACGGCCACGCGGGCGGTGCTGTCGCGCAGGCGATTGTCGAGCGCTTCCGCGCTCTGGTCGATCGTGCGGGCGAGTGCTTCCTGGCGCTCTTCGAGCGTCATTTCCAGCATGCCGGCGCTGGCGGCGATCGTGGTGGCGATGGTGGCCGCCTGATCGTTCAGCATATCGGAGAGCTGGGTGGACCCATCGGCGACCGCGGTATTCAAGGCGTCGATGCGGGTGTCGAGCACGACACGCAGACGGTCTTCCGTCGTGGACATCGTCTGGTCGAGGCTGGCGGCGCGGGCCGACAGGGTCTGCTCGATGGCGCCGGCACGGGTGTCGATGGCGGCGGCGAGCTCGGCCGCGTGGGCGGAGAGGGCGCCGGCGATCTCGCCGCTGGCACCGGTCATGGTGCCGGCGATGGCATTGACGCGGCCGGTCATGTCCTCGGCGATGCCGGCAGTGCGGGCCGTGAGGTCGCGGTCGATCTCACCGATGCGGTCAGTCATCGTCTCGGCGATGGCGCTTGCGCGGAAGGAGAGCTGGTCGGCGATATCCTCGACGCGTGTGGCAAGCGTGTCGCCCATTTCGGACGCGCGGCCGACGAGGATGCGCGACAGGTCGTCCGTGCGTTCGGCAAGACGGTTGTCGAGGGCTGCGGTCTGGCCGGTGAGCGTTTCGTCGAGCGCACGGGCGTGATCGTCGATCATGCTGCCCAGGCGGACGGTGGTGCCGTCGAGCGCGCGCTCGATGCGGTCCGTGGCGCTGGAGAGCGAGCCTGAGAGGGTGGCTGCGCGCTGCTCGATGGAGCCGGTCGCATCGTTCAGCATGTCGCCGAGGCTGGACGCGCTGGTGGCGAGTAGGAAATCCAGGCGCTCGGTGGTGCCGTCGATGGCGTTTTCGATCGCCGCGGTCGAACCGGTGAGAACGTCGGACAGAGCCGATGTGCGGGTGGCGAGCATCTCGTCCATGTGGCCGGCCGTGCTAGAGACCGCTTTGTCGAGTTGGCGCGTCGCTTCCGACAGCGTGCTCTTGATGTTCGAGGCCCCGCGGACGAGAACCGCATTGATGTCGTCGGCATTGCCTTCGACGGCGCTCTCGATGGCGGAGGTAGTGGCGGCGAGTTCCCGGGCGCGGGCGGCAAGGACCGCATCGATGCGCTCGGCAGAGCCGGCGAGCGTGCCGTCCAGCATGGAGGTCGCGCCGGCCAGCGTCGCCGACAGGCCGGAGATGCCGCGGGCCAGCAGCGTGTCGAGCTGGTCTGTGGTGCCCTCGATGACGCTTTCGATGCCGGCCGTGGACGATGCGAGGACGCCGGAGAGGGACATGGTCCGCTCCGACAGGACCTCGTCGATCGCCCGTGTGGAACCGGAAAGGGTCGTGTCGAGCGCGCGGGTTGCCTGGTCGAGCGTCTGCGACAGGCTGGACGTGCGCTGCGCGAAGATCTGGTCGATCTGCTCAGAGGTGCCTTCGAGCGCGCTTTCGATGCCGGCGGTCGAGGAGGCGAGCACGCCGGAGAGCGTCATGGTGCGCTCGATCATGATCTCGTCGATGCGCTCGGCGGTGCCAGAGAAGGTGCCGTCCAGCGCACGGGTCGCGTCCGACAGGGCGCCGGTCAGCGTGGTGGTGCCGCGGGTGAGGACGCGGTCGATCTGTTCGGCGGTGCCTTCGACGGCGCTTTCGATGCCGGCGGTGGAGGAGGCCAGCACGCCCGAAAGCGACATTGTGCGCTCGACCATAATGTCTTCGATGCGTTCGGCAGTCCCGTCGAAGGTCCGGTCAAGCGTCCGCGTGGCTTCGGCAAGCTTGCCGGCGAGCGTGTCGGTGTTCGAGGAGAGCACCCGATCGATCTGCTCCGCCGCGCCGTCGACGGCGCTTTCGATGCCGGCAGTGGACGAGGCGAGGACGCCCGAAAGCGTCATGGTGCGCTCGACCATGATCTCATCGATGCGCTCGGCCGTGCCCGAGAAGGTGGTGTCGAGCGTGCGGGTGGCGCCCGAGAGTGCGCCGGTGAGGTTGTTGGTACCGCGTGTGAGGACGAGGTCGATCTGTTCGGCTGTGCCTTCGACGGCACTCTCGATGCCGGCTGTGGAGGAGGCGAGGACGCCGGAGAGCGTCATGGTGCGCTCGGTGAGAATCTCGTCGATGCGCTCGGCCGTGCCCGAGAAAGTATTGTCGAGCGTGCGGGTTGCTTCCGAGAGGGCGCCGGTGAGGTTGTTGGTGCCGCGTGTGAGGACGAGATCGATCTGCTCGGCTGTGCCTTCGACGGCGCTTTCGATGCCGGCGGTTGAGGAGGCGAGGACGCCGGAGAGCGTCATGGTCCGCTCGGTGAGGATCTCGTCGATGCGTTCGGCTGTGCCCGAGAAGGTGTTGTCGAGCGTGCGGGTGGCCTCCGACAGGGCGCCGGTGAGGTTGTTGGTGCCGCGGGTGAGGACGAGGTCGATCTGCTCGGCGGTGCCTTCGACGGCGCTTTCGATGCCGGCGGTGGAGGAGGCGAGGACGCCGGAGAGCGTCAAGGTGCGTTCGGTGAGGATCTCGTCGATACGCTCGGCTGTGCCCGAGAAGGTGTTGTCGAGATTGCGCGTGGCGTCGGCAAGGGTGCTGTTGAGGGCGCTCGTGCCGCGCGACAGGATCTGGTCGATCTGCTCGCTCGTGCCTTCGATCGCGGCCGTGGAGCCTGCGAGGACGCCGGCGAGGCGTGTGGTGCGCTCCGCCATGACCTCATCGATGCGTTCGGCCGTACCGGCGAAGGTGGTATCGATGGTGCGCGTTGCGCCCGACAACGTCTCCGACAGGGTCGCCGTGCCGCGGGTGAGCAGCGTATCGATCTGTTCCGTCGTGCCTTCGAACAGGCTTTCCATGCCAGCTGTCGTGCCGGCGAGGACGCCCGAGAGTTCGAGCGTGCGCTCGGTCAGCATGCTGTCGATCTGCTCGGCGGTGCCTTCGAGCGCCGCGGTGGAGCTGGCGAGCACGCCCGAAAGCGTCATGGTGCGTTCGCTGATGATGTCGTCGATGCGCTCGGCCGTGCCGGTGAAAGCGCCTTCGATGGTGCGGGCGGCATTCGACAGGGTGGCGTCCAGCGCGCCGGCGCGGTCGCTCATCAGGGTTTCGATGCGCGTCGCGTTGTTCGACAGCGTTTCGGTGATCGTCGCGGCACGGGCCGCCATGATGCCGTCGATCCGTTCGGCATTGCCTTCCAGCGCGCCGTCGAGCGCTTCGGTGCTGGCGGCCAGCATGACGGAGAGTTCCAGCGTGCGGTCGGAGAGCGTGTCGTCGAGACGCTGATGGCTGGTTGCGATGGTGCTCGCCAGATCGTCGGCGCGTGCGGTCAGCGAACCCTCGATCCGATCCTGTGCCGCATCGAGACCCTGGAGCAGGCCGCGGGCGCGGCTGTCGAGCGTTTCCTGCAGCCGCTGCTCGGCGCTGCCGATGGCGGTGGCGACATCGTCGCTGCGGGTGGCGAAAGCCTGCTCGATATTGCCGCGTGCCGTGTCGAGCGCGCCGAGAAGGCGCTCGCTGCGGCTGTCGAAGGCGTTCGACAGGCGGCGCTCCGTCGTTTCCAGAGCGGATGTGACGACGCCGGTGCGTTCGGTGAGCAGAGCGCCGATGCGGCTCTCGGAGGCGCCGAGCCCCTCCATAAGGGCGCCGGTGCGGGTGTCGAGCGTTTCGGCCAGGCGTGCCTGGGTGGTGCCGAGCGCGGTCTCGATACTGTCGGCGCGCACTGCGAAGTCGGACTCGATGCGGTCCTGCGCGGCGGTGAGGGCGCTCATCAGCGAGCCGGAACGGGCGGCGAGAACGGTGTCGATCCGCTCATGCGCCTGACCGATCACGCTGTCCATTTCGCCGGTGCGGGCGGAGATGCTTTCCTCGATCATCGCCTGCGAGGCGCCGAGGGTGGCAGCGATGGACAGCGACTGATCGCCGATGGCGGCCTGGAATTTCTCGAGACCGTCGTCCAGCAGGCGACCGAGCGTGTCGGAGCCCCCGGCCACGGACTGGTCGATGCGCGATAGGCTGTCGGCCATCTTCGCATCCAGCAGGCCGGCGCGGCGTTCGAAGGCGGTGGCAAAATCGTGGAAACGGCCGTCGAAGGCGGTGGCCAGCTGGCCGACCGTGCCCTGCAGCTTCTCCTCGAAGAATCCGGAGCGCAGGTCGAGATCCATAATGGCGTCGTCGGCCGCGGTCTTCAGGTTCTGGCGGAAGCTTGCGCCCTTTTCGTCCAGCGCGCCGTTCAGCGTGTTGAGGATGTCGTCGAGGCCGCCGGTGATGGCCTGCTGGCCGACGACGAGGCTCTCGTTCAGGTCGCGCGTCCGGGCGATCAGCGTCTCGTTCAGCTGGCGGGCGCGCTCATTCAGCGCGGCGTTCAGCTTCTCGGTGTTGCTGTCGAGTGTGGAGGCACGCGTCTCGAACTGTCCGAGAAGCTGCTGTCCGCGCTTGATAAGCGTGTGGTTCAGCGCTTCCAGGCGGGTATCGAACTCGCTGGTGATGTCGGCGCCGGCCGCGTTGAGGCCGCTGACGAGGGCATCGGTGCGGGTGCTGAGAAGCGTGCTGATCGACTGCGATGCAGCCTGCGACTTTTCCATCAGCGCGGCGGCGCGGGTTTCGATCAGCGAGGCCGCAGCCTCGCCCGAGGTCACGAGCCGCGTCTGCAGGTCTTCGCTGGCATTGGTCAGGTCGTCGCGCAGCTGGGCGTGGACGCCGGTGATGGAGGAGCGGATGCGCTCGGCATGGCCGACGATCGCTTCACGCTCCAGACCGAGTTCCTGCACGAGCGTGCGGACCCGCAGTTCGTTGTCGCTATAGCTGCGCTCGAGCGCGTTGACTTCGGAATGAACGAGGGTTTCCAGCTCGGTCGCGCGGGCGATCGTGCGCTCGATGCCTTCGTTCATGGCCGAGACTTCGCGGCGAACGGCCTGGCCGACGGTCATGATGCGGTCGGAGGCGGTGGTTTCCGGTTCTGCCAGACGCAGGGCGACCTCGGTCATCGAGCGGGCGGCATTCCGCATTTCCTGCGCGCGCGCCATCATGACGCCGAAGGCGAAGAAGAGCATGACCGGGAGGATGATGAAGATGGCGGCGACGATCGCACCGGGCAGGGCGGCAAGCGCTGCCAGCGAACGGATCTGCCAGATTTCCGGGCCGTAAAGCAGGTTGGCGATGCCGAGGCCCGCAACGATCCAGATCAGCGACAGGATGGCGGCGCCGCGCATTGCGGTCCGGGTGGAGCGGGCTTCGAGCGAGCGGAGCATGGCAGGCGCCGTGCGACGGCTGTCGTCGTTGGCGGGCGCGAAAGTCGGTGATTTCGCGCCTGGGGCTGCCGGAACCGGTTCCGGCGCGAGGCTGCGCGGCTGGGCGAGGGGATCGTCGACAGGCTGGGCGGCGCGGGGCTGGGCTGCCGGCTTCGGGGCGGCAGCCGGCTGGGCAGGCTTCGCGCTCCCTGCTGTGCGGGACGGGGACGCCGCGGCCTGCGGCTTCGGCGCCGTGCGGCCGGCTTCCGGCGGTGTCTCGTTGAGCGCGGACTTCAGTTCGTCGAAATCGATCCTCAAAGCGTCTTCGAGCGCTTGGAAGGCCTTGTCGTCGATCGACTCGTTGCTCTTGTTCGTCGCCATGCAGATACGCCTCGTTACCGAACTTTCCGTCTCGACATCGCGCAGCTGTCATGGCTGCCGACAATGCCGGATCGGGGGTGAGGACAGTTCCTGCGCATTGGATGCACGCAATACAATGACCGCACCAATTTCATACCGCGACCGGTGATGCTTTTTCCCATGGTCGAACAGCCATGGGAAGGGCCTCCCGGAGGGATGCCGGGCCCTTTGCGGAAACCGATATCCTGTAACGTATCGTAGTGACACATCCGGGGTAGTCTTACAATTAACGCCCTGGGGCATTCGTTAAAATGCTAACAAGTTCTTAACGGAATTCAGCCCCGGTAAGGCGCGAAGGCCCTGCAATGCCGGATGTTTTCGTTCGTTAACCATACTTGACAAAAGCCGCCCTGATTGCGCCCGGTTTTCATCTGATAGCAGCCCGGCTGCTGTGAAATCCACAGGAGACGGCAGTGCGGCGACAGGCCGGGTGCGTAGGGCTTCAGGCTCGACGCCACCGAGACCTTCACATCCCGCATCGCCACCCGGATTCCGAGCCCGCGGGATGTCCCGCAACGAGCCGGCAGCGTTGGAAAACAGAATAAGGAAAACGTGCATGGCCGCCCTCAATATCGCCTTCGACAGTCCCGAAACGGCACTGGGCCATCTTCACTCCCGCGGACGCCCCATTGACCTCGTCCACCTCGCAAACCAGACGATGGGCGACAAGGTGCTGGAGCTCGAAGTGCTGCAGATCTTCGCGCGCCAGTCGCGTCAGATCGTCAAGGAACTGCTGGTCGAAGATGCACAGGTCCGCAAGGCCGCCGCGCATCGGCTGAAGGGTGCGGCACTGGCCGTCGGCGCCTTCACGGTTGCCCATGTCGCAGCGTCCGTCGAAGAGCGGCCGGAGGATTCCGAAATCCTCGCCGCCCTCTCGTCCGCCGTCCTCGATACCGAAATCTTCATTCTCAAGCTCTGCCGGTAGCGGCGAGCGGCACACGCCCGTCCGCGACGCTGGATCGCGGCGGCATCCTTCGGAAAGCAGGCAAATCGACCTGTTTTCTTGACGGCTCGCCTGAAACAGTGTGAGAAAAACGGGCACCCCCTTTTTGCGGGCGTCGTGCCCGTTGGCATCGGCGGTCCCGCGCATCGAGCATCCGAGACCGCGCCATCATGACAAAACTCAGCATCATCGCCTTCGACGGCACCCGCCACGAGCTGGAGGTCCAGACCGGATCGACCGTCATGGAAAATGCGGTTCGCAATTCCGTGCCCGGCATCGAGGCGGAATGCGGCGGCGCCTGTGCCTGTGCCACCTGTCATGTCTATATCGACGACGCGTGGACGGCCGCCGTCGGCGCGCCGGAGGCGATGGAAGAGGACATGCTGGACTTCGCCTACGACGTCCGTCCGACCTCGCGGCTGAGCTGTCAGATCAAGATGAGCGACGCGCTGGACGGCCTCGTCGTTCATGTACCGGAACGTCAGGCCTGATCGATTGACGTCATTGTCGCCTAAAAAAAGCCCCGCCTGTCACAGGGACAAGCGGGGCCAGGAGGGCGCATCGCACGCAGAATGAGGGAGGGATCATCTGCGGCAACAGGACACGCCAGGAGAACAACAGGGCAGGGGCAAGCGTATCCGGTCGCCACGCGATCCGGTTCCGGACAGGTCCTTGCAAATATCGTCAGGGTCTTCAAGCCGGAAACACGACGGCCTCGATGCACATCCCGGTGGCATCGGCTTTGGAAGCTTCGTTTCTTCTTGGCTTCCGATGTTTAGACTATAGCCGAACTTGGCGCCGGCCACTATCGCTAGAAATCATCAATGAGTTGTTGCGGGTCTCAGCGCGTCCCGGACTCGGCCGGCTTTGCCATGCGCTCCAGGCGGTACTGGAGCAGGCGCACCATGCGCAGGTCGAAATTGGCGGCCTCGCGACGGTCGAAGGCAGCCTGGTCCTTGTCGTGCGCGGCAATCGCGTCTTCGCTGGCGCGGGCGACGCGGGCCTGCATCCGCTCGCAATCCACCTCCGGCGGCAGGGAGAGGAAGGTCTTTTCCATGTCGCGCGCGTGGTTGCGTGCGATCTCGGCGTGGCGCTCCTCGTGGCGCTTGATGTCGCTCGACAGCGTGTCCCAGACGAGTCCGAGATCGCGGCCGGCGGTGTTGCGGTTCTTCCAGCGCGGCAGGATGAGCTTGGTATTGAGCGTCACGCGGGCGCTGCCGACGGAGCAGAGACGTCCGCGACGGACATAGCTCACCGTTCCCCCGAACTTGATGCGGGTGGCGCCGGGATGGCGCGCGCCGGTTTCGCGCATCTGCGGGCCCTGCGACGAGAGCGCCGCGTCGAGTTCCGCCGCGGTACGGCCGCCGACGGAGAAATAGGTGATCGTCTTGTTCATCACCGTTTCCGCCCCGGCCGTCAGAGGCTCGGTGATCATGAGGAGGGCCGCCAGCGAGACGAGAAGGAATTTGCGGGCCGTGGTCATGGATAAGCTGTCTCGACGGTTGATGTCGCCTAAAGCTTGGGGCATAGGCTGGGCAAGCGCAACTGGAAATGCCCGCCGCCTTGAAACAAGGTTAGCGCTGCAACCCCACAAGGTCGGCCGTTTCGCCGAGATCCGTCATGGTTGATTCCCTCGATGCCGCCGATCCCTTTGCCGCCGTCGAATGGTCGCTGGCGCACGGTCGCAGCCTGACGCTCGGCCCGCGCGGCGTGCTCATGGCGATCCTCAATGTGACACCCGATTCCTTCTCGGATGGCGGCAGCTTTCTCGATGTCGACGCGGCGCTCGAGCATGCGCAGGCCTGTCTGGCACATGGCGCCGGAATTCTCGACATCGGCGGCGAATCGACACGCCCGGGCGCCGATGCGGTTTCGGCAGCGCAGGAGCAGGATCGTGTTCTCCCCGTCATCGAGCGGCTAGCGCGCGAGACAGATGCCTTGATCTCCATCGACACCTATCGCGCAGAAACGGCGCGGCTGGCGCTGGCCGCCGGTGCGCATATCGTCAACGACGTGCACGGCCTCCAGCGGGAGCCGGATATCGCCGCCATCGTGGCGCAGGCGCGCGCCGGCGTCTGCATCATGCATACCGGGCGCGGGCGCGTGAAGGCTGAGGATGTGATCGCGGATCAGCGGCTGTTCTTCGCCCGGTCGCTGGAGATCGCGGCGGATGCCGGGATTGCCGCGGATGCCATCGTGCTCGATCCGGGTTTCGGCTTTGCCAAGGAGGCTTCCGAAAGCTGGGCGCTGATGGCGCGGTTGGGTGAGTTGCATGGCCTTGGACACAGACTGTTGATCGGCACGTCGCGAAAACGGTTCCTTGGTGCGGCCACCGGCCGGGAAGCGGCTGAGCGGGACGTTGCGACGGCGGCGACCACGGTGGCGGCGCGGCTGGCCGGCGGCGCGATATTTCGCGTCCACGATGTCGCTTTCAACAGGGACGCCCTGATGGTCGCGGATGCTATACTGGCGGCACGACCCTCACGCATTTAAACGTTCTCAGCGGCACCGGCGACGCGCCGCGGCTGCGACTATCGGCAGGAGATCCCGATATGACGCCGACCTATACGATCACGCTCAAGAATTGCGCCTTCTTCGCGCGGCACGGCGTTCATGACGAGGAGGAGTTTCTCGGGCAGCGATTCTTCGTGGATGCGGAACTGGTGGTCGAGCAGGGGTCGGCGCTGCGCGAGGACCGGATCGAGGATACGGTGCATTACGGGATCGCCTTTGCCGAGATCGAGAAGATCATCACCGGCCGCCGTCGCTATCTCATCGAGGCGCTGGCGCTGGAGATCGCCGAGATGCTGTGCGCGCGCTGGCCGCAGATCCATCGGGCGAAGATTTCCATCCGCAAGCCGAACGCACCGGTGCCGGGCGTGCTGGATTACGTCGCGGTGACCGTCGAGCATGTCGCCAAGCCATGAGCAGGATCGATGACGCCGTATGGCACCAGGCGGCCATCGGGCTCGGTGGGAATATCGGCGATGCCGCCGCTGCCATCGCGGAAGCGCTGGTGCGGCTCGATGCGCATGCCGATGTGACGGTCCTGGCCGTTTCCAGCCTCTACCGCACGCCGCCCTGGGGCAAGACGGATCAGGACTGGTTCTTCAATGCCTGCGCGGTGGTGCAAACGACGCTGGAACCGGTGGCGCTGCTTGAGGCGTGTCTCGACGTGGAAAAAGCCATGAAGCGGCAGCGGCTGGAGCGCTGGGGGCCGCGCACGATCGATCTCGATGTGCTGACCTATGACAGGATCGCGATGGAAACGGTGGCGCTGACGCTGCCGCATCCGCGCATGACGGAGCGGGGCTTCGTGTTGCTGCCGCTGGCCGAAATCCTGCCCGACCATATCGTCGCGGGGCGGAGCGTCGCCCAGTGGGCGGAAACGGCCGATGCGGCGGGTATCGAGATGGTTGACGGGCGCGAAGACTGGTGGCGCGATCGGACGGCGACCGTCTGAGGTGACATGAATCGGGCAGGGCGCGCAGATACGCCTGCCCGATAGAATCTCTTTGCTATGATCGCATTGTCCGACGGCGAAGCGGAGACGCTTCGCCTGGAAATGCTTTAGCGGATCGAGCCGACGGCCATCGAGTCGGTCTGGCGCGTGAGCGCGACGCCGATGACGGGAACCATGGTTTCCTCGACCTTCACCGAAATCGTGATGTTGAGGAGCGAGGGATCCGACATGCGGGCAATCATCGCGCCGTTCAGCTTCTTGCGGTTGATGCCGACGACGATCTTGTCCTTGGCGACATTGCCCGAGACGATGTCGAGGCCCTTGCCTTCGGCGCCGTCGAGGAACTTGCCGGAATAGCTGTTGCCCTTCTGGCTGATGACGGCCGACATCGGCTGCTTGAAGACGCCAACGCGGCAGAAGCCGTCGAGCTTGATCCCGGTGCCCTCGGTCGGTTCGCCGGTGAGGTCGCAGGTAAACTTCGTGCCCTTGTACTTGCCCGCGACGATTTCGCCCGGACCTTTCCACTGGCCGGCGACCTGTTCGAAGAAGGCCTTGTCGCGGCTGTCGGCCAGCGCTGGTGCAGGGATGGCGGCGAATGCCGCCAGCGTGAGTGCGGCCATACATGCGGCAGGGCCGCGCGCGATCAAAGAAGGGCGCGAGAACATGGGCGATCCTTGAGGGTCGGTGTCGAGAACGTGAGGTGACATTGGCACTTGAATGGTTAATGGAGCGTTTCCGTCGGCCTGACGGCGCGTGCAAACCGCGACGATCTGCCGGATCGCTGCAGATTTGCAACGCTTTCGTTTTGCGCCGCCCGCACTATCTTGAAGGAAGCTCGGGCAGGCCTGCACGGTGCCTTTGAACAGTGGCCTGATGTCGCGCAATCGATTCGGGGCCGGGGAGACGAGCGATGACGCATGCACCTGAGGAGATCGCGTCCGGCGCTTCGGGCGGAGGGCGGCTGATCTATCGCCACGGGCTCCTGACGCGGCTGACGCACTGGACCTGGGCCGTCGCGCTCTTCTTCCTGCTCCTGAGCGGTCTGCAGATCTTCAACGCGCATCCCACTCTTTATATCGGCAAGCAGTCGGGCTTTGCCTTCGACAACAGCGTGCTCAGGATGGACGCGATCTATGGGCCCGACGGGCAGCCGCAGGGTCGCACGACCGTGTTCGGGCACAGCTTCGACACGAGCGGCGTGTTCGGCATGAGCGGGCCGGCGGACAGCCCGGCCTATCGCGGCTTCCCCGCCTGGGCGACGGTGCCGTCCTATCAGGATCTCGCGACGGGCCGCGTCGTGCATTTCTTCTTTGCCTGGGTGCTCGCCTTCACGCTGTTCGTCTGGATGGTTTCCGCCATCGCCGCCCGCAGGCTGCGGCGCGACCTGCTGCCGACAGGGCAGGACCTGCGCCACTTACCCCGCGATATCGCCGACCATGCGCGGCTGCGGTTTCGCCATGACGGGCGCTACAATGTGCTGCAGAAGCTTTCCTATGGCGGCGTGCTCTTCGTCCTGTTTCCGCTGGTCATCCTGACCGGGCTTGCGATGTCGCCGACCATGAATGCCGCCTGGCCGTTCCTGCTCGATCTCTTCGGCGGGCGGCAGACCGCGCGGACGCTGCATTTCGCCTGCATGCTGGCGCTCGTCCTCTTCTTCGTCGTGCACATCGTCATGGTGTTGCTGGCGGGGCCGGTGAACGAGCTGCGCTCCATCATCACAGGCCGCTATCGCACGCGGGAGACCGCGCCCGCGGCACATGTCGTTTCCAGGGAGCCGAGATCATGAGCCGAACCTTTCTTGCCAACCGCCGCCGGTTCCTGACGCTCGCGGGTGTCGCGGCCTCTACCGTACCGCTTGCCGGCTGCGACGTGCTCGACGGCGTTCTCTCGGGCGACAGTGCGGTCCGCCAGACGCTCGCCTCCGCAAACAGCCTGAGCTACCGCGTCCAGCGCATGCTTGCGGGTGACAGGCTGGCACCGGAGTTCGCGGCCACCGAAATCCGGCAGGGTCAGCGGCCGAACGGCTCGACCGATCCCGACGGCGCGGATTATCTCGCGTTGAAGGCGACGGCGTTCGCGACCTACCGGCTGCCCGTCACCGGCCTCGTCGAAAAGCCGCTCGATCTCGGCCTCGACGAGATCCGCGCCATGCCGTCGCGCACGCAGATCACGCGCCACGACTGCGTCGAGGGCTGGAGCTGCATCGCCAAGTGGACCGGTGTGCCGCTTGCGACCATTCTCGATCAGGCGAAGGTTAAGCCGGAGGCCCGCTATGTCGTCTTCCAATGTTACGATGCCATGAATCTTGGACTCGGCGGCCCGACGCCCTACTACGAATCCATCGACCTGCTCGATGCCCGCCACCCGCAGACGATTCTCGCCTATGGCTGCAATGATCAGGCGCTGTCGGTCGCCAACGGCGCGCCGTTGCGCGTGCGGGTCGAGCGGCAGCTCGGCTACAAAATGGCCAAATACATCAAGTCGATCGAACTCGCCTCGACACTTGCCCCCTATGGCGGGGGCAAAGGCGGGTTTTGGGAGGATGTCGGCTATGACTGGTATGGCGGGATCTGAGCCATCACAGGCTCGAAGGACGGCTAGACATCGTCTACCATCGATCGTTTCTGGCCGGGGGCTATGTCGCCGATGAAATCGCCGATGCCGGGGCGCTTCAAAGCGCGGAAGGGCATGGGGCGGCAGAGGTCCATGGCGGCGATGCCGATGCGGGCGGTCATGAGGCCGTTGACGACGCCTTCGCCAAGGCGGGCCGAGAGCTTCGACGCTATGCCGTGGCCGAGCACCTGCTGAACGAGACTGTCGCCGACCGCGATCGAGCCGGTGACGGCGAGATGGGCGAGCACGTCGCGGATGAGGCGGAAGAGACCGAGCGTTCCCGGGCGACCGCCATAGAGATCGGCCATGGCGCGGATGAGGCGGGCCGATTCGAACACGACATAGCCGAGATCGACCAGTGCCCGCGGGCTGACCGCCGTGACGATGGAGACGCGTTTCGACGCGTTGAGGATAAGGGTGCGGGCCTGCCGGTCGAGCGGCGTCAGCAGTTCGCGCTCGGTGAGGTCGATCAGGTGGGGACCATCAATGATCTCGCCCTCGGTCGCCTTCAGGCGTTCGCGGCCTTTCGCCGTCTCGGGGCGGGTCGCGAGGTGCTGGACGAGATCCTTCATGGTCTTGCGGGCGACCGTGTTGCCGGGTGCGGCGAAGGCGGCGGCCACCTCCTCTTTCAGCGACTGGACGGCATTGAGCCGCATCAGGCCGAGGATCTCGCGACCGACGATGCCGAGTACGGCGAGGACGACGATGGCCGCCGCCGCGATGGCGACATAGCCGAGAGCGTCGTTGCGCGTGAAGAGGTCGCGCACGAGGCTGTCGATCCAGAGGCCGAGGGCGAGCGAGACGAGGACGCCGAGCGCACCGAGCGCGAGCTTCGCCAGCGAGAACCGCCGCCGCGGGCGGCGCTCCTGCAGGGCGGAAACGACGGGCGTGGCGAGCGTCGTCTCGGCGAACGGGTCTTCCGCATCCGGCGTCAGGACGACGCGATCGCCGAAGCTTGCCGGCGCGCGGCGGGTCTCCGGCTGCGGCTGCGGCTCTCCTTCGACGGTGAAGGCGGCGGGGCGGCGGGGAAGGTCGCTCATGCGAGGCGGTCTCCGAACAGGAACTGCATGGCCCGATCGAGCCGGATGTGCGGAACGGACAGCTTTAGCCCGCCGCCCGTCTCCTCGATATGCGGCGGGCGGAAGCGGACGAAATTGACCTCCGGCACGTGCTGCCCAGGCTCCTCATCCGTCTGGCGGAACAGGCTGTCGGGATCGCGCGGCAGGTCGCCGGGGAAGATCGCGGTCTTGCGCTCGCCGTCGAACAGCTCGCCATTGATGCGCTCGCCGGCGATGGGCGTTCCCACGATGACCGGCAGCGGGTGGCCGTCATGGTTGACGGTCGCCTCGCGGGTGGCGCGCACGGAGGCGAGCGCCATGACCTCGACGCCGGCACCACTGCCGCCGATGCGCTCCATGGCGCGCGAGACGATTCGCGCGGTGATGCGCTCCAGCCGGTCATGGCTCTCGTGGTGCAGGTGATCGGCCTTGGTGGCGGCGATCAGCACCTTGTCGATGCGGCGGGTGAGGAAGGAGGAGAGGAAGGAGTTCGTTCCCGGCTGGAAGCAGCCCATGACGTCCGCCAGCGCGCTTTCGAGATCGAGCAGCGCTTCGGGGCCGCGATTGATCGCCTGCAGCGCGTCCACGAGCACGATCTGGCGGTCGAGGCGGGCGAAGTGCTCGCGGAAGAACGGTTTTACCACATGCGTCTTGTAGGCCTCGTAGCGGCGCTCCATCATCGCGTGCAGCGAACCGGACGCGGGGCGACCGTCGGGCAGATCCGGCAGGGGTGCGAAGGTCAGCGCCGGCGAACCCTCCAGGTCGCCCGGCATCAGGAAACGGCCGGGCGGCAGGGTGGAGAGCGATCGCTCGTCCGTGCGGCAGGCCCGGAGATAACGGGTGAAGGCCTCGGCCAGCGCGCGGGTGCGACCCTCGTCCGCTTCCGCCTGCGGCTGGGCGGTTTCGCAGAGCGCCAGCCATTCGGCAGAGAGCTCGCGGCGAATGCCGCTGCGGGCACGTGCGACGGTCGCGGCGCTGAAGGTGCGATAATCCTGCGAGAGGAGTGGCAGGTCGAGCAGCCATTCGCCGGGATAATCGACGATGTCGATCGACAGACGGCCCGGCGAAAACATGCGGTTCCAGCCGCTGGCGCTTTCATAGTCGAGCGTGATGCGGAGCTGCGAGATGGCGCGCGTCGAATCGGGCCAGATGCGATCGCGCACAAGCGCCGTGATATGATCCTCGTACTGGAAGCGCGGCACGGCGTCGTCGGGTTGCGGCTCCAGCCGGATCTTCGACACGCGGCCGGAGCGAACGGGTTCGAACACCGGCAGGCGGCCGCCATTCAGGAGATTGTGGACGAGGGAGGAGATGAAGACCGTCTTGCCCGCGCGCGACAGGCCGGTAACGCCGAGGCGGACCGAGGGATTGACGAGCCCGGCGGCGCGATCCGTCAGGGTATCCAGAGCGATTTTCGCATCGTCGGACATGCGGGTGAGAAAAGACACGCGGCTTGGCTTCCCTTCGTTGAGATCAGGCGACATCCGGACCGGACGGCCCGCATGCGATATAGGGAGCCGCGCGCGTGCGGGAAAGGCAGGCGCGTCGACCGTGTCGTGGAAAGATCGCTCGCAGACCTCGTCTTACGGGGTCATGACCTCGACAAGCCGTCCGGGAAGTTCGTCCGAGGCCGTGTCCGGCTTGCGCGCGATGGCGATGACCATGCCGGGCAGAAAGCCGGCGGGCAAAGCGCGTGTGGCCGTTGCCGAGCCGAGGCACTCCCAGGCGAGATGCTCCAGAACCGGATTGTGCCCGATGATGGTCAGCGGCGCGCCGGCGCCGGCTCTCGCTTTGATGTCACCGATGACGGCGAGATAGGCATCGAGCGCGCCGTCATAGAGCGGCTCCTCGAATGAGATCGAAGCGGACGGCGTCGTGCCGAGCAGAATATCGGCGGTCTGGCGGCAGCGGCGTGCCGACGAGCAGGCGATATCGCCTAGCGTCCAGCCGCGCTTCTGTAGCGTCGCGGCCATGCGGGCTGCATCCGCCCGGCCCATCTCATCGAGCGTCCGGTCGAAATCCCGCTCTCCAGCCCTTGGGCCCCCCGCACGGGCATGGCGGACGAGGAACAGGGCTGGCTGGGATATTGCGGAAGACATGGAGGAAGCCACCGGACGACTGAGATCAGACCTTGTCTCCCGGCCGTCGGCAAAGATCAAGCGCGGGCCGGGCATCCGACACTACGATAGAGATGGCTAACTGAAAAAGACTGCCTCTTTTTTCGGCCGGATTGCATTGTGCGGACGTCCGAACCTCCGGTCGTGCAGCGGCCATCCGGTATCGGACAGCCGCTTTCCTGTCATGTTCTTGTAATTCTGGTGAAATATGAGGCCATTAGCTTCGTTTTCGAGCAATTTGAAATATGCGTGCGCCGTTCGCAGAGACTTGAAACACAGTCTTCATAGGTCTATAGACCCGCCGCATGAGATGTTCTTCAGGAGAAACGCGTTGAGTGAGAAGATCGATCTTGGTACCTTCGTTCTTTCCGAAGACGATGAATTCATGAACTCCCAGCAACGGGCTTACTTTAGAGCCAAGTTGAATGCCTGGAAGAACGATATCCTCCGGGAAGCGCGCGAGACGCTCGGCCACCTTGCCGAAGAGAGCGCCAATCACCCCGATCTCGCCGACCGCGCCTCATCGGAAACCGACCGCGCCATCGAGCTTCGGGCACGCGACCGTCAGCGCAAGCTGATCTCCAAGATCGATGCCGCCCTGCAGCGGATCGACGAAGGAACCTACGGCTATTGCGAGGAAACCGGCGAACCCATCGGCCTGCGCCGTCTCGACGCCCGCCCGATCGCGACCCTGTCGATCGAAGCACAGGAACGCCACGAGCGCCGCGAGAAGGTTTATCGCGACGAGTGAGCGTCCTTTTTCGGACGCCGTGCATTCTGAACATCGTCTGAATGGTCGCCTTTGGCGGCCATTTTTGCGTCAGGGGACCAGTCCAAGTGGGAAGGAGTCCTGTTACGCGGCGCAATCCATCACGGCTTGCGCTCGTTCCCCATCTCGCTCAGCATCCGGTTCATCTCCTCCTCCAGCGTCGGCTCGTTGCGCGGGGCCGGGCGGGGTGCTTCGATGGAGGGCGCGCGGGGCGCGGGGTCGGGTGCCAGACGGCCGAGGTCGCCGGAGATCTGGGCGTCGAGCAGGCGCTCGAAATCCCGGCCTTCGTCACGGTTGCCGATCTCGGTGCCGGGCGGCTTGGGTCTTGCAGCAGCGGCTGCCGGCTGGGCGGGAGAGGCGGCTGCAGCCGGCGCGGGGATCTGGGGGAGAACACGCGCGCGGGCGGCTTCGAGGATGTCCTCGGGGGCCTTCCGCCCGGACGGAGCGGCGGCACCCGCGAGCGATTGCGGCGGTGCTGTCTGGGCCGGTGCGGCGGTGCGGGTTGCCGGCGGCTGTCGGGGCGCGATGGCGTCGTCGCCATAGAGCGCCTGCCCCATATTGGAGACTGGCGGCTGTGTCGGGCGTGCTGCCGGGCGAGGGTCCGGCATCGACTGAGCGCGCTGCTCGGGCCTTGGTTCTGTTCGGACTTCCGGGCGACGCTCCTGCGCGATGCGGGCGGCAGGTGCGGGCAGGGCATCCGGGCGGGCAGGTGCTGCAAGGTTTGCGGCAGAGGGCTGGCCGGCGATCTGCTGTGTGGCGGGCGGCGCGGCGATGGCCGTCTGTCCAGCTTCTGACGTGTCCAGTCGCGGCTTGGCGCCGACGATCCGGCTTTCGATGACGATATCGGTCGGACCGCCGATCATGATCAGGTGCTCGACATCATCCCGGCGCACGAGCACGAGCCGGCGGCGCGTGTCCACAGCCGCGGCGTCGAGGACCGCAAGCCGCGGCTGGCGATTCTTGCCGCCGCGGATGAAGGGGGAGGATGCGCGATTGCGCATGAACCAGAGGACGGCCACCAGAGCCAGCAGACCCGCGGCGACGGCCACGGCCGCGATGATGAACCGACCGCCGTTATTGCCGACGACATCTTCAAACATCTTCGCTCTCCTCGTCTTTTAGGTGCAGCGCATAAGCGACGCTGCGGAATTGGGAATTGACGTCTTTTTGCCGGTGGAAACAAGCCGTGAGAACGCGTTGTCCCGGTAAATGGAGCGGTCGCCTGTTGCGTCCAGAGATGGCCGTGCGGAAATCCGGGCCGATCTACGGAATGTCGGAAACGCCTGCTGACATATGGGCGTCTTCGTCCTGTCGGTCTGTCGACGGCGCGAGGGCGGGAAGGGGAACGAGCCTTGCCTGCCGAATGACGGGCAAGACGCTACGATACCGAGATTCCTTGTGAATTCGGCGTGAATTCGCCCCACTGACGCCTTGAGAACGCTTTGTCAGACTGGCGTCGGCTGATAAAGAGAATCGACCAATGACGTCGCGTGCGCGGACCTTCCATGGGCCGGGCCATTTCAAGCGGCGGGGCAATGAGGACCCTGATGACGAAACTGCGACAGGCAGACGAGTATCGCATGCCGATCGTCGATCGGGGAACGCGTCCGGGAACCGTGCTGCGCATCGTGCTTCTGGCGATCGTGCTGATCGCCTCGGCTGCGGCTTTCGTGATCTTCAAGAACCAGCTCGGCAACGAGGTGGTGCTCGGCATTCTCGGCATCCTCGCGATGGTCGGCATCTTCTTTTTGGTCTCTGCCGTCATCGGCTTTATCGAAGTCATGCCGCAGTCGCGCCCCGACGAGCTCGCACGCGCCTTTCTCGACGGGCATCCCGAAGGCACCTTGATCACCGACCGCAAGGGCCGGATCGTCTATGCCAATGCGGCCTATGGCGCGCTGACGGGTGCCGACAAGGCGAACGACGTGCAGTCGCTGGAGACCATCCTCTCGCGTGACCGCGAGGCGACGGAGGCGATCTACCGCCTGACGAACGGCCTGCGCGAGGGCAAGGCCGGACACGAGGAATTCCGCCTGATGAAGCCGTTGCGTGCCGCTGGCGGATCGGCGGGCTCCGGTGCGCACTGGTTTCGCCTGAAGGCCCGCGTGCTGCCGCTTGAGGATGCCGACCGCAATCCGCTCTATATCTGGCAGATCTCCGACATTACCGCCGATCGCGACGATCAGGAGCGTTTCTTCAAGGAACTGCAGAACGCGATCGACTATCTCGACCACGCGCCGGCCGGCTTCTTCTCCGCCGGCAAGAAGGGCGAGATCTTCTACATCAACGCGACGCTGGCCGACTGGCTCGGACTCGATCTCACCAAGTTCCAGCCGGGCTCGATGACGATCGCCGATCTGGTGGCCGGCGAGGGGCTGGCGCTGGTGCAGTCGGTGCAGGCGGATCCCGGCCTGCGCAAGACGAAGACGCTCGACCTCGATCTCCGCCGATCGAACGGGCAGAGCTTTGCCGTGCGCATGGTTCACCGGGTCTCCTCGGCCCGCGATGGTGCACCGGGTGAAAGCCGGACCATCGTGCTGGCGCGCACGGTGGACGAGGAAGCCGATCCCTCGGCCTCGCTTGCGGCCATCCGCTTCACGCGCTTCTTCAACAACACGCCGATGGCGATCGCCTCCGTGGACGGCAACGGCCGTATCCTGCGGACCAATGCGCCGTTCCTGAAGCTGTTTTCGGGCGTCGTGTCGCAGGACGACATGGAGCGTGGGGCGCTGCTGGAGAGCGTCGCGCGCGTATCGGAACGCGGTCGCCTGCAGGAGGCGCTGGCGGCGGCCAAGGACCGGCAGAGCGATATCGCGCCGCTCGACCTGCCGCACCCGACCGACGAGAACCGCTTCTTCCGTTTCTACGTCAATGCCGTGATCGACCAGAGCGTCGCGAACCAGAGCGAACCGGCGCCCGAAGAGGCCGCCATCGTCTACGCCGTGGAGATTACCGAGCAGAAGGCGCTGGAAACCCAGATGGCGCAAACCCAGAAGATGAATGCGGTGGGAACGCTCGCCGGCGGCATCGCACACGACTTCAACAACGTGTTGACCGCCATCCTGCTCTCCTCCGATCATCTTCTGCTCTCGGCGCGTCCCTCCGACGCGAGCTTTGCCGACCTGATGGAGATCAAGCGGAACGCCAACCGCGCCGCCGTGCTGGTGCGCCAGCTGCTCGCCTTTTCGCGCAAGCAGACCATGCGCCCGACCGTGCTCAACATGACCGACGTCATCGGCGACCTGCGCATGCTGGTGGACCGCATGACGGGCACGCATGTGAAGCTGGAAGTGGAATATGGCCGCGACCTCTGGCCGGTACGCACCGATCTCGGGCAGTTCGAGCAGGTGCTGATCAACCTTGCGGTCAACGCCCGCGACGCCATGCCAAGCGGCGGCACGATCACGATCCGCACCCGCAATATGCCTGCCGAAGAAGCGGCGGCGCTCAACCGACGCGAGCTTCCGGCGGAGGATTTCGTCGTCGTGGAGGTCAGCGACGAGGGGACGGGCATCGCGCCCGAGATCGTCGACAAGATCTTCGAGCCGTTCTTCACCACCAAGGAAGTCGGCAAGGGCACGGGCCTCGGCCTCTCCATGGTCTACGGCATCGTCAAGCAATCCGGCGGCTTCATCTATCCGGAATCCGAAGTTGGCAAGGGCACCACCTTCCGCATCCTGCTGCCGCGCTTCATCGAGGAGACGATGCCGGCGTCCGGCGAGCCGGGCGCGCTCGACCAGCCGCTGACGCTCGCCACCTCGATCCCCCCGAAGGCCGAGGAGCCGACGGACTTGACCGGCGACAGCGCCATCGTTCTCCTCGTCGAGGATGAAGAGGCCGTGCGCCGCGGTGGCAAGCGCATGCTGGAGACGCGCGGCTACAAGGTCTATGAGGCGGGCTCCGGCGTCGAGGCGCTGGAGGTGATGGAAGAGCTGAACGGCATGGTGGACATCGTCGTCTCCGATGTCGTCATGCCCGAAATGGACGGTCCGACGCTGCTGCGCGAGCTGCGCAAGACCTATCCCGACCTCAAGTTCATTTTCGTGTCCGGTTATGCCGAGGATGCCTTTGCGCGGAACCTGCCCGCGGATGCGAAATTCGGATTCTTGCCAAAGCCGTTCTCGCTGAAGCAGCTGGCGGTGGCCGTGCGCGAGATGCTGGATAGCTGATCCGTCTTCGGCCTGCGCTGGTCTCTGCCGGAATGCGGCTCGGATCAGGTGGCTGCCGAGCGGCTATCTGGTAGCGTCGCCAATGACGTGACTTCGGCCAATCGCGGCCGGCAATGAACGGGATTTGTCCATGCGCCTTCCCCTGCTTCTGCTCAGCACGCTTCTGATGCTTTTCGCCGCAGCGCCCACCTTTGCGGCAACCTACCGGACGCCCGAGGCGCTGATCAAGGCGCTCTACCGCTATGACCCCGACGAAACGGACGCCGAGGCGCCGTCGCCCTATACGCCCTTCTTCTCGGACGCGCTCAATGCGCGCTTCCAGGCCGACCGCGACAGCACGCCGGAGGGCGAAGTGGGTGCGATCGACTTCGACCCGGTGATCTCCGGCAATGACGGACGCGCGCGCAAGGTGACGACCAGCCCGCCGATCATCATCGACGACAGGGCCGAGCTGGAGGTGAGCTTCGAGAATGGCGGGCCGGTGACGCTCTACTACACGCTGGTGCGGGAGCATGGCGGCTGGAAGGTGGACGATATCGCCAACCAGCAGGGCGATATTCCGTGGAGCCTGTCCGGCCTGTTCGACGACGCCAGCCGGTAGGGCGTTCGACTTCGGGATGAGGCGGCGCGATGATGGCGCCGCCTCGTTCCCCGGGTGTCACATCATCGCGACGGCGATTTCGGCGGCGAGGCGCGCATTGTTCTCGACCAGCGCGATGTTGGTTTCGAGGCTGCGGCCATCGGTCAGTTCGAAGATGCTCTGCAGCAGATAGGGGGTGACCGCCTTGCCGACGATCTTGTCGTGGTCGGCGTTGTCGAGCGCGCGGGCGATGTAGATCTCCATTTCGTCGCGCGGAATTTCGCTTGTCTCCGGTACCGGGTTGGCGATCAGCATGCCGCCGTCGATGCCGAGGCGGTCGCGCATCCGCTGAAAGTTGGCGATGGCGGCGGGGCTGTTCAGCATCAGCGGGCTCTTCAGCCCCG
This sequence comes from Rhizobium sp. PP-CC-3G-465, assembly GCF_004343445.1. Classification (NCBI taxonomy): domain Bacteria; kingdom Pseudomonadati; phylum Pseudomonadota; class Alphaproteobacteria; order Hyphomicrobiales; family Rhizobiaceae; genus Rhizobium; species Rhizobium sp. PP-CC-3G-465. The sequence continues at coordinate 811,091 of NZ_SLYH01000001.1, forward strand.
AATCGCGCGACCAGAAGGCAGGGAAGATGTCGCTGTCATAGGTGACGACCGGCACGCCGCGGGTTTCCAGCACTTCGAGGGTTTTTGGAATATCGAGGATGGCCTTTGCGCCGGCGCAGACCACGATAACGCCGGTGCGGGCGAGCTCTTCGAGGTCGGCCGAGATGTCGAAGGTCTCCTCGGCCTTGCGGTGCACCCCGCCGATGCCGCCTGTGGCGAAGACGCGGATGCCGGCGCGGGCGGCGGCGATCATGGTGGCGGCGACGGTGGTCGCGCCCGTGCGGCGTTCGGCGATGGCAAAGGCGAGGTCGGCGCGCGAGACCTTCATGGCGCCGCGGGTCTGGGCCAGCGCTTCCAGCAGTTCGGCATCGAGACCGATGTGCAGCGTGCCGTCGATGACGGCGATGGTGGCGGGAACGGCGCCCTGGTCACGGATGATCGCCTCGACGCTGCGGGCCATGTCGAGATTGCCGGGGTAGGGCATGCCGTGGGTGATGATGGTCGATTCCAGCGCGACGATGGCCGAGCCGCGTGCCTTGGCGGCGGCGACTTCGGAGGAATAGGCGATCGGCAGATCGTGCGAGATGGGGCGTGTCATGGGGCATCCTTTTCGGCAATGCGGTGATGAGGCTGTGAAAACAGGATTTCGGCAGGCGACACAAGGTCCAATTCCTGCGCCAGCCGTTCCGGAGAAAGATCGTCTGCCACCGCCAGCGGCGAGCGGACGGTCACGGCGGCGGCCCCCACACCCGCGCGCAGGCATTCGCCGAGAGCCGCGCCCCGCATCAGGGCGTCGAGGAAGCCGGCCGCCAGCGCATCTCCGGCGCCGGTCACGTCGCCCAAGGCTTCGATGACAGGGGGGCGCACGGTTGCGACCGCGTCGCCATTGAAGGCAACGGCCGCGCGGCCGCCACGCGTGACCACCCCGCCGGCAATGCCCGCGCCTTGCAGGATCGCCGGCCAGCCTTCCGCCGTCGTACTCTTTTCGCCGCCGATCGCGGCGGCCTCGGCCTCGTTGAGAAAAAGGAGGTCGAGATGGGGAAAGGCCGGCCTCAGCCTTTCGACCTTGGCCGGAGAGATGGCAATCGCCGCCGTCCGCGCACCTGCTTCCTTCGCCATCCGGAGGGCGGCGGACAGCGTTTCGGCGGGCAGGTTCGCATCCACCAGCACGAGATGTGCCTCGGCAACGAGATCGCGTAGCGCGCGCTGGCGGAGCCTGCGGGGCGAAAACATCGTGTAGAGATCCATGTCGGCGAGCGCGACGACGAGGTTGCCGTCTGCCTCCAGAATGGCGGTGTAGCTCGGCGTCCGCCTGTCGAGGAAGGTGAACGATCGGTCGATGATGCCGGCAGCTTCCGCCGCACGCGCCACCGTTTCCCCCTCCGCATCGCCACCGCGCGGCGCGACCATGCTGACCGACAAGCCCAGCCGCGCCATGCCGCGCGCTGCGTTGAAACCGCCGCCGCCGGCCTCCTCGAACCAGCGGCCCGGATTGCTGGCGCCGAGCGTCGTAGCGCTGGCGATGCGACCGCGCCGATCAATATGCGCGCCGCCGAAGACGACCACGTTCTTCATGCGATGTCTCCTGGTGCGAGAACCCCTACGAACCGATTCGCTCGACCGGACGGAGGGGAGAACGGTTGTACTTCAATGACATGCACAGGGGAGAACATGAACGGAACACAGCTCGAATTCGAATGATGAGTCAATGCGTTGAAGGCCTCTTGCAGGATGAGAACAAAAAGAGTACATACAGATCAGCGGCGGGTTCATTGCCTCGATTGACCCGATAACCTAAAGGTGGATGAAATGGCTCAGAACTCTTTGCGGCTCGTAGAGGACAAATCGGTGGATAAAAGCAAGGCGCTGGAAGCAGCACTCTCCCAGATCGAACGGTCGTTCGGCAAGGGATCGATCATGAAGCTCGGTGGAAAAGACAGTATTGTCGAGATCGAGACCGTTTCGACGGGATCTCTCGGCCTGGATATCGCGCTGGGCATCGGCGGCCTTCCCAAGGGACGCATTGTCGAAATCTACGGTCCGGAAAGCTCCGGCAAGACGACGATGGCGCTGCAGACCATTGCCGAGGCGCAGAAGACCGGCGGCATCTGCGCCTTCGTGGATGCCGAGCACGCGCTCGATCCGGTCTATGCCCGCAAGCTCGGCGTCGACCTTGAAAATCTCCTGATTTCGCAGCCGGATACCGGCGAGCAGGCGCTTGAGATCACCGATACGCTGGTCCGCTCCGGCGCGATCGACGTTCTCGTCATCGACTCGGTTGCGGCCCTGACGCCGCGGGCGGAAATCGAAGGTGAAATGGGCGACAGCCTTCCCGGCCTGCAGGCCCGCCTGATGAGCCAAGCTCTGCGCAAGCTGACGGCCTCGATCTCGAAGTCGAAGTGCATGGTCATATTCATCAACCAGATCCGCATGAAGATCGGTGTCATGTTCGGTTCGCCGGAAACGACGACGGGCGGCAACGCACTGAAGTTCTATGCCTCGGTTCGCCTCGACATCCGCCGTATCGGCGCGGTCAAGGAGCGTGACGAGATCATCGGCAACCAGACCAAGGTCAAGGTCGTCAAGAACAAGATGGCACCGCCCTTCAAGCAGGTCGAATTCGACATTATGTATGGCGAGGGCGTGTCCAAGACCGGCGAGCTGGTCGATCTTGGCGTCAAGGCCGGCATCGTCGAGAAGTCCGGCGCCTGGTTCTCCTACAACAGCCAGCGTCTGGGGCAGGGTCGTGAAAACGCCAAGGCCTATCTGCGCGACAATCCGGAGACGGCGCGCGAGATCGAGCAGTCGCTTCGCCAGAACGCCGGCCTGATCGCCGAGAAGTTCCTGGAAGACGGCGGCCCCGAGCCGGACAGCGATGGTGACGAAGCCGCTCTGGGTTAGGACGTGCGAAGAGAGCCTCGGTGTGCGTGACGTCGTCGTCATGCGCGCCTCTTCAGGCAGGCTCGACAGGTTCTGATGTCAGGCCATGCCTGTGTCGAGCGGCTGCTCCCTTCCGGGGCGGCCGTTTTGCTGTGTGATCGGTGCAGACCGTGATGGGCGATCCGTGCGGGCGCGAAGGATTGCACGTGGTTGAGCCTGTTGCGGGACATGCTGCTGGACAGGCATTTCTGCGAACGATAAAAGCCTCGGGTTCGCGCAAGCCTGCTGCTCCGATGACGGAACCGGCTTGCGCGTGGACGTGAACAATCGATACCGCCCGGAGCCGCTCGTCAGCAGCAGCCAGGGTGGCGCAGGGACGAAGGACCAGACATGAGCGGCGTAAACGAGATCCGGTCGACATTCCTCGACTATTTCAAGACGAACGGCCACACGGTCGTGCCGTCGAGCCCGCTCGTGCCGCGCAACGATCCGACGCTGATGTTCACCAATGCGGGCATGGTCCAGTTCAAGAACGTCTTTACCGGTCTGGAGCAGCGCCCCTTTTCCACCGCCACCACCGCGCAGAAGTGCGTGCGAGCGGGCGGCAAGCACAACGACCTCGACAATGTCGGTTATACCGCGCGCCACCACACCTTCTTCGAAATGCTCGGCAATTTCTCGTTCGGCGATTATTTCAAGGAACGCGCCATCGAGCTTGCCTGGAACCTGATCACGAAAGAATTCGGCATCGATGCCAAGCGCCTGCTGGTGACGGTCTACCACACCGACGACGAGGCGTTCGGCCTCTGGAAGAAGATCGCCGGTCTCTCCGACGACCGCATCATCCGCATCCCGACCAGCGACAATTTCTGGGCCATGGGCGATACCGGCCCCTGCGGTCCGTGCTCGGAAATCTTCTACGACCATGGCGATCATATCTGGGGTGGACCTCCGGGCTCGCCGGACGAAGATGGCGACCGGTTCATCGAGATCTGGAACCTCGTCTTCATGCAGTATGAGCAGGTGACGAAGGAAGAGCGCCTCGACCTGCCGCGCCCGTCGATCGACACCGGCATGGGCCTGGAGCGCGTCGCGGCGCTGCTGCAGGGCAAGCACGATAATTACGATATCGACCTTTTCCGCGCCCTGATTTCGGCCTCCGAGGAAGCGACCGGCGTCAAGGCCGAGGGCGACCGGCGTGCAAGCCACCGGGTCATCGCCGACCACCTGCGCTCCTCCGCCTTCCTGATTGCCGATGGCGTGCTGCCGTCGAACGAAGGCCGCGGCTATGTGCTCCGCCGCATCATGCGCCGTGCGATGCGCCATGCCGAGTTGCTCGGCGCCCGTGAACCGCTGATGTGGAAGCTGCTGCCGGCGCTGGTCGGCGAAATGGGCCGCGCCTATCCGGAACTGGTGCGCGCGGAGTCGCTGATTTCGGAGACGCTGAAGCTCGAGGAAACCCGCTTCCGCAAGACGCTCGATCGCGGCCTCGGCCTGCTCGCCGACGCGACGGCGACGCTCGACAAGGGCGATACGCTCGATGGCGAGACGGCGTTCAAGCTCTACGACACCTACGGCTTCCCGCTCGACCTGACGCAGGACGCGCTGCGCGGCCGCGGCATCGGCGTCGATCTCACAAGCTTTAACGATGCGATGCAGCGGCAGAAGGCCGAGGCGCGCGCCAGCTGGTCCGGCTCCGGTGATACCGCGACGGAGACCATCTGGTACGAGCTGAAGGATCGCTTCGGCGCGACCGAGTTCCTCGGATACGACACGGAAACCGCCGAAGGCGTCGTGCAGGCGCTGGTGCGCGGCGGGGTGCTGATCGAGTCGGCATCGGCCGGCGAAACCGTCCAGATCGTGGTCAGCCAGACGCCGTTCTACGGCGAATCCGGTGGCCAGATGGGCGATACCGGCATCATTACCTCCGACGGCGCACGCCTGAGCGTGACCGACACGCAGAAGCGCGGCGAGGGCGTGTTCGTCCACATCGCGACGGTCGATGAGGGCACGATCAAGGCTGGCGACGCCGTGGCGCTGACCGTCGATCACGCCCGCCGCGGCCGGCTCCGCGCCAATCATTCGGCGACACACCTGCTGCATGAGGCGCTGCGCGAGGTTCTGGGCACCCATGTCGCGCAGAAGGGGTCGCTGGTCGCGCCCGAGCGCCTGCGCTTCGACGTCTCGCACCCCAAGCCGATGACGGCCGAAGAGCTGAAGATCGTCGAGGACATGGCCAATGAGATTATCGTCCAGAATACGGCTGTGACGACACGCCTGATGAGCGTCGACGACGCCATTGCCGAGGGCGCTATGGCGCTGTTCGGCGAAAAATATGGCGACGAGGTGCGCGTGGTGTCGATGGGGCAGGGCGTGCGCGGCACGAAGGCCGGCCGTCCCTATTCGGTCGAGCTCTGCGGCGGCACGCATGTCGGTGCGACGGGCGAGATCGGGCTCGTGCGAATCCTTGGCGAAAGCGCCGTCGGTTCCGGCGTACGCCGCATCGAGGCACTGACCGGCGTCTCGGCGCTCGGCTATCTCTCGGAACAGGATGAGCGCGTGAAGACGCTGGCCTCCACGCTGAAGGTCCAGCCCGGCGACGTCATCGGCCGCGTCGAGAGCCTGATGGACGAGCGGCGCAAGCTCGAGCGCGAACTGACGGATGCGCGGCGCAAGCTGGCGCTCGGGGGCGGCGGTGCTGCCGGCTCCACGGATGCGGCGCGCGAGATCGGCGGCATCAAGTTCCTCGGCAAGGTCGTCACCGGCGTCGATCCAAAAGACCTCAAGGGCCTTGCCGACGATGGCAAGAAGAGCCTCGGCTCCGGCATCGTCGCCTTTATCGGCGTGGCCGATGACGGCAAGGCCAGCGCGGTCGTTGGCGTGACCGAAGACCTCGTCAAGGCGCACAGCGCCGTCGATCTCGTCCGCATCGCGTCCGTCGCCCTCGGCGGCAAAGGCGGCGGCGGCCGTCCCGACATGGCCCAGGCCGGCGGCCCCGACGGCACCCTCGCCGCCGACGCCATCGAAGCGGTCGCGCAGGCGATCGCGGATATTGCGGCTGCTGCTTGATCGAGCTTGTTTGAGGGCGCGCTGACGACAGCGCGCTCGCATTTTCTTGAGTGTACGTGATGATCGCCCTGGGGCGCTTTGGTCATACAAGCTGTTCAGCCGCAGGGAGCTTTCAGACGGTTTCTGGCTCATCGTTTCCGATGAGAAAAAGCGAAAACCGCAAAAGCTTCTTCTGTAAGGGCCCGATGATAACGGGCGGTCCATCCACCTCTCCGTCATTCTGGGCTTGACCCGGACTCTAGCCAGCCCAAGTCCTCGGGCTGAGACCTGTCTTTTGACCTGACAGGCGTCGCTTCTGAAACCGCATCGGTGAAGATAGAGGCAGAGTTTTTGTCGGCAGCGTGCCTGCCGTCTCGCCAGAAATTTGCTCCGCCTGTTGCCCAGTTTGGCAGCCGATCAAGCGGACCACGTATCGGAGCCGCTTGCAACCGCCCATGTTCAAAGCCTTGACAGCGCCGCCTCGCTCCGGTGGCTAAAGCGGCTTGCGATACTGAACAAACCCCGAGGCCGCCGCGACGCGGTCGTAGAGGCGGCGGGCGGTGGTGTTGTGGTCTTGGGTCAGCCAGTAGAGGCGGCCGGCCTGTTTTTGGCGGGCCAGGTCGGCGGTGGCTTCGATGAGGGCGGCGCCGGTGCCTGCGCCGCGGCTTGTCGGATCGACGAAGAGGTCCTGGAGATAGCAGGTCGATTCCGGAAGCCAGCAGGAACGGTGAAAGATGATGTGGGCGATGCCGGCGAGGCGGTCGTTCGCATCGAAAGCGCCGAGCGCATGCATGGGCTCGGAGGCGTCCAGCAGCCGCTGCCAGGTGAGATCGTATTGGGCCTCCGGGAGCGTCGTCTCGTAAAAGGCAAGGTAGGCGCGCCACATCGGTTCCCACTGCGTACGATCCTGCGGTTCGAGGGGGCGGATCGTCTGCTGGGTGGGGCTTGTGGTCATCGGTATCTCGCGGGAGGATGTCTTGCGCCGGGTAAGAGCGCTGCGGGTAGTATGACCAAGTGATGAAACGAAAGAACCCGGCTGTAAAGCCGGGTTCGATGCATGCCGTCGGGTTTTGTGCCGGATCAGGCGGCCATAGCCTTGCCCAGGTTTTCGTCGATCTTGTCGAGGAAACCGGTGGTGGAGAGCCAGGGCTGGTCGGGACCGATGAGGAGTGCGAGGTCCTTGGTCATGTAGCCATCCTCGACGGTCTCGATGCAGACGCGCTCCAGCGTGTCGGCGAACTTTGTCAACTCGGCATTGCCGTCGAGCTTGGCGCGGTGGGCGAGGCCACGCGTCCAGGCGAAGATCGAGGCGATCGAGTTGGTCGAGGTTTCCTCGCCCTTCTGGTGCTGGCGGTAGTGGCGCGTGACCGTGCCGTGCGCGGCTTCGGCTTCGACCGTCTGGCCATCCGGGGTCATCAGAACCGAGGTCATCAGGCCGAGCGAGCCGAAGCCCTGGGCCACGATGTCGGACTGGACGTCGCCGTCATAGTTCTTGCAGGCCCAGACGTAGCCGCCGGACCACTTCAGCGCGGAGGCGACCATGTCGTCGATCAGGCGATGTTCGTACCAGATCTTTGCTTCCTTGAACTTGTCCGCGAATTCCTTCTCGAAGACCTCCTGGAAGATGTCCTTGAAGCGGCCGTCATAGACCTTGAGGATGGTGTTCTTGGTCGACAGGTAGACCGGAACGCCGCGCTGCAGGCCGTAGTTCAGCGATGCGCGGGCGAAATCGGTGATCGATTCGTCGAGGTTGTACATGCCCATGGCAACGCCGGCGGCCGGTGCGTCGTAGACTTCGTGTTCGATTTCCGTGCCGTCGTCGCCGACGAACTTCATCGTCAGCTTGCCCTTGCCGGGGAACTTGAAATCGGTCGCACGGTACTGGTCGCCGAAGGCGTGGCGGCCGACGATGATCGGCTTGGTCCAGCCGGGAACGAGGCGCGGCACGTTCTTGCAGATGATCGGCTCGCGGAAGATGACGCCGCCGAGAATGTTGCGGATGGTGCCGTTCGGCGACTTCCACATCTTCTTCAGGCCGAATTCCTCGACGCGCTGCTCGTCCGGGGTGATCGTCGCGCACTTGACGCCGACGCCGTGCTTCTTGATGGCGTTGGCCGCGTCGATGGTCACCTTGTCGTCGGTGGCGTCGCGGTTTTCCATGCCGAGATCGTAGTATTCAAGGTCGATGTCCAGGTAGGGGTGGATCAGTTTTTCCTTGATGAACTGCCAGATGATGCGGGTCATCTCGTCGCCGTCGAGTTCGACGACGGGATTGGCGACCTTGATCTTGCTCATGAAAACGTGCCTCGTAGCTTGGAGTGGGGCTGGAAATAACGGATGCCCCGTTTGCGGAACGGACGATAGGTGGCGCTATAGCATTGGCAAGGCCCGAGGCAAAGCGGCGGGCGTTAAAACTTATGCGACTTTCGCGATCTTATCGTTTGAAAACAGCGGATCGAGCGTCGATACGACATGGCCATGGATGTCTTTTCCCTGCGTGACTGGCTGCTCGCCAACGATCCCGCCTTTTCGCGGCTGCGCACCGGGCTGCGGGTGACGCTGAGCGTCTGCCTGTCCGTCGGTCTTCTCGCGGCGTTGCATAGCTTCATCTTGCCCTTGCCGAAATCCGCCTATGCGCTGGCCATCACGCTGTCGATCCAGAGTGGCCTGTCGGTGAAGGACGCCTCGATGCGCGAGCAGTTCGTGACGCGGCTTATGGGCTGCGGCGTCTGCATCGGCGTCGTTGGGCTCGTCGCTCTTCTGGAAGAGAACCGGGTCGCCTCCGATCTCGCCTTCCTCGTGCTGATCTTCCTCGCCACTTACGCCAGGACCTTTGGGCCGCGCGGCTTTGCGCTCGGCATGTTCGCCTTCATGTCCTACTTCATCGGCGCCTATCTCCGGCCCGACCTCGGCGACCTGCCGGCCACGGCGCTGGGGCCGCTGACGGCGCTTCTGGTGGGGCAGGGCGTCCGCCGCTTCGTTCTGGCCGACGACTGGCGGGTCGATCTCGGTCGGGCGGTGGCGGCCGTGGAAACGCGCGTCGATCGCATCCTCGCCCGGATTTCCGCGAGGACCGGCGGGATCGACGAGCGTGACCGGCGGCAGATGGATCGGCAGGTGGAGCGGCTGAAGGATGCCGTGCTGATGGCGGAAAGTTTTGTGCCGACGCGGCCCGAGACGGAGGGGCGACACGATGCGGAACGGGACGATCCACGCCGGGTCGCGGTGACGATCTGCCTTTTCGAACTGCATGTCGCCGCCGAGAGCCTGGTCGTTCTCTCGCGGCAGGCCTTTCCGCCAGCGCGGCTGGTTGCCGCCCTGCGCGCCGGAACGCGGGAGCGGGTGGAACGGCTGGCCCGCAATGCCGCGCGATCGGCACCGGACGACATCTATTTGCAGGAAACGATCGATGCCTGCCTGTCGCTCGATGCTGTGCGGCGGCGGCTTGCCGTTGCGGTGCAGCGGTTCGTGGCGGCGCCGGATGTTTCGCGAGGGATGGAGGCGCCGGACAATGCTGGAGCGGTCGGGCTCAAGCTGGCAGGCTTCACCCTCTCCGACCCGGCGGTGCGCACGGCCATCCAGATCACGCTCGCCTCCGCCCTTGCCATGGTTTTCGGGCTGATGCTGTCGCGGGAGCGATGGTTCTGGGCGGTGCTGTCGGCCTTCCTCGTCTTTACCAATACGCGATCCCGCGGGGATACGGCGATGCGGGCCGTCCAGCGGTCCATCGGGACGCTGTTCGGCATCTCCGTCGGTCTCGTGGCAGCGAGCCTGCTGCAGACGATGACGCCGGTGATTCTCGTTCTCGCCGCCGTCTGCGTGTTCCTCGCGTTCTACCTCCTGGCCATCTCCTATGCCGCCATGACCTTCTTTGTGTCGATCGTGCTGGCGCTGGTCTACAGCCTGATCGGCAGCCTGACGCCGGAGGTGCTGATCCTACGGCTCGAAGAGACGGTCATCGGCTCGCTCGCGGGGTTGGCGGTGGCCTTTCTGGTCTTTCCTGCACGGACGGAAACGCTGGCGGGCGAGGCGCTTCACCGCTGGTGCACAGCGCTGCGGCGCCTGTTGACGGATGCGGCGGAAGGGCGCAGCGGCTTCGATCTGATCCACCGGTCGCAGGTGCTGGAGCGGGCCTATGCCGAACTTTCCTCGGTCGTCCGGCCGCTCGGATCCTCTTGGCAACTGGTGACGCGGCCGGGCGTCGTGCGGCAAACGCTGATGACTTTGATGACGGCGACCTACTGGGCGCGGACCTTTGCCGGCGGGCTCGCGGCCGATCCGTCCCGCAACGGGCTGGACTTCCACGTCGTCGGCGCAGGGGAAGCAGACGAAGGCGGCCTCCCGTCTGCGCAGATGGTGCCGCTGGTGGCGGAGGCGCTGGCCGCCGTCGACCGGATCGAGGCGAAGGGTGGCGCGTTATTTTTGACAAAGCGAATGGCGCTGCCGCGCAAGCGCCGTCATTTCCGCCTATCGCGGCAATCGTCCCTCGTCGGTCTGGAGATGATCGCGCTGACGCTGTCGCGGCTGGAGCCGGAGCTGCAGGCGGGGGACGCGCCACAGACATCCCCGCCGACCAAGCCGGGGCCGCATCAGGAGAGCCGCGCGTGAAACGAACCCTTCTCTTTACCCTTTTTGCCCTCGCCGGCACGGCGGCACATGCCGCCGATGTCGCGGCGCCGGTCAAGGAAATCATGGCGGAAGCGCAGAACGGCTGGTCGGAAAATCCGGTCGGGGAACCTCGCGACTATTTCGATGACGAGCGCCTGAAGCGGATCTACAGCCAGGATTTCGTGCGGGTCTATAAGGATGCGACCCGTTTTCCCGCATTCGAGGATGGCGATTCGCCGCTCGATTACGACCCGATCGTCAGCGGGCAGGACAGTTGCTCGCTGAAGGACGTGAAGATCGTGCCCGCAGCACCCGTGACCGGGCGCGCCGATGTGGCTGTTACCTTCGACAATATATCCTGCCTCGAAGATCCGGGCGACCGGAAGCCCGCCGAGCTGCATTTCATCGTGGTCGAGGAGAACGGGCATCCGGTCATCGACGATATTCTGCGCGGCGGCGAGCAGGGCTCGCTGAAGGGCGAACTGGCCGCCATCGCCGCGCAGGGCGCGCAGTAGGCCCCCGTCTTTCAAAACCGGTCGATCTGTGCGACGAAGCGGCGATATGTGACGGGTGCCGTTTCGGATGCGGCACCGCTTGGAATGGGGACGATATGGCAGGCACGAACAGCGAGCGCCCGCTTCTGGCGGAGGGACCGGCGATCATTCTGGTTCATCCGCAGCTCGGCGAGAACATCGGCATGGTTGCCCGGGCGATGGCGAATTTCGGGCTGGCCGAACTGCGTCTCGTCAACCCGCGCGATGGCTGGCCGAGCGAAAAGGCGCAGGCCGCCGCCAGCCGGGCCGACCACGTCATCAACGCGGCCAAGCTGTACGAGACCACGGAAGAAGCCGTTGCCGACCTCAATTTCGTCTATGCGACGACGGCGCGCGACCGATACGGCTACAAGCCGGTGCGGGCGCCGGGCGTGGCGGCGGAAACGCTGCGCGGCCGTTTCGCCAAGGGCGAGAAGACCGGCATTCTCTTCGGTCGTGAGCGCACGGGCCTCACCAATGAAGAGATCGCGCTTGCCGACGAGATCGTGACGTTTCCGGTCAATCCGGCCTTCGCCTCGCTCAATTTGGCGCAGGCCGTGTTGCTGATGTCGTACGAGTGGATGAAGACGTCCATGGTCTCGGAGGACCAGACATCCTTCCAGGCGCTGCCACAGCAGCCGGCGACCAAGACCGATCTGCAGGGGCTATTCGATCATGTGGAAGAAGCGCTCGATTCGCGGGGCTATTTCCGGCCGCTCGCCAAGCGCCCGAAGCTGGTCGACAATTTGCGGGCGGTTCTGACGCGACCGGCCTTCAGCGCCACCGAAATCCGCGTCATCCGCGGCGTCATCTCCTCGCTCGACCGCTTCTCTCGGGAAACGCCGCGCGGCGCGGGCGCGCCCGCCGATGGACGGAGCGGGGCCGGTCGTCCTGTCGCGTCGCCGGACACGATAACGCCGGACGAGAGCGAGGGCTGACATGAAGCCGGTTCTCGTCTTCGACAGCGGTATCGGCGGACTGACGGTGCTGCGCGAGGCGCGGGTGCTGATGCCGGAGCGGCATTTCATCTATGTCGCTGACGATGCGGGCTTTCCCTATGGCGGCTGGACCGACGAGGCGGCGCTCAAGGCGCGGATCATCGGCCTTTTCGCAGACCTTCTCGCGCGGCACGATCCCGAGATATGCATCGTCGCCTGCAATACGGCGTTTACGCTGGTGGGGGCTGACCTTCGCGCAGCTTTTCCGCAGATGCGCTTCGTCGGCACGGTTCCCGCGATCAAGCCGGCGGCGGAGCGGACGCGCTCCGGCATGGTCTCGGTGCTCGCCACCCCCGGCACGGTCAAGCGTGCCTATACCCGCGATCTCATCCAGTCCTTCGCCGCGCAGTGCGACGTGCAGCTTGTCGGCTCGCAGCATCTGGCGGCGATGGCGGAGGCCTATATTCGCGGAGAGACGGTGGAGGATGCCGCCGTGCTGGCGGAGATCGCGCCGTGTTTTCGGGAGATTGACGAGCGCCGCACCGACATCGTCGTGCTCGCCTGCACGCATTACCCCTTCATGGCGAACCTGTTCCGCAAGCTTGCGCCCTGGCCGGTGGACTGGCTCGATCCGGCCGAGGCCATCGCCCGGCAGGCCCGCCGGCTGGTGCCCGCGTCTGAGAGCTACGTGCCGCTGACGGGCATCGATCCCGCGATCTTCACCTCGGCAGCGCCTGACTTCTCCACGCGGCGGCTGCTGCAAGGGTTCGGGCTGACGGTGTAGCCGCCGCTTTAAGTCCTTGTTTTGCCGCATGTCGTTCTCGCAAAATCGCTGCACACTTTTGCGCGACGTGCTTTAGCTGTGGGTTGCGCCCAATGACGGGCGCGAGACGGCGCAAATTCTGATAGTCATTAAGACTGCCGGCGTGGCGGCGCGGCATTCCAGACGAGAACGAGGGTTTCATGAAGGTCGGCATCGACATGGGGACGGCGATGGACGGCGCGTCCGTACCGCTCGATATCGAAGAATTGCTGGCGACGCGCCTTCTGGTGCAGGGCAATTCCGGTTCCGGAAAATCGCATCTGCTCCGCCGTCTTCTCGAGCAATCCGCGCCCTGGGTGCAGCAGTGCATCATTGACCCGGAAGGCGACTTCGTGACGCTGGCCGACAAGTTCGGCCATGTCGTTGTCGAAGGCGAGCGGACGGAGGCGGAGCTTGTGGGCATCGCCTCGCGCATCCGTCAGCACCGCGTCTCCTGCGTTCTCTCGCTCGAAGGGCTCGATATCGAGCAGCAGATGCGCACCGCCGGCCTTTTCCTCAATGCGCTGTTCGATGCGGACCGGGAGTTCTGGTATCCGATCCTCGTGGTCGTGGACGAGGCGCAGTTGTTTGCGCCCTCGGTCGGCGGCGACGTGACCGAAGAGGTGCGCAAGCTCTCGCTCGGCGCGATGACCAATCTGATGTGCCGCGGCCGCAAGCGCGGTCTCGCCGGCGTGATCGCGACCCAGCGGTTGGCGAAGCTTGCCAAAAACGTGGCAGCGGAAGCCTCCAACTTCCTGATGGGACGCACCTTTCTCGATATCGACATGGCGCGCGCTGCCGACCTGCTCGGCATGGATCGGCGGACGGCCGAAATGTTTCGCGATCTGAAGCGGGGCTCTTTCGTCGCGCTCGGGCCCGCATTGTCGCGTCGGCCCTTGCCGGTAACGATCGGGACGGTGGAGACCTCGGCACGCTCGACGAGCCCGATGCTGACGCCGCTGCCGGAGGCGATGGCGGATGTGGAAGACCTGATCTTCACGCCCGACCCGGACGAACTCACGCGGCCGCTGACGCGCCGCACGGCGCCGGCGCCCCGGCCGGCGACGGATATTCTGGCCGAACTCTCGCGTCCTCGCCCGGAACCCGTGGCACCCATGGAGGCGCGTCCGCAGCAGCCGGACATGCCGCCGGCCGACCGGGAGGCGCTGCTCGACCAGATCCTCGCCGAAATCCTCGATCATCCCGGTGCGGCCTTCCGCGCCGACGCGGAGCTGTTTCAGGACTTTCTCGTGCGCTGCCGTATCCGCCGCGTGCCGGGTGCAGCGCTTTCCCTGTCAGCCTTCCGCCGCAAGATGGCGATCAGCCGCTCCGGCGTCGATGCCGATACGGCTGCGAGCGACGCCTGGAAGACGGCGCTCGATCTGTCGCGGCAGGTGACGGAGGATCTGCAGGGCGTGTTTCTCAACGTTGCGCAGGCTGCCTTGCGGGGGCTGCCATGCCCCTCCGACCTGATGATCGCGCGCGCCTACGGCACCCATTCCTCACGCCGCGCCCGCCGTCTGCTTGGCTATTTCGAGGAGCAGGGGCTGATCGTCGTGCACGGCAATGCGGCCGGCCGACGGATCGTTGCGTTTCCCGATCTGAATACAGAGACGGCGCCGGGCGATCCAAATGCTGCGCTCGATATGGACGAGCGGAGTGCTGCGGAATAGGTCAGGTCGGGATGAGGTGAAGAGCGTCTGCGCCGCAGATGACGGTTGTCACATCGATATGACGGTCGAAGGTCGCAAGCCTGCCACCCTTCGACGCGGCAAGGCCGAGGAGATAGGTATCGGTGATTTGATTGTGGTGGGTGATTCTCTCGAGGGAAAAGAGAGAGGCGTTTGCGAGGCTGACGTCATCCTCCCAAGAATGCCGTCTGGCACGTTTTGCTATCATATCGATCATTCCGGAGACGACGACGGCTGAGCCTGGGTAACGGACATAGGTTCGGTTGCTCAGTATCCGAATGACGCCGTTCTCCGTGATCGGGCATGTGGCCCAGCCATCCTCGCCGAGATCACGTATCCATTCGTGTGCGGCGCTATGAAACGGACTGCCGGCGTCCAGCAGCGCGATCAGGACATTCACATCGAGAAGATAGATCATACCTCTTCGTCTCGAAGCGCGTTGACCATCTCCAGAGTTGTGACCGGGGTGCCCGGGGTATAAGGGAGAATCGGAAATCCGTTTCTCTCCACTCCCGTCGGCGATCGTTCAAGGGAGCCGCGCACGAGGTCGGAAACAATCTCGTCGAACGTTTTCTTCTCGCGTGCGGCCATTCCTTCGACGGCGTCAACGAGGTCTTCATCGATCCTTGCAGTCCGCGGCATGACGTTCTCCACATCCGAGAGGTCTTTATACCTGACAACATCGGTCACCTCAACGCATGCCCTATGTTGACAATTCCATGACTTGCCCCTAAACACCGCGACAACGCCGGGCCGCAAAGCCCGGTGTTTTATTTGACATGTCCCGTGGCGTCTCCGTTAGCTTAATGCGAGAGGCCTGTCAGAACGGCGCAAGCGGTTCAGAGGAGGGCGTGTTTCCTTCATCCTGTCTGGCAACGGACGGGTGCAACGTTCTGAAAGGAAATGCGATGAGCAAGCGCGAATCGTCCAAGTACAAAATCGACCGCCGTATGGGCGAGAACATCTGGGGTCGTCCGAAGTCCCCGGTGAACCGCCGCGAATACGGCCCCGGCCAGCACGGCCAGCGTCGCAAGTCCAAGCTTTCGGACTTCGGTGTTCAGCTGCGCGCCAAGCAGAAGCTGAAGGGCTACTACGGCGACATCCGCGAGAAGCAGTTCCGCGCGACCTACGATGAAGCCAACCGCCGCAAGGGTGACACCTCGGAGAACCTGATCGGTCTGCTCGAATCGCGTCTCGACGCGATCGTGTACCGCGCCAAGTTCGTTCCCACGGTCTTTGCTGCCCGTCAGTTCGTCAACCACGGCCACGTCACGGTCAACGGCGTTCGCGTCAACATCGGTTCGTACCGCTGCAAGGTCGGCGACGTCATCGAAGTTCGCGAAAAGTCCAAGCAGCTCGTTTCCGTTCTCGAAGCCGTCGGCCTCGCAGAGCGTGACGTTCCCGACTACATCGAAGTCGATCACAACAAGATGGTTGCGACCTTCGCACGCATCCCGTTCCTTGCAGACGTGCCTTACGCCGTCATCATGGAACCGAACCTCGTCGTCGAATTCTATTCGCGATAAGCTTTTGGCCAGGCTTCGGCCTTGCACATTCGGGAAAAAGCCGCTCCATTCGGGGCGGCTTTTTTCATGCGAAGAACCGCCTGGCAACGACGTGAGGACCCCATGTCGGATACGGAACATCTCGATCTCCAGTCGGTGCTCGATGACATCTATGCGGCCGTCGAGCCGCGGCGCGGCGAAGGGAAGGTCGCGGACTATATCCCGCAACTCGCCCGGATTGATCCGAAGAGCTTCGGCATGGCGATCGTCACGGTCGATGGCAAGGTGTTTTCGGTCGGCGATGCCGCGGTTCCGTTTTCGATCCAGAGCATTTCCAAGGTCTTCACGCTGACGCTGGCGCTCGGCAAGCATGGCGAGCGCTTGTGGAAGCGGGTGGGGCGCGAGCCGTCGGGTTCCGCCTTCAACTCGATCGTGCAGCTGGAGCATGAGGGCGGAAAGCCGCGCAATCCCTTCATCAATGCCGGCGCCATCACCATCAGCGACCTCATTCTCGCCGGCCACACGCCGCGCGAGGTGATCGGCGAGATCCTGCGCTTCATGCGGATGCTGGCCGATGACGAGGATATCTCGATCGATCCGCAGGTGGCGAAATCGGAGGCCGCGACCGGTTTCCGCAATGCGGCGCTCGCCAATTTCATGCGGTCCTTCGGTAAGCTCGATCATCCTGTGGAGCATGTGCTCGGCGTCTATTTCCACCACTGCGCCATTGCGATGACCTGCGTGCAACTTGCCAAAGCCGGGCTCTTCCTCGCCAATAACGGGCAGCAGCCGGGCACCGGTCATTCAATCGTGTCGCGGCAGCGGGCGCGCCGTATCAACGCGCTGATGCTGACCTGCGGCCATTATGATGGCTCCGGCGATTTCGCCTATCATGTCGGTCTTCCCGGCAAGAGCGGCGTCGGCGGCGGCATCATGGCGGTGGCGCCGGGTAAGGCCGCGGTTGCCGTCTGGTCGCCGGGGCTGAACGAGAACGGAAATTCGCAGCTCGGCTCGGTGGCGCTGGAGATGCTGGCAAACCGCACCGGATGGTCCGTGTTCGGCGCGTAACGCGATCCTCGGATCGATTTGTCTTGATCTTGACACGTCCGGCGGGCATGGCAGGCCATCCAAACGCATCCGCGTGCCTGTCGGCCTCCTGCCGAAGAGCCTCTGCCGGAAAGCCCGTCGATGACACCTGATTCCATGCTGCTGAACGACGATCCCAAGGGATCGCACATCGAACCTCTGGCCGAACCGCCCGCCGATCTGCCGGCGATCTTCCGCGGCATGCCGGACAGCGTCAGCTTCAACAAGCTACGCAAGCGCCTCCTGCGCAATGTCCGTCAGGCCATCGAGGATTTCGGGATGCTGAACGGCCAGAAGCGCTGGCTGATCGGGGTGTCCGGCGGCAAGGACAGCTACAGCCTGCTGGCGCTGCTGATCGACCTGCAATGGCGCGGCCTGCTGCCGGTCGAGCTGATTGCCTGCAATCTGGACCAGGGGCAGCCCAATTTTCCCAAGCACATCCTGCCGGAGTATCTCGCGTCCATCGGCGTGCGTCACCGCATCGAGTATCGCGATACCTATTCGATCGTGAAGGAGAAGGTGCCGGCGGGCGGGACCTATTGCGCGCTCTGTTCCCGCCTGCGGCGCGGCAATCTCTACCGGATCGCCCGCGAGGAGGGCTGCGACGCCCTCGTTCTCGGCCATCACCGTGAGGACATTCTCGAGACGTTCTTCATGAACTTCTTCCACGGTGGGCGGCTGGCGACGATGCCGGCGAAGCTCGTTAATGACGAGGGCGACCTGACGGTGCTCAGGCCGCTGGCCTATGCGGCGGAAGACGATCTCGCGAAATTCGCTGCCGCCATGCAGTTCCCGATCATTCCCTGCGACCTTTGCGGCTCGCAGGACGGGCTGGAGCGCAATGCGATGAAGGCGATGCTGGCCGACATCGAGGCCCGCATGCCCGGCCGCAAGGACACGATGCTGCGCGCGCTCGGCCATGCCAACCCGTCACACCTGCTCGACCCCAAGCTTTTCGACTTCCAGTCGCTGACGACGCAACCTACAAAAACGGAGCCTCTTTCATGACCCGCGAGATCGACATTGCCGGACTGGCCAACCTGCTGCAGGAGGCCGCCGCAATCGAAATCATGCCGCGCTTCCGCAATCTTTCGAGCGGCGACGTCCGGATGAAGACGGAGGCGATCGATCTCGTCACCGAGGCCGACGAAGCGGCGGAGCGGCTGATCAAGGCGCGCATCGGCGATGTCGTTCCCGGTGCGCTGTTCATCGGCGAGGAGTCTGTTGCCGCCGATCCGGCACTTCTGGACAAGCTTGCCGGCGCCGACCTCGCCGTGATCGTCGATCCGATCGACGGCACTTTCAACTATGCCGCGGGCATGCCGCTGTTCGGCGTGATGGCGAGCGTGATTGCAGGTGGCGAGACGATCGCCGGGATCATCTATGATCCGATGGGCAATGACTGGGTGATCGCGGAGAAGGGGGCCGGCGCGTGGCTTTGCCGTGCAGACGGATCGCAGGACCAGCTTTCGGTCACCCCGGCGCCGGCGACGCTTGCGGATCTCGTTGGCTGCGCGTCCACGGGGTTCTATGCGCCGGACGCGCGCCGGACCATCATGGGCAACATGGCCAGCGTGCGGATCGCGACCAGCTACCGCTGCGCAGCGCATGAGTACCGCGCCTTCTCCGCCGGGCACTTCCACTTTCTGATGTATCAGAAGCTGATGCCGTGGGACCATCTGGCGGGTTGCCTGATCGCAGAAGAGGCCGGCGCCTATGTTCGCCGCTTCGATGGTTCGCGCTACCAGCCGCAGCATCTGGATGGTGGTCTGCTGGTCGCGTCCGACGAGGCAAGCTGGCATCTGCTGCGGGAGAAGGTTTTCACGATCTGACGTCTTGGACAGACTGTGATACCAAAAAGGGCGGCCAGTGGCCGCCCTTTTTCGATTCTGCCGCCAAGGCTGTTCGTCAATGGCCGCCCATGCCCGGTTCCATCTCCGGCTCGTCGCCGGGGTGGGTGAAGAGCTGTCCGCGTTCGGCCCAGAGCACGGCGAGGATGGTGAAGATGCCGAAAAGGGCGAAGCCGACGAAGAGCGGGCGTACCGTGCCGTCGAACATCTGCCCGATCATGCCGCCGAGGAGTGCGCCGCCGGTGGTGGAAACGAAGCCGGTGACCGCCGTCGCCGTCCCCGCAATATGGCCCATGGGTTCGAGGCAGATGGCGGTGAAGTTCGTGGTGATGACGGCGAAGAACATCAGCATGACGCTGAGCATCAGGTAGGTGAAGAGGAAGGATGGCGTGCCGAAGAATGCGACGCCGACCGCGAGCAGCCCGAGCGCCGTGAAGATGATCATGCAGGCATGGGAAATGCGGCGCATGCCGAAGCGGCGGACGAAATAGCCGTTTATGAAGTTGGCAACCGCGATGCCGGAGGCCGTGCCGGCAAAGGCGATCGGCAGCCAGTCGCCGAGGCCATAGACCGTTCCGAAGATCTGCTGCACCGTGACGATGAAGGTGCAGATGACGGCGGTGAACAGCGTCAGGCCGAGCATGTAGCCGCAGGTAATGCGGTTGGTGAGGACCGTGCGGAAGCCGCCGGAGATTGCTGCGACGGAGAGCGGCAACCGCTCGGAGACGGGCAGCGATTCGCGCATGCGCAGGCTCGCCCAGACGAACAGGATCGCGCCGATGACGCCGAGCAGAATGAAGATCCAGTGCCAGTCGGCATAGGTGAGCACGGCCTGGCCGAAGGACGGCGCGAGGATCGGTACCAGCATGAAGACGATCATGATGTAGGACATGACCCGCGCCATCTCGCGGCCATCGAAGCAGTCGCGCGTGATCGCCGTGGTGGTGATGCGGATGGCGGCGCCGCCGACGCCTTGGGCGAAGCGGAAGGCGAGGAGGGCCGTAAAACTCTCCGTCCAGGCGGCGGCAAAGGTCGTGACCGTGAAGATGGCCAGGCCAAGCAGCAGGATCGTGCGCCGACCGAAGGCATCCGCAAGGCTGCCGAAGACCAGCTGGGCGAAGCCGAAGCCGAAGAAGTAGACGGCGATGACCAGCTGCGCGTCGTTCGGATTGGGAACGTTGAGCGAGCTGGCGATATGCGGTAGCGCGGGGAGCATGCTGTCGATGGCGACCGCGATGCTCGCCGTCATCAAAGCGATGGTGACGACGAACTCGCGGAAGCCGAGCCCGATGCGTTGCGAGCCTTGCGGCAAAGGAGGCTGGGAGGGAGTGGACATACGGATCTCGATCTTAAGGGCGGTTGGGGCTCAGCCGGCGGGATGGTGGTGATCGGACGAGAACAGGCGCCCGCGCTCGGCCAGAAGCACGAAGAAAAGGCCGATGATGGCGACGGACATGAAGCCGAATGCCAGCGGCGTGACCGTGCCGTCGAAGGCCTGGCCGATTATGGCGCCGATGAGGGCGCCGCCGATGGTCTGCATGAAGCCGATAACGGAGGAGGCCGTGCCGGCGACATGGCCGAGGGGTTCCATGGCCATGGCGTTGAAGTTCGCGCCGATCAGGCCGAACTGGAACATGGCGCTGCCGTAGAGGATGGCAAACAGCCAGAAAGGCAGGAAGCCGGCTGCGGAGAACAGGGCCCAAACGGCGCTGGCTGCTACGAAGAGCAGAAGCGCGATGTGGGATACCCGGTGCATGCCGTAGCGGCCGACGAGGCGCGAATTGGTAAAGGACGCCACGGCCATGAGGCCCGCGAAACAGGCAAAGACCAGCGGGAAGTAATTGCCGAGGCCGAACACGCCGACCATGACCTGCTGGGCCGAATTGATGAAGCCGAACAGTGCGCCGAAGATAAAGGAGATCGACAGTGCGTAACAGAGCGCCGTGCGATTGCCGAGAACGATGGCGAAGGACGCGGCGATGCCCTTGATCGTGAAGGGGCGCCGGTTCTCCGGGGCAAGCGTCTCCGGCAGGTAGAGCACGACGAGCACGGTCGCGAAGAACGCGTAGATGGAGATGACCAGGAAGATCATGTGCCATTCGGCAAACAGCATGACCAGCTGGCCGATGCTTGGCGCGATGACGGGCACGACCATGAAGACCATCATGACGAGTGACATGACCTCCGCCATCATGCGTCCGCCATAGATATCGCGGACGATGGAGACGCTGATGACGCGGGTGGCGGCAGCGCCGAGGCCCTGCACGAAGCGCAGAGCGAGCAGCGCACCGAAGCTCGGCACGAAGACGATGGCGAAGGCACAGAGCGCATAGATCACCAACCCGGCGATCAGCGGCATCTTGCGCCCGAACCTGTCGGATAGCGGCCCGAAGAAGAGCTGGGCGCTGCCCATGCCGATCAGGTAGGAGGTGATCACGAACTGGCGGCTGTTCTCGTCGGCAACGCCGAGGCTTTGGCCGATCTCCTGCAAGCCCGGCAGCATCATGTCGATCGACAGCGCGTTGATCGACATCAGCATGGCCATGATGGCGATGAACTGACCCTTCGACAACGGCATCGCGATGGCGGGTTCCGTGGTGGACGTCATTTTCAAAAGTCCTTCCATCCCGCCGCTTTGCGGCAGGCGATCCGACGGAAGCACGCGGCAGCGCCGCGCATCGGCCGGACGTTCAGCCATAGGTCGTAGCCGATCTCTAGATCAAGTGATCGCTTGATCGGGGATCATTTGCCCATAGCGCTTTTCAACGAAATCTGCCGGAAACCGGCCATGATGGGAGGCATCGCTGCTGTCCCGGTGTGTCTGTGAGAGGACGGATCACCGCATGATTCGGAACCCTGATCAAACATATCGCGGTGCTCGCGGCTTCGGTAGCGCAATCCGGCAACAGCTGCGTGACGACATATCGACCGGCAGCTGCCGCGTATTTACTTTTCAACGGGTCGGGATGCCGCGGCTGAAAACAATGACCCCGGCGCGAGGCCGGGGACCAGATATCTTGCAGAGGAAGCCGGATCAGGCCGAAGCTTTGACCTCGACGCCGTTTTCCTGCAGATGCGTCTGAAGCTCGCCGGCCTGGAACATCTCGCGGACGATATCGCAGCCGCCGATGAACTCGCCCTTGATGTAGAGCTGGGGAACCGTCGGCCAGTTCGAATAGTCCTTGATGCCCTGGCGCAAATCCGCATCCGCGAGAATGTTGACGCCCTTGTAGTCGACGCCGAGATATTCGAGGATCTGCACGACCTGTCCCGAGAAGCCGCACTGCGGAAACTGCGGGGTGCCCTTCATGAAGAGCACGATGTCGTTGGTCTTGACCTCGTTGTCGATGAAATCGTGGATGCCGGTCATACTTGAATTCCTTCTCTGTCCCGCTTCAAGGACGGGTGTCGATAACAGTCACATAGCATGCCGCGTCGCAGTTTTCACCCATCCCGGTCGAAAAAAGGATGGGACCTCCGCATGGAGCGGAGAAACCCTCGACACTTGGTATTAGACGCGCTTCTGCTTGCTGCGCGCAGCCGCGGTGCGTTTGCGGCTGACTTGCTTCTTCGGCGCCATGGCCTTGATGATCGCATCTTTGACGAGCCCGGTCACAACGCCGGTCGGGGTGCGGGCCTGCCGGCGCGTCCGTTTCGTCGTGCCGGTGCCGCTCTTCTTCAGGATCTCCTTCAAGACCCCGTCGACGACGCCTGCCACCAGCATCTTCATCAGGCCGGCCATAAGCTTACTCCGGAACCGATGTCTGCAGGGCAAGCGCGTGGAGCACGCCGCCCATATTGCCCTGCAGCGCGTTGTAGACCATCTGGTGCTGCTGCACCCGGCTCTTGCCGCGGAAGGCTTCCGCGACGACTTCGGCCGCATAATGATCGCCGTCGCCGGCGAGATCGCGTATGGTCACCTGCGCACCGGGAATGCCGGTCTTGATCATGTCCTCGATATCGCCCGGTTTCATCGCCATGGGGTGTTCTCCTTGTTCCCGTACGGGTTAACCCGCTCGGGCCCGATCCGGTTCATTCTGTGGCTTTATTCGGTCGCAGGCAATTCGCCGGACATGAAGTCAGGGAACCACGATTCATACGCCTTTTGCAATCTCTCGATCGGAACGGCGCGGGCCGTGCCGAGCGTGACGGTCGCGCCGCCCGTTTTGCCGATGACAGGCGCATAAACGCCGCGGATTTCGGCGATGTTCTGGATCTCCTCGACATCGTCGGTCTTGACCGTGACGACGTAGCGGGCCTGATCCTCGCCGAAGAAGACGGGAATAGGGTCGCGGCCTTCAACGGCATCGATCGTCGCGCCGATGTCGGAGGCGATCGCCATTTCGGCGATGGCAAGGGCAAGACCGCCGGACGAGCAATCGTGGACGGATGTGACGAGGCGATCGCGGATGAGTTCGCGGACCAAGTCGCCGGACTTGCGTTCAAGCGCCAGATCGACATGCGGCGGCGGGCCGTCGGTGCGGCCGTGGATGTCGCGCATGTAGACGGACTGGGCGAGGTGGGTTCCGAGTTCTACCGGCGCGCCGACGAGCAGGATTGTCTGGCCTTCGGCTGCGAAGCGAATACGGGCCATCTTCGACCAGTCGTCGATGAGTCCGACGCCGGCAATGGTCGGGGTCGGCAGGATCGCCTGACCATGCGTCTCGTTGTACAGCGAGACGTTGCCCGAGACGATCGGGAAGTCGAGCGCGAGGCAGGCTTCTCCGATACCCTTGATGGCATGAACCAGCTGGCTCATGATCTCGGGCTTTTCAGGGTTGCCGAAATTCAGGTTGTCGGTGGCCGCCAGCGGCAGCGCGCCGGTCGCGGTCATGTTGCGCCAGCATTCGGCGACAGCCTGCTTGCCGCCTTCGAAAGCATCGGCCTCGACATAGCGGGGCGTGACGTCGGAGGAGAAGGCGAGTGCCTTCGTGGCGTGCCCCTCGACGCGCACGACACCGGCATCGCCGCCCGGCAGCTGCAGCGAGTTGCCTTGGATCAGCGTATCGTACTGCTCGTAGACCCAGCGGCGCGAGGCGTTGTTCGGGGATCCCACAAGCTTCAGCAGCGCATCCGCGATGTCGGCCTGGGGAATGTCATCCGCGGCAAGCGGAGCCGGTACGTTGGCCGGCGTCCAGGGGCGATCATATTCCGGGGCTTCGTCGCCGAGTTCCTTGATCGGCAGGTTCGCGACTTCCTCGCCCTGATGGAGAACGCGGAATCGCAGGTCGTCCGTGGTCTTGCCGACGATGGCGAAGTCGAGGCCCCATTTGACGAAGATCGCCTTGGCGACCTCTTCTTTGGAGGGCTCGAGCACCATGAGCATGCGCTCCTGGCTTTCCGACAGCATCATTTCATAGGCCGTCATGCGCTCTTCACGCACCGGCACCTGATCGAGGATCAGTTCGATGCCAAGCCCGCCCTTGGCGCCCATCTCGACGGCCGAGCAGGTGAGGCCGGCAGCGCCCATATCCTGAATAGCGATAACGGCGCCCGTCTTCATCAGTTCGAGGCAGGCTTCCAGCAGGCACTTTTCGGTGAAGGGGTCACCGACCTGCACGGTCGGACGCTTCTCTTCAATCGATTCGTCGAATTCTGCCGAGGCCATCGTCGCACCGCCCACACCATCGCGGCCGGTCTTCGCGCCGAGATAGACGACCGGCAGGCCGACGCCCTTGGCTTCCGACAGGAAGATCGCGTCGGTCTTGGCGAGGCCCGCCGCGAACGCGTTGACGAGGATGTTGCCGTTGTAGCGGGCGTCGAACTCGACTTCGCCGCCGACCGTGGGAACGCCGAAGGAATTGCCGTAGCCGCCGACACCGGCGACGACGCCGGAGACGAGGTGGCGGGTCTTCGGATGATCCGGCGCGCCGAAACGCAGCGCATTCATGGCCGCAATCGGCCGCGCGCCCATCGTGAACACGTCACGCAGGATGCCGCCGACGCCCGTTGCTGCGCCCTGATAGGGCTCGATGAAGGAGGGGTGGTTGTGGCTTTCCATCTTGAAGACGACACAGTCGCCATCATCGATATCCACGACGCCCGCATTTTCACCGGGGCCCTGGATGACGCGCGGGCCCTTGGTCGGCAGCGTCTTCAGCCATTTCTTCGAGGATTTGTACGAGCAGTGCTCGTTCCACATGGCGGAGAAGATGCCGAGTTCGGTAAAGCTCGGCTCGCGGCCGATCAGATCCAGGATGCGCTGGTATTCGTCCGGCTTCAGGCCGTGGGAGGCGATGAGGTCCGGCGTGATCGGGCGGGCATTTGAGATGGCCATGTGAAGGTTCCCTGAGACGTTGGCCGGTTCTTAGCCGAAGCCCGCCCGTCGCGCGACAGGAAAATGCCGTGGGAATGCTGCCAAATGGCGGTAAAAGTGGTTTTCAGAATTGATAACCGACCATCAGGCCTGCCCGCGTGAAGCCGCCGTTCGGGCCGTCGCAGAGCTTGGCATGGGAGGCGTGTTCCACCTGACCGATGAGGCTCCATTTTGCATCGAGGCGATAGCCGACGGCGGCGTATTCGTGGAACAGCAGCCGGCAGCCGAGGCGGGGGCCATCCTCACCTGACCCATCGAGATTGCCGTCATGGACGAGGCCGCCGAAGCCGGCTTCGAGAAAGAGCTTGGGGCTGACGTCGAAGGTCCAGTTCAGGCCGGCAAAAGCCAGATTGGCGCCGTTGCCTATGCCGATCTCCCCGCCGACATGGACGCGCGGACGGGCCAGCGCATCTCGCCAGTCGGTGGCCGCGCCGCGGTCGAACGGATCGAAGAACAGGGTGGCCGAGGGGAAGGCGCCGTCTTCGTGAAGGTTGCCATCGGCAATGGAGGCCGTCGCGCCGAAGCGCAGCTCATCGAAGGTGCCGTCACCGGCGGAGGCCGGCAATGCAAAGCCAAGCTGCCCGCTAACGAGAAGGAAGCATGCCAGCGCCAAAGGGCGGCGGCTCGGCTTCGGCTGGGTGTTGCCGGCAGGAATCATGTGAGTGTCCACACTTATGAAGGTCGTGCGTGGACTGAAGCAGGTCTGTCTTGCGGGAGGCTTGCCTCAACTGGCGCTGTCGTAGCCGGCAAGACCTCCGTCCAGCACGTTCCGGAGCATATGGAAGCCGCGGCGGACATCCTCGCGGCCGTGATTGGAAAAGGCGATGCGGACCCGGTGGTGCACCTTGTCGGAGCGTCCGGCCTTGAACTCGTCCTCGCCATCGATCAACACGCCGGCCTCGAAGGCGGCCGCCTTGAACGTGCCCGCCAGCCAGGGCTCGGGCAATTGCAGCCAGAGGAAGGGGATCTGGGGGAGGGACCGGAAATCGTGTCCGCTGAGGATATCGCGGGCGAGAGCCTCCCGTGCCTCCAGTTCCGCAACGACGCGGCTGAGGATGGCTTTGGCTTCACCGGACAGCACCAGCCTTGCGGCGCATTCCGCCAGCAGGAACGCGGTGCCGCCGGTCAGCATCTTGTGGGCGATCTTCACGCGGGCGGCGAAGTGCGGCGGGCAGGAAACCCAGCCGCCGCGAACGCCGGGTGCGACAGACTTCGACAGGCCTGACACGACGAAGGTCCGCTCCGGCGCGAGCGCTGCAAGCATCGGCTGAGTGTCGTTCGTGAGCACGCCGTAGATGTCGTCCTCGATCAGCAAGACATTGTATCGCCGGGCAATGGTTGCAATCGCCTGACGCCGCGTGCGATCCATCGTGGCCAGCGTGGGATTCTGCAGGGTCGGCATCAGGAAGACGACGGCCGGGTGCTGCTGCTGGCAGATGCGCTCGAAATCCTCCGGCACGAGGCCCTGCGCATCGATGTCCCCGGCAAGGATGCGCCGGCCCATGAGGCTGAGCGCGCGAGCGACCTGGCTGTAGGTCATGTTTTCAAACAGGATGCGATCACCCGGCGCCGTCACCGCCGTAACGACGGAGACAATGGCGGCGTGGACGCCCTGCGTGACGACGATACCCTCGACATCCGGCACCCAGCCGGCGCGCGCCATCCAGGCGGCGCCCGCTTCCTGCCAGTGGGTGGGCGCCGCGCGCGTATAATCGGCGATCTCCGTCGGATGGTCGGAGACGACCTGCGCCAGAATCTCCTGGATGACATGCGCCTGTCCGACATGCGATGCCCCGGTCGCATCGAAGCGCAGCTTGCCCGTCGGCGCCTCGAAAGGACGTGTGCCGGCTAAGGATTTCATCGAATCTGATGTCGTGTCGGGAGTGGTCTTCCGTTCGCGGACATAGGTGCCGCGCCCGACTTCGCCGGCCACCAGCCCGCGTTCGTGCACCAGGGTATAGGCGCGGCTGACAGTGCCGAGGGTTACGCCGATATCAAAGGCCAGATTTCGCTGTGCCGGCAGTTTTTCACCGGGCGGCAGGGCGCCGCTGTCGATCGCAGCCTCGATGGACTGCGCGAGCTTGAGATAGAGCGGTCCGTCGCCGGCCGAGAGATCAGGAAGCCAATTTGTCATGGTGACAATAATGACATTGCTCGATTGTGTTTGTCAATTGTACGCATTGATCCGAAACGATTTTGCAGGACTTGGGAGCAATCACGATGTCGGTCAGCCAGTATAATGATACAATTGAAACAATTTATCCCGATAGTTTCGAGCGTGAGCGGTTGTTCCGATCAAGCGGCGACATGGTTTCGCCACCACGTCCGATAAGGCGTGGCTTTCTCGGACGGATGAGGGAAAGATTTGCCGAATGGCGGATGAAGCGTGCGGGACGGCTCGTGCTCAGGGATCTGACGGACGATCAGCTGAACGATGTCGGCCTGACGCGCTGGGAGGTTCGCGAGGAGCTTGGCAAGTCGTACTTCATCGAGTGAGTGCTGGCACCGTATCGTCCGGTCAGCACTTCACTCGATGTATTCAGATCAGAGAGACTTGGTAGAGTCATAGGCGCGTCGGCGACGGCGGAGCACAACAGATGCGGGCCCGGCGGCGAGACGGGATCAGCAGCCTTTTTCGCCAGCCATCCAGCGCTTGATGTCGCCTGTCATGCGGGTGCCGACCGGTTCGCTGAACAGGGGACCGAAGGCATCGACCTTGGCCGGATGGCCTTCGGCCTGGATGACCGCAAGCGGGCGGGCTTCAGGATTGTTGCGCTTGACGAGCAGGATGCGCGGGCGGCCGGAGAAGGAATTGAGTTCCGGTGCCAGGCGGTAGGCCTTGAAGGCGGCGTCCCCCGACTTGAACCAGCAGGCATTGGCGCTGAGAGCAATGCGCTCCATCGTCGGCAGCGCCGCGACGTTGCGGACGGGTGCTGGCTCCGGTGCCGACTGACAGCCGGACAGGAGAGCCGCAATGGCGGCAGCGATGGAGGACAGGCAGGCAGGATTCATCGCTGGATCTCGGTATGGGTCCGGCTACGCCGGAAGCTATGTCGGAAAGAATCGCGGCCGATGATCAGGCCGCGATGACGTCGAGAGCCGAGGCGAACAGGGCGCGACCGTCCGAGCCGCCATGCGCGGCTTCGATCAGGTTTTCCGGATGTGGCATCATGCCGAGAACATTGCCGCGGGCATTGGTGACGGCCGCGATATCGTTCATCGAGCCGTTCGGATTGGTACCGGCCGCATAGCGGAAGACGACCTGGCCGTTGCCTTCGATCTCCTCCAGCGTTTCAGGATCGGCGAAGTAGTTGCCGTCGTGATGGGCGACCGGGCAGCGGATGATCTGGCCTTCCGCATAGGCGCGGGTGAAGTCCGTCGAAGCGTTGACCACTTCGAGCTTGATTTCCTTGCAGACGAACTTCAGCGATGCGTTGCGCATCAGCGCACCCGGCAGAAGGCCGGCCTCCAGCAGGATCTGGAATCCGTTGCAGACGCCCAGCACGCGGACGCCCTGTTCCGCCTTGGCCTTGATCGCTTGCATGACGGGCATGCGGGCGGCAATAGCGCCGCAGCGCAGGTAATCGCCATAGGAGAAACCACCGGGAATGACGATCAGGTCGACATCCGGAATTTCGGTTTCCGTCTGCCAGATGGTGACCGGCGGCTTGCCGGAGATCATGGTCAGGGCGGTGATCATGTCACGGTCGCGGTTGAGACCGGGGAGCTGAACGACGGCGGACTTCATGGATGCGGATCGAACCTTGCCTGTGCCTCGGCGAGCTCACGCAGCTCGAGGCGGTTTTCAATGCGGTCGAGACGGGTCTCATGGCGTCCGAGGACGCCATAGATGTTGTGAATGTCCTGCTGAACGGAAACGAGCGTGCCACGCATGCTCTGCATCTCGCTCTTCAGTTCACCGATGGACAGATCCAGCTTGTCGAACCGCTGATGAAACCTCTTCAGCAACTCGTACATCAGTTCATTCGTGACCTCTGCCATGCCACTCTCCCGCAACCTTCAGTCGAGGGAGATAGTATAGTTCTCGATCACGGTGTTTGCCAACAGCTTATCGCACATGGCCTTTACGTCGGTTTCGGCTTTCGCGCGGTCGTCGGTGTCGACCTTGACGTCGAACACCTTGCCCTGGCGAACCTGGCCGATGCCTTGAAAACCGAGGGCGCCGAGGGCGCCTTCGATGGCCTTGCCTTGCGGGTCGAGAACGCCGTTCTTGAGCGTTACGGTTACGCGTGCGGTGATCACTTGTCGTTTTCCTCGAAACTGGATGCTCTCGGGTTCTGGCGGCTTACTTGACCAGAACCGGACCGGAACCGCGCGGCGGTTCGTTTTCATTCATGATGCCGAGACGGCGGGCGACTTCCTGATAGGCTTCGACCAGGCCGCCCATATCGCGGCGAAACCGGTCCTTGTCCATCTTTTCCTTCGTCACGACGTCCCAGAGACGGCAGCTGTCGGGCGAAATCTCGTCGGCCAGGATGATCCGCATCATGTCGCCTTCGAACAGGCGGCCGCATTCGATCTTGAAATCGACCAGCTGGATGCCAACGCCGAGAAACAGGCCGGTCAGGAAGTCGTTGACGCGGATGGCGAGCGCCATCACGTCGTCCAGCTCCTGCGGGCTCGCCCAGCCGAAGGCCGTGATGTGCTCTTCGGAGACCATGGGGTCATCGAGTGCGTCGGCCTTGTAGTAGAATTCGATGATCGAGCGCGGCAGCACGGTGCCTTCCTCGATTCCGAGGCGCTTGGACAGCGATCCGGCCGCGACATTGCGCACGACGATCTCAAGCGGGATGATCTCGACTTCCTTGATCAACTGCTCGCGCATGTTGAGGCGGCGGATGAAGTGGGTCGGGATGCCGATGCGGTTCAGATGCGTGAAGATATATTCGGAGATGCGGTTGTTCAGCACGCCCTTGCCATCGATGACGTCATGCTTCTTCTTGTTGAAAGCGGTGGCATCGTCCTTGAAGAACTGTATCAGCGTGCCCGGCTCGGGGCCCTCATAGAGGATCTTGGCCTTGCCTTCATAGATTCGGCGGCGACGGTTCATAGACTCTGTCTCATATTGTTGTGGGCGCTGGGAGATGCGCCTTTTCGTTGGTGCAGTCGGGGCATGTTTTTCTCCCGGGTCCATAGCGGAAAAGAAAACATTTCACAATCGGCGTCTGATCTGTCCGCGGGAAACGCGAGGGTCGATCGCTGCATTGCAGGCCTGCGCCGGCCTCATGGCGGCGGCCGGATCATTCCGCGGCAGGGGGAGAACCTTCCGTTGCAAGAGCCGTATCAGCGGTTGCCGGCAGGCGCGCGCGCAGGAAGGCTTCTATGTCCCGCGTCCCCATGGGGCGGGCGAGGGCATACCCCTGCAGGACGTCACACCCCATCGTCCGGAGCAGATCGATCTGCGCCTGCGTCTCGACGCCTTCCGCAACGATCTCGATATCGAGCGCATGGCCCATTTCGATGATCGCGGCGATCAGGCGACGATGGCGTTCGCCGCGTGTCAGCGGGGCGATGAGCGCCCGATCGATCTTCAGCCGCTTCGGGTGAAGTGTGGTCAGCCCGAGGACGGAGGCGTGGCCTGTGCCGAAGTCGTCGATCTCGATGGCGATACCGGCTTTGCGGATGCGATCGATGGCTTTGGACATCTCGTCGTCCAGGGCATCGAGGAAGATCGATTCGAGCATTTCGAAAACGAAGGTACCCTTGGGGAAACTCTGCGTCGGGAAGGAAACGAGCAACTGGGGATCGAGCAGGCGGCGGGCGGAGATGTTGACGGACATGCGGGGGACATCGAGCCCTTCGAGCCTCCAGCGCAGAAAGTCCGCGCAGGCTTTCTCCGCCAGAGACCGGTCGATGCGCCACATCACGTCGATATCTTCGGCGATCTTCAGAAACCGGTCCGGCGCGAGGACGCCGTGCTGGGGATGCTGCCAGCGCGCCAGGGTTTCGACACCGCTGATCTCGAGCGTCTTTGCATCGAACTGCAGCTGGTAAAACGGCATGAAAGCGTCGTCGTCCAGCCCGCGCAGGATGTCGTCGGCTGTCTGTTTGATGGCGCGGTTTCGATTCTCCAGCTCTGCCGTGAAGAGAACGGTGCGGCTGCCCTTCTGCGCCTTGGCAGAGGATAGGGCGATCGCGGCATTGATCAGCGCCTGGCGTCCGTCCACATCGTCGCCGGTCCGGGAAAGCCCGATGCTGACGCCACAGCGACAGAGGTGGCCGTCGCAGGGGATAGGTGCTTCCAGGATGCGAATGACCTCCTCTGCGATCTGCGCCGCATTCTCCGAGCGCTCGCCGGCCCCCAGCACGAGTGCGAACTCGTCGCCTCCGATGCGCGCAAGCCATTCGTCCTGGAAACGCAAACTTTCCAGCAGACCGGCCACGTGAACGATGGCGGCATCACCCGCCCGATGGCCGAGCGTATCGTTGATCTCCTTGAAGCGGGAGAGGTCGATATGCAGGATGGCGTGGGCGGGACGAGGACCGTCCGGGGGTGCCGGGAGGCTATCCAGCCAGCGCAGGAGAGCGTGCCGGTTCGCAAGGCCCGTCAGCTGGTCCTGCAGGGCGCGACGCTCGATCTCGCGCCAGGCGCTCTCCAGTGCCTCGTACCGGGTTTCGGACAGCGTGCGGGCCTGTTCGAGGCTCTGCTGCAGCATGACGTCTTCCGTCACATCCCAATTGGCGCCGAGCAGCCGGTGGTGGCCTTTACCGTCGCGGAACGTCACCGAGCGGGAGTGGAGGTAGCGAACCTCGCCATCAGGTCGGATGATCCGGAACGCATTGAAGAAGGGTTCCCCGGAGGCGATTCCCGCATTGATCGTCGCCCAGGTTCGATCGCGGTCTTCGGGATGGAGGGTCTTTTCGAGCAGATCGCCCTCATCTTCGTCGGGCCGGTCGCCGTAGCCGAAGATCTGCATGAGGACGGCATCACGCGTGACACGGCCCGTCTCCAGATCCGCATCGAACACGCCGATCTTGGAAACATCGAGTGCGAGCCTCAAGCGCCGGGAGACGTCGTCCGGCGGAACCATGTCGAGGGGAGCGCTGTCGCTCTGGCTGCCAGGTTCGCTCGTCACATCCACGTCCGCCCAGCCCGGGGAGTATCGCCCGAGACAGGTTCGTCTTCAGGCACCTTTCCATCTATCAGGATTCACCCAGATATACGGGTAAGTCAAGGCTTTAGGCGGCTGAGGAACTGGGCGAAGACCATCGTACCTTCGGGCCACGGTCCGTGGCCCGATTCAGCGTTGAGATGACCCGACTCACCTGCATCCACGAGCGTAGAGCCCCAGGCATTGGCGATGTCTCCGGCATGCTCGTACGATCCGAAATGATCGTTGCGGCTGGCGACGATCATGGAGGGAAAGGGAAGCGGGTCGCGCGGGTAAGGTCCGAACGTCATCAGATGCTTCGGTCGGATTTTCGGGTTCTCGACATCCGGTGGAGCGACGAAGAAGGCGCCGGCGATCTTGTGCTGGTTTTCCTTGGAAATGGCATGAACGGCTGTGGCGACGCCGAGGGAATGCGCGACGATGACCACCGGCTTGGTTGCCGCCTCGATCTCTTCGTTCATCCGGGCGACCCAGTCCTCGCGCACGGGCTTCACCCACTCCGCCTGTTCGACGCGGCGTGCCGAGGCGAGCTTGCTTTCCCAGCGGGTCTGCCAGTGGCCGGGACCGGAGTTGGTATATCCGGGAACGATGAGGATGTCTGCTTCCGAGGCTTTCATGATGTCGCGATGTGCGGTGGCAAACCTTCGTTGTCAAGACCTGAGGGCGTCAAGCACCGCGTTTGGCGCATGTCGCGAGCGTCGCCTATCGGAAAAGTTTATAGTAGGAGGCAATTTTGGCGCTGGTGTTCGAGGAGGTCATCAGGCGAACGCCGATCTGATCGCCGCGGGCCCACTGCACCATGCCGTTCAAGCGTCCGAGTTCTTCGGTGTCGATGATGACCGCCTGGCCCTGTGTTGCCTTGATGTCGTAGGCCAGTTGCAGGTTCATGCCCGCATCCGAGAGATCGACCACGGTTCCTGTGCTCGTCTTGTCCCGGCAGGTGACGCGCCCCGTCAGCTTGACGCGGGACCGCGCTTCTCGTTCCATACCTATTTGTGCCGGCATGTCGGTTTTGCTCCCCCTCGTCTGCATGTTAGCTGCAGTTAACAAAGTATCGGGAAGCATTCACCAAAGTCTTGCGCGGAACGGTCGCATTCTAGCGAATGCGACCGTTCCGGCGATTTCGGAGCGGATCTGCGTGAGGCGGATCAGCCGAAGACGCGACGGAAGATCGTGTCCACATGCTTGGTGTGATAGCCGAGGTCGAACTTCTCGCGGATGTCGGCTTCCGGCAGGTAACCCCGGACCTCTTCGTCGGCGAGCAGCTCTTCCAGGAAGTCCTTGCCCTGTTCCCACACACGCATCGCATTGCGCTGGACGAGGCGATAGGCGTCCTCGCGCGAGGCGCCGGCCTGGGTGAGGGCAAGAAGGACGCGCTGCGAATGGACGAGGCCCCGGAACTTGTTGAGGTTGCCCATCATGTTGTCGGGGTAGATCAGCAGCTTGTCGATAACGTTGGTCAGGCGTGCGAGGGCGAAATCGAGCGTTACCGTCGCGTCCGGGCCAATCATGCGCTCGACGGAGGAGTGCGAGATGTCGCGCTCGTGCCAGAGGGCGACATTTTCCATGGCGGGAATCGAGAAGGCGCGCACCATGCGGGCGAGGCCTGTCAGGTTCTCGGTCAGAACCGGATTGCGCTTGTGCGGCATGGCCGACGAGCCCTTCTGGCCCGGCGAAAAATACTCCTCGGCTTCCAGAACTTCCGTGCGCTGCAGATGGCGGATTTCGGTCGCAACGCGCTCGACCGACGACGCGATGACGCCGAGGATGGCGAAGTACATGGCGTGGCGATCGCGCGGGATGACCTGCGTGGACACCGGTTCCGGCTTCAGGCCGAGGGCCGCAGCCACATGTTCCTCGACGCGCGGGTCGATGTTGGCGAAGGTGCCGACGGCGCCCGAGATCGCGCAGGTGGCGATTTCCTCGCGGGCGGCGACGAGGCGGGCACGGCAGCGCTCGAACTCGGCATAGGCCAGCGCCAGCTTCACGCCGAAGGTGGTGGGCTCGGCGTGGATACCGTGCGAGCGGCCGATGGTGACCGTATCCTTGTGCTCGAAGGCGCGGCGCTTCAGGGCCTCCAGCAGGCGGTCCATATCGGCCAGCAGCAGGTCCGTCGCCTTGACGAGCTGGACGCT
Source organism: Rhizobium sp. PP-CC-3G-465 (assembly GCF_004343445.1). Lineage (NCBI taxonomy): Bacteria > Pseudomonadati > Pseudomonadota > Alphaproteobacteria > Hyphomicrobiales > Rhizobiaceae > Rhizobium > Rhizobium sp. PP-CC-3G-465. The sequence continues at coordinate 845,616 of NZ_SLYH01000001.1, forward strand.
GAAGCAGGTGTCGAGCACGTCCGACGACGTCATGCCCTGATGGACGAAGCGGGCGTCCGGGCCGACGATTTCGGCGAGATGCGTGAGGAAGGCGATTACGTCATGCTTGGTGACGGCTTCGATCTCGTCGATCCGGTCAACGTCGAACGTGGCTGCGCCACCCTTTTCCCAGATGGTGCGCGCGGCGTCCTTGGGGATGACGCCGAGATCGGCAAGCGCGTCGCAGGCATGCGCCTCGATTTCGAACCAGATGCGGAACTTGGTTTCGGGCGACCAGATGGCGACCATTTCCGGACGGGAATAGCGGGGGATCATCGGCTGTCAGCTTTCTCTCGGATATCGTTGGCCGAGCCTCTATCAAAGATGTCCGGCAAGCTCAACGCCGAAGGGTGTTTCCACGCCCGTGCTCATCGTCCCGTGTCAGCCACAAGCTCATGCCGAGAAGTGCGGGAAGCCCTATCGGCAGATAGAGACGGACGCCCATGACGATGAACTGGTAGACGGCGCCCGCACTGGTGAAGGCGAACTGGTAGAACCAGATACGGGTGGCGAAGGGTGCGTGCCAGCGGGAGAAGAACAGGCGATACTGCATGGCGAACAGAAAAGCCGTCATGCCGATCGTCAGAAGGGTCAGGCAAAGGAACGTGCAGGCAAAGCGTGTTTCGGCGCGCCGGCCAAGGGAAAGTGCCCGCGAGACGAAGATGCTGATCGGCAAGGCGAGCATGCCACCGACGAAATAGAGGACCAGAACCGACACGGTGTGGCCGGTTCCGGCGCGCCCGTGCAGGAACAGGAAGGCGAGGGCGCAGAGCGACATCAGGAGCCCCCAGGTTGGCGCGAGGAGCAGGTGGCGCGTTGCACCCTGCCAGCCGGCGCGCAACCGGTCTGCGACCGTCCTGCCGAGGTTCGGACGTGGGGCGACTGTCGGCAGCCGCGGCGGGCCGCCGTCGCTGGTCATCCGCGACCGCCTTCCGCAAGCGTACGGAGCTTCTCGATCGCCGTGCGATAGGCCTCGGGCGAGCCTCCGCTATAAATCGCGGAGCCCGCGACGAAGACGTTAGCGCCGGCAGCAGCGGCTGTTGCAATCGTCGCCTCGGTGATGCCGCCATCGACCTGGATGTCGATCGGCCGGTCGCCGATGAGGCTGCGGACCCGGCGGATCTTGTCGAGGGTCGGCTCCACGAATTTCTGGCCGCCGAAGCCGGGATTGACGGTCATCACCAGCACGAGATCCACCGTATCGAGCAGGTATTCGACGGTGGCTTCCGGCGTTGCCGGGTTGATGGCGACGCCGGCCTTCTTGCCGAGGTTGCGGATCGTCTGGAGCGAGCGGTGCAGGTGTGGCCCGGCTTCGGCATGCACGGTGATGCTGTCGCATCCGGCCTTGGCGAAGGCTTCGAGATAGGGATCGGCGGGGGAAATCATCAGGTGGCAATCGAAAGGTGCGTCCGTGACGGGACGCAGAGCTTTCACGACATCCGGGCCGAAGGTGATGTTGGGCACGAAATGGCCGTCCATCACATCGAGATGCACCCAATCAGCACCGGCGGCCACGACGTCGCGCACCTCTTCACCGAGCCGCGAGAAATCGGAGGCGAGAATGGACGGGGCGATACGAATGGGAAGCGGCATGCTCAAATCTCCGGGATGCGTTTCCGTCGCTTCGACGCAAGGAAAACGGCTGCATCATCTCTCCCTGAACCGATTCCGGTCCGAGTGCCGATGCAGTAGCACTGGTGGACGGGAGCGGCAATGTCGGGGCTCTCAGGGCGATGTGGGCCGCAGGTCGCGCCAGCACGGGTTGATATCGCCTTCGGCCGGTGTCGCATCATGTACGCCGCGCGCGATCGCCCGCGCCATCGTGGCGGCAGCGGCGGCGCAGAGGCTGAGGAAATCCGCGGGGCTGAGATTGCCCGGCCGTCGGCCCGTCGAGACGGCAAAGACCAGATCACCATCGAGAGGGGTATGCGACGGCCAGAGCGCGCGGGAGAACCCGTCATGCGCGGCGACGGCGAGGCGCTTGGCTTCGGCTTTCGTCAGGGAGACATCCGTGGCGATGACGGCGATGGTCGTGTTGGCCATCGGCGTGACGGCATCGAGCTTCGTGCGGATGGCCGTCGCGTTGGCAGGCAGGGGCATGGGCAGGCCCCGTCCGCCGAACTCGTCGTCCAGCTCGAAGGGTGATGCCCAGAAGCAGGCGGTGTCGCCGATGGTCGCGGAGCCGAGCGGGTTGACGGCGGCAAGCGCGCCGACGGTGATGCCGTTCGCAAGGACGGTCGATGCGGTACCGAGGCCGCCCTTGACGGTGGCGGTGTTTGCGCCCGTGCCGGCACCGATGGTTCCGGTCGCGACCTCAGTCGTGGCGGCCATGGCGGCTGTGTAGCCGAGGTCGCGATAGGGCGCATAGGTGCCCCAGTTCTTGTCGCCACCATTGTTGAGGTCGAACAGGATGGCGGCTGGGACGATCGGCACGATGGCGGGACCGACTTTCAGCCCACGGCCCATGGCGCGGAGGGCGGCCTGCACGCCCGATGCGGCATCGAGACCGAAGGCGGAGCCGCCGGCAAGGCAGATCGCATCGACGGTCTGCACGCTGTTATGAGGCTCCAGCAGGTCGGTTTCGCGCGTGCCGGGCGAGCCCCCGATGATCGAGACGGCGGCAACGGCCGGGGGATCGCAGAGGATGGCGGTCACGCCGGATTTCAGCACGTCGTCCTGCGCATGGCCGACCGTGAGCCCGGGAACATCGGTCAGCGCATTTCGTGGCCCACGTTGCATCGTCATATCGCGGCCCTCATTCGCCCGGCGGCGGCGCATCCACGAAGCGGCCCTGGCGCCATTCCATCAGCCTGTAGGGATTGTCGGCGAGCTCGTGGCCGGCATCGAACCGGATGGTTCCGACGACGGTGGGATAGGGCGCCTTCGGCAGTGCGTCCGCCAGCGGCGAACCGTCCTTCAGGGCGCGGTCCTTTGCTTGCTCCAGCAGAGTCATCGCGGCGAAGGCGGGCAGGGCATAGCCGTCGGGCACGATATTGGCGGCGCGCATCGCCGCCGCGGTGGTGGTCGCCTCCGGCAGGCTTGCTGCTTCCGGCAGCGTGACGGCAAGAACGCCGTCTGCCAGTGGAACCGGCTGGTCGGCCGCATCCAGCGCTTCGCCGCCCAGGAGCGTCAGCGGGAGTTTTTCGCTGCGGGCGTCTCGCGCGATGATCGCGGCGTCGCTCCGGTCGCCACCGATCAGAACATGGGTTGCCCCGCTGCGGGCCAGGCGGCGCACGAGGCTGATCTGCTGCTCCTGCGCCGGACGGTAGGTATCGGTGAAGACGGGCGTCAGGCCCGTCTCGGCCAAAGCCGACCGCACGCCTTCCACGAGGTCGCGCCCATGGATCGTGCCATCGTCGATCAGAGCGAGAGGCTCGCCCTTCCAGCGCTCGATGATGACGTTCGCGATCTTTTCGGCTTCCCTGCGGGCGTTCGGCACCAGCCGGTAGAACGGCCAGTTGTTCTTGCGCGCATCTTCCATGAGGATATCGGAGCGGACGCCCAGGGTGACGGCGGGGATGCCGGTGCCGGCAAGCGTCGGCAGGACGGCTTCGAGGCTCTCGGTGCAGAGGAAGCCGACCAGTGCCTCGGCGCCCGCCGCAGCGACGGCGGCCTTCAAGGTCTCGGCGTCACCAGCCTCGCACGTCTCGGGAATGGCGACGACCTCGGAGCCGCGGGCCTCCGCCTGGAACCGCGCGCCTTCCAGAACCTGCCGGCCGAGCAGAGCGAGCGGCCCTTCGACGGGGGCGACGACGCCGACCTTCAGCCCGGCAGCGGCGGCACCGGATGCCATGCCGGCGGCGAGTGCGAAAGCAGGAATGAGAACGAGGACGCGGGACATGGATCTTTCAGGGCTCGGAGCTGACCGGGCGGGTTGGCAATGTTTGCGACGGGACGCCGATCCTGCATGTTCGGCAATCCGGGGACGCGCGTCAAAGGAAAACGGTCGGTTCTTCCGGAGATGCCCATGTTTTGACTTTGAGAACAGGCTGGAAGGCGGCCTCCTGCTGCTCGGAGCGAAAGGACGATGGCGCGAAGCGGTCGCGGAAAATCCGCGGGCATCATGGCTGAAAACCAGTGGCCCACGCACTATATCGGTCGTCTTGCGGCAACCGTTGGGCTAACGGCCTGTTCCGGTTGCACGATCAGGGATATTTCCATGACGAATGATTTCGATGCGCATGATCCCCTCCTGCTTGCACAGGCCTGGAGCGAGCAGGGCCGGGCGGTTGCTCTTGCAACCGTGATCGAGACGTGGGGATCTGCGCCGCGGCCGGTCGGCAGCCACCTCGTCATCGACGAAGACGGGAATTTCGATGGTTCCGTTTCCGGCGGATGCGTGGAAGGGGCGGTTGTGACGGAAGCGGTGGACGTGATCGCTTCGGGAGAGGCGCGCGTGCTTTCCTTCGGCGTGGCCGACGAGACCGCCTGGCAGGTCGGCCTGTCCTGCGGCGGGCAGATCCGGGTCCTCGTTCAAAAGATCGGCTCCGGGCTGGACCTGTCATCACTTAGCCGGCTCAACGAATTGCGCGGTCATCGGTGTGGCGTGGCGTCTTGGACCGATCTTGCGACGGGTCGCACGCGCGTTTCCGCCGAGGGCGAGGAGGGGCCTGACGATGTCAGGGCTGCCCTCGTGACCGGGGTGTCGCGGCTGGCCGCCGACGGGCTCTGTTTCGTCAACATCTACCGTCCGCCGCCGCGGCTCGTGATCATCGGCGCGGTGCATATCGCCCAGGCTTTGGTGCCGATGGCGGAGATGGCAGGGTTTTCCGCTCTCGTCATCGATCCCCGGACGGCCTTTGCGACGCCGGAGCGGTTCGGCGGCGTCGATCTCATTGCGGACTGGCCGGAAGAGGTGCTGCCAGAACGGCCGCTCGATGCCTATACGGCGCTTGCGGCCATCACGCATGATCCGAAGATCGACGATGCCGCGTTGAAGGCAGCGCTGGAGGCCGGCTGTTTCTATGTGGGTGCTCTTGGCAGTCGGAAGACGCATGGCAGGCGCGTCGAGCGCCTTCAGGCACTGGAACTCGCGCCGGAGGCCATCGCGCGTATCTCGGCGCCCATTGGGCTGAACATCGGGGCGGCGACGCCTGCGGAGATCGCGGTATCGATCCTTGCCGATATCATTCAGACGCTTCGAACGCGACCGGTTGTGGAGACTGTTTCCGCTCCCGGGACGGTCGGCGCATGAGGTTCGGTCCGGTGCCGCTCGGCGACGCGGAAGAGGGCATTTTGGCGCATGCCGTGGCGCTTCCGGAGGGACGGCTTGCCAAGGGGACGCGTCTTGGCGCCATGGATGTTGCGGCCCTTGCTGCCATCGGCATGGATCGGGTGGTCGTTGCCCGTCTCGGGCCTGACGATATCGGCGAGGACGAGGCGGCGACGTTGATCGCGGCCGGAATCGTGCCGGATCACATGACATTCTCACCAGCCTCGACGGGCCGTCTGAACCTGCACGCGGCCGTGGACGGTCTTTTCGTCGCGACGCGCGACCGTGTTGACCGCTTCAACCGCATCGACCCCGCCATCACGCTCGCCTGTCTTGCCGATCATGTGGCGGTGCGGGCCGGCGACATGGTGGCGACGATCAAGATCATTCCGCTTGCTGTGGATCGGCGACGTGCAGAGCAGGCCGCCTCGATTCTTGCGGAAGCACCAGCCTTTGCCATCAAGCCGTTCATCCCGCGCGACGTCACGCTCGTCTCGACCCTGCTCCCGTCTCTGAAGGTGCAAGTGATGGACAAGACGCGGCGCGTGCTGGAGGATCGGTTGCGCCGGTCGGGAAGCCGTCTGACGGGTGACGTCCGTGTGGCGCACGAGCAGGATGCGGTTGCTGCGGCGATCCGAAACGCCGTGGCGCAACCCTGCGACCGGTCGCGTCTGGTGATCGTGTTCGGCGCTTCTGCGGTGACGGATCGGGACGATGTCATTCCGGCTGCAATCCGTGCGGCCGGTGGTACTGTCGATCATTTGGGCATGCCGGTCGATCCGGGCAATCTTCTCGTACTTGGTACCCTCGGCAATGTCAGGATCATCGGCGCGCCGGGTTGCGCGCGCAGCCCGAAGGAGAACGGTTTTGATTGGGTGCTGGACCGGATCCTTGCGGGCGAGACGGTGGGCGCTCGGGAGATCACGGGCATGGGCGTCGGCGGGCTGCTGGCGGAAATCCCGACGCGTCCGCGCCCACGCGCCCGCAATGAGGTGGATGGGAACGGTGTTCAGGCGATGCGTCCGCTGATCGTGCGCCCTGTGGTGCTCGCGGCCGGTGAGGCGAGCCGTATGGGTACGGCGGGGCATCACAAGCTGCTGGCGGAATTCGACGGCGTGCCGCTGGTGCGCCGGACAACCAAGGTGGCGCTTGCCGCGAGCCGCGAGCCGGTAACGATCGTGACCGGACATCGGGCGAGCGAGATCCGGGAGGCGCTGTCTGGGCTTGATCTGGTGTTCATGCACAATGACGACTTCGCCTCGGGCATGGCGTCGTCGCTGATCGCGGGCCTCGACGGTATCGGACCCGAGGCGGATGGGATGCTGGTGCTGCTGGCAGACATGCCCGGGGTAACGGCTGGGGATGTGCGGCGGTTGATTGCGGGTTTTGAAGAACAGGGTGGACAGGCCGTCGTGCGCGCCGTCTACGGTGGCAAGCGGGGCAACCCGGTGATCCTGCCGCGCGCGCTGTTTCCCGCGCTCCGCAAGCTCGAAGGCGATGTCGGCGCGCGCCACGTGATCGAAACGGGCGGACTGCCGGTCGTCGATGTCGATATCGGACCGGCCGCCCACCTCGATCTCGACACGCCGGAGGCGATCGCGGCAGTCGGTGGTGTGCTGAAGGGATAGCGAATGGATATCGACGCGATCGAGGATCTGTTTTCCGGGCTCGGCCCGGTGACCATCAAACGCATGTTCGGCGGCAAGGGCGTCTATCGCAACGGACTGATCGTGGCGATCGATCTCAACAGCGAGCTGATGCTGAAGACGGATCGCGAGAGCGCGCCCCTCTTCGAGGCGGCCGGTGCCCGCCAGTGGAGCTATGAGGGAAAGGCGGGCAAGAAGCCGGTTTTCATGCCTTACTGGTCGATCCCCGACGCAGCGCTCGATGATCCCGATGAAATGACGCGCTGGGCGCGGCTTGCCTATGAGGCGGCGGTGCGCTCAGCCAAGTAGGCTCTGGGTCCGAAGAGCCGCGATGGCATCGGCCGCAAAGCGGGAGAGCGGCGCTGGCAGGGCGTCGAGATCGTACCATCCGATATCCGCCAGCTTGTCCGGCTCGGTCTCCAGAGGATTGCCGTGCGTATCGCGCGTGACGTAAATCAGCGAGATCCAGTGCTGCCGGTCCGCCTCGAGCACATGCTCGCTGATGCAGAGAAAGTCGATGGCGTCGCCGATCGCGAGCCCGCTTTCCTCCATGCCCTCGCGACGTGCAGCGGAACGGCTGTCCTCCATCATGTCGACCTTGCCGCCCGTGATGGTCCAGTGTCCCTGCTCCGGCGCTTTCAGCCGGCGGCAGAGGAGGATTTGGTTGTCGCGCAGGATAGCGAGGCCGCAGCCGACGCCTGGGAAATCGATGCCGGGAGCGACAGGCTTCGATGGTGTCAAGGGGAACCTCCACTATCAGGCACAACAACGCGGAGCACTCTGCCTGTACAGCAGAACGCAAGAAGCGCAGCGGTTCATGGAACACACTGCGCTTGAGCTGTCTCAGAAAAGCCGATCAGGCCTTGCCGGCAACCAGCATGAAGGCGGGAATTTCGTCGCCGAAGCCGACCGGGGTCGGGCCGTCGTCATGGTCGCGGCGGTAGCGATTGCGGCGGTCGCGATTGTCGTCGTTGGCAGGCGACGCCGGGCGATGGTTCCGGGGGCCGGCGTTCTGCGGCTTCGGGTCTGCCTTGCGTTCTGCTCTCACGGGTTCAATCCTTGGCTGCACCGATTCGGTCTGGAGATGAGTATCGTCTGTCTTGATGTCAGGCTTGTGACCGGCGGCCTTGATGGCTTCCGCCTTCACCGCATCCGGCTTGTAGCTTTCAGCGCTGTAGCCATCCGGCTTCGTACCGTAGGGGCGCTGCGCATCGGGATTGTGGTCCACGACGTGGCGCGGGGCATGATCGCGCTCCCGCTCGCGTCCGCGACGCTTGCCGTCACGGCCGCCCTTCTTCTCGGAACGACCGCTGTCGGTGCTTTCCATCGGCGCCGGCAGATCGTCGAGACCGCCATTGTGCCATTCGATCTTCTGATCGATGAGCTTTTCGATCGCATCGGCCGCTTTCACATCGCGACGGCTGACCAGCGTGAAGGCAGCGCCCGAGCGCCCTGCGCGGCCCGTGCGGCCGATCCGGTGGACGTAATCTTCGGCATGGATCGGAACGTCGAAATTGAACACGTGGCTCACATCCGGGATGTCGAGGCCGCGGGCGGCGACGTCGGAGGCGACGAGCAGCGTGATCGCGTTGTCCTTGAAGCCCGCGAGCATCTTGGTGCGCGAGCTCTGGTCCATGTCGCCATGCAGCGCACCGACGGAGAAGCCGTGGCGGGTGAGCGAGCGGAAGAGATCGGCGACATCGAGCTTGCGGTTGCAGAAGATGATCGCGTTCTTCAACTCGTCCTGCGAGCGGATGAGATCGCGCAGGATGGCGCGCTTCTCGTAATCCTTGCCGTGCGTGGCGACGAAGCGTTGCGTCACGGTCTTGGCGGTCGAGGAGGGCGGGGCGACCTCGATGCGCTCGGGGTTCTGCAGGAAGCGATCGGCCAGCTTCTGGATTTCCGGCGGCATTGTGGCCGAGAAGAACAGCGTCTGACGCGTGAAGGGGATGAGCTTGGCGATGCGCTCGATATCGGGGATGAAGCCCATGTCCAGCATGCGGTCGGCTTCGTCGATGACGAGGATCTCGACGCCCGTCATCAGCAGCTTGCCGCGCTCGCAATGGTCGAGCAGGCGGCCGGGCGTGCAGATCAGCACGTCGGCGCCGCGCTCCAGCTTGCGGTCCTGTTCGTCGAACGAGACGCCGCCGATGAGAAGCGCAATGTTGAGCTTGTGATTCTTGCCGTACTTCTCGAAGTTCTCGGCGACCTGCGCGGCGAGTTCACGAGTCGGTTCCATGATCAGCGTGCGCGGCATGCGCGCCCGGGCGCGGCCCTTTTCGAGCAGCGTCAGCATGGGCAGCACGAAGGAGGCCGTCTTGCCCGTTCCCGTCTGCGCGATCCCAAGGATATCGCGGCGCATCAGCGCCGGCGGAATGGCGTTCGCCTGGATGGGCGTCGGGATCGTGTAGCCCGCATCGGTGACGGCGGAGAGAACTTTTTGGCTCAGGCCAAGATCAGCAAACGTTGTCAAAGGGAAATCTGTTTCCGTTCCGGTTCTAACGAACTCTGGTGCCGCGGGCCGCGCTCTCGAGGTCCGTCGTGGGCGCTCATAGGCCCAAGCTTGCGGAAAGTCAAGAAAACTGGCGCTTTGCGGCGATCGAGACGCGTCAAGTCGGGGAAACCGGCTCGAACACCCTGAATATGGGACGGAATTTCTTTTTGGGAAGCGTTTCAGTCGATATAGCTGCTGAGCTTCATCCCCGCATTCAGGAAGCGCATCGGATCGACGGCATCGCCGTGAAGCCGGACCTCGTAATGGAGGTGCGGGCCGGTGGAGCGGCCGGTGCTGCCGGAGCGCGCGATGGCGTCCCCGGCCTTCACGACGTCGCCGACATTGACGAGAATGGTCGAGAGATGCCCGTAGCGCGTGCTGACGCCGTTGCCATGATCGATCTCGACCATATTGCCATAGCCGCCGTTGCGGCCGGCAACGACGACCTTGCCCGGCGCCGTCGAGCGGACGCTGGTGCCGGTGGCGACCCGGAAATCGATGCCGGCGTGCAGCGCCAGTCGGCCGAGAAACGGATCCATGCGATTGCCGAACTGGCTGGTGATGTCGCTCTGCGGCGCCGGGTTGCTGAACGGCAACTTGCGGACTTCGCCGCGCACCTGTTCGAGGCGCACGAGCGCGGTATCGAGTTCGACCAGCTGACGGTCGAAGACATCCTTCGTTTCCGGCTCGACATAAGGGCCGCCCATGGCGGTATCCGTGCCGCCTCCGCCGCTCCGTACTTGCGCCTCGTCGGCATCTGCCGGATCGGGCGTGACGGAGAGGCCCGTGCGGGCGACGATGGTCTCGATGGCATCGGTTGCGTTGATGGCGCCGGACGTGAGCGTCGCGATCCTGTCCTTCTGCGAGCGCTCTATATCCTTCAGAGAATGGGTGACGCGCGAGAACAGGCGGTCGGCGCGATCGGTGATCGTATCGCCGCCGCGCGCGTCGGTGCGGGTGAAGGGGGCGGCATAGGCAAGCGCCGGCCCCTTGGGCGCGGTCTTCGCGGCAAGGCCCATCAGGCGTTCGATGGCCTGGATGCCGCCGGTGGCGTCCGCATGCTTTTCGGTCTCGACCTTGTCGGTGCCGGGATCGGCAAGACCGGATTCCTCAGCGCGCTCGATGAGGGAGCCGAGCTTGCCGTGGCGCGAGGTGAGGGCCTGTTGCTGCTGGAGAAGTTTCTCGACCTTTTCCTCCACCACCTGCTGGTCGAGCAGTTGGCGGCTGGTGACGCGATCGACCTGGGCGCGCAGCGCCGAGATGCGATCCTCGTAGTCGTGCTGCATGCGCGCCTGACGCGCCATGGTGCCGCCGATGAGGTCGTCACGCAGGACGAGATATGAGGTCGAGGCGAGGTAACCGATGGCAAAGAGGGCGCCGAGCGAGACGCCGACGGCGGTCATCCACGGGCGCACCGTCATGTGGTGGACTTTTTCACCACGGGCGAGGATCAGGATCGGCTGTTCCTTGCGCTTGCCGAATATCGGGCTTCCCGAACTCTGAGACACAATTTACTCCCGCAGCATGCCCTTAATCCATGTGCGGAGTAGACCTTGTTAAGGTTAATATTTGCTTGATGTCGCCCGGTGAATGCACTGTCTCAGATGTTCACCGAGGCCGTCATCGAGCGGTAGAAGGACGGCGTCAGTCCGGCTTCTGCGCGGGCGACATCGTTGAACGGCGCCTTCAGGGGGCCGCGGAAATTGGCGCGAACGAGATCCTGAAAGGCGCGGGCCGGGTCCTTTCCTTCGCGGGCGCAGAGGAAGCGAAACCATTTCGCACCGACGGCCACATGGCTCTTCTCGTCCTCGTAGATGATGTCGAGCACGGCGGCACTGGCGTCGTCGCCGGATTGGCGCATCTTTTCCTGGAGAGCGGGCGTCACGTCGAGGCCACGGGCTTCGAGGATGAGGGGAACGACGGCAAGGCGCGCGGTTAGGTCGTTGCGCGTGTCGTGCGCGGCCTGCCACAGCCCGTCATGGGCCGGAAGGTCTCCATAATCGGCGCCGAGATCGCGCAGGCGATTGCGCACCAGCCGGAAATGCTTCGCCTCCTCGAAGGCGACCCGCATCCAGCCATCGAAGAACGAGTTCGGCACACGCTCCGTCGAAAACCGCGCGACGATGTCGAGCGCGAGATCGACGGCGTTCAGCTCGATATGGGCAATGGCATGGAGTAGGGCGATGCGCCCGCGCAGCGTCGTCAGCGCCCGGCGCGGCACACGCTGGGGCGGGATCAGCTCCGGCTTTTCCGGGCGACCGGGGCGGACGGGTACGGGTGTGTCGAGCGGCGAGCGCAGCGACAGGCGCCGCTCGCTCCAGCGACGCGCGGCCTCCTGGGCAAGGTCGGCCTTGAGGTCGAGATCGGAGGCGCGAATGGCGAGCGCGGCACCGTCGCGCAGCGATCGCATCGCGAGCGAACCCGTCGCTACGCTGCCGGAGGACGGCGCCTCCGGCGCGCTACCCGTCATCGCCCCGTCCCTCACGCGGTTGCGGCCTGAACGGCGGCGAGGACCTCTTCGGCGTGGCCGGGAACCTTGACCTTTTCCCAAACGCGCGTGACGACGCCGTCCGGTCCGATGAGAACGGTGGTACGCTCCACACCCATGTATTTCTTGCCGTACATGCTTTTCTCGGCCCAGACGCCATAGGCTTCAAGCGTCGTCTTGTCCTCGTCCGCCGCGAGAATCACGGCGAGGTCGTGCTTGGCGACGAACTTGTCGTGCTTCTTTGCCGAATCGGGCGACATGCCGATCACGACCGCATTGGCGGCCTCGAACGCCTTGATGTTCGCCGTGAATGCGATCGATTCGGCCGTGCAGCCGGTGGTGTCGTCCTTGGGATAGAAGAAGAGCACGACCTGGCGGCCCGCCTGTTCGGCGAGCGAGACGGTTCCGCCGCCGTCCCGCGGCAGAGTGAAGTCCGGCGCCTTGGCGCCTGTGGCGATGACGGTCATGTTGGCTCCTGTTTTCTGTAAGGTCTGTCAGCGGATGATGAAAGACGTCGTTCCGACCATTTGTTGCCTCACTTATATGGTGCAAAGCAGCACGCCGTCATCCCCGCTGGGAGAATGGCCGATCATGGACGGCGGTTTGACGGCTCGTGTCCTACATCATGGTCATGGGCATCATGTTCATCGGCGCACACGGCTTTCGTGGCGCAAGAGAATAACGGCGGTTGCCGCATCGTTTGCCGAAAGGCAGGATAGGTCGATGGCCTCATTGATTTGTTAAATAGGGCTTACGCCTCGAGCCACGGGATATTGCCGAGACATGCATTTTTCGACCTTCGCAGAGGCCGACACCGCTCATGAGTGAGATCCGGGGTGAAAAGACCGTCTTCCGCAAGGAGGACATCGTCGCGTTGCATTCGCTGCCTTCGGCCCAGGCGCACGATCCCTGCATCCTGCATACGACCACGCGCCGCCGGTGGCCGCGCCGGTGCGTCAAGGGTGTTCTCGGGCTCGTCTCCGTCCTCATCCTGCTTGCCGCCGGCCTCGTCGTCGCCGTGGAAGTCGGGGGGATCGACCGTATTTTGAACACGCGGGCCCAGGCAGCGCTGAACAATGCGCTCGGCGACGCCTATCATGTCGATGTCGGAAGCACCGTGGTGCGCCTGACCGGTGACGGCGCGCTGGCGCTGAAGGCGCAGGATGTTTCGCTGAAGCGCAATGCCTCCGACGAGCAGCTGCTGACGACCGAATCGGTCTTTATCGAGCTCGATCCGCTTTCGCTCCTGTCCGGCAAGATTTCCGTCTCTCGCATCGAGGCGGAAGGTGCGCGTCTCGCGCCGGCCATCCTGCCGCAGGGCAAGCCTCTCGACCTCACCGGCATCCGCATCGCCGATGTCAGCGGGGCGATGGAGGCGGTCTTTGCGCAGATGGATACGATCTCCAGCCTGATCGCCCGCAGTGGCACGCAGGTGGTGCGCATCGCCGACGTAATGCTGCCGCTTTCGGGGCCGCGCAACCGCGTGGTGAAGCTCGACGTTCACTCTCTCGATTTTGCCCGTGCCGAGAACGGGTCCATGACAATCCGCGGCGATGCCGCGATCGACGGGACATCGACAGCGCTGCAGCTGACGGCCGACAGTGACAAGGGACGCATCGTCCGCCTCGGCGGCGCCGTGACCGGCCTGCCCACCTCGGCCCTTCTCTACCGCGCGGAGACCGCGACCGAGCCACCGTTCGGGCTCGATACCAAGGCCTCGATCAACCTGTCTGCCGTGCGGGCCGGCGAAGGCGTTGCGCCCGAGTTGACAATGTCGGGCGCTCTCGATCAGGGCGTCTTCGTCGCAAGCGGCCTGCAATCCGATCTCCTGCCGTCCAATGTCAATCTCGCTTATGATTTCGATCGCGGCAGCATCGAGGTGAACACCTCGACGGTCCGGCTCGGCAAGTCGGTGTTCCCGTTCAGCGGTTCCGTCCGCGATATCGATTCGGCGAGCGCGGCATCCATGGCGCCGGCCGCGACGCTTTCGCAGGAAACGCTGCCCTCGGACCCGATCTCGCTGGCCCTGCCGAAGGGTTTCAGTATCGACGTGCTGGTGAAGGGCGGAACATCCGCCCCGATCGACGTCAACGAGCCGCCGCTGACCTTCGATGCGAAGGTCGCGGGCGACTTCCAGTCCGAGCGGCATGCACTGTTGTTCCGCGAGCTTTCCGTCGCCAGCAACCTCGGCACCTTTGCAGGCTCCCTTTCGATCGCCTTTTCGAACACGTCGCCGCAGATCAACTTTGCGGGCCTGACCACGGACATGCAGACGGCCGGCATCAAGCAGCTCTGGCCCTGGTGGGTCGGGAAGAAGGCCCGTGCCTGGGTGATTTCAAATATCTTCGGCGGCACCGTCAACAACGGCAAGATCCAGCTGGCGATCGAGGAAGGGCGTCTGGCGGAGACCGCCGGCCCGGTCGAGTTCGGCGCAGATGAATTGACGATCGATTTCGACATCGGTGGCGCGCGAGTCAACATTGCCGGCGACATACCGCCGCTGCGCGACGCGACGGGGCATTTCATGCTGCGGGGCGAGCGCGCGCAGGTGGATATCAACAGCGGCACGGCTTATTTTCCGTCCGGGCGGACGGTGACGCTCAATGGCGGAAACCTCATCCTCCCGAATACCTATGCCAAGCCGTTGATGGCGGAACTCAAGCTGCAGGTGACCGGCGAGGCGGATGCGATCGCCGAACTCGTGAGCTATCGGCCTCTGGAAGCCCTGCAGAAGACCCCATTCAAGGCGGAGGACTTCTCCGGCCCCATGACGGCGGATGTCGGTGCCCGGTTCGGGCTTGCCCGCGACCAGCACCCGCCGCCGCCGGAATGGCAGGCGGAAATGCGCCTGAACGGCGTTTCGCTGAAGACGCCGATGGCCGGCCGCGAGATTTCCGATATCGACGGAACGTTGCGCATCGACCCTCAGCACGCCGTTCTCGACGCGAAGGCCGCGGTCGATGGCGTCACGATGAAGCTCGACGCGGTGGAACCGATCGGGGCGAACAGCCCGGTCAAGCGCAGCCGCACCGTCTCCGGCACCTTGCCCGACGGCGCGCTCGCCAAGTTCGCACCGGGGCTCTCCGGCATCGTCGATGGACCGGTCGGTCTCGACGTGGACCTGCAGGAGGGTGACCGGCAGGTGGTCAAGGTCGATCTGGAAGGTGCGACCCTCTCTCTGCCGTGGATCGGCTGGAGCAAGGGGCGCGGCGTGCCGGCGACCTCGAGCCTTTCGGCGGTGACGAGGGACGGGGTGACGTCGATCAGCGACTTCAAGATCTCGGGCGAGAGCTTTGGGGCCGGCGGATCGATCACCATCGACAAGGCCGGCCTGGCCGCCGCAGACCTCACCTCCGTGCGGCTTGCTGCCGGCGACAACTACGCCGTCTCGGTGAAGCGGCAAAAGAGCGGCTACGGCGTGACCGTCAACGGCACCTCGGCCGATATTCGCTCGGTCATCGACAGCCTGAAGTCGCCGGGCGCGAAAGGCGACGTTTCCCAAGCGGCGGCCAAGCGCATCTCGATCGATGCCTCGCTGGAGAGCGTACAAGGTTTTCACTCGGAAACGCTCTCCAACGTCAACCTGACGTACACCGCCCGCGGAAAGGCGATCGAGGGACTGAAGCTGAAGGCGGTGACCTCCACCGGACAGGCCGTGGTCGGCGATCTCGTGGCGTCCGGCGCCGACAATATCGTGCAGCTGACGAGCGGCGATGCAGGCGCTCTTGCCCGGTTCGCCGATATCTACGCCAACATGCGCGGCGGCCTTTTGAACCTGAAGCTCCGGGACCGCGGCGGCAATTCCTGGCGTGGAACGCTCGATATCCGCAAATTCGCGCTCGTCAACGAGCAGCGGCTGCAGTCGATGGTCTCCTCTCCCTCGACATCCGATGGGCGGAGCCTGAACCAGGCGGTCAAGAAGGATATCGACATGAGCTCGGCGAAGTTCGAGCGCGGCTTTGCCAATCTGGCGCTCGACGGCGGGCAGATCGCCCTCGACAATGGCGTCGTGCGTGGCAGCGACGTCGGCGCAACGTTTCAGGGCGTGGTGCGCGACCCGAACGGCAAGATCGACATGACCGGCACCTTCATGCCGGCCTACGGCCTCAATCGCCTCTTCAGCGAACTGCCGCTGATCGGCACCCTTCTCGGCAACGGCCGCGACCGCGGCCTGCTCGGCATCACCTTCAAGCTGACAGGCTCCTTCACCAAACCGAACCTGACCATCAACCCCCTGTCGATCATCGCGCCGGGCGTGTTCCGGAATATTTTCGAGTTCAACTGAGGACGGGGAGTGTGCGTGCGGCTGAACGCAAAAGGCATCGGGCAGGGATTGCTGCCCGATGCCTCGGCGTAAGTCTCGATAGGATTGCTTGTTGCTCGTCTTACGACGGGCGAACGAGGATGTGTTTCTTCTTGCCGAGCGACAGCTTGATCACGCCGTCTGCGGTCAGTTCGCTTGTGCCGATGGCCTTGCGCTCGTCTGAGATCGCGACATCGTTGATGCGGACGGCGCTACCCTGGATATGGCGGCGGGCTTCGCCGTTGGAGGCGGCGAGCCCGGAGCGGACGATCAGCGTCAGGAGCCCGAGGCCGGCGTCGAGTTCGGCGGCCGGGATCGTGATGGACGGCAGGTCTTCGGCGAGCGCGCCTTCCTCGAAGGTCTTGCGCGCGGTCTCGGCAGCCGCTTCCGCGGCGGCGCGGCCGTGCAGGATCGCGGTGACCTCGGTTGCCAGCGTCTTCTTCGCCTCGTTGATCTCGGCACCGCCGAGCGCCGTGAGCTTTGCGATCTCGTCCATGGGCAGCGTCGTGAAGAGCTTGAGGAAGCGGCCGACATCGGCATCTTCCGTGTTGCGCCAATACTGCCAGAAATCATAGACCGGCAGCAATTCGGCGTTCAGCCAGATCGCGCCGGAAGCCGACTTGCCCATCTTCGCGCCCGACGACGTGGTGAGCAGCGGCGAGGTGAGCGCGTAGAGCTGCTGCGTGCCCATGCGGTGGCCGAGATCGATGCCGTTGACGATGTTGCCCCACTGGTCGGAGCCGCCCATCTGCAGTCGGCAGTCGTAGCGCTTGGCCAGTTCCACGAAGTCGTAGGCCTGCAGGATCATGTAGTTGAATTCGAGGAACGAGAGCGACTGCTCGCGGTCGAGCCGGGTCTTGACACTGTCGAAAGAGAGCATGCGATTGACGGAGAAGTGCCGGCCGACATCGCGCAGGAACTCGAGGTAGTTGAGCGGACGCAGCCATTCGGCGTTGTTGACCATCAGCGCGGCGTTGCCGGGCTTGTCATAGTCGAGGTAGTTGGCAAAGCAGCGCTTGATCGAGGCGATGTTCTCCTCGATCGTTTCCACCGTCATCAGTTTGCGGGCTTCTTCCTTGAAGGAGGGATCGCCCACCATGCCGGTGCCGCCGCCCATCAGAGAGAGCGGCCGATGGCCGGTTTCCTGCAGCCAGTGCAGCATCATGATCTGGGTGAGGTGGCCGACATGCAGGCTGGATGCGGTCGGATCATAGCCGATATAGGCCGTCACGACCTCCTTCTGGAACAGCGCGTCCAGCCCGCTCTCATCGGAGAGCTGGTGGAGAAAGCCGCGCTCGTCGAGGGTGCGGAGGAAATCGGACTTGAACCTGGACATGGACCTGAACTCTTCAATCTGGCGGAAGCCGGGCCTTTAGCATTGTTTTTTGCGAAGTGCATCCGTCTCGGTCATGAATGTTGCAGACAGGGATCGCCGACGCGATTCGGCGGGAGTGACATGAAATGACGGCGGTGAAGACGGCGATCGGGC
Organism: Rhizobium sp. PP-CC-3G-465; assembly: GCF_004343445.1. Classification (NCBI taxonomy): domain Bacteria; kingdom Pseudomonadati; phylum Pseudomonadota; class Alphaproteobacteria; order Hyphomicrobiales; family Rhizobiaceae; genus Rhizobium; species Rhizobium sp. PP-CC-3G-465. The sequence goes on from NZ_SLYH01000001.1 coordinate 863,287, forward strand.
TCATGAGCGGTACCAGCATGGACGGGATCGACATCGCGCTCGTGGAGACCGACGGCGAGGCGATCGTCAGGCGCGGCCCGTCGCACGGGCTTTCCTATGACAGCGGCTTTCGTGCAAGGCTGAAGGCAGCGCTTGTGATGGCCGGCGCGATCCGGCATCGGGCAGAGCGTCCGGAAGACCTTGCGCGCATCGAGCGGGACCTGACGCTGCTGCATGGCGTTGCCGTTCACGACTTCCTCCATGCGCACGGGCTGAAGTTCTCTGATATCGATGTGATCGGTTTCCACGGGCAGACGGTGCTGCACCGGCCGGACGTGGGGCTGACCGTGCAGATCGGCGACGGGGCTCTCCTGGCGGCGGAAACAGGGATCGACGTCATCCATGACATGCGAGCGGCGGACATGGTGGCCGGCGGGCAGGGCGCGCCGCTCATCCCGGTCTATCATCAGGCGCTTGCCGCCAATCTGCCGGGCGATCTCGAAGGGCCTGTCGTGTTCGTCAATATCGGCGGTATTTCCAACCTGACCTTCGTTGGTGACGATGGACACCTCTCGGCCTTCGACAGCGGACCCGGAAACATGCTGATCGACCAGTGGATTGAGGCCCATGGCGGCGGGGTGTTCGATGCCGGCGGTGCCGTTGCTGCGGCTGGCGCCGTCGTGCCTGATCTTGCAGCGCGATACCTGAACCATGCGTTCTTTTCGGGCAATCTTCGCCGTTCGCTTGATCGCGGTGATTTCGCGCCACCTGCCAAGGGCGAGGTCTCGCTGGAAGACGGCGCCCGCACGCTCGCCTATGTCACAGGTGCTGCGATCCTGCGCTGCGCGACGCATCTGCCGACCCGGCCGAAGACCTATATCGTCTCGGGAGGAGGCCGGCTCAATCCGGTCATCATGGATGAGCTTTCGGCGCTGGCTGCGGAAAGCGGCGCACGCGTCGTATCATCCGATGCCGTGGGGCTGGATGGTGGCGCGATGGAGGCGGAGGCCTGGGCCTATCTCGCGGTGCGGTCGCTGCGCGGTCTGTCCTTGACGTTTCCGGGGACGACGGGCGTGCGGGAGCCGGTGAGCGGGGGCATTCTCAATCCAAAGCCCTGATCGACGGGGATCAAGGACGTCTCAGAAGCTCCAAGGCTTCGTCGATCTCGTGGCGTCCACGTTCGGCCTCTTTGAGGTAGAGCTTGTGGGTTTCGAATTGTTCGACCAAATGCACAGCGACGTCCGACATCAATGTCTCGACGCTCACGCCACGTTCGCCGGCAATGCGCGCAACCTTCTCCGCCGTGTCTTGGGATACCGGAATGACGATCGCGTTCATGGCATCATCCTTTGCAACAGCGACTGGGGCGTTTCGATGACGATCTCCGGGAACTTGAGATCCATGGACCGAAAGTCCCGGATATTGTTCGTAACGATCGTAGCGCCGTTTGCGGCAACAGCCAATTCGAAAACGTGATTGTCGGCTTCATCGACGAGGTTCGGCCGCCAGCTGAAATATATGTCGTGCCATCGGCACGTCGATACAAAGGCGCGCAGCAGCAGGCTGCGTTCCAGACTGTCGAGACGCGCCCTGCCAAAAATCGCCTCACGGGACAGGACGTCTCTGTACTCCAGGAAAAGCGACGCCGACAGAGCCGGCGTCAATGTCTTCAAAAGGCAAAGCTCGATGATCTTCGAAGAGGCGCCGCGACCGATACAGGCACTTGTCAGCACATTCGTATCGATAACGACGTTTGCCATTGGCTTTAGCGAATACGCTTGGCTGCAGGCTCCGGCGTCAGTTCGCCATTCAGGCGGCGATCGAGGTAGTCTTCGCACTCGCCCATCAGCGTATCCACCTGGCCGTTGAAGAAGTGGTTGGCGCCGGGGATGATGCGGTGCGTGATCAGGATGCCCTTCTGGGTCTTCAGCTTCTCGACCAGCGTGTTGACGTCCTTTTCCGGTGCAACCTTGTCGACATCGCCGTTGATGATCAGGCCGGAGGAGGGGCAGGGTGCCAGGAACGAGAAGTCGTAGGTGTTGGGCTGCGGGGCGACCGAGATGAAGCCTTCGATCTCGGGGCGGCGCATCAGAAGTTGCATGCCGATCCACGAGCCGAATGAATAGCCTGCGACCCAGCAGCTCTTGCTGTCCGGATGCATGCTCTGCACCCAGTCGAGCGCCGAGGCGGCATCGGACAGTTCGCCTGCGCCGTGATCGAACTCGCCCTGGCTGCGGCCGATAGAGCGGAAGTTGAACCGCAGTGTGGTAAAGCCGCGCTTCTGGAACATATAGAAAAGCTGATAGACGATCTGATTGTTCATCGTCCCGCCGAACTGGGGGTGGGGGTGCAGAACGATCGCAATCGGGGCATTCTTCTGCTTGGAAGGCTGATAGCGGCCTTCCAGTCGGCCAGCGGGTCCGTTGAAAATGACTTCGGGCATTGGGTCTCCGGCGTGAGCATGGTTCCGATAAGCGGATAAGACGGCCGAGCAGTCTTGACGAAAGCACTCAGCTTTTCTAAAACCAGTTTAGAACCATTCAAAACTTTGCACGACCTGCGTGCAGGTGTCGTCTCTTACGGCAAGCGAAGCGAAAACTTCAAGGAAAATGCGGTGCCTGCTCCGGTTTAGATGGGCCGGCGGACGCTTTTGGCAAGAACAGATCACCTGACGCGCGATGCGTGAGGGAGAGGATACGGACGGTCGATATGGCCATGGCACGGATCTACATGGACTGGAACGCAACGGCGCCGATCTCGGCCGTCGTGCGCGACGCGTTCCTGTACGCGTTCGACCTGACAGGCAACGGTTCCTCCGTTCACGCGGAAGGCCGTCGGCTGAAGACGGTGATCGAGGCTGCGCGGCGTGACGTGGCTGCGCTCTGCGAGGCCGAGCCTGCCTGCGTCACCTTTACCAGCGGTGCGACGGAAGCGGCCAATATGGTGTTGACCCCGGATTTCCGCATGGGCCGGACACCGCTCGGCATCGGGCGGCTTTATGTTTCGGCCATCGAGCATCCCGCCGTGCGTGAGGGTGGACGCTTCCCGCAAGATCGTGTCCAGGAATTGCCGGTCACACAGGCGGGAACGATCGATCTCGATGCGCTTGATCGGGCTCTGGCGGCCCATCCGCGGGAAGAGGGCATTCCGATGGTGGCCGTCATGCTCGTCAACAACGAGACCGGTGTTATCCAGCCGATCGCGCAGGTTTCCGAGCGTGTGAAGGCGGCAGGCGGTTTGCTGGTCGTGGATGCCGTTCAGGCCATCGGCCGCGTGCCGGTGTCGATCTCGGATCTGGGTGCGGATTTTCTCATTCTTGCCTCGCACAAGATCGGCGGCCCGAAAGGGGCTGGTGCGCTTGTCGCACGCGGCGAGGTGCTGATGCCCCGGCCGCTGATCCATGGTGGTGGGCAGGAAAAGGGGCATCGCTCCGGCACCGAGAATCCGGCGGCGCTTGCCGGATTCGGCGCAGCAGCGCGTGCGGCAAAGGATGCGCTTGGTGTTTACCCTTCGCAGGTCACGACTTTGCGCGACAGGCTGGAAGCCGGTATGCGGAGAGCTGCACCGGACGTCCTGATCCATGGCGCCGATACCCCGCGGGTGGGGAATACGACATTCTTCAGCCTTCCCGGGTTGAAAGCCGAGACGGGGCAGATCGCTTTCGATCTGGAAGGGGTTGCCCTGTCTGCCGGATCGGCCTGCTCTTCGGGCAAGGTGGGGCAGAGCCACGTGCTGATGGCGATGGGGCAAGATCCGTCGCTTGGGGCGCTGCGTATCTCGATCGGGCCCACAACAACGGTCGAGGAGATCGACCGCGTTATCGACATCTTTGCCCGGATCGCCGGGCGCCGCCGGTCGAATATCGCGGCGGCCTAAAGAAAGCGTGTGAAAGCTGAGTTTCCGTGGCCGAAAAAGGGTGAAACTGCCCGCTCGGCCCATTACATAGACGGCACGACACAATCGTGCCTCACAGAGGGCCGGATCCTTGACATCCGGCAAGACGGGAGAATGACATGGCTGCCGTGCAGGAAACAATCGATCAGGTGAAGCTGATCGACGTTGACCAGTACAAGTATGGTTTCGAATCGATGATCGAGATGGACAAGGCCCCGAACGGCCTTTCCGAAGAGATCATCCGGTTCATTTCCGCCAAGAAGGATGAGCCCGACTGGATGCTCGAATGGCGTCTGGAGGCCTATCGCCGCTGGCTGACGCTGACCGAGCCGGACTGGGCGCGCGTCAACTATCCGAAGATCGACTTCAACGCGATCTCCTATTACGCCGCGCCGAAGAGCACGCCCGGCCCGACCTCCATCGACGATGTCGATCCGGAGATCCTGAAGATCTATGAGAAGCTCGGCATTCCCCTGCGCGAGCAGGAATTGCTGGCCGGCGTAAAGACTTCGAAGATCGCGGTCGATGCGGTGTTCGACTCGGTGTCGGTCGTCACGACCTTCAAGGAAGAGCTGAAGAAGGCCGGCGTGATCTTCATGTCGATCTCGGAAGCCGTCCGCGAGCATCCGGACCTTGTGAAGAAGTATCTCGGCACCGTGGTTCCGACCACGGACAACTACTATGCGACGCTGAATTCGGCGGTCTTCACCGACGGCTCGTTCGTCTTTGTTCCCAAGGGCGTTCGCTGCCCGATGGAGCTGTCCACATATTTCCGCATCAATGAAAAGGGCACCGGTCAGTTCGAACGGACGCTGATCATCGCGGAAGAGGGCGCTTACGTCTCCTATCTCGAAGGCTGCACGGCACCGCAGCGCGACGAGAACCAGCTGCATGCGGCCGTGGTCGAGCTCGTTGCGCTCGACGATGCCGAGATCAAGTATTCGACGGTCCAGAACTGGTATCCGGGCGATAAGGACGGCAAGGGCGGCATCTACAACTTCGTCACCAAGCGCGGCGATTGCCGCGGCAACCGGTCGAAGATCTCGTGGACGCAGGTTGAAACCGGCTCCGCAATCACCTGGAAGTACCCGTCCTGCATCCTGCGCGGCGACGACAGCCGCGGCGAGTTCTACTCGATCGCGGTCTCGAACGGCCACCAGCAGATCGACAGTGGCACGAAGATGATCCATCTCGGCAAGAACACGTCGAGCCGCATCATCTCCAAGGGTATCGCCGCCGGCGTGTCGCAGAACACCTATCGCGGCCAGGTCTCGGCCCATCGCAAGGCGACGAACGCGCGCAACTTCACCCAGTGCGATTCGCTCCTGATCGGCGATCGCTGTGGCGCGCATACGGTGCCCTACATCGAGGCGAAGAACTCGACGGCGCAGTTCGAGCACGAGGCGACGACCTCCAAGATCTCCGAGGACCAGCTGTTCTACTGCCTGCAGCGCGGCATCCCGGAAGAAGCGGCGATCGCGCTGATCGTCAACGGTTTCGTCAAGGAAGTCATCCAGGAACTGCCGATGGAATTTGCGGTCGAAGCGCAGAAGCTGATCGGGATTTCGCTTGAGGGGTCTGTGGGCTGATGCAGCTCTAGGACCGCTTTGCTCTCTTCGTCATCCTCGGGCTTGTCCCGAGGATCTGATCCGGCGTCCATGGAGACAGAGTTGTCGGGTTTTGTTTACATGATGACCGATAAGCCTCGCGGCGTGATTTACACAGGCGTGACGAGCGATTTGGCGGGACGGGTGCGGGAGCATCGGGATCATGTACACGAGGGGTTTACGGCAAAATACAGAGTGGAAAAGCTGGTGTGGTTTGAACGCCATCCGAACATTGTCCTGGCGATACAGCGGGAAAAGTCGCTGAAACGGTATCGGCGGGAGTGGAAAATGAAACTGATCGAGGGCCTCAATCCAACGTGGACCGATCTGTTTGAACATATTGATGAAATCGACAATCCATATTGTCCGCATTTAAACACTATAATGTGGGGCAGTTACAATTGAGACGACGGCAGATCCTCGGGACAAGCCCGAGGATGACGTTCGCGGGTTGCACCGTGGTTTTGCCATCGTCTTTCAGGATCAAATAAGCCATTGGTCGTGATCGCCACTGGCCGCCGGAAGGAATGACCAATGCTTGAAATCAGAAACCTCCATGCCCGGATCGCCGAGGATGGCACCGAGATCATTCGCGGATTGAACCTGACCGTGAAGGCCGGGGAAGTTGCGGCCATCATGGGGCCGAATGGTTCGGGGAAATCGACGCTGTCGTACATTCTTTCGGGCCGCAAAGACTATGAGGTTACCGAGGGCGACATTCTGTACAACGGCGAGAGCATTCTTGAGCTCGACGCGTCGGAGCGTGCCGCAAAGGGCATCTTCCTCGCCTTCCAGTACCCGGTCGAAATCCCGGGCGTTGCCACCATGCAGTTCCTGAAGGTGGCGATGAACGAGCAGCGGAAGTATCGCGGCGAGGAAGAGCTGAAGACCCCGGATTTCATCCGCCGGGTCAAGGAAGCGGCCGCCGAGCTGAAGATTAACCCGGATATGCTGAAGCGGCCGCTCAATGTCGGCTTCTCCGGCGGTGAGAAGAAGCGCGCCGAGATCCTGCAGATGGCGCTGCTCGCGCCAAGCCTCTGCATTCTCGACGAAACCGATTCGGGCCTCGACATCGACGCACTGAAGATCGTGTCCGATGGCGTGAACGCTCTGCGGTCGCCGGATCGCGCCGTGATCGTCATCACGCATTACCAGCGCCTGCTGGAATATATCGTGCCGGATACGGTCCATGTCCTCTACAAGGGCCAGGTCATCAAGACCGGCGACAAGTCGCTGGCGCTGGATCTGGAAGCCAACGGCTATGCCGACATCATCGGCGCGGCGGCTTGAAGGAGCGTTTGCTCATGAACATTCAAAACACGATCACGCGAACGGCGGCCGAAACGGCGCTGCTCGAAGCGTATAACCACCAGCTGAGCGACCTGCCGGGCGACGGCGCCGTTCTCTCGGCGCGCGACCTGCTGCTGTCCGACCTGAAGGATGCCGGCCTGCCGACGCGACGTCTGGAGGCGTGGCATTACACGGATCTGCGCGCATTGCTGCGCAACGTTCCCGCCTTTGACGGGTCTGCCTTCGCGGAAGCGGTCGCACCTCTGGCTATCGGCTCGTCCGTGCTGACGGTGCTCAATGGCCGGGCCGACGTTGGCGATGTGCCGCAGGGCGTCGTCGTCAAGCGATATGGCGAGAGCCTGCTCGATGGCACGGCAGCCGGCGATCTGGTCGAACGGAATGCGGAAGATGCCATCGGTCGCATCAACGGCACCTTCGTTCGCGATGGTTTCGAGATCGAGATCCCGGAAGACACCGTTCTCCTCCAGCCGCTGGAGCTTCAGATCGTCCAGAGTGCCGGGCAGAGCCACAGCCGCTTTCCGGTGACCTTCGGGGCCGGTTCCAAGGCGACCGTGATCGAGCGGCATCTGTCGGTCGATGGCAAGCCAAGCCTCGTTTCGTCGGTCTCCGATCTCATCATCGAGGCGGGTGCCGAGGTGACGTGGATCCTGCTGCAGCAGCAGGGCGACGACGATACGCATCTCGGTCAGCTCAATTTCGAGCTGGGCGAAAACGCGTCCTTCAAGCTGTTCGTCATCAATGCCGGTGGCAAGCTGGTGCGTCAGGAAGTGCATGGCGTGGTGACGGGTGAAGGCTCGGACTTCAAGCTGCGCGGCATCAACCTGATGGGCGGTGATACGCTGACGGACGTCACGTTCACGCTGGGCCATGACGTTGCGAACACGACCTCGACCGAGATCATCCGCAATGTGCTCTTCGACCGGGCACGCGGCGTGTTTCAGGGGCAGATCCGTGTGGCGCAGGATGCGCAGAAGACGGATGCGAAGATGGCATGCAACACGCTGTTGCTTTCGGACGATGCGGATTTCTCCGCAAAGCCCGAACTCGAAATCTTTGCCGACGACGTGCAGTGCGGCCATGGCGCAACAGTGATCGACCTGAACCCGACGCATCTCTATTATCTCCAGGCCCGCGGTATTCCGGAAAGCCGGGCGCGTGCCATGCTGGTCAACGCCTTCGTGGACGAGATCGTCGAGGAGCTGGAGAGTGAACCGCTGATCGAGCCGCTGGAGCTCATCATCTCCGAATGGCTGGCGCGCCACGCCTGATCGTATCAGGCACGCGCTCGGACAAAGGCAGAAAGCAGAGGCACCATGGACCAGACGGTTTCCCTAGAGACATATGACGTCGAGCGGATACGGCAGGATTTCCCGATCCTTTCGCGGACCGTTTACGGCAAGCCACTTGTCTATCTCGACAATGGCGCCTCGGCCCAGAAGCCGCAGGCCGTCATCGACGCGATCAGCCACGCCTATGCCAATGAATATGCCAATGTCCATCGCGGCCTGCATTTCCTGTCGAATGCCGCGACGGATGCCTATGAGCTGTCGCGCGAGAAGGTGCGGCGGTTCCTGAACGCGCCGTCCGTCGATGACATCGTGTTCACCAAGTCCTCCACCGAGGCGATCAACACGGTCGCCTATGGCTGGGGCATGCCGAAACTCGGTGCAGATGACGAGATCCTGATCTCGATCATGGAGCATCACTCCAACATCGTGCCCTGGCACTTCATCCGCGAGCGGCAGGGCGCCAAGCTCGTCTGGGCGCCGGTGGACGATCAAGGCGTGTTCCACATCGACGACTTTGTCAAATGCCTGACGCCGAAGACGAAGCTGGTGGCGATCACGCATATGTCGAACGCGCTCGGCACGATCGTTGATGTCAAGGAGATCTGCCGTATCGCGCATGAGCGCGGCATCCCGGTTCTGGTCGATGGCAGCCAGGCGGCCGTGCACATGCCGGTGGACGTTCAGGACATCGATTGCGACTGGTACGTCATGACCGGCCACAAGCTCTATGGCCCCTCGGGTATCGGCGTGCTTTACGGCAAGAAGGAGCGGCTGGCCGAGATGCGTCCCTTCATGGGCGGCGGTGAAATGATTATCGACGTCAGCGAGGACGCGATCAGCTACAACGAGCCGCCGCATCGTTTCGAGGCGGGTACGCCGCCGATCGTACAGGCGATCGGGCTCGGTGTTGCGCTCGACTATATGGACGGGATCGGTCGCGACAGGATCGCGCGGCATGAGGCGGATCTCGCCGCCTATGCGGCCGAGCGGCTTCAGTCGGTCAATGCGCTCCGCGTTATAGGACAAGCACCGGGCAAGGGTGGTATCTTCTCCTTTGAAATCGAAGGGGTGCATGCCCATGACGTTTCCACGGTCATCGACCGTGCCGGCGTCGCGGTGCGGGCCGGTACGCATTGCGCCATGCCGCTTCTCAAGCGGTTCGGCGTGACGTCCACCTGCCGGGCCTCGTTCGGGCTTTACAACACGCGCGCCGAAGTCGACGTGCTGGTCGCTGCGCTGGAACAGGCGCGGAAATTCTTTGCGTGAGGATACGAGCATGACCCTAGAGACCCCGGCCGACACGACAGGCGAAACGCCGGATGCCCGTGATGGGATCGTCCAGTCGGCCATCCCGCCGGAAGAACTGGCGCGGCTGTCGGACGACGTGATCTCCGCGCTGAAGACGGTCTACGACCCGGAAATCCCGGCGGATATCTACGAACTCGGCCTGATCTACAAGATCGACATCGAGGACGACCGCATGGTGAAGATCGCCATGACGCTGACGGCGCCCGGCTGCCCGGTGGCCGGCGAAATGCCGGGCTGGGTCGAGAACGCGGTCGGCACTGTCGAAGGCGTTTCGGGTGTCGAGGTGTCCATGACATTCGACCCGCCATGGACGCCGGACCGGATGTCCGAGGAAGCGCAAGTCGCCGTCGGCTGGTATTGATCGCAGGCCAATAGGGTCTTACATTCGAATGCGAAGCACCGGGCCTTGAACCCGGTTGTTGCAAGGAGAATTTCCATGGGTTTTGCGGTCATGAGCCTGTCCGACGCGGCGGCACAGCGCGTCAACGCCATCGTCGATAACGCGGGTGGCGACACGAAGGGCATCCGGCTCTCCATCAAGAAGGGCGGATGCGCAGGCATGGAATATGCCGTCGATCTCGTGAGCGAACCCAATGCCAAGGACGACCTGATCGAGCATGCGGGCGCCCGTGTGTGGGTCGCGCCCGAGGCGGTGCTCTATCTGCTCGGCACGCGCATGGATTTCGAGGTGACCAAGATGCGGTCTGGCTTCACCTTCAACAATCCCAACCAAACATCGGCATGCGGTTGTGGCGAATCGGTCGAACTGAAGCCTGCGGATCTTGCAGCGCTCGCCGCCAAGGGTGATGCGGTGGTGCGGGTCGGCTGACGGGCAACTGCGACGATACGGCCTGGCAAACGTCGGGTTTCATCCTCATTCGTTGGCGTCGATAGCTCACCGGAGAATTTCCGTGCTGTCTGCGACTTTACTTTTGATCTCGCAGCAACCGGCCCGACATTATTCGTCCATATGATATCATCGATACGCACCGAAGTGGCAGAGGCACTGACTTGCCCAGTCTGGACCGGACGACTCTTGAGGCTCTGTATAACGACCATCCCGACGCCGTTATCGTGACGGCGCCGGGAGGCGCGATCCTTTCGGCAAATGCGGCCGCGGCCAGCCTGTTCGGGTTCGATGCGCGCCTGATGGTCGGCCGACCGTTCTCTCCGCTGCTCGACGAAGCCTTTCCGGATAGCGCAGGCAGCGCGCATGACATCTCCGTTCTTTACAAACGCGCAGACGGCACGCGCTTTACCGGGATGACACGCACAATCGCAGTTCCCGACGCTGGCGATGTGCCGGGAGCATCCATCCGGATCATTCGTGCCGAACATCTGCGCGACGCCACGGACGACATACCGTCGATCCGCACTGTGGATACGGCCCTCGACGTGATCGCAGAGGGCATTGCGATCTACGACGAGGACGAACGGCTGATCCTCTGCAACAAGGCCTATCGCCAGCTCTTCGGCCCTGTCGGAGAGCGGCTGCAGATCGGCATGTCGGTGGCCGATTTCGCGCTGCAACTGCTGTCGGAAGAGGGGATGGAGCTGGGATCGGCCGAGGCCGAAGCCTGGATTCGGCGTCAGGTCGATTTGTTCCGCAGAGCGGACGGCATGCCGGAGATCTTCCCTTACAACAACGGGCGGTGGCTGAGGGCCGAGAATACGCTGACCGCCGACGGCAATACCGTTGCCATCCGGGTCGATGTGACCGACCTGAAGCGAGTCGAACAGGAGCTGGATCGGCAGCGGCAGGACTATGCGACGCTGGTCGAAACCATACCCGACTTCATCACCCGCATATCGCCCGACCTCGTCTACACCTTCGTCAACCAGCGTTTCGCCGCCTGTATCGGCTTGTCCGCGAACGCAATTATCGGCCGAAGCTGCCTTGATTTCGTCGTCGAGGACGATCCGCTGGTGGATATTTTCCGCGGCCTGACGCCGGAGGAGCCGGCCACGGCGCAGGAGCAGTGCCGCGTGTCCGCGAATGGCGTGGAGATCTGGATGCTGTGGTCGAACCTCGCGGTCTTCGACGGTCGGCGCCTTGTCGAATATGTCACGGTGGGGCGCGATATCACCGAGATGAAGCGGCAGCAGATGCGCATTGCCGAGCAGCGTTCGGAGCTGCAGCGGAAGAACGAGGCGCTGGGGCAATTCACCAGCAGCGTCTCGCACGATCTGAAGGCGCCGATGCGGCAGATCTCCATGTTTGCGGAGATGATCGCCGACGACATCGCGACGGACAAACTGGAAGACGTGCCGGTTTACGCAACGCAGCTGCGGAGCAAATCACGACGTCTGATGCAACTGGTCGATAGCCTGCTCGACTATGCAAGGATCGCGGATCGAATCACGAGCCCCCAGCGCGTGGGCTTGCGCGACGTGGTCGAGGATGCGCTCGGCAATCTCCAGAACGATATCGCCGAAAGTGGCGCGCAGATTACGGTCGAGGCGCTTCCGGATGTGATCGGGGATTCGGAGCTCCTGAAGCGCCTCTTCCAGAACGTCATCGGCAACGCCATCAAGTACCGGCGGACAGGTGTGGTACCGGAACTGACGATTACGGGATGGCGGGACGGGCGGATCGCGCAGATCGCATTTCCAGACAATGGCGTCGGCATCGATCCGCAACATGCAGACAGGATCTTCGACATCTTCCAGCGGCTGCACCGGGATGAAAGCATCTTCCCCGGCACCGGCGTCGGCCTGTCGCTCGCCAGGCGCATTGCGGAGAGCCATGGCGGCACGATCGTGCTCGACCCGGAGTACCGGAACGGCGCGCGCTTTGTCGTCAGTCTTCCGGCTGCCTGACGAGACGTTCGATGTGAAAAGGCCCGCTTGACGAGAGCGGGCCTTCCTTCATGCTTACTCCGCGGCTTCGGCGTAATCCTCGAGCGGCGGGCAGGTGCAGACGAGGTTTCGGTCGCCGTAGACGTTATCGACGCGGTTGACCGGCGACCAGTATTTGTCGACGCGGAAGGCGCCGGGCGGGAAGCAGGCCTGTTCGCGGGAGTAGGGGCGGTCCCAGTCACCCACGAGGTCTTCCACCGTGTGCGGGGCGTTCTTCAGCGGGTTGTTGGTCCGGTCGAGACGACCTTCCTCGACGGCGCGGGCTTCCTCGCGGATGGCCAGCATCGCGTCGCAGAAGCGATCGATTTCGGCTTTGGTTTCCGACTCGGTCGGCTCGACCATCAGCGTGCCGGCAACAGGCCAGCTCATGGTCGGGGCGTGGAAGCCGCAGTCGATGAGACGCTTGGCGACATCGTCCACGGTGACGCCGGCGCTTTCGGCCAGCGGGCGCGTGTCTATGATGCACTCATGCGCGACGCGGCCCTTTTCCGACGTGTAGAGCACGTCATAGGCGCCCTTGAGACGGGCGGCGATGTAGTTGGCGTTGAGGATCGCGACCTTGGTCGCCTGCGTCAGGCCTTCGCCGCCCATCATCAGGCAGTAGCTCCACGAGATCGGCAGGATCGAGGCCGAGCCGAAGGGAGCAGCCGAGACCGCGCCCGTGCCGGCGCTATCCGGATTGGACGGATCGCGGGGCAAATAGGGTGACAGATGCGCCTTGACGCCGATCGGCCCCATGCCCGGACCGCCGCCACCGTGCGGGATGCAGAAGGTCTTGTGCAGGTTGAGATGGCTGACGTCGGAGCCGATATCGCCTGGGCGGGAGAGGCCGACCATGGCGTTCATGTTGGCGCCGTCGAGATAGACCTGACCGCCATGCGTGTGGACGATCTCGCAGACCTCGCGCACGCTCTCCTCGAACACGCCATGCGTCGAGGGATAGGTGATCATGCAGCAGGCGAGCGTATCGGCATATTGCTCGGCTTTCGCACGGAAATCATCCATGTCGATATCGCCATTGGCGCTGACCTTGACCACGACGACCTTCATGCCGACCATCTGCGCCGAGGCGGGATTGGTGCCGTGCGCCGAGGTCGGGATGAGGCAGATGTCGCGGTGTCCTGCATCATTGGCGAGGTGGTAGGCGCGAATGGTCAGGAGGCCGGCATATTCGCCCTGTGCGCCGGAGTTCGGCTGCATCGAGATCGCGTCGTAGCCGGTGACGGCGCAGAGCTTTTCGGAGAGATCGTCGATCATCGCCTTGTAGCCGAGCGCCTGATCGGCGGGAACGAAGGGGTGAATCTCGGCGAATTCCGGCCAGGTGATCGGCAGCATTTCGGCTGTCGCGTTCAGCTTCATCGTGCAGGAGCCGAGCGGGATCATGGCTCGGTCGAGCGCGAGGTCGCGATCCGAGAGCCGGCGGATGTAGCGGGTCATCTCGCTTTCCGCGCGGTTCATGTGGAAGATCGGGTGGGTGAGGTAGGCGCTGCGACGCAGGAGCGCCGACGGCAGGCGGTAGTCCGGCTCGAACTGCGCCACCTTGAAATCGCCGCCGAAGGCGCGCCAGACGGATTCGAGCGTGACCGGCCGCGAGCGCTCGTCGAGGCTGATGCCGATGCGGGTCTCGCCGATCTTGCGCAGGTTGACGCCTTCCGCCACGGCCGCCTTCATGATGACGGACTGCAGCTTGCCGACCTCGACGGTCACCGTGTCGAAGAAGGTTTCCGGCTCGACGGCGTAGCCGAGAGCCTCGAGCCCCTTGGCGAGCCGAACGGTCTTCTGGTGGATGCTCTGTGCGATGGCCTTGATGCCTTCCGGACCATGGAACACGGCATACATCGATGCCATGACGGCCAGCAGCACCTGGGCGGTGCAGATGTTGGACGTCGCCTTCTCGCGGCGGATATGCTGCTCGCGGGTCTGGAGCGACAGGCGATAGGCGCGGTTACCGCGGCTATCGACCGAGACGCCGACAAGGCGGCCGGGCATGGAGCGCTTATGTGCGTCCTTGACGGCCATGTAGGCCGCGTGCGGGCCGCCATAGCCGACGGGGACGCCGAAGCGCTGCGTCGAGCCGATGGCGATATCGGCGCCCATTTCGCCGGGCGACTTCAACAGCGCCAGCGCCATGGGATCGGCAGCCATCACGGCGATCGCACCGGTCTGGTGCAGGCGGGAAATCAGTCCCGTGAAGTCGCTGACATGGCCGTAGGTGCCGGGATACTGGAAGATCGCGCCGAAGACGTCGGCCGACTGCATGTCCTCGAATGGGTTGCCGACAAGGATCGTCCAGCCGAGCGGTTCGGCACGGGTCTTCAGAAGTGCGATGGTCTGCGGATGGCAGTTCTCGTCCACGAAGAAGGTCTTCTGCTTGGACTTCGAGACGCGTTCGGCCATGGCCATGGCTTCGGCTGCCGCCGTTGCTTCGTCCAGCAGCGAGGAGTTGGCGACGTCGAGGCCGGTAAGGTCGCAGACCATGGTCTGGTAGTTCAGCAGCGCCTCAAGACGCCCCTGGCTGATTTCCGGCTGGTAGGGCGTGTAGGCCGTGTACCAGGCGGGGTTTTCCAGAATGTTGCGCTGGACGACAGGCGGCGTGATGGTGCCGTAGTAGCCTTGCCCGATCAGCGAGACCAGCGGCTTGTTCATGTTCGCCGTTTCGCGCAGCGTGTCGAGCGCTTCGCGTTCGGTGAGCGCCGCACCCCAGGCGAGCGGCGTCTTCTGGCGGATGGAAGCGGGAACCGTATCATCGATCAGCGCGTCGAGCGAGGGATAGCCGATCACCTTCAGCATCGCGTCCATTTCGGAGGGCGAGGGGCCGATATGGCGGCGGTTGGCAAAGTCGTATGGCTGATAATCCGTGAAGGTGAAATCGGCCGGCGTTGTCACAGGCGTCGTCATCAGGCGATCAGCTCCTTGTAGGCGTCCTCGTCCAGCAGCGCATTGGCAGCGGAGGGGTCGGAGAGTTTCAGCTTGAAGAACCAGCCGGCGCCCTGCGGGTCGCCATTGACGAGCGCGGGGTCCTCAACGATGGCCGGGTTGGTTTCCAGAATCTCGCCGTCCAGCGGACAATAGACGTCGGAGGCAGCCTTGACGGATTCGACGGTCGCCGCGCTCTCGCCCTTGGTGAGCGCCGTGCCGGTTTCGGGCAGTTCCACGAAAACGAGGTCGCCCAACTGGTCGGCAGCGTGCTTGGTGATGCCGACAGTCGCGACGTCGCCGTCGATCTGCAGCCACTCATGTTCGTCGGTGAATTTCAGCATGGGATCGGCTCCTGATCAGCGCTTGTAAGTGGGGGTGATGAAGGGAAGAGCGGAAACCGTCATCGGCAGATACTTGCCGCGCAGTTCCGCAAAAACGGTGGTGCCGGGCGTCGCGAGAGGGGTATCGACATAGCCCATGGCGACGGGATGGCCGACGGTGGGTCCGAAGCTGCCGGAGGTAACCTTGCCGACTTCGGTGGTGCCGGCTGCATCCGAATAAAGTTTCGCGCCGCCGCGCACGGGCGCCTTGCCGTCCGGCTTCAGGCCGACGCGGCGGATCGCCGTGCCGTTCGTTTGCGCGTCCAGAATGGCGCCGGCGCCCGGAAAGCCGCCGCTGCGGGCGCCGCCCGTGCGGCGGGATTTCTGGATGGCCCATTCGAGCGCTGCCTCGATGGGGCAGGTCGTCGTGTCGATGTCGTTGCCGTAGAGACACAGGCCGGCTTCGAGGCGCAGCGAGTCGCGGGCGCCGAGACCGATCGGCAGAACATCGGGATGATCGAGCAGGCGACGGGCGATATCCTCGGCCTTATCGGCGGGAATGGAGATCTCGAAACCGTCCTCGCCGGTGTAGCCGGAGCGGGAGATGATGCAGGGCACGTCGTGGATCAGCGCCTCGGCGACGTCCATGAAGCGCATGGCGGCAACATCGGCCCAGAGCTCGGCCAGAACGCCTTCCGCGCGCGGGCCTTGCAGCGCCAGCAGTGCGCGGTCTTCGAGCAACGCCAGTTCGAAGCGATCGCCCAGATGCGCTTTCAGATGTGCGAAGTCGGCTTGCTTGCAGGCAGCGTTGACCACGATGAGGAACCGGCCGGGCAGGCGCGCAATCATCAAGTCGTCGAGGATGCCGCCGGTCTCATCGGTGAAGAGGGCATAGCGCTGGCGGCCTTCGGCGATGCCGAGCACATCGACGGGCACGAGGCTTTCCAGGGCCAGCGCTGCGTCTTCCAGCGTGCCGGATGCGGCGCGCAGCTCGATCTGGCCCATATGGGACACGTCGAACAGACCGGCGGCGTCGCGGGTATGCAAATGCTCCTTCAGGACACCGGCGGGATACTGAACCGGCATGTCGTAGCCGGCGAAGGGCACCATGCGGGCGCCGAGGGAGAGATGCAGGGCGTGTAACGGCGTCTGCTTCAGCGGGGCGTCGTTCAAGGCTGTGTGATCGTCCAAATCCGGTCTCCAGGTTGGCGCCATGCGCCGGCTCGTGTCAACGCGCACGGAGTCGTGACGTCGAATGAGCCCCCTCTGTTCCTGTGCCTGAGATTGTTATCCCTTCGGCGAGCGAAATGCTTCTCTCCAGAGTCCTGCCGGCATCCTGATGGTTCGTGGGCCTGAGAGTTTCCGGGGCGGTTGCTCCTTCGGCACCAGCTCGAAGCTGGATTCTCCCAACAAGATCGGGTTCAGATAAGAAGGATAGGGCATCCTTGGCAAGCGGAAAATGTCGCAACGACCAAGATTTTCGTCGTCGCTGGCATGGTGCGGAAAGCGCCCCGATGTGTGGACGTGCCCGTTTCCGGCTTTGCTTTATCCCGGGCTCGCGATAGCAATGTGGTCGCACCCTTTACTCTCGCGCGGACGCGCCTGGAGACGACGACATGCCTTCGGTCAAGACCATTCTCATTGCCGCCCTGTCGATGGCATTGCCTATGGCGCTTGCCGCCATGCCAGCCATATCGGCCGAAACCGTCAAGAGCGGTGGGCAGGTCGTTGCGGGTGCGCTGACGATCTCCGGCGGCACGGCCAAGCCGATGCCACCCGGGGCGAAGGTCGGGGGCGGGGGGCTGACGATCGCCAATGCGGGGCCAACCGACGACAGGCTCGTTGCGGTCGAGAGCCCTGCGGCCGGTCGCGTCGAACTGCATGAGATGACGATGGACAACGATGTGATGCGCATGCGCAAGCTCGACGGCATTCCCGTGCCGGCGGGGCAAACGGTGACGCTTGCCGGCGGCGGGCTGCACCTGATGTTCATGGATGTTGCAAAACCATTTCGCCAGGGCGACACCATCCCGCTGACGCTGACCTTCGAAACGGCGGGGAAGATTGCCTATGAACTCCCGGTGGGCACGCTCGCCGGATGGTAATTCGCCTTCTCAGGCCTGTGCGCGCATGGGTGTGGTGACGGCGATATTGCCGAGGGCATCTGCTGTCTTGAGTTCCGCGCGCAGGTGCGGAAGGGCGGTGGGATAGGTACTTGCGATGAAGCCGATGATCTTCTCGCGCATCTCGCAACGCAGGTCGAAGGCACGTGCGGCATTGGATGCCGAGCAGAGGATGCGGATCTCCACCGTCTCCGGCTTCAGGTCCGTCACCGCGATATTGATGACCTGCCCATCCCAGAGCGGAGACGCAGCGGCAATCTTCTCGGCTTCCCTTCGAACGGCATCGACGGGCACGCTGTAGTCGAGATAGACCATCACGGTGCCGATGAGAGCAGCGGTTTCGCGGGTCCAGTTCTGGAACGGCTTTTCGATGAAGTAGCTGAGCGGCAATACGAGACGGCGCCAGTCCCAGATCTTGACGACGACATAGGTCGCGGTGATCTCCTCCACATTCCCCCATTCGCCCTCGATCAGCAGCGCGTCGTCCAGACGGATGGGCTGGGTGATGGCGAGCTGAATGCCGGCGAAGAGGTTCTTGAGCACCGGCTGCAGCGCCAGACCGAGCACGATGCCCGCAACGCCCGCGGAGGCGAGAAGGCTGACGCCATATTGCTGCACGGCCGGAAATGTCATCAGGCAGGCGGCAATGCCAAAGATGATGATGACGAAGCCGGCGATGCGCTCCATGATCCGCGATTGGGTGACGTGCTTGCGGGCGAGGAGATTGTCTTCCGCATCGAGCTTGAAGCGGCGCAGATAAACCGTCGTCCAGATATGCAGCGTGACCTTGCCTATCCAGGCGAAGACGAGGATGAAGCCGAGCAGCAGGGTATGATGCAGGGTCTCCGCCTGATTGGACGTCAACGGCGCGATGGAGACGCCGAAGGAAAGGGCGACCATGATGGCCACCAGCCGGGTTGGGCGCTCCGAGCGTGCCACCAGCGACCGCCAGAACAGATCGTACTTCGCGGCAATCCGCGTTGCGATCTCGAACAGAATCCTATGGACGAAGATGCCGATGCCGAACAGCAGCGCGAGAAGGATGACGCTGACGGCCCATGCGGGCACCCAGCGCAGGGATTGGTCCAGCCATGTGATCATATCGCTCATGCGAAGAGGTTAGGGTGCGCTGCAGCATTGTGTAGGCCCGACGTCGGCTTTTCTGTTGTAGGCGGGCTTCAGGAAAGATTAACCCTGTATGGCGAGTGTGTTCATGGTGCGCGTCGTGCGCCGCTGCGACACAACTTCGTCGCGATTGTGATCGATAGAGGCCACATGCCAGCATTTCCCCGCCTGAAAGCCCTTCGCAAGGCCTGCGTCCAGACTGCCGCTATCGCCGCGCTCGGCATGGCGCTCAGCGGCTGCGTGGCGCTCGACATGACGGAAGCGCCGCCGAAGCTGTCGTCGAAGATGGTGGCAGAGATGACGCGCAAGGGCATGAAGGCGGAGAGCCCGGTGCTCGTGCGAATCTTCAAGCAGGAAAGCGAACTGGAGATCTGGAAGGTCGATCGCAGCGGCAAATACGCTCTGTTGAAAACCTATCCGATCTGCCGATGGTCGGGAGATCTCGGGCCGAAGCGGAAGTCGGGCGACCGGCATGCGCCGGAAGGTTTCTACCATGTCACCAAGGGCATGCTCAATCCGAACTCCCAGTTCTACGTGTCGTTCAACCTCGGTTATCCCAACCGGCTGGAGAGCGCGCTCGGCTATACGGGCGAGGCGCTGATGGTGCATGGCGCCTGCTCGTCGTCCGGCTGCTATGCCATGACCGACCAGGGTGTGGGCGAAATCTACGCGATCGTCGCGCGGGCGCTCGAGGGCGGGCAGCCGAGTTTTCAGGTGCAGGCCTATCCCTTCCGCATGACCGCCCAGAATATGGCGGCCCATCGCGGCGATCCTGATCTTGCCTTCTGGCGCGTCCTGAAAGAGGGCTACGATGCCTTCGACATCACCCGCCGACAGCCGAAAGTGTCCGCCTGCGGTGGGCGCTACGTGTTCGACAAGACGTTCCTGAACGGCGAACCGGCAGACCCTCTTGCGCCGTGCCCGGAGGCCGCGCCCAGCATCGAGCCGCAGGCGCTTGCCAAGATCGCAGAAGAAAGCCGCGCGATCGACGCTCTCATCGGCGGACCCGTGCCGATCGCTGCTTCCATGAGCGCTTATGTCGATGGTGGCATGCATCCGGTTTTCCGAACGCTCTTGAAGCAGACGGGCGCCAAGGGGATGGCAGCGAAGGTGTCCGGTACGAAGTACCCGATCAGCCGGCCGGACGCAGCTCTCGCCGATCCGTTCGCCGGGAAATAGGGTAACAGCCGGCGCTGCTGCGCCGACCGTCTTGGCGTCATTGGATGCGCCCGCGACGGGCCTTGACGATCAGAGCCATCGGGCGTCGTTCACCATGCGCATTAGCTATGCTCGATATTAAAAAGCTGGCGATGATCGCGCCCATATTGTCGAGTCTCATTACCTCCTGTAGCAATCTTTCCCGTGTCCCTCGCCATTCCGGCAGGGACGCCCGATGACAATCGGGACATTCGATCTCGGGGGAGATTTCATGAAGACCTTTATTCGTATTGCCTTTGCAACGACCATTCTTCTTGCCGGCCCTGTTAGCTCGGCCTTCGCCTTCGGCGCGATCGCCGTCAACGACGAACAGGGCATGGCCGCCGACGAAGCCGGCTATGGAATGGGTTGGGGAAGCTCCCGCAAGGAAGCCGAACGCAACGCCGTCCAGGAGTGCAAGTCGGCCGGAAACGATGACTGCAAGGTTGCTGTGTGGTTCGAACAGTGCGGCGCCTATGCCGGCGACCGCGTCAATTATGGCATTGGCTACGGCTCGACCCAGAAGGCGGCCGAGACGATGGCGACGAAGGATTGCCCGAACTGCAAGATCGTCGTTTCGGATTGCCAGTAGGCCAAACCCAACTCTCGCGTTGTCTCAGAGCCTAAAGGCGCTGAATGGACTCGATGTTCGCCCGGGACGCCGCGGTGCCCCGGTGCGGAACGAGAACGATGGTCAGGACCGTCGCGACGAGCGAGGCTATCAGTATGACGCCAAGGGGCAGGGAAGTGGGTCTCATCATGGCAGCGTCCGCTTGGTCGACTGAAGGCGATCGCGCGGCGCAGGGCATCGCAGGATTCGCTCCAAAACATTGATCTCATACACGCTTCTGGACCGGTGAGCCGGGCGCCTGCGCAGTGATCTTATTGTGCCGGGAGAAACTGTCCGCAAGCTGTCCACCGACCGGGGCAGGCGCTCTAAGGCCGTGCGGAGATCACGAAGTGTTGCGCCTGGAATGCTTGCGTGACGTCTGTTCGATCTTACATCGGTGCAAACGAAGGATGGCGCGCCATGTATAAGTTCATGATGAAGGAATTGATCGTCGTCATAGCAGCGCTATGCGCCATATCAGGCTTGACGTTCGCCATGCTCGCCGTGTCGGTATAACAACGGGCGTCTTGATGCCGTGCGGTAAAGTCCGCGTCGTTAGAGAACAAATATCCCGCTGACCATTGCGATTAGGACGGGGACACCCACCAGCCAAACGAGAAGCTCGCGAGTCATAAAGGTGCTGTAGTCGTCGTGATCGACGCCTCTTCGCGGCCGTTGTTTCCTGGCTTCCATCACCGCTATCTCCTGTTTCAGCCCGCTCACTGCCACTTCAACCAGGAATATGCGTTTTCGTTCCGCTTCAGATGACGCGATATTAGATGGCCCGTTCCTCAGGACTTGTGATCGTTTAGATTTTCAATGAGGGAGAGCGTCCCCCAGGGATCGCCGTCTCCGTTACGGAAACCGGATCGCTGGCCGGAAATGTGTCTTCGAGCCCTTCCTCCAATGCGTCCTTGCCCTCGCCTGAAGCCTTTTCCTGTCGGACGGATTGAACCGCGGGTGATTCCTCGTCTTCGGTAGGCCGGAAATCACCATTCTCGCCGCCCGTCATCGGCACCTTCTTGAATTCGATCATACCGTCGTCTCCCGTTTATTTAGATATTTCGGAAACGATGTCTGTGACAGAATGTTCCCTGCATGGACCCCTGGCGGGTATGATGTAGAGCTGGCTGTCCGATGGGGAGAGTGGTGAGCGCGCAGGGATTCGAACCCTGGACCTACAGATTAAAAGTCCGTTGCTCTACCAACTGAGCTACGCGCTCCCGCGCCGGTCACCTGGGCGGCCGGCGAAAGTTGGCGGAGATATGCATAGGCGCGCGGTTGCGGTCAACCCATAAATCCATGGATCCCCGATTTCGCGGCGACAGGCAGCCCATTGCGTGGGATGCCGGGAGGACCGGCATGCCTTCAGGACGTGCGCAAGCAGCATGGGGTTCAATGGCGGGTTCGTCCTCGACGGGCGTCACGTCTCCGGCATGCGGCGTCTGGCACCATTGCTGGCGACCCGCTTGCGCGGTAACACCGTCACCAGCCGTGTGGTGCTGTCCTGCGCGACCGCGCGTCGTCTCTGAGGAACTGGTTTTGTCGATAGCCGATATCTCGATCTGGACGGCCGTGCTCGCGGGAGCGTTGTCGTTCCTGTCGCCCTGCGTACTGCCCCTCGTGCCGCCCTATCTCTGTTATATGGCGGGTGTTTCCGTGGATCAGTTCCGTGGGACGAACGGCGCGGCGGCGGTTGCGACGCGGCGGGCGGTTCTGCCGTCGGCGCTTCTGTTCACGCTCGGCTTTTCCACCGTCTTCATCGCGCTTGGCATCGGCGCGTCGTCGGTCGGTCTTCTTCTGCGGCAGCATATGGACCTCCTGTCGCGAATCGGCGGTATCGTGGTCATCATCATGGGGCTGCATTTCCTCGGCGTGCTGCGCATCGGCCTGCTCGGGCGCGAGGCGCGCTTCCAGGGTGGGGGGAAGCCGGCGACGCTGTCGGGTGCCTATATCATGGGCCTTGCCTTCGGCTTCGGCTGGACGCCCTGCATCGGCCCCGTGCTGGGCACCATCCTCGGCGTCGCGGCAGCGCGCGATACGGTATCCGAGGGCGCTGTCCTTCTCGCGGTCTATTCCCTCGGTCTTGCCATCCCCTTCTGGATCGCAGCCGCCTTCTCCGGGGCGTTCATGGGGTTCCTGTCGCGCTTCCGCCGCCATCTCGGGCTCGTGGAAAAGATCATGGGCGGCCTGCTCGTCGTGGCGGGTCTCGCCTTCCTGTTCGGTCTCGTCAGCACCGTCTCCATCTGGTTCCAGCAGACATTTCCGGTTCTGATGCAGATCGGTTGAACAGACGGGCGCCGCCTCCAGGATCGCGACATGACCGACATCTTCAGCCTTGTGGCACCGTTCTTCGGTCTCATTCTTCTCGGTTATGGAGCGGCGCATCTGTTCGGCCGACGAGACGGAGCGGGTTCGGCGAGGCCCTGCCTCGAAGGCATGGGCTGGCTTAACGTCTATATTCTCTATCTCGCGCTGCCGTCGCTGTTCTTCACCCTCATTTCCCGCACGCCGATACACGAACTGACCCGGTTCGATTTCATCCTCGCCGATGTCGCCGCCACCTATTCCGTCTTCACCCTCATCTTCGTGGCGGCCCTTTGGTTTCGCCGCGCACCTCTGGCGGAAGCGACGGTGCAGGGGCTGGCGGCCGCTTATGGCAATATCGGCTATATGGGGCCGGGGCTCGCCCTGCTTGCGCTCGGGGAACGTGCGGCCGTACCGGTCGCGCTGATCTTTTCCGTCGAGAACGTCGCGCATTTCATCACGGCGCCGGCGCTGATGGCGGTTGCGGGAAGTGAGAAGCAGAATCCGGCAAGGCTCGCTCTGTCCGTCCTGCGCAAGATCCTGCTGCATCCCTTCATTCTTGCAACGACAATCGGGGTCGCCGCGGCCGCGTTGCAGGTGCAGCCGCCCCTCGCGATCCGCCGGCTGATCGAGGCGCTGGCGCCCACAGCCGCGCCTTGTGCGCTGTTTGCGATGGGCGTGACGCTCGGGCTTCGGCCGCTGAAGCGGGCACCGGTGGAGCTGACCTATATCGTTCCGGCCAAGCTGCTTCTGCACCCGGCCGTCATGTACCTCGTGCTGAGCACCGCCGGGAATTTCGAGCCGATCTGGGTGCAGGCCGCCGTGCTGCTCGCGGCGCTGCCGACGGCGACGAACGTGTTCGTGATCGCCGAGCAATACGGCGTCTGGCAGGAACGGGCCTCTGCGACCATCCTCATCACGACGGCGCTGTCCATGCTGAGCGTCACGGGCCTTCTCTACCTGATCGGATCAGGCGGAGTGCCGGCCGATCTTTTCCCGTAAATCCCCCAGTATGGACCGGATCGCGCTGCCCGGCCGCAGGCCTTCCTGCATAACGAGGCTGCGCAGGGCGCCGGCCGATGACAGCGCCTGCAGCCCGCCCGCCCGCAGCATCTGCACCGGCAGAAAGCCGGTGAGCAAAGAGCGGTTGAGCAGGTCCACGCTGACCGTCCGGCTGAGGATATCGGCGCGCCTGCGCCGATCGTAGCGGTCGCCGAGATCCGCCGGTATCGCCGGCAGTTCGGCGAGCATGGCGACCAGCGTCATGACGTCGCGCAGGCTGAGGTTCAGGCCCTGTGCACCGATGGGCGGGAAGGCATGGGCAGCCTCGCCCACGAGAATGACGCGGCCCTTGCCGAAGCGCGTGGCGGCCATGCCGGAGAGCGGGAAGGCCTGGGGTTCGGTATCGACCGTGACCTTGCCGAGCATGGACTGCATCCGCTGCTCCACCGCGCTCGACAGTGCGGCCGTCTCCCGCGTCAACATTTCCGCCGCCGCATCGGGCGTCATCACCCAGACGAGGCTGGAGCGGTTGCCGGGAAGCGGAACTTGCGTGAACGGACCCTGACGCGTGTGAAACTCGGTCGAGATGTTTTCATGCGGGCGCTCATGGGCGAAGTTCAGGACGACCGCCGTCTGCGGATAGCTCCAGTTGCGCGTCTCGATACGGCGCGCCTCGCGAACGAGCGAGCGCCTTCCGTCCGCGCCGATCACCAGCGACGCCGTCAGCGAACGGCCGTCGGCCAGCGTCAGGGTGCAGCCTGTTGCGTTCTCCTCGAGACTTTCCAGTCTCGCGTCGATGCGGGTGATGGATGGTGCGCTCTCGATGCGGCGGTTCAGCACGTCGAGGAATGGTGCGTTCGGCAGATTGTAGCCGAAAGCGTCGAGGCCGATTTTAGCCGCACGGAAGGTGACGACCGGCGCGCGCAGAAGGCGATCCGTACCGTCGATGATGCGCAGCGTGGCCAGCGGCGCGCCGAGTGCGCTGACCTCTTCCCCGAGGTCGAGCTTCCTCAGAAAGCCGATCGCCTCGTCCATCAAGGCCGTCGTGCGACGGTCATGCGGGGCGGTCGGCGCGATGAGCGCGACCGTGCGGCCATCGCGGGACAGGGCGAGGGCGGCGAGGGCGCCTGCGAGGCCGGCGCCGATGACGGCGATATCGGTGTGATCCATGATTCGGTTCTCTTCCTTCGCCTTGGGCCGTCCGAGCCCATACCTAGCGCCGACCGCGTCTTTTTGGAATGGTCGCCGTTGCCGCACGTGGTGCGTAAGTCCACAGCGGAATACGCACAGAGCACGGCAATCGCTTGTTTTTGCTGGCAGGGCAGGGCAAACGATGCATATTACGGACATGCCGGCAGCGACATTGTCGCGGCGGAGGAGGCGGTGCGGCATGACCTGGCAATATACGGGTCGCTCACCGAGTTTACGCGAAGCGTCAGCACAGGATGCGTCTGCCGATGAAGTTCTTCAATTACAAGCCGGTTCCCTACGCCGAGATCCGGGCTTTCTCGGTCCATGTTCTCACGGCTTCCGGATCGTTTCTCGCGTTCCTCGGCGTCGTCGCCGCGGCGGAACATCGCTTCGTCGACATGTTCTGGTGGCTGGGTCTGGCGCTCGCCGTCGATGGCATCGACGGGCCGATCGCCCGCAAGGTCCGCGTCAAGGAGGTGCTGCCCAACTGGTCGGGCGATACGCTCGACAATGTCATCGACTACGTGACCTATGTGCTGCTGCCGGCCTTTGCGCTCTATCAGAGCGGCATGATCGGCGAGCCCTGGTCGTTCGTCGCGGCCGGCGCGATCGTTATGTCCAGCGCCATCTATTATGCCGATATGGGCATGAAGACCGACGAGTATTTCTTCTCCGGTTTTCCGGTCGTCTGGAACATGGTGGTGTTCACGCTCTTCGTCGTGCAGGCCAGCGAGCTTGCGGCGTCCATCGTCGTCTTCGTCTCGGTGTTCCTCACTTTCATGCCGATCAGCTTTCTCCATCCGGTGCGCGTGCGGCGGTTGCGGCCGCTCAATCTGGCAGTCTTTACCGCCTGGTCGGTGCTCAGCGCCTATGCGCTGCTGATGCATTTCGAGACCCCTGCCTGGGTGGTCTGGGGCGTCGTCGGCACGGGCGTCTATCTCTACGTCATCGGGTTCATTCTGCAGATCTTCCCCAATCTCGGACGCGAATAAAGGAACAGGCCATGGCAAGAGCAATCATGATCCGGGAGCTGGGTGGCCCCGACGTCCTGAAGATCGAGGGCGTGACCGTTCCGCCGCCGTCGCGCGGCGAGGTGCAGATCCGTCAGGAGGCGATCGGCGTCAACTTCATCGACGTCTATTTCCGGACCGGCCTTTATAAGGCGGCGAGCCTGCCCTTTATTCCGGGCAAAGAGGGTGCCGGCATCGTGACTGCGGTCGGCGATGGCGTGACATTGTTCTCTGCCGGCGACAGGGTCGCCTATGCCGGCGCGGATGGGGCCTATGCCAGCGAGCGCAACATCGACGAGCAGCATCTGATCAAGGTGCCCGACGATATTCCGCTGGAAACGGCGGCTGCGATGATGCTGAAGGGCATGACCGCGCAATACCTGCTCAACCAGACCTTTGCCGTCGGCCCCGACACGGTTCTGCTGTTTCATGCGGCTGCCGGCGGCGTCGGGCAGATTGCCGGGCAGTGGGCCAAGGCGCTGGGCGCGACGGTGATCGGCACGGCGGGATCGCCCGAGAAGATCGCGATGGCGCTGGAGCATGGCTACGACCACGTCATCGACTACCGGTCGGAGGATTTCGTCGCGCGGGTAAAGGACATCACCAAGGGCAAGGGCGTTGACGTGGTGTACGATTCCGTTGGCAAGGATACGTATCCCGCCTCGCTCGACTGCCTGAAGCCGCGGGGGCTTTGGGTCAGCTTCGGCAACTCTTCCGGGGCCGTTGAGGCCTTCAATATCGGCGTGCTGTCCCAGAAGGGATCGCTGTTCGCCACGCGTCCGACGCTCTACACCTACACCTCGACACGGCCGGCGCTTGAGGCGTGTGCAAACGCGTTGTTTGATGTTGTGCGGAGCAATAAAGTGCGTATCAATATCAACCAGACATATGCTCTTGATAATGCAAGCCAGGCGCATGCGGATCTGGAAGCCAGAAAGACGAGCGGAACAACTTTGCTGATTCCCTGAGAAGCCGAAACGGCGCCCGGGCATCTGCGGCTTGAAAGAGGGGGATGGCGTGGCGGTTGAAGGACCCAGCGCTGACAGCACCCTGCTGTCGGTCAGCAAGCTGACGAAGATTTTCGGAACTTTTGCAGCCTGCAACGGGATCGATCTCGATATACGGCCGGGCGAGATCCATGCCCTTCTCGGTGAGAACGGCGCGGGCAAATCCACCCTCGTGAAGATGCTTTTCGGCGTCCTCGGCCCAACGAGCGGGCAGATACACTGGCGCGGCCAGCCGGTGCGCATTGCGAGCCCGGGAGCCGCGCGGCGCTTCGGCATCGGCATGGTTTTCCAGCATTTCTCCCTGTTCGAGGCATTGACGGTCGCGGAGAACATCGCGCTCTCGATGGATCCTGGCATTTCGCTCAACAAGATTTCGGAAGAGGCTGCCGCACTGTCGGTCAGCTACGGGCTGCCGCTCGATCCGAAGGCGCATGTCGCGGACCTTTCCGTGGGCGAACGCCAGCGGATCGAGATCGTGCGCGCGATGCTGCAGAACCCGCAGCTCATCATTCTCGACGAACCGACCTCCGTGCTCACACCCCAGGAGGCCGACAGGCTGTTCGAAACGCTGGCGAAGCTGAAAGCCGAGGGACGTTCGGTTCTCTATATCAGCCACAGGCTGGAAGAGGTGCAGCGCATCTGCGACCGGGCGACCGTGCTGCGCCACGGCAAGGTGACCGGCGCCTGCGACCCGCGGCAGGAAACGCCCGCGTCTCTCGCCCGCATGATGGTGGGCAGCGATGTCGCGCATGTGAGCGCTGTCGGCACGTCCGTGAAGGGCAAGGTTCAGCTCGAGGCACGGCACCTCAAGGCCGCGGCCCGTACGCCGTTCGCCGTGTCGCTGAAGGACATCTGTCTGAAGGTGCATGCCGGCGAAGTGCTTGCGATTGCCGGCGTTGCCGGCAACGGACAGGGCGAACTGTTCGATGCCCTCTCCGGCGAGTATCCGACAGCCGACAACGACGCCGTCTTCATCCGCGAGAAACCCGTCGGCCGACAGGGCATCAACCAGCGGCGTGCGCTGGGTGCCGGCTTCGTGCCGGAGGAGCGCCACGGACATGCCGCCGTTTCCGCCCTGCCGCTGTCGGACAATCTGGTGCTGGCGCGCTACTATTCGGACCGCAAAGCCTTCATCGGTGGTGGTGCGCTCGGTCTCATCCGAAACGGTGCCGTCAAGCGCGCCGCAAAGCGGATTTCCGAGGCGATGGACGTCCGCAAGAGCGGGGAGGATCCACCGGCGGGCTCGCTGTCGGGCGGCAACCTGCAGAAATTCATCGTCGGACGCGAACTCGACCGTCAGCCTTCTGTTCTGATCGTCAACCAGCCGACCTGGGGTGTGGATGCGGGTGCCGCGAGCCGTATCCGCCAGGCACTGGTGGATCTCGCCAAGGGAGGCTCCGCCGTGCTGATCATCAGCCAGGATCTCGACGAGATCTTCGAGGTGGCAACCGAGATCGCCGTCATCAACGACGGCAAGCTTTCCGAAATTTATCCTGCCGCCGCCCTGTCGCGTGAAAAGATCGGGCTTCTGATGGGCGGCATGCAGGGGACGACGGCGTCCGAGGCGGCCGCTGCCGCGACTGTGAAAGAGACGGCCCATGCGCATTGAGCTTGAAAAGCGGCCGAAGGTCTCTCTTCTCTATGCTTTCCTGTCCCCCGTCATCGCGCTCTGCCTGACCATCGTGGCCGGCGCGATCATGTTCGTGTTCCTCGGCAAGGACCCCGGACTGGCGCTCTACAGCTTCTTCATCGAGCCGCTGACGGAAGTCTGGTCGCTGCACGAACTGGCGATCAAGGCGGCGCCGCTGATCCTGATCGCTGTCGGTCTCTCCATCTGCTACCGGTCGAACAACTGGAATATCGGGGCGGAAGGCCAGTTCATCATGGGCGCGGTGACGGGCTCCATCGTCCCGGTCGTCTTCCACGAATGGCATTCGGCCCTCGTCCTGCCGCTGATGCTCGTCATGGGCATGATCGGCGGCGCGCTCTATGCCGGCATTCCGGCCTTCCTCAAGGCGCGGATGAACACGAACGAGATTCTGACGAGCCTGATGCTCGTCTATGTCGCCCAGCTCTTCCTCGATTGGCTGGTGCGCGGCCCTTGGCGCGATCCGGGCGGGTTCAACTTCCCGGTTACGCGCGCA
Organism: Rhizobium sp. PP-CC-3G-465; assembly: GCF_004343445.1. Taxonomy (NCBI): domain Bacteria; kingdom Pseudomonadati; phylum Pseudomonadota; class Alphaproteobacteria; order Hyphomicrobiales; family Rhizobiaceae; genus Rhizobium; species Rhizobium sp. PP-CC-3G-465. The sequence goes on from NZ_SLYH01000001.1 coordinate 892,489, forward strand.
TTCGCGCCCGAAGCGATCCTGCCGGAGATGCTGGCCTCGGGCCGCGCCAATTACGGATTCGCTTTTGCGATCATCGCCGCGCTCGCCATCTGGTTCATGATGCGCTTCACGCTCAAGGGCTTCGAGATCACGGTTCTCGGCCAGTCCGAGCGGGCAGGGCGGTTCGCCGGCTTCTCCTCACGGCGGATGATCTGGTTTTCCATGCTTGTTTCGGGCGCCTTTGCCGGGCTTGCCGGCATCTCGGAGGTTTCCGGCGCCATCGGCAAGCTGCAGCCGGTGATCTCGCCCGGCTACGGCTTCACCGCCATCATCGTTGCCTTCCTCGGCCGGTTGAACCCGCTTGCGATCATCGTCGCCGGTCTCGTTCTCGGCCTTACCTATCTCGGTGGCGAGGCGGCGCAGATCTCGCTCGGGCTGTCCGACAAGGTCGTGCGGGTGTTCCAGGGCCTACTGCTCTTCTTCGTGCTCTCCTGCGACACGCTGATCCAGTATCGCATCCGCATCGTCTGGCGCCGGGTGACTGGCCAAGTGACGGAAGGAGCGCACTGACATGGGTATCATCGAAGCCATTCTGCTGACGGTCATCACAGCAGCGACACCGCTGGTCATCGCCGCTGCCGGCGAACTGGTGACCGAACGGTCGGGCGTGCTCAACCTCGGCGTCGAGGGCATGATGATCATCGGCGCCGTCTGCGCCTTCGCCGCGACGCAGGCGACCGGCTCGCCCTATATCGGCATTCTCGCGGGTATCCTGTCCGGCACGCTGTTCTCGCTGCTCTTCGGCTTCCTGACGCTGACGCTGGTGGCAAACCAGGTTGCGACCGGGCTGGCGTTGACCATTCTCGGCCTCGGGCTTTCGGGGCAGATCGGCGAGCCCTATGCGGGACAGTCGGGTATCAAGCTGCCGCAGATCGTTTTTCCCGTCCTCAGCGACATCCCGGTCATCGGCCGGCTGCTGTTCCAGCAGGACCTGATCTTCTACCTGTCGATCGCGCTCATTGCTGGCATCCACTGGTTCCTGTTCCGCAGCCGGGCCGGGCTGAAGCTGCGCTCCGTCGGCGACAGCCATACCTCGGCCCATGCGCTCGGCATCAACGTCATCCGCACGCGATACCTCGCCGTCATGTTCGGCGGCGCCTGTGCCGGTCTCGCGGGCGCGCAACTGTCGCTGGTCTACACGCCGCAGTGGGTGGAGAACATGTCGGCCGGGCGCGGCTGGATCGCGCTCGCGCTGGTGGTCTTTGCTTCTTGGCGGCCATGGCGCATCGTTGCGGGCGGTTATCTCTTCGGCGCCGTGTCGATCAGCCAGCTTTATGCACAGGGGAACGGCTTCAATGTGCCGTCGCAGCTTCTGTCAGCGCTGCCGTACCTTGCAACGATCGTCGTCCTCGTGCTCATCTCGCAGAACCGCCGGATGACGATGATCAACACGCCGGCCTCGCTCGGCAAACCCTTCGTGCCGGATCGCTGATCCGATCGGCCAAAGACATCTATTCGACAACATGAGAGGTCCAAAATGAAGAAACTTATCCTCGCTCTCGTCGCCACGACGGCGGCCATCGGCTTTGCCGCTTCGGCAAGCGCCCAGGAAAAGGCCAAGATCTGCTTCGTCTATGTCGGCTCCAAATCGGACGGCGGCTGGACGCAGGCGCACGACATCGGTCGTCAGGAGCTGGAAAAGGCGCTCGGCGACAAGATCGAGACGCAGTTCCTCGAAAACGTGCCGGAAGGCCCGGATGCGGAACGCGCTATCGAACGCCTGTCGCGCTCGGGTTGCGGCCTGATCTACACGACGTCGTTCGGCTTCATGGACGCGACGGTGAAGGTTGCCGCCAAGTTCCCGAAGGTGATGTACGAGCACGCAACCGGCTACAAGACCGCGCCGAACGTCGCGACCTATAACAGCCGCTTCTACGAAGGCCGCTATATCCAGGGCCAGATCGCTGCCAAGATTTCCGAGAAGGGCGTCGCTGGCTACATCGCCTCCTTCCCGATCCCGGAAGTCGTCATGGGCATCGACGCGTTCCTGATCGGCGCGCGCTCGATCAACCCGGACTTCAAGATCAAGGTCGTATGGGCGAACACCTGGTTCGACCCGGGCAAGGAAGCCGATGCGGCCAAGGCGCTGATCGACCAGGGCGTCGACGTGCTGACGCAGCACACCGACACCACAGCGCCGATGCAGGTTGCGGCAGAACGCGGCATCAAGGCTTTCGGCCAGGCCTCGGACATGATCGCTGCCGGCCCGAAGACCCAGCTGACCGCGATCAAGGACACTTGGGGCGCCTACTACATCAAGCGCACGCAGGCCTTCCTCGATGGCAAGTGGGCCACGACGTCGAGCTGGGATGGCCTGAAAGACGGCATCCTGACCATGGCGCCCTACACCAACATGCCTGACGACGTGAAGGCGATGGCGGAGGCGACGCAGGCGAAGATCGAGTCGGGCGAACTGAAGCCCTTCACCGGCCCGCTGAAGAAGCAGGACGGCAGCGTCTGGCTGAAGGAAGGCGAGACCGCTGAAGATGGCGTCCTGCTTGGCCTCAACTTCTACGTCGATGGCGTAGACGACAAGCTGCCGCAATAAGCCGTTGTGATCGGGTCGCCGCGCGGCTCTGTCTCTTCAACGCGCTCCGGCAGGGCCGTCCAAACGGCCCTGCTGTTTAAGCGATACATTGACAAGCGCGGTCCTTTTCCATCATGCTTCCGAATTCCATTTCGTTCAGAAATGAAATGAAAATTCCATCTCTCCCTCCAAGACACGCATATTGTCATATGATATGATTTTTCTGTCGTCCGGGAGGAATGTGGCGACAGAACGCGTAGTGAGTCCGACGAGGGGGAAGCATGAAGAAGGGTCCGCTGGAGACGCTGATCACAGGCGTCGATACGCGCACGAGCCATTCGCAGGTCGTGGATGTCCTCGGCCGCGCCATCATTTCCGGTGAGTTTCCCGTCGGCACCATTTTGCCGGGCGATCAGGAACTGGCGATGCGCTTTAAGGTGTCCCGCACCGTGCTGCGCGAAGCCATGAAGACATTGGCGGCCAAGGGCCTGATCGTGCCGCGTGCGCGGATCGGAACGCGGGTGACCGCCCGCAACCAGTGGAACCTGTTCGACAGCGACATCCTCACCTGGCACTTTCACAATGGCATCGACGAGGATTTCCTGACGCATATCAGTGAGGTCCGCATGGCCTTCGAGCCGCATGCCGCGGCACTGGCCGCCATCCATGCGACCGAAGCGGAGATCAGCCATATGATGCGGCTCGCCGTCGCCATGGGCGATCCCGCGCATACGCCCGAATCGCTGGCCGTGGCGGATCTGCGCTTTCACCTCGCCGTGGCCGAGGCGTCGGCCAATCCTTTCATGCGCAGCGTCGGCAGCCTGATCGAGGCGGCGCTTGTCGGCATTTTCAAGCTCAGCTCGCCCGCAGCCGACCGTGAGGGCATCGAGGACGTCTCGCGCAATCATATCCGCATCGTGGAGCAGATCAGCCGGCGCGACGAGGCGGGGGCCCGCGCGGCGATGGAAGTGGTCATCCGGGTCGGCCGCGCACGTGTTCGTGTGGCCATGGACGACACACCCGAGACGGTCGCTGGCTGACAATCGTCGGTCTGTAACGGCAAGAATGGTGAAACTTGCCGTATCCCGCCTTGCTGCATTGCGCGGTTCCGCCTATTTCATGAAAACGATGATATCGCGCGCTGTGAAACCTGCACGGCGCGGAACATCGGTTTTCGAGGATCCATGTCCGAATTGCTCGTCATTTTCGTTCTTCTTCTGATCAATGCCTTCTTTGCCATGTCGGAAATGGCTCTCGTCTCCGTCAGCCGGCCGATGCTGCGGCAAATGGCCCGGCAGGGAAACGTCCGTGCGGAGATGGCGCTGAACCTTGCGGAAGATCCGGGCAAGTTCCTCTCGACCGTGCAGGTTGGCATCACGCTCGTTGGTACGCTGGCCGGCGCCTATGGTGGCGCGACGATCGCCGACAAGCTGGCGCCGGTCCTCAACGATATCAGCTGGATCAACCCTTATGGCAGTACCGTCTCGGTCGCTCTGGTGGTCACGCTCATCACCTATCTCTCGGTGGTTATCGGCGAGCTCATTCCCAAACAGCTGGCGCTGCGCAATTCCGAAGGCATCGCCATGTTCGTGGCGCGGCCGATGTCGATCCTGTCCAAGGTCGTCTCGCCGGTCGTCTACCTGTTCGAAGGGTCCGCCAAGGTTTTCATGCATGTCTTCGGCGTTACCAGCAACAAGGATGCGGTGACGGAAGAGGAAGTGCAGGCGATCATGGCGGAGGGCGTCGAGAGCGGCGCCATCGAGAAATCCGAGCATGAAATGCTGCGCCGCATCATTCGGCTCGGCGATCGCAACGTCAAATCCATCATGACGCATCGGACCGAGGTCAGCTTCATCGACGCGAATGACACGCTGGAGGCCGTGCGCGCAAAGATCGAGCAGACCTCGCATTCGCGATACCCCGTCATGGACACGTCCACGGGAGAGATCCTCGGTGCCGTGCTCGTGAAAGAGGTGCTGAACGTCAGCGACCGCGGGGCTTTCGACATCCGCGTCTTCGTGAAGGAACTGCACGCGCTGCCGGAAACGGCATCGTGCCTCAAGGCCCTGGAGGCGTTCAAGTCCTCGCGCATCAACATGGCGATGATCGTCGACGAGTATGGCAGCATCGAAGGCATCATCACGATCGCCGATATTCTCGAGGCGATCGTCGGCGTTCTCCCGTCGAACTATGACGATATCGAGCACGCCCTGATCCGCCTGCGCGAAGATGGGTCCTATTTGGTCGACGGCCGCACGCCGATCGACGAAATCCACCTGACCATCGGCATCGACGAGATCGATTCGGATGGCAGCTATGAGACCATCGCCGGCTTTCTTGTGCAGGAACTGCGCAAGTCCCCTGAAGAGGGCGATGTGGCCGAGGCCTTCGGATACAGGTTCGAAGTGGTGGATATGGACAGCCGCCGGATCGACAAGATTCTGGTGTCGAAACTCGACGTGGCATCGACGGAGCGGTGAGGCGGGGCTTGCCGGACCGCAGTGGGTCCGAGACAAACAAAAAGGCCGGGGGTTGCCCGACCTTTCGTTCTCAGAGTTTCTGTAACCTGCTAGTTCATCCGTAGTCAGATCACCTGACCCTGAGTATCTGCTGGAATGGTTAATAAAGGGTTAACGCGTCAGTTTTGCGTCACCCTTCGGATTTTCAATTTTCCTCAACCGAAATACCGTTTTCGCCTATCTTCAGTTCAACGCCCTGCGGTTCTTTCTCGCGGTCGTAGATGTAGACGCCCATGACGATGACCAGGACAACCAATGCGCCCAACAGCGCGTAAAGTCCGTTTCGGTTCATGCTGATATCCCCTTCGTTACCGATACTTACCGACAAATGAGATAGGGCGGGCTGAGGATTTGTGAAGATCCCGGACCGGAGGTCTAGACGTCGCGGAGGAGGAGGACGGTGCAGGCCGATCCTGCTTCGAGCGCCGGTGCACCGGGCGATCTGACGATCAGGGCATCCGACTGCGCAAACGTCTGCATCATCGAGGAATCCTGCCGCTCGAAGGCTATCGCCGACAGGCTGCCATCTGCCAGACGCTCGAGCTTTGCGCGGATATAGTCCTGCCGCTTGTCGTTGGCGGCAAGCGGCCCGGCTGTGGTTGCCGCTGCGAGGCGGTTGCGGGCCTTCAGGTGACCGAGGGTGCGGACAAGGGGCTCGAGGAAGAGGAAACCGCAGACGAGGCTCGACACCGGGTTGCCGGGAAGGCCGAGCACCTGCATGTCGCCGAGACGGCCGACCATCAGCGGTTTGCCGGGGCGCATGGCGATGCGCCAGAAATCGAGCTCCATGCCCGCACCGACGAGGGTCGACTGGACGAGATCATGATCGCCGACGGAGGCACCGCCGAGCGTGACGAGGATATCGGCGCCTGTTTCTTGCGCGGCCGCCAATCGCTCCTCGATGCTCGATCTGCTGTCCGGAGCGATGCCGAGGTCGATGATCTCCGCGCCATTCTCCCGGGCGATGGCGGCGATGCCGAGCGTGTTCGACGCGATGATCTGGTCGGGTCCAAGAGTGCTCCCGGGCGGCAAAAGTTCGTCTCCGGTTGCGAGAATGGCGACACGGACGCGCCTGAGGACGTCGAGATGGGCGTGGTTCATGCCAGCTGCCACCGTCAGGCGGCCCGAATCAAGCTGGTCTCCGGCGTGGAGGACGACATCGCCTTCGTGAAAATCCTGGCCGCGCGGCCGGATATGGCGGCCTTTGGCGGGTACGAACCGGGTCCGGATGCGATGGCCGTCGAGCCGTTCGGCATCTTCCTGGATCAGCACCGTATCAGCGCCCTCCGGCACGGGAGCACCGGTGAAGATGCGTACGGCCTGTCCCGAGAGAACCGTCCCCATGAAGCGATTACCGGCTGCGGATTCGCCGATGACGGTGACGATTGCGCCGATCTCGGCAATATTCTCGGCACGCAGCGCATAGCCGTCCATGGCGGACGAGTCGAAGGGCGGATGGGTGAGGCGGGATGCGAGATCGAGGGCGAGGACGCGGCCATGCGCGTCACCGATAGCGACCACCTCCGGCTCCGTCACGGGGCGGGCGGCGGCCAGCAGGCGTGTCAGCGCGTCTTCGACGGGAAGCAGGCTCATGGGGATTCGGTCTCGCGGATAGGCGTTTCGCGCACATAGTCGCCGGAGCGTCCCCCGGACTTCTTGAGAAGGCGGATGCCGCCGATTTCCATCTCGCGATCGACGGCCTTCGCCATGTCGTAGATCGTCAGGCACGCAACGCTCGCGGCCGTCAGCGCTTCCATCTCGACGCCGGTGCGGCCGCTGAGCTTTGCCAGCGTCTCGACGCGCAGGCCGGGCAGGCTCTCGTCGGGCACGATATCGACGGAGACCTTGGTCAGCATCAGCGGATGGCAGAGCGGGATGAGGTTGGCCGTCTGCTTGGCCGCCATGATGCCGGCGAGGCGAGCGGTGCCGATGACGTCGCCTTTTTTGGCGTCGCCCGCGAGGATGATGCGCAGTGTTTCCGGCTGCATGCGAACATAGCCCTCGGCAACGGCGATCCGAATCGTCTCGCTCTTGTCGCCGACATCCACCATGCTGGCTTCGCCGGTTTCGCCGAGATGGGTCAGCGGCGTGCCCGACATCACTCGGCTGCCTGCCTGGTGGCGGGCTCGGAGAGCAGCAGCCGGGTAGCAGCCGCCACGTCTTTTTGCCGCATCAGGCTTTCGCCGACGAGGAAGGTGCCGATGCCTGCGGCTTTCATGCGGGCGCAGTCGGCCGACGTGAAGATGCCGCTTTCGCCGACGAGATGCCGGTCGTCCGGCACCATGGGCGCGAGACGTTCGGACACGGCGAGATCGACCGCGAAGGTCTTCAGGTTGCGGTTGTTGATACCGAGCAGGGGAGACGAAAGGCGGAGCGCGCGCTCCATTTCCGGTTCGTCATGCACTTCGACCAGCACGTCCATGCCAAGGTCGAAGGCACAGTCTTCCAGCCGGTGTGCGTCGTCGTCGGTGAGAGACGCCATGATGAGGAGGATGCAATCGGCACCCCAGGCGCGGGCTTCATGCACCTGATAGGTTTCGAACATGAAATCCTTGCGCAAAGCCGGTAGGGCACAGGCAGCGCGGGCGGCCGTCAGAAATTCCGGCGCGCCCTGGAAGCTCGGCCCATCCGTCAGCACCGACAGGCAGGCGGCACCACCGAGTTCATAGGCCTTGGCGAGTGCCGGCGGATCGAAGTCCGGCCGGATCAGGCCCTTGCTGGGTGACGCCTTTTTGATCTCGGCGATAAGGCCGTATCTGCCCGCCGCACGTTTGGCCTCCAATGCCTTCAGGAAGCCGCGCGGGGCCTCCTGTCCGGCGCTCATGGCCTTGAGGTCGTCGAGCGAGACGCTTGCCTTTGCGGCGGCTATTTCCTCGCGCTTGTAGAGTTCGATGCGGTGCAGGATGTCGCTCATCTCAGGCCTCCTCTGCATTCGATACGCGCACGAGTGCCTCCAGCGCGGCGCGGGCAGCGCCTGTTTCCAGCGCATCACGGGCCAATGCCATGCCATCCGTCAACGAGCCTGCGCGGCCGGAGATGACCAGTGCTGCGGCGGCGTTGGCAAGCGAAATGTCGCGGTAGGGCGTGACGTCACCTGTAAGGACGCCGCTCAGTGCCTTCGCATTGTGCGCGCCGTCGCCGCCCTTGAGGGCTGCGAGATCGACGGTCGGCAGGCCAAAGTCGGCAGGGGTCAGGTCGAAGGTGCGAATCGTGCCGTTTTCGATGGCGGCAACGTGCGTCGTGCCGGTGGTGGTGATCTCGTCGAGGCCTTCGCCGTGGACGACCCAGACGCTGGCGGAGCCGAGGTCGCGCAGGACTTCGGCCACGGGAACCACCCATTGCGGCGAGAACACGCCGACCAACTGGCGGCTGACGCCCGCAGGGTTCGAGAGTGGGCCGAGCAGGTTGAAGATAGTGCGTGTGCCGAGCTCGACCCGTGTGGGGCCAACATGGCGCATGGCTGAATGGTGCTGTTGGGCGAACATGAATCCGACGCCGGCCTCGCGGATGCAGCGGGCGATTGCGTCCGGGCCGATATCCAGCTTGACGCCGAGGCAGGAGAGCGCATCCGCCGTGCCCGACTTGGAACTCAGCGCGCGGTTGCCATGCTTGGCGACGGGAACGCCGGCGCCGGCGACGATCAGGGAGGCGAGCGTGGAAATGTTGTAGGTGCCGGCGCCGTCCCCGCCGGTCCCAACGATATCGATGGCGTCGGCAGGCGCGTCCACGGTCAGCATGCGGGCGCGCATGGCGCCGACGGCACCGACGATCTCGTCGACCGTCTCGCCGCGCACGCGGAGCGCCATCAGGAAGCCGCCGATCTGAGAGGGCGTGGCCGCGCCCGACATGATGATTTCGAAGGCGGCCCGCGCGTCGTCCCGGTCGAGAGACTGACCGAGCGCCGCCTTGGCGATGAAAGGTTTGAGGTCCGCCATACGATCCCCTCCGCCTATTGCTGCGCCAGCGCCGTTTCGGCCACCTGCTGGTTGATCGAAACGCCGTAGCGGGTCTGCAACTCGGTGACCATCTGGTCGAGGATGTCGTCGCCGCTTGCCTGGGCGATGGCATCGACCTGACGGCTGTCCTGATCCAGCGCATCGCCGGCTGCATTTTCGACGGCGGTGACCTTCAGCAGGATCTGGCCTTCGCCATCCGTACCGGCGGCGTTCGTCACGAGGCCGTTCGGGCCGCTGAAGGCAGCGGTGACGGCGGCAGGCGAGAGCGCGGCATCCTGCGCGGTTCGGCGCAGGCCAATCTTGGTCTCCACGGCAATGCCGAGTTCCGCCGCGATGGTTTGCAGGGTCTCGCCCTTTTCGACGCGTGCCTTGAGGTCTGCGGCACGCTTGGCAAGTTCGGCGCGCTGCTGCTCGGCCGTCCAGTCGGCAACGACCTTTTCGCGCGATTCGTCGAGCGTGCGATCGCGGGCGGGCATGACGTCCTCGACCTCGAACCAGACATAACCGTCGCGGCCGAGATTGATCGGCAGGGTATCGCTGCCCGGGTCGGCCTTGAAGACTTCGGCGAGCAGTTCCTGCGGCTGCGGCAGATCGGCGATCCTCTCGCCCTGCGCATCGTTGCCGCGCGCATCGACGGCGGGAATGGAGACAGCCTTCAGGTTGCTTTCCGTCGCCGCATCCTGAAGCGTCGCGCCGGAAATACGCGCATCCTCGAACTTGTCGTGGATCGCCGTGATCTCGTTGCTCGCATTGGCAAGGGCGACCTCCTGGCGGAGCTCTTCCTTCACCTCATCGAAGGTCCGTGTGGTTGCGGGGCGGATGTTGGTGACGCGCAGAACGACCGGGCCGAAAGCGCCATCGATAACGGGCGTGGTGCCGCCGTCAGCCGCCACGGCGAAGGCAGCATCGCCGAGCTTTGCGTCCGGCACGCGCTCGCGGGTGAAGTCGCCGAGAAGGACGTCGCCGGAGGTCTTGCCCTGCTCGGAAACGAGTGCATCGAAAGTGGTGCCGGCAGCGAGTTTTGCCGCGGCGGCATCGGCGTCCGTGCGGCTGGCAAAGGTGAGCTGCTCGACCGTCCGCGTTTCCGGCGTGCTGAAGGTTGCCTTGCGCTTCTCGTAGTCGGCGCGCAGCTCATCCTCAGTGACAGCGGCCGGGTTGGCGATGTCGGTCGGCTCGAGCTTCACATAAGAGATCTTGCGGAATTCGGGGGCGCGATACTCGGCCTTGTGTTCCTCGAACCAGGGCGCGAGCACGTCGTCGGCCGGTGCCTTGATCGGATCGACATTGGCATTCGAGAGAAGCAGGTAATCGAGCGAGCGCGTCTCGTTCTGGTAGGTCTTCAGCGCGTCCGTCAGGACCGTCGGCGCCTTGAAGCCATCCGACAGGGCTTCGACGATCTGCGAGCGGACCGCGACCTGGCTGCGATTCGTGATGTAATCGACTTCGCGCAGGCCGGCATTGCGCAGCACGCTGGAGAAGACGGTGCGATCGAACTGTCCGTTGACCGCGCGGAAGGCCGGGTCCTGGCTGATGAGGGTCGCGAGACGATCCTGCGACAGGCCGAGGTTCATGTCGCTCGACAGCTGGTCGAGCGTCGCGCCCGCCACGAGCTGCGAATAGACCTGCGCCTCGACGCCGAAGGCGCGGGCCTGATCGCGCGACAGGCGGGTGCCGAACTGGCGGGAAAGCTGGGCCAGCTGCCGCTCGTAGGCAAGCCGGAAGTCCGCGGGAGACACCTTGACGTCGCCCACCGTCACGACGGCCGTAGAGGCACTCGGCGCGATGGACGACGACACGCCCCAGACTGCGAACGAGGCGACGAGAACGATCAACAGGCCTTTGACGACCCAGGTCTGGGCGCCTCTCCTCAGCATTTCCAACATAAGACTGCGCACCTCAACCGACAAAACACGCGTTCGCCCCGTGGCAAACCGTGTCGTTCCTTACTGCATAATTTTCGAAATCGGAATCAATTTAAGGAGAAATTGCAAAGGCCGTCTTATGGCCGCTGCGATCCGTCGGACGTGGGCAGCAGGCCATTGCGGATGAAGGCATCGTAGCAGGGCGTGAGAGAGACCCTGACATGGCCGGGAAGGAGGGCTGGCGCATAGAGAGCGAGCAGCGCGGTCTGCGTCGGCGTGGCGGGGCAGGTCGGCATCAGTGCGAGATCGACTGTCCGGATGGCGTCGTTCTCCGCGTCGCCCGGAGGCGGGACGGCCCGCGTCGGATCGGCGCCGATGGCGATGTTCCGTGGTGCCTGTCGATCCATCAACCAAGGGAACGGATTGACGAAGTCGATGGACATGACGGTTTCAAATCGGATGCCCTGACGGGTTTCATAAGCGCGGACAGCGGAAATGGCGCGATCGGCGTTCTCAAGCCAGGCCCATTGGAAGTCGAAGTCGCTGAAAAGAAGGACGGAGAAGGGTTCGCCGGCAGCCGCCAGCGCATCGAAGGCCTTCCGGTTCTCGACGAACATGGCTTCCATCAGCCGTGCCCGCTCCGCAAAGCTCGGCCGGATGGCAAAGGCGCCCATCGTCTTCAGGTTCTGGTGATCGAGGCGCACCGTTCCCAGCATGCCCACCCAGGCGCGACTGGCCTTCTGGACGACGGCGACCGCCGGAGGAATGACGACCGCGAGAGCAAGCACCGCGACGACACCGGAGCGCACCGTGTTGCCGTGACGGCGGTAATGATCGAGCCCGGTGGCGAGCAGCAGCGGGTAGAGAAAGATCAGAGCCTGGCTGCCGGTATTCTGGCTTTCGAAGAACAGGCCGGCGAGAAGAAAGACGGAAATCCAGACGAAGGGAAGATCGAGGATTGCCGAAACCGTCTTCGGCGACGGGGCGGACGCCGCGTTGCGCAACCGCTGGCGGACAAGATCGAGATCGGTGAGGACAAGTGCGAGGCAGAGCCCGGCTGTCGCCAGCGACACGCCGATATTCATCGAGGCAGCCTTCAGGAGGCGCGGCAGAAGCGTTTCATCGTTGAGCAGGAGGAGGGCGAGGATATCACCGATATAGGCCGACACCACGCCGGTCGCCAACTCCAGGCCGACGAGGATCGTAGTGAAGATGCTTGCTGCGATCACGGAGCGCTTCAGGCTCAGCCGTCCGGCGGCAAGCGCCATCCCGCACATCAGTGCGCCGGCGACGACACCGGTGATCTTGATGAAGAAGAGCGCCAGCATGCTGGCCGCGACGACGCCGCAGAGCTTTCGACAGTCCTTCATGAAGACCAGGGCCGCAGCGAGGACATAGAGGAGCTGGCAGACCTGGCGGTTGTAGATGCCGAAGCCTTCGGAGCCTGGATAGGGATAGAAGTTGCCGATGTTGAAGGGCAGCAGGGAATAGAGGAGGAATGGCGCGAGGAGCGCGAAGGCAAGGGCGGTCGAGCGGCGCTGGACGTCGATCAGGACCACCGCCATGAGAGGGACGGTGACGACGAGGAGCGACCATGCCGACAGGAAGAGCGGATGTCCGTTCGGGAAAAGCCAGCTCGCACCGGCAAAGAGGTAATAACCGAGAGCACCGACAGGCGCGAAGAAATCGATGGAGGGGATCTGCCCGCCTGCGATCCGATTCGTGGCATCCAGATAGATGTAGAGATCCCACATCATCGCACCCATCGGCTGATGGAGGGTGGTGAGAAGCGCCAAGGGCAACGCGAGCACGACGGCGGCAAGTGCGAGGACCGGCGCAAACTGCTTCAGCCGGAAATAGCGGCCTTCCGGCGCTGCGCGTAGGTCATTCGCGACGGATGCCATGGAACGCCTCAAAGCGGCTGAGTTTTCGAACGGACTTGCTTATCGCATCGTGATCTTTTCATTGCGTTAACGTCGGGTCCGGAGGGCTCCTGTGGAACGGCTTCGTGACCCAGGACCGCCACCGTGCTCCTCCTGAAATCTGCTTCGCAAATCCATGCCTTTTGCTCTATGAGGCTGAGGCAACGTCTGGCGGCCCGGCTGGACGAGACCGGGAGAGACGCCATGAGCACCACCATTACAGACGCCCGTACTTGCCTCGCCGTGGTCCTTGCCGCCGGCGAGAGCACGCGGATGAAGTCCTCTCTGTCGAAGGTGCTGCATCCCGTCGCCGGCCGGGCGATGATCGCCCATGTAATGGAGTCGCTCGCCGGTGCCGGCATCCAGGCGGCCGCTCTCGTGGTGGGCCGCGATGCCGATGCGGTGGCCGCCGCCGCGCGTCGCGACGATCTGGCCCTGACGACGCATCTGCAGACCGAGCGGCTGGGCACCGGGCATGCCGTGCTCGCAGCGCGCGAGGCGATCTCGACGGGCTATGACGATGTGATCGTCGTTTTCGGGGATACGCCGCTCGTCACCGCCGAACCGCTGAAGGCCGCGCGGGCGCGGCTGGCAGCAGGGGACGATGTCGTGGTCATCGGCTTTCACACGGCCCGCCCGACAGGCTACGGCCGGCTGATCATCGAGAACGACACGCTGCTGGCGATCCGCGAGGAGAAGGATGCCTCGGAGACCGAGCGGGCGATCACCTATTGCAATGGCGGGCTGATGGCCATGAACGGCGCGCGGGCGCTCGAATTTCTCGATGCGATCGGCAACGCCAACGCCAAGGGCGAATATTACCTGACGGATGTGGTGGAAGTGGCGCGCGCCGCTAGCGCCCGCACGATCGCCATCGAAGCGCCCGAGACCGAACTGATGGGCTGCAACAACCGGGCGGAACTGGCGGCCATCGAAGCCGTCTGGCAGACGCGGCGGCGCCATGCGCTGATGGTCTCCGGCGTGTCGATGATCGCGCCTGAAACCGTGTTTCTCTCCTACGACACGCAGCTCGCGCAGGACGTGTTGGTCGAGCCGAATGTCGTGTTCGGCCCCGGCGTGACCGTGGAGCGCGACGCCGTCATCCATGCGTTTTCGCATCTGGAAGGCGCGCATGTTTCGGCCGGTGCCACCGTCGGTCCCTATGCACGGCTTCGGCCGGGCGCGCATCTCGGGGAGAATGCCAAGGTCGGCAATTTCTGCGAGGTCAAGAAGGCCGAGATCGGCGAGGGGGCCAAGATCAACCATCTGACCTATATCGGCGATGCTTTCGTGGGCGCGGGCACCAATATCGGCGCGGGCACGATCACCTGCAATTACGACGGTGTGAACAAGCATGTCACACGCATCGGCGCGCAGGCCTTCATCGGCTCGAATTCCTCGCTGGTCGCCCCCGTCACGATCGGTGACGGGGCGCTGGTTGCGTCCGGCAGCGTCATTACTGACGATGTGCCGGCCGACGCAGCGGCGTTCGGTCGTGCCCGGCAGACGGTGAAGCCCGGACGCGCGAAGCTGTTGCGCGAGCGGTACTTGGCCGAGAAGGCCGCCAAGAGCGGAAAGGCCTGACCCGGTCAGCCGCGCCCGGCGGCGTTACCGGCTGATACCGAAAGTGACGGTAGGCCGGTTGCTCCCGGCGCAAAAAACAGTAGTGAGTTTGAGGCTCAAGGTCTGGGCTCGAAATATCGGAGAAGTTCATGTGCGGCATCGTCGGCATCGTCGGGGCACGGCCCGTTTCGGAGAGGCTGGTCGATGCCCTCAAGCGGCTCGAATATCGCGGCTATGATTCGGCCGGTGTTGCGACGATCCATGACGGCCAGCTCGACCGTCGGCGCGCCGAAGGCAAGCTGTTCAACCTGGAAACGAAGCTCGCCGGCGATCCGCTTCCCGGCCTGATCGGCATCGCACACACGCGCTGGGCGACGCATGGCGCACCGACGGAGAACAACGCCCATCCGCATTTCACCGATGGCGTCGCCGTCGTGCACAACGGGATCATCGAGAATTTCTCCGAGATCAAGGATGCGCTGATCGCGGAAGGCGCGACCTTCTCGACGCAGACGGACACAGAGGTCGTCGCGCAGCTTCTCGCCAAGCTTCGGCGGGACGGGCTGGACGGTAGACAAGCCATGCAGGCGATGCTGCGGTCCGTTACCGGTGCCTACGCGCTGGCGGTCCTGTTTGCCGATACGCCGGATACGATCCTCGCAGCTCGTTCCGGCCCGCCGCTTGCGGTCGGCTACGGCGAGCAAGAGATGTTTCTCGGCTCGGATGCGATCGCGCTTGCACCCTTCACCAACGAGATCACCTATCTCAACGATGGCGACTGGGCCGTGCTGACGGCGGATGGCGTCGAGATCCTCGACCATGACGGCAACCCTGTGGCGCGTCCGCGGCAGGTGTCGATCGCCGCCGCCTACATGGTGGACAAGGGCAACCACCGGCACTTCATGGAAAAGGAGATCTACGAGCAGCCGGAAGTCATCTCGCATGCGCTCGGCCATTACGTCGATTTCACGGAAAACCGCGTCAGCGCTGCTGCCTCCGCCATCGATTTCGCGCGGATACCGAGCCTTGCCATCTCGGCCTGCGGCACGGCCTATCTTGCCGGGTTGATCGGCAAATACTGGTTCGAGCGCTATGCGCGACTGCCGGTGGAGATCGATGTCGCCTCCGAGTTCCGCTATCGCGATATTCCCCTGTCGCCTGATGCTGCTGCGCTGTTCATCTCGCAATCGGGGGAGACGGCGGACACGCTGGCGTCGCTGCGCTACTGCAAGGATCTCGGCCTGACGATCGGCGCGGTCGTCAATGCAAGTGAATCGACCATTGCCCGCTCGTCGGATGCCGTCTTCCCGATTCTCGCCGGTCCGGAAATCGGCGTCGCATCCACCAAGGCCTTTACCTGCCAGCTGGCCGTGCTGGCAGCGCTTGCCGTCGGCGCCGGGCGCGCGCGGGGCACCATTTCCATTGAGGAAGAGCGCGTTCTCGTGCGGCATCTTGCCGAAATGCCGCGGATCATGGCGAGCGTGCTGAACGCCATCCAGCCGAAGATGGAAAGCCTTGCACGCGAGCTCTCCAAGTGCCGGGACGTTCTCTATCTCGGCCGTGGCACCAGCTTTCCGCTCGCCATGGAGGGCGCGTTGAAGCTGAAGGAGATTTCCTACATCCATGCCGAGGGCTATGCGGCCGGCGAGCTGAAGCATGGGCCGATCGCGCTGATCGACGAGAACATGCCTGTCATCGTGATCGCGCCGCACGACCGGTTCTTCGAGAAGACGATCTCGAACATGCAGGAGGTTGCAGCCCGCGGCGGCCGGATCATCTTCATTACCGACGAACGGGGTGCGGCTGCTTCCAAGTTGGAGACCATGAGCACGATCGTGCTGCCGAACGTGGACGAACTGATCGCGCCGATGATCTTCTCGCTGCCGATCCAGCTTCTGGCCTACCACACCGCCGTGTTCATGGGCACTGATGTGGACCAGCCGCGAAATCTCGCAAAGTCCGTCACGGTCGAATAGCGGCTTTGGCGCGCAGCCGCAGCATGCTTGGTTGCAGTGCGGCTTTTGCCATTGTCCGCCCGACGGCAACGCCATATCATTCGTTTGCGGCCGCGAACCGAGTGCCGATGGACTCAGCATGACCGAAGCTCCGACGCGCATCTCCCTTGCCACCCGTCTGCGAAACAACTTTCTCGCGGGGCTGGTGATTTGCGCGCCGATCGCCATTACGCTCTGGCTGACCTGGAGCTTCGTGCGCTGGGCCGACAGCTGGGTGAAACCCTATATTCCCGCGCGCTACAACCCGGACAGCTATTTGAATTTCGCCGTGCCGGGTTTCGGCCTCCTGATCGCGCTGATCGTCATCACCATCATCGGCTTTCTCGGCAAAAACCTCATCGGGCGATCCGTCGTCAACCTCGGCGAACAGGTGCTGAACCGCACGCCGCTCGTGCGCGGTCTCTACAAAAGCCTGAAGCAGATTTTCGAGACGGTGCTGAAAGAGCAGGGCACGCCGTTCAACAAGGCGGCGCTGATCGAGTATCCAAGTGTTGGGCTCTGGTCGCTGGTGTTCATTGCCACGGATGCCAAGGGCGAGATCGCCTCAAAGTTCGACGCGATGGGGCGCGACATGGTGGCCTGCTTCATGCCGCCGACGCCGGTGCCGACGGCGGGGTTCCTCGTCTTCGTCCAGCGCGAGAAGATCGTACCGCTCGACATGAGCGCCGAGGATGCCGCCAAGATCGTCATCTCGGTCGGGCTGGTCACGCCGCCCGAAGGCGGACCGGTGGCGACGACGCGCAAGGGCCGCAAGGCTGCCGAGCCCGTGCCGGTCGTCATCGAATCCTGACGCTCATCCGGCTCGCAGGAAGCGGATCGCTTCGTCGCGCCGATGAAGATAGAGCAGTGTTCTCAAGGCTTCGCCGCGCGGCGTCGTGAGATCGGGATCGCGCTCGATCACATAGGCTGCATCCTTGCGTGCAATCTCCAGAAGGTCGGCATGGGCCTCCAGGCTCGCGATGCGGAAGCCCGGCGTGCCGGACTGCCGCGTGCCCAGCAGCTCGCCTTCTCCCCGAAGCTTCAGGTCTTCCTCGGCGATCACGAAGCCGTCTTCCGTGTCCCGCAGGATGGACAGGCGGGCGTGGGCCGTCTGGCTGAGCGGCCCTTTGTAGAGCAGGATGCAGCTCGACGCCTGATCACCACGGCCGACGCGGCCGCGCAACTGGTGGAGTTGGGCGAGGCCGAATCGCTCGGCATGTTCGATGACCATGATCGTCGCATCCGGCACGTCCACGCCGACTTCCACGACGGTGGTGGCAACGAGAAGACGCGTTTCGCCATTCTTGAAGGCGAGCATAGCGGCGTCCTTATCCGGGCCGGCCATTCGCCCGTGAATGAGACCGGCGACGGGCCCGAGACGGGCGACGAGAATCTGGAAGCGTTCGTCGGCCGACATGAGGTCGGAGAGTTCCGACTCTTCCACCAGCGGGCAGATCCAGTAGATCTTCTTGCCTTCCTCGATCGCCCCGCGCAGCCGCTCAACGATGTCGTCCAGCCGCTCTGTCGGCAGCGTCACCGTCTGGATCGGCTTTCGGCCGGCGGGCTTTTCCGTGAGCTTGGAGACGTCCATGTCGCCGAAAGCGGCGAGCACGAGGGTGCGCGGGATCGGCGTTGCGGTCATCACCAGCATGTGCGGCGACACGCCCTTGGCCGTCAGCCGGAGGCGCTGGTGGACGCCGAAGCGGTGCTGCTCATCCACCACGGCCAGAAGCAGGCGATGGTAGGAGACCGTGTCCTGGAAAAGCGCGTGAGTGCCGATGACGATATCGGTTTCGCCCGAGGCCAGACGCTCGAGCACAGCGTCGCGCGCTCGGCTTTTCGTGCGACCGGTTAGCACGTCGATCTTCACGCCTGCGGGGCCGGCGAGCCGGCTGAGCGTCGTAAAGTGCTGGCGGGCAAGAATTTCCGTTGGCGCCATGAGCGCGGCTTGGCCGCCGGCCTCGACGGCGGCCAGCATCGCCATCAGCGCGACGGCCGTCTTGCCCGAGCCGACGTCACCCTGGAGAAGCCGAAGCATGCGCTCCTCGCGCGCCATGTCGGCGAGGATATCCGCGACCGCCACGGTCTGGCTTCCGGTCAGGGAGAAGGGCAGGGCGGAGATGACGGGGCCGCTCAGCGCGCCCGTCGCCTTGACCGGGGTTCCCGGCAGGATGCGCAGACGCTGGCGGACGAGCGAGAGGGACAGCTGCCCGGCCAGAAACTCGTCATAGGCAAGCCGCCGACGTGCCGGTGCGCGCGGATCGATATCCGCGGCGTCGCGCGGCTCGTGGAGGGCGATGAAGGCGTCGCGGACGGTGAGGAAATCCTGTTTCTCCAGAAGCGCCTCGTCCAGCCATTCCGGGAAGTTCGGTATCCGCGTCAGCGCCGCCTCGATCGTGCGACGCAGTGTCTTTGGCGAAAGGCCGGCCGTCAGACCGTAGACCGGCTCGACGAGGGCCATGGTCTCCGTATCCTCCTCGCGGACCATCAGGTCGGGATGCACCATCGACGCGCGGCCGTTGAACCAGTCGATTTTTCCCGAGACGATGACGATGTCGTCGATCGGCAGCTGCTTCTCCAGCCAGTTGCCTTTGACCTTGAAGAAGGTCAGCGCGAGCTCGCCGGTGTCGTCCTGCAGGAAGACGCGGTAGGGCATGGAGGAGCGGCCGGGCGGTGGCGGCTGGTGGCGGTCGATCCGGCCCTTGATGGTGACGATGGCGCCGGCAAGCGCGTTCATCACGCCCGGCTGGTGGCGGCGGTCCACGATGGAGTGCGGCGCGTGGAAGAGGAGGTCCACCACGCGGCAGTCCTCGATGCTCTCTCGACCGAACAGCCGGGCGAGAAACTCGCCGACTTTGGGGCCGACGCCGGGCAGCGTATCGAGCGAGGCAAAAAGCGGGTCGAGAAGGGCAGGGCGCATCGGGGAACTTCACTTGACGAAACGGACTTTGGCAAGGCTGACAAGTCGGTGTGCAGCGTTTATAGGAGCGGCGGGACCGTGGCAGCAAGGCTCAATTTCGGCTCGTCCCGAACGACGGTCACGGCACCGGTCATACGCCGCAAGAGGGACAGTCCATGACAGGCATCACCCGCACCAGTGCCGATCTCGATCTGCGCCGCCGCAAGATCCTCTTCCGGGCGTGGCATCGGGGCTTGCGCGAGATGGATCTCGTCTTCGGGCAATTCGCCGATAACGAGCTTGCCGACCTGCCGGATGCCGATCTCGACGAGCTCGAACGCATCATGAATGAGGAAGACAACGATCTGGTGAAGTGGATCCTGGGCGAACGCGATCTGCCCGATCATTTCCGCACGCCGCTCTTCGCACGCATTTCCGCCTACCGTCCGGATTTCGAACCGCAGTCGGGACCGGCGGCCACAGGACCTTCTGAATGATTGCCGGGTTTGACAAGAAGAAGATCGCGGGCGTTGCGCGCGAGATCACCATCGGACCCGTGCCGGCCGGCGTCGAGCCGTTGCTGCTGGCCGAGATCGCGCGTGCGGAAGGTCCCGTTGCCTACATCCTGTCAGACGGACAGCGGCTTGCCGACATCGAGCAGATGCTCGGCTTTGCCGCACCCGATATTCCCGTGCTCACGCTGCCGGGCTGGGACTGTCTGCCATACGACCGCGTTTCCCCGAGCGCCGATGTTTCCGCCCGGCGGCTGTCGGCGCTGAGCGCGCTGATTGCGCATGCCCGCAAGCCGCATCCGGCCATCGTGCTGGTGACCGTCAACGCGGCGCTGCAGAAGATGGCGCCGAAGGACGTGATCGAGGGCCTCGCCTTCTCCGCCCGGCCGGGCGCGAACATCCGCATGGACGACGTGGCGGCCCTTCTGTCGCGCAACGGGTTCGAGCGCGTGGCGACGGTGCGCGAGGTCGGCGAATTTGCCGTGCGCGGGGGCATTCTCGATGTCTTCGTTCCCGGCAGCGCGGAGCCCGTGCGGCTGGACTTCTTTGGTGACACGCTGGAGACCATCCGGTCCTTCGACCCCGCAAGCCAGCGGACGACGGGGCAGGCGCGGTCGCTCGACCTCAATCCGATGAGCGAGGTTTCTCTGACGCCGGAAACGATCAGCCATTTTCGGACGCGCTATCTGTCGCTGTTTGGCGCGACGACGCGTGATGATGCGCTGTATCAAGCCGTCTCCGAAGGCCGGCGCTATGCTGGCATGGAGCACTGGCTGCCGCTGTTCTACGACACGCTCGATAGCGTGTTCGACTATCTCCCGGGCTTCCGGATCGTGACGGACCATGTCGTGCGGGAGGCTGCGGCCGAGCGCTCCAAGCTCGTCTACGACTATTACGATGCGCGGCGCGAATCGGGGGTGGGCAAGCATCAGGCATCGCAGGGCACGCCCTACAAGCCGGTGCCGCCGGAGCAGCTTTATCTGACGGCAGACCAGTTTTCCGCAGCCCTTGCCGGCGGCAACGCCATTCGCCTATCGCCCTTCTCCGAGCCGGAAGGCGAGGGCCGCAAGGTCGTGACCATCGATGCCCGTCTCGGTGTGCGCTGGGCGAAGAATGCAAACGAAAGTGCGCCGGAGGGCGAGCGCGTCAACGTGTTCGACCAGGCCGTCAAATACATTGCCGACAAGCGCGCCAAGGGTGCCAAGGTGCTTGTCACCGGCTGGTCCGAGGGATCGCTCGACCGGCTGCTTCAGGTACTGGCGGAGCACGGGCTCGGCAACATCAAGCCGGTCGCGTCGTTCGGCGAGGTCGGCAAACTCAAAGCCGGCGAAGCTGCCGCCGCCGTCCTCAGCCTCGAAAGCGGTTTCGAGAGCGGCGACCTCGTCGTCATCGGCGAGCAGGATATTCTTGGCGACCGGATGGTGCGCCGCTCCAAGCGCCGCAAGCGCGGGGCGGACTTCATCGCCGAGGTGGCCGGGCTGGACGAGGGCTCGATCGTCGTTCACGCCGAGCACGGCATCGGGCGGTTCGTCGGGCTGCGCACCATCGAGGCCGCAGGCGCGCCGCATGCGTGTCTGGAACTCGTCTATGCCGACGATGCCAAGCTCTATCTGCCGGTCGAAAACATCGATCTCCTCTCCCGCTACGGTTCGGAAGGCAGCGATGCCATTCTTGACAAGCTGGGCGGTGTCGCGTGGCAGGCGCGCAAGGCCAAGCTGAAGAAGCGGCTGCTGGACATGGCCGGTGGCCTTATCCGCATCGCGGCCGAGCGACTGACGCGGCGCGCACCGGTGCTGACGACGCCCGAAGGGATCTACGACGAATTTGCCGCGCGCTTCCCCTATGACGAGACCGAGGACCAGATGACCTCGATCGAGGCCGTGCGGGACGATCTCGGCGCCGGCCGGCCGATGGACCGGCTGGTGTGCGGCGATGTCGGCTTTGGCAAAACCGAGGTTGCGCTACGTGCCGCCTTCATCGCGGCGATGAATGGCGTGCAGGTCGCGGTCGTCGTTCCCACGACGCTTCTCGCCCGCCAGCACTTCAAATCTTTCACGGAGCGCTTCCGCGGCCTGCCGATCCGGCTGGCGCAGGCCTCACGCCTCGTCGGCTCCAAGGAGCTGGCGCTGACGAAGAAGGAGGTTGCCGAGGGCAAGACGGATATCGTGGTGGGCACCCACGCCCTCCTCGGCACGGCCATCAACTTCGCCAATCTCGGCCTTCTCATCATCGATGAGGAGCAGCATTTCGGTGTCAAGCACAAGGAGCGGCTGAAGGAGCTGAAGTCGGACGTTCACGTGCTGACGCTTTCGGCGACGCCGATCCCGCGGACGCTGCAGCTTGCCCTCACCGGCGTGCGGGAGCTGTCCTTGATCACGACACCGCCCGTCGACCGCATGGCCGTGCGTACGTTCATCTCGCCGTTCGACGCGCTGGTGATCCGCGAGACGCTAATGCGTGAGCATTATCGTGGCGGACAGAGCTTCTATGTCTGCCCGCGGCTGGCCGATCTCAACGACGTTCATGCCTTCCTGCAGTCAGATGTGCCGGAACTCAAGATCGCTATCGCCCACGGACAGATGCCGGCAACCGAACTCGAGGACATCATGAACGCCTTCTACGAAGGGCGGTACGATGTGCTTCTGTCTACCACGATCGTGGAGTCCGGGCTCGACGTGCCCCGCGCCAACACGCTGATCGTCCACCGGGCGGATATGTTCGGGCTGGCGCAGCTCTACCAGCTGCGCGGCCGCGTCGGCCGGTCTAAGGTGCGGGCGTTCGCGCTGTTCACGCTGCCGGTCAACAAGACGCTGACGGGACCTGCCGAACGGCGGCTGAAGGTGCTGCAATCGCTCGACACGCTTGGCGCCGGCTTCCAGCTTGCAAGCCACGACCTCGACATTCGCGGCGCCGGGAACCTGCTCGGCGACGAACAGTCCGGTCATATCAAGGAAGTCGGTTTCGAACTCTACCAGCAGATGCTGGAGGAAGCGGTTGCCGAACTGAAGGGCGATGACGAAGTGACCGACAGCGGCTGGTCGCCGCAGATTTCGGTCGGCACGCCGGTAATGATCCCAGATGAATACGTCCCGGATCTCCATCTCCGTCTGATGCTCTACCGCCGACTCGGCGAAATCACCGAGCTTGCCGATATCGACGCCTTCGGCGCCGAACTGATCGACCGGTTCGGGCCTTTGCCGATCGAGGTTCAGCACCTGCTGAAGATCGTCTACGTCAAGTCGCTCTGCCGGACAGCCAATGTCGAGAAGCTGGATGCCGGGCCGAAGGGCGTCGTCGTTCATTTCCGCAATCGCGATTTCCCGAATCCGGCGGGCCTTGTCGGCTACATCGCCAAGCAGGGAACGCTCGCCAAGGTGCGACAGGACCAAAGCATCTTCTTCCAACGGGATTACCCGACGCCGGAGAAGCGGCTTGCCGGTGCTGCCATGCTGATGACGCAACTCGCAGCGATCGCGAAGGGATGATCCCAACTCCGTGAGAAATATCTGATGTACAGGATTGACACGCTATTGGTGTCGCGCAACATTGTCACTCGTTAGGCGGGAGAACGACAATGGATGAGTGGCTTGTGCTTGCAAAGACAATCGTGCCGGGCCTTGAGAAGGCGTTGGCGAAGGATGGGTCCGGAACACTCGCGGCGGATGTCGTTGTGGCTCTGAAGGCTGTGCCGGGCGTGATAGCGCCGGCAGACGCCGCCGTCGTTCTCGACAGCGATCCTGCGCTCAGGGAGCGTTTCGTCACGCAGATATCGTCGTTGACCGAAAAGAGCAGTGGGATAGCGACCGCTCCCGTGAGCCCGGTCCCGCCGGCTGTTCCTGACGAGATTGCGGAAAAGCTGCGTCGTCTGGACGAGGAGTTCGACAAGCTGGAGCGGGCGCGCTGGTTCTACCTCGAATTGCAGGCGCGAAATGCCAAGCATGTCTGGGTGAACCCGGCTCTCTCCGTCGGCATCACCGGCGGATTTATCCTCCTCGTCTACATCGTGGCCTTTTGGAAAGTCGAACCAGAAAACTCGGCCGTCTTCAACATCATCCTCGGTGCGTTCGCCACAGCATTCGCGACCGTCATCAGCTTTCATTTCGGATCGTCCATCGGCTCGAAAGACAAGGATCAGGACAAGCGCAGAGAGGCAATGGAGCAGGCGTCGGCAGGGGATGCTGCGGCGATCGCACGGATTGCGGTGACCTAAGTCAGGCAGAACCTGTCAGTTGATATTCGCCTGGTTCTTCATCTGGGCGATGTCGCGGAGCGCGTTGGTGAGCGCCTCGACGGATTGCGCACCCATCACAGCATATTTGCTGTCGATGATGAAGCAGGGAACGCCGGTGACGCCCATGTCGCGTGCCATGTCGATCTCCGTCTTGACGTCGGCGGTGTCGGCGTCGGAGGCAAGCAGAGTGGTGACGACGGCGCGGTCGAGGCCGCCGGCTTGGGCGATGTCGATAAGGGTCTCCCGGTCGCCGACGTTGCGACCTTCCTCGAAGTTGGCGCGGAACAGGCCCGTCACGACGTTTGCCTGAATGTCTGCGCCTTCCGCCTGGGCCCAGCGGATGAGCCTGTGCGCGTCGAGCGTGTTCGGTGAGATCTTCACGGCGTCGAAATCGAAGGCAACGCCATCGGCGAGCCCGAGTGCCGTGAGGGTTTCGTGCGCCCGGGCAACGGCGGCGTCTCCGCCGAGCTTTGCGGCCAAGTGTGCCTTGTGATCGACGCCTTCCGGCGGCAGGTCGGGGTTAAGCTGGTAGGGGCGCCAGCTGACCGTGACGAGGATCTCGCTGGCCAGCTCGGCGATGGCCTTGTCCAGTCGCGCCTTGCCGAGATAGCACCAGGGGCAGACGACGTCCGAGACGACGTCGATGGTGACGTGTTCCATGGTTGTTACTTCCCTTTCTGGCTTTGCTGGCCTTGCGGTACCGCAGGCGGCTGTGGCGCCGGTGAAGCGCCTGTCTGTGCATCGGCATCCCACCAGGTCGGCAGGCTGTAGCCGTAGAGCGGAACGGTGTTCGGCCGACCGATGCGCTTGTGCCGGCCGACCCACTGCGAGGCCACGTGATAAAGGGGCACCGCGTAGAAGTTGGAGACGAGCATCCTGTCATGGGCGCGAACGGCGGCGGTAAAATCTTCCTGCGAGCGCGCCTGCAGAATGTTGTTGATCAGCGTGTCGATATCCTTGTCGGCAACGCCGGCAAAATTTTCGCTGCCCTGCCGGTCGCGCGATTGCGATGACCACCGGCCAAGCTGCTCGATGCCGGGCGAGAGGGAGGACGGGAAGGACTTGACGATGATGTCGTAGTCGAAGGACTGGCTGCGTTGCTGGTACTGCGAATCATCGACGGTACGCACGCCTGCGCGAATGCCGAGCGCCGCCAGGAAGCGCTGGTAGGCGAGCGCCATCTTTTCCTGACCCTCGTTCTGCGTCATGATCTCGAATGCGAGCTGCTGCCCGTCGGCGTTCTTCATCTGGCCGTCGCGGATCGTATAGCCGGCTTCGCGCAGCAGCGTCACCGCTTCGCGCAACACGTTGCGATCCCGCCCGGAGGCGTCGGTAACGGGCAGGCGATAGGTTCCATCCAGCACGCCGGGGAGGATGCGGTTGCGGATATCGCCGAGCAGGCTGAGTTCCCGGTCTTCGGCCGGCTGGCCGAGGTAGGAGAGGCCGGAATTCTGCCAGTAGCTCTGCGTGCGCGTGTAGGCGCCGTCATAGAGGTTCTTGTTGACCCATTCGAAATCGAAGACGAGAGCAAGACCCTGCCGCAGTTTCGGGTTGTCGAACATCGCCCGACGGGTATTGAAGACGAAGCCGAGCATGCCCGAGGGGGTCTTCGGCGAGAACGTATCCTTGATGACCTCGCCGGATTGTACCGCCGGAAAATTATAGCTGCGCGCCCAGCGATTGGGGCTACCTTCCGGGTAGATGTCGATCTCGCCCTTCTTGAAGGCTTCGAACAGCGAATTGTCCTGCAGGAAATATTCGACGGAAACGCGGTCGTAATTGTCCTGGCCGATCTTGGACGGCAGGTCCTTTGCCCAATAGGCCGGGTCGCGCTCATAAACGATCCGCTCGCCCGGCGTGACAGAGGCGACCTTGTAGGGGCCGGACCCGATCGGGAATTTCAACGTCGTCTGGTCGAAGGTCTCGACCGGCGTCGCGTGCTTCGGCAGAATCGGCGTCATCGCGATGAGGAGCGGGAATTCGCGGTCGCTCTTCTCATTGAAGGTGAAGCGAACACTGCGGTCGCCGACCTTTTCCATCTCGGCAACCTTGTCGAGCCTTGACGCGAAGGGCACGCGGCCCTTGTCGCGGAAGATTTCGAAGGTGAAGATGACATCCTCCGGCGTCACCGGCTGGCCATCGGACCAGCGTGCCTTTGGGTTGAGATTGAACTGGATGAAGGTTCGGTCTTCATCCCACTCCACCGTTTCCGCCAAGAGCCCGTAGAGCGAGAACGCCTCGTCGCGCGAGCGCGTCATGAGCGAATCGTAGATGAGGTTGCCGTATTCCGGATCGAGCATGCCGCGCGCTGTCGTGCGCATGCTTTTCAGGATGAAGGGATTAAGGTTGTCGAACGAACCCACGACTCCATAGGAGATGTGGCCGCCCTTCTTCACCTGCGGATCGACATAGGGAAAATTCTTGAAGTCGGCGGGCAGGGCCGGCGTTCCGTGCATGGCAATGCCGTGAACGGGCTCGGCGATAGCCGCGCCGGCGGCCGATAGGGACGTGAACAGGGCGAGGCCCAGAAACAATGCGCGCACACGGTTCTCCGATGCGGACGGGCCCGGCAAGAGTTCGAGCGGATCCAGAAACGATTCCTGTCGACCCTATCATGTCGAGCCGATTTTTGAACCTTGCCGTCCGCGAAATGGCGGTCGCATGATGTTGCCGTCGTGAAATGTCATGCCTGAAGCTGCTATTTTCAGTCGGCATGACTGGATTAGGCAGGCGTGACGCTGTAGGAGAGGGAACCGCCACTTGACGGGTCATGTAAATGCCTCAATTGACCAACAGAGGAGCGGGCGGCCGAGCACTCGACATTGGGATGAGCGGATTGCTTGGGTGGTTCTCGGGATCGTACATGGTCCTGTGCAGAACGATCGCAACCGATCCTGTAGTGAACGTGATGTTGCGCGTCTCTTTCAAGGAGCGCTGCACCCGAGCCGCAGAAACGATGGAATTCAGGAGACGGATATCGTTATGACCTTCAAGCCCACACTTACCAAGAAAGTCGCCATTTCGGCTTTCGCCGGCGCCGTAGCGGCCGCTGCAATGCCGTCGGCCTCTTTCGCGCAGCAGGCATCCCAGCGCCCGCCGCAGGGCTGGTTCAAAGTCTGCACCAAGCAGGAAGACAACGACGTTTGCATCGTGCAGAACCTGCTTTCCGCCAACAACGGCCAGCTCATCACCGCTGCCGGCCTCATCAGCGTTCAGGGCAAGGTCAACCGGAAGATCCTTCAGGTCTCCGTTCCCTCCGCGCGCCTGCTGCCGCCCGGCGTCCAGGTCCAGATCGATGGCGGCAAGCCGATCAAACTCGACTACGCTATCTGCATGCCGGACAAGTGCGTGGCCGAAGCGCCTCTGTCGGACGCCGTCATCGCCAGCCTGAAGAAGGGCAGCGAAGTGGTCTTCACGTCGATCAACTTCCAGCGCGCACCGAACCCGATCAAGATGTCTCTCGAAGGCTTCACCGGCGTTTTCGATGGTGAGCCGATCGAGCAGTCGAAGCTTCAGGAGCGCCAGCGCCTGCTGCAGGAAGAAATGCAGAAGAAGGCTGAAGACGCCCGCAAGAAGCTTGAAGAAGCCCAGAAGGCTGCCAAGCAGAACTGATCAGGGCGATCGCCCAAGAGAAAAGCCCGGATCTCGCGATCCGGGCTTTTTGTTTTTCAGATCCAGGCAGGACATGCCGGCTGATCAGTGCGTGACGACGGCCTTCGGCTTGTACTGGCCAATGGTCTCCGGATCGAAAAACGTCTCGACCTGGGAGTGGCGAACCGGTGTTCCCGTCTCGTCTGACATCAGGTTCTGCTCGGAGACATAGGCGACATATTCGCTCTCGTCGTTTTCTGCCAGAAGGTGGTAGAAGGGCTGATCGCGATCGGGCCGAACTTCGGCCGGAATGGCGTTCCACCATTCTTCCGTGTTCGCGTACTCCGCATCGACATCGAAGATCACGCCGCGGAACGGGAAGAGCCGGTGGCGAACCACTTGTCCGATCTGGAACTTTGCATCTCTCTGTTTCATCATGACCGTATTCCTTTCCTTCAATATGTGGGAGGAAACGGCGCGAGATCAAGGGACGGACGGAGACCGCGCAGGGGTTATGCCCCGAAAAACACATTGCCTTCTCAGGAGGCAATGCTCTTCATAATGCTAAACCTCGAGCAACGAAAAAGGCCGGCGCTGGTGGCGCCGGCCTTTTTTGTTTCTCCGCGGCAGATCAGGCCGAGTAGTACATGTCGAACTCGACCGGATGCGGTGTCATGTCGTAGCGCATGACTTCGGCCATCTTCAGCTCGATATAGGCATCGATCTGGTCGTCATCGAACACGCCGCCAGCGGTCAGGAACTTGCGGTCCCGATCGAGATTTTCGAGCGCTTCGCGCAACGAACCGCAAACCGTCGGGATCTTCTTCAGCTCCTTGGCGGGCAGGTCGTAGAGGTCCTTATCCATCGCCTTGCCGGGATGGATCTTGTTACGGATACCATCGAGACCGGCCATCAGCATGGAGGCAAACGCCAGATAGGGGTTTGCCAGCGGATCGGGGAAGCGGACCTCCACGCGCTTGGACTTGGCGCCCGAACCGAACGGAATGCGGCAGGAGGCCGAGCGGTTGCGGGCGGAATAGGCCAGCAGAACCGGCGCCTCGTAGCCCGGGACCAGGCGCTTGTAGGAGTTGGTCGTCGGGTTGGTGAAGGCGTTGATCGCCTTGGCGTGGCGAATGATGCCGCCGATGTAGAACAGGCAGTTCTCCGAGAGACCCGCATATTCGTCGCCGGCGAAGGTCGGCTTGCCGTCCTTCCAGATCGACTGGTGCACGTGCATGCCCGAGCCGTTGTCGCCGAAGATCGGCTTCGGCATGAAGGTCGCCGTCTTGCCATAGGCGTTGGCCACCTGATGCACGACGTATTTGTAGATCTGGATCTGATCGGCGCTGCGCACCAGCGTGTCGAACTTGACGCCAAGCTCGTGCTGGGCGGCCGCCACCTCGTGGTGCTGCTTCTCGACCGTCACACCCATCTCGGAGAGGACTGTGAGCATTTCAGACCGCATGTCCTGGCAGCTGTCGATCGGCGGGACGGGGAAATAGCCCCCCTTGACGCGCGGACGGTGGCCGAGGTTGCCGGTGTCGTAAGCCGTGTCGTCGTTCGACGGCAGTTCCGACGAATCGAGCTTGAAGCCCGTGTTGTAAGGATCAGCCTTGTAACGCACGTCGTCGAAGATGAAGAATTCCGGCTCGGGGCCGACGAAGACGGTGTCGCCGATTCCGGAGGACTTCAGGTAGGCTTCCGCCTTCTTCGCCGTGCCGCGCGGGTCGCGATTGTAGGCTTCGCCCGAGATTGGGTCGAGAATGTCGCAGACCACGACCATGGTCGACTGTGCGAAGAACGGGTCCATATGCACCGTGGCCGCATCCGGCATCAGCACCATGTCGGACTCGTTGATCGCCTTCCAGCCGCCGATGGACGAGCCATCGAACATCACGCCATCGACGAACATGTCTTCATCGACGCAGGACACATCCATGGTCACGTGCTGAAGCTTGCCCTTGGGATCGGTGAACCGAAGATCAACGAACTTGACGTCGTTTTCCTTGATCTGTTTGAGGATGTCGCTCGCAGTCGTCATATCGGAGATGTCCTTCCCTGACGGTTATGGGCCGCCGCGCGAATGCGGCGGCATGAAATCAGATGGCGTCGACGCCGGTTTCGCCCGTGCGGATTCGGATGACCTCTTCCACATTCGACACGAAGATCTTGCCGTCACCGATCCGCCCGGTCTGGGCGGCGTTGCGTATCGCCTCGATGACCGCATCGGCGTTCTCGTCCGCGAGAACCACCTCGACCTTCACCTTCGGCAAAAAGTCCACGACGTATTCCGCGCCGCGGTACAGTTCGGTATGGCCCTTCTGCCGTCCGAAACCCTTGGCTTCCGTCACCGTAATGCCCTGGAGCCCGACTTCCTGAAGGGCCTCCTTCACTTCATCCAGCTTGAATGGCTTGATGATCGCTTCGACCTTTTTCATGAGAAAATGTCTCTCCGCTTCTCCCGTTGGAACAGGGGAATCCCCGCTCGCCCCACCATATGCATTTAGCATGCCATGTCTTCAAAATCTCAACGCATTTACCTTGAGGATGCGTGGATCGGACGTTGTTTTCATCAATCCGATCCATCATTGCAGGAGAATGCCTATTTCTTGTGAAATGCGAGCGGTTTACGGCAATTTGATGCACTGCGGAAGGAATTTGGACAATTTTAGCATGATATTTAAGCGCCAAATATATGCAGATGCTCAGTTATTGGTCAATACGCATTCCCGTGAGACGCTTGATTTCTGACCTTGGCCTCTGCACTGTAAGACGAGGATCACGTATTTGCATGAGGGTGGCAAGATGGGCGTCGAGACAGATATGGCCGGCTGGATCCTGACGCCGGCGGCCATGGCGAAGGTGGATCGCGATGCCGCCGCTTCCGGCATCTCCTCCTTCGGGCTGATGCGCGCTGCGGGCCATGCCGTCGCAGCCTCGGCGCTGCGTCATTATCCCGAGGCGACCCGCTTCGTCTGCCTCTGCGGCCTCGGCAACAATGGCGGCGATGCGCTGATCGCTGCAGCGGCGCTGGCCGACAGCGGAGCACATGTTGCGGTTTACCTCATGGGCGATCCGGCGCGCTTCACGGGAGATGCCGCCCGCGCATTCGCGGCGGTCTCCATCACCCACCAACCGCTCGACACCTATGTTCCCACGATCGGTGACGTCGTCATCGACGGTCTGTTCGGTGCCGGGCTTTCGCGCGCGGTTTCCAGCGATGTAGCGGCCCTGATGAGGACGGTCACGGATCTGGCTCTGCCTGTCATCGCGATCGATCTGCCGTCGGGGGTCGACGGCAGATCCGGGCAGGTGCTTGGGGAAAGTTTTCAGGCGGCGCAGACGGTGACGTTCATGACGCGCAAGCCTGGGCATCTCCTGCTGCCGGGTCGGACCTTGTGCGGGGTGCTGCAGGTCATCAACATCGGTATTCCCGCCCGCATCGTGACGTCACACCGGGCATCTCTCGTCGAGAACACGGCCGCGCTCTGGCACAAGGCCGTTCAGGTGCTCGATCCTGCCGCCCATAAATACCGCCGTGGGCATCTCATCGTCTTTTCCGGCGCAGCGCCGAGCAGTGGCGCAGCCCGCATGAGTGCGACCGCCGGGCTTTCCGCCGGTGCCGGCCTGGTCACCATGGTGGCGCCGACGGAGGCCTTGCCAACCCTTGCCGCGCATCTGACAGCAATCATGCTGAGGCCGGTCGATACCGATGAGATGCTGTCCGACCTCGTCAAGGACACACGCCTGAACGCCTTCGTGCTCGGCCCCGGATTTGGCGCACCAGACCGTGCCCGGCGTTACGTTGCAGCCTTATCCGATCGCTCGCTGGTCCTCGACGCGGACGGCATCACGGCCTTTCGCGATGATCCGCAATTCCTGTTCGATGCATTCCGCGGCCCGGTTCGCCTCGTCCTGACGCCGCATGATGGAGAATTTTCCCGGCTCTTTCCGGATCTCGCCGCGGACACTGCCCTTTCCAAGATCGACCGCGCGACCATAGCGGCCGAGCGGAGCAATGCGGTCATTATCCTCAAGGGCTCGGACACCGTCATCTCGGAACCGAACGGGCGTGTCGCGATCAACGCCAATGCCCCGCCATGGCTTGCGACGGCCGGCTCCGGCGATGTGCTTGCGGGAATCGTCGGTGCCCATCTCGCGCAGGGCATGCCACCCTTCGAGGCAGCGACGAGCGCCGTCTGGCGCCACGGAGTGGCGGGGAATAAGGCCGGAGAGGGTATGACGGCCGAAAATCTGCTGCGTGCCATCCGGCCGTTGCCGCGAATGCCTTCGAGTCTAGCGCGTCCATGATGATGCGCCGAGGATAGGCGCGCACTTCACACGTGCCTGTATCGTGGGCCCTGCAGACGGCCACATCTCATAAACATTATAACTTTAGCAAATCCGTGACTTCCAAGATCATCTTAACGTAATGGATGATAGTTAGATCAATATCTCCGTGGGTTTACACTCGCTATTCGAACCGCTTTTGAAGCGCTATCGCGCCATTCGGGGCATTGACCTTCCCCTCATGAATGAAAAAGGCGAAGACGTCGCGAGGCTGTTTCGGCAGCAGATCCGCCAGCAAGGGAAGCCCGTCAGCTACGCCTCCGGATCTCCAGGCATCGAGGCGTGTTTCCCAGTCTGCCAGGCGCTTCTCGTCATAACAGGTTTCAACATCATCGCTGCCAGTCTGCAAACGGGCGTAGACGAAGTCGGCCGTCACGTCGGCGATCAGCGGATACTCTGCGTGATCCGCACAGACGATGGCGACGTTATGCCGACGGGCCATCTCGACGAACTCCGAGACCTGGAAGGAGCTGTGGCGAACCTCCACGGCATGGCGCAGCACCAAGCCATCCTGCGTTTCCGGAAGCAGGCTTAGAAACGCCTCGAAATCCACCGCATCGAATTTTTTCGTCGGCATGAACTGCCAGAGGATCGGTCCGAGCTTGGCACCCAACTCCGATAGCCCCTGGCTCAGGAACCGCGTGATCGACTCCCCGGCCTCCGCCAGAACTTTCTTATTCGTGGCATAACGGCTTGCCTTCAGCGTGAAGACGAAATCGTCCGGAACTTCCGATGCCCATTTCGCGAATGTCTCTGGCTTCTGCGAGCCGTAATACGTCCCGTTCACTTCGATAACCTTCAGCACGTTGCCGGCGAACTCGAGTTGCCGCTTCTTCGCAAGGCCCTCTGGGTAGAAGGTTCCCTCCCAAGGGTCGAACGTCCAGCCGCCGATGCCGACGCGAATCGTACCCGCCTTACCCATGCCGCCCGTTCCTTTCACTCGTTCTTTGCAAGCCCGCGTTATTCCGCAGCCACGGCCTTGCGGACCGGGCGGCGCTCAAGCAGTTCCTTCAGGAAGTGGCCGGTGTGCGAGCGTTTTTCCCGAACGATCTGCTCCGGTGTCCCCTCCGCCACGACCTGACCGCCGCCATCCCCGCCTTCCGGACCAAAGTCGAGGATCCAGTCCGCCGTTTTGATGACCTCCAGATTGTGCTCGATCACGACAACGGAATTGCCCTGGTTGACGAGTTCGTGCAGCAATTCCAGCAGTTTCGCCACATCGTGGAAATGCAGGCCGGTGGTCGGCTCATCCAGAATATAGAGCGTCCGTCCGGTCGATCGCTTGGAGAGTTCCTTGGCCAGCTTCACGCGTTGCGCTTCGCCGCCCGACAGGGTGTTCGCCTGCTGCCCGACCTTGATATAGCCAAGCCCAACCTCGTTGAGCGTCACCAGCTTGTCGCGCACGGCGGGGACCGCCGCGAAGAACTCGACGCCTTCCTCGACGGTCATGTCCAGCACGTCGGCGATCGACTTGCCCTTGAAGGTGACGTCGAGGGTTTCGCGATTGTAGCGTTTGCCGTGGCAAACGTCGCAGGTCACATAGACGTCCGGCAGGAAGTGCATCTCGATCTTGATGACGCCATCGCCCTGGCACGCCTCGCAACGCCCGCCCTTCACATTGAAGGAGAATCGCCCTGGCTGATAGCCGCGGGCCTTCGCCTCCGGCAGGCCGGAAAACCAGTCGCGGATGGGGGTGAACGCGCCGGTATAGGTGGCGGGGTTCGAGCGCGGCGTGCGGCCGATCGGCGACTGGTCGATGTCGATGACCTTGTCGATATGCTCGAATCCGTCGATGCGGTCGTGATCGGCCGGGATCTCGCGCGCGCCCATCACGCGACGGGCCGCCGCCTTGTAGAGCGTTTCGATGAGGAAGGTGGACTTGCCGCCGCCGGAGACGCCGGTGACCGCCGTAAAGACGCCAAGCGGAATAGAGGCGGTAACATTCTTCAGGTTGTTGCCGCGCGCGCCGACGACCGTCAGCTCCTTCTTTTTCTTCAGCTTCCGCCGCTCCGCCGGCACCAAAACCGAGAGATCGCCCGAAAGATACTTGCCGGTCAGCGACGTCGGATGATCGATGATCTCCTGCGGTGTGCCGGAGGCCACGACCTGTCCGCCATGGATGCCGGCCGCGGGACCGATATCAACGACATAATCCGCCGTCAGGATCGCGTCCTCGTCATGCTCGACCACGATAACCGTATTGCCGATATCGCGCAGATGCCGCAGCGTATCGAGCAGGCGGGCATTATCGCGCTGATGCAGTCCGATCGACGGTTCGTCCAGCACATAGAGCACGCCTGTCAGGCCGGAGCCGATCTGCGAGGCCAGCCGAATGCGCTGGCTCTCGCCACCCGACAGCGTACCGGAGTTTCGCGAGAGGCTGAGATAATCCAGCCCGACATCGTTCAGGAAGCGCAGCCGATCGCGGATCTCCTTCAGGATACGGACGGCGATCTCATTCTGCTTGTCCGTCAGCCGCGCAGGCAGATCCTCGAACCAGTCGCGCGCGACACGGATCGACATGTTCGTGACCTCGCCGATATGAAGGCGATCGATCTTGACG
This sequence comes from Rhizobium sp. PP-CC-3G-465, assembly GCF_004343445.1. Taxonomy (NCBI): domain Bacteria; kingdom Pseudomonadati; phylum Pseudomonadota; class Alphaproteobacteria; order Hyphomicrobiales; family Rhizobiaceae; genus Rhizobium; species Rhizobium sp. PP-CC-3G-465. The sequence continues at coordinate 927,017 of NZ_SLYH01000001.1, forward strand.
GCCAACGCTTCTGGCTTCAGCCGGAAGCCCTTGCAGGCGGGGCAGGGGGCCGCCGACATGTAGCGCTCGATCTCCTCACGCGCCCAGGCCGACTCGGTTTCCTTCCAGCGCCGCTCGAGGTTTGGAACGATGCCCTCGAATGTCTTCGTGGTGTTGTAGGAGCGCGCGCCGTCCGCATACTGGAAGACGATCTTGTCGTCCGTGCCGCGTAGGATCGCCTTCTTCGCAGCGTCCGAGAGTTCAGCCCAGGTGTTGCTCAGCTTGAACCCAAAGGTTTTGCCGAGCGCTTCCAGAGTTTGATTGTAATAGGGGGACGACGATTTGGCCCAAGGCGCGATCGCCCCGTTCTTCAGCGTCCGATCATGCTCCGGCACGATCAACGCCTCATCAATCTTCTGCTGGCTGCCGAGACCATCGCAGGTCGGGCAGGCCCCGAAAGGGTTGTTGAACGAAAACAGGCGGGGTTCGATCTCCGAAATCGTAAAGCCGGAGACGGGGCAGGCGAACTTTTCCGAAAACAGCACGCGCTCATGCGTCTCGTTCAGCGACTTGTTGGCCGAACCGCCGGCGGATGTCTCCTTCTCCGGTAGCGGCTTGTCAGCAAATTCCGCAATCGCCAAGCCATCCGCAAGCCGCAGCGAGGTCTCCAGACTGTCCGCAAGCCTTGCCGCGATATCGCCGCGCACGACCAGACGGTCGACGACCACGTCGATGTCATGCTTGTACTTCTTATCGAGCGCGGGAACATCGGCGATCTCGTAAAACTGGCCGTCCACCTTTACGCGCTGAAAGCCCTTCTTCATGAGCTCCGCGAGTTCCTTCTTGTACTCTCCTTTTCGCCCCCGGATCATCGGCGCGAGAATGTACAGGCGAGCACCTTCTTCCATCGCAAGAACCCGATCGACCATTTGGCTGACAGTCTGGCTTTCGATCGGCAGACCTGTCGCTGGCGAATAGGGCACGCCGACGCGCGCGAACAGAAGGCGCATATAGTCGTAGATCTCGGTGACCGTTCCCACGGTCGAGCGCGGATTTTTCGACGTCGTCTTCTGTTCGATGGAAATAGCAGGCGATAGGCCCTCGATCAGATCGACGTCGGGCTTCTGCATCATCTCAAGGAACTGACGCGCATAGGCCGAAAGGCTCTCGACATAGCGCCGCTGCCCTTCGGCATAGATGGTATCAAAGGCCAGCGACGACTTTCCCGACCCGGACAACCCCGTCATCACGATCAGCTTGTTGCGCGGGAGGTCGAGATCGACGCCCTTCAGATTGTGCTCCCGCGCACCGCGGATCGAAATGGTCTTGAATTCGCTCATGGTCGGACGCTCTGCATGGGGACGAAGCCCTTACTTAAGATCATTACTTCATATGTCGAGGCGCGTTTTCGGGAAACCACTATTCCTTCGTCACAGTGATCCGGTCTGCGGCCCGTGACGGCCTCGCTTGACAGGATCATACCCAAGACATAGAACAAATAAAGAACAAATTTGCAAACTGTTGTGGATTGCTGGCGGCCGAGGGCGAAATGCCGCGCTCAACAGCGTAGGCTCGCGGCACGATGCGGATCGTTGAGCCGCTTTCAGGAGACAGGACAAAGAGATGGCTGGTAGCGTAAACAAGGTGATCCTCATCGGCAACGTCGGGGCGGACCCCGAGATTCGGCGGACGCAGGATGGCAAGCCGATCGCAAACCTGCGCATCGCGACCTCCGAAAGCTGGCGCGACCGAAACTCCGGTGAGCGGCGCGAGAAAACAGAGTGGCACACCGTCGTGGTCTTTAACGAAGGCCTGTGCAAGGTCGTAGAGCAATATGTGAAAAAGGGCGCCAAGCTCTATCTCGAGGGCGCGCTGCAGACCCGCAAGTGGCAGGACAAGGACGGAAACGACCGTTACTCCACGGAGGTGGTGCTTCAGGGCTTCAACTCGACGCTGACCATGCTCGACGGTCGCGATGGTGGAGGCAGCGGTGGCGGAAGCCGTGGCAGCTCGGAATATGGTGGCGGAAGCGGTGGGTCGAATTACGGCGACGATTACGATCGCCCGGCCCAGTCCTCGGGCGCCCGATCGGGCGGTAGCACCGGCGGATCAAGCGGCGGCTTCTCTCGTGACCTGGATGACGATATCCCATTTTGATTCGCGCAAACCTGCTGCAGGTTGATACATAAATTCGACGCCTCTTTTGCGCCGTCATGGGTAAGTTCATGGCGGCGTTGCTATTGTGAAGCTGAGAGAGGCTGTGCGTTGACAACAATTCTCGTTTTTAAGGGAATGCGGAAAGCAACGCTTCGGATGGGCGCCCCTTGTTGATCATTCCCGATGTGGTTTAACCAGAATGCCACTTGCAGAACACATGAGGAACATATAACACTGTTCTTGCTTTGTTTCGTGACTCTGGAGTCGATTGATCATGCTGACCCGCAAGCAACAGGAACTGTTGATTTTCATTCATGAGCGCATGAAGGAATCGGGTATTCCCCCCTCATTCGACGAAATGAAGGATGCACTGGAGCTCGCGTCCAAATCCGGCATTCACCGGCTGATCACGGCTCTTGAGGAGCGCGGGTTCATCCGGCGCCTACCCAACCGGGCACGGGCGCTTGAGGTCATCAAGCTGCCGGAGGCGTATCTGGCCGCTGTCCCGCCGAAGCGCGGTTTTTCGCCGAGCGTGATTCAAGGAAGCCGGGGAAGCTCTGCACCTGAAAACGCGCCGAAGACGACGGCTGGGGTGGGCAACGATAATAGCGTGTCGGTTCCGGTGATGGGGCGCATCGCCGCAGGCGTTCCGATTTCCGCCATCCAGAACAATACCCACGATATCTCCGTTCCCGCCTTTATGATCGGCAATGGCGAGCACTACGCCTTGGAAGTCCGGGGCGACTCGATGATCGAAGCCGGTATTCTGGACGGTGATACCGTGATCATCCGCAATGCCAACAGTGCCAGCCCCGGCGAGATCGTCGTGGCTCTCGTGGATGACGAAGAAGCAACCCTCAAGCGCTTCCGCCGCAAGGGTGCCTCCGTTGCCCTCGAAGCAGCCAATCCAGCCTATGAGACAAGAATTTTTGGCCCGGAACGCGTGAAGGTCCAAGGAAAGCTCGTCGGGTTGATTCGCCGTTATCAGTGAAGGGAAGGGCTTTGCTATTGTGAGGTTGATGAGATCTTGTCGTCATCAGGTTCCAGCACATGGAGCCTTTTCAGCATGTTTTTTGAGGTTTACGTTTTAGACGGTCCTAGTTGACTACTGTACCGGCGAGGACAGACGGAAATCGCAACCTTCACGTTCTGCAGAGATGCGATTTTGAGGGTCGAGCCATCCACCTCCTTGTCAGTCCGACCTTGAGTCGTAGCTTGGCTGTTTAACGTCTACGAGATGAGTAGACACTTTTGAGCGCTTGGACGTCAGGTCGCCGGATGCCGCATCCAGTACGGGATGATGAAGGGGTAATTGGTGGCCCCTGAATCTCGTGGCGTGAGATGTAGGTAAGCTTCGTTATCCGTTAAGTTACCAACCGGCCAGAAATTTGCGCCATCTGTCGTTCTATTCGTAAGCTATCAAGCGGAACACGTTCAGTTCTGAGGCCTGCTAGCTTTAACGATACCTACAAGTGAAAGTCTATGGAACCGCATGGGCAGGTCGGCGTTTACCGGGCGAACACAGCGGAGGTGAACATGCCCGGAACATCGAGAAACTTTCGGGCTGTCCTCTTTGGCTGTAATAAAGCTGACTTTGTGGGAAGCACGATGTTGTGAGTATGTACAACCCCGACGAAGTTCAGGATTTGGCAAACGACTGTTTGTAGCCCACACAGAGACCATGGCACTTTCCAGGCAGGGTGAAAAGCCAGTACGTAAAAGCAATCAAATCTCTGTCTAGCCGAATTACAATCGTGTTGGCGATTTTAGTTCATTTTTTTGGTATTGCTCACAGCACCATTTACAAAAAAAACGCGCATTTTTCATGCGCTAAGGAATTCATCATGAGAATGATCTTTGTCGGGATGCTTGCATCCGTCCTCAGTATACTTGTGATCAAATATGCAAACAATGATCTGGGGAACAGTGTCCCATTGACGACTGTCGGAGCAGCTAGCTCGCTGTGATACCCGGGCATCTCGGCCAGCTGCTCCGATATATTTAGAGACTTTATCCGAAGATCAGGCTCATCATTCGTGGATCGTGTAAGATCCCATTTCGCACAAATTTTGCTTGTCTTCCGTCGTTGCGAGATCTGAACCCTCTTCGAATTCGAAACGCATGTCATAATTACAAACGTCTCGACCATCTGCAATCGTAAGCTCGATTGTCTCACCGGGATTGAGGACCTGTTCGCCGAACACGTCTCCCTCCCAATCACTGACACCGACAGGTGACGTGTAGAAGCGCGTGAGAACGGATTTCGTGCCGTTCTTCAGTGTGAACACCAGATCCTCGGCCTGTGCTGCCCCGGACACAAAAATGGCGCTGATGATAATCGCGCCTGTCGTAATGATTTTCATTGTTCCCCCCGTGAATCTAATATGTCGCCAATGGGTTGACGATAAAGGGATATTACCGAGTCTCTTGTCGTATTCAACTGGATTGTGGACGTTTGATAAACAGACGAATGCGGTTTCAGACGCGCTGCAAATTCTGAATGCGCGTTCTCACCATCATTTACCCAGCAGCTCGGCTGTTATCCTCGCACGGCGAAGAGATGTGAAGATTGCGCGGCGGATTCGTTTGGAAATCTGCGGCGTTCCACTGGCTGGCAGCGCTCGCCTACATTCGGAGAATGTAAACTGGACGGCCGCCGTGATCTCGTGGCAACGACGTGACGTCAATCTGTCGCCCGACCCCGTTCTTGAATTAACGGCAGTCGCGTCCGAGCCCCTTTTGCCAGAACAAAAACCCTACGTCCACCGTGCGTGTCGTTGATGGGCCCCATATAGGGCATAGTTCACATCGAAGACTTTGAAGAATGGCGGAGTATGTCCCTGTTCGCCAAACGAACACCGCGTATGGTCGAACGTCCGCCTGCATTGAGGCAGGCCGGAGAGCGTCCACACCATGAATAGGGGATAGAGCTATCTGGGTTCTAAGATGGCTGTTCTCAGAACGTTCTGGTTCATGAAGGAGACGAGGAGGGAGCAGAAAGCAATGGATCGCCACACCAAAATTTAATGTTGCAGAACATTAGAGGCCCAAACTGCCACACCACAAAAATAGATGAGGAATTTCTATGCCTTGAAATGGTGGTAAAATGGCGTTGGAGGCCTCGCCCGGAATTGAACCGGGGTGCAAGGATTTGCAGGCTTCCCTCTATCATTGATATAGCTTCACAATCAGACGACATGTCGCGGCCATGTTGCAGTCATGTGAGCAGCGCTGTGGCTGCATCGGCCAGTTCCGTGCCGTCATCCATGCGCGGGAACAGGTGTCCGTAAACGTCCATCGTCATCACGATCGATGCGTGGCCAAGCCGCTCCTGCACCATCTTCGGGGGCAAGCCGAGACCGCCGTCCTCTTTCCGATTGATGAGCCAGCTCGCATAAAAGTGCCTTAGCGCATGCATGCCGGAGTATTTCGCTTTGCCATCCGCATCGACGACACCGGCGCGCACCATCGCTGGCACCAGCCCCTTGTTAATGATGTTCGTATGGGACCGCGGCTCGCCGGCAGGATTGGCAAACACCAGCGCCGTTCCGGGCTCCTGGCGGAGCATGTGCTCCTTCAGCGCGTTGACGACGAGGGGCGGGACGGGGATCGTGCGGACACCGGCCTCCGACTTCGGCGGCCCGATCTCTCCGAACTCATCCGCGCGCTGATTGACGCTGATCTGGTTGCGCTTCAAGTCCACGTCCTGCCAGCGCAGGCCACGCAGTTCAGACGAGCGCATGCCGGTGAAGATCGCCGTCAGGAGTAGGGGTCTCCAGTTCGTATCCAGAGCGTCCACGAGAGCCTTAATCTCCTCGCGGGTGGGAATGTCTACCCCAACCTCGACACGGCCCTTCTGGCGCCTCTCTGTTCGATGGTCGCGGCCTTTCCTCCTGCCTCGGATATCACGGACGGGGTTGCGCATCGCGAGGCCGCGTTCGCTCGCGTCACTGAGTATTGAGCCGAGTGAGGTCAAGACCTTCTTGATCATTGCCGGCGATCGACCTTCCTTGCGAAGACGGTCCTCAAAGTCCCGGACAGTCGGTACCGTCAGCTTGGAAAGAAGCACCTCACCGATCAGCGGCTTGATGTGGTGCTCGAGGTGGCTCTTACGCTGGTTGACCGTCGATCGCTCCAGCCCGGCATTTTCTCCTGAGGAGATCCACAGCGCGCCCGCTTTGCTGACGGTCACGCTAGCGCTGTCGGCGACATGAACGCCCTCCCTAACCTCGACGGAGGCCGTAGCGGCAAACTGGTCGGCTTGCTTCTTCAGCTTGAAGGTCTTCAGGTGGCGCTTGCCGTTGCTGCCGACATAGTCAACCACCCAAGCCGATTTCGCCTCGCCCTTTGGCGTCGTCCATTCGCGTTTACGAACGCTCATCGGTCACTCCGTGAAACCGAACGGGTCGTCGCCATTTGAGGGACCTACCTCCCGGCGAAGCCTGTACTTTGATTCCTCTGGCAAAGCCTCGAAGCGGACGCGTTTAGCGATGGCATCCATTGGCAAGTTGCGGACGATTTCCGCACCAGCTTCCACGTCTCCTGAGCGAATGCTTTCCGCGAGCGCGGATAGATCCCTTGGCGAAAGCACATGAGAAAGGAAAATTGAGTCGCTCATCGGGTTCGGTTCTGAAGGCCTTGGTTCTGCAAGCTTCTCAGTCCTGTCGATCAAGCGACGCATCTTTTCCTCTTCTTCATCCAGTTCGAATTGTTGCTGATCGCTATCGTACTGGAGTTCATTCAGGCGGGCTTTATAGCTGGACCAAAGCGCTCCTACTTCATCGCGAACATCTTCGTTTACGCCTTTCACCCGGCCGCTCACGATGCCCTCCAGTGTCTCCTGCATCTCCGTTACGAAAGCATCAATAGCCGCGTCTCCCGTCCCGGCGGCGAGCGCGGCCAGTAAGTTGGCCATGTGCTCCATTCGGTCGATAACCTCCCACTGAGCAGGGTATTCACGCTCCAATAGACGGACGACCTCCTCAACAAGAGTTCGACCCTGCCGACCCGCGTAGACCTCAATCCGCTCAGCAAGCCCGGGCGGCAGGGGAACAGCCACATCGAAGGATTTTTCCAGTCGATCAATGATCTCTGCCGTCATGCTGACGTCGTGGCTGTCAGCAGCGCTCTCGACCTTCGCTTTCAGGTCGCCCGGGATCCGCAGTCGGAAATGTAGATCTTCTCTGGCCATGCCTCACCTCTGCCACACACATGGGTTGACAGCAATGCCACACACATGACACACATGTCGTGCGGCACTGATGACACACCGCCCATTAACAGAGGATTACCAATGGAGACGATGACTGAAAAAATCGAACTGATCTGGGGCGCTGATGACATAGCCAAAATCATCGGCCGGTCTCCCAGGGTGACATTCCACCTGCTGACGACAGGCTCTATCCCCGCCAAGAAAGTCGGCGGTCGTTGGGTGGCCGAACGCGGCGCGCTGATCCGGTTCTTTATGGAGCCGGCGGCGTGATCAGCGTTCTAATCGACGCTCACCGCGCATCTGTCCTCGACGACGAAGCCAACTTCGACGCTGCGGGCAATCCTCTCGACGCTCTGGCGGTGAGGGCATCCGAAGCAGCCGAGCAGCGAGCCTTTATCGCGCTCGCGACGGCCCAGTGCACCAACGGCGAAGAGGTGGAGGACAAGGTTCATTACTTCGCCACGGGAACAGTAGGCGAGCGCTCGACGCTGGCAGCCTACCTCCTCGAACACAGCGACGGCGACTTCGTGCTGCTCCAGCAGTTCGTCGCCTCTCTCAGTCTCCAAAACGGAAAAGGCTCGGCGACCGCGCCAACGGTCCCGAGCCATGGTTCCACCATCCCTGCAAAGGAAAGCAATATGAACACGATGACGGATACCACCGCTCCCGCGGAAAAGAAAGCCTCAGACCGTGACGTAGCGAAGGCCATGCGCTCGCTTGAAGATCTGATCCACGACACGCGGATGACCGCCGTTATCTTGGACGACATGCTGGAGTACGAGTTCAACTCCGCGAAGAGCACGATTTCCAGTCGGATCGAATTCACCGCTGACCAGCGTGACAACCTTTTCTTCCTCTCCAATCAGGTTCGTGGGCTGACTTTCAGCCTCAAGGAGGCCTTCGAAGCTGCTTGGCACGGGGAGGAGCGAGCATGAGAACCCCGACATCACGCAAGATCGGCGACATCGTCGATCGCCTCGCTGTGGCCCGCTACCTCAACGAAGCCGTTCACATGGCCTGCAGTCATGAGGGCCTGACGATCAAGGCCCAGGGCGCTTTGCAGGCGCTGGTGGCAGAAGTCGAAATTCGCATGGAGGCGATCGAGCAGGACCTTCAGATCATCATGGAGGACTTGGCATGACCAGCGCAATCTCCCCCGGCGAGGACACAAATCCCATCGATGACATCGGCCGTGCGAAGTCGATCATCCTGACCGTGTGGATGGCCCTCCTCTCTCCGGACTTCACGGACAACGGCGGTGCAGACGCAGGCGACATCGCCGACACGCTTTATGAGGCGTTCGAGCGCATCGGCCGTGCAAAGCGCAACATGGAGGCCGCACGATGACCCGGCCCGTAGTGACCCAAGAACACGTTGACGTGACGCAGGATGCCTTGGTGCTCATGCGGTTCCTCAGCCAGCGCTTGAGCGTTGGCGAGGTGACGGACGACGAGGCTTCCGAGATGTCATGGCTGCTCGGGACGGCGAAGAGGCGTCTTGAGCCTGTGATCGAGCTTCTCGAAAACTTCGAGTGGCACCAGGTTCACGGCGACGCCGAATCCCTCACCAACAAGACGAACCGCCCGCGTGATGCGCGGCAGGAGGTGAAGCCGTGACGGTTCAACTTCGCGATTATCAGGCTGCCGCCGTCGATGCTGTCGTTGGGGCTGTCCAATCTGGGCGGAACCCCGTGGCCAGCCTGCCGACTGGCGCAGGCAAAAGCATGGTCGTTGCCGGCGTCGCTGACCGCCTGTCCGTTCGTGGTGATGAGCGTATAGTCGTCACGGTGCCATCCAGAGAATTGGCCGAACAGAACGAAAAGGCGCTCCGGCGCCTTCTCCCCTCGGCCGACATCGGCGTTGTCTGCGCAGCTCTTAATCGTCGTGAGATCGACAGCAGGATCGTCGTGGGCACGCCCCAAAGCCTGGCCGGGCTTATCAACTTCGATCCCGACCATGTCATTGTCGACGAAGCTCACCAGATGCCTTTGCACAAGGGGTCATGGTTCGCGCGCCTTTTCGCAGGGCTTCCGCGTGGTCGAGACACTTCCCGCGTTGGTCTCAGCGCCACGACGTTTCGGACCGCCGATGGCGCAATCTACGGCAAGAAGGCGTGGTTCGATTGTCAGCCTTTCGAAATCGGCGTGCCGGATCTCGTCGCTCGAGGCTTTCTCGCGCCGGTGCGATATGTCTCACCAGCAGCCCGGATGACGACAAAGGGCGTGTCGAAGAGCGCAGGCGACTACAACCAGAGCCAGTTGGTGCGAGCGAACCTTGACCAAGTCGAGGCACAGATCGCGATCTTCAACGAGGCGATGCAGGACCGGAAGAAGGGTCTGATCTTTGCCGTCACGGTGGAACACGCCGAGGCCTATGTCAGGGCGCTTCACAAGAGAGGCGTCCGCGCATCGCTGATCATCGGCGCGATGTCACCAACGGACCGCGAGGCATCTGTCGCTGCATTCAAGCAGGATCGCACGAAAGTTGCGGTCACTGTGCAGGCGGCACTGACAGGTTTTGACGTCCCCGACATTGACCTGATCGCATCCTGCCGCCCCACGATGTCGCCCATCATCCACACGCAGTCAGTTGGGCGAGGAACTAGGCCATCTGACGGCAAAGCGGACTGCCTCGTGCTCGATTTTGCCGGCAACGTGAAGGCTTTCGGGCCGGTCCATGCCCCGCACTTCGACAAGTCCGGCCAGCCGCTGGGAGGCATCGCACCGTGGCTGCCGTGCCCAGGCTGCGGGACATACAACCACCTGCAGTCTCACTCCTGCTTCCACTGCGATCGAGTCCTACGGGCACGTCAGGCCGTCACGGCCGAACAACTCGAATATGGTTCGATCCATTGGGGTCCGGAGCAGGCGGCAGTGAACGCGCTGACCGAGGCCAAGGGCTTCCGCGGGCTTCCGGTGGAAAGCATTGCGCTGCATGCCTACCGCAAGCCCAACACGGACAGCCAGTCGTGCATGATCTCGATCGGCCTCGGCGGCGATGCCATCGTGCGCGTCTGGCACAAGCACCTGAACACAAGGTGGTGGCGCGACATCTGGGCCATGCTTCTCGGCGACCAGCCTGCACCGCAGACGCTGAAGGAAGCCTACGGTCGTCGTGAAGAACTGGTTCGCCCGGCGTCTGTCGACATTGAGCGCGATGGCCACTTCTGGCGGATCGTTGGCGTGTCCTACGACGATGACGTCGAGGAAAGGGCCGCTGCATGACTGGCTACATCACTGCCGCTCAAATCCGCAAGAACCTGTTGGCGGGCAAGCCCCGCCAGCGGTTCATCATCCCGAGCGTTCTGCCGGCAGGACCTTGCCTGCTGTTCGGTTCCTCAGGATCGGGGAAAACAGGCGTTTCAGTTCGCACCGCTGTTGCTGTTGCGGCCGGTCTCGAATGGGCGGGCAGGGCAGTGGTGAGGGGCAGCGTCCTTTATGTAGCGGGTGAAGATTTCAACGGTGTGCAGGACCGTATTGCGGCGGCCTGCCAGCAGCTTGGCGTATCCGATGAAGGCCTTCCCCTCGGGGTGATGGAGAGCAACCCTGAAGGGTTTGTTTCAGACAGCTTTCGGAATGAGGTGGAGATCCAAGCAGGCAAATTGCATCGCGAGTTTGATCTGCCTGTCGCGTTAGTCGTCATCGACACGCTGGCCGCCTGCTTTGGGCCGAAGAGCCAGGACGATGCCACAGCAGCATCTGAATACATGAACAACGCCGATAAGCTGTCCCGACGGCTCAGCTGCTCGGTGCTGTCCATCCACCACACAGGGAAGAACGAGAATAGCGGGATGCGTGGATCGCGCGTGTTCTTCGATCGGGCAGACTCCGTGATCGAGGTCAAGAAAGGCAAGGGCAAGGGCTTTATGCAGGTGGAAAAACTCAGGAACGAGCCATCAGGAGCGCGGTTCACATTCGAAATTGCTGGCGCCGATGTTATGGTCGCCGGTGGCCCGATCTCGGTTCAGGTCATCAAGGCGCTGGTGTCGTCGTCGGCATCCGAGAAACCCTCCAAAGAGGAGCAGAAGGCAAGCCGGGATCTGACGGATGCCGCAGTGGCCATGATGCTGCTCTCCGATCTGTCGATCAGCGGTGATGTCTCCCTCAAGCAATGGCAGGATGCATGCGCATCTCAGTGGCAACACAAGCCGACCGATGGAGCAAGACGGACCGCCTTCAGCACCGTCCGCAAGAAACTCGTCTCCGATGGAAAGATCACCATCAACGGCGATACTGTTAGCGTTAGCGTTAGCGGAAAACATGCTGACACATCAGCTAACAACAGTTCGCCTGACGCTGTTAGCGTTAGCGTTAGCACCACCCCCTTTATAAGGGGTGTGCACACACGCACTGACAGTCCTGATCCTCAAGAGCAAGAAAGTGCTGAGAGTTCGGCAAGCTCTATGGGTGAGGGGACGATTGCAAAGGCGAATGCCTTTGCTCGGGGGCATGGGGGTGAAACCCCCGGGGAAGACAGTTGCGCCGCCGCTGACGCTGATGCTGACGCCCGCCCTGATTATCTGGCGCGGGGTGCAGCATGAACGCGCACGCTACCGCCACGCCGTTCAACATGGATAAGTTCCGGAAGCTGCATGCGCATGTGACCCAGAACGATAACCAAGGTGAGAGGGAGAACGCTCGCCGGATGGCGGATGCCATGGCCGCAAAAGCCGGGATGACGTTTGATGAGGCCGTGTCAAAAATGGACGCGACCGGCGCCGGGCACAATTCAGGTCCCGCGTCTGCTGATGCAGCAAGTGCGGGGGCCGATAGCTGCGAGAGGGAGCGCCGCCAGCAAGAGCAGCAACAGGCGAATGCTTTCTGGGAGAGGCACAAGAGCGAACGCGAGAAGCGCTACCAGGCGAACGCGGCAAGGCGAGCCGAAGTCCTGACCCGTTACAAGAACATCTTCGCGGTTTTCGAGCAGACCGAACGGGAGCACGCGTTGAGAAGCGCTGTTTCGTGGGTCTCGATGTTTCAGACCTTCAAGGACCCAACAGGCAAAGATCGGCGCTTCACGTACAAGTTGGGCCGACAAACCGGCGGCGTCTACTTGGACAAGCTGCCGAAGAAAATTCGGAAGGCTATCCAAAATGCGTACGCATGGCCGAGCACTTTAGCCGAGGCGCTCGACGAGGTTAAATCGTGGAATCAGATTCGGCGCGACCGAGACGTCTTCGATAGGGACGACTGGAAACACGATATGGAAGTGGAAGCTCGGATCCTTCTGTTGGAGGAAATGCTTCAAAAAGCGCCAGTGCAGACCTAGGCAGACCTCGAAACGCGCTTTGACTGGGACGACTACAACTGGTCTGAGCAGTGGCTCAACCCGGAAGACCATACACGGGATGAAGACGATTTTCTCAAGCGGCTTCGCGCCGATTTCGATCTTCTCCGCAAGATGGCAACTAACCCACAGAACGTGGGTCAGTGCCCGACTGCGCAAAATGGACAGCAGCCGTTCGACCGTCGGTCCAACGCAGACAAGGCCAACGCGGTCAAGGATCTGCTGCGGTCAAACCCTGACCTCTCAAACCGTGAGATTGGCCGACGCATCGGCGTGAGCCCGCAGACCGTCTCCAACTGGCGCGACCGTCTCGCACAGGCCGATATGTTCTCGGAAGGCGGTGCTGAATGAGCCGGGGAGCAGGAAAGATCCAAGCGACGATCCTGTCACTGATCGAAAACGATGAGGACGGGGCCTGGACGACAACCGACATATGCGAGGCGGTCTATCGAGGGGCTAACCGGGTCGAGAAGAAACACCGCGTCGCCGTCTCCCGCGCCATACGCACAATGAAGCTGCCGGAGACATGGGCCATCGCAAGGCTCGAGCGCGCGGGGAGCGCGTACATGATCTTCAACCGGCTAAGCTTGGAGAGCACGGCCAAGAAGCGGTGGCAGTCTCTGTTCCAGTGGTGCCCGTCGCTCGACTACTTCAAGGAAAGATACAGCCACCAAATCGACAAGGCAGCAGACGAGGTCCGGTCATACCGGGAATACTTCGAGGCCGATGAACTTGGTCGGATCAACATCGAAATCCGCGAGGATCAAACGGCTCTCGGCTACATGCGGTTTTCCGGCGCTGCCGAGTTTGCCCGCCCCATCATCGAACGCATCCAGCGACTAACCGAGCGCAAGAACGAGATCGAGGCGAAGTTAAATGTTTCCCCTTCGCCGATGTTGCCGAGCGGAAACACTTACTCGACCCCAAAAGGAGCAACAGCATGAACGCCATCGAAATCGCTAAGTTCTTGCTCGACGACGCTGCGAAGCAGACGGGAAAGAAATGCACCGGTGCCGATATGATCGACGCCGTCGCCAAGACCTGCGCGCGGGAGTTTCCCGACACCAACCGTGAACTGTTGCGCGAGGCTATCACAATCGCCAACCGAGTCCTGAAGGTCGACCAGAACTTCGCGTTGCGTCATATCCAGCCCGTCAGCCTGACAGGACTCGACATAGCGACGCCGGAGAACGGCCAACCGATCTGCGAAGTCGTCCGGCCGGAATCCCTCATGGTGGATCCGAGCTATCAGCGCAGCATCGGCGCCCGCGGGCTTTCCCAGATCCGCAAGATCATTGAGGCTTTCGACTGGAATAAATTCAAGCCGCCGATCTGCGCTTATGCTGAGCACGATGGGCAGACGGTTCTGAAGGTGCTGGACGGCCAGCACACTGCCATCGCCGCCGCGAGCCATCCCGCAATCGACTTCATCCCCGTGATGATCGTTGATGCCTCTGCGACCTCGTCACAGGCTGCAGCCTTCGTCGGGCAGAACACGGAACGGCTGGGCGTCACGCCCTTGCAGCTTCACCAGTCCGGCCTGGTGGCGCACGATCTCGACGCCATCACGATCGACATCATCTGCAAGCAGGCCGGCGTGAACATCCTCCGGCACCCGGGCCCAGGCGGCAAATCGCGGCCGGGAGACACGGTCTCGATCAACTCGATCAGCGAACTGATCAACAAGCGCGGTAACGAGACCTCGCGCATCATTCTCACCGTTCTCGCGCAGGGAGGATTCGCGCCAATTCTGAAGCCTCAGATCAAGGCGGTCGAGCTGTTGCTGACCCACGACGAGTACCGGGACAGCATCACGCCGGATGCTCTGACAGCCGCCATACAGGGCACATGGGCGACCGACCTCGATGAGGCCAAGCAGCTTTCGGTCACGCACAAGTGGCCGCTGTGGCGGGCGCTGGCGATCCACTGGTTCCGCAAGACGAAGAAGGTCCGCGGTGCCGCAGTAGGAAAGGCCGCGTGATGATCATCCTCGACATCATCAAACTGAAGATCCGGCTTTGGTCCCGCAGGAGGGCGCGTCGATGAGCTACGCTCTTCCAAAACCCTTCGCGCCGCTGCGCGAGTACCTGCGTGGGCTTGGCGCCGACGTGAACCACCTCGCCAGCGCCAGGCAGGCGGCGTTCATGGCCCAACAGTTGCTCGGCACGCGCATCAAGTTCCCGCCTCAGGGCGCGGACATGACCTCGACGCTGTTTCTGATCCAAGCGGAGTTGGAGTCCGGCCGGACTTCTGCGAAAAAAGAACCGCAACCGCCTGCAAAGAAGGGCCGGAAGGGTGGCCGGTCTTTGGCTGTAAAAGGAGGGAAAATCCCTCCATATGCCAAAAAGACCAATCACATCAGCACCTTCACTCCGGAGATGTTTTCCACCGGGATCCACATCTTCTGCGATGGCGCCGCGATCCCGAACCCCGGCGCCGGCGGCTGGGGCTTTGTCGTCTACGAGGATGGCATCGAAACCGCCGATGCATGCGGCGGCGATCCCGCGACCACAAACAACCAGATGGAACTGACAGGCCTGCTCAACGCGATCGAGGAGGCTTGGAAGCTGGTCAGCGAGTACGGCTCGATCACCATCTGGTGCGACAGCGAGTATTGCGTGAAAGGCGTCAATGAGTGGATGCCGACATGGAAGGCGAGGGGTTGGAGCAAACGCAAGATCAACAGTCCGAAGCGCGAGGAAGGCGAGATCAAGAACTTGGAGCTTTGGCAGTCGATCGACGCCGCGCTGGCAGATGTCCCCAAGTTCGGGGAGATCAAAATCCGGTGGGTGAAGGGGCACATTGGCGTGGCTGGTAACGAGCGTGCCGACGAACTGGCGGAGCAGGGCCGGCAGAGTGTGCATGATGTGTATCATGCACATGATGACGACCTCGACCAGCGCTACCGCCAGATCATGATGGGGGCGGCGTGAAGCGACACAGCGTCGACATCTACAAGGTTGCCCGGGAGTGCGGCGTGCGTCTCAAGGATGCCCGCCTGCACAGCCCGACCAGCCGTCGGCCGTGCGAGTGCTATTGCAAACCAACGGTCCGCGAGATCGGCGCCAGGCACGGCGAGGAGCATTTGCGCCTCGTTCTACGGCTCATGACCGGCACGCAGGGAAACTCCCGCGAGCTCTATGCCGACATGCTGAAGGCCGTTTCCCGGCTCATGGTCATCAATCCCGACCTTGTGAAGCGGCGCACCCTGATCGCCGA
The DNA here is from genome assembly GCF_004343445.1 of Rhizobium sp. PP-CC-3G-465. NCBI lineage: Bacteria > Pseudomonadati > Pseudomonadota > Alphaproteobacteria > Hyphomicrobiales > Rhizobiaceae > Rhizobium > Rhizobium sp. PP-CC-3G-465. Next base: position 942,869 of record NZ_SLYH01000001.1, read on the forward strand.
CTTCGATTCTATCAATCTCGGAAGCCTCCGCCGGAAGGCGATGGCGATGCAGTGTGGTGTGCCGGCAAGCGACGTGCTGCTCGTCCTGATATCAGTGAAATTCTACGCGCCTCTGCAAGGCGACCTGTTGGAAATGTTTGGAGACGTCGCATGACCTTTCACGATTGGAACGCAAAGACGGTCGAGGACCGGATACTGGAGATGGCCGAGGCGCTTCGCCTGTCGCCGAGCGTCAAAGGTCCGCAGCAGTTTGGCAACGCCATGCCGGCGCCCGTGAGGGCCGCAGACGAGGGATATGGGTACTCGCCCGCCTATTACCGCAAAAACGCGTCAGCGGGCGCGTTGAGCCGAATGAGCGAGGTCTGGGACTGGATCAATGCCCTCCCGGAGATGGCCGACCGCAAGCTGCTCTACGCCTGGAGCTACATCAAAGTCCGCAAAGGCATGAAGATCGCCGCCTTCGCAGCAGAAAACGACCTGAACGACCGAACTTTGCGACGGTCAATCACTAAGCTTTGTCAACAGATTGCGAACGACCTAAACCGAAAGGCTTCAATTCGGTTGACAGTGACGGATTTACAGGTGTCCGAAAATGGGGCACATCTCGCATCACAAACGGTAACATCCGAAAGTCGCGTCAATCACTGGCGAGACAAGGATGCGAAGCCGCAAATCGACCCTTCCCTCCGCTCGCGCAGGGTACTCGATCACCGGGAAAGCCGGGAGCGGTGAATATTCGAAGTTGGCCCTGAGATGGGTACAGGGTGCGGAGCCCCGGTCCATAGACCATTCCTCCGAAGTCGTCGGGTCGACACGGCGCTCATGGGTACAGTGCCGGGGCCGAGGCCCACGAGAATCCCCCGGCCGTGGCTGCAGAGTGGAAGTGCCGGCAGCGGTAGAGACGCCTAGATGCAGACGGGGACGCGAAACTGGTTACTACTGGGCGGCAGCCTTGGGAATACCAGCCCCACAAATGGACGTAGCTCAGCGGTCAGAGCCTCGGTGCGCGAGTTCGAGTCTCGTCGTCCAACAAGCCGGAGCCACTGCCAAGAGTAGTGTTGCACGGCGCTCCCTGCCGGGGGAGTAATGGGCAAGGGATGCCGAGCCTACCGGCCCTTACGATCGGGAGCACGTTGATTGTGCGATGGGCTTCGGCCCGCCCGACGACGTTGTGGATCGCAAAGCTTTGAGCAGTGCGGTTCAACCAAAGACGCTGTTCATCATGAAGTGTGCTCGCTCGACAATGCGGCGGACTCCGGCGTCTTCAGGCACATGACCTTGAGCCATGCGCTCAATCAGGACGAACATAGCGGCCTTGCCATGCAAGGGCTTCATCGGGCTCTCGCCGCTTTCGAGTTTCTGATACCCGCGCAAGGTGAGGCCGAGCTCGTTGGCCATCATGGACTGGGTCATGTCGGCGCTCTTGCGGAGGGCATAAAGCTCGCGGGCGGAGATGACATTCGAGAGGTCAACGACGTCTTCGGTTTCCATTGCCTTAACTCCTAAGAACTATTATCTTGGGAACCGGAGGGGCTGCTACCCCTCCGGCCCCCAGTTACCGGCTAATGGTGAGTGTCAGTCGCCATTTGCCGAACCGGACTTGGAAGCTGAGCTTGATGCTCATGGTGTGCTCCTTAGTCCCCGAAGCTTGATTGCTTCGGTAATTATTTATACGAACACAGTTCGTGTTAGTCAAGATGAAATGTGAACTCAGTTCGTATTTTTGAGAGCCGTCCGACTAGTCATCGGGCGGCTTTCGTCGTTGGTGGCTGGGTGCCAGAAAAAACGTCAGACTTGCCTCAGCGGGGTCGCAAGCTGTTCGCTTTGGCAGTGGCAGCATCATCGCTCTCGGCCGCGAACATACGAACGAAGTAGTTGTCGCGTGGAAAATTCGCGTCTTGCATTCTTCGCTCTTCGGCAGAGGCTGCCTGAAAACTATCAAAGCTGTCTAGTAGACGGTTTCGGGAACCATCGGTGTGGATGGCGTAGACGTAGTACTTCATTTCCCCTCCGTCTCGACTATGCGTGTTCTACAGCGAACGACCATCCAACGACCATGCCCGGGTTTTGCAAGCGAAAGAGGTGTGTTGCGTCGTAAACGCCACGCTCTAAGTCGCCAGGGTTGGCGACCGTAAACTTGTGAACCAGAAGAACTGCGTTCTGATTGTTCCTAATGGTGACTTTTAACTCCAAACTCATACATGCCTCCAGAAAGTTAGCCGACGCTCTCTATGAGCGGTCGGTAGTAGAGAGTTGGCGATAGACCGATGGAAAGCAAGGTCAAGCTCTCGCAGCTGCGCCCAACGATCGGCCGTCTGCCTCCCCTGTTCGGCCCGCTGCCGGGAGATGAGAGGGAGAGGGCGCGCTACCGCCGCGACAGCGCTGAGCCATGGCAGAAGTGGTACTACACGGCGCGGTGGAAGCGCTTGCGGATGTCCATCCTAGTCCGTGATCTCTTCACCTGTGCCGAGTGCGGCAAGATCGAGGGCAACAGCGCCAACCTCGTCGCCCACCACAAGACACCGCATAAGGGCGACGAGGCCCTTTTCTGGGACGATGGCAACCTGACCTGCGTCTGCCGGACTTGCCACGACGGACCCATCCAGAAGCGAGAGCGAGCCAATGCCGACAGGTGAACGCAAGACCGTAGAGTACCACGAGGACCGCGGCATGTACCTCGCACGCATCGTGCGCGGGAGCCAAGTTTGGTTGTGCTGGTTCGGCGACGAAGAAAGAGCCAAGGCTTTCACAGTTCCAACAGCACAGGAGCGGGCTTAGCCCCGGAATGCAGATGGCCAAGCCAAGCCCCGACACCACGCCTCTCGTCTTCCGCCAGCGCCAAGACGGCAGCATGCGCGCCTACTTCGACGGCGTGCTAGTCCCCGGCGTCAGCGACATCATGATCAACCAGAGGGGCGATGACCGCTTCGCCCGCGCGACCATCGAGATCGTCGGCCTCGGCTTTCGGGTGGAGCTTGAGCCAGAGGGTGCGACGCATCACGTGATCGAAGAGGTCATTGCCGAGTAGAAAAGTTATTCGGGGTTTCCCCCTCTGTAGGTCGGAAAAATCGGGATTTACACCCTCGAAAGGGCACATATCAGCCTCCCCTCACATGCAGATGGCCTTATGTAAGGCGTCCCTCATGGGGAGGGGGGTCAAAAAGTCGGGAAAGGCCCTCTGGCCCGCATCCGCGTCCCCCTCATGTACGCAATTTTTTTTCAAACCGGTGATTTCAGACCATGGCAGGAAACAAAAACTCCGGCAGGAAGGCCTATGCGCCGACCGATGAGGAGCGCGAGAAAGTGCGCGTTCTCAAGGCCGGAGGCATGTCGAACGAGGCTATCGCCGAAGCGATCGGCATTTCCGAGCCGACGCTGTCAAAGCATTTTCTTTCCGACCTCGAAGTCGGCGCTGCGAAGGTGAGGGCGGATATCCTGATGGCCCGGTATCGCTCGGCGCTGGGCGGCAATGTCTCGGCTCAGAACAAGATGCTTGAAACAGCTGGCGCCGCTCAGGCACGTGACAAGCGTGCACCGGCACCGCCCAAGCTCGGCAAGAAAGAGCAGCAGGCCCTGGCGGCAAAGAACGTCGGCAGCAAGTTCTCACCGCCGGCACCGCCTAAGCTGGTTGTGAGCAACACCTGATGGAGTGGACGACGGCCTGCCCAGACTGGGAGGAGCGGATCTTGTCGCGCCGCTCGCTGGTCCCGTGCGACCCGCTGTTTCCTGATGAAGCCGAAGCGGCGCTGGAGGTGTTCAAGTCCTTGCGCATCGTCGACGTGGCCGGGCAGCCCACGTTCGGGGAAGCGTGTGACGAGTGGGTGTTCGACTTCGTTCGTGCGATCTTCGGGGCCTACGACCACACGACGGCGAAGCGGCATATCCGCGAGTTCTTCATGCTGATCTCGAAGAAGAACGGCAAGTCGACGATCGCCGCGGCCATCATGCTCACGGCGCTGATCAGGAACTGGCGCATGTCTGCGGAGCTTCTGATCCTGGCGCCGACGCTGGAGATTGCGAAGAACGCGTTCAAGCCGGCGAGCGACATGGTGAAAGCGGATTCGGAGCTGCAGGACCTCCTGCAAGTTCAGGAAAACTTCCGCCAGATTACAAATCGCCTCACCGGTGCCGTGCTCAAAGTGGTCGCCGCCGACAACAACATCGTGGGCGGCAAGAAGGCGGCTTTCGTCCTCGTGGACGAGCTCTGGCTGTTCGGCAAGATGGTGAACGCGGATGGCATGCTCAGCGAGGCCACAGGAGGCCTTGTGGCGCGTCCTGAGGGTTTCGTCATCTATCTGTCCACGCAATCAGAGGAGCCGCCAGCGGGCGTCTTCAAGGAGAAGCTCGACTACTTCCGGAATGTCCGGGACGGCGTGATCGTCGACAACAAAAGTCTGGGCGTGATCTACGAATTTCCGCAGGCGATGATCGATGCGGAAGAGTACCTGAACCCGGCGAACTTCTGGATCACGAACCCGAATATGGGGCGGTCTGTCAGCCTCGAATGGATCGAGGACACGTTCAAGTCAAAGAAGGAAGCAGGCCCGGGGCCGTTCCGCACCTTCCTTGCGAAGCACGGCAATGTCGAGATCGGCATGAAGCTGCGCAGCGACAACTGGCCGGGCGCAAAATACTGGCTTGATGCCGCCGACGAGTCGATCACGCTCGAATCGCTTCTGGAGCGATCGGAGGTTGCGACCGTTGGCATTGACGGCGGCGGTTTGGACGACCTTTGCGGACTGGCTGTTCTCGGTCGTTGCAAGACGACACGCGACTGGCTGCTGTGGAGCAAGGCCTGGGCTCACAACGATGTTCTCGAACTGCGCAAGGACATCGCATCGCGCCTGATGGACTTCACCAAGGACCGCAGCGGCACCTATTCGGACATGACGATCTGCGAAGAGCCGACACAAGACCTCATGGAGGTCGCGGACATCTGCGTGCAGGTCAGAGATGCTGGATTGCTCCCAGAGAAGGGCGGCATCGGCGTCGACCGCATGGGCCTGCCGGGCATTCTCGAGGAGCTGCTGTCTCGCGGCTTTGACGTTGATGTCAACGGCGGCACGATCACCGGCATCCCACAGGGCGGCCACTTGAACCCCGCTATTCTCGGCTCCGAACGGCGCCTGAAGGACGGCACAATGTGGCACGCCGGGCAGCCGATCATGGCTTGGTGCGTCGGCAACGCAAAGGTCGAGATGAAAACGAACGCGCGCTCGATCACGAAGCAGCTATCGGGGTCGGGCAAGATCGATCCTCTGATGGCCATGTTCAACGCGGTGATGCTGATGAGCCGGAACCCGGAGGCGAAGGCTTTGGACCTCAGAGAATTTCTCGCTAAGCCGATCATGGTCGGTGTCCGATGACGAAGCGCGCGAACGCTCGGCGTCGGGCTATCAAACTGGCGAACATGAAAAACCAGCAGGAGATCGACAAGCATCGCCGCCTAACGCTTCAGGATGGGAAGGCATGGGCGGGAGCTTTCGGCACCTCCAACCACGCTGGCAAGAGCGTGACGCTGAACACGGCGCTGCAGCTTTCCACGGTGTGGGCCTGCATTCGCCTCACGGCGCAGGCCGTTTCGTGTCTCCCGCTCGCCGTGTTCGAGAAGCAGGCAAACGATGACCGCGTAAAGGTCAGCAACGACGAGAACATCGCCGAAGTCATCTGCGATAGCCCGAACCAAGACCAGACGCCGCTGGAATTCTGGGAAACAAAAGTTGCCTGGATGCTGGCGACCGGCAACGCCTATTCCGAGAAGGTGGAAACAGGACGCCGACTTTCAGCCCTACAACCGATCGGCAGCCACGACTGCCAGCCTGTTCGGAACAACGATGGCGAGCTGGTCTACAGGGTTCACGACCGCGGCAAGACGGAAGATCTGCCGCGGGACAAGGTCTTTCATCTGAAGGGCTTTGGCTTCGGTGGCGACGTCGGACTCTCTCCGATCCGCTTCGGCGCACAAACGTTCGGCTCGGCTATCGCCATTGAGGAGGCGTCGGGCCGACTGTTCGGTGCCGGTCTGCAGGCAAGCGGCGTGATTTCCGCCACCCAGCGCCTCGACAAGGAACAGCGCGAGGGCATCCAGGAGATCATGGAGACATTTGTCGGCTCATCCAACGCCGGCAAGCTTATGGTCTTGGAAGCGGGGCTTGAATACCACCGTCTGGCGCTGTCCCCTGTGGATGCGCAGATGCTCGAAAACCACCGCTTCAGCATTGAAGAGATGTGCCGCTGGTTCGGGGTGCCGCCGATCATTATCGGCCATGCTGCGCAAGGCCAGACTATGTGGGGCTCCGGCGTCGAGCAGATACTACTGGCATGGCTCACGCTCGGGATTGACCCGATTTGCGACCGCATCGAGGCGCGAATCCAGAAGCAGCTTATCCGGCCTACCGGCAATCGGCGCCGCTATGCTGAGTTCAATCGCGAGGCGCTGCTCCAGATGGACAGCAAGTCGAAGGCGGCTTTCTTGTCGACGATGACGCAGAACGGCTTGATGACCCGCAACGAAGGCCGGGCCAAGCTGAACCTCCGTCGCGTTGACGGCGGGGACGAACTCACAGCCCAGACGAACCTTGCGCCGCTCGACAAGCTCGGCGCATCGACAGATGGAAACTCCGCTCGCGCTGCCTTGCGCGCCTGGCTCTCCGATCAGCAAGAAGAAAGGACGTCCGCATGACGATCCGTGACCTTCCCGCAGCCCGCGTCACAGTCCGGCCGGGCCTTCGCTCCGAACTTCAGCCGTCGGCGCTCGATCGGTGGAACGCTGATGTTCATGCGGCAACGAAGGAAGAGCCAGCAGATACGATCTCGATCCTTGAGCCGATCGGCGCTGACTGGTTCGGCGACGGCGTGACCGCGAAGCGCGTGTCCGGCGCTCTCCGAACCATTGGTAAGAAGGACGTCGTCGTGACGATCAACTCGCCGGGCGGTGACTATTTCGAGGGTCTGGCGATCTACAATATGTTGCGCGACCATCCCGCCAAGGTGACGGTCAAGATCCTCGGCATTGCCGCATCTGCCGCTTCGGTGATCGCAATGGCGGGCGACGAGATCCAGATCGCAAGGGCTGGTTTTGTGATGATCCACAACACGTGGGTCGTTGCCGGCGGTGATCGCAACGCGCTGCGTGACGTGGCCGACTGGCTGGAGCCCTTCGACGCGGCCGCAACGGACATTTACGCAGCCCGGACCGGCATTGATCCGAAAGAGATCGCCAAGATGCTCGACAAGGAGACATGGCTCGGAGGGTCCGATGCCATTGCCAAAGGATTCGTTGATGCCCTTGTGCCTGTCGATGAAATCGACACGAAGGCTCAAAACACCAGCCAGCGCCGGCCTGAAGCTGCAGCGCACAAACTGGACACTCTTCTCGCCCGACTGAACGTGCCGCGATCCGAGCGGCGCGAACTCATCCAGGCGGTGAAAGGCGGTACGCGCGACGCTACCGCATCCGGCATGCACGACGCTGCCGTCATGTCGGAGGTCTCAGACCTCCTCGAAAGCCTCAAAAACATCTAGGTCAAGGAGACCGTCATGAATAAGCATATGATGCCGCGCGTTTCGCTCGCGGCCCTTCTCGCTGCGCGCCCTCTCGCCGTCATCGGCGCAGTTCGCAACGACATCGACGCCGGAAAGCTCGAGCAGCTTCTGAAGGACGTCAAGTCCGAGGTCGGCCGCGTTGGCGATGAGGTCAAGCGGACCGCCGAGGACGCCCTGAAGCAGTCCAAGGACGCCGGCAAGACCTCCGACGAGGTGAAGGCCAAGGCCGACGAACTGCTGACCATGCAGGCCAAGCTGAACGACGCGCAGAACAAGCTGGAAGGCAAGATCGAAGCGCTCGAAACCCGCAACACGGACCTCGAGCAGAAGCTCGCCAGCAACCGTCGCGGCGGCGGTGGCGGTGACGACGTCAAGTCGTTCGGTCAGCAGGTTGCTGGCTCCGACAAGCTGAAGCAGTTCGTCGCACAGGGCGCCAAGGGCACGATCAAGATCGATGTCCAGAACGCGATTACCACGGCGGGCGGCTCGGCCGGCACCCTCATCGTACCGGCACGCGACACGGAGGTCGTCGAGATCCCGCGACGGCAGATGACGATCCTGAACCTGCTGAACTCGGTGCCGATCACGGTCAATTCCGTCGAGTACGCTCGTATGGTCCAGCGCATCAACGCCGCGGCCGCCGTTGCTGAAGGGGATCTCAAGCCCGAGTCCAACTACGTCTGGGAGCTCGATGATGCGCCGGTCCGCACGATTGCTCACTGGGTTCCGGTGTCGCGCCAGGCCATGGACGACATTCCCCAGCTGCAGGGCGAAATCGACGGCGAGCTGCGCTACGGCCTGGAGCTCGTGAAGGAAAACGAGATCCTGAAGGGCGATGGCACGGGTCAGCACCTGCACGGTCTCGTGCCGCAGGCAACCGAGTACAATCCGGCGTTCGCGCCGGCCGACGAGACCGATATCGACACGCTGCGCCTCGCACTCTTGCAGGCATCGCTTGCCGAATACCCGGCCGACGGCATCGTTCTGCATCCGACCCGCTGGGCGAAGATCGAACTGACCAAGGACGGCCAGCTCCGCTACATCTTCGCCAACGTCGTGCAGATGGCTGGCCCGCAGCTCTGGGGCCGCCCGGTCATCGCCACGCAGGCCATGGCCGAGCCGGAGTTCCTGACCGGCGCCTTCCGCGTCGCCGCCAAGGTCTACAAGCGCATGGATGTTGAGGTGCTGATCTCCAGCGAAGACCGCGACAACTTCGTCAAGAACATGCTGACCGTCCGCGCTGAAGAGCGCCTGGCCCTCGCGGTCAAGCGTCCGGCCGCCCTCGTCACTGGCGAGTTCCAGTAATCGACACGGGGCGGTGACCAGTTCGCCGCCCCGCCAACCGGAGACGACAGCATGAAGTATTTCAAGGCATCCCGATCGTTCTACGGCTCCCTCGGCAGCGTGCGCCGCAACGATAAGATCCTGCTCACCGACCCCCGCCTCGCCGACAAGGACAAGGTCGTCAAGGAACTCGTCAAGAGCGGTCTCCTCGTGCCTGCCAGCAGCGACGGCGAGCCAGCATCTCCCGCAACTCCCCGGGCAGCCAAGACCAAGCCCCAGGCATAAGGATTACGACCATGAAACGTCTGAAAATGACAGTGAAGACGGCCGCGGACGGTACCGCGACTGCGTTTTCTCCGCGCGCAACCGGCAAGCTGCACAGCATCCACTACGTCAAGGACGGTGCCACTGCTTTCGCTGACGGCGTCGATTTCACCGTGACGGCCGAGACCACGGGCGAAGCCATCTGGAACGAGCAGAACGTCAACGCTTCGGCAGCCCGGTATCCGCGCGCGCCGACGCAGTCTGCCGCTGGCGCTGCCGCTCTCTATGCCGCTGGCGGCACGGCAGTGCAGGACAAGATCGGTCTCGCAAACGATCGCATCAAGATCGTCGTGGCGCAGGGCGGCAACGCCAAGGTCGGCCACTTCATTGCGCTGGTCGATTGATCATGACGGTACGCGTCATCGAGCCTCCTCCCGCGCTGGTGACGCTAGAGGAGGTGAAAACCTTCCTCCGCATTTCCGATCCAGATGCGGACAGCGTTATCGCGTCGCTCATCGTTGCCGCTCAGGCTGAGTTCGATGGCCCGAGCGGATGGGTCGGCAGATGCTTCGGTGCGCAAAAGCTCGAATGGTCGACCGGGCCGTTGGGTGACGAGGTCTGGGTGCCGTATCCGGAACTGACGTCGGTCTCATCGATCCAGTTTTACCGCGACGGCCAATGGCTGACCATTGACGACGCAACCTACGAAAAGGATGCCACTGGGTTTCTTCGTCCGATTTCAGGAACCGCATGGCCCCCGATGACGGCAGCCCGCGTCGTCTACGTCGCCGGGATGCCCCCCGGCGATCCCCGCCGAGAGCAGGTCAAAACTGCGATCTTCTTCCACGTCAAAATCCATTTCGATGACGGAGACCATAACGACCGGTTGCGCGATGTCATCGCGACGCTGCTTGCTCCCTTGAGGGTGTTCTCATGACCGTAAATGTCTCTGAGCTGGATCGCCGTATCACGCTGCAGCGTGCCTCGAAGGTCGCGAATGCATTTAACGAGGAAACCAGCACTTGGCTGGATCTCGCCAAGGAATGGGCGCGTCGCCGCGACGCGTCGGACAGCCAGAAAGTCGAGTTGCTAGCTGCCGGCCAAGTCGGCTCGTTCCGGGTCAGTCGCTTCACGGTTCGTTCCTCAAACATCACTCGATCTATCACTCCTGTCGATCGCCTCCTGCACGAGGGAGTGATCTGGCAGATCAACGGCGTGAAAGAACTGGATGAGGGTCGTCATCGCTTCATCGAAATCACTGCCTCAAGGGATGCTGACAATGGCTAAGGTTACGGTCAAAATCGAAGGTCTGAAGGAACTGGATCGGGCGCTAGGCCAGTTGCCGAAATCAACAGGCAAGGCTGTTCTGCGCAAGGTTCTGAAAGATGCAGGCGAGCCAGTCGCCCAAGCCGCGCGCGCAAATGCGCCGAAGCTGACGCTCCATCTGACGGAGACGACGGATGTTGGCACGAAGCTGACCCGGCGCCAGGCCTCGTTGCATAAGAAGCAGGCGAAAGATGATCGCGCCTTCTCGGAAGTCTTTATCGGCACGAGCGATCCTGCCGGCATGCAGGATGAGTTCGGCAATGAACATCAGGCGGCCGAACCTTGGTTGCGTCCAGCATGGGACGGAAAGAAAGACGCCACGCTTGATCACATCAAAAACGCCCTTTGGGGTGAGATCGAGCGAGCCGCAGAACGTCTGGCGCGCAGAGCCGGCAGGAGGCGTTGATGGAGGAGGCCCTTATTGCGCTGCTCCTATCGGATACAGGCCTGATGGAGATCGTTGGCGGCAAGGTTCGTCCTGGCCGCGCAAGCCAGACTGATCTTGCGCCGTTCGTCGTCGTGCAAGTGATCGACAAGAACCGCTCCTACACAATGAAGGGCCATTCGGGCCTTGTCCGGAGCCGTGTGCAGATCGACGCGTATGCGGACACCTATGCTCAGGCGAAAGAGGTCTCTCGCATCATCGAGGCGCGGCTCAACGGTTACAAAGATGCGGCCTTCAAGGCGATCTTTCTGGAAGACCATCGAGACTTACCCGCAGCGGACGCGGGCACGGTGACGACGAAGTTCCGCTCATCCCTCGACATCACAGCTCACTATGGAGAACCGCAATGACCGACGCCATTCTCGGCTACGACACCGGATATGAGATATGGGACAGCACGCTGTCCGTGCCGGCCTATGTTCCTGTCGCCGAAGTCACGATGGTAACACCCGGTTCGGCGACTGCCGACCGGGTGGAAGCCACGCACATGAAGAGCCCCGGTCGTCGTCGCGAATACATTGCCGGTCTGATCGACAGCGGCGAAGCCTCGATCGAGATCAACTGGGTTCCGGGCAGCGCGACCGATGAACTGATCCGTCGTGTTTTCGAGTCCGGCGAGACGGTCCTTCACCGGATCACCTTCCCCAACAAGGCGCGCGTCGCGTTTGAGGCTCAGATCACGGGCTACGAAAAGGACGTCCCAGTCGACGATCGCATGACGGCAACGATCACCGTTTCGGTCTCCGGCGCGGAAACGTGGGACGAGGCTGCCTGATGGCCAACCAAGAACGCGGTGAGGTCGCCTTCCAGGCGCTCGGCAAGTCGTGGACGATGAAGATCGGCACGGGCGCCATGTGTGAAATGGAGGATGCCCTGGGCAAGGGCATCTCCGAAATCAGCCAGGAGCTGTCAGGTAAATCCGTAAAGCTGTCGCTTCTCCGGACGATCTTCTGGGCTTCTCTGCAGCGGCATCACTCCGGCACGACGCTGCAGGAGTGCGAGGACATCATCGACGAGATCGGCGTGGCTGAAGCCGGCCCGCTTATCGGCAAGGCGTTTCAGGCTGCTTTCCCCAAGAAAGAGCCGGGCACGCGCCCTCGGAAGGCGGCGGCAGTAGCTTAAGCTGGCCGTCGCGGGTATCCGAATGGGTCGCAATCGGTCAGCCCTACGAGCTGTTCTGGCAGCTCACGCTTCGCGAAATCAGCGTCATTCTCGCGGGCGAACAAGAGCGCCAGATGCGCGAGCGCAACGAGCGGATGAGCCTCGCTTGGCACATCGCCAAGCTCGATCGTGTGAAGAAAATGCCCGCCTTGAAAGACATGCTGACCGTGAAGAAAACGCGGGTGAGGCAGACGCCTGAAGAGATCGAGGCCGTTACGCGGTCATGGCTGGGGAGCCGATCAAAAAAAGAGAAGCGCGGTATCAGCGCTTCTGACGCTTTCAACAGTAATTGATCGGGCCTGGGTATGGGATTATCTGCAGTGATCGGCGCACTCCGCGTCAACCTTGGCATCGATACCGCTGAGTTCTGGGACGGTCTCGACAAGGCCCAGCGCGCGCTGGGCAAGGTCGGAAACTCTTTGAAGTCGGCGGGCAAGGATCTGTCGACCTATGTGTCTGCGCCACTCGCAGCGATGGGTGCTTTGACTTTGAAGACGGCCGGCGACTTCGAGGCGTCCATGAACCGGGTGCAGGCCGCAACCAACGCGTCGACATCCGAGTTTGCCGCCATGCAGAAGATGGCGCTGGATCTCGGTGCGAACACGTCGAAGTCGGCATCCGAGTCCGCGGACATGATGGAGATGCTGGCAAAGAACGGCTTAACGGCCACGCAAATCCTAGAAGGCGCTGCGGCGGCTTCCATCAAGTTGTCCGAGGCCACTGGTGGCGACCTGTCCACATCGGCAGACGTCGCAACCAACGTCATGGCGCAGTTTAAGATCGAGGCGAAAGACCTTGGTCGGGTCGTGGACGGCATCACGAATGTGACACTTGCCTCGCAGTTCGGGTTCAACGATTACAAGGATGCCATCGCGCAAGCCGGTGGCGTCGCCGGTGCCCTCGGTGTCTCCTTTGAAGATTTTAACGCCGCAATCGCCGGCACATCGTCAGTCTTCAATAGTGGATCGGACGCCGGCACCTCATTCAAGACCTTCCTAACCACGCTGTCACCGAAGAGCAAAGCTGCAGCGGCGGCAATGAAGGATCTTGGCCTCGAGTTCTTCAACGCCGATGGCTCCATGAAATCCATGGCGGCCGTTGCCGAAGAGCTGAAAACCAGTTTGTCCGGCCTGAGCGACGAGGCAAAGACTGATGCCGTGACGACAATCTTTGGCTCAGATGCCATGCGAACGGCGCTGGCGCTTGCCGACCAAGGTGCGGCAGGTATCGACAAGCTGGCAGTCGCGATCGAGCGCAAGGGATCGGCCGACGCTCAGGCTGCGGCCCGGATGAAAGGCTTCAACGGTGAACTGGAGAAGCTTGGCGGCGCGCTCGAAACGCTGGCCATCAACATTGCCAACAGCGGATTGCTGGCTTTCGTTACGAGCCTCATCTCCAAGCTTGCAGACTTCGTCTCCAGTCTTTCGGAAACAAACCCTCAACTGCTCAACTGGGGCGTGGTCGTCGCCAGCGTCGCGGCGGCTCTCGGGCCGCTTCTGATCACTCTTGGGTTCGTCGCGACAGGCATTGCGGCTGTCGGCGCGCCTGTCGCCGCAGCGATTGCGGCTTTTGCGGCGCTGGCGGCCGGAGGCGTGGCGCTCTACCAGAACTGGGAACAGATCAAGACGTCGTTCCCGGCGACGGCCGCCATCGTCGAAGGATCTATCTCCGTCATTCAGGCGACGGCTGTCGGGTTGGCGACGCAGCTCGGCCTCGTCGGGCAGTACCTCAGCCAGTTCCTGACGGGCGACTTGAAGGGTGCCGGTGATACAGCGCGACTGATCTTCGAAAACCTCGGCACGATGTTCACCAACATTGCGAACGTCGTGTTCCCGGGCGCGCTCGATGCGATCAAAGCCAAGATCGCAGAGCTTGTTTCAAGTCTGAGTAGTTTTGCCGGATCTATGCTGACGACGTTTCAGGCAATCCCTGAGCAGATGAGGGATATCGGGGAACAAATCGTCGCCGTGTTCTCCGCTCTGCCTAGCAGGATGCTGGAGATCGGCGGGCAGATCATTGCCGGCCTTGCGGACGGTATCGCTGCTGGCGCCAGCCGTGTGGTCGATGCAGCGTCCAACGTCGCGACGCAGGCCTACAACAAGATCACTGGCATCTTCGATATTCATTCCCCTTCTCGCGTCATGCATCAGGTCGGCGAGTTCGTGACGCAAGGCCTGGCGAACGGTATAGCCGCTGGTACGCCAAAGGCGACAGCTGCAGCTTCTCGGGCTGCGATCGAGGTGGAAGCTACGCTCGGCGAGATCGGTAAGGGTCCAAAAGGCGACCCATGGGCGGGCATGCGAGAAGTGTCGCCGGGGGTCACTGAAGAGCTGACGTCCATGCAGAAAGCTGGACAGGACCTTGCGAGCACTCTCGGAAGTGCGTTCTCCGGGCTTATCGATGGGTCGAAAAAGCTGAAGGATGTGCTGAAGGACGCTCTATCCAGTATCGCAAACTCTCTTCTGAATAGCGGCATTCAAACCCTCTTCGGCGGCGGTTCCGGCACGGGAGGTGGGTCTGCGGCAGGCGGCTTGTTCGGCAAGTTTTTCTCATCGATGTTTTCGGGATTGCCGGGTTTCGCAACCGGCGGAACGTTCGATGTCGGCGGCGCTGGCGGCATAGATAGCCAGTTGGTGGCATTCAAGGCGAGCCCGAACGAGAAGGTTTCCATAACGAAGCCGGGCCAAGAGCGTAGCGGTGGATTCGCGCCGACATACAATATCGATGCGCGTGGATCCTCGATGAGCAAGGCCGAGTTCAAAGCCATACTTGAACAGAACAACAAGCGGCAGATGGGCGAAGTTCGGGGCAGTGTCAGCAGCTGGGTGAGTGATGATGAGATGAGGCGCCTGTAATGGACTTCTCGGCTGCCATCGCCGCGCAGATCGCGGGCAACCGCGTGTATTGCGACGTCCTTGTCGAGATGGATTTCGCGGACGGGATGCGCCGGCTTTACAACGGGTTCGGTCCTCTCACGACGAATGACGGCAAGACGTGGGAGGGCATCGGCGGCCTTGGAAGCGTCAACGGCTTGCGCCAGTCGATCGACGGCAAGGCCGAGCCCGTCGATCTGACGGTGTCCGGTGTCGATCGCCACTTCGCCGCTCAAGCCAAAGGAAGCCGCGCGAACTGGTATATGCGATCCGTGGTCGTCTACCTCCAGTTCTTCGGGGATGACTGGCAGCCGCTGGACATGCCCCTCGCCGTCGTCCTGGCTGACATGCGAACCCTTGAGATCAAGCGAGTCTCGACGCAAGACGGCATGCTCTACACGGTATCTATCCGGAGCGAGGGCAAGTTCATCACCCGCAAGCGTCCCCGCTACGGCTACTATTCTGACACAGATCAGCAGAAGCGCTCTCCCGGCGACAAGGGTTGTGAGCGCACGCGCGGTATCGAAAACCACATCATTCCATTTCCGGATAACTGATGAACGCAGATCTTGGCGCGTTTCTACGCGCGATGGCTGCCTCCGAGTTCGCTTGGGGGACGAAGGACTGTGCGCTGGTCATAGCCGACTGGTGGGCCGTCAATCACGGTGCCGATCCGGCATCCCATCTGCGCGAAACATACGGTTCCCGCGATGAGTGCCATGCTGTCCTCAATCGCGAGGGTGGTCTCTGCCGATTGGTTTCCCGACTGGCCCGATCCGTCGGCGCCGTTCGATCTTCAGGCGACAGTGCTGGAGACTTCGGCGTCATTCGACATGGCGACCGGCACCTTGCAGCCATCCGGACACAGTCCGGGAGGTGGGCTGTCAAAGGTGAAAAATGCGTGACGGCTCTGAAAAATCCAAAGGTTGTTGCTGCATGGCACGTTTGAAATCCCTGCTGATGGCGGGTGTCTTCTTGGGATGCCTGACCTCTTCCGCTATGGCCGATCCCGGCACGTTGATCGTCAGTTCTATTCTGGGCTCAGCAGCTGCGGCGGGAGCTATCGGCACTGCGTTGGCTGGCGTCATCAATATTGGCCTCGCCTTTGGTCTCAGCCTGCTGGCACCGAAACCAGAGGCGCCTAAGCCTCAGGACGTGCAGAACGTCATTCGACAGTCCATGCCACCGCGCACGCGGCACTATGGCCTGAAGCAGCTCGGTGGCTCGCAGCTGTTCATCGAGGCACGAGACGGTAACGTCTGGCAAATTGTTGCTTTTGCAAGTCAGCGTTTCGATAGCGTCGTCGAATGGCTCGTCGATAGCCGGCATGTTGAGCTTGGAACCGGCGGCGTCGTTACGACAGATCCTTACTATGAGCAGAAGGTGCGCATCACGTACCGGCCGGGTAATGTTCTTCAGACGGCATATGACGCGCTCATTGAGAAGTTCCCGACGATCTGGACGGAGGCTCATAGAGCTAACGGTATCGCGCACGCCCTGCTGGAAACGCGTGGCGTGCCGGACGAAAAGTTCTCGAAGATCTACCCGAACCGCATCGCTAAGCTGAACGGCGTGTTTCGCACGGCTCGCGTTTATGATCCGCGATCGGCGGCAACCGCCTATAGCGCGAACCTGTCGCTCCACCTTCGCGACTACCTTTGGCACGAAGACGGCTTGCAGATCGAGCCTGAATATATCGACGATGCAGACTTCATCAAAGCTGCCAATGACAGCGACGTTTTGCTGCCGACAAAGTCGGGAGGAACGGTTCGGCGCTACCACGGCGCCCTCAGCTACAGTTTCGAGGCAGACCCTCAGTCTGTTCTCAACCGGTTCCTCACGGCGACGGACGGTCGCCTCTGCCTGAAATCGAATGGCAAGATAGGTTTCTCCGTTGGGGTATGGGTCGAGCCAACGGTCATCATCACTGATGATCACATCATCGATTTTTCCTTGTCAGATGGGGCCGGCCCTCTTCGTGAGAGCAACGAAATTCTCGTCAAGTATGAAGAGCCCTTGGCCGATTTCACAGCCTCGGATGCGCAGCCTTGGCGGCAAGATGATGAGATCGCCGAGTATGGTGAGGTTCGATCCAAGACCATCGATGCCTACGAAATCCAAAACCACAACCACGCACGCCGGATTGCGAAGCTGGCTGCCCATAGGGCTGCGCCTCGCTGGCAGGGGAAGATCACGACGACGCTGTTCGGAATGCAGGCGTGGGATCAGCGCTGGGTCCGCGTCCAGATCCCTGACCTCGATACCGAAACAGAGGTGTTCGATGAGACGATGGAGGTGCTGGACATCTCTCTCGACCACGAAAGCATGATCGTGACCCTGCAGCTCGCAAGCTTTGGGCCGGAAGCCTATGCATTCGACCCCGCAACTGAGGAAGGCACCGCACCGGCTCTTGCGGATCGTCTTGAGGAAGGCTCGCTGCCCTCTATCGAAATGGCCACAGCCATTGGCACGCAGCGTCAAATATCTGGAGGTGTGAAAGTGGCATTGATCAAGGCGTCGGTTGCCGCACCCGATGATCGTGACGACCTCCAGCTCGAGGTTGAATACACTCTGGCAGATCAAGAAAACTGGCAGGCTGCCTCAGTCGGGAAGGGCGCTTACGCCGTCGATATCGTCGGGCTGGAGGACAGCAGTCTGTACGACATCCGTTTCCGTTGGCGAGGCGGGTCAGGAAGCGTCGGCCCTTATGCGCTGATTGAGAACATTCCGGCTGTGGCTGATCCGACGCCGCCGGGTCCGGTGTCGAACTTCGATGCTCTGCCCGGCCCGACAGCCGGAACGGTTGCTGTTGCTTGGACGAATCCCAACAGCGAAAACTTCAAGGCTGCGCGCGTCTATCGCAACAGCACGACGAGCTTTGCGACAGCGACAGACTTGGAAGGGCCTATCTACGGTTCGCCGGGCACGGGCATGGTCTACGAAGACACCCCGCCATCTGCTGGGGCCTGGTACTATTGGGTGCTCGCCGAAAATGGCAGCGGCAAGCGGTCTGCCGCCGTTGGCCCTGCGTCGGAAGTCGTGTGATGCTGAACTCAACACGGCTCAGTGATGCCCGTCTGTTTCAGCGCGCACTGCAGAGCGTGAATAAATCGCTCGATGCCCGCTTTGAAGCGTTCAAGGCGGAGCAGACGGCGGCGATGGCTGCGGCGACAGCGCAGCTTCAAGCGCTGATCAACGAGGTAAAGGCGCGCCCGTACGCCGTCGTCATCGGGGAGCGTAGCATCACTGTCGGCGCCTTGTTGTCCGTGACGCTTGCTGGAGTGAAGAAGACAACGATCGGCGCGGCCGGTGTGCGCCCGACAGACCACGCAATTTACTTGCAGCCGAAAGATCCACCTCCCGATGGCTTTGGCTTTCCGGGCGCCATCTGCAAGACGCCTGGCTTTATCGAGGTACGAATAACCGCGCCGCAAATCGCCCTTGGTGTTCAACAGGTCATCACGTTCACCGTTGTTGCCTTTCGCACGGAGACCACGCCATGACGATCACGCAGTCTGCATCCTTGACGCTGGTGTTTTGCAATCCGGAACTGCGCAATTTTGTTGCCTCGGGCGGACGTACCGGGACAGGGCGTCAGCAGAATGTCTTCCGGGATGCGGGGTTCTGGGAAATTGGTGTAGCGTTTCGCACGAACAACAAAACGTCGGTTCTTGCTTATAGGGCGATGATCGCGCGCCTCCGACAAGGCGAGGATATTCTCGTCAGCCTGGTTGACCTTTACTGCCTCGAAGGCGAGGCGCCGAGCAAGATTGTGGCGCCCGCTGCCCGTCGTGCCACCACTGTGCAGGTCGAGGGCGTCGCCGCTGACTTGGAGCCGGGGCATCATATTACAATTCAGAACCGTCTGCATCGCGTGACAGAAGTTCTAGCGCAGACGGAAACCATCATTGGTACAGTCCTTGGTTCTCACGACGGTAGCGTTTGGACCGATGGATCGACATGGGTGGATGAAGGTGACTTTACGTCATCCATCAAATTCCTTCCGCCTTTGCGCGCGGCTATTGCCGCCAACACACTCGTCGAGTTCGACGACTTGAAATGCCTTTGTGTCCTCAAAGACATGGGCGATGGCGACCTTGATCTGGATCTCGGCCGCTTTGGATCGCCTTCCCTGACCTTCATCGAGACCATCTAACACTCACGAGGCCAACGATGCCCATTGGAACCATCGCCAACGGCGAAGGCGGCGCAAGTGTGCGCGCAAAACTGAATGCCGCTGTAGATCGAGGCAACGAAGTCGAGAATGCTCGCTCTGGCTCAGCGAGTCTTGCGGATCGTCTCGGGGTTATTTTGGATGCAGCAATCGATCAGAGTGATGCCGTCTTGACTTACTTGGGCGGGGTCGTCGGCGCGCAAGCCACCGCCAGCCAGCAGCGAGATACGGCCCTCGGGCAGCGCATTGACGCTATCCTACAGACGATCGCCACGGATGCTGAGGTAGCGGCAGCTATCAGTACTGCGCTTGCGCCTTACGCAACCGATGCAGATCTGTCGGCCGCTGTCGCGGCTATTCAGGACGCGGTATCAACCGCGGCATCGAAGGCAAATGTGGCATTGGCTGCTTCGAATAATCTGCTCGGCCAAGCATTCGCCCGTCCGGGTGATGCTCGCGCGCTGTTCTCCTCGGCGCTGACCGGCTCGGCTCTGTCGCGCGCGCCAATCACTGCCGGCATCGTCGCGCCGTCTGCCGATCTCGGTTCAGTTCTGCGTATCCGCGGCGTCGATACCGACGACGTGTCGGGCTATGTGGATGTTGCGCGCCGGATTGACTTTGCCCTTGATCCTGGCCGAACCTATCTCGTCACGGCAACCGTCGATCGCAACGTCGACCCGAGCGACCCGGCGAACAACGCAGTCGAGATCCGCTGGCAGAACCTGAATGCGAACAAGGCGGGCGTCAGCAACGTTCGTCTTGGCGGCGCCCTTTTGCCAACCGTTGCCGGCGGTCCGCTGCGCGTGTCTTTCATGATCGGCAAGGCCGGGGCGCCTGGCGAGCTCGTCTACATCATCCCGCCGTCTGCGGTGTATGGCCTACCGCTTGTTCGCATTTACGGGAATGGCGCCGAGACAGACATTGCCTCGATCGACGTGCGCGACGTCACGGACGACGTTGCAGGCGGGACCGAGCTGTCCGAACTCACCGCCCGGATCTCTGCAGAGGAGGAGGCACGCGAGCAGCTCGCAGAGGTCGTTTCCGACCTTGGCCTTGCCGTCGACAATCGGGTTCGATTTGACGTCTCTCAAGCTCTGAGCGCCGAGGAAGAGCAGCGAGTTCGTGAAACGATCGGTCTGGGTGACATCGACAACACGCCTGACAGCGGGAAGCCCGTATCCGAGGCGCAGCTTGCGGAGTTCAACGATCGTACCCCGAAAATCGAACACGTTGGCCCGGCTCGTCCAGTCATCGTCACTGACGATGTGGCTGTGATGTACATCAACCAAGCGGGGGAGGTTGGCCTTCCATCGCTATCCCCTGAGACCAGGCGGGAAGCTGTCAAGGACGTGTCGGTTCCGCTGAGCCCCACCTTGCGGGTGCCCTTTATCTACTCGGACCAAGGCGGCGTGGTCGCGTGGTTGACCCATGACGGTATCGATCTTGCGCTTATCAGCGACGCGCTCAGAATGAAAATTGTCGGGGCGCAGTTTCCGAAGGTCGAAGCGACCGGTCAAGCCCAGCCGCTGATCGTCAGCGACGAGGTTGCCATCATGTATCTCGACGAAGAAGGTCGCGTCGGGTTGCCGGTCCTTGCACCGGAGACAAAACGCGAGGCAACCAGCGATCTCGCGCCGGCAATCTCCGTTCACTCCGTACGGCAGCCGCTTCTCTATTCAGACAAAGGTGGCGTCGCCGCTTTCCTTGATGAAGACGGTATCGACTTCCCGAAAGTCAGCAAGGCGCTGAAAGCGAAGCTGTTGCCGCGACAGGCGATGTCATCGGGGCAATCCCTCCACCGTGTGCGCAGCAAGATCGCTCGCATGAAGTTCGGCATCTCGCCAGAGAAGATCAAAGTCCTTGTGATCGGCGACAGCTGGGTTCAGGGCGACCCGATTTCACGCGGCCTGATGACGGAGATGACCAGGGATTTTCCGATTTCCGATACTGGCTTCATGTCGTCGCGCGGCACAGCTTTTGCCGTCGCCCTTACGAGCGCAACGCTGGTGACGTCGGGCGGGTGGACGATCACCAATGCCACCGATGGGACGACGTATCCCTTTGGCACAGGTCCAGATGGACAGGTGCTCTATACGACGGCAACCAACCAGACCATTTCGGTTGCCGGGTTGAAGGCGACATCGATCAAGATCCTTAGAAACCAGTTTGGAGGCAAGTGGCGGTATCGTGTTGATGGCGGAAGCTACACTGTTGTCACGGACGCAACGGGTGGCGCCCAGGCGGCAATCACAATTTCCGGTCTCGCTGACGTCGATCACACGCTGGATATCGATACGGTCGGAAATACGGGCACCGTTTCATTCGCAGGCCTTTATGCCGAAAGAAACGTCAGCGGGATTGAAATTAACCGCTTCGGCGCTGGGGGCATGGATGCCGCCAGAATGCAATTTTATATCCCGAATATGCAGTTGGCCATCTCGCTGATCCAGCCTGATCTGGTCATCACCGTGCTTGGCACCAACGACGCAGGTAGCCCGGTGAGCACACCGGATGTCTATGCTGATGTGCTGGGTGATCTCACAACCCTTGTGAAAAGCATCGTTCCTGACTGCGGAGTTCTTCACGTTATTCCTCCGGTAAACGCAGGGGCGGTTCTTAACCCGCTATCGGCTTACCGCGACGCCATTATTGACCTCTGCGAAACAAATGGCTCGGAATATCTCAGCCTCGTAGACACGTTCGGCTCATATGACCAGGGCAACGCGCTGTTCCTTTGGAGCGATACACTGCACCTGAACGCCATCGGCGGGCTCGTCGTCGGCAAGACGATCAACGACAACTTCATCAAGCTCTAGGAGACAGAAATGGCTACTGTAAACGCTCTGCGCATCGGCGGCGATGCGTTCCCGAGTAAGGGATACCCTCCTCTTTCCGTGTTCAAGGTTCCAGTCGTGAGCGGCCTAACTGGCTGCTTCGTATTCAGTGGTGGCCCCAAGATCGCGCTCACCAACTGGGCGGGCGGGCCCGATGCCACGCTTTACGGCGCACTCGAAGATCATGACGGTTACTGCACGGTCGTAGACGTGATCGATACGCATATCCCCGAAACGCCTGCAATGACATTTTTCGCGCTCTTCAGGACCATTGTCGGCCCTGGAAACAGCGGCGTCATGGGCACTTTCGCTGGTGGCGAAAATGAAGGCATTTCATTGTTTGCCTATTCCGGAAGCCCGCTGCTTAACGCCCTTGTCGAGAAAGCCGGCGGCGCGGACACGATCAATGTCAACATGGAACACGGGGTGTGGACGATAGCCTCGCTGACGTCTCCAGCGACAGGCGCGACCGTCGAGCGGAACCATACACTTGGGACGCAAGCAACATCGACCAACACCGGCGCCAGCAAGACGACGGGTTCTGAAAAAGTTCACATCGGCGGACTTCCTGTGGTTTTTCGCGCGCCGATCGATCTCGCTCTAGCGGTAATTTTCAACCGCGCGCTCACGACAGGCGAGACCACTGCGATGGAGGCATGGGCGCGTGAACATGCAGAAGCATTCGGGCTTGAGGCTTAAACGCGCAGAAAGTAGGTGCTTAATGCCGGAAGCGTCAGAGGCACGCGTTTATGCAGAGAATTACAATGATCGGAGCGTAAGGAATGTAAACGAATGGCTCCTTCATTTCCTTGAAGCAGCGTTTCCAATTGAATTGTTCTCCGCCGTTTTCCCCAATCCATCTACTGTATAGCTGATGTATCTGAGGCGTTTCCATATACGAGCCGCTGAAGTAAGCTTCGATCTTCCAGATCGTAGGAAACTGGGCATGTTGCCACGATTTCCAAAGCGCTTCCAAGAACCAGACAATTACTGTGATCGCCGCAAGGGCAATGGAGAGCCATTGCCTTTGCTCGTTCAAGGAGCTTTGTGCAAGCGTCAAGAGCGTCGCGGCGGACCCCGCCACCAGCCACCCTTTGATCGTGAGGGCCGTTTTGGCTGCGTCATCCCAGCGTGCGAGTGCAATCTTATAGTCTTCGAGCAAAGCTTTTCTGGTCTCGGCCATGTGCTTTGTTTCGCTCTCAGAAACGTCGTTCATTGCGATTTACCCCGCGATCCATATGCCGAACCGATTAGCAGAAGCAGCATTCTTGAGGCTTGCGCGTAACTTTGCGATTAGCTTATCGCGACTCATGAATGTGCGCCGTGGACAGCTCAGGGCAAGGAGATGTCGTTCATCCAAACAGAGCGAACGGAAGATCTGAGCCCAGCGCCAACAAGGCGGCAAAGGCTGCACAGACCGCTACGACGGTCATGCCGACGGCTACACCCTGAATGATCTTGAGCTATCGCGTCCGCTTTCCATCCCAGTCATAAGCCATCTGATCCTCGTGATCTTTAGCAGCGGGGACACCCGCCAAAGGCGGCAGTAGGCCGCGAGGCTTGCGCCAAGCTTGCCGTTTTCAACAAGGAAATCGTTATGAAGACCACCTTGGATATCCAATCCGAGCTGAAACGCCGTGGCTATTACAAAGGCGCTCTTAATGGAAAGCACAGTCCGGAATTGGATTATTCGATCCGGCAGTTCCAGTCGGCCAACGGTCTGGCGCGGGATGGCGACGTAGGGCCGAAGACGCTGGCGAAGCTGTTCCCGGTCAAGAGCGCGCCCCAGGTGCGGCGGATGGTGACGAGCGCCGCCGGCCGGGCTGCCATCACGCAGCGCGAGGGCAACGTCTTGACGGCCTACCGTGACAGCGTCGGCATCCTTACGATCGGCGTGGGGCACACGACGGCGGCTGGAGCCCCGACCGTAGCGCCCGGCATGAAGATCACCGCGGCGCAGTCTGACAAGATCCTGTCTCGCGATCTGGCGACGTTCGAGAAAGCCGTGCTCGATGCCGTGAAGGTGCCGCTGGCGCAGCACGAATTCGACGCGCTGGTCTCGCTCGCGTTCAATATAGGCCCGACCGCATTCGCCGGATCCACTCTGGTGGAGAAGCTGAATGCGGAAGACCGCGCCGGCGCAGCGGACGCCTTCCTTCCTTGGAACAAGGGCACGGTCGGCAAAAAGAAGGTCTTCATCAAGGGCCTTGCTGATCGGCGCGCAGCAGAACGCAAGCAATTCCTCAACCTCTGAAAGGACTTCACTATGGAAAAGTACACGAAAGCAATTGCCGCTGCCGCTGGCGGCGTCGTCACCGGGACGGTCGGTATCCCGTTCATGCCCGACGATACGCCCTGGTACGGCTACCTGGCGCTCTACGCGCTGACGATCGGGCTGCCAGCCGTCCTCACATACTTCGCGCCGAAGAACGCCGCCTGATCAGCCGCGGCCCGTCATTTAGAGAGACCGATATGCAGATGCCAACACGCGCTCCCCGGCTGGAATGGAACTTGAACACGATCATCAGTCTGGTGACGCTGGTCGGCATGTGCGTCGGTCTCATCACGATCTGGGTCGAGAAGACTCGAGACATTGAGGATCTGCAAGCATGGCGGATCGGCCACGAGGAGCTCCACAAGGAGCGCCTAGCCGAAGTCACGGGACTTGCCGGACGAAACGAAGAACGATTTCGCGCGATCGAGCGCGATATCCAGAAGATCGACCGCATCGAATATCGGCTGACAAACACCGAGCAGACGACCAGTTCGACTGCGGCGTCGATCAAGGATCTCCAAGGCCTCGTCAGCCAGCAGGCAGGCGACATCAAAGTCGTGCGCGAGATCCTGCAGCGCCTTGAAGCGTCGGAACAACGCCGGACCCGCTGATTTTACAACCCATCACAGGAGGCCTGATATGGCCATTTCGAACAATCGAATGGGACCAAACATTTTTTATCCGATCTCAGACTCGGAAAAGCCCGCTTCAGGCGGGCTTTTCCATATTCTTATATGATCTGTTATCGCCAGTTTCTGCTACCTACCTCGAAAAAACCTCGATCACTTTTTGCCAAAATGTCTTTTTTACTGATCGTTTCAGTTTAGCCTCGCAGAACGTCCGGCCTCCATCGTCGATATTATAGATAGCCGTGAGCCCGGCTGTCTCTAGCCAAGCCTCTAGCTCCGCTGGTGGAACACCACGGACATGCGTATTGTTTCCCCAGAGAGTGCTTGGGCTGCTGATGTATATGGTTCCAGTCTTAGACACACACTCGGCAGCCTTTTGTATGATCTGCAGAGGGTCGGCCACGTGTTCTAATACTTCGGTCAGGAGAACGTAGTCATATTTGCGTTTTGGCTGGAACTCTTCTATCCACCCACTTAGCATTCTCATTCTTTTGCGCACTATCTCGGGTTCTCTAAGTGAAAACCGTTCAAACGTGGCTTTTAGAGTGTCCGATATTTCCACTCCGGTAATGTCGTGACCTAATCTTGCATAGTGGATTAGATTAGGGCCGTTGTGGGCTCCAAGTTCAAGGATGGTCGATGATGGATCGGGCTTGAAGCGAAACATCCACTCTTCGCGCCATTTCACTTCTAGGTTTGCTTCAACCGTGCCGACTTCATCATACATTGCCTTGAAGCGCTCACGATCGTGCAAATGTCGATAGTCTGGATCATTGGATATATATTGGAATTCTTTTTCTGACACGCGCAGTTTCCTAAATTGTTATCGCCGCCCCTACGGCTGTGTGGGAACTTTAATAGTTGTGCACGTTCAAGGTCAACGTTACCTCGGCAGCTTTGCGACACCAAAGCAGCTGTCTTCCTTTAAGCCGCATCTTTGACATCGTAGCATTGGCACCAAATGACCGATGTAATTTAGGACGGCACTCCGGCGCTTTATTTCGGAATGAACAACGTGCTCGTGCCGATGGCAGCGGGTGCAGACGCCGACATGATGATACCAAGACGGCAGCGCTACTGGCGGCAGCCAAGAGCACCTTGGTCACATCTGGTGGAATTCACCTCTGGTAAGCGCTGTGCTACTGGTTCCGCGCGGCACGAGCCTAGCCACCTAGCGCGTCTTGTCCTGTGGCCACACTCTATCCCCGGTACTTCACCCGCCAAAAATTGCCCAGTATGACATCAGTCCAAGAAAGCCGATCCAGCCAAGATTGATCGCTCCGACGGCGACGATAATCGCGATACCCATGCATGCCTCCAATTCAGAAACCGGTACAGATCACATTCTCGAATGCGAGCATAACGTATCGTTAAAACAAGCTTAGCGAAAATGGTTAACGGAACGGCAGCCTCGCTCAAGCTTCGCATGCATACTGGTGGTTCGGAGCCTGGCTGCACCGTTGCCCGGTTACAGTCTCCGCGGTCCTCCCAAGACCTGAATTGCCAGCCCCCTTGCCCTAACGGGCGGGGGGCTTTTTCATTTCATCTCGCAGGGTAGCCCACGTCGCCTTGCTGTCCTAATTCTAGGGGTATGAATTCCTACGCAAGCCAATTCCGCGCAATAGTCGGTGAAGACTTCGACCCATCACGGGATCTCGGGGCGGAACAGACCCGCGCGCTCTCTGCTCTCATATTCGGCATGCCGGAAATGCAAATCACCCGGGATGGATTCTTTATCCAGTACGAGGGCTGGAGCTACGATCAGGACATCTACCTGTCAGTGACGGTCACAGACGATCATAAGAGCGGGGCGCGGGCTCTATGCGAGCCGAATTTTGCTCTCGACCAAGATATCGCAGCGTCCTGAGAGACCCTACACGGCGACACTTGACCCACCCCGCGCCTTTTGTTCGTGGGGCGGCTTTCTAGCCAAGCTGTGGATTAACCGTCGAAACCTGCAATCTGTAGGAACCAAATGCAGTTCTAAAACTTGCCGTGCCGATGACGGAGGCACGCATGCGGTATGAAACCGGAATGGCGATCTTCTTCGATGTCTTTTCGAAGTCGGTCATGATCTCGCTTAGGGGCAAGGAATATACCTTGCCTGGGCCATACCCTACCCAGCGGGCAGCTTTTCGATCCGCCGAACAGTTCTGTCGCGATAATGGGTGGATCGATCCGCAAGCTAAACAGGATCCCTGAAAACGGCCACATGTGGTGATGATTCACGGACAGAGAAAAGCCCGCTCGATGGCGGGCCTTTCCTCTCGATTGGCCGCGACTAAATCTCGCCGCGGTACTGCTGACCGTTGAACCGGTCGGCCACCATCCTGCCGGCGTTCACTCTCGGGTGCACGTAGCGTTCGAGGAAGATGCTCAACACCTGCCAGTCGCCGGCCAGCATCGAGCTTCGGATATCAGGACCGGCAGTGTCGACTAATCGTTCCATACTACGACCAGCTTGCCATCAAGAGCCCGAACGGCCTTGTCGACCTTTCTCATATCTGGTCGAAGGAAAAACGATGCGCCGTTTTTGAAGTAGTCGCGTGTTCCGGCGAGCTCATCAAGGTCAATCATTGTGTAACCTAGTTCTTCGCATCGAGCTCGAATGACGTTCATCTGTTCGCTAGGGACCACGACGTATCGTCTTCGAGGACGTCTCAAGCCGTGTCGATAGGCGGTTTTAACTATGTTCCTCCAAGTCCTATCAGGCAGCGACTGTTCTAGCTCGGCCCGAGATGCCCGTCCGAAGAGCCGCCGCAGCTTCGATACGTCGGCCGCTGTCCAAACATTTAGCTTTCGGCCTATGTTGAGTTTGTCAATTTTCCGCCAGATGCCCTTGGCCGAACGTCCTGGAAGAAGGCGGCGCATTGTCGGATAGTCGGGATAATTGCTGCGAAGGATTGCAATCTCGTCGTCTGTCCAAAGCTCCCGACCTTGCATTGTTAGCCCTGAAGCCTGCATGCGAGCCTTTAGTTTCTCCCCACGGCGGACGCCTTCATTGGCTGAATGCAGGTTCATTGCAGGCCACTCCCGGCTATGGATCTATCTGAGCAGACTGCGCCGAAGAGATCGGTCGGGCTCCCTTACTGCATGACAATCCACACAATCCACAGGCATTATCCCCGGTCTTCGCTGCTGCAATGCCCAGACCTTAGATACACACCCCCTGCCTTAACCGGCGAGGGTGCTTTTTTGCGTTTGTCACGGCTTCGGCTGGCCGGTAACCACCACCAATTCTACTGCTGCCGCCCTGGTTGGTCAGTGTCTAATCTAAACCGCCAAAACTTCCCGCTTCGCTCGTAGACCGCATTTGGCGTTAGCCTATTGAACTCAGCTAAGACGCGCTTACCGACACAGAGATTTGAGGCCTTATCGAAGTAAGCCAGTTTTGGATCGTTCAGGTGGAATAGGTGGCTTGCGGCAAGTTCCTGATAGAGAAAACCACACTGCCTAAATTCTCGCAGCATCCACCGGGCCGCCTGCAACTCAGTCATTCACCACCGGAGGTACGTAGGTCTTCAAAGTGTTTTCCTTGAATACACCAAGCTCCCGGGATGCGCCCTTAAACCAAACACACCGGTACTTCCCGTCATCAAGCGTTTCTTCAACCGTCATTGACGGCCCGCCTGATTTCAGCTGGACTATATCACCCTCGTTATAAGCGTCTGGCATGCATTTCCCTTTCGCGTTCTCATGACCGGAGGTCAACATCGCAGTAAGTGACGAGAAAGCAATCCAGAACGATGCATGAACGCGTTGCTACGCTTTTTGCAACGCAACTGCGTAGCACGCCCCAAATAAACGTAGGTGATGAGCAGCGGCTCTATTTCGTCCGACGGCACCCTATCATCGCTGCCTCAGCTGAAAACACGATGAATAGATGTTGGGAGAGATACCCGGTCCGATGACTGACGATACCCGGTATTGTACCCGGTCGATAACGTTCGGGTCCAGTAGCGGGGCAGGGGCTGACCACCTCCCGCAAGGGGAACGGTACTCTGGCTATACCGTGATTGAAAATGTCCTGCCCGGTTCGCAGCCCAGAGATGGGGGCAGTAAGCGAAGGGGGGACCTGTATCCAGCCTACTCGCATTATTCGAAGCTCGCGTTGTTAGGCGCAGGCCAGCGAGGCTCAGCAAGCACTACATTACTTCTCCGCAAGTGTGCTTGCTAATTGTTAGCAAGCATGGCAGTTTCCATCTAAGCAAGCATCGGAGGTTGAGCATGGTGGACGAGGTCGAGAAATCCCCGCAATCAAAAGGTGGGAGTGCTCGCGCAAAGGCGCTCACAAAGGACGAAAGGTCTGCAATCGCAAAAAAGAGTGCAGAGGCACGGTGGGCCATAGCCAAAGAGTTGCCCATGGCAACTCACGGGTCTGCGGACCGCCCGCTGAAAATCGGAGATATTCAAATTCCGTGTTTTGTTCTTGAGGACGGAAGGCGTGTTCTCGCGCAGACTGGCGTAATCAATGCACTTGGTATGTCGCATGGCGGATCATATTCTAAGGGCGGGGACCGCCTTGCTAAATTTGCGCAGCAAGGGCGACTTTCGACCTTTGTTTCCAGTGACTTAGTTGACCGGACCGCAAACCCTATCCGGTTCAGAACGGCTAAAGGAGGGTTGGCCTATGGGTACGAGGCTACAATTCTTCACGACCTTTGCGAGGTAGTGCTCGATGCAAGGGATGCAGGGGTGCTTCAGAAGCAGCAGGCACACATTGCACGGCAGTGCGAGACCCTAGTGCGTGGCTTTGCACGAGTCGGTATCATTGCGCTGGTCGATGAAGCTACAGGATATCAATCATCTCGTGATCGAGACGAGCTCCACCGTATTCTTGAGGCCTACCTCTCGGAGGAGAGATTAGCGTGGGCCAAGCGGTTCCCAGATGAGTTTTACAAGCAGATATACCGGCTAAAGAATTGGAAATGGCCTCCGGCTGGTCGGGCAAAGCCGCCGCTTCTGGGGCACATTACAAACGAGATTGTCTACGACCGCCTGCCGCCGGGCGTAATCACGGAGCTTCGTAAACGGAACCCGACGCAAGAAGCCACAAAGCGGCGTAAGTTCAAGCATCATCAGTTTCTCAGTGAGGATTTAGGCCAGCCGGACCTGCGCGATCACCTCCTGCAGGTAATTGCTGTTATGCGCGTCTCAAAAGGTTGGGATGTGTTCAAGAGAAACTTTGATGAGGCGTTTCCCAAACCAGGCACACAGATCGAGCTGAGTTTGGTCGAGGACGAATAATCTTCGCCGGCAAGCTGCAAAGGGCGCAGCGTCAATGCGTCGTCCCCTTGCGCCGGTTAATGTATTCGAGGTTCAAGAGGTCGACGAGGTCGTCGGCAATCTCCATGTCGAGCCCTTCTTGCGGCACATCATTCACCTCGGCCGTTTGGCCAGTGAAGATGTCCTCGATTGCCCAGGTGTCGTCCGGATCGTGCCGCAGCGCGTACCGGTTTTGGGGTAGGTCGATCATCATCGACTCGGTGGATTACGGCTAGGGAGGGTATCCGCATGCTCCGCGGCCTCATCGAACGAATCGAAGTCCGGACCGTATTGCTGATCACTGTCGTAGACCTTGAACACCCCTTCGGTAGGGATGATGTCGTATCCGTTTACTTCTTGGATCCGGGGAGGTTCCGGGGCCATGTTGCGCACCTCTTAGTGTCGCGTCGCATGTCGCGTGGAGTAGCCGAGTGTCGCAGGAAATCGTTGTAAATCAAGGGGAGAAGGGCGCAACAACAATGCGACACGGAGCCGAGGAAATCAAGCCCAACACACCATCTAACTTGCTGTTTTCATTGATGAAAGTCTTGGAGGCCTCGCCCGGAATTGAACCGGGGTGCAAGGATTTGCAGTCCTCTGCGTCACCACTCCGCCACGAGGCCTCATCGGGTCGAATAAACGAACCGTGGCCAGCGTTTAGAATCATCCTAGAAGAAGCGCAAGAGGTCCGGTCCGATTTCGGCACTTTTCTTGGATCCGACCCGTTTTACAATTGAAGTTTCGCGCACTGGCGGAAGAGGTGGGATTCGAACCCACGGTACGGTCTCCCGCACGCCGGTTTTCAAGACCGGTTCCTTAAACCACTCGGACACTCTTCCTGAGGCTTTTCGCCTTGCGAGGGTTTGGTTGAATTAGCGGTTGGAGGGCGGGTCGTCAACTCGGGGTTTACGTCGAGGTTCAGCATTGGCCTCAGGGGAGTCGTTGCACAATCGACCCAGACGCCGTTGGGGTTAAGGTTTGGAACAAAGGCAGATTGGCGGTGTTCAGAGAGCAGATAACCCGCGGTAACGGAGATCGAGCGATGCGGAAGGTTTATATGTGTGCGGCTCTTGGCTTTGGCGTTGCCGTTTCTCAACCGGCTGTTGCCGCCCTTGGCGATCCAGCGTCTTATTCGAGTGAGGGTATCGTTGTGGCTGGCCTCGACTCTTCGACGCCGATGGGCAGCAGTGCCAACGACAAGACGGCTGACATCTGTGTTCCGCCGGAGGAGCAATATATTCCTTCCTTCGTGCGAGATATGCGAGGCCGGATCGTCGGCGTGAACTACACCATCATCGAATATGTCTGCTGAGGTCGGCTGACCTCCTGGTCGGCTGATCGTAACCATGCATTAACCATAAAAACCAATTCCATGACGTGTGCTGACCCTGCGTTCGCATTTATGCCACGTTGCTGTCATTTTTGACGACTGTATCCTTTTGGTACGATCGGCGCGCCTGCGAGGGGCTCAGGCGTTCCGGTTTCGTCAGACAAGCGGCAATGTGGGACAGATGACTTTCAGACAATACGCACGTTTCCTCGCGAGAGGCGCAGGTTTTGTGGCCGTTCCGGCGATCTGCCTGGCGCTGACGTCCTGTGGAACCACGGCGCAGGTCGAGGCTCCGAAGAAGCGGAGCAAAGAGTATTTTCCGGAGTCGGTCTATGGCGTCAAGGCGAGCCCCCGCGTCGCCGACGGCAAGAACATTCCGAAGGGTGGCGGGCGTTATCAGGTCGGCAAGCCCTACAAGGTCAAGGACAAGTGGTACACGCCGAAGGAAGACTTCGGCTATAACAAGGTCGGCGTTTCCTCCTGGTACGGATCCGCATTCCATGGCCGTCTGACCGCCAATGGCGAAGTCTATGACACGGCGCATCTTTCGGCGGCCCATCCCACCTTTCCGCTTCCCAGCTATGCCCGCGTCACGAATGTCGAGAACGGTTCTTCGGTCATCGTTCGCGTGAATGATCGTGGCCCATACGAGTACGGTCGCATCATCGACGTCTCCTCCAAGACGGCCGATCTTCTCGACATCAAGCGCAAGGGCAGTGCGCAGGTGCGGGTGCAATATGTGGGCCGTGCGCCGCTCGAAGGCAACGACATGCCTTACCTGATGGCGTCCTATGCGGCCAAGGGTAGCCGCGTACCGGGTATCGCGCCGGAAGGGCAGATCGCGTCCGGCGTCATGGTCGCTTCGAACGAACCTCTGTCGCGACAGATGAAGAACCTCGGGTCTTCGGATCTCGGAACGGTTTCGATTGCAGCCAAGGCGCCCGTGCCGCAAGCGGCGCGCAATCAGGCGGCGCCGTCTGCAAACCCTTCGCTCGACAACGCCTCCTCGATGACGGCCCTTGCCGAGACGCAACATGTCCTGCGCGCGCCGGGCGCCATGGAGGCCCTGGAGGCTTTCGTGACGTTGCCGGACATCGGCCCCATTCCCGCAGAACGACCAGGCAGCTTCGGCAAGCCGGGTAACGGCATTCTTTATGCGGCGGCCTATGTAGAAGCGCGCGTCAGCACCTCGGAAACCGCGTTCGATGCCATCATGGTCGATCCGCAGGCTTTGACCTTATCCGCCATCATCGCGCATGCCAAACGCAACGCTCGTTGAGACCGGCTGGATGGGGGCGGCCCCTTGGGAGGCTTTGTGAGGCGGCGCACGCTCGGCAAGACATTGGCGCTGACGATAGCGCTTGCGCTCTGCAGCACCGCCTCCGGCGCGCAGGAATTCGACACCAAGGCACGCCAGGCGCTGGTCATCGATGCGCTGACGGAAACCGTTCTCCTTGAGAAAGCGGCCGATGAGGCCGTGCCGCCGGCTTCCATGGCCAAGATGATGACGGTCGAGCTGGTGCTCGCGGCCCTGAAGGACGGGAGCCTGTCGCGCGATACGCTTTTCCCGGTCAGCGAGCATGCCTGGCGGACGGGCGGGGCGCCATCCGGCACATCGGCGATGTTTGCCGCGTTGAATTCCAGAGTCTCGGTCGGCGATCTGCTTCAGGGTGTCATCGTTCAATATGCCAATGATGCCTGTATCGTCCTGGCGGAGGGTATGGTCGGCAGTGAGGCGGCATTCGCAGAGCGCATGACGACGCGGGCGCGGGCGATCGGGCTGAAGGCCTCGACATTCGCCAATCCCACCGGCTTGCCGGCGGAGGGCAATCTGACGACGATGCGGGACCTCGTGACGCTCGCGCGTCATCTCCGCGCGTCCTATCCCGATGATATCCCGCTCTTTCGGCAAGCCGAGTTCGAGTGGAACAAGATCCGCCAGCGCAACCGGAACCCGCTGATATCCGCGAATATCGGCGTTGACGGCTACGTCACGGGTTTTGCCGAAGGGTACGGCTACGGCATCGTCGCGTCCATGGAGCGGGATGGGCGTCGCGTCGATCTGGCGCTGAACGGGCTCGCCACGGACAAAGATCGTGTGGCCGAGGCAAGGCGTGTGTTCGACTGGGCCATGACGAGTTTCTCGGAAAAGCGGCTGTTCGCCGAGGGCGAGACGGTCGCGGAGGCGAGCGTCTACGGTGGCGACCGACCCGCCGTCGGGCTGGTGACCGCGGGTCCTGTCGATATCCTCCTGCCGGTGAAGACGCCGGCGAAGCTCACCGCCCGCGTCGTCTATCGTTGGCCGTTGACCGTGCCTGTGCGGGCAGGGGAGGTCGCGGGTACGCTGCGCATCTGGAACGGAGAGCAGCTGTTGCGGGAGGTGCCGCTGAAGACGGCCGCGTCCGTCGAAGCCGGCTCGCTGACGAGCCGCGCTGCGGATGCCTTGCAGGAACTGCTGTTCTTCTGGCTTTGACTGTTCCTGTCGATGGTACTGCGGCGTGTCGTCCAGCGGCTCTGCGTCCTTTTCCCGCGCGCGTGTTTTCAGACGCAGAGCAATAGGCTACTGGGTCTTATCCGCTGGGAATGCTCTCCGCGTCTGTGCGATGGCGGGTGGCATGGTGACTGGCGTTTGCGGCGTCAGGGCTGGAAATCGCGACTATAGAGGCAATGGAATTGACGGCAGGTGCGATGTTCGTGACATTCGAAGGCGGCGAGGGGGTCGGCAAGTCGACTCAGATCCGTCTTCTGGCCGGCGCGCTGGAAGCGCAGGGCCATGCCGTGCGCATCACCCGCGAACCCGGTGGCTCCGCCGGAGCCGAGGCCGTGCGGCATGTGATCCTGTCGGGGGCCGCTGAATCCCACGGCGTTCGCATGGAGGCACTGCTTTTTGCCGCCGCGCGGAGCGATCATGTGGAAACATTGATCCGTCCGGCGCTTGACGGTGGCAGCATGGTCCTTTGCGACCGCTTCATGGACTCGTCCCGTGTCTACCAGGGCATCACCGGAAATCTTCCCGAACCCCTTATCGATGGCCTTGAACGACTGGCCATCAACGGTCTGCGCCCTGACATCACCATTATCCTCGACATGCCTGCGGCCGAAGGGCTCGAGCGGGCACGAGCTCGTGCTTCCAAGGCCGCCGAGGTAGCGAATGCCGTACCCGATCGCTTCGAGAAGGAAGAGCTGGAAACACACGAGAAGCGCCGCGAGGCCTTTCTGGACATTGCTGCGCGCGATCCCGTGCGGTGTCGCGTCGTTGATGCTTCTCGTTCGGTCGAGGCCATCGCGCGCGATGTGCTGGCAGCCGTGGAAGCGCGCATTGCCGAGCGGCAGGATGCAGGGGTAGAGGCATGAGCGAAGGTCGATCCGATGTCCTCGACGGGGCTATCGCGCCATCCGACAACAGCGCACTGTTCGGGCACGAAGAGGCACAGGCTTTTCTCGCGGCGGGCTATCGCTCCGGCAAGGGGCATCACGCCATCCTCATCGAGGGGCCGGAGGGCATCGGCAAAGCGACGCTCGCCTTCCGCTTTGCTAACCACATCCTCAACCATCCCGAGCCGGCCGACGCGCCGGCTGAGATGGCGGATCCCGATCCGGGTTCCGTCGTCAGCCGGCAGATCGCGGCGGGGTCGTCCCACAATGTCCTGCACCTCACGCGTCCGGTGGACGAAAAGACGGGCAAGGTAAAAAGTGCGATCACCGTGGACGAAGTGCGGCGGGCAGGGCGGTTTTTCGCGCAGACTTCGGGCACCGGCAACTGGCGCATCGTCATCATCGACCCGGCCGACGATCTCAACCGCAACGCGGCGAATGCGATCCTCAAGATTCTCGAAGAGCCGCCGAAGCGGTCGATGTTCCTCGTCCTCACGCACACACCCGGCCGCCTGCTGCCGACCATCCGCTCGCGCTGCCTGCCTTTGGCGCTGAGGCCCCTTGCCGACGCCGATATGGCCCGGGCGCTGGCGCATCTCGACATCCGGCTGGAGGGGGAGAGAGGCGCGCGTGTGCTTGCAGCGGCAAAGGGCAGCGTCTCGGAGGCGTTGAAGCTCGTCAATTATGGTGGCCTCGACATCATCGACGCGTTCGACCACATGCTCGGCCATCCCGACGACGCGCCGGCGCGGCGCGAGATGCACAAGCTCGGCGATATCCTTGCCGCCAAGGACAGCGATACGATCTTCGACTTCTTCGCGACGCTCGTCGCGCGCCATGTGAACGCACAGGCCAAGGCGGCCGGCCTTGGCGGCGATCTGGCCGCGGCCGAACGTTTCGCACGGCTTTCGTCGGAGCTGTCCGAGCGGCTGACGGTTGCAGATGCCTACAATCTCGACCGCAAGCAGACTGTCCTCTCCATTCTCGACGACCTCCGGACGGCTGGCAGGTTTTAACGCTTAGGGAGCAGAACACTCTGCTCCTGAAGGCGAAAAATGCCATTTCCGCTCGATGGCGGCATCGAGATCGAGGCGGTGGCGATGGGCAAAGAGCAGGACGTGGCCGAAAAGGTCTGCGGTCTCGTCTTCCAGCGCGATCTTCAGGGCTTGCTCGTCGAGCTCCTTTCGACGGGCGCGGCCGCTCAACCTGTTCCAGGCCTGCGTGAGTTCGCCCATTTCTTCAACAAGCTTGAGGACGAACCAGTCGTCGTCCCGCAGGATGCCGTACATCTCGGCGTAGTGATGAGACGCTTGCTCGAAGTCATTCTGAAGTTTGTCCAGCATGCGCGCACTCCTTTCGTTCTATTTTTGTTCCAATGAAGAGAATGCGTCAATAACCCTGGTCGCTTTTTGCAGTGTTTCCATTCCCACCGCTCGTGGGATGGTTTAAGAGCGGGGAAGGCCAGAAAAGCTCACAGCCAGAAGTTCGAAATCGCCATGACAGACACATCTCCCTTCTACATCACCACCGCCATCGCCTATCCCAACGGGCGGCCGCATATCGGTCATGCCTATGAGCTGATCGCCACCGATGTCGTGGCGCGGTTCGAGCGGCTGGATGGACGCGATGTCTTCTTTCTGACGGGGACGGACGAGCATGGCCAGAAGATGCAGCAGACGGCGCGCCGGGAAGGCCTGACGCCGCAAGAACTGGCGGATCGCAACGCGGCCGAATTCCAGAAGATGGTGAAGCTGCTCGAAGGGTCGAACGACGATTACATTCGAACGACGGAAGCACGCCACCATGAGGCGGTGAAAGTTATCTGGAACAGGATGGCTGAGGCCGGCGACCTCTATAAGGACGCCTATTCCGGCTGGTACTCCGTGCGCGACGAAGCCTACTATCAGGAAAGCGAGACCGAAGTCCGCGCAGATGGCGTGCGCTATGGACCGCAGGGAACGCCAGTCGAATGGGTGGAGGAGGCGAGCTACTTCTTCCGTCTCTCCGCCTATCAGGACCGGCTGCTCCAGCACTACGAAGACAATCCGGATTTCATCGGTCCCACTGAGCGCCGCAACGAGGTCATCTCCTTCGTGAAGTCCGGCCTGAAGGACCTCTCCATGTCGCGCACGACGTTCGACTGGGGTATTCCCGTGCCCGGCGATCCGGCCCATGTCATGTATGTCTGGGTCGATGCCCTGACCAATTACATCACGGCCACCGGCGCCCTGACGGACCCGGACGGCCCGCGCGCCAAGTACTGGCCGGCGAGCATCCACATGATCGGCAAGGACATCATCCGGTTCCATGCCGTTTACTGGCCCGCCTTCCTGATGTCGGCCGGCCTGCCGCTGCCGAAGAAGGTGTTCGCCCACGGCTTCCTGCTCAACAAGGGCGAGAAGATGTCGAAATCTCTCGGCAACGTGGTCGATCCCGTCAATCTGGTGGAGCATTTCGGGCTCGACCAGATCCGCTATTTCTTCATGCGCGAAGTCTCCTTCGGG
This sequence comes from Rhizobium sp. PP-CC-3G-465, assembly GCF_004343445.1. Lineage (NCBI taxonomy): Bacteria > Pseudomonadati > Pseudomonadota > Alphaproteobacteria > Hyphomicrobiales > Rhizobiaceae > Rhizobium > Rhizobium sp. PP-CC-3G-465. Next base: position 980,153 of record NZ_SLYH01000001.1, read on the forward strand.
CAGGACGGAAGCTATAGCGAGGAGGCGATCGCCACCCGGATCAACTCGGATCTCGCCAACGGCATCGGTAACCTCGCGAGCCGCTCCCTGTCGATGATCGTCAAGAACTGCGACGGTGCTATTCCGGTCTGTGGTCCTTTGAACGAAGCCGATGAGGCCATGCTCGCCTCTGCGGATGCCCTGCACGCCTCCACACGCACCGATATGGACGCGCTTGCCATCCACAAGGTCCTCGCCTCCATCATCGCGGTGGTCTCGGAAGCCGACCGCTACTTTGCGGGGCAGGAGCCTTGGGCGCTGAAGAAGACGGATCCCGCGCGCATGGCAACCGTGCTCTATGTGACGGCGGATGTGGTGCGCCAGGTGGCGATCCTGCTTCAGCCGTTCATGCCCGGCTCTGCGGCCAAGCTGCTCGATCTCGTGGCCGTGCCCGAGAACCAGCGCAGTTTCGCCTTCCTTGGGGAGGCCGGCCGGCTTGCCTCGGGAACGCCGCTCGAAGCGCCGAAGCCGGTCTTCCCGCGCTACGTCGCGCCCGAGGTCTGATCGTGGCTCGTCCCTTGCTGATCGACACGCACTGCCACCTCGATTTTCCGGATTTCGAAGCCGAGCGGGATGACATCGTTGCCCGGGCGGCCGAGATCGGCGTCCACAAGCTGGTCACGATCTGCACCCGCGTCAAACGGTTCGACACAATCCTCGCGGTTGCCGAGCGATACGACAACGTATTCTGCTCGGTCGGGACCCATCCAAACAATGCGGATGAGGAACTGGACGTGACGACGGAGGATCTTGTGAGGCTGTCGGCGCATCCGAAAGTGGTTGCGATCGGCGAGGCGGGTCTCGACTATTTCTACGATACGCAGAAGCCGGAGGACCAGAAGACCAGCCTGCTTCGGCATATCGCGGCTGCCCGGGAAACCGGCCTGCCGCTGGTCATCCACAGCCGCTCGGCCGACGACGACATGGCGGAGATCCTGGCGCGCGAGACAGGGAAGGGGGCGTTCCCCTTCATCCTGCATTGCTTTTCCTCGGGGCCCGATCTTGCCCGGGTCGGCGTGGAGCTTGGCGGGTACATCTCGTTCTCCGGCATCCTTACCTTCCCGAAATCCGAAGAGCTCCGCGCGATCGCCCTCACTGTGCCGCATGACCGGCTGCTGGTGGAGACCGATGCACCCTACCTTGCGCCAAAACCGTTTCGCGGTAAGCGCAACGAGCCGGCCTATGTCGCGCATACCGCGCAGGTTCTGGGCGAGACGCTCGGGCTTTCCATCGACGACATCGCGGCCGTGACCACCGAAAACGCGTTGCGCATCTTCTCCAAGATGCCGCGATCCTGAACCGGTGACATCGATGGCGGCACGGCGGATTTTCACCATTCTCGGCTGCGGATCGTCTCCCGGCGTGCCGCGCATCACCGGAGACTGGGGTGCCTGCGACCCGCATAATCCGAAAAACCGCAGGCTGCGGACAGCCTTGCTGGTCGAGCAGGTGGCGGAGGATGGCGGCCGGACGACGGTGCTGATCGATACCGGGCCGGACCTGCGCGAGCAGCTTCTATCGGCCGGGGTGAGGGACCTCGACGCCGTGGTCTACACGCACGCGCATGCCGATCACCTCCACGGCATCGACGATCTTCGGGGCTTCGTCATCCACAACCGGCGTCAGACGCCGATCTGGGCCGACGCTTTCACGCTCTCTCGGATCCGCGACGGGTTCGGCTATTGTCTGGAATCGCCGCCGGGAAGCAACTACCCGCCGATCATCCGCGCCTGCCTGATCGAGCCATCGCTGGAGCCATTCCGGGTCAAAGGCGCAGGCGGCACGATCGCGTTCCAGCCGCTGCTGCAAATGCACGGTTCGATACATTCGCTCGGCTTTCGCGTCGGCGATGTCGCCTATTGTACCGATGTCAGCGATTTTCCGCCGGAGACGGTCGATAAGCTCGGTGGATTGCAGACGCTCGTCATCGATACGCTGCAATATCAATACCATCCGAGTCATCTCTCGCTCGAACAATCGCTCGCCTGGATCGAGACGATCGCGCCGCAACGCGCCATCCTGACCCATATGCATGTGCCGCTCGACTACGACACGGTCATGCGTGAAACGCCGGCCCATGTGGAGCCGGCCTATGATGGCCTGCAGATCGTGGTCGAAGCCTGAACCGACTTTAAGCGAAGTAGGGCTTGAGATTGTCCCGGACGCGGTCGAGAACGGTGGCGCCGCGCAGATCGGGCTCGAAACGTTCACCGGTGATCGTCTCATAGGCCTCGATATAGACCTTCGACGTCTGCTCGATCAGCGCATCCGGGATCGTGGGGATCGGATCCTTGTAGGGATCGCAACGCTCGGTCACCCAGGCGCGCACAAAATCCTTGTCAAAACTCTTCGGCCGTCCGCCGGTCGCGAAACTCTCCGGATAGCTTTCCGCGATCCAGTAGCGGCTGCTATCGGGCGTATGGATCTCGTCGGCCAGCACGATGCGCCCGGACGCGTCGGTGCCGAACTCGTACTTGGTATCGACGAGAATCAGGCCACGCTTTGCCGCCATTTCCTGTCCGCGCTGGAAGAGCGTCAGCGCGTAGGATGACACCGTATCCCATTGCTCCGGCGTCAGGAGCTTCTGCGCAACGATTTCCTCGGCCGAAAGCGGCTCGTCATGGCCGCCGTCGAAAGCCTTGCTCGTCGGTGTGATGATAGCGGTCGGGAGCTTCTCGTTGTCCTTCATTCCGTCTGGAAGGCGCGTCCCGTACATGGATCGCTCGCCATTGCGATACTTCGTCAGGATCGACGTGCTGGTCGTTCCCGCAAGATAGCCGCGCACGACGATTTCCACAGGCAGAATGTCGAGCCGCGTTCCCACGACGACATTCGGATCGGGATATTCGAGCACATGGTTCGGGCAGATATCCGCCGTTTGCTCGAACCAGTACCGCGCCGTCTGCGTCAGCACCTGACCCTTGAACGGGATCGCGGTCAGCACGACGTCGAACGCGCTCAGCCGGTCCGTCGCGATAATGATCCGTCGCCCGTCCGCCAGATCGTAGTTCTCCCGGACCTTGCCGTTGTAGCGCCCGGGAAGCTCGGGAATGAAGGCATCGGACAGGATACGCTGGTTGGTGTCGGTCACGGGCAATCTCATCGCTTTGGGAAGAATAATCTCTCAGTGGATTAGACGTGCTGCTGCCATTGCGTCAATAGAATGGGAATCGGTCGGCAGAGGTATCGTCCTCGAACTAGGTGCAGCAGCAGCGCATGCTGGGCCACTTGAACTTGAATATGTTCCATAATCTATATTATGTGATTTATTGATGTAGCCGCAAAGTTAAAGTGTCCTGTTTCTGCAAAGTTGGAATGTCACACTCCCTGGGTCTGAAGGACGTCTGGGAGATTGCAGATGGGATTGATAGCGATGAGCGAACGCGATCTGCAGCGGATCGAGGTTTTATCGAAGGTGGTTGCCGGCCGGATGACCGTGGTGTCAGCAGCGCATGTGCTTGATCTGAGCGAGCGCCAGATCCGCCGGTTGCTGGAGCGGATACGCACGGGTGGTGCGGCGTCGATCCGGCACAAGGCGATCGGTCGTCCATCGAACAACCGGATCGGCGATGGTGTTCGGGATTATGCGATGACGCTGGTCCGCGAACGCTATGCGGATTTTGGGCCAACCTTGGCGACGGAGAAGCTGGCCGAGCGGGATGGCTTGCGGGTTTCGCGCGAGACGGTTCGCGGCTGGATGGTCGATGCCGGACTCTGGCTGTCGCGCAAGCAGCGCCGGACGTTTCATCGGCCGCGGTTGCGACGTGAGGCCTATGGCGAACTGGTGCAGATCGACGGGTCGGAACATCGCTGGTTCGAGGATCGCGGACCGCCATGTTCGCTGCTGGTGTTCGTCGATGATGCGACGGGCAAGTTGATGCAACTGCGTTTCGTGCGGTCCGAAAGTGCCTTCACCTACTTCGAGGCGCTGGCGCTCTATCTCCAGCGTCACGGCGCGCCAATTGCCTTTTATTCGGACAAGCATTCGGTGTTCCGGGTGGCGAGACAAGATGCCAAGGGTGGCCAGGGCATGACCCAGTTCGGGCGTGCGCTTTGCGAGCTAAACATCGAGATTCTCTGTGCAAATTCAAGCCAGGCCAAGGGTCGGGTCGAGCGGATGAACCGAACGCTGCAGGACCGGCTGGTCAAGGATTTGCGGCTTTCCGGCATTGACAGCATGGAGGCCGGCAATGCGTTCCTGCCGGATTTCATGGAGTCATACAATACACGATTTGCGGTTACCCCTGCCCGTTCGGAGGATCTGCATCGGCCGCTGAACCTGGCGCCGGATCGGCTGACGGAGATCCTATGCAAGCGCGAGCAGCGCTATGTCGGATCGCAGCTGACGTTTTCGTTCGAGCGCAAGCGGATCATGCTGGAAGAGACCGAGGTGACGCGTGGTCTGGTTGGTCGCTATGTCGAGACCTATGCCTATGCGGACGGCCGGCTGGATGTGCGTTGGAAAGGCTATTGCCTGCCCTACACGGTGTTCGACAAGGACCAGCGGGTGACGCATGCGGCGATCACCGAGAACAAGCGGCTTGGCGATGTTCTGGCCTATATCAAGGAGCGCCAGGAGCAGCCGTCGAAACCAGACGTGAAGACAAACAGCGACAAGAACGGTTACGTGCGACGCGCTCGCGGCCCGGGACGTCGGAAGGATTTCATGGACGATCCGGCGGTGATTGCGCGGCGTGGGAAGGCGCTGTCGCGGCAGCAAACTGCCGAGTGAAGAGGCGATTGGATCGTCTCAAAGCTAAAGCCGAAGGGTGTATCTATCACCCGCCCCGATCTGATCTTGCAGTTGCGATCAGCCGCTCAGATCGGGGCTGACCGGTGTGCCGTGTGGCGACCTCTCGGACATTTCTGCTTTGCAAACAGGCGGACATTCCAACTCCGACGCCACAATTGATGTGCTGGGGGTACATTCGATTTCCAAGTGCTACATTCCAATCTCCAACTCGTGCATCTCCAGCCTCAACTCATACATCTATAGCTCCTTACCTCTTTACCTCCCAGCGCAGCACTGATTGCCGCGGCGTCCTCGCTCTTCCCATCAAGCATATTCGGCGTAAGCTCAGGTCTACGGCTTCGGTTGATGGAGATGGTGATGGTGATGGCGCGTGTGATGTTGGGCGTTGGATTCATGATGGCCTTGGTGCTGTCGTCACCGGGACATGCTGCCGAACCGGTGGATACCGCGCGGTCCATTATCGGGCAGCAGATCGAGGCGTTCCTGAATGATGATGCGACGGCGGCGTATTCGTTTGCGTCACCTCAGATCAAAGGGCTGTTTCCGAGCCAAGACCTGTTTTTCGAGATGGTGAAGCGCGGATATGGGCCTGTGTATCGGCCCGGGAATTTCGCCTTTGGCCGGAGCAAGATCGATGGCTCGACGGTCGTGCAGGAAGTCCTGATCTCCGGGCCGGATGGCAAGGACTGGACGGCGCTTTACTCCCTGACGCTGCAGCCTGACGGGACATACAAGATCAATGGCGTGCAGATGCTGCAACAGGCGCCGGGACCTGAAATCTAAGAATCTTGAAGGCATTGACCACCAGCGCGTGTATTAGCTAGGTTCGCTTTCCAAAGGGGACCAACGATGCCATTATCCTTGCAGAAAGTCTGCGATATCCATGACTTCTTCGAGCCGGAGATCGACGCCATCATTCGGCGCGATCTCCGGTCGGTGCCGTTCGGCTCGCGTCGGGCGTGGGAATTCGCCATGATCTTCCGGGCTCTTGCGGCCAAGGGCAAGCTGCAGGGCAGCGCGCACGGGCTCGCGATGGGTGCCGGAACGGAAAAGCTGATCTATGCGATCGTTCCCCGCGTCGCCAAGACGGTCGTCACCGATCTCTATCTGCCCGATTCCGGCTGGATCGGCGTTCGCACGGAGAGCCCACGCGACCTCATCCGCAAGAAGGCGCCCTGGCCCGTCGATTTCGACAAGGTCGATGCGATGGCGATGGATATGCGCGACCTCAAATTTCCTGACGAGAGTTTCGATTTCTGCTGGTCGACGGGGTCTTTCGAACATATCGGGCATGACGAGGATTTCCTGCAGCACTTCCGGGAGGTCGAGCGCGTGCTGAAGCCCGGCGGCGTCTATGCCTTCACAACGGCTGTGACGTTCGGTGGTGTCACCGAGCGCATTCCGCACAACTACTACTTCGACCCCAACCATCTGGTCGATCTGATCCACGCCTCCCCGCTTCATGCCGAACCGGTCTTCGACTGCTACGTTCAGGATCACCTGCTCAATCGCCCTCACCCCGAGCGCTACCAGAGCTATGGCTTTGCCGCCGGCAACCAGATCTCCAAGCCGATCGTGTCTTTCCGCCGCGGCGTGACGCTGACGGCGAATGTGATGGTGCTGACAAAGGCTCCCGAGAGAGCCAAGATGCGGCCCCGCGTCGAGGGCCTCGAGCGATCGCGTGCACGCCTGACGGATCAGGCCAACCACCTCATTCGGGAAACATGGGCCCGCCCGCAGTATCTGGAGACCACGATCACGGGGCGAACGCTCAAGGTTCAGCCCCAGGTTTTCGCCGATGGCCACGCCGAGTTCGACGTGATCGCACCGCAAGGGGCGCCAGCCAAGTACAAATGGGTCGTCAAGCGCAGACCCGTTACCTCGGTCTACACTTGGGAAACGCATGGAAAAGGCGACGTGACCGCACAGACGGGCACGTTCCGCTTCCCGACGCGTCGTGATTCTCTCTATTCCGTGAAGTTGGAGGCTGTCGGGGAAGGCAGTCTCGACCGCGTGGTCATCCGCGCTAAGGCTGCGTAGGTCTCGGAGCAACGGGAGGCTACCGCCAAGCGGTTCACCCAACAGCCTGACCGCTCAACGACAAGCGGTCAGATCTCGTTGCGTGAGAGAACCTTGTTCACACCGGAGCGAGGTCACCCCTCGCCCATTCTTCCTGCGTCTCCGCCATGAAGTCGGCGTAGCGACCTTCCTCGATCGCCTTGCGGATACCAGCCATGAGGTCCTGGTAGTAGGAGAGGTTGTTCCACGTCAGAAGCATGCCGCCGAGCGACTCGTTTGCCCGGACGAGATGGTGGAGATAGGCGCGGGAATAGTCACGCGCGGCGGGACACGTGGATTGTTCGTCCAGCGGGCGCATGTCCTCGGCGTGACGGGCGTTGCGCAGGTTGACGCGTCCGCGGCGTGTGAAGGCCAAGCCGTGGCGGCCCGAGCGGGTCGGCATGACGCAGTCGAACATGTCAATACCGCGGGCGACCGATTTCAGGATGTCGTCCGGCGTTCCCACGCCCATCAGGTAGCGCGGTTTTTCGAAAGGCAGTTCCGGGCAGGTCGTGTCCAGCATATCGAGCATCACGGCCTGCGGCTCGCCGACGGCAAGGCCGCCGACCGCGTAGCCCTTGAGATCGAGGCCCGCCAGCGCCTGAGCGGATTTGACACGCAGTGCTGGATTGTCGCCACCCTGCACGATGCCGAACATGGCCTTCCCCGGCTGGTCGCCGAACGCGGTCTTGCAGCGCTCCGCCCAACGCAGCGACATCTCCATCGCACGCTCGATTTCGCGCGGCTCTGCGGGCAGGCGAATGCATTCGTCGAGCTGCATCTGGATGTCGCTGTCGAGCATGCCCTGGATCTCGATGGAACGCTCCGGCGACATGTGGTGCAGAGCGCCATCGACGTGGCTCTTAAAGGTCACACCCTGCTCGTCCAGCTTGCGCAGGCCGGAGAGCGACATGACCTGAAAGCCGCCGCTATCGGTGAGAATCGGCCCCTGCCAGCGGATGAGGTCGTGCAGGCCGCCAAGGCGCGCGACGCGTTCCGGGCCGGGGCGCAGCATCAGATGGTAGGTGTTGCCGAGGATGATATCGGCGCCAAGGTCCTTCACCTGGTCGAGATACATCGCCTTGACGGTACCGACCGTTCCCACGGGCATGAAGGCCGGCGTGCGGATCGTGCCGCGCGGCATTGAAACGGCGCCGCGCCGGGCTTTGCCGTCGGTGGCGGTCAGGTTGAACTGGAAAGTCTCTGTCATGGTTCGTTCCGGAAGAGCAGGCTGGCATCGCCATAGGAGTAGAAGCGGTAACCGTCCGCAATGGCACTGGTGTAGGCGTCGCGCATGGTGTCGAGGCCTGAAAAGGCGGAGACGAGCATGAAAAGCGTCGATTTCGGCAGATGGAAATTGGTCATCAGAATATCGACTGCGCGGAACCGGTAGCCGGGCGTGATGAAGATGCCGGTCGGTCCCGACCAGGACTCTATGCGCCCGTCGTCCCTCGCGGCGCTTTCGATCAGGCGCAGCGAGGTAGTGCCGACGCAGACGATGCGGCCGCCCCTCGCCCGCACGGCATTCAGCCGCTCGGCAACCTCGGCCGAGACATGACCGATCTCCTGGTGCATCTTGTGGTCGTCGGTATCATCCGCCTTCACAGGCAGAAATGTCCCGGCACCCACATGCAGCGTCACGAAATGCCGCTCGACGCCACGGGCATCCAGGGCGGCAAAGAGGCGATCGGTAAAATGCAGGCCGGCGGTGGGCGCGGCAACAGCACCTTCCTCCCGCGCATAGAGCGTCTGGTAATCCTGCCGGTCCTGGGCGTCTTCCGGTCGCTTGGAGGCGATATAGGGTGGGAGCGGGATGTGTCCGACGGCGGCAATGGCTTCATCGAGCGCGGGGCCGGAGAGATCGAACACCAGCGTGACCTCGCCGCCTTCCGTCTTCGCCTCGACGGTCGCATCCAGCGTGCCTAGAAGACAAGCCTCGCCGCCATCGCCGAAACGAATGCGATCGCCGGGCTTGATGCGCTTGCCGGGCCTCGCAAAGGCCTTCCAGCGATCGGGCGCGATGCGCATATGGAGCGTGGTCGAAACGGCTTGTTCGGTCGCGCCTTCTCTCAGACGAACGCCTTCGAGTTGCGCGGGAATGACCTTGGTGTCGTTGAAGACAAGCGCATCGCCCGGCTGCAGGAGAGACGGAAGATCGCTGACGCTGCGGTGTTCGAGCGGGCTGCCCGGGCGCACGATGAGCATGCGGGCGCTATCGCGCGGGCTGGCGGGCCGCAGGGCAATGTTGTCGTCGGGGAGATCGAAGTCGAAGAGATCGACGCGCATGAATGAGCATTTCTAAAAACGGATAAGGCCCGCCCGATGGCCTGAGCGGCGATCGGGCGGGCCTTGCCATAGCCTGAATCAGGCGTTGGCGGCAATCTTCATCGAAACGATGCTGTCGGGATCCTTGACCGGCTCGCCGCGCTTGATGTTGTCGATGTTGTCCATGCCTTCGATGACCTGGCCCCAGACCGTGTACTGCTTGTTCAGCCACGGGCTGTCGGTGAAGCAGATGAAGAACTGCGAGTTGGCCGAGTTCGGCATCTGGCTGCGGGCCATGGAGCACGTGCCACGCACATGGCTGGTGGCCGAGAATTCGGCCTTGAGGTCGGGCTTGGACGAGCCACCCATGCCGGCACGGGCCGGGTTGAAGTCCTTGCCGCCCTGCTTGCCGAACTGCACGTCGCCGGTCTGCGCCATGAAGTCGTCGATGACGCGGTGGAACACGACGCCGTCATAGGCGCCTTCCGCAACCAGCTCCTTGATGCGGGCGACGTGGCCCGGCGCCAGATCGGGCTTCAGCTCGATCACGACCTGACCCTTGGTCGTTTCCATGATGATCGTGTTTTCCGGATCCTTGATCTCGGCCATGCTCTTCTCCTTCAAAGAAGTGTGGTGTTATTTGCCGACCTTGACGCTGATCATGCGGTCGGGATTGGTGACGGAGCCGCTGTCGCCCTCGCCTTTCTTGATCTTGTCGACATTCTCCATGCCGGACACGACCTGGCCGACGACGGTATATTGGCCGTTGAGGAACGAGCCTTCGTCGAACATGATGAAGAACTGCGAATTTGCCGAGTCAGGGCTCTGCGAGCGGGCCATGCCGACGGTGCCGCGCTTGAACGGGGTCTTGGAGAACTCGGCCGGCAGATCCGCCTTTGAGGAGCCGCCCATGCCGGCACGACCGGCCTCGAAGTTCTTTTCGAGGTTGCCGTACTGAACGTCGCCCGTCTGGGCCATGAAGCCGGGGATGACGCGGTGGAAAGCGACGTTGTCGTAGGCGCCCTCTGCGGCCAGTTCCTTGATCCGCGCGACATGCTTCGGCGCGATCTCGGGAAGCAGTTCGATGACGACGGGGCCGCTTTTCAGCGTGATCGTCAGAAGGTCCTTGGCCTGGGCGACGGCTGCGCCGGTGAGCACCGCCAGGGATACTGCGCCTGCTAGGGCAAGCTTGAAGAATGTCATGATGGCTCCGTGTTTCGTCTGCGGATTTGCATGTGGCCGTGTCGATATAGCGCCCGAAGTGCCGACGTCAGCGCTGCGCCTTGCGAATTGCAAGCGCCTGGACCACCACCTTCGGCACGAACGGGCCGACATCGCCGCCCATGGCGGCGATCTGACGGACCAATGTGGCCGTTATGGGCCGCGAGGCCGTTGCGGCGGGAATGAAAAGGGTCTGGATGTCGGGCGCCATTTCGCGGTTCATACCGGCCATCTGCATCTCATAGTCGAGATCCGTGCCGTCGCGCAGCCCGCGAATGAGGAGCGAGGCGCCATGACGCCGGGCCGCGTTCACGACGAGATCATCGAAGGACACCACCGAGACATCGGCGCTCCGCTCAGGCAACGCCTCGCCGATCGCGTGGCGGATCAGGGTGGCGCGCTCGTCGAAGGAGAAGAGCGGCGTCTTGCCGGGATGGACGCCGATGGCGACGATCAAGCTCTGCGCCACGTTGAGCGACTGGGCAAGGATGTCGAGATGCCCGTTCGTGATCGGATCGAAGGAGCCGGGATAGAAAGCTGTCGTCATCGCACCGTGTTCCGTTTGGGCAGTCTTGTGTCACGCCCGGCAGAGCGGCGCAAGATGCGCGGCTTGTTCCCCGGAAGCCATTCCGCTCGATCAAAGACAGTACACACAAGAATAGTCTCGCAACGTCTCTGGAACTTTTTTCCGGGATGCCTCGTTGAAGGTGCAGAAAGGATGACTGCCATGGGATTGATGCTGTTCTCGATGCTGATGTTTTTCACGATGATCTTTGCGACTGTGCATGCACTTCGCTCGGAAGTCGTTTCGAAGCCAAAGCCTGCCCGTCGGTTTGTCGTCACCAGATAAGGAAACGCGACATGGCCGTTATCATGATGATCGTGTCGGCAGTGATTAGTATCGTGTTCCTGTTCGACTTCACGAAGACCATTCTTCAGCTCAAGCGAGATCGCGAGGCCATCCGTGCCTCTCGCCGCCACAGCGAAGGGTTTTCGATCTAACATCCCCATCTATCCCAATGCGACCTCCAGCGCTGCGGGATACAAAAAAGCCGGACGGTCCCCTGCCCGTCCGGCTTTTCCTATTCTTGCTCTTAGAGTTTCAGCGTCTGTCTCACAGCCGAAATTATTCGGAGGCCGTATCCGGATCCTCAGTCGTCTCACGGGTTGCCGCTGTGCCCTCCTGAGCAAGCTGCTCATCGAGGATTGCAACGGCTGCCTCATCATCGTCAGGCTCGCTGATACGCTCGACGGACACGACTTTTTCGTCCTTCGCCGTCGAGAAGATCGTGACACCCTTCGTCGCACGGCTGGCGAGGCGAATGCCGCCGACAGGAACGCGGATCAGCTGTCCGCCGTCGGAGACGAGCATGATCTGGTCTGCATCTTCCACTGGGAAGGCCGCGACGAGAACGCCGATCTCGTTGGTCTTCGACGTATCGGTGGCACGAATGCCCTTGCCGCCACGACCAGACGTCCGGAAATCGTAGGTCGAAGAGCGTTTCCCATAGCCCTTTTCGGAAACCGTCAGCACGAATTGCTCCTGTGCCTTCAGCTCGTCATAGCGCTCCTGCGAGAGTTCGCCGACGACGTCAGCACCCTCTTCACCAACCAGCGTGATCTCATCGTCTTCGCCTGCGACAGCTTCACCAGCAACAAGACGCCGTTCGACGGCAGCACGCTTAAGATAGGCGGCGCGTTCCCACGGCTCGGCATCCACATGGCTGACGATGGTCATGGAGATGATGCGATCGTCCTTGCCGAGCGAAATGCCCCGGACGCCGATCGAATTGCGGCCGGCAAACACGCGGACGTCGTCCACGGGGAAGCGGATGCACTGGCCGAGCGCCGTAGTGAGGAGAACGTCGTCGCGATCCGTGCAGGTTTCCACCGACAGGATCTCGTCGCCGTCTTCCTCCAGCTTCATCGCGATCTTGCCGTTGCGATTGACCTGGATGAAATCCGACAGCTTGTTGCGGCGAACGGTGCCGCGCGTCGTGGAGAACATGACATCGAGATTGGCCCAGCTGGCTTCATCCTCGGGCAGCGGCATGATCGTGGTGATGCGTTCGCCCGCTTCGAGCGGCAGCATGTTGATCAGGGCCTTGCCGCGCGATGTAGGGGTTCCGATCGGCAGGCGCCAGACCTTTTCCTTGTACACGATACCGCGCGAGGAGAAGAACAGAACAGGCGTGTGCGTATTGGCGACGAACAGGCGCGTGACGAAATCCTCGTCGCGGGTCGACATGCCGGAGCGGCCCTTGCCGCCGCGGCGCTGCGCCCGATAGGTCGTCAGCGGTACGCGCTTGATGTAGCCGAGATGCGACACGGTGACGACCATGTCCTCGCGGGAGATCAGGTCCTCATCGTCCATGTCGGGACCGCCCTCGACGATCTCCGTGCGGCGCGGGGTGCCGAATTCGTCGCGGATGGCCGACAATTCGTCCTTGACGATCGTCATGATCCGCAGGCGCGAGCCAAGGATTTCAAGGTAATCGCTGATCTCGCCGCCGATCTTGTTCAGCTCGTCGCCGATTTCGTCACGGCCGAGTGCCGTGAGGCGGGCAAGACGCAGTTCGAGGATGGCGCGGGCCTGTTCCTCGGAAAGATTGTAGGTACCGTCATCGTTGATCTTGTGGCGGGGATCGTCGATCAGGCGGATGAGCGAGTCGACGTCATGGGCCGGCCAGCGGCGTGTCATCAACTGCTCGCGCGCGGTCGCCGGATCCGGCGCTTCGCGGATCAGCTTGATGATCTCATCGATGTTGGCAACCGCGATGGCGAGACCGACGAGCACGTGGGCCCGCTCGCGCACCTTGCGCAGCAGATACTTGGTGCGGCGGCTGACGACGTCCTCGCGGAAGGCGACGAAGGCGCGCAGCATGTCGAGCAGGGTCATCTGCTCGGGCTTGCCGCCGTTCAGCGCCACCATGTTGCAGCCGAAAGAGGTCTGCAGCGGCGTATAGCGATAAAGCTGGTTGAGAATAACCTCGGCATTGGCATCGCGCTTCAGCTCGATGACCACGCGGTAGCCCTGCCGGTCGCTCTCGTCGCGCAGGTCGGAGATGCCTTCGATACGCTTGTCGCGTACCAGCTCGGCCATCTTCTCGATCATCGTCGCCTTGTTCACCTGGAAGGGAACTTCGGTCACGATGATCATTTCGCGATCGTTGCGCATCGGCTCGATATGCGCCTTGCCGCGCATGATGACCGAACCGCGGCCGGTCTCGTAGGCAGAACGAATGCCGGAGCGGCCCATGATCATGGCGCCGGTCGGGAAGTCCGGACCCGGGATGATCTCCATCAGCTGCGGCAGTTCGAGCGCAGGATCTTCGATCAACGCGATGCAGCCCGTGATGACTTCGGACAGGTTGTGCGGCGGAATGTTCGTCGCCATGCCCACCGCGATGCCGCCCGCGCCGTTGACGAGCAGGTTCGGAAACTTCGCCGGCATGACGACAGGTTCAGACAGCGTGCCGTCATAGTTGTCGCGGAAATCGACCGTTTCCTTGTCGAGGTCGTCGAGAAGGGCGTGCGCCGACTTTTGCAGGCGGCATTCGGTGTAACGTTCGGCTGCCGGCGGGTCGCCGTCGATGGAACCGAAGTTGCCCTGCCCGTCGATCAGCGGCAGCCGCAGCGACCAGGGCTGCGCCATGCGCGCCAGCGCGTCGTAGATCGCGAGATTGCCGTGCGGGTGATACTTACCCATCACGTCCCCGGTCACGCGGGCACATTTGACGTATTTCTTGTTCCAGTCGATCCCGAGCTCGCTCATGCCGAACAGGATGCGCCGGTGCACCGGCTTCAATCCGTCGCGAACATCGGGGAGCGCACGGCTGACGATGACGCTCATCGCGTAATCGAGGTAGGAGCGCTGCATTTCCTCGATGATGGAAATGGGCTCGATGCCTGGTGGGTTCTTGCCGCCGCCGGGAGGTGTTTGCTCAGTCAATTTGGGTCACGATCGTTGGTCAGAATCAGAGGGCTACATATAATCGATACAGCGCCCTTGCGCTAATTTGCGCAGGGAGTTGTGAACAGTCTTATGCCTTTCTGGCAGCAAAAGGGCGGCTTTCCAAGGTAAACTTGCAGCCTGTGCCCCCTGCCCCTTTACCCAAAACGTCGCTTGAGCCTAACTGGCCGCTCGCGCGAAACGCGCCCTGGAGAGCGGCATGACCGATACCGACCTTCTCATCAACGCGTTGACCACGATCCTCGTGACCATCGACCCGCCGGGCCTCGCGCCGATCTTTCTCAGCCTGACCGCCGGAATGAGCAGGAGCGAACGCAAGCAGGTCGCCTGGCGCGGCAGCCTCATCGCGTTCTGCATCCTCTCGGTGTTTGCACTCTTCGGCGACAGCATTCTCGGGCTGCTCGGCATTTCCATGGGTGCGTTCCGCATCGCCGGTGGGCTTCTGTTGTTCTGGATCGCCTTCGAGATGATCTTCGAGAAGCGCAACGAGCGGAAGGAGAAGACCGGGGAAACAGCAACCCTGAGGGATCACATCGAGAATATCGCGGTCTTTCCGCTCGCCTTGCCCCTTATCGCGGGACCGGGCGCGATTTCGGCCACAATCCTGCTCGCCGGCTCCTATCCCGGCACCGTCGGGCGTCTCCAGCTGATCCTCGTCATCGCGGCGTGTGTGGCGATCCTGTTTGCAGCGCTCGTCATCGCCGAGCGCATTGATCGATTTCTCGGGCAAACCGGGCGCGCGATTCTCACGCGCCTTCTCGGCGTCATCCTCGCCGCGCTGGCCGTCCAGTTCGTCGTGGATGGCGTGACCTCGGCATTCGCGCTGAAGGTTTGACATCTCCGCTAGGCAGCGTCCCGGCAGTCGGCAACGCTACTGGTAGAAGAAGCAGACGCAGTCGGCCTTCGCCGCATCCTCGGCAGCCCAGACGCGGGCTGCAAGGCGGCTCGCCTCGCCGCTATCGCCCAAGCGCAGACCCAGAAGCGACGTTGCCGCCAGCTTGGCGTTGACGGCATCGATCTCGACCATCTTCCCGACCTGATGGACGCCATCGCGTGGTGTCCAGGTGAAAAATTGAACATTGTAATGCATGGCGTTCCTCCCGCTCATACCGACGCGGTCGCTCCTCAACGGACCGCTAGAAGACCATACCATAAAATTGTGCAAATCCATATGGTCTAGGCGCTCGCGTGCCCTTGACGGAACTTACGGGTCTGCTGCCCGTTGCTCCTGTCAAGAATACGAGGGGCGCATCGTTGCTCTGGACCCGAGGAGATGGATATGGCGAAAATACTGGACGAACGCGGCGACGTGCGCTCGACGCAGGAACTGAACAAAAAGGTTACCGTCAGCCCGACGGAAGCGCGCCAGGGTGGCGCTGGCCGCCCGGTCTTGATGGTCCTGATTGGCGGCCTTTTTCTGGCACTGATCGCGTGGGGTGCGGCAGAAATGTTCGGCGAGAGCACGGACAATGATGCGGCGACCGATCGTCAGCAAACGGAGCCCGCCCAGAACGGTCAGGCGACACCGGCCAATCAGGGCACGATCGACAACACGCCGGCGAATGGCGAGCAGATGCAGCCGGTGCCTGCCGACCGCGATCCTACCCCGCAGACGGGTACGACGAACGGGTAAACTGCTTTCGAAGAATGAGAAAAGGCCGAGTCAAACCGGCCTTTTTCATATGCGCTAAACGCGAGCGGCCTTCGCGGCGGCTTTTGCCTGCTTCCGGCGGCCCCACCAGACGGCCATGCGGCGGCGCTTGCGGCGGATGTAGGCAGAATCATGCGACAGCACGACGAGACCGAGGGGCACCATCCAGAATCCGAGAATCGGCAGGAACCCGAGAAGGCCGCAGACCACCAGCAAACAGCCGATGAGGACGCGAAGCCACTTCTGGCGGGGCAGCGGCATATGCCACGAACCGATCGACAGCTGCGGGCCATGCGGGCGCGGCGGAGCCGTCTTCGTGTTCGCACCAGCACCCTTCTCGCGGGTGTTGCCCGACGGGCGTGCGCCTGCGTCAACCTCGTTCATCATCGTCCAATCCGGCCTCATCCACTCCGAACGACCCCTGTCGCCCATGTTGGCCCTGAGGTGTGCTTCGCATCCGAGTTTGTCCACAGCGAGACGCGTTTTTTTGAAAAAAGCGCTTGGCAAATCGAAAAAGCACCCGTATTAGCAGCCTCACTTCTGCAGCGCAGATGTTCCCTGGTAGCTCAGCGGTAGAGCATTCGACTGTTAATCGACAGGTCGCCGGTTCGAATCCGGCCCGGGGAGCCATTTTCTTACACGAGATCATGGCACGTGGCTTAGGTCACACGACTACCGCACCCTCCTTCATACTGTTGTGTTCCTCCGTAAAGGCTGGAACATTTGTCTTTACCCTGTGTTTTCCGGTCATCACGGAGAGTAAATCATGGGTAACAGCGACCATAACAGCACGTCCGAGCAGAAACGTCCGACCGATGTCAATCCGACGGCGGATGATGCCGCCGCGAATGAAAAAGTTTCTATCGCTCCGACATTCGTTAAACCTGCAGACGAGAAAGACGCCAGCGAACGGCCCGTGGTCAATCCCGTGACGGGCGGAGCGTTTTAGGGATGCGGCCGATGGTGAAATTCGCTGCGGTGGTGATCAGCGGTGTTTTGGCCCTCGCGGCATGCACGCCCTACGACGTTCAACCGATTCCCGGCAGCATCACCTACGGGGGACATCAGCCGCGAACGAAGCTGACGAAGTCTCCGATCGGCAGTACGTTCACCAACCAGATTACCGATGAATACGGCTGTATGGCGATGGAGACTTATCGCATCGAACCCGACAGATCATTGAAACTCCTTCGCCGTTCGCGCTCGGCCTCCTCTGGCGGATTTGGCTTCTCCTGCTGAGCGTTGAGAGTGCCTACCGGGTCCGTGACGACTCGGTCGTAGCATTCATATGTTTTTGAAACCTTCTTGATCCACACCCCGTCCTTGATCGTAAGACCGGCAAAGAAAACAGACGGATCAAGATGGACGACGTGCATCAACGGGACCAGAGCCCGATCATTGTATGGTTTCGCAAGGACCTTCGCACTGACGATAACCGTGCGCTGGCATCTGCCGTCGAAACCGGTCGTCCGGTCATTCCGCTCTATATTCGCGAAGACAATTCCGAGACAGGTCCCCTCGGCGAAGCGCAGGCCTGGTGGCTGCACCATTCGCTGACCGCGTTTTCAGCGCAGATCGAGACCTGCGGCTCACGTCTCATTCTGCTGAGTGGTGAAGCAGAGACGGTTCTTCGGCAAATCATAAAGGACACCGGCGCGTCTGCTGTCTTCTGGAACCGGCGATACGATCCTACCGGCATCAAGATCGATACCAAGCTGAAAGATGTGCTTTCCAAAGACGAGCTGGAGACGGTGAGCTTTGCCGGGGCGCTCATGCATGAGCCGTCTCGCGTGAAGACAAAGACCGGCGGTCCGTACCGGGTCTACACACCGTTCTGGCGTGCGATAGAGGCCGGTGGCGAGCCACCCGAGCCCGTGGACGCTCCGGAAAAGTTGCCAGCGCCAAAGACGTTTCCGCGGTCGGAGACGCTTAAGGACTGGGGCCTGTTGCCGAAGCTCGAATGGGCCGTGGATTTTTCGCGGCGCTGGGAGCCGGGCGAAGCCTCCGCACGGGAAAAGCTCGAGGATTTCACGGACGGCACGATCGACGGATATCGCGAGTCGCGCGAGCGGACCTGGGAAGCGGGAACGTCGCGGCTCTCTCCGCATCTGGCGATGGGCGAGATTTCTCCGGCCCGTATCTGGCACGCGACGCGCGGCCTGTCGAAGGCCGATTCGGCCGACGTTATCACCTTCCGCAAGGAGCTGGTTTGGCGGGAGTTCGCCTATCATCTCCTGTTCCACAATCCCGACATGCCGACCGAGAGCCTGAACCGGAAATACGACAAGCTCGGCTGGACGAATGGCGACGACGATTTCGATCGTTGGAGGACGGGCATGACGGGTTTTCCGATCGTGGATGCCGGCATGCGCGAACTCTGGCGGTTCGGGACGATGCACAATCGCGTCCGCATGATCGTCGGGTCATTTCTGGTGAAAGATCTGCTGATCGACTGGCGGCGCGGCGAGCGCTGGTTCCGCGATACGCTTGTGGATGCCGATCCTGCGAGCAATGCCATGAACTGGCAGTGGGTCGCCGGTTGCGGTGCCGATGCCTCGCCCTTCTTCCGTGTCTTCAACCCGATCACGCAGGGCGAAAAGTTCGATACCGACGGCCTGTACGTTCGTGAGCACGTGCCGGAACTTGCCGACATGCCGAGCGACTGGATCCATCATCCGTTCGAAGCGCCGTCCGCCGTTCTCGCCAAGGCCGGGGTAACGCTAGGCGAAACCTACCCCAAACCGATCGTCGACCACGCCAAGGCGCGGGATCGCGCGCTTGCTGCCTACCGCAACATCAAGGATGCCGCATGACCTCCCCTGTTTCCACCGGCATCTCTTCCGCGCATGGCCGACTCTCGATCGCCGTTGTCGGCTCGGGCATTTCCGGCAGCTCGGCGGCCTGGGCGCTGCGCGACGTTCACGACGTGACACTGTATGAGAAGGCCGAGAGGCCTGGCGGGCATACGGCCACGGTCGAGGTCGATTACGACGGGCAGCGGATTTCGGTCGATACGGGTTTCATCGTCTATAACGAGCCGAACTATCCGAACCTGAAAGCGCTTTTTGCCGAACTCGACGTCGAGACGCTGCCGAGCAGCATGAGCTTTGCCCTGTCGCTCGACCACGGCGCCCTCGAATGGCGCGGCGGGCCGTTCACAGGCCTCTTCGCGCAGAAGCGGAACATGCTGCGTCCGTCCTTCCTCCTCATGTTGCGCGAGATCCTGCGCTTCAACAAGATCTGCCTCGTCGATCGCGATGCGGGCCGGCTTTCGGAAATGTCGATCGGGGACTATCTCGACTGGCGCCGTTTCTCGCCCGGCTTCACCAACAACTACCTGCTGCCGATGGCAGCTGCGATCTGGTCGGCACCTGCCGCCAAGATGCTGGAGTTTCCGGCTGATCACTTCATCCAGTTCTTCGACAATCACCGCCTCGTTTACGCGACGCCCCATCCGTGGCGCACGGTGGCAGGGGGTAGCCGGGTCTATCTCGACAAGCTGCTGGCCCCCCTCGGCAACCGGCTGAAGCTGAACTGTGGCATCCGCTCTATTCGTCGCGACGGGCGAAAGGTGCACGTTACGGAAGACGATGGCACCGTGCGGGTCTACGACAAGATCATCATCGCATCCCATTCGGACCAGGCTCTTGCCATGCTCGCGGACGCGACGCCGCAGGAGCGCGCCGTGCTGGAAGCCGTGCCCTACAAGCCGAATCGCGTCGTGCTGCACCGGGATGTGGCCCTGATGCCGAAGCGGGAGAAAGTCTGGGCCTCGTGGAACTACCTTCGCTCGACACGCCCGGGTTCCGACAGCCAGGTGGCGGTGACATACTGGATGAACAGTCTGCAAGCGATCGACCCTGCCTGCCCGCTCTTCGTCACGCTGAACCCCGAACGCGAGCCCGATCTGCGTCTGGTCTTTGCCGAGTACACCTACGACCATCCGCAGTTCGATGCCCGCTCGATCGATGCGCAGAGGCAACTGAAGACCATCCAAGGTGACAACGGCACGTTCTTTGCCGGCGCCTGGACAGGTTACGGCTTCCATGAAGACGGCTTGTCGTCTGGCTTGGCAGCGGCGGAAACGCTCGGCGGCATCATACCGTGGCGGCTTGCTCCGGCGCCCGTCTTCGCCGAAGCTGCGGAATGACCGATACGCCTCCCGATGTCGGACGCCTGCATGCACCGCCAACGGAGCCGGCGCTGCTTTATGCCGGCGACGTCATGCACCAGCGCATGAAGCCGCTCGGGCACAGGTTTTCCTACAGCGTCTTTTCGCTGATGGTGGATCTCGACCAGCTTGATGCAGCAGACACGCAAAGCCGTGTGTTTTCCGTCGATCGCTTCAATGTCCTGTCGTTTCACCAGAGCGATCATTCCGGACGCACGGACATTTCGCTGCGCGCCTATGTCGATGGCCTGCTTGCCGATGCCGGTGTTTCCGCGCCTGCGGCTCGGGTTCTCCTCGTCTGCTATCCGCGCATTCTCGGTTGGGTCTTCAATCCCCTTGCCGTCTACTACGCCTATGACGCTTCCGATGCGCTGGTGGCGCTGGTTTACGAGGTGCGCAACACCTTCGGCGAGCGGCATAGCTATGTCTGCCCGATTTCATCCGGGCAGGTGAGCGATGCCGGCGTTCGGCAGGAATGCGACAAGATCTTTCATGTGTCGCCCTTCATGCCCATGGCCATGCGCTACCGGTTTCGCATGGTGCCGCCGGGCAAGGATATCCGCTGGCGAATTCTGGAGACGGATGCCGAGGGGCCTGTGCTTTCGGCGACCTTCTCCGGCCATGCGCAACCGCTGACGACGGGCAATATCCTGCGCCTCGTCGGCCGTATTCCCCACCTTACTTTGAAGATCGTGGCTGGCATTCACTGGGAGGCGGCGAAGCTCTGGTGGAAGGGAGCACGATATATTTCCCGACCCACACCGCCCGCCCCGACCAGCGTCTGGACCGACGACCGCCGCCACGACGAGCCGGCACCGCGCCGACTGTCACCACAACCCACCTCCCACCGAGAGACTTGCAGCCCGGCCGAATAAGGCTATTTTGTGTAGGTCCGATGTTTGCCGAAAGGTTGTGCGATGCGTTCAGCTGAAACATGGCGCGATGAAAAGTCGCCCGCAGAGCGTCTGTCCAAGGACAATATTTCTCGTTTCATCAAAGGCTTGCCAGCGAAATCTCAGATGGTGCTTCGCGGCCTTGTCAATATGGAGGCAGGCTGCCTGCAACTGACGCTGCCCGATGGCCGGACCTTCGTCATCAAGGGGCGGGCACAGGGCCCCGAGGCAGCCGTCACGCTGCACAACTGGAACCTGCCCCAGCGTGCGCTGACCAACGGAACCATCGGCGTGGCCGAAAGCTACATGGATGGCGACTGGGACAGCCCTGATGTCGGGGCATTCCTCGAGCTCTTCCTCGTCAATGCGGAGATGGGTCGCCACTTCCCGAACGGCGCTCGCGGCATTTTGCGCTTCGTCGAGAAAATGCGTCACTGGATGAACGCCAACACGAAGGCAGGCTCCAAGCGCAACATCTCCGCCCATTACGACCTTGGCAATGCGTTCTATGCGCAATGGCTCGATCCGTCGATGACCTACTCCTCGGCGCTCTACGCGACGGGCGCGGACGACCTCCAGTCTGCCCAGCGGGCGAAGTACAAGGCGTTGGCCGATGCTGCGGGTATCGGGCCGGGCGACCATGTGCTTGAAATCGGCTGCGGCTGGGGTGGCTTCGCGGAATATGCGGCCGGCGAAATCGGCTGCCGTGTAACGGGCCTCACGATCAGCCGCGAGCAGCTCGATTTCGCCCGCGCCCGGATGGAAAAGGCCGGTCTTTCCGACAAGGTCGACATCAAGTTTCAGGACTATCGCGACGAGGCGGGAACCTATGACAAGGTTGTCTCCATCGAGATGTTCGAGGCCGTCGGCGAGAAGTATTGGCCGACCTACTTCTCGCAGGTCCGTCGCTGCCTGAGGCCGGGCGGTCGTGCTGGCCTGCAGATCATCACCATCAAGCCGGAATCCTATCGCGAATATCGCGCCAATCCCGACTTCATCCAGAAATATGTCTTCCCCGGCGGCATGCTACCGACACGCGAGCATCTGGTTTCGCTCGGCTCCAAGGTTGGGCTGAACATGGTCGGGGATCTCGGCTTCGGACTCGACTATGCCCGAACGCTTGCCGAATGGCGGGAGCGGTTCTGGTCGGTCTGGCCGAAGATCGAGCCGCTGGGTTTCGATATCCGCTTCAAGAGGCTCTGGGAGTTCTACCTGTTCTATTGCGAGGCCGGGTTCCGCGCGAAGAATATCGACGTCCGACAGGTCGTCTATGAGTGATCTTCCAGACGGGCGGAGCGCATCCGCCCGTCTTTCGGACGCAAAGCTCCCGGTGCGCGTTCTCCTCGCTTACGCCCTCCCCGCCGCACCGCTCGCAGCGCTCGGGCTTCCCCTCTACTCGCTCGTGCCGACCTACTACACCGAGACGCTTGGCGTTCCGATTGCGACGGCTGGTTGGGTGATCCTGTTGATCCGGCTGTTCGACGCGATCTCGGACCCGCTGGTGGGGTACGCTGCTGACCGCATGGACCCCGCCTTCGGCCGCCGCCGGCTGCTGTTCCTGATGTCGCTTCCGGTCGCGGCCCTTGCCGCCGTCATGCTCTACTGGCCGGCAGAGACGGCGGGTGCCGGATGGCTCGGGTTCTGGGGATGCGTCGTGTCGCTCGGCTTCACCATGGTCATGGTGCCCTACTCCGCCTGGGGCGCGGAGCTCGTCGGCGACTATCATGGGCGCACCCGGCTCTCCGCCTTCCGCGAGACCTTTACGCTGATCGGCACGCTGATCGCCATCGTCTTGCCTTTTGCCATCGGCTTCGAGCAGAAGGGGCTTTCCGGTCTGGCGGTGCTTGGCATTGTCGTCGGCCTCGGCCTACTCATCCTCGGCGGCCTGACCGTCCGTATGGTGCCGGAGCCCGAGAACCGCACGCAGGAGCGGCTGTCACTGCCGGATGCACTGCGCTTTCTCGCGAGCAACAAACCGTTTCTGCGGCTGGTCCTTGCCTATTTTCTCAACG
Organism: Rhizobium sp. PP-CC-3G-465; assembly: GCF_004343445.1. Classification (NCBI taxonomy): domain Bacteria; kingdom Pseudomonadati; phylum Pseudomonadota; class Alphaproteobacteria; order Hyphomicrobiales; family Rhizobiaceae; genus Rhizobium; species Rhizobium sp. PP-CC-3G-465. The sequence goes on from NZ_SLYH01000001.1 coordinate 1,003,189, forward strand.
GGCTTGCAAACGGCATTCCGGCGACGCTGTTTCTCTACTTCGTCTCCGCGCGGCTTGGCCTGCCGGAGATGCGAGGGCCGCTGTTGTTTCTCTACTTCCTCTGCGCCATCGGCGGTGTGCCACTTGCCAGCGCCTGTGCGACCCGCTTCGGCAAGCACCGTACCTGGTCGGTCGCCATGCTCGTCGCCTGTGCCGTCTTCCTGCTGGCGCCGCTCTTGCCGCCGGGTAGCCTCTACGGATTCGGCACCATCTGCGTCGTCACGGGCATTCTCCTGGGGTTCGATCTGGCGCTCCCGCCATCTATTCAGGCCGATGTTATCGACGCGGATACGGCCGTTTCCGGCGAACAGCGGGGCGGCTTCTACTTCGCGGCCTGGGGGCTGGCGACGAAGCTGTCGCTGGCGATCGGCGCCGGGCTGGTCTTTCCGATCCTGTCTGCGGCCGGGTTCGACCCCGCGGCAGGCGCCGATAACAGCGCCGATGCGCTGTTCGCGCTCGCGGCGCTCTATGCCTGGGTGCCGGTCGCGTTGAAACTCTGCGCCATCGCGCTGATGTGGACATTTCCGCTGGACGAACGCATGCAGCGTCAGCTACGCGAGGCGATCGTACCGACCGCCTGAGAGATCATGACACACGAACCGTCCCTGCCCGCCGGTCCGCGCCAAGACCGCCGGCTTGCCTGGCTCTACCTTGCGCTCGCCATCGTCATCGAGGTGATCGGCCTCACCGTCATGAAAGCCGCCAGCGTTTCCGGCGGAATGGGCGGTTACATCGTGATGTATGTGGCGATCGCGCTTTCCTATGTCTGTCTGGCGAAGGCCGTGCGAACCCTGCCGGTCGGCGTGGCCTATGCCATCTGGGAAGGGTCAGGCATTGCGCTGATCACACTCGTATCGATGTTCTTCTTCCACCACGATCTCAGCCTTCGGGAGTTCATCGGGCTCGCCATGGCGGTTCTCGGCATCATCCTCGTCAATGCGGGCGAGGACCATGGAACTGCACCTGCGGAGGCCACCGATGAGCCTGCCTGAGCTGCCCTTCGTCCTCGCGGTACTGGCGGGCCTGTTCGATGTTGCCGCAAACCTAGCCTCCAGCAAATCCGAAGGCTTCTCCCGCAAGGGCTGGGGGTTTCTGTCGATCCTGCTGGTGCTCGTGGCTTTCGCGCTTCTGGCGGAAGCCGTGCGCGGCATGGACCTTGCCGTCGCCTACGGTATTCTCGGCGCGACCGGAATTTTCGGAACCGCTATCAGCGCGCGGTTGCTGTTCAAGCAGCAATTGAAGCCGATCGGCTGGGTCGGGCTGGCGCTCGTGTTCGGCGCCGTGCTCGTGCTTCACACGGCCTGAGGCTCTTCCGGCTTACCGCCCGGCAGCCGCGCCTTGACGGACGGGCGCTTTTTCCAGCCCGTTGCAGCATTGACGAGCGGGAAATACAGCCAATAGGGCAGGATGTTGATGAACTTAAGGGCATAGGTGAAGCGCTTCGGAAAGGTGATCTCGAAGCCCGAGCCCTGAAGTCCGGCAACGATCGCGCCCGCCGCCTCTTCCGGCGAGACCAGTGCCGGCATGGGGAAGGCGTTTTCCTTGGTTGCCGGCGTATCTACGAAGCCAGGATTGACCACCTGAATGCGTATGCCCTGCTTGTCGAGATCGAACTTGAGACTCTCCGCCATATTGATCAGGGCGGCTTTCGTCGCACCATAAGCGCCGCTCGTCGGCAGACCGCCATAGCCGGTGACGGAGGAGACGATGGCGATCTGCCCCTGCCCGCGCACCTTCATGTGGCGGATCGCGGGCAGCAGGCAATTCACCACGCCGTTCAGGTTGACCGAGAAGGTCTCCTGAAAGTCTTCGAGATGCAGATCCTCGCCATGAACAGGCTTGAAGACGCCGGCATTGAGCGCCACCAGCGCCAGCGTGCCGTGATCATATTCGATCGAGGCGATCACCCGTTCCATATCTTCAGGATCGGTCACGTCGCCATCGAGCACGATGATGCGACCGGGACCCGTCGCCTCGCGCTGCAGGGCCACCAGCTTGTCATGGCTGCGCGCGGTGACCACCACGCCGAAGCCTTCGGCCACCAGCTTCAGGGCCAGCGCCCGACCGATGCCCGAGCTGGCGCCCGTGACCCAGGCAAGACCATGTTCCGGGCGTGCGATGAAAGACGACATGTTCCGTTTCTCCCAGGCGCGCGATATGCCTGTTTCCATTGATCTGGTGATGAAGTAGAGCGGTGGCGATATCCGGAAAGACGCGTTCCGTGCGGCGTTTCAGCCGATCAGGTCGCCAAGGCGGCGGCTGAGAGAGCCACGCAATTTGACCGGTGCATCGGTCACCGCGAAAACGATACAGTGTTCGCCGCTCTCGGCGATCGGACGATGGTCCAGACTGTCGTCAGCAACAGAGATATCACCCCGACCAAAACGGCCCCTGACATCGCTGAACGCGCCGTGCAGCACCAGCGATAGCTCGAAACCCTCATGCGTATGCTCTGGAATGGCCCGGCCGGGCCGGATGCGGTAAAACGAGACATCGCAGCCGTCGATTTTGCCCAGCGCATATTCTTTCAACCCGGGAAGCTTCCAGCGCCAAGGCATATCGTGCCTGTCGAAGCCGGCAAACGCGCGCAACACTGCTGGCCATTCCTCGTTATCAGGATGGTGGGGGCTCGGCGCTGTGGCGAGCGATAGAGGAGGACTTGAAAGGATAGCAGCGATGCTGCTTTCGGGATCGGACAGCGGTGACGGTTCGAGCGTCTCAACAAGATCTCCGGCCACTGCCTCGAATGCCGCGACCGTTTGCCGATTTACAGACTGCAGTTCGAGATGCGCGGCAACGAGAACGCGAGCAGGCTCTGGCAGAATACCAGCCGCATAATGCGCCATCAGCGCATCTACCGTATCGAGTTCACTCGTCGTCATCACACTCTGTCCACCGCCCCCTCGCGAAGGCCTCCCTTAGACGATAATGATTTCTTACGATCCTGTCTTCGCCATGGATCACCGAATTGTGCTTTGTGCGCTTCGAGACAAATATTGCGCCGGAGCGCCGCCTTGCAAAACCGTTTTCCTTGCAGCCTGCTCTTTGCAACGGCAAAAGAAGCCAACACCATCCGCGGAATTCCGCCGCGTTTCTCTGCCGACCTTGCCGCCGCCTCGCGTCCGGCTATGTTGCGCTGAAGCCCGCCAACGCTTCCATTGCGATTCTCCTTCAAGAGGTCCCACACATGCCCGCACTGAATTCCGTTCTCGACGCCATCGGCAACACGCCTCTCATCCGCTTGAAGGCGGCATCGGATGCGACCGGCTGCACGATTCTTGGAAAGGCCGAGTTTCTCAATCCCGGGCAGTCGGTAAAGGACCGCGCGGCGCTCTTCATCATTCGCGAAGCGGAACGTCAGGGCACGTTGCGCCCGGGCGGCGTCATCGTCGAGGGAACGGCCGGCAATACGGGGATCGGTCTTGCGCTGGTCGCGCAGGCGCTCGGCTATCGCACCGTCATCGTCATCCCGGAAACGCAGAGCCAGGAAAAGAAGGACGCGCTGAAGCTGCTGGGGGCCGAGCTTGTCGAGGTTCCCGCCGTTCCCTACCGCAATCCGAACAATTACGTAAAACTCTCCGGCCGCCTTGCCGAGCAGCTGGCGCGGACCGAGCCGAACGGCGCGATCTGGGCCAACCAGTTCGACAACACGGCCAACCGGGCGGCGCATGTCGAGACGACGGCGCCGGAAATCTGGCGCGACACCGACGGCAAGGTCGATGGTTTTATCTGCGCGGTCGGGTCCGGCGGAACGCTTGCCGGTGTCGCAGAGGGCCTGCGCGGGTTCAATCCGGATATCAAGATCGGACTGGCAGACCCCGAAGGGGCCGCCCTTTTCAGCTACTATACCGAGGGCGAGTTTTCGGCGCCGGGCAGTTCGATCACCGAAGGCATTGGTCAGGGCCGTATTACGGCGAACCTCGAAGGGTTCACGCCGGACTATTCCTACCGCATCCCCGACGCCGAAGCGGTTCCGCTGGTGTTCGACCTGATCGAAAAGGAAGGTCTCTGCCTCGGCGGCTCCTCCGGCATCAACATCGCCGGTGCGATCCAGATGGCGCGGGATCTGGGGCCGGGACATACGATCGTGACGATCCTCTGCGATTATGGCAATCGCTACCAGTCGAAGCTCTTCAATCCGGATTTCCTGAAATCCAAGGGCCTGCCGGTTCCAGACTTCCTGACCCGGCACAGCAAGATCGATGTCCCCTACGAAGCGGCAAGTGCCTGACGTCATGACAGTGTCCCCCACGCAAAAAACCGAAGCCCTGTTTCGCGACGACTTCTATCTCTCGACCTGCGAGGGACGGGTGATCGACGTTCTCGAAGACGGTGGGATCGTGCTCGATCGCACCTGCTTCTATGCGACATCCGGCGGACAGCCCGGCGATTTGGGTTTTCTGGAACGTTCCGACGGCAGCCGGATCGAGATCGCCACCACACGGACGGGTGCAACCAAGGACGTGATCGTGCATGTGCCCGGCGAAGACCAGGCGCGGCCGGAGGTCGGCGAAGACATCGTGGCGCATATTGACTGGCCGCGACGCTACAAGCTGATGCGGATGCATACGGCCTGCCATCTCCTTTCGCTCGTCTGCCCCTACCCGATCACGGGTGCAGCGGTGGGCGAGGACGAGAGCCGGGTCGATTTCGACATGAGCGAGACGATCGACAAGGACGCGGTGACCGCGAAGATGATGGCGCTCGTTCGCGAAAATCATCCGATCACGTTGCGATGGATTACGGATGACGAGCTTCTTGCCAATCCCGACATCGTCAAGTCGAAGAATGTCCGCCCGCCCGTCGGTCTCGGCCGCGTAAGCCTCGTCTGCATCGGCGAGGACGCCGCCATCGACAGCCAGCCCTGCGGTGGCACGCATGTGTCCGAGACGCAGGAGATCGGCGACATCCACATCGCGAAGATCGAGAAGAAGGGCAAGGAGAACCGGCGCTTCCGCATCCGCTTCGGCCCTCCAGAGACCGCCGCCTGACCCCTTCCATCCCTGAACTGAGAACGGATTTGCCAGTATGCGTGAAGACAAAAGCCCCTTCGTCGTCAGCGGCGACTGGCTGCAGGAACGCCTCGGCGGTGCCACCCTTCGGATCGTCGATGCCTCCTGGTACCTGCCGGCGCACAAGCGCGATCCGAAAGCGGAATACGCAGCCGGTCATATTCCCGGGGCGATCTTCTTCGACCACGATGCACTGTCAGATGCGACGAGCGGACTGCCGCACACCCTGCCGGCGCCGGCATCTTTCGCCGCGTCCGTCGGGGCCTTGGGCATCTCCGATACGGACACGATCGTCGTCTATGACGGCCCCGGATTCTTCTCCGCACCCCGCGCCTGGTGGATGTTCCGCGTGATGGGCGCAAAAGACGTGTACGTGCTCGATGGCGGGCTCGACGGCTGGAAAAACGAAGGCCGGCCGGAAACGACCGACACATCGCCCGTCTCTCCGGCCGTGTTCACCCCGACCTTCGACGAGCGCGCGGTGACGTCCTTTACCGAGATGACGCAGATCGTCGGCGAGGGTCGCCGACAGATCGCGGATGCCCGCAGCCTTGGCCGGTTTACAGGCGAGGAAGCCGAGCCCCGCGCCGGCATGCGCTCTGGCCATATGCCGGGCGCCCGCAGTCTTCCGGCCGGTGGTTTTGCAGCCAATGGCCGCTTCAAGTCCCTGCCGGAGTTGCAGAAACTCGTTGCTGACGCCGGAATCGATCTCGACAAGCCCGTGGTGACCAGCTGCGGCTCCGGCATCACGGCGGCGATCATCACGCTGGCGCTGCAATCTCTTGGACATACCGATAATACGCTCTACGATGGTTCCTGGTCGGAATGGGGGAGTCGCGCTGATACCGCGATTGCAACCGGTAACCCTTAGACGGGAAGAGTGGAACACGCATGGAATTGGTAGACGCAGTCGCAGCAAATGGAACGGAAACCAACGCACCGGTGGATGCCGGGATTACGCTCGTGCCGGGACAGCCGGCCACGATTCACATCACCGAACTGGAGATGACGGCAGCGCCGAAGCAGAGCCTGCCGTTTCCGGTCAATATCCAGACGGCGCTGATGCGTGTGGTTGATATCCCGCCCGCCTATTACCGGTTCCTCTATCTGCAGGTCGGCCGCCGCTGGCATTGGGTCGATCGCCTGCGTCTCGACGACGAGGCCCTGACTGCGGTTCTGCACGACAAACGCAATTGCGTAACCGTGCTCTACGTCAACGGCGCCCCGGCCGGCTTCTTCGAAGTCCTGCATGTGGATGACGACACTGTCGAATTGACGCATTTCGGTCTCTTCGAGCGTGCTCTCGGCCTCGGCCTTGGCAAGTGGTTCCTGTTGCAGGCGCTCTATGGCTGTTGGAGCTATGGCCCGAAGGTGGTCAAGGTCCAGACGAACAATCTCGACCACCCTCGCGCCATTCAGCTCTACCAGCGATTCGGCTTCTCCCCCGTCGCGACGCGAGAAGGCGAGCTCGTGCCGCTGACCGAAGACGAAATGCTCGACCTCGTTCGGAAGCTCTGACGGCAAACCGTCCGGAAACGGGTGTCGGCAGCGCGTCTGTCTCGTCATGATCCTTGCAATCAGCAAGGAGACCATCATGACGAAGATCCGCTTTACCGCCATGCCGACCGACGATGCGATGCATATCTGGAACGGTGGTGCCGACGCTTACGGCCTCACGCCGGAACGCTTCGTATCGGATGGCGACGGCAACCCGTGCCGGCATTGCCTTGAACATATCGCAGGCGACGAGCCTGCCCTGCTCTTTGCCTACCGTGCGTTTCCAACGCCGCAGGCCTTTGCGGAGACAGGGCCGATCTTCCTGCATGCCGCGCCCTGCACGCGCTATGCCGCGGAGGAATGCCTGCCGCCGATCCTGAGTAGTCCGGATTACATCGTCAGGGGCTATGATCACGCGGATCGGATCGTCTACGGGTCAGGCGCGGTCACGCCGACGACCGACATCATCAACCGAGCATCTGATATTCTGGAGCGGCTGGACATCGCCTATGTGCATGTGCGCTCGTCGCGCAACAATTGCTATCACTGCCGGATAGACCGCGCGGCCTGACGGGTCAGACCTGCCGGGCGGCAGCGCCGTCCGAGAACAGCGAGGGGCCGTTTTCGTCGATGATCTGATGCGCTTTGCGCATGGCCGCAGACGAGGCTTCGTCCGTTGACGAGAACATGTCGGCACGGATGAAGCTGCGCGACAGTTTCTGACCGCCGACCTCTTTCTCGATGACGCCGGACAGCCTGTACTGGCTGCCCTCCTTCATCGGCGTCGCCCGGATCAGGCAATCGCCATAGGCTTCGGTTGAGCCGGAGGCGGCTTCAGGAGCGGTGTCGGACGAGGAGCGGCCGAAAAGACGGGAGAAAAACGATGCCATGGAAAAGATTTAGCCTCCTCTCCCGTCGTTGTCAAAGTCCGTAAACGATCAGATGACGAGGTTCGACAGGATATCGTTGTCGGTGATGTCCTGATATTTCAGGCCTGCTGCATCGAAGGCCATCATCAGCCTGGGGAAGTTTTCAGGTCGCTTGGTTTCGATGCCGATGAGGATCGAGCCGAAGTTGCGCGCGGACTTCTTCAAATATTCGAAGCGGGCGATATCGTCTTCCTCACCGAGCAGGCCGAGAAAATCTTTCAGCGCGCCGGGCCGCTGCGCCATGCGCAGAATGTAGTACTTCTTCAGCCCGAGATGCCGCATCGCGCGTTCCTTGACGTCGGGCAGGCGCTCGAAGTCGAAATTGCCGCCGGAGACGACGGCCACGATGGTCTTTCCGGCAAGCTGCGCCGCGTCCAGTTCGGCAAGCGCGGTGATAGCAAGGGCGCCTGCCGGCTCCAGCACGACACCCTCGAGGTTGAGCATCTCGGTGATGGTTACGCAGATCGCGTTTTCGGGCAGAAGAAGCGTTTGGCTTGCCGAAAAGTGCTTCAGGCGCTCGAAGTTCAAGTCGCCGATGCGGCCGACGGCGGCGCCGTCCACAAAATTATCGACCTGCTCCAGCGTCACCACGGCGCCCGTTTCCAGGCTGCGCTTGAGGCTCGGAGCACCTTCCGGCTCGCAGAAGACGAAGCCGTTCGGATCGACTTGATCTGCGAAATAGCCGGTCATGCCGGCGGAAAGGCCGCCACCGCCGACCGGCATGATCACCATGTCGGGCACGACGCCTTCGGGCAATTGAGTCGCGACCTCCGCGGCGACGGTCGCCTGCCCCTCGATGATATCGGCATGGTCGAAGGGCGGCACCATCATGCCGCCGGTCGCCTCCACATGATCTCGCGCGGCCTTGTAGCACTGGTCGAAAATGTCGCCGACGAGCTTGATGGTGATGAACGGACCGCCGAACATGCGCGTCTTGTCGATCTTCTGCTGCGGCGTCGTCACCGGCATGAACACGATGCCTTCGACGCCGAAATGGCGGCAGACGAACGCGAAGCCCTGGGCGTGATTGCCGGCGGATGCGCAGACGAAGATCCGGTCCCGCACACCGGCCGCAATGGCCTTGCGGAAGAAGTTGAACGCGCCACGGATCTTGTAGGAGCGAACGGGCGAGAGATCCTCGCGCTTGAGGTAGATCTTCGCGCCGTATCGGGCGCTCAGGTGATCGTTGAACTGCAAGGGCGTTTCGGGAAAGAGATCGCGCAGCGCCAGCGCTGCCGTGTCCACATCCTGCGTGAAGCTCATCGTTCTGTCCTTGCTGTTCCCGGCGCATTCGCGATGGAATCCCGCCCGACGACACCCGTCTCTGTGCAGGATGCTATGCCACAGACCGCTCGCGGATGCCATGCGGCGGAAAGGTCGCTCGACGAGGCTTGACTCGCTCCCGCAAATTGCGAAACTTCGTGCGAGGTCAGGCAGTTATGCCGGGTGGCGTCGGTTGGATGATGCCGCTGAAGCTTTGGGAGAGTGGGGGAAATGCAGTCGATTTTCAAAACGGCGCGAGCGTTCGGTCTTGCGACACTGGTTCTGGGCATCCTGCCTGTCGGCGGCGCTCTCGCCGGCCCGTTGGTGGATGCCGCCACCCGTGCCGAGCAGATGGCCACCGCCGGCGATGTTGCGGGTGCCCGCACGGCCATCCGGAATGCCGTCAGCGACTTCTCGGCCGGCCTGCCTTTCGCCGTGGGCACGGCAACCTTCGTGGCGAGCGACCCATCCGGCTTCGGCATGTTCGAGCCGCGCCCCAACAGCATCTTCAAGCCGGGCGAAAAGATCGTAGCCTATTTAGAACCCATGGGGCTGACCTGGAAGCCGGCGCAAGTGCCTGACAAGATGGAGACACGATTCACGGTCGATTTCGACCTGCTGGATGCCGGCGGCACCGTTCTCGGCAGCCAGAAGGCCTTCGGAAACTTTACCTTCACCGGCGTCAGCAAGAACGCGGAAATCTTCGCGACCCTGACGCTGGATGTCAGCGAAGCGCCCGTCGGCAGCTACGTGCTGCGCTATCACCTCGATGACACGAATTCCGGAAGGACGGCGGCGGTCGATCTGCCCTTCTCGATCGCGGCCGCGCCTTGACGATCGTTGCAAGCTCGTCGCTTTCGGATACCGGCCCGCTGCTGGTCGGGTTCGATGCGGACGATACCCTGTGGCAGAACGAGCAGTTCTACCGCCTGACAGAGGAGGCTTTCGCCGCGCTTCTTGCGGATCACTGCGAGGCCGCTGTTCTTTCGGAACGCCTGCTGGCGGCAGAGCGGCGCAATCTCGCGCTCTACGGCTTCGGCATCAAGGGCTTCACCCTGTCGATGATCGAGACGGCGCTGGAACTGACAGACAGCGAACTGCCCGGACATGTCGTCGGCCGCATTCTGGAGATCGGCCGCGAGATGCTGCGCCACCCGGTGGACCTGCTGCCGTCGGCGCGCGAGACACTGGACGCGCTCGCCGGCCGGTACAGGCTGGTCCTGATCACGAAGGGCGACCTGTTCGATCATGAACGCAAGCTCGCAGCATCCGGCCTCGGGCCGTTCTTCGACGGCATCGAGATCGTGAGCGACAAGACGGAAGGCATCTACAGAGGCATCTTCGCCCGGCACGGCATGGAGCCGGGCCGCTGCGCCATGATCGGAAACTCGCTGAAATCCGATATCCTGCCGGTTCTTGGCGCTGGCGCATCCGCCATCTTCATTCCGCACGACCTGACATGGATTCACGAACATGCGGAGACGCCCGACGACAATCCGCGGTTTTTCCAGGCGGCGGATCTCTCCGCCGTGCCCGGGATTCTCGCGACGATGGGCTAGGCATGTCCAGGCGAAGCGTCTTCGCTTCGCCTTCGGGACAATGCTGTCGAAAGAAGAGGTCTACGTCCGCCGGCTCGCCGCGATGCCGTCCAGCATCGCCCTCACATCGGCTTCCGCTGCGACCAAAATAGCCGCGTCTCGGGCGCGGATGACGAGTTCCGTCGAGAAGGACGTTCCGTCGAACTTCGGATAGGAGCCGATACTCGTCTCCGGATGCGCCTTCTGGACCTCGCCCAGGGGGCCGCCGATATCACCTTCGCCGAACGGCGACTGGACGGAGCGGGAGAGCACTGTGGCCCCGGTCTTCAGGGTTGGCAGGACGGCTTCGAGCATCGCCTGGAACACCTGCGGTACGCCGGCCATGACATGGACATTGCCGATGACGAAGCCCGGAGCCGTGGAGACGGCATTCGGGATATGGGTCGAGCCGTTCGGCATGCGCGCCATGCGACGGCGCGCTTCGGTGAACTCCATGTTGCGGCGGGCATACATGTCGCCCAGCAGCGTCATGGCTTCGGGGTCGTGGATGCACTCGACGCCAAAGGCGCGAGACACGGCATCGGCCGTGATATCGTCGTGGGTCGGGCCGATGCCGCCGGATGTGAAGACGTAGTCGTAATGGCCGCGAAGGCCGTTCAGCGCGGCAACGATCGCCTCCTCGTCATCGGCGACGATTCGCACCTCCTTCAGATCGATGCCGGAGATCGTCAGGAGATCGGCGAGATGGCCGATGTTCTTGTCCTTGGTCCGGCCGGAAAGAAGCTCGTCGCCGATGGCCAGCATGGCGGCCGTTACGATCGTGTCCGTGGTCATCGTGCATGTCCTTGTCAAAACGCGCATCGTTCATCCCGAACGGTGCATTGTCAATATTAGTGAACAGTCTGTTATCCCAAGCGTTTCTGACAGCGCCCGCTCGACGTGGTAAAGCGGCGCTAAGCAATGACGCCCATCCTTGAGGAGATCACGATGGCAAAAGTTCTGGTTCTCTACTACTCGGCCTATGGTCACATCGAAGCCATGGCCTATGCGGTCGCGGAAGGTGCGAAGGCAGAAGGTGCCGACGTCGTCGTGAAGCGCGTGCCGGAACTCGTTCCCGATGATGTCGCCAAGGCATCGCATTACAAGATGGATCAGGCCGCACCGATTGCAACGGCGGCGGAACTGGCCGATTATGACGCGATCATCTTCGGCTGCGGAACCCGTTACGGCGGATTCGCATCGCAGATGCGCAACTTCATCGATCAGACCGGCGGCCTGTGGTTCTCCGGCGCGCTGGTCGGCAAGGTCGGCTCGGCCTTCACCTCCTCCGCCACCCAGCATGGCGGCCAGGAATCGACGCTTCTCTCCTTCATCCCCACCCTTCTGCATCATGGCATGGTCGTCGTCGGCCTGCCCTATGCCTTCCAAGGCCAGATGGGCCTTGAGGAAATCAAGGGCGGCACGCCTTACGGCGCGTCCACGATCACCGGCGGCGACGGCTCGCGTATGCCCTCCGAGGTCGAACTCGAAGGTGCGCGCTTCCAGGGCGCTCACGTCGCCAAGATCGCGGCCAAGCTGACCGCCTGATCGAACAGCCTCCCAAGGCGTTGCGAAGGCCGTCCGCAGTGTCCTGCGGACGGCCTTTTGTGTTTTCGTCCGAAACCGGAATAGCGATGATCGGGCTTGCGCGACTCTGAGGGATCGCAGACGTATGGCGCATCCGCATCGCCTTTCCGGGACCGTCATGATATCCACCTCACCCAGCGACAACCCGCGTCCTCTCGTCTTCCTCGCCGCCTTTGCGACCGGCGGATTGCTGACGCTGATGGTGCATTTCAACGGCGAGCTCGCCCGCTACGGCAACCCGCTCTTTTCCTCCTGGACGGCGCATGGCACCGGCACGATCGCCGCCCTCGTCTTTCTCGGCCTTCTCTACCGGCGCGGCCGCGTGAAACCGGTAGGGCAGCCTCCGGCGCCGCTCTGGGCCTATCTCGGCGGTATCTCCGGCGCTGCGACGGTCATGCTGACCTCCACCGCCGTGAACTCGCCGCTGGCCCTTGCCGGTACGCTGGCGCTCGGCCTGTCGGGACAGGCGATTTTCAGCCTCGCAGCGGATCACTGGGGTCTGTTCGGGCTGGCAAAGCGGCGGTTGACGATCCGCAATCTTGGCGCCCTTGCGCTTATTCTGGCCGGAAGCGCTCTCATCATCCTCGAAGGACGGAGTGCCGCATGATCGTGGCGATTCTTCTTGCCTGCTCGGCCGGCGTTCTCATCGGCATCAGCCGCCAGATCAACGGACGGCTGAGCCTGTCGACTTCTCCGCTGATCGCTTCCTTCTGGAACCACATCGTCGGCTTCGCCTTCCTGACGGTTCTCGGCCTCATCCTCGGCGACCTGCTGCCGGCCGGTGCCGCACAGGTGCCGTGGTACGACTATCTCGGCGGGCCGATCGGCGTCGTCTTCGTCGCTGCAGGGAGCTGGGTCATCGCGCGGATCGGCGCTGTCAACACCGCCCTGATGATGATCGGCGGGCAGATGGTGTCGGGCGTCGTCCTCGACCTCGCTCTGTCGGTCCCGACGGCTCTCGGGCCGACGGCGCTCGGCGTCGTCCTGGTGCTGGCCGGTATCGCGCTGTCGCAGGGCAAGCGACGGGCGTGAGAGGTGCGCCTGCTACTTATCCGCAAGGCTTTTCGAGAAGGCGGTCGTGAACGTTACCCCGCCCTGATCGTCTGAAGCTTCCCCGAGGACCACATCCATGGCCGTATCGGTCACTCGGACGACTGCGAAGCCGCCCTTGAAGGCTGCTTTCGGCTTGAAAACGTCGATGCCGCCAGCCTTGTAGGCCATCGGCGTATCGTGCTCGTGGCCGTGGAAGATACCGATGACGTTGTACCCCTTGAGCGTGTCCAGAAGTGCGGCACGTTCGGCCTCGCTCCACCAGTGCGGGTCGCCCGTTCCCTGATCGTCGAAGGTCTCGTGACCGGCATCCCAGCGCTCGATCGAAAACGTGTCCCATCCGTAATGCTGGAACAGCACCACGGGCCGGCCGTCCGCCGCTGCGGTGGCCAGATCCTTCTTCAGCCAGTCCAGCCCGCTGACGGCACCCTTCCGGTCGTCGCCGCCGAAGCGCTGGAGCTGCACGAGATGCAACCGGCCCCAGTTCCAGGAGTAGTTGTCCGAATCGACATCGTAGTTGTCGGCGGGAATGGACGGCGTGAAGAAGACGCTCGGGCGATGGTTGACCTCGACGTAGTCGCGAAGCTCCCGCCGGTACCAGTCCGGATGGCTCGGCGGGCCATCCTGATCGAGATCGTGATTTCCGAGCCCCACATAGACCGGCATATGCACATGCTGCGCGTCCGTGCCTTGCGCATAGCGCTGGCTGAACTGGCGCAGCTGCCACCCCTCGCCCGGCACCGCGACCTGCCCGCCGCCATCATCGGTAATGTCCCCGCCCATGACGAGACCGGCGGGTTCGCCGAGCAGCCGGCCAGCGCCGACAAGCCCGCTCGACGTTCCCGCGACCGTCGCAGGCCAGACCTGCATGGGAAGAGCGTTCAACGCCCGGATATGCCGCAGCAGAGCCGCATCCGTCTTGCCCTCTTGCTCGCAATCCGGCGACAGGCCTTCCGCCATGCGGCAAGCATGGACATCGGTGGCGAAGACGAAGGTCACATCCGTGGGTGCCTGCTGCGCCAGCGCCGGAGAGGAAACCAGCAGGATCATCACCAAGGTGATACAAGGCAAACCAACTTGCCCGCCAAAACCATCTCCGCCGGAATACCGCATCGTCATCCCCTCCCCAGCCTTTCGCCACGCGCTGTGGAGCCACTGCTAGCACGAACCTTTGCCGGCGCAAAAGCTGGAGGTCTTGCCTCACGGGAACGATCGCCGCCCGTTGCCCGTTACCCCGGCAGGCAAGAACCGCCTCAACAGCAAGTTAGGGAGACAAGCATGGTCAAGGTCGTTTACGAGATCGTCGAACACGACGGCGGGTGGGCCTACAAGGTCGGAGACGTCTTCTCGGAAAGCTTTCCGACGCATGAGCATGCTTTACGCGCTGCAAAGGCTGCGGCCGCCGAGCAACAGGTCGGCGGATCGGACGAAGAGATCAGCTTTCAGGACGCCTCCGGCCAGTGGCATGATGAACATGCCAGTGGAGGAGATCGCCCGCAAGCCGTCGTCGAGGACAAAGGATAAAGGTCGAAGGAATGGCGCCTCTCTCTTTAAGGGAGAGAGGCTAAAGGACTGGGTCATGAAAATCGTCGATATGCGGATCGACAGTCTCTCTATCGCCCACGGGTTGCGTGCCTGCAACGAGAAGCTGTTATTAAGCTTTACGGGAACGGTTAATCCCGAGGCGCTCCGGCTTGACGAACTCTTCCGGTTATCGGAAAGACTGTAGCCATTGCGGACGTGGCGAAATTGGTAGACGCAAGAGACTTAAAATCTCTCGGGTAATTCCGTACGGGTTCGACCCCCGTCGTCCGCACCAGTCTTTGCCGTGGGTGAACGTCATCCCCTTCTTGAAAATGTCCGGGCTTTGCCGCAAAACCACTTTTTGCGTCAGATACGCCTAAACACGCTCGGAGCCCGCCATGTCCCTTCCTGAAAAAGCCTTTCCCGTTTCCTGGGACCAGTTCCACCGCGATGCGCGCGCGCTTGCCTGGCGCTTGGCGGATCAGGGAGTGGAATGGAAGGCGATCGTCTGCATCACGCGTGGTGGACTGGTACCTGCAGCAATCATTTCGCGGGAATTGAACATCCGGATGATCGAGACGGTCTGCGTCGCGTCCTATCATGACTATTCGTCTCAGGGTCAGATGGAGGTCATCAAGGCGATCTCCGAGGAGATCCGTGCCGATGGCGGCGAGCGCGTGCTGATCGTCGACGATCTCACGGACACCGGCAAGACAGCCGCGATCGTGCGGGCCATGCTGCCGAAAGCGCATTTTGCAGCCGTCTATGCCAAGCCGAAGGGGCGTCCGCAGGTCGATACGTTCGTGACCGAGGTCAGCCAGGATACGTGGATCTATTTTCCGTGGGACATGGGCTTTTCCTATCAGGAGCCGATCGCCAAGGGATCGCGCGGGTAAACCGACGCCGGTAACAGGCTGTGAAGCTTGCGCGTATCGACGGGGCTCGGGGGCGGTGCATACGCCCTCGACGCCCCGTTCTTCGTTAACGCCGCGCCCGGCAATGCGTGGCTTTTATGACACCATGTTGACCGAGACGGATGATCTCAACAAGTTTTTGTCCACAAGTTTTCATGGAACGAACGGCCCAATCGGTAAGTGCCGACCACAAGTGACTGATTTCCTTAGGTCACTCAGTTTCTTCCTATTTCCACAAGATATAGTCGGCAGTGGACGACAAGACGCAAGCCCTTGACGGTGCCACCGGACTCGCGGTTAATCATAATCGAGACTGGCATGAGGCCAGACGACGGCCCAGGCGGCGGCTTGCCCCGGACTGCGCCATCATCCTGAACTTGTTGGAGATCCTGCCTTCACGGCGGGAACGCGTGTTGAAAAATGAGCTGTCAGAATAAAATCACGCTTGCGGGACCAGCAAACAGCTCGATAATTTTATCTACATCTGGTAGATTGAGAACCTAGAGAACACCATATATCGGATTCCATGATTGGCATCCATCGAAACGCACCACCGACCGGCAATGTCGCGGCTCGGAAGGACTTTTTGCGTGCCTGAGAAGCGCATGCCACGGACAGAATAAGGATCGGGACAGATGCAGATCGAACGTCGCTTTACCAAGGCGGGCCAATCGGCCTATGCAGACATCGCATTCCGCAAGGCGGTGAGCGAGATCAAGAACCCGGACGGTTCCATCGTCTTTCGGCTTGCCGATATCGACGTTCCCACCCAGTTCAGCCAGGTCGCAGCCGACATTCTGGCTCAGAAGTATTTCCGCAAGGCCGGCGTTCCCGCGCGCCTGAAGAAGGTCGAGGAGAACTCGGTTCCCTCGTGGCTGTGGCGTTCGGTCGCCGACGAGGCTGCCCTGAAGAACCTCCCGAAGGACGAGCAATACGGCTCGGAAACCGATGCCCGGCAGGTCTTTGATCGCCTTGCCGGAACTTGGACCTATTGGGGCTGGAAGGGCAACTACTTCGCCTCCGAAGACGCTGCCCTCGCCTTCCGCGACGAGCTTGCCTACATGCTGGCGACCCAGCGCGTGGCACCGAACTCGCCACAGTGGTTCAACACCGGCCTGCATTGGGCCTATGGCATCGACGGCCCCGGCCAGGGTCATTTCTACGTCGATCCCTTCACGGGCAAGCTTGTCAAGTCGAAGTCGTCCTACGAGCATCCGCAGCCGCATGCCTGCTTCATCCAGTCGGTCGGTGACGATCTCGTCAACGAAGGCGGCATCATGGACCTGTGGGTGCGCGAAGCGCGCCTCTTCAAGTACGGTTCCGGCACCGGCTCCAACTTCTCCTACCTGCGCGGCGAAGGCGAAAAGCTTTCGGGCGGCGGCAAGTCCTCCGGCCTGATGAGCTTCCTCAAGATCGGCGATCGCGCGGCCGGCGCCATCAAGTCGGGTGGCACCACGCGTCGCGCCGCCAAGATGGTCGTCGTTGATATCGATCATCCCGATATCGAAGACTACATCAACTGGAAGGTGAAAGAGGAGCAGAAGGTCGCGGCTCTCGTCACCGGTTCCAAGATCGTCGCTCAGCACCTCAAGGCCATCATGAAGGCCTGCGTGAATTGCGAAGGTCCGGATGGCGCCTGCTACGACCCGAACGAGAACCCTGCCCTGAAGCGCGAGATCAAGGCTGCCAAGAAGAACCAGGTTCCGGAAAACTACATCCAGCGCGTCATCCAGTTCGCCCGTCAGGGCTATAAGGATATCGACTTCAAGACCTATGACACGGACTGGGATTCGGAAGCCTACCTCACGGTCTCCGGCCAGAACTCCAACAACTCCGTTTCGCTGCGCGACGACTTCCTCAAGGCTGTCGAGGCCGACGGCGACTGGAACCTGACCGCCCGCAAGGACGGCCGCGTCATGAAGACGCTGAAGGCGCGCGACCTGTGGGAAAGCATTTCCTACGCCGCCTGGGCATCGGCCGATCCGGGCCTGCACTTCAACACGACCATGAACGACTGGCACACCTGCCCGGCCGCCGGCTCCATCCGTGCATCCAACCCGTGCTCGGAATACATGTTCCTGGACGATACGGCCTGCAACCTTGCCTCGCTCAACCTGTTGCAGTTCAAGGACCAGACCACCAAGAACATCGACATCGCCGATTACGAACATGCCGTCCGCCTCTGGACGGTCGTGCTTGAAATCTCGGTGATGATGGCGCAGTTCCCGTCGAAGGAAATTGCAGAGCGCTCCTACGAATACCGCACGCTCGGGCTCGGCTATGCCAATATCGGCGGCCTGCTGATGTCGTCCGGCATTCCCTATGACAGCAAGGAAGGCCGTGCGATCGCCGGGGCCCTCACCGCCGTCATGACAGGCGTTTCCTATGCGACCTCGGCCGAAATCGCCGCCAAGCTCGGTCCGTTCCCCGGCTTCAAGCCGAACCGCGACAACATGCTGCGCGTCATCCGCAACCATGCCCGCGCCGCCCGTGGCGAAGCGAACGGCTATGAAGGCCTGTCGGTCGCGCCTGTGCCGCTGGTTCATTCCGAGTGCCCGGACCAGACGCTGATCACGCATGCCGTTGCCGCATGGGAGAAGGCTCTGTCGCTCGGCGAGCAGCATGGCTACCGCAATGCCCAGGTTTCCGTCATCGCGCCGACCGGCACGATCGGTCTCGTCATGGATTGCGACACCACCGGCATCGAGCCCGATTTCGCTCTGGTGAAGTTCAAGAAGCTTGCCGGCGGCGGCTACTTCAAAATCATCAACCGTGCCGTTCCCGAGGCCCTGCGCACGCTTGGCTATTCGGAAAGCCAGATCGCCGAGATCGAGGCCTATGCCGTCGGTCATGGCAACATCAACCAGGCGCCGGCCGTCAACCCCGGCTCGCTGCGGGCCAAGGGCTTCACGGACGACAAGATCGAGGCGATCAACGGCGCGACGAAGGCAGCCTTCGACATCAAGTTCGTCTTCAACCAGTGGACGCTCGGCGTCGATTTCCTGAAGAACACGCTGAAGGTCAGCGACGAGCAGCTCGCCGACATCAGCTTCAATCTGCTGGAGCACATCGGCTTCTCCCGCAAGGAAATCGAAGCGGCCAACGTGCATGTCTGCGGCGCGATGACGCTGGAAGGCGCGCCGTTCCTGAAGGACGAGCACCTGCCGGTGTTCGACTGCGCCAACCCCTGCGGCAAGATCGGCAAGCGCTACCTCTCGGTCGATAGCCACATCCGCATGATGGCGGCCGCTCAGCCGTTCATCTCCGGGGCGATCTCCAAGACGATCAACATGCCGAACGAGGCGACCGTCGAGGACTGCAAGAACGCCTACATGCTGTCCTGGAAGCTCGCGCTGAAGGCCAACGCTCTCTATCGCGACGGCTCCAAGCTCTCGCAGCCGCTGAACGCCTTGCTGATCGAGGACGAAGAGGACGAGGATGCTCTGGAAACGCTGATCCAGCAGCCGGTGGCCGCTCAGGCCGTGACGGTCACGGAAAAGATCGTCGAGCGCGTGATCGAGCGGATCACCCGCGAGCGCGAAAAGCTGCCGAACCGCCGTCAGGGTTATACCCAGAAGGCGATCGTTGGCGGGCACAAGGTCTATCTGCGCACCGGCGAATTCGGCGACGGCCGGATCGGCGAGATCTTCATCGACATGCACAAGGAAGGTGCTGCCTTCCGTGCGATGATGAACAACTTCGCCATCTCCATCTCGCTGGGGCTCCAGTACGGCGTGCCGCTCGAGGAGTTCGTGGAGGCCTTCACCTTCACGAAGTTCGAGCCGGCCGGCATGGTGCAGGGCAACGACGCGATCAAGAACGCGACGTCGATCCTCGACTATGTGTTCCGCGAACTTGCCGTCTCCTATCTCGGCCGTCACGACCTTGCGCATGTCGATACGTCCGACTTCGGCAACACGGCACTCGGCAAGGGCATTCAGGAAGGCAAGACCAACCTGCTCTCGACCGGCTGGACCCGCGGCCACAAGCCGACGCTCGTCTCCGGCACGACAACCGGTGCCGGCATCGACCGCGCAAACAGCGAGCCCAAGGGATCGGCAACGACGACCCCTGCCCGCAGCGCGTCGCCAAGTGGCACAGTGACCCCGTTTGCAGGCTCCGCCGCCCGCAAGCTGGAGCCGGCAACGTCGATCTCCACGTCGGAAGTCGTCGCCTTCAAGCGCGACTACGAGGAACGGATCGCCGAAATCGTCGAGCAGGTCACAACCGAAGTTGCCGAGCCACCACGCGACGTCACCGCTCTCTTCTCCGACAAGGCCGCTGCGGAAGCTGCCGCTGCAAAGTCGGATGCCAAGAAGCGCGAAACCGAACGCCGCATGCGCTCGATCGCACAGGGCTACACCGGCAACATGTGCTCGGAATGCCAGAACTTCACGATGGTCCGCAACGGCACCTGCGAGAAGTGCGACACCTGCGGCGCGACCAGCGGCTGCAGCTGAGCGAATTGGGTCCGTTAAACGGCCCGGTCCGGTAACGACCACCACAACACGGACAACCCGCCGATGGCAGCATCGGCGGGTTTTTTCGTTGCTGCGGTTGGCTGCTTCCGAGCGATCGACTTGGGAACAGGCGAGGCCGGTGAGGGTTTCGTCATGACCGAACGACGGAGCGACCCTTGACCACTTCCTATCCTCATACGCCGGATGGCCGATACTTCGTGGTCCGGGGCCGTCTGTGGCGGATGAGCAGTCCCGACCTTACCGAGGACGATCGCGCCAGGCTGGTGTCGGAGCTCATGTCCGCGCGAAGGGCGGTTCGCGATGCGGGCGAGGATCGCGCAGGGATGGCTGAGGCGCGGCATCGGGTCGAGGCGGCGAAGGTGGCGTTGGGTGAACGGGGGCCCGCTTGGTGGACGGATGGCGCGCCTGACTATAATCGCCATCTCGTCAAAAACACGCCTTACGCCGACTGGTTCTCTGACTTGAAATAAAAGCGAAGTACACCCTTAGGCAGCACTATCGAACGGTTCCGTGGCGCCGTTTGTTTCCAGCGGAAAGCCCTAGGGTGCAATCGCGCAAGAAACCCTAGAATTGGTGTTTTTACCTCTGAACATTCACGAAGTTTTAGAGCGCGCGGCTCATCACTGATCCAAAGCATGGATCGCGGCGGCTGGCGTCTGCGCATGCGCAGTCGTGGAGCCCACATGTCGAGCCTGACAATTTCTCGCTTGCTGGTAGTGTTCGGAGTCGTCGTCACGGGCGGTCTCGTTGCCTCTATCGGATTGCAGACGATGACCCTGCAGGAACTCAAGGTCGGTGGACCCGTCTATACCGGGATCGCCAATGGCAAGGATCTTGTGGCCGACATTCTCCCGCCGCCGCTCTACGCTCTGGAAGCCTACATGCTGGCGAACGAGACCATGGCGCACCCGGAACGCGCCGGTTCCAACCTCGAAAAAATGAAGGCGCTCCGCGCTGATTTCGACGCGCGCAAGGCGTTCTGGGTGTCGGCGGACCTCGACAAGACGCTTCGGGCCGGCCTGGCCGATCAGGTCGTTGCCAGTGGCGAGGCGTTCTGGGCGATGGCCACGGTTTTCGAAGAGGCCAAAGTCCGCGGGGAAACGGCGGACCTTCAACCCGTCATGGACGCCTTCTATGTTCATGACGCAAAGGTTCGTGACCTGGCAAAAATGGCGACCGCGACGCTGGAGACGGCCGTGGCGAAGGCCGACAGTGCCGGAACCGAATATACGATGATCGGCGCGCTCAGCAGTGCTGCATCCGTTCTTCTCTTTCTCGCCGGCCTCTGGTTCGTCCGGCGTCGGGCCATCACACCGCTCGTCGAGATCGGCAGCGCCATGAGCGTGCTTTCCGGCGGCGACTACACGGCAGAGGTTCCGTTTGCCAAGCGCACGGACGAGATCGGCGCCATGGCGCGCGCCCTCACAGTCTTCCGTGCGGGCGCGATCGAGCGCCAGCAAATGCGTGCGGCCGCCGAACAGGATCGGTCCCTGTCGGAAGCCCAGCGTCTCGAACAGCAGCGCCATCGCGAGCGGGAAGCCGAGGAACTGCGCACCGTTGTGGAAACGCTTGGTGCCGGTCTCGGACGGCTTGCAGATTGCAATATTCGCAGCCCGCTCGACCAGCCTTTCGCTGACCGCTTCGAGCCGCTTCGCCTCGATTTCAATCAGTCGCTCGCAACCTTCCAGCTGACGTTGGAGCAGGTTCTCGGCAAGACATCCGAGCTTTCCGGCAATGCAAGCGAGATGTACCAGGCGGCAGACGAGCTTTCCAAGCGTACCGAGCAGCAGGCGGCAGCGCTGGAACAGACATCCGCGGCCCTCGACGAAGTCACCGCCACCGTCAAATCCTCGGCCGACCGAGCTGCGGAAACGCGCAGCCTCGTCGGCGCGGCCAACCAAAGCGCGACATCCTCGGGCCAGATCGTGCGGGATGCGGTCGAGGCGATGCGGCGCATCGATGCGTCGTCGAACCAGATCGGACAGATCATCCATGTGATCGACGAGATCGCTTTCCAGACCAACCTGCTCGCCCTCAACGCCGGGGTCGAGGCGGCGCGCGCGGGGGATGCCGGCCGCGGATTTGCCGTCGTCGCACAGGAGGTTCGCGAACTCGCACAGCGCTCGGCCGCCGCCGCCAAGGATATCAATGCGCTGATCCGAACATCCTCAGGCGATGTGTCCGACGGCGTGCGGCTGGTCGACCAGACGGGTCGCGCGCTCGCAGAGATCGCACAATATGTGATGGAGATCGACACCAAGGTCGAAGCGATCACGACAGGCTCGAAAGAGCAGTCCGTAGGACTGCTGGAGATCAGCATAGCCGTGAACGCGATCGACCAGATGACCCAGAAGAACGCGGCCATGGTCGAGGAGACAACAGCCATCAGTAGCAACCTTGCCTCAGATGCGACGGCGCTGTCGGCGATCGTCAATCGGTTCCAGCTCAATCCCGGCAGGCAGGGCGCTGCACCGGCGGTCGCCACGCGGCATAGGGCCGCGTAGGCCGCCTTCAGCGCCCGAAGCGACGCGCGCCGAAGACACAGAGGATAACGCAGACGGTGATACCGAGCATGCCCGCTGTTACCGGCTCGTGCAGAAGGGTCGCCGCCAGTGCCAGCGCGAAAAAGGGTTGCAGCAATTGCAACTGGCCGACGGCGGCGATGCCGCCTTGGGACAGCCCGCGATACCAGAAGATGAACCCGATCAGCATGCTGAACAGCGAAACATAGGCAAGCCCGAAAAGGGCCGGCGGCTCGATGCCGGCAAAGCTTGCGGGCATGGTGAACAAGGCCAGGCAGAGCATCGGCGGGAGCGAGAGAACGAGTGCCCAGGAAATGACCTGCCAGCCGCCGAGGGTCCGCGACAACTTTCCCCCTTCGGCATAGCCGAGGCCGCAGACGATGACCGCCACAAGCATCAGGAGGTCGCCGAGCGGGGACGCGCTCAGCCCCTGCGCCAGTGCATAGCCGGCAACAAGCGTGCTTCCCAGGAGAGAGAAGAGCCAGAAGGCGGGTTTCGGCCGTTCACCACCCCGGATGACGCCGAAAATGGCGGTCGCCAGCGGCAGCAGCCCGATGAAGACGATCGAGTGTGCGGATGTGACGTGCTGTAGCGCCAGCGCGGTCAGCAGGGGGAAACCGACGACGACGCCCAGCGCGACGATCACCAGGGAGGCGATTTCACGCGGTGTCGGCCATTTCTGGCGCAGCAGCAGCAGAAGCCCGAGCGCCAGCAGGCCCGCGATTGCCGCACGGGCGACCGTGAGGAAGACGGGATCGAACTGCATCACGGCGAGGCGTGTGGCGGGCAGCGATCCGCTGAAGATCAACACGCCGATCATTCCATTCAGCCATCCGGCAGTTCCCCTATCCATTACGCACCCCTTCGACAAGCCTGTCCTGTTCGACACACCCGTCCCGTTCGAAAAGACGATCGTTATTGACCGGCTTGCCCGGCAGTGCCAGAAACGGTTCCGTACAGTTCGTCAAAACTGTTATGGTGAAAGAGCATTACAGATGGATCACATTGCACCTTCTCCGAGCCGCACGACGATGGTGATGGAGACGATCCGTCTGCGGATCGCCAGCCGTGCGCTGTTGCCGGGCGCGAAGCTGCCGTCGATCCGCAAGCTTGCGGCGGCGCTGAAGGTCTCCACATCCACCGTGGTGGAGGCCTATGAGCGACTGGTCGGGGATGGCACGATCCAGTCGCGACCGGGCTCGGGCTTCTATGTGACGCATCATGCGGGCGCGACCACGATTCCCTTTTCGGTTGCCGATGCCGGGCCAAAGCGTGATCGGGCCATCGATCCCTTCTGGGTGTCCCGCCAATCGCTGGAGGCAGATGCGGAGGATGCAAAGCCCGGATGCGGCTGGCTGCCGCCGAGCTGGTTGCCGGAGGACGGGGTGCGGCGCGCGCTGCGCACCTTGTCGCGCGCCAAAAGCCCTGTGCTTTCCGAGTACGGCTCTCCCCTTGGCCTCGCGCCCCTTCGTCAGCTGATCGGCCGGCGCATGGGCGAACGCGGCATCGAGGCCTCCCCGGACCAGATCCTGCTGGCGGAATCCGGCACGCAGGCGATCGACCTCCTCTGCCGCCTGCTGCTGGAGCCCGGGGATACCGTGCTGGTGGACGATCCCTGCTACTTCAATTTTCACGCCTTGTTACGCGCGCATCGGGCACAAATCGTCGGCGTTCCCTACACGCCAACCGGCCCGGATATCGACGCCTTCACGAAAGCGGTCGCGGACCACCGGCCCCGGCTCTACATCACCAACTCCGCCATCCACAATCCGACCGGCGCGATCCTTTCGCCGGTTACCGCACATCGGGTCCTGAAGATCGCCGAGCAAGGCAATGTCGTCATCATAGAGGATGATATCTTCGCCGATTTCGAGCGCAGCCCCGCCCCGCGGCTGGCAGCCTTCGACGGGCTCGATCGTGTCATTCACATCGGCAGCTTTTCGAAGACGTTGTCCGCCTCAGGACGCTGCGGCTTCATCGCCGCAAAGCCCGAATGGATCGACAGCCTGACAGATTTGAAGATCGCGACGACCTTCGGTGGCGGTCGCATGACGGCCGAGCTTGTCTACGGCGTCCTCAGCGACGGCAGCTACCGCAAGCACCTGGAGACGCTGCGCCAGCGGCTGGCAACCGCGATGCAGACCGTCTCGACCCGGCTCCAGAACCTCGGTGTCACTCCGTGGCTCGAGCCGCAGGCAGGCATGTTCCTCTGGTGCCGGCTTCCGGAGGACAGGGACGCCGCCGACGTGGCGCGCAGCGCCCTGCAGCGCGGTCTCGTCCTTGCGCCCGGCAACGCCTTCAGCCTTTCGCAGAGCGCGACAACCTTCATGCGCTTCAATGTTTCACAAATGCAGGAGCAGAAGGTCTTCGACGTCCTGCGCGATGTTCTGAAGACGGCGCAAGACCGGAGAGAGAACCTTTGAGCCCTTACCTCCGGGCGTGTCACGCCCGGGATCACTTCCAGCTCGTATAATCGCCGGCCGTGCATCCGAACGGTGCGCGCTGATCGCCAAAGCGCGTCTTCAGCTGGTCGCAGCCCCATTCGTTGATTGGTGCCGGCATCATATTATTGATGTTCATGCCCGGCGACTGGAACTGCGTGTCGGAGGCAAGGACGTACCAGAGCCAGAAACCGACGACGCCGACCACGATGAGAAGCAGTACGCCGAAGACGATCTGAAGCCGCTTCCAGATCGACACCGTCTTTTGCGGCGCTTCCACGAGCAGCGGCCGACCGTCGTGCTCGTCGGCCGCTCTCTCGAAGGGAAGAAGGGCCTCTGCGCGCTCCGCATCGGTCAGCTCGATCCGCATCAGGCGATCGTCGAGCAACACGGGGAGAGCTGTGTTTCCGTGCCGGACGGCGAGAGCTACCGGCTTGGTCCCGTTCGCTCCCACGATCAGCGGCTCCTCGCCGTTCCGCATCCGCGTATAGGCCGAGCGCTTGGTCTTGTCGTCCGCGATCGTGTCGTTATAGGTGATCGAGAGGATGTTGCGCTTGCGATCGAACGCTGCGATTTCCACCGGCACCGGAACCAGCGTGGCGGGATGCCGCAACTGCCCGCGGACGCGCCAGATCCGCAGGCTAAGAAAGATCATCCCGAGCCCGAGCCCTCCGAGGAAGAGAACGAAGAGCGTCAGCGTGATGATGCGGTTCCAGAGCTTGTCGAGGCCGAGGCTCATCGTTGCCAGTTCCGGATGATCGCTCGAGATGACGAGGCCCGTCTCGTAGTCCCCGACATGAAAATCGACGAACATGATCTCGACGTCCGACGCGTAGTCCTTGCCGCCATAGCTGTAGACGAGGCGGGCTTCGCAATCGGTGAAGATGGCCTTGCGGGTCGTGCAGCGTCCGTTCTGGACGTCGCCATCCTCGATGAGCACCGGATTCTGGCTGATGGTGAAATCCCGCAGCACGCCCGGCCCTTCCCAGACGAGCAGAAAGACGCAAAGCGCCAGAATGATCGGCGTAGACCAGTAATAGGCCCGCGGTGTGGAAATGACATCGGGCGCCAGTCTCAACGGGCGGCGGGGAAGCGAGAGTTCGGGCAAATCGAGACCTTTCCTTGTGCGTCGCTTTCAGCGTCCATGGCACAGACGAACCGTGCGGGAAAGCCGTCGTTTTTCACTTACGCACACCTGTGTCGCTCTTTGCCGACATTGGTATCCCCTGAGGGATGGATAGATGAGACTGGAAGATTTACCGCCACGGCGCTACATCGCCGAGGATATCGTGCACTTGCTGATGCCGGCGCCTGCTGAATGAAGGACTCTCGATGTTTCCTGCCAATCCCGACTGCGGGAACCTGTTCGATGAGATGGACTGGTCACAGACACCGCTTGGGGCACGGGAGGACTGGAGCGTCGAGCTGAAAACGCTGACCAATGTCATGCTCGGCTCGCTTCAACCGATGCTGATCGTCTGGGGGCCAGAGCAGACGACGCTTTACAATGACGGCTATGCCGCCATGTGCGGGCATCGGCATCCCGCTGCCTTCGGACGGTCGTTCCGCGCGTTGTGGCACGACATCTGGGACGCCGTCGAACCCATCATCACCGATGCCTATGAGGGGCGCAGCACGTCGATGGACGACATCGAGTTCACCATGCACCGGAACGGCTATCCGGAAGAAACGCACTTCGCCTTTTCCTACACGCCGGTGCGCGACCCCTGGGGCACGGTGCTCGGCATGTTCTGCGCCTGCACGGAAATCACCGCTCAGGTCATGGTGCGTCGTGCTGAGCGGACGCAGCGGGAGCGTTTCCGGCAGGTGTTCGAACTCAGCCCCGGCGGCATCGCCATGCTCGTCGGCCCGAACCATGTCTTCGATTATGCGAACGAGGACTATTATACGATGATCGGCGTCGGCCGGGATATCATCGGAAAGACCGTGGCGGAAGCCGTGACAGAGGTCGTGCGTCAGGGGTTCATCGACATTCTCGACAACGTCTACCGAACCGGCGAAAGCTTTATTGCGCGCGACCTGCCGATCCAGCTCAATCGGGGCCCCGATGGCGAGATGCAGCGCCGGCTGATCGACCTTGTCTACCAGCCGATGCGGCAGGAAGACGGCGCGATCAACGGCATCCTTGTGCAGGCCCGCGACGTGACGGACCTCCGGGCAGAGGAGGCCAGCCGAGAGCTTCTTTCCCACGAACTCGGGCACAGGCTTAAGAACCAGCTTGCCATGGTCCAGGCGATTGCCTCGCAGACCCTTCGCAATGCGCCCGGCTTGCCGTGCTCAGCGCCGCGCATGATACGATTCTCGAAGGAGGGCGCGGGACATCGACGGTGCGCCAGCTCGTCCAGCAGATGACGGATCTGCACGACGACCCCGCCGCGCCACGCTTTGCGACGTCGGGCCCCAACCTCAAGATCGGCTCCCGTCCTTCGCTCTCTCTGTCGCTCATCCTGCATGAACTCGCGACAAATGCCGTGAAGCATGGTGCGCTCTCGGTACCGACAGGCAGCGTCGATCTGCGCTGGCGCGTGGTGCTGCCGGCGGCCGACCGCTTCGAGATGATCTGGACGGAACGGGGCGGCCCGACTGTCGCGGAGCCGCTCGTCAAAGGCTCCGGCTCCCGACTGATCTCAGCGGGCTTGAACGGCACATCCGATGGGCATGTGGACATGATCTACGCGCCGGAGGGCCTGCGCTGCATCGTGACCGCCGACCTCGAAAGCTTCCAGAAAGAACATTGATGCCCGACCATCCGCGCTCCCCTCCCGTCCTTGTCGTCGAAGACGACGGCCTGATCCGGATGGATCTTGCCGATCTCCTCTCCGACATGGGTTTGGCCGTCGTAGAGGCCGGAAACGCGGATCAGGCGCTGAAGATCTTGGACACCCTGCCCGCGATCTCCGCGCTGCTCACCGACATCGACATGCCCGGCTCCATGAACGGTATTCAACTGGCGCATCTCACCGCAACCCGCCACAGCACCTGTCCCCTCGTCATCATCTCCGGCCGCTACAACCCGGCCGACGGCACACTGCCCGAAGGCGCAGTCTTCCTGTCGAAGCCGATTTCGGAGCCGATGCTGAAGCGCACGCTGGCGGCGATAAAGCTGATGACGGGGGATGCGGAGTAATCTCCCGCCGCTTCAACCTGGTTGCGACAACGTCACGTTTTCTGCAATACCGTATCGCGGGTAATGGAACGCGCCATGGTCGTGATAATTCGCAGGCAGTCCGCCTTTCGCCCTTGCGGCCCTGCCATCGAGCGTGTATTGCCCACCCATCGGCACGGAGTGTAGCGCAGCCTGGTAGCGCATCTGGTTTGGGACCAGAGGGTCGGGAGTTCGAATCTCTCCACTCCGACCATTTTCCCCCTTCTAAAATTTCATCGCCTCGAATGTGAGGACCTCTTCGTCCACAGCACAGCTGCGAGCCGATTTGGACCTCTTTACGAACGGAAAATTCGGTCGAGCTTGCATCAAGGTCATTCCGTTTTCAGCATTTGTGCGTTATGCCACAGGAAAGCCGGCTGAGCCGGTAGTTGCCATGCTTGGAGTTTGAGGAATGTCCGCCAAGATTTATCGTCCCGCCAAGACCGCGATGCAGTCGGGCAAGGCCAAGACCAATCTTTGGGTGCTCGAATTCGATCAGGAGACGCCCCGCACGATCGATCCGATGATGGGCTATACCAGCTCGGCCGACACCCGCCAGCAGGTCAAGCTCACCTTCGAAAGCGCGGAAGCCGCCGTCGCCTACGCCGAGCGTAACGGCATCGAATATCGCGTCATCGCACCGAAGGACCCGACCCGGAAGAATGTCTCCTACAGCGACAACTTCCGCTACAGCCGCATGCAGCCCTGGACGCACTGATACTACCCGCGCCGCTTACAGCAGCGCCAACGGCCCCTTAGCTCAGCTGGATAGAGCACCTGCCTTCTAAGCAGGTTGTCGCAGGTTCGAGCCCTGCAGGGGTCGCCATATTTCCAAAGAAAATTTTAAGATCTGATAGGTCGCGCATTCTCATATGCTGAGAAAGCACGCGTTACCTGATGAGGTGGGCGCAAGGTCGATCATCAAGCAACGTGAATCGATATCTCTCCGCGTGCCGAGATACCCTTCAGAATCTTACCCGAGTCAGTCCGGCTTGGCCGCCGGAAGCTGCGACGGCAGCGCTACGTGTGCGCCGGGGGTGATCGATAAGGTCTTTGCCACGCCTGCGTTCAGTTCAACGACATAGGCGACGGGGACGCGGGAGTCGATGATGGATTCGGAGTGCGGGACGGCGTTTTCGTGGATGGTTTCCACCTTGCCGTCTTTCGAAACGAACAGCATGTCCAGTGGAAGGAACGTGTTCTTCATCCACATCATCACCTGACGCGTCTGGCCGAAGTCGAAGAACATGCCGTGATCGGCGGGCATTTCGCGGCGGAACATCAGGCCCTGGGCACGCTGGTTGCTGTCGAGCGCGAGTTCCACGGTGAAGGTATGCGTCTTGCCGTCGGTCGTGGAGATCGTCAGCGGCGCCTTCTCGAACGTTACGTCCGCGGCATATGAGGGTGCCGCCGCCAGCAGCATACCGGCCATGAGAATGGTGCGGCGTGCGGCCTGGCGCAGGTTTAGCATGTGACGTCCGTCAATGTGCGCGGCCGGCGGGTGCGGGCACGTCGGGATGGATTTCCGCAGCCATCAGACCCTTGTCGCCATCGCCAAAACGCACGAGCACGGTCTGGCCCGGGCGCAACTCCGTGAGGCCGAAACGGCGCAGGGTTTCCATGTGGATGAAGATGTCTTCCGTGCCGTCGCCACGCGTCAGGAAGCCGAAGCCTTTGGTGCGGTTGAACCACTTCACGAGCACGCGCTCGAGGCCGCTGGTGGGCGTTACCTGAACGTGGGTCTTGACGGGCGGCAGTTGCGACGGGTGGATCGCGGTCGATTGATCCATCGAAAGAATGCGGAAGGCTTGATATCCCCGGTCGCGCTTCTGGATCAGCGCGACGATGCGCGCACCTTCCAGAACCGTCTGGTAGCCATCGCGGCGCAGGCAGGTCACATGCAGAAGAACGTCCTGCATACCATTATCCGGAATGATGAATCCGAAGCCCTTGGCAACGTCGAACCACTTGATGACACCGGTGATCTCGATCAGATCGAGCGCGTCACCGCCGAAATCTTCATCTGGTGCGACATCTTTCGCCGAAATCCTGTCCACCATTATATGCCAGCCCCTCGAATACGCATCACGATTGCTGCGGTTAACTGATTCTTGAGCATCAGAATAACATCGTCCCGCCGCTTATGGGCAAGCCCTAAGGACGAAATTTGCCGCTTTCGGTAAGCTATGACTCCAGCCTTGTGTCTGGCTGGCGCAGCGCTAGATAGGACAGGCAACAACAGGAGAGAGGGCTTTCATGCGCTATCTGCACACCATGGTTCGGGTTAAGGACCTTGATCAGGCACTGCATTTTTACGGCACACTGTTCGGACTGCAAGAGGTGCGCCGCACGGAAAATGAAAAGGGGCGCTTTACGCTGGTCTTCCTGGCCGCGCCCGGCGACGTGGATCACGCGGAGTCACGGCTGTCCCCGTGCCTTGAGCTGACCTACAACTGGGACACGGAGGATTATACGGGCGGTCGCAATTTCGGCCATCTCGCCTACGAGGTCGACGATATCTATGCCATCTGCCAGAAGCTGATGGATGCTGGTGTCACGATCAACCGTCCGCCCCGCGACGGCAACATGGCCTTCGTTCGCTCCCCGGACGGCATCTCCATCGAGATTC
The DNA here is from genome assembly GCF_004343445.1 of Rhizobium sp. PP-CC-3G-465. Taxonomy (NCBI): domain Bacteria; kingdom Pseudomonadati; phylum Pseudomonadota; class Alphaproteobacteria; order Hyphomicrobiales; family Rhizobiaceae; genus Rhizobium; species Rhizobium sp. PP-CC-3G-465. The sequence goes on from NZ_SLYH01000001.1 coordinate 1,033,820, forward strand.
TGCAGAAGGGCGAGCCGCTCCCGCCGCAGGAGCCGTGGTCGTCCATGGAAAACACCGGCGCCTGGTGATCGCTTCCGCGTAACCGCTGCATATTCAAACAACCCTGCGACGAGGTTCCCCCGCCGCAGGGTCATGGCGCAAGCTCCACGCAACGGGGCTGGCGCATAGCTCTCCCTTGAGATCTGCCCGGACACATGGTTTTCGGGCATCGGCCATGATGGCGCGACCCTGCCCCTTGCGATGGATCGGGGTCGTCGCTCGGGAGATGTAGCGTTGCGATACGGCCCTTCGTCCAAACCCTTTCTCACAAGCGTCGGCGGTGCGGTGTTCGCTGCAGTACTGTTGACGGGCTGCGTAACGGGCAAGCCGGTTACGGATCAACTGGTCGAAGGCGTCGTTGCACCCGACGTCGGCGAAGCGGATGTGCCGGTCGTCGCGTCGGGCCCGGCTTCCGCAACGTCTCCGGCAGCGCAAGCCTCAAGCCGTCCAGCCGCTGCGCAGCAGACTGCACAGCCGCAGGCGCCTGCACAGCCGGGTGCCATCGTCATGCAGGGAACAGGACTGCAAGCAACGTCGAGCAGCATCTTCTCCGTCAGCGGCACGGCGGGTGCCTCGCCCGTTTCCGGCGGCGGGTCGTCGCCAGCGAGCCTGTTCCGCGTTGCCCCACAGGGTCAGACAATGCCACCCGTATCCCCGCAACCGTTGCCGCTTCAGTCCACGGATGCCGGCTATCAGGTTCAGGGCGCGGCGGCGCCTGCATCGACAAACGAGATGCCGGCCGAGGCTGCGCTGGCCAGCCTGAGGCCCGCGGCGGTGCCGCAGACGGTTGACGCAACACGGGCGTCGTCGTCCCTGATCGGGCTGTTCGGCAAGTCCCAAGGTGGCGCCGACATGAGCGCGCCCGGTAAGCCGGCTAACAACAAGGTGCTCCCCGGCATGGCGCCGCAGCAGGTGGCGGCGCTCAGCTATACCGCCCTGCCCGGCATACGCGCGCGTTCGATGTTTGCGACAGTGGACGATACGGCCGAGAATCACGACGACAACAGCCCCAAGGTCCAGATGGCCTCGCTCTCCGGTCTCGCCCGGCTGGCGCCCAGCGGCCTTCTCCTGCAGACGGAAACGGTGGAGACCGGCTGCTTCAAACCGCAGCTGTTGAACATCCTGAAATCGGTGGAGCGGCATTTCGGCAAGAAGGTGCTCGTCACGTCCGGTCGGCGCAGCCTCAGCCACAACATCAAGGTGGGCGGTCGGCCGCAATCGCGGCACCTGACCTGCGAAGCCGCCGATATCCAAGTGGCGGGCGTCAGCAAGTGGGATGTCGCGACCTTCCTGCGTGGGTCCGAAGGGCGCGGTGGCGTGGGTACGTATTGCCACACGCAGTCCGTCCATATCGACATCGGACCACGGCGCAACTGGAACTGGGCCTGCGGCCCGCGGGATGCATAAGCGGCTGATTTGACGCTCTTTTTTAGAACGTTTGCCGTCATCGTCCACAGCCATGATATTTTTACGACAAAATGACATTTGCGGCTTGCGGTCCCCAAAACCGCTGACTATAAGACGCCCACCGCAAAGCGACTGCGCCCTTCGTCTATCGGTTAGGACACCAGATTTTCATTCTGGGAAGAGGGGTTCGACTCCCCTAGGGCGTACCACTTTGCGGTTTAAACCCCTCCCCCTTTTCTATCTGACATCAAGCTTTAGCTCTACCGCGCATCGCGTTGGTATTGCGTGTGAAATACGCTTGAATTCATCATGAGAAATTCGTGGCTTTCTGCGTTTTTCCTCTTGCCTCCAGATGATCCTCAGCCTATAAGCCGGCCACCAGCGAATGCGCCCTTCGTCTATCGGTTAGGACACCAGATTTTCATTCTGGGAAGAGGGGTTCGACTCCCCTAGGGCGTACCACCTGGCTTTCCCCGTATCTACGATCGACACGATGGCGGTGCTATGGACCCATATGGTCCGTTATCATGGCATATTGTCATGCGATATCGCGGCGTCGCGAGAGGCTGGATCGACCACTCCTCTTAACCGTCATCGAGACCGTCCGGATGTCTTTGGTCCGCCTACAAAGCGCGTGCAGCATCGAGAATGCGCAGCTGGACCCGGCGTGTACCCTGCCAGATATCGGCCGAGAGGCTACCGGCGAGATGGATGGTCATTCCCCGTGAGGCGAGAAGAAAGTCGCCGAGAGGCGTCTGGAAAGCGCGGAAGGCGATGGCATCGAGTCGCGCGCCATCCTGCCCCTCAAGCGTCACCTTCACGTGATCCGTTCCGATCTGGCGTACGTCGCGCACCCTGTGGGCGGGAATCGCGAAGATCGGCTGCGGATGGCCGGAGCCGTAGGGGCCTGCCTGCTCCAGCCGGTCGATCAGATCGATGGTCGCGCCGGAGGCTGCAAGTGCCCCATCGATCTTCACGGTTTCCGCCGCCACCAGATCGTGAACCGTGCGGGCGGCGCGTTCCTCAAGGAAATGGCGGAGGCGCCCGAGATTGGCGCGCTCGACGGTCAGGCCCGCTGCCATGGCGTGGCCGCCGCCCTTGACGAGAATCCCCTCCTCGACCGCCGCACGAACGACCTTGCCGATATCGAAACCGGCAATCGAGCGGCCGGAGCCTGTTCCACGGCCATTGAGATCGAAGGAAATGGCGAAGGCGGGGCGGCGGAAGCTTTCCTTGAGGCGGGCCGCGAGCAGGCCGACGATGCCGGGATGCCAGTTTTCCCGCGCCGTCACGATCACGGAGGCGCCGTCGCCATTGCCGTATTCCGCCAGCGCCTCGGCCTGGGCTTCCATCAGCATCACCTGCTCGATCGCCTGACGTTCGCGGTTTAGTTCGTCAAGGCGGGCGGCAATGGCGTCGGCCTCGTTGCTGTCATCGAGCGTCAGGAGACGGCTGCCGAGCGCCGCATCTCCAATGCGACCGCCGGCATTGATGCGCGGTCCCACGAGAAACCCGAAATGGTAGGGCGTTACGGGGCCACTGAGGCCAGCTTTGCGGAAGAGCGCGGCAAGACCGGGGTTCTTCATGTGGCGCGCGGCGATCAGCCCCTTGACGACATAGGCCCGGTTCAGGCCCTTCAGAGGCACGACGTCGCAGACGGTCGCAAGCGCGACGATATCGAGATGGGACAGGAGATCGAAATTGCCGGCGCGGAGGTCGCCCCGCTCGCGCAGGACACGCAGCAGGTTGACGAGCACCAGCATGACGACGCCGGCCGCGCAGAGATGCCCCTGCCCCGACAGGTCGTCTTCCCGGTTGGGGTTCACCAGCGCCACCGTCGGCGGGAGTTCGCCTGAGACCTGATGGTGGTCGATGACGACGACGTCGATGCCGCGCGTCCGCGCGCGTTGCAGCGATTCGTGGCTGGTCGAGCCGCAATCGACGGTGACGATCAGGACGGCACCGTTATCGATCAGCTTGTCGATGGCACCCGGGTTCGGGCCGTAGCCTTCGAAGATCCGGTCTGGAATGTAGATTTCCGCCGTTACGCCGAAATGGGTGAGCAGGCGATAGAGGATGGCGGATGACGCTGCGCCGTCGACATCGTAGTCGCCGAAGATGGCGACGCGCTCTTGCCGGGCGATCGCGTCGGCGATGCGGACCGCCGCCTTCCGGCAATCCGTCAGCTTGTCGGGGTCCGGCATCAGGCTGCGGATGGTGGGATCGAGGAAAGCGATCGCGTCTTCCTGTTGGACGCCACGACCGGCGAGGACACGCGAAATCAAATCGGGAAGCCCGTGGACCTGGCTGATCGCCAAGGCGCGGTTCTGACCCGCCTGATCCAGCCGCGACACCCACCTCTGCCCCGTGACGGAGGTCTCGACGCCGAGAAAGGCCCGCGGAACCGGGTCGGGAAGCTCGCTCATGCGCGTCCCTTCCCGTCTGACAAGGGCCGCACGGCCGACAGTTCGGACGAGGCAGCGCCGATCTCAGTAATCCTTCGGACGCTCGATGCGGATGACCTGCGGTTCGCCGACGAGATAGCCCTCGCCCTTGATCGCCGCCACCGCATCACGGACCGAATGCTCGGCCGTCGCATGCGTGACGAGAATGATCGTCTGCGGCTTGCCGGTTTCCTGCGTGTGCTTGGAATGCTGCATGATCGATTCGAGCGAGATGCCGTTCTCGGCCATGCGGGATGCGACACTGGCGAAGACGCCGGCGCGGTCGATGACCTTCAGCCGAATGAAGTAGCCGCCTTCATGGCTCTGGATCTGCGCGCGCGTGTAGGGGATGAGCGCCGCGACCGGGCGGCCGAAGGCCGGAACATGCTGGGCGCCGGGGCGGCTCTTGGCGATGTCGGCGATATCGCCGAGCACGGCCGAGGCCGTCGCGTTGCCGCCGGCACCGGGGCCGACCATCAAAAGCTCGCCAAGGATGTCCGACTCGATCGCCACCGCATTGGTGACGCCGTCAACCTGCGCGATGACGGAGTCGAACGGCACCATGGTCGGATGCACCCGCTGCTCGATACCGCCGCTGTCGGTGCGCTGGGCGACACCGAGAAGCTTGATACGGTAACCGAGATCGGACGCCGCCTGGATGTCCTCGATCGAGATGTTGGTGATGCCTTCGAGGTAGATATCGTCAGCCGCGATGGCAGTACCGAAGGCAAGGCTGGTGAGAATCGCCAGCTTATGCGCCGTGTCGTTGCCCTCGATGTCGAAGGCCGGGTCGGCTTCGGCGTAACCGAGGCGCTGCGCTTCCTTGAGGCACGCCTCGAAGCTCAGGCCTTCCTTCTCCATCTTGGTCAGGATGTAATTGCAGGTCCCGTTCATGATGCCGTAGACGCGGGCGATCGTGTTGCCGGTCATCGACTCGCGCAGCGCTTTGATGACAGGGATGCCGCCAGCGACGGCAGCCTCGTAGTTCAGAAGTGCGCCATGCTTTTCGGCAATGCCGGCAAGCTCGATGCCGTGGCTCGCGAGCAGTGCCTTGTTGGCGGTCACGACATGGATGCCGCGGGCGAGCGCTGTCTTGACGGCGGAGTAGGCCGGATCGCCCGCGCCGCCCATGAGCTCGACGAACACGTCCATCTCAGCTTCCGCAGCGAGCGTTCCCGCGTCTGCGAACCAGATGTCGTCTGCCAGCGCGATACCGCGGTCCTTGGCGCGATCACGCGCCGTGACGGCGACGACCTCGATAGGCCGGCCGCAGGTCGTGGCAAGCGAGTCATAACGTTCGGTGAGAATGCGGACCAGAGAGGCGCCCACGGTGCCCAAGCCCGCAATGCCGATTCTCAGCGCGTCTGCCATACTCATTATCCCTACTGTCTGAAAATTGTCCCGCCGACACTGCGGCGGGAAGATGTGTCTTCGATTGTCGGTCGCGACGCGAACGCCTAGCGGCGGGCGTTGAGCGAAATCACGTTGTGCAGCGTGTCGTCGGCGGTGGACAGGAACTTCTTCAGGTTCCGGGCCGCCTGGCGGATGCGGTGCTCGTTTTCGACCAGCGCGATGCGGACGTAGTCGTCGCCCATTTCACCGAAGCCGATGCCGGGGGCGACCGCGATGTCGGCCTTCTCGACGAGCAGCTTGGAGAATTCGAGCGAGCCGAGATGCCGGAATTTTTCCGGAATCTTGGCCCATGCAAACATCGTCGCTTCCGGCGGTGGAACTTCGAAGCCGGCCTTGCCGAAGCTCTCGACCAGCACGTCGCGGCGGCGCTTGTAGACGGCGCGAACTTCGGAGATATCGGAGCCGTCACCGTTCAACGCGTGCGTGGCCGCCACCTGGATCGGCGTGAAGGCGCCGTAGTCGAGATAGGACTTCACGCGCGTCAGCGCTGAGATCAGGCGCTCGTTGCCGACGGCAAAGCCGATGCGCCAGCCGGGCATCGAGAAGGTCTTCGACATGGAGGTGAACTCGACGGTGCAATCCATCGCGCCGGGAACTTCCAGAACGGAGGGTGGCGGCGTGTCGCCGAAGTAGATCTCGGAATAGGCGAGGTCCGACAGGATGACGATGTCATTGCGCTTGGCGAAGGCGACGACTTCCTTGTAAAAGTCGAGCGTGGCGACATGCGCCGTCGGGTTCGACGGATAGTTGATGATCAGCGCGATGGGCTTGGGGATCGAATGCTTGATCGCCCGTTCCAGCGGCGGGAAGAACGTATCGTCCGGCTCCACCGAGATGGAGCGGATGACGCCGCCCGTCATGAGGAAGCCGAAGGCGTGGATCGGATAGGTCGGGTTCGGGCAAAGCACGACATCGCCGGGCGCCGTGATGGCCTGCGCCATGTTGGCGAAGCCTTCCTTGGAGCCGAGCGTGGCCACGACCTGGGTATCGGGATTGAGCTTCACGCCGAAACGACGGGCATAATAGGCGGCCTGCGCCCGGCGAAGACCGGGAATGCCCTTGGACGAGGAATAGCGATGGGTGCGCGGATCGCGCACGACCTCGCAGAGCTTGTCGACGATGGCCTGGGGTGTCGGAAGGTCGGGGTTGCCCATGCCGAGGTCGATAATGTCGGCGCCGCCCGCTCGCGCGCTAGCCTTCAGGCGATTGACCTGTTCGAAGACGTAGGGCGGCAGACGCCGGACTTTATGAAACTCTTCCATCTCTCTGACCTTGTCCAGAACGCCTGCATCCGGCCGGACGCGCGTGAGGGCGTTCTCTTTGATATAACGTGAACAGCGTATCGGCGAAATGATGACGCTTTCTTCTGCAGTATGTCCGTCGCACCCTTTCCGAAGCTGGCGTTTTTGACCGCACACCGGAAACACTGCGACAGGGGGAGATCTGCAACATGGCAGGACGTGCTCTACGGCCTGCAACGCTGCAACACGACCGGAAACGCCTCATGAAAAGGCCTGATCCACCCCTCGGTCGACGTTCTGGCTTTGCGTCCAAACGGCTCGAAAGGCAAGCCTTAATCGCGAATCTCGTTGAGCGTGTCGGCACCGTGGTGTTCCGCAAGCGCGTTCAGTTCGGCGAGCCGGCGACGGTATTCCGCCTCGGAGATGGCGCCGGATGCGCGGCGGGCCGAGAGTGCACTCAGCCGCGTCGAAACACTCGTGGCCTCCTCGTTCGTCATCTGCGGCGCGGCAGCGGAAAGTTTGCCCTCGATGCGCGGATAGACGTTGGTCGGCACCGGGCGCGCCATCGTGGAGGTGTAGGCCGGTGTACGATCGGCCTGAGGGGTCGTGCAGCCGACGGCAGTGGCGCAGAGCGCGCTGATCGCGCTGATCGCCGCAGTGCGCAGCATCGAATGTCCCGACAGCAATTTCATGATAGCCCTCTAAAACCCAGATCGTCCGGTGGTCGCCAATCTGCGTGGCGCTTCCCTGCCCCGCATGGCAACATCCGCTGGCACTTGTAGTGATATTCCGGCAGAATGTAAAAAGCCAAAACAAAGAGATATGGCGGGAGGATCTGGTGGGAGACGACAAGACGACCGGCAACGGCGGACGCGCTTTTCCGGGCTTCGATCCGAAAGCCGTCGAAGCTTATCTGATCAAGGATCCCGAGGCCCTGACCGTCAACCTGGCCCGCTCGCTGGAGCATGTGGGCAAGGCGGCGTCCGCCTGGCTTGCGCCGCGCGAAAGCGGCGAGAAGGTCGATACGATCGCCGATCCGATGACGGATCTCGTAAAGACCCTCTCCAAGGTTTCCGAATACTGGATGTCGGATCCCCGCCGGTCGTTCGAGGCGCAGACGCATCTGATGACCAGTATGATGGGCATGTGGACGCGCAGCCTGCAGAAAGCCAGCGGCCTCGACATACCGCCAAGCGAGACGCCGACGCTTGAGCCACCCCGCGACAAGCGCTTCGCCGATCCGGACTGGATCGCCAACCCCTTCTTCGACATGCTGCGGCAGGCCTATCTCGTCCTCTCCGACTGGGCGGAGAAGATGGTGACGCAGACGGAGGGACTGGACGAGCACACGCGCCACAAGGCCGCGTTCTATGTGCGGCAGGTCACAGAGGCCCTCTCCCCGTCCAACTTCATCGCGACCAATCCGCAGCTCTACCGCGAGACGGTCGCCGCCAATGGCGCCAATCTCGTCAACGGCATGCGGATGCTGGCCGAGGACATTCTCTCCGGCAAAGGCGAACTGCGTCTGCGCCAGAGCGACACGAGCAAGTTTGCGATCGGTGAGAATATCGCGCTGACGCCGGGCAAGGTGCTGGCACAAAGCGACGTCTGTCAGGTCATCCAGTACGATGCGACGACGGAAACGGTGCTGAGGCGCCCTCTCCTCATCTGCCCGCCCTGGATCAACAAGTTCTACGTTCTCGACCTCAACCCGCAGAAGTCCTTCATCAAGTGGGCCGTGGACCAGGGCCACACGGTCTTCGTCATCTCCTGGGTGAACCCCGACGAGCGCCATGCGGCCAAGGACTGGGAATCCTATGCGCGCGAGGGCATCGGCTTCGCGCTCGACACGGTGAAGCAGGCGACCGGCGAAGACGAGGTCAACGCGGTGGGCTATTGCGTCGGTGGCACGCTGCTCGCGGCAACGCTCGCGCTACATGCGCAGGAAGGCGACCGGCGCATCCGGTCGGCGACGCTGTTCACGACGCAGGTCGATTTCACCCATGCCGGCGATCTCAAGGTGTTCGTCGATGAGGACCAGATCTCGCAGATCGAAAAGCGCATGAGCGAGAAAGGTTATCTCGAAGGGTCGAGCATGGCGCTTGCCTTCAACATGCTGCGCGCTTCCGAACTGATCTGGCCTTATTTCGTCAATAACTACCTGAAGGGCGTCGAGCCCTCGGCCTTCGACCTTCTCTATTGGAACGCCGATTCGACCCGCATGCCGGCGGCGAACCACTCTTTCTACCTGCGCAATTGCTACCTCGAGAACAAGCTCAGCCGCGGCGAGATGGTGCTGGCGGGCAAGACGCTGTCGCTGAAGGACGTGACGATCCCCGTCTACAACCTCGCGACACGGGAAGATCATATCGCGCCGGCGAAGTCCGTCTTTCTCGGCAGCAGCGCCTTCGGCGGCGCGGTCACCTATGTCCTGTCCGGCTCCGGCCACATCGCCGGCGTGGTCAATCCGCCGGACAAGCGGAAGTACCAGTTCTGGACGGGCGGCCCGCCGGTCGGAGAACTGGAAGACTGGATCGCAAGCGCCAAGGAAACGTCTGGCTCTTGGTGGCCTAACTGGCATGACTGGGTGGCCTCGCTCGATGGAGAGCGGGTTCCTGCCAGACGCACGGGCGGCTCGATGAACTCGATCGAGGAAGCTCCGGGCTCCTATGTCAGAGTTCGCGCCTGAGCGAACGGCCGGTGCCTGGAGGCGGGTCAAATATTTCCAGAACTTCGACGGTTTGGGCTGTGGTTTCGCGATCGCCTTCATTGCCGACATCCGTCCTTGCCTCTAGCATAGGCTTGAGGTCGGCCTGACATCCCCCAAGCGGGATCTCCAGGACCGCAGAAGACGCAAGACAGGCAAGCAGGAAGAGTCGGGCTATGGTCAACTACATCGAAGCGGCGGCCGCGCCCACGCGAAACACCGGCGTCATCCGCCTGCACACGGCAGAGGATTTCGAAGGCATGCGACGGGCCTGCCTCATCACCGCGCGCTGTCTCGATGCGCTGGTCGATATCGTCAAGCCGGGCGTCACCACGGATGCGATCGACCGGTTCGTGTTCGACTTCGGCATGGAGAACGGCGTTCTCCCCGCGACGCTGAACTATCGCGGCTACACCAAATCGTCCTGCACCTCGATCAACCATGTCGTCTGCCACGGCATTCCCAACGACAAGCCGCTGCGCGAAGGCGACGTCGTCAATATCGACGTGACCTATGTGGTGGACGGCTGGCATGGCGATTCGAGCCGGATGTATCCGGTCGGCGAGATCAAGCGCGCGGCGCAGCGACTGCTGGAGGTGACGCATGAGTGCCTGATGCGCGGCATCGCCGCGGTGAAGCCCGGCGCCCGCATCGGCGCGATCGGCGAGGCCATACAGACCTTTGCCGAAGCCGAACGCTGCTCCGTGGTGCGGGATTTTTGCGGCCATGGCGTCGGGCGGCTGTTCCATGATGCGCCGAACATTCTGCATTACGGCCGGGCCAGTGATGGGCCGGAAATGCGTGAAGGCATGATCTTCACCATCGAGCCGATGATCAATCTCGGCCGGCCGCATGTGAAGGTGCTGGCGGATGGCTGGACGGCGGTCACACGCGACAGATCGCTGTCGGCCCAGTACGAACATGCCGTCGGTGTGACGGCCGATGGCTGCGAGATCTTCACGCTCTCGCCCGCCGGTCTCGACCGACCCGGCCTGCCGGCGGCGTGATGGGCACAAAACCTCCCTTCGATCTCGACGGCGACGCGCCGGAGCCTGCGGACGAACGCGGCTTCTTCGCCGACCAGCCGGCCCGCCCTGCATCCGCGTCAAGACAGGGAAGGTTTACGCCGAAGCCGCCTGTGAAAGATGCCGACGAGGCGCACTATCACGGACATCGCGACCGCTTGAGAAGCCGTTACCGCGACAATGGCGACACGGCGCTTGCCGATTACGAACTCCTCGAACTTCTCTTGTTCCGCCTCATCCCGCGCCGCGATACCAAGCCGATCGCCAAGGCGCTTCTCGACCGGTTCGGCACCCTCTCCGGGGTCCTTGGTGCGCCGCCGGCGCTGCTGCAGGAGGTCAAGGGTATCGGAGAGGCCGTCGCCCTCGACCTGAAGCTCGTCTCGACCATTGCCCACCGCATGTTGAAAAGCGAGTTGCGGGGCAAGAAGGTGCTCTCGTCCTGGTCGCAAGTGATCGAATATTGCCATGCCGCCATGGCCAACGAGACGCGCGAGCAGTTCCGAATCCTGTTCCTCGACAAGCGCAATGCCCTGATTGCCGACGAAGTTCAGCAGACTGGCACCATCGACCATACGCCCGTCTATCCGCGCGAGGTCGTCAAGCGAGCGCTGGAGCTTTCGGCGACCGCCGTCATCCTCGTCCACAACCACCCCTCCGGCGATCCGACGCCGTCACGGGCGGATATCGACATGACGAAGACCATCATTGATACGGCAAAGCCGCTCGGCGTCACGGTCCACGACCACATCATCATCGGCCGCGACGGTCATGCGAGCCTCCGGGGACTGCGCCTCATCTAGAGACTTTCCTTCCCGCGGTCTCTCAGGCTCGCGCAGGGCTTGCCACCCTGTCGGTTTCTCGCCATTTTGCGTCGTTCATACAGTCTCCATGATTGACCTATAGGCCATTGACGCGCGACATTTGCCGCAACGCACAACGATTCATCCTCCTATCGGAAACATTCCATGATGCAGTATGACCTCATCGTCGTCGGCAGCGGCCCCGCTGGCCGTCGCGCCGCCATCCAGGCCGCCAAGCTCGGCAAGAAAGTGGTGGTGATCGAGCAGGGCAAACGCGTCGGTGGTGTTTCCGTGCACACCGGCACCATTCCCTCGAAGACGATGCGCGAGACGGCACTGAACCTCTCCGGCTGGCGCGAACGCGGCTTCTACGGGCGCGCCTATCGCGTCAAGGAACAGATCAGCGCCGAGGACCTGCGCCGCCGCCTGATCATCACCCTCGACCACGAGGTCGAGGTTCTGGAGCACCAGTTCGCCCGCAACCGCGTGCAGCATATCCGGGGACGCGCGAGCTTCGTCGACGTCAACACCATGCAGATCGTCAAGGAAGACGGCGAGGTGGTGCAGATCACCGGCATGAGCATCCTGCTTGCCGTCGGCACGAAGCCCTTCCGCCCCGACTACATTCCCTTCGACGGCAAGACCGTGCTGGACAGCGACGAGCTTCTCGACATCGAGGAACTGCCGCGCTCCATGGCCGTCATCGGCGCTGGCGTCATCGGCATCGAATATGCGACGATCTTCAGCGCGCTCGATACGGCCGTGACGATCATCGACCCGAAATCGACCATGCTCGACTTCATCGACAAGGAAATCGTCGAGGACTTCACCTATCAGCTGCGCGACCGAAACATGAAGCTGCATCTCGGCCAGAAGGCCGACAAGGTGGAGCGGTTGCCGGATGGCAAATGCCAGATCACCCTCGACAGCGGGCGTGTGATCATCTGCGAGATGGTGCTGTTTGCAGCCGGGCGCATGGGGGCGACCGAATCGCTCAACCTTGCAGCCGCCGGCCTGCAGGCCGATACGCGCGGACGGCTCAGCGTCAATCCCGAGACCTTCCAGACCTCCGTGCCCAACATCTACGCGGCGGGCGACGTCATCGGTTTCCCAAGCCTTGCCTCGACCTCCATGGAACAGGGCCGGATCGCGGCACGCGTGGCCGTCGGCGCCATCGCCAAGGAGCCGCCGAAGTTCTTCCCCTACGGCATCTATGCCGTCCCCGAGATCTCGACCTGCGGCCTGACCGAGGAAGAGGTAAAGACGCGCGGCATCCCTTACGAATGCGGCCTCGCGCGGTTCCGCGAAACCTCGCGCGGGCACATCATGGGCCTTGATTCGGGCCTCCTGAAACTGATCTTCTCGCTCAAGACCCGCCGCCTTCTCGGCATCCATATCGTCGGCGAAGGTGCGACCGAACTCGTCCATATCGGCCAGGCCGTCCTCAACCTGAAGGGCACGGTCGAATACTTCGTCGAGAACACCTTCAACTATCCGACGCTCGCCGAAGCCTACAAGATCGCGGGTCTCGATGCCTGGAACCGCATGGGCGATCTGAAGAGTACGGCGCGTTGAGACTGCTTTGAAGCTATGACCACAGACGAAGAGCCCCTCATCCCGCTGCCGCGACCTTCTCCCCGCGCGCGGGGAGAAGGGACCTCAAGTTAGCATTCGTCGCCTGTAGCTGCCTGCTTAATCTCGGAAAGATACGAAAGCGCAACCGCGTCCCCTCTCCCCGCATGCGGGGAGAAGGCTAGGGTGAGGGGCAGCCGCACATGAGCGGCCAAATTCAGCGTCGCAAGCCAACGCTTACCGCCCCAACCGAAAAACCCCGCCGGCGAAACCGGCGGGGTTTTCAATATCCGGACTGCGCGCCGATTACTCGGCGGCGTTGTCGTCTGTGGCCTTCTTCTTGGAAGCGGCCTTCTTCTTCGGTGCAGCGGCTTCGGCGGTTTCTTCGCCTTCGGCAGCATCGGCCTTGGCAGCCGACTTCTTCTTGGCAGACGTCTTGGCCGGCTTGTCGTTGCCGTCCTCGTCATCTGCCATCAGTTCTTCCTTGCTGACCGTCTTGTCGGTCACGCTGACTTCGGAAAGGAGATGATCGACGACCTTTTCTTCGAACAGCGGGGCGCGCAGCGAAGCGGCAGCACCCGGGGTCTTCTGGAAGTAGTCGATGATCTGCTTTTCCTGGCCGGGGAACTGGCGCAGCTGGTCGAACAGCGAACGCTGCATTTCTTCGTCCGTCACAGTGACGCCGGCCTTTTCGCCGATTTCCGAAAGAACGAGGCCGAGACGAACGCGGCGTTCCGCAAGCTTGCGGTACTCGACGCGGGCTTCTTCTTCCGTCGTTTCTTCATCGGCAAAGGTCTTGCCGGCCTGTTCCAGATCGGTGTTGATCTGGCGCCAGATGTTTTCGAACTCGGCATCGACGAGGCGCTGCGGGGTATCGAACTGGTACATTTCGTCCAGCTGGTCGAGCATCTGACGCTTGACCTTCTGGCGCGTCATCGAACCGTACTGGCTCTCGATCTGGCCGCGGACGATTTCCTTCAGCTTGTCAGCCGATTCGACGCCAAGCTTGGTGGCCAGTTCGTCGTTGATCTCGACAGCGCCGGGCGCGGCAACCGACTTGACCTTGATATCGAAGGTGGCTTCCTTGCCGGCGAGGTTCGCAGCCGGATATTCTGCCGGGAACGTGACGTTGATCGTCTTCTCGTCGCCGGTGGAGGCGCCGACCAGCTGCTCTTCGAAGCCGGGGATGAAGCGGTTGGAGCCGAGAACCAGCTCCGCGTCTTCGTCCTTGCCGCCGTCGAAGGCTTCGCCATCGACCTTGCCGAGGTAGTCGATCGTGACACGATCGCCATTTTCGGCTGCACCGGTCTTGTCTTCGAAGGTGCGCGCGCTTTCAGCGATGCGCATGATCTGCTCGGTAACTTCGTCTTCGGCGATATCGACCACTTCGCGCGTGATCTTGATGCCGCTGACGTCTTTCAGCTCGATGGCCGGGATGACTTCATAGGCGAGCGTGAATTCGAAATCGGCTTCGGCGCTGAGGATCTTTTCGGCTTCCGCCTCGTCCTCGGTCATCGCCACTTCCGGCTGGGTCGCAGACTTTTCGCCGCGCTCCGACAGGATCTCGGTGGGCTTGTCGCGGACCAGCTCGTTGACGAGCTCAGCCATGATCGACTTGCCGTACATCTTCTTGAGATGTGCAACCGGTACCTTGCCCGGACGGAAGCCGTTGATCTTGACCTTGTCCTTGGCATCGGCGAGGCGCTCGTTCATGCGCGCCTGCATGTCCTTTGCCGGGATGACGACCTTGAGTTCGCGCTTCAGCCCATCCGCGAGCGTTTCGATAACCTGCATGTTCCAACCTTCATTTCACGTTGACAGGGCTCTGCCATTGAATGCTTCAGGCGAGCCGATCCGGGTGCCGGGAGTGGCTTTACGCAAATCGAACGCCATTTTGCAAGCAAAACAGCGCTGCCGCCGGATCTATACCGACCCATTCGTCTATCTGGTGCGGGTAGAGAGACTTGAACTCCCACGCCTTACGGCACCAGAACCTAAATCTGGCGTGTCTACCAATTTCACCATACCCGCGTTCAGAAGCGGCTGCCTGGTCTCTACGGATGGGCGGGAGATACACTATTCCTGCCGCAACCGGGTCCAAGCCTTCCCGAGCGCGGCGTCTCTATAACACCCGTTCCCTGGGGATCAAAGGGAAAATGCGGTTTTTTCGGTGATCGCGCGCAGGGATATTACCTTCTCCTTCCGGAGCCCTCGTCGCCACCTCCCGCTCCTTCCCCTTGGCGAGGTTTGCGCGGGCCGCATGGGTGCGATGCAGCAAACACCCTGCCTCTAATCGATTTGATTGGCTATATCAGCGTCATGACAACGCGCCGGTGCGATATGCCGGCATTTCCAAAAGGAAACCGGACATGAACATCACCCGCTCTTTCTCCACATGGCGCAAGTATCGTCAAACCGTTTCGGAACTCGGCCGCATGAGCGATCGCGAACTGAACGACCTCGGCATCGGCCGCAGCGAGATTCTCAGCGTCGCTCGCAAGGCTGTTC
This sequence comes from Rhizobium sp. PP-CC-3G-465, assembly GCF_004343445.1. NCBI lineage: Bacteria > Pseudomonadati > Pseudomonadota > Alphaproteobacteria > Hyphomicrobiales > Rhizobiaceae > Rhizobium > Rhizobium sp. PP-CC-3G-465. The sequence continues at coordinate 1,048,976 of NZ_SLYH01000001.1, forward strand.
GCTAAGCGACATAAGCCGCAAGGCTTCGAAAATTCAAGCGCCCTTCGGTCCCGCCGGAGGGCGTTTTCGTTTGTGAGATCCAGCGTTTCGACATGGCCTTTCCGGCCTCTTCCGCGTTCCGTCAGTGATGCGCTACAAAATTGGTCAGACCGATTGGATGCGCGCTAAATGTGCAGGCATCTGCACAAATGCATGGCAGATGCATAGTCTTTGCACTCCACCTTCCCAAACCATGGGCGTATAAACAGCGTCAACGAGATGGCTGAAATGCATGCCGCTCACCATGATACCGAAGGATAAGACCATGAACCCCATTCGCATCGCCAAGAGCTGGATCAACTACCGCCGCACCGTTGCCGAACTCGGCAACCTGTCGAACCACGCCCTGTCCGACATCGGCATCACGCGTTTCGACATTCGCAACATCGCTTCGCGCTCCTACCGTTAATCGGCGGATTTTCGAGACTGTATGCCAGCGGCGCTCTTCGGGGCGCCGCTTTCGTTTGTGGGGCGCGCGCAGAGATGCGGTACCGCGACGTGCCCACCCTTCCGGGCCGATCCGTTTTGCTCTATGAACGCGCCATGACGAAGTACAGCTCCTACTCCCCCATTCATGTCATCGGCGGCGGCCTCGCCGGCAGCGAAGCCGCGTGGCAGATCGCCCAGTCCGGTATTCCCGTCATCCTGCACGAGATGCGCGGCGTGCGCGAAACCGAGGCGCACAAGACGGACCATCTTGCCGAACTGGTCTGCTCCAACTCCTTCCGCTCCGACGACGCCACCAGCAACGCCGTCGGTGTGCTGCATGCCGAGATGCGGCTGGCGGGCTCGCTGATCATGGCGTGCGCCGACCGCAATCAGGTGCCGGCTGGCGGCGCGCTTGCGGTCGATCGCGAAGGTTTCTCGGCGGCCGTCACGCAGGCGATCAACGACCATCCGCTGATCGAGTTGACGCGCGAAGAAGTCTCCGCGCTGCCACCCGAGGCCTGGGATCTCGCCATCATCGCCACGGGCCCCCTGACCGCACCAGCCCTCGCCGAGGCCATCCAGGCGCAGACGGGTGCGGACGCGCTTGCCTTCTTCGACGCCATTGCGCCGATCATCCATACCGAGACGATCGACATGGATGTCTGCTGGTTCCAGTCGCGCTACGACAAGGTCGGCCCCGGCGGCACGGGCAAGGACTATATCAACTGCCCCATGGACGAGGCGCAATACAACGCGTTCGTCGATGCGCTGATCGCCGGCGACCGGATCGGCTTCAAGGAATGGGAGGGAACGCCCTATTTCGACGGTTGCCTTCCGATCGAGGTGATGGCGGAGCGCGGACGCGAAACGCTTCGCCACGGCCCGATGAAACCGATGGGCCTTACCAATGCGCACAACCCGACGGTCAAAGCCTATGCCGTCGTGCAACTCCGGCAGGACAACGCGCTCGGCACGCTCTACAACATGGTCGGCTTCCAGACGAAGCTGAAATACGGCGCGCAGGCCGATATCATCCGTATGATTCCCGGCCTGGAGCGGGCAGAGTTCGCGCGCCTCGGCGGCCTGCATCGCAATACCTATCTGAATTCGCCTGTCCTGCTCGATCACTCTCTGACGCTGAAATCGCGTCCCGGTCTGCGTTTTGCCGGTCAGATCACGGGCTGCGAGGGCTATGTGGAGAGCGCCAGCATCGGGCTTCTCGCCGGTCGCTTCGCGGCAGCCGAGCGCAAGGGAGAGGCTCTACATCTACCGCCGCCAACCACGGCCTTCGGCGCGCTTCTCGGCCACATCACGGGGGGACACATCGTCTCGGACGAAGAGCCGGGCAAGCGCTCTTTCCAGCCGATGAATGTCAATTTCGGCCTGTTTCCGCCGCTCGATCCCGGCGCCATCGTCAAGCCGGAGGGCGTGAAGCGCTTTCGCGGCAAGGACAAGGCGATCGTCAAGAAGGGCCTCGTTGCGAACAGAGCCCTTGCGGACTGCGCCGCCTGGCTTGCAGAGGACAAAGCACTGCTTAAGTCCGCCTGAGTCTGGCCTGTCCGTCTGGTTCAGGAACTGAAGCTGCCGAGGATCCAGAGAGAGACCTCGGCGGCTGTTTCGGCGTTGGGAAACTCGTAGGTTCCGTCGAAGGTCGCCGTGTCGTTGAACGACAAGGCGAGGCCTCGGCCGCTTTGGGCGTGGGTGATCCGTACCTTACCGGGAACGATCAGGTGGCAGAGATAGTGCCGCCCCTGCGACAGCACGATACCCGCCTTGCCGTCATGCAGCCTCACGAAGAAGGCATGGCCGTCGGCCGTGGGATGAATGGCCCGGATCGCCTCATCGGGGAAGGCGCGGCCGAAATCGAGAATGGCCTGTCCCTCGTCCGGTTCCGACAGATCCTCGGCTTCCTGCCGCTTCATGCGCTGGTAGATGTAGGCCGCTGCAAACAGCGATGCGACGATGGCAAACCAGGATATCATCGCATCTTTCCATTCTCCGGCCGGGCGTGTCACGGACCGGCTTCATCCCGATGTTATCGTTTGCCGCAAGTCGCAGGCAATCTCCGGCAACCTGATGGAGAATTCCTGTAGCGCGCGTGGCTTGCGCGAATGTGCCACGACCTACCAGCGACCACTTTGGGCTGCGCGCCACATCCACCATTGCCTCCGCCATTGCGGTGGAACGATGGAATGGTCGAAAATATCGGCGCCTGCCTTCTCCGCACGCGCGAAAACCTTTTCGGCGAGGGCTACGGTCGCGAAGGCGGGCCGGTTCTGCCGCGAGATGGTCTGCGATGCCGCTCGTGCCTTGCCAAGGTGCTCCCGTCCGAGCCCGGCCAAAGCCTGCACCGCCCGTGTGACGGCCGCACGATCCGCACCATTCAGGAAAGATGTCCGGTCGAGCCCGGTGGCTGTCAGAAGGTCCGCCGGGAAATAGACCTGACCGCGCTGTCGGTGAATGGGGCCGAGCATCAGGAGCCCGGCAATCGTCTGGGCGACGCCCGCATGGCCGGCGGCATCGGCCGAGCCGCGCGCGGTTTCCGGATCGAGGATAAGGCAGGCGAGCTGGATCAGGGCCGAGGCAGTTTCGCCGGCATAGCCTTCCAGTGCGCTCCGGTTCTCCATCGGGTCGTCGTAAAGATCGAATACGCGAGCGTCGATCATGTCGAGCAGCACGCCGATCGGCAGATGCGCGTCGCGGATGGCGTGCAGCAGCGCTTCGGCGAGCGGATTGCCATCGGCCTTGGAACCGGTGGTATCCTCCAGCGCATCGCGCCACCATTGCAGCCGGATTTCGCCCGGAAGCGGTTCGCGCACGACATCGCGGACGCGGGCGATCTCGGCATGGAACGCGTAGAGTGCAGCCAAAGGTCCCTGCTTTTCCGGGGGCGCCAACAGGCAGGCGAGATAGCGGTCGCGATCGCTTTCGCGGAGTGCGGCGAGGCTTGCGGAAAAATCGGGCATGCCGGGTGCAATGTCAGGCGTTGATGTATCGGACATGGGAATCGTTCACGTCACACGGCGACGAGAGCGGCGGCAACGTTGCGCTCTTCGGCCAGCATGATGTTGTAGGTCCGAACTGCGGCACCCGTGCTCATCGGATCCGATGAGATGGATCGACTGCGGAAGGCCGTTTTCACGTCGCCCGCGAGCGGCCGGATATTGGCGCCGGTTCCGACAAGGATGACCTCGATGTCGCCGGCCTCGGCGATCACGCGATCGAAATCGGCAGCGCTCAGTAGCTCGCCTTCTTGCCTCTCCCAGCCATAGATTCCCGAGGGAAGCAGCAGGAGCGAGCCGCGATGCGACATGCCGGCAAAGCGGAAACCACCATTGCCGTAGGCGTCGATGGGCGCGCGGCCGGGAAAATGGGCATTGCGAACTTCGATCGGTCGGCGCATCACGCTGCTCCCTGCATGTCGCGCGCCCGGGCGCGGGCACGCTTCAGCCGGAAGAGGATGAGCACCGGCCCAGCGACATAGATGGAGGAGAAGGTCGCCACGGCCACCCCGAACATCAGGACGACGGCAAATGGCCGGATCGTATCGCTGCCGAAGAGGCTGAGCGCCGCCAGAGCCAGAAGCGTCGTCGCGCCCGTCAGCACGGTGCGCGACAGCGTCTGGTTGATGGCGGTATCGATCAGGATCGGCAGGGGCATGCGCGGGAAGCGATTGAGATTCTCGCGGATGCGATCATAGACGATGACCGTGTCGTTCAGCGAATAGCCGACGATGGTCAGCAGCGCCGCGACGCTGGTGAGGTTGAACTCCATGCCGGTGACGACGAAAAGTCCCATCGTCAGGATGACATCGTGCAGCGTTGCGACGATGGCGCCGGCCGCGAACTGCCACTCATATCGCGCCCAGATGTAGAGAAGGATACCGAGCAGGGAGATCGCGACGCCGATGGAGGCGGAGCGGGTCAGGGTTTCTGACACCGTCGGACCGACGACCTCGACACGGCGAAGCTCGTAGGCGCTGTCCAGCTCGTCGCGGATCAGGATGACCGCGGTCTGCTCGGCATTCTCCCCGCCATCGCGCGACTGAACGCGGATGACCGCATCGCGGGGCGAACCATAGGGCTCGACTGAGATGTCGCCGAGATTGAGCTGGTCGAGCCGTGCACGGATATCCCCGATATTGGCATTGCCCTCGCGGGCCTGCACCTCGATGACCGAGCCGCCGGAGAAATCGATACCGAGATTAATGCCGAACATGCCGAACAGCACGACGGTGAGGATAGACAGCGCGGCCGTGACGGAGAAGACGTAGCGGCGCGCTGCCATGAAGCGGAACGAGAGGTGATCGAACATCGCGGTCTTGATGCCGCGCGGCAGGCGCTTGCGCGGGCGCCGACGCTGCCACGCCTCCAGCATTACGCGGGTGAGCGTAAAGGCGGTGAAGAGCGTCGTGACGATACCGATGGCGAGCGTGACGGCGAAGCCGCGAATGGAGCCGCTGCCGAGATAGAGAAGAATGATCGCGGCGATCAGCGTGGTGATATTGGCATCAACGATGGCACCGAAGGCGCGGGCGAAGCCGAGCTGGATCGCCTGGCGGAAATCGCGCCCCGCGGCCGCCTCTTCGCGAAACCGCTCGAAGATCAGCACGTTGGAATCCACGGCCATACCGATCGTCAGCACGATGCCGGCGAGCCCCGGAAGCGTCAGCGGCAGGCCGGTCGCGGTGAGGACGGCGACGATCATCACGACGTTGAGGACGACGGCAATGCTGGCAACGACGCCGAAGCGTCCGTAGAAGCCGACCATGAAGGCGATGATGATGACCGTGCCGATGGCGCCGGCGATCAGCATGGACTCGATGCTATCGGAACCGCGGCCGGCGCCGATGGTGCGCTCCTCGGCAACGGAGATCGAGGCCGGCAGGGCGCCGGCGCGCAGGACGAGCGCCAGATCCTGAGCGCCCTCCGGCGTCATGTCGGCAACGACCCGCATGCGGCCGTCGGTCACGGCTGCGCGAATGAGAGGGGTGGCAATCACCGAGCCATCGAGAACGACGGCCATGGTGGTACCGGCAACCGCTTTGGTCGCCTCGGCGAATCGACGTGCACCGTCTTCGGTAAAGACGAGATCGACCACCGGAGCGCCATTCTGCGTGTCCGTCGTGGCCGTGGCGTCCGCGATATCGGCGGTCGTCACTGCCGGCTGGCGCCGTACGAGCGTGGCAACCGGTGGATCTTCCGCGGAATAGAGAACCTCAGAGCCTGCCGGCGGCGAACCGGTCACGGCCTGCTCGACGGTCGTGGACATATCGACGATGCGGAACGAGAACGCGCCGCCCTGCCCCAGAACGGTCTTCAGCTGTTCGGAATCATAGAGACCTGGAACCTGCACCACGATCCGGTCGGCACCCTGTCGCCCGAGCCGCGGCGCAACGACGCCAAGCTCGACGAGGCGCCGCTCGAGAACGCCGATACTGTCGGCAACCGCGTCGGCGAGACGCGCATCGATGCCTTCCGGCGTCAGGGCCAGTTGCGACTGGCCATCGGTGGTGCCAACGAAACGCAACTCGCTGACGGCCTTGCCGCCGCGACCGCGATCGACCACGCCGGTCAACGGCGCCAGGACCTGCGGCAGCGTCGCTGCCTGGGCGGCATCCTGAAGGGAGAAGGTGACCTCCTCGCCGGTGCCCGAAAGATCGGTATAGGCGAGATTGGCATTGCGCAATTGCGCCGCGACGGCGTCCGTCGCGGCCTGCAGCCGGGTCCTGGCCACATCGTCGCGCTCGACCTTGAGCACGATGCGCGAGCCGCCGGAAAGATCGAGCCCGAGCGCAACCTGGCGGGCTGGAACCCAGTCCGGCAGGCTATCGAGAAGCGAACGTGGCAGCACGTTCGGCAGGGCCACGACGAGACTCGCGAGAACGACGAGCCAAACGAGGACAGTTCCCCAGCGTGAGGTTTGCGGCATGACGCTCCCGGCGCTTCGCAGTGGATCGATCGGATCGTCGTCTTTGCCGCAGCGGCCCGTTATTCCTTGACGGGTTCGCCCTTGACGCGGACTTCGGTCACACCACTGCGTACCACACGAATCTTGATGCCGTCAGCAATTTCCACTTCGAGTTCACCGTCGTCGATGACCTTCGTGACCTTGCCGACAATGCCGCCACCGGTAACGACCTGGTCGCCGCGGCGGATATTCTTCAGCAGTTCCTCGCGACGCTTCAGCGCCGTGCGCTGCGGACGGATGATCAGGAAGTACATCACGACGAAGATCAGCAGGAACGGCAGGATGGACATGAGAATGTCCGCGCTGCCGGCGCCGGTTGCACCTGGCGTCTGCGCGAAAGCTTCCGTAATGAACATCGATCACTCCTCAAATAACAACAATTGCGGCCGGATGGGCGGAACGCCCTTTCGCGGAATGGCCGCACTATAAGAATGGCCGCTGCGATTGCAACGCGCCGAACCCTGCCTCTCGCATAGTTTATCCCGGCGCAGAAGGACTTTTCAGTCGTCAGGTGACCTTTCCCCAGATCAAGACGCGTGTTAGCGCAGCCGGATGAGGCGCAAACGCGCCTTGAGGCACAGCGGACCGGAGGAGACCGACATGAGCGAAGCGACACTCGAACGGCTGATGGACGAGGTTCGCCGACTGTCTGCGGCGGTGGAGCGCATTGCGGGCCCTGCCCCTGCGGTCAACGATCTCGACGCCGCGGAATGCTTCGTCTGGGCGCCGGCGCGGGCCCATCTGCAGCCTGTGGCGCGGCCGAACCGGATCGATCTCTCCCTCATCCAGAGCGTCGATCATGTGCGCGATATCCTTCTCGACAACACGCTGCGCTTTGCAGAAGGTTTTCCGGCAAACAACGTGCTTCTCTGGGGTGCGCGCGGCATGGGCAAGTCGTCGCTCGTGAAGTCCGTGCACGCCGCCGTCATCCAGCGGACGGGCGTTCCGCTCAAGCTGGTCGAGGTGCACCGCGAGGATATCGCCACTCTGCCGCAGCTCATGGAGATCCTGAAGGCGGCATCCATTCCCTTCATCGTCTTTTGCGACGACCTGTCGTTCGATCATGACGACACCTCATACAAATCGCTGAAAGCAGTGCTGGACGGCGGTATCGAAGGGCGTCCGGGCAATGTGCTTCTCTATGCAACCTCGAACCGCCGCCACCTCCTGCCCCGCGACATGATGGAAAACGAGCGCTCGACCGCGATCAACCCTTCGGAGGCGGTGGAGGAAAAAGTCTCCCTGTCGGATCGATTCGGCCTGTGGCTCGGCTTCTACAAGTGCAGCCAGAAGGATTATCTCGCGATGATCGACGCCTATGCCCAGCATTTCGCCATCGCGATCTCCCGGGAAGAGCTGCATGCGCAGTCACTCGAATGGAGCACCACGCGCGGCGGGCGGTCGGGGCGTGTGGCCTGGCAGTTCATTCAGGATCTCGCAGGCCGGACACGGACGCGGATTGCGGACACCGACAATGGCAAGCCAGCGCAGTAAGCGACGCAAGTCCTAATATGCAAAATCCCCGGCAAGCCGGGGATTTTTTGTTTTCAGTCCGTGGAAAGAAACGCCCTATTCGAGATAGGTCGCCGGGTTCACAGCCGTCGCGTTCTTGCGGACTTCGAAGTGCACCTGCGGCTGGGTCGCGGTGCCGCTCATGCCCGACGCTGCGAGCGTCTGGCCGCGCTGGATCTTCTGGCCGCGCTGCACCTTCAGCTCGGAGGCGTTTCCGTAGACGGTGACCGTGCCGTCGTCGTGGCGCACCAGAACCGCGTTGCCGAGCTCCTTCAGGCTGCTGCCAGAGTAGATGACCACGCCGTTTTCGGCTGCCTTGATCGGGGTCCCCTCGGGCACCGAGATGTTGATGCCGTCATTGCGGTTGCCCTCGACATTCGCGCCGTAGCCAGCAACGACCGCACCGCGCACCGGCCAGCGATACTTGCTGATGCCGGTTGCCTTCGGCGCATCGGAACCATCGTCCTTGGCGGCGACCTCGTTGACCGACTGCTTGGCAACGGCCGGGGTATACTCCGTCGGCTTGGAAGCGTCGGCCTTGGCTTGCTCGACCTTCGCCGTCTTCGGCTCGATCTTCGGGGCCGCAGCCTTCGGAGCGACCGATGCCGTGGTGACGTCGTCGGTACCGGGCTGGGCCGTATTGCGGGCAACCGAGGTCGTCTTCGGCAGCTTCAGAGCTTGGCCGACACGGATCGCGCCATTCGTCAGGCCGTTTTCAGCGCGCAGCTGATCGACGGAGACACCATTGGCCTTTGCGATGCGGTTCAGCGAATCGCCGGCCTTCACCGTGTAGGTCCCGGCCTTGTCGCCTTCGCCGGCCACCGGCTGCTTGCCGGCCGTGGTGCCGTTCGCGGTCGAGCCCTTTTCACGGCTCTGCGTCTGGGTCGGCAGGATGGCAACGTCGCGGTTTTCCGGCAGGACCGGCTTGTTCTTCTGCTTATCGACATCGAGGGCCGTCGCAGCCTGGGACGCCGATGCCTTGGCAGCGCTGCCGGCCGCACCGTAGGTGGGGATTAGAATGCGCTGACCCGGCTCGGCGTCGGAGCCGCGCTTCAGGCCGTTGGCCTTCAGGATTTCCTTTTCCGGCACGCCGAAGCGGGTTGCCAAAGATGCCGTCGTATCGCCCTGACGCATCAGCACAGCCGGAGCATTGACGGTGGACCAGCCGCTGGACGAACGAACGGTCGCGGTATTCACCGGATCGGGTGTCGCCAGTGCCGGCGCGCCGCGCTGTGCGGAAGACGCTTCAGACGGGAAAGGTTGAGCGCTCGGACGACGGGTCGGCTCGGCCGTCGGCTCAGCAAGGGTCGTCCGCTGAACATTCATCGGCGTCGAGGCAACGCGTGTGCGGGACACCGGCGTCGCATTGACCGGATCCGGGAAAGACTGACTGACCGCCGCCTGGCGGGTGTTCGACATGGGCGGCATGTTGCCGCTGCCGTCGACGTCTCCACGCGGAACCGGCACGGAAGCGCTGGGAATGGAATTTGTCGTCAGGTCGGACGAGCGGGAAAACAACCCTCCGAACCGGGACGAGTCCGAACTGCAGCCACTCGCCGCGCTCGCCAGGAGAACGGCCACTCCCAGACGGATGACCGATTTATGAACAGATGACGATACACTCAAACGCATGACGCTTACCTACTTGGAACACAGCCCCGATGTAGGTTTATTAAAACGTATTAGAGTTACCGGCGGGTTAAGACCCGGTCATCCTTTATGGTTTTAACCGTGTGCGTGATGATCGCAATCGTCGGAATCCACAGAAAGATCAAAAGCTTTCTCGGTAGAAGCGCTCGATCTCGGAATGTTCGGCGCGGCTTTCGGTGACGTCCTCGTAGGAGACCGAGCCACTGTCCCAACCGAACATGTCGCCCGTGATCATCACGCCCGGCGCATCGCCGGCTTGATCCGACGCCGTGGGCTTCTCGCCATCCAAAAGCACATCGACCAGCGTCTGGAAACCACCTGCCGCATCGAGGCCCGACTCATCCTCGTATTCCGTGGAGCGCAGCCCTGCGACAGCGGCGTCGCGGGTGCCGAAATAGCGAAGGCTGTGCTGATCGTCCGGGCGCAGGTTGTCGTAATAGTCGATGAAGCCGCGGTAGTAGGCCTTGTAGTCGCCGGTTTCCCCATACTTGCCGAAGGCCTGATACTCGCGGGCGGCCAGCTGCGGCGAGAGCTTGTTGTTCCATTCGTCGCGCGTCAGCGGCGGATATTTTTCCTGGGCACGCCGCGTTCGAGAGAGGAAGAGCAAGGTTTCAGCGGAAAGGGAGACGCGGGAGGACGGATCGTAATTGCCGCCGATGACGACCCCGGGAACCGAGGCCTCACGACTGTCCACATCCGGCCGAACCTGAACCTGCGGACGCACATTGCGCTGGCCGGTATCATTGGTCGCGGTGATGGTCTTGCCTGCAATCTGCATGGATAAGCTCCTTGCGCCTCAACGCCTTGGGAGCCTGCACCTCTGCAAAGCTCTGTGAGGTCTACCTCTGGGGTAGATCCCAAGGCTTGCGCGAGGCTGGATCAGGTTAACGCTGCGTTAACCCGTTGAATTGCCAGAAGACTGTTGAAGACGTTGTGAATGAATGCGGATGACCCGGCTCGTCGTGCAACGAGAAAACCTACGTGATTCTAGAGGAATGCCGCCATTTTGGGGACGATCGGGAGGTATGGCGCCTCGAACAGATCCTCGCGATCGAAGCGGCTTCCGGTCCGGGTGAGGCGCACCATGCGGCATTCGGTTTCGCTGATCATGATGGGCACGAGCAGGACGCCGCCGGATACGAGATGGTCGGAGAAGACACGCGGCAGGCTGTCGAAAGCGGTGGTCACAAGGATGCGGTCGAAGGTCCCCTCGCCCACCAAGCCGGCACTGCCATCGGCCTGCCGGACGATGACGTTGCGGATGCTGGCCTTGTCGAGGCTCGCCTGTGCATTGATCACCAGCGTCTTGTAGCGCTCATAGCTCAGGACGCGCTCGGCGATCCGCCCCATGACGGCCGCCGTGAAGCCGCTGCCGGTGCCAATCTCGAGAATACGCTGCCCAGGCTTTACGCCGAGGGCATGCAAGGTGCGCACCGCAAAATCGAAGCCCTCCATGAAGGATCCGCAGTCGAGCGGGACGATGCGGGAGGAGAGCGCCTCCTTCTGGTAGGGGGCAGGCGCAAACAGGGTGCGTGGCGTTTCCTCGACGGCGTTCAGCAGGCCCTTGTTGGTAATGCCTTCGGCACGCAGACGCAGCACCAGCGCGGCAAACCCCTCCTGCTCCAGCAATCGTGTCGCCATGCGCCCGTCCTCCCCCTTCATCGGCAACGCGGCGCCCGGTCCGGGGGCCGCGTTAGACGCGCTCAGCGCGCCGCTTCGATCCGCGTCAGCCCGCCCATATAGGGCTGGAGAACGTCGGGCACGGTGACCGAACCATCCTCGTTCAGGTAGTTTTCCATAACGGCGATCAGCGCGCGGCCGACGGCGGTGCCCGAACCATTCAGCGTGTGGACGAACTTCAGCGCCTTTTCGTCCTTCGAGCGGTAGCGCGCATTCATGCGCCGGCCCTGGAAATCGCCGCAGACGGAGCAGGAGGAGACCTCGCGGAAGGTATTCTGGCCCGGCAGCCAGACTTCGAGATCGTAGGTCTTGCGGGCGCCAAAGCCCATGTCGCCGGTGCAGAGCGTGAGGACGCGGTAATGCAGGCCGAGACGCTTCAACACCTCTTCCGCACAAGCGGTCATACGCTCATGCTCATCGATCGACGTCTCGGCGTCCGTGATCGACACGAGCTCGCATTTCCAGAACTGGTGTTGGCGCAGCATACCGCGGGTATCCCGACCGGCGGAACCGGCTTCCGAGCGGAAAGACGGCGTCAGCGCCGTGTAGCGCAGCGGCAGTTTTTCAGCCTCGACGATCTCCTCGCGCACGAGGTTGGTCAGCGTCACCTCGGCCGTCGGGATCAGCCAGCGGCCGTCCGTCGTGCGAAACAGATCCTCGGCGAATTTCGGAAGCTGGCCGGTGCCGAACATGGCATCGTCACGCACCATCAGCGGCGAGGACACCTCGGTGTAGCCATGCTCGCCGGTGTGGAGATCGATCATGAACTGGCCGAGCGCCCGCTCCATGCGCGCCAGCGGGCCGGTCAGCACCGTGAAGCGGGAGCCGGACAGCTTGGCCGCACGTTCGAAATCCATGTAGCCGAGCGCTTCGCCGATTTCGAAATGCTCCAGCGCCTTGTGGTTCCAGCCGGGACGCGTACCGATGGTGCGGGTAACGATGTTCGCGTGCTCATCAGCGCCGACGGGTACATCGTCCAGAGGGATATTGGGGAGGCGGGAGAGGACGTCGAGAAGTTCCGCATCGACCGTGCGCGTCTGCTCCTCAAGCGCCGGCATCGCGGTCTTGAGCTCGGCCACCTCGGCCTTCAGCCGATCGGCAAGCTCGGCGTTCTTCTGCGCCATCGCCGCGCCGATTTCCTTCGATGCGGAATTGCGACGGGACTGCATGTCCTGCAGCGCCTGCACGAGGCCGCGCCGCTTCTCATCCAGCGAAATCAGGCTTGCTGCCTGCGCAGGAGCGCTGCGTTTTGCCAGTGCCGCGTCGAGCGCTTCGGGATTGTCCCGCACCCATTTGATATCGAGCATCGATCAGTCTCCGGACGTGAGAGACCCGACATTCCGCAAAGGACGCGGACGAAGACGCCGAGGACCTTCCGAGCCGCGTGAAGACCACCGGATCTCCTGATAGAGGATCAATCCGTCTTCTCGTCGGCTTGCGCAAGCTCCCGCGACGCCGCATCTTTGGCGCGCTGGCGCTCGATGAGTCGGGCCGTATAGATGGAAATCTCGTAGAGAAGGATCGCCGGGATCGCAAGGCCGATCTGGGAGACGGGATCCGGCGGCGTCAGGATGGCCGCGGCGATGAACGAGATCACAATCGCATATTTGCGCTTCGCCGCCAGCGTATCGGCCGTGACGAACCCCACACGTGCCAGAAGTGTGGTGATGACGGGCAGCTGAAAGACAAGACCGAAGGCGAAGATCAGCGACATGATCAGGCTCAGATATTCCGAGACCTTCGGCAGGAGCTGAATCGATACTTCGCCCTGCCCGCCTTCCTGCTGCATGTTCAGGAAGAACCACATCACCATCGGCGTGAAGAAGAAGTAGACAAGCGCCGCGCCGAGCAGGAACAGCAGCGGCGATGCGATGAGGAACGGCAGGAACGCGGCCCGCTCGTTCTTGTAGAGACCGGGTGCGACGAACTTGTAGAGCTGCGTCGCGATCATCGGGAAGGCGATGACCAAAGCGCCGAACATCGCCACCTTGATCTGCGTGAAGAAAAACTCCTGCGGCGCCGTGTAGATCAGGCCGGCCGCGCGGTGATCCAGCCCTGCCCAGGACACTGCCCATTTGTAGGGCTGCACGAGAATGTTGAAGATCTGTTTGGCGAAGAAAAAGCAGACCAGAAAGGCGACGAAGAATGCGCCGACGGCCCATATCAGGCGGGTACGCAGCTCGATGAGATGATCGAGAAGCGGCTGGGGCTTGTCTTCGATATCGGCGCTCATGCGTCGTCTCCGCTCTTCGGCGTCATCGGTATATCAAGCGGGACGTCGGCTTTCACCGCCTTCTTCCGCTTGGCTAACTTGGCGCCGATCTCCGCAACATCGGCGTCGCCGATCGGCACAGAGGCGCGCTTGCGAGGCTTGGCCGTCGTGGTGTCACCCGGGGCCTTTGCCGTCTTCTTCCGCGGCAATGCCACCGCGACGCCATTGACAGCACCGGCTTCCGCGTTCCCAGCTTCTGCCTTTACGGAGCGCTTGCGGGGCTTGGGGGCCACGCGCGTGTCGGCGGCAAGGGGTGCTGATGTAACGGGAGTAACAGGGGCGGAGGCGACGGTATCCGTTGCGCCTGCGGCCGGAGTGACGCCGTTTGTGACAACCGCGGGCTGTTCGGCTGGTATCGCAACCGATGCCGCCATCTCCGGGGCCGGCGGAATGTCCGAAGCGACGGCGGCCGGCTTTTCATCCGGGCGGGTCGCCTTCTGCAGGTCAGCCTTGATGTCGTTGCCCATCTGGCGAAGCGGGTTCATCGCCTCGCGCAGGCTGTTTGCCGGGTTGAGTTTCTGCGCATCGCTCAGCGTCTTGCGCACATCGTCGAGATCCGCCTCACGCAGAGCCTCGTCGAACTGATGGCGGAAATCGGTGGCCATGCCACGCATCTTCGACATCATCTTGCCGAAGGTCCGGAGCATCGGCGGCAGGTCCTTCGGGCCAACGACGATGATCAGGACGATGGCAATGACAACAAGCTCGGTCCAGCCGACGTCAAGCATACTCAGGAACTCCGCACATCATGATGGGACGCGCGGCGTGTGCTGCGCGTCCAGACTGGCTGATCAGCGGACTTCGTCGGATTTATGTTCGACGGTCCGCGGGTCGATGGGGGCGCCCTTGTCATAAGGGGCCTTGTCGTAGCCGGGCTTGTCGTAACCCGGCTTGTCGGCGGCATCCGTCTCGTCGTCGGTCATGCCCTTCTTGAAGCTCTTGATGCCCTTGGCGACATCGCCCATCAATTCCGGGATCTTGCCGCGACCGAAGAGCAGCAGGACGACGACGAGCACGATGAGCCAGTGCCAGATGCTGAATGAACCCATTCTCTTAAAACTCCCTGCAAATCCGACAAACCCATCCGGGATGGCCTGCCTGCCCTGTTCCACTTTGTCGAGCTTTCAAGCCAGCGTCACCGCCCTGCTCTCAGCCCTCGTCTTTGTCGGCCGATGCGATTCTCCCTGAGGAAACGCAATCCTGCTTTTCGGGCAAAGATCTAAAGGAAACGGTGATGTCACGCAATGCTCACGCTGTTCAATCCCGCGAGAGCATCACACTGTCGATCATGGTGAATATCAGGCAGGCTCGTCGCCGCTCGGCGGGAGAAGGCCGAGCTCCTCCAGATCGAGGGCGGTAATCGGATCTTCGTCATCCGACAGGTCGTCGTTGCCGGATGGCAAGGGGACATGGAAGTTGGGCGGGATGCGGCCGGCAAGCAGGCCTGCGCCCTTCAACTCCTCCAGTCCGGGCAGGTCGCGCAGTTCTTCCAAGCCGAAATGGTCGAGAAAATCGCGTGTCGTCGCAAAGGTTACCGGTCGGCCGGGCGTCCGGCGGCGACCACGAAATCGCACCCATCCGGCTTCCATCAATACGTCGAGCGTACCCTTGGAGGTCTGCACGCCGCGGATGTCCTCGATCTCGGCGCGCGTAACGGGCTGGTGGTAGGCGATGACGGAGAGTATTTCGAGCGCGGCGCGCGAGAGTTTGCGCACCTCCTGCGCATCCGACGACAGGGCGAAGGAGAGATCGGCCGCCGTGCGGAACGCCCAGTGATCCTCGACCTGCACAAGGTTGACGCCACGCGTCGCATAAAAGGCCTTCAAGCGAAGCATGATGCTGCGAACATCCGTGCCGCTCGGCAAGCGCTGGGCGAGATAGGTCTCCGACACGGGCTGGGCTGCGGCGAAAACCAGAGCCTCGGCGATTCGCTCCAGTTCGTCGGCCCGATGCGCGTCGTCTCTCTCGCGAACAAGGGCGCCGTCACCGTGGACCTCAACCATTGCGCGCTTCCAATTCTGCGATCTCGTCCTCGGTCATCGGGTTGTCGCCGAGCCGGACGTAGATGGGCGCGAAGGCTTCTTCCTGCCGGATCTCCAGCCGGCCTTCTCGGACCATCTCCAGCGAGGCAGCGAAGGCACTGGCGATGGCGCTGACGCGCAGGCGGGGATCGCCGACATAGCGCAGGAGATAATCATCGAGCACCGTCCAGTCCGACAGGCCACCCATCAGCCGCGCGAGAACGAGGCGCGCATCGGCCAGCGACCAGACCTGCCGGCGCTCGATCGTCACCTGCATCACCGCCTCACGCTGGCGCAGGCTCGCATAGGCCTGCAGGAGATCGTAAAGCGACGCCTCGAAAGCGGAGGTGCGCTCGACCGGGATATGTTCCGGTGCGCCGCGGGCAAAGACGTCGCGACCCAGCCGGTTGCGGTTGACGAGCCGGGTTGCGGCGTCCCGCATGGCCTCCAGCCGTTTCAGTCGGAAGGCCAGTGCCGAAGCCATTTCCTCACCCGATGGTCCATCGTCCTTGTGCGGCTGCGGAATGAGAAGGCGGGACTTCAGAAAGGCGAGCCAAGCCGCCATGACGAGATAATCGGCGGCCAGTTCCAGCCGGATCGAGCGGGCACTCTCGATGAAGGCGATGTACTGCTCGGCGAGCGCCAGCACGGAAATGCGGGACAGATCAACCTTCTGGTTTCGAGCAAGGTGCAGCAAGAGATCGAGCGGACCTTCGAAGCCGGCGATATCCACCACGAGTTCCGCCTCATGCAGCGCCCGCTCGTCTGCCTGCCAGTGTGCATCCATCGGCACGTCGCCGCGCGCGCGCTCGCGACCATCGGCCGGGCTCATCCGGCGACGTCCAAAATGGTTGCTGCTGACAGGGACGCGTCAGACACTCGGGATCATCTCCAGGAATTCGGCACGCAGCGTCGCCTCGTCGGCATCGTCGGGCTCGCGGAAGCTTGAAGCAGCGATGTCTGCGCGGCGGAGGGAATCGCCCGAGAGGACAGGCACGACACGCGATACGGCCTGCATCTCCTCCATGATCCCGTGGCAGTGGAGGACGAGATCGAGCCCTGCCTCGACGATGCCCCTCGCCCGCGTTTCCATGTCGCCGGCAAGTGCATTCATCGACACATCGTCGGACATCAGCAGTCCGTCGAAGCCGATATGCCCGCGGATGACCTCGTCCACGACCTTCCGCGATGTCGTCGCAGGGCGATCGGGATCGATCGCCGTGAAAACGATATGGGCGGACATCGCCATGACTTCGGATTTCATGGCGACGAACGGCACGAAGTCGCTGACGGCCAACTCCTCGAAAGTGCGGTCGACAACCGGCAGCTTGTGATGCGAATCGACCAGCGCCCGGCCATGGCCGGGCATGTGCTTCATGACGGGCAACATGCCGCCGGCTTTCAGGCCTTCCGCCGCCGCGGCGCCGAGGGCTGCCACGGCCTGGGGATCGGAGGAATAAGCCCTGTTGCCGATCGCCTCGCTCATGCCGTCGGCCGCCACGTCGAGAACAGGCAGGCAATCGACGTTGATACCGTAGCGCATCAGGTCGAAGGCATGGAGACGCGACATAAGCCATGCCGCCCGCAACCCCTTTTCGGGGTCGGCGTGGAACAGGGCGCCGATGGCGGCCGCATTCGGATAGGCGCCGGCAAGCGGCGGGCGAATGCGCTGCACGCGGCCGCCCTCCTGATCGATCAGCACGGGTGCTCGGCTGTTGCCGATGCTGTCGCGAAGGCTGGCGACGAGATCCGAGATCTGCGCGGCGTCCCCAATGTTGCGGGCGAACAGGATGAAGCCCCAGGGACGCTCATCGGCGAAGAAGGCCTTCTCGTCGGCGGTCAGCGAGAGGCCCTTGCAGCCGGAGATGAATGCTTTCGATCCGCTCATGGCGTCACCCTCATGCCTTTTGTTTTCGTTCGTCGCGTTCGGTTTAAGGACGGATCGCGCCGGAGAGCAAGAGGCTTGCGATTCGGCCTTGCTCGTCGCCCCCCCCCAAACGCGCAAGGGCGCAGCCGAAGCCGCGCCCCTTTTCTGAAAGCGTGGTGTAACCCTTAACGGGTGACCAGGCAGCTGCCGCCGGCACTTTTCAGGCGCGAGCAGAGAGCGTTCGCTTCATCGCGGCTACCGGCCGGGATACGGACGCGGTAGTAGGTGCCCTTGCCGGCGATGTCGGCCTTCTTGATATCGACGCCGCGGCCGGCGATGACGCTGCCGTACTTGCCGGAAAGGCTCTTGTAGGACTTCTGCGCCTCTGCCTCGGACGGCAGGGATGCGACCTGCACGACATAGCTGCCTGGGGCGATCGACGCCGTCTGGACGGGCGAAGCGTCCGTCGGCACGGCGGTTGTCGCTGTTGCAGGCGTCGCGAAGGTATCGACCGGCTTGCGTGTCGCCCTGGCCGTCTCGACCGGCTTTGCTTCCGGAAGGGGCTGGGTTTTAGCGATCTCGGCAGACGGCACGGCTGCATTGGCAGCGGCCGCCAGCGCACCGACATCGTCCTGTGCAGCCGACGCGAGCGCTGGTGTGTTCGGCTTCAGCGCAGTGGTCTTGACCGTCTTGATCGCCGGCTCCGCAGCGGCAACGACCGCTGCCTCTTCCGGGGCAAGATCCTCGCGGGCAACAAGCGTTCCGTCCGGCCGGACGATCATGGTACGGACCTTGCGCGGCGCGACGGCGGGTGCTGCATCCTCGTTCGCGGCACTTGCCTGCGTATCGCCATCGTCAGGCATCAGGCGGTCTGCGCCCTCGTCATCGGCCGGCGACATGCCGTCGAGTCCGTTCATCCCTTCGAGCGGCAGGCTTTCCGGCGTTAGCGTGCGCTGGACGACGTCGATCGGCTCTTCAGTGGAGGAAACCAACGTGCCCTGCTGCGGCGCATCTTCCTGCGCGCCGGCGACACGGTCGTAGACGGCCTTGTCCTGGTTCGGCACGGTTTTACCGCCCTTTTCGACAGGCACCATCTTGGTCGGCGTCTTGTCGGCGAGAATGATCTGCGGTTCGCCGCTGGTAA
This sequence comes from Rhizobium sp. PP-CC-3G-465, assembly GCF_004343445.1. Taxonomy (NCBI): domain Bacteria; kingdom Pseudomonadati; phylum Pseudomonadota; class Alphaproteobacteria; order Hyphomicrobiales; family Rhizobiaceae; genus Rhizobium; species Rhizobium sp. PP-CC-3G-465. Next base: position 1,067,560 of record NZ_SLYH01000001.1, read on the forward strand.
AGGACGATCCAACACTGCCCATCAAGGTATACGCCCCAACGCCACCGGCGATCAGCACGATGGCAGCAGCACTGGCGAGAAGGAGCAGCTTGCCGCGCGGGCGGGCTTCGTTGTCGTTGCCATAGGTCGGCTCGGCATAGCGGTCGCCCTGCCCGATGACTTCCTGGCGCTGGCTGATCGAGCGGCGGAAGTCCTCTTCCATCGCCCGCTCGAAATCGGCGAACTCTTCGTGCGACGCACGGGCCGGGGCTGCAGCGCCAGCGATGCCGGCAGCCGTTACGGCCTGCACGCTACCATTGCCACGCTCCGACGCCTGACGACCGGCACTGAAGATCTGTGCCATCTCGGCGTCGATATCGAGATCGTAGTCGCCGGGATCGAGCGGATGGTTCTGCTCCTCGATGACGGGCAGCTGCGGCACATCGATCTCGCCGGTCGCAACGACGCCATAATCGGCTTCGGCAATCAGCGAGGGATCGAAGGGAAGTTCCGCTTCCATGAAGGGCTCGACCGGCTCTTCGATCGCAGCAACCTCTTCCGTTGCCATATCCAGTTCAAGCTCGATGTCGGAGAGGTCGATCTCGAAATCGTCGAGGTCGAAGTCCGGCTCGGCTTCCGCGGCTGCAATCGGAGCCGGTTGCGGCACAGGTGGGGCGACCGGTGCCGGGGCGACGAATGCCTGGGGAGCGGGAGCCTGCATGACGGGTGCAGCAGCAACGGGCGTCGGCACGGCCGCGGCAACAGGCGCCAGCGGCGTTGCGAAGGTGCGCGGAGCACCGCCATTCAGCGCGACAGGTGTCGCACGGCTGAAATTCGGCGTGAAAGGAAAGTTGTTCTTCCGCGCGGCTTCCGCGGAAACGGCAGGGCGAACCGGCGTGCTCGGCACGGCGAAATGCTCGACCGTATCCAGCAACGGATCAGCCCGAGGACGCACAGGCTGCTGAACGGGCGCAACGGCTGCAACCGCCGCGGGGCGAACAGGCTCGACCGGCATCTGCTGCACGTGAACCGGCTCCGGCGCGGAGCCGAGCGACATTTCGAGTTCATGACCGAGGTCAAGCGATGGATCCGGCTGCGCGTGGAAAACGGGTTCCGGACGCGGATCGAAGGTCGGCTCAACCGGGCGCGGCGCCTGCTGAACGGGTGGCTGCGCCTGAACCGGCTGATGGTGCTGCTGCACGGGAGCAGCGACGACGGGCTCTACAAAGGGCTGAGGCTGCGAGACAGGCTCAGGGGCCGCCGGCGTATCGAACGCCTCGAACTCCCGCATCAGCTCTTCTTCCAGATCGACGATCGGATCGTAGCGAACCGCTTCCCGATGACGCTCCAGCTCCTGGAGCTGTTGCAGGGCGGGACGATTGTCGTAGCCGACGATGCGGGCCAGCTCGCTCAACGGATCTTCATCCGGGAACAAGTTCGGGTCCACATCCGTGCTTCGTGCCAACTGTTTGTCTGCCATTCGCTCCACTCACATATACCGGGCCGGTCGTGCCAGTCCAATATGGGGAAATGGTGACATGCTACCGCATCTCGTTCGGGGCGTCCGTCCCTGTGATACCAAGGCCGGACCTCAAAACGGAGGCAACCGCATGCACCAGTCCTAGTCTGGCAAGGCTCAATTCTCTACTTTTATCGTTAATAAAGCGTAAGCCCGGAAAATCTTTGCCCTTGTTCCAATGCCCGTGGAACGCGCTGGCCAGATCATAGAGGTAAAATGCGATGCGATGCGGCTCTTGCGCCAGCGCTGCCGACTCGATCACCCGTGGATATTCTGCCAGCTTCGCGACCAACTGCAACTCGCTAGGATCCGCGATATGCGTCCCCAGGGCCTGTGTATAGTCGACGGCATCAAGGTCGAGATCCGGAAACGCTTCCGCAGCCTGCCGGAAGATCGAACGGCAACGCGCGTGGGCATATTGAACGTAGAAGACCGGGTTGTCCTTCGACTGCTCGGTGACCTTGGCGAAATCGAAATCGAGCGGCTCGGAATTCTTCCGGTAGATCATCATGAAGCGCACGGAATCCCGGCCGACCTCGTCCACGACATCGCGCAGCGTAACGAAATCGCCGGACCGCTTCGACATCTTCACCGGCTCGCCATTACGGTACAGCTTGACGAGTTGGCAGAGGAGCACGGTCAGTTTGACCGAGCCGCCGGAGACGGCGCGCGCGAGCGCCTCCAGCCGCTTGACGTAGCCGCCATGGTCCGCGCCCAGCACGTAGATCATCTCCTCGAAGTTACGGTCGAACTTGTCCTTGAAATAGGCGACGTCGGCTGCGAAATAGGTGTAGGAGCCGTCGGACTTGATCAGCGGCCGGTCGATATCGTCGCCAACATCCGTCGAGCGGAACAGCGTCTGCTCGCGGTCTTCCCAGTCTTCCGGCACCTGCCCCTTCGGCGGCGGCAGGCTTCCCTTGTAGACATGGCCCTTGAACGTCAGGTCGTTGATGGCGGAGCGGATGCGCTGGGCGCCGTCGGCATGCAGCGTGCGCTCTGAAAAGAAGACGTCGTGATGGACGTTGAGCGCGCCCAGATCCTCGCGGATCATCGCCATCATCGCCGCAATGGTGCGCTCCTTGACAAGCGGCATCCACGCGTCTTCGGGCATGCCAAGCAGGCTCGAACCGAACTCGTCCGCGAGCGCCTGCCCGACCGGCACGAGATAATCGCCGGGATAGAGACCTGCCGGGATCTCCCCGATCGTTTCGCCCAGAGCTTCGCGATACCGCAGCATGGCGGACTTGGCGAGGACGTCGATCTGCGAGCCCGCATCGTTGATGTAGTATTCCTTGGTCACATCCCAGCCGGCGAAGCCGAGCAGGTTGGCCAGCGTGTCGCCCACCACCGCGCCCCGGCAGTGGCCGACATGCATGGGGCCGGTCGGGTTGGCGGAGACGTACTCGACATTGATCCTGCGTCCGGCGCCGACCTGGCTCCGGCCGTAGGTATCACCGGCCGTGACGATCGCGGCCAGAAGCTTCTGCCAGTAGCCGACCGACAGGCGGATGTTAATGAAGCCCGGGCCGGCGACGGACACCTCGGCGATATCGGCATCTTCCCGGAGCGCTGCGGCAATGGTTTCGGCGAGCGCGCGTGGATTGGTACCCAGCGGCTTTGCCAGCACCATGGCGGCATTGGTCGCGACGTCACCATGGCTCGGGTCGCGCGGAGTCTCGACCGCAACACGCTGGAAATCGACCTCTGAGCGCTTTTCCTTTACCATATCAATGGCTTCAAGGACGTTTTTCACTCTGGCTTCGAGGTCGGTGTAAATGTTCATGATATCCATCGTCCGGGAGGGCGTGCCTCATCAGGCCGCGGTCCGCATCAAGGTGGCCCGGCTCTGACAGACCAAGATCTGCGACCGGGCGGTGGCTGGCGCTCTAGCGCAAATCCGGGGTGTGGTCAAACAAACGCCGGTGCGTGGAAATCGCGTAGGTATCGGTCATTCCGGCGATGTAATCGGCAACGTGACGGGCCTTTGCCGGCTCCGCGAGCCCGGCAATCTGATCGATCCAGTAGTGCGTCTGCATCTCGCGCGGCTCGGCCATGAAGGCATGGTAGAGATCGACGACGATCCTAGCGGCGTTCTCGCGCACCCGCATGACGTCGGCGTGGCGATAGATGCGGGTCATCAGCATGCGCTTGATCTGCCGGTCGGTCTCCGCCATTTCGGGAGAAAAGGTGGCAATGACGCGTCCGGCCATGCGGATGTCGGTGGCACTTTCCGGGCGGATGTCGCGCAGGTTGCCTTGCGCGACGCCGATGACGTCCTCGACCATGGCGGTGATCTGCCGGCGCATGATTTCGTGGGTGAAGCGGGCCGCCTCCAGACCCGGATATTTCGCCCGGACTTCCTGCATGAGATTGGCGAGAAACGGGATCTCTTCCAGCATGTCGAAGGTCAGGTAACCCGAGCGCAGGCCATCGTCGATGTCGTGCGTGTTGTAGGCGATATCGTCGGCGATGGCCGCCGCCTGCGCTTCGAGGCTCGCAAACGTGCCAAGCTCCAGATCGTGCAACGCGCAATAATCGAGAATCGGCTGCGGCACGACGGGGTGGCGCGGATCGGCGGCCGGTCCCGTCAGCGGCCCGTTGTGCTTGACCAGCCCCTCTAGGCTCTCCCATGTGAGGTTCAGCCCGTCGAACTCGGCGTAGCGCCGCTCCAGCTTGGTGACGATGCGCAGCGACTGCGCGTTGTGATCGAACCCACCATGGGCCGAGAGCACCTCCTGAAGGGCATCCTCGCCCGTGTGACCGAAGGGGGTGTGGCCGAAATCGTGGACGAGCGCGACACCCTCCGCCAGATCCTCATCGAGACGCATCGCGCGTGCGAGCGCCCGCGCGATCTGCGCCACCTCGATCGTGTGGGTCAGCCGGGTGCGATAGTGATCGCCATCTGCGGCGATGAAGACCTGTGTTTTATGCTTCAGCCGGCGGAAGGCCGTGGTATGAACGATGCGGTCGCGGTCGCGCTGGAAATCGGAGCGCGTCGTGCTGGTGCCCTCGGGGTGGAGGCGCCCCCTGTTCGTCCAGGGATCGGACGCGAAAATCGCCCGCTGTCCGGTGCCGAAACCCAGTGCATCCTTGTCCAAAGCCATTTGCATGCAGCATCCCATTGACGCGGTTTTAAGGCCTTCATACCTATAGTGTCGGCCGCATGAAAGCATGGACTGTTACTCTACGGCATGATCCGTTCAGAATCATGACGTTGGCGGCCGCAGCGCAGACCATGGATACAGATTTTGCCGTAAGCGGCGACAAACTCTCCGGATCTTGACCCCGGCAGGAGACACCAGAATGACCGAGACCACCGTTACTCTCTCCGATTCCGCCGCAAAGCGCATCGGCACGATTCTCAAAGGCGATGCGGAGAAGCACGCGATGCGCGTTTCCGTCGAAGGCGGCGGTTGCTCCGGCTTCTCCTACAAGTTCGATCTCGTCGACGATGGATCAGACGACGATCTCGTTCTGGAGAAGGGCGAAGCGAAAGTGCTGATCGACAGCCTGTCGCTCGTCTATATGGAGGGGTCCGAGATCGACTTCGTCGACAATCTTCTCGGCCAGTCCTTCCAGATCCGCAATCCGAACGCGGTTGCGAGCTGTGGCTGCGGGACCAGCTTCTCGATCTAACAGATCAGAAAACATGTATAACTTGCTGTAAGGTATAAATTAAAGATATGGCGACCCCAGCCAGAAGACTCGGTCGAGAAGTCGCATCAAGAACGGCCGGGCGCGGAGCTCGGCCAGCATTACCTCAACCGATCCGCCGCGCACGGCTTCGAAACGGCGCTCGAGATCGGCGGCGAACGTCGTATCGAGCACCTCGAGGTCGATCTCGAAATTGAGCCGCAGCGATCTCGGATCGATGTTCGAGGAGCCGATATAGGACCAGCGTCCATCGATGGTCAGCAGCTTGGAATGGTTGAAGGTTCCCTGTGCCCGCCAGACCCGGCAACCGCCTTTCAGAACTTGGTCAAACTGCGCGGTCATCGCCCGATCGACGAGCGTCAGATTGTTGACGGCGGGCACGATGATGTCGACGTCGACGCCACGCAGTGCCGCTGTCACCAACGCACTCACCAGTTCCCGATCCGGCAGGAAGTAGGGCGACATGATCCGGATACTTTTGCGAGCGACCGAGATCGCCCCCATCAGCATCTTGTGATTGGCCTCGTTGGCGCGGTCTGGCCCGGTGGGTATGGCGCGGAGGATCATCGGCGACTTGCGCTCGCTGTCCGGCGGCGGATCGACGCCCCAGATGTCGCCTTCCAGCACCTCGCCAACGGCGAACTGCCAGTCCTCGCAGGCGACATGCAGCAGATCGGCGACCACGGGACCCCGCACCTCGAAATGCGTGTCGTGCGCTTCCTCGCCCGCTGCGAATTCCGATGTGAAGCCGGCGCGGATATTCATACCGCCTGTATAGGCGACACTGCCATCGACCACGAGGATCTTCCGGTGTGTGCGGAGGTTCGCATAGGGCAAACGCAACCCCATGACGATATTGCCGTTGAAGGTCCGTGTGGTCACGCCACCCTTGCGCAGATGGCCGACAATGCTCGGCACGGAATAGCGCGCACCGACCGCGTCGATCAGCACCCGTACCTCAACGCCACGCTCGGCGGCCGCAATGAGCGCATCGGCAAAGCGCAGGCCGATCGGGTCCCGGTCGAAAATGTAGGTCTCCAGCAGGATGGAGCGCGTGGCGCTGGCGATCGCTTCCAGCATGCGGGCATAGGCGATGTCGCCGCCTTCCAGCATAACGATCCTGTTGCCGGCCGACATGTGGTGACGGCTGACCTTGTCGCCGAGAACCTTCATCGAGCAGAAGCGCTGGCCGAAGCGTTCGGCAACGAGCGCATCGTTGACATCGAAGCGCCGCAGCGCGTCGGCCGTCCGGTCCTTGAGCAGCGAACGTTGCAGGCCTATGGAGCTGCGCCGGATGCGGTTGATACCGGCGACGGCATAGATGATGGCGCCGAGGACCGGAGAGAGAACGATGACGCCGACCCAGCCGAGCGCCGCCCGCACCTCATCCTTGGTCATGGTGGCGTGGATGGCAGCGGGAACGCCGATGAGCACCGAGAGAACGGCGAGAATGTGCGGCCAGTAGGTGGCAAGCGTCTGGATCATGCTCCCCGGTCTATCCCTTCTCATCGACAGTGGCGTGACGTGTCTGTGACGTCATCTGCTGACTTAGCGCATCGGAGCGTGAACGTGTATCTCAGGCCGGAGATTATTGGCGTTCTCCTATCTTCTTACCCTCAAGGGCATCGGATACCGGGAACAGCGATTTTCCCGCCGACGCGTTTGTCAAAGCGTGCGGTGCGCTTTAAGACGAGGCGGCAGCCACGGGAGACAGAGACCATGAAGATCGCGACCTGGAACATCAACGGGGTCAGGGCCCGCATCGACGCTCTCCTTGCCTGGCTGCAGGAGTCCCGACCCGACATCGCCTGCCTGCAGGAGATCAAGACGGTCGATGAGGGCTTTCCCCGCGCCGAGATCGAAGCGCTCGGCTACCATGTCTTCACCCACGGCCAGAAGGGCTTCAACGGCGTCGCGCTGCTGACGCGCATCAAGCCGGACGAGATCACCAACGGCCTTGCCGGCGATGATGAGGACGTACAGTCACGCTTCATCGAAGGTGTGTTTTCCGTCGAAGGCGGGGTCATCCGGGTGTGCTCGCTTTATCTCCCGAACGGCAACCCGCCGGAAACGGAGAAATACACCTACAAGCTTAGCTGGATGGAGCGTCTGCAGGCCTTCGCGGCATCACGACTGACGCTGGAAGAGCCGCTGATCCTTGCCGGCGACTACAATGTGATCGCGGAGCCGCATGACTGCTGGGACCCGCGCGTCTGGGAGAACGACGCCCTCTTCCTGCCGCGCACGCGGGCAGCGTTTCGCCGACTGGAACAGCTCGGCCTCACCGACGCCGTTCGCGCCACGACCGACGCCGCCTCGCACTATTCCTTCTGGGATTATCAGGCCGGCGCCTGGCCCAAGAACCACGGCATTCGTATCGACCATCTGATGCTGTCGCCCGAGGCGACCGACAAGCTCATCTCCACCGATATCGAAAAGCATGTCCGCGCGTGGGAAAAGCCGTCCGACCACGTGCCCGTCATCGCGCATTTCGACTTCACGCCAATCGACGTCGTCGCTGCCTGAAGACGTCTTGCGTCGAACGGTTATGATCGGAGGTCACGGAGGTGACGCCGTATCGGCGCTCAACAGCATTTTTCAGAATCGGTTGAGCGGCGACGGAGTGCTCAGTCCGCTTCGCCCGGACGGATGGCGTGGGACATGTTGATCGCGACGCGGCGATCGGACTCGGTGGCAAGCGAGAAGGCTTGCTCCTGCATTGGCTGCAGCCACTGACGATCCTTCGGCGAGCACTGGTCGAGCGCTGCCGTCATGTAGGCGAGGCCGCGAACGGTCTGGCCTTCCTGGAAGATGACGTTGCCGAAGACGCCCATGGCGCCGGCATGGCCCTTCTTGCGAGCGCGGTTCAGCCACTTCTTGGCCTGCTGGACATTGACGCTGCCGCCATCGCCGGACAACAGCATCTTGGCCAGCTGGAACTGGGCTTCCGCGACACCAAAGGTCGAGGCAGCCTGAAAGTAGAGCTGACGCGCCTGGCTGAGGTCGGCGGAAACGGGTGTATCGGGAATGCCGCGGCGGTAATAGCCTGCAAGAGAGATCAGCGCGTTGACGAAATAGCCTGTATCCTGCGAGCCCGGCTCAACGCCATTCTCGGCGATTTCGCTGTAGATCTTGAAGGCTTCGAGATCGTTTTCGGTGACGCCGTCACCATCGGCATACATGTTGGCCAGAGCCCAGCGAGACGCCGTATGGCCCTTTTCGGCGGCATAGCGATAAGCCTCGATGGCCTCATCCTTGCGGCCATTCTTGTAGGCGGAGAAGCCGAATTTGAAGAGTGCGAACGGACCGGATTCCTTCGTGACGCCGGCATTGGGGTCAAAGGCGCGAACCGCACCACAAGACGCCCCAAGCGCTGCCGCCAAACTCAATACCACCAACGTCAACGACCTGCATTCGCGTAGCATATTCGTCAAAATCTTCCGTTCAACCCGGCTCGCCTCATGTTCGATCCGGCGCTTCCCCACTCGGTCCATGCCTGCCGAAATGCCGCAGCGACCCCTCGCCCGCATTCCCCTGTCGCAACCGCTGCCGGCTGCCGTCCCCTTGAGTGTCGAAGCCAGGCTAGCGCCGATTTTCGGCGACACTGCGGCCCTGTCTCGATCCTCTGTAGATCCGGGGTTCGCCATACCGGTTCCACCCGTCGATGTTCTCGAAGTTCGCCATGTAACATCATGAAACATCACTACTTCGTTTCACCTGCCGAAAATTGTTCCCCTTGGCGCACTCTTGGTTCGCTCGGGGTTCATCTTCCTGCGGCAGGAGATCGATGCTCTCTGTTTGTGGCGGGAAATAGACTGAAACAAGGGCCTGCCGGGGCCACCAAACCATTCAAACCGCGTGTTGCGGAATCGTCACAAAATGCGTGTGTCCGGAGGCGTTTTCCCGTCGCACTCTTCGCTTCCCGGTTCAGCCGCCACCTTCAGATCGAGCCTGACGGAAACATCTGCGAGACGGGTTGAACGTCTATCGATGTCGCGAGATGCGAGCCCTGACGGTCGAAACGGTGCGCGGTCGCCGGCGCTGCGTCATCGTCACCTGAAACGCACAGGCCGACCCGCCAGCATACCACCGTCTTGCCCGAATACGGGCTCGCCTCACGCACCTGCGTCTCCAAACGCAAAAGCGCCCGGCTTTGAACCGGGCGCTCCTTATTTGGCATCTGGTCACGATGGATCAGAAGCGAACCTTCAGCGACGTCGAGACGGCAGTGACGACGTCGTTGCCGTAATCGTAGCTGACGTTGCTGCCGAACGGCACGCCATTGATGGTGGTCGAGCGGGACGAACCGCTGGTCAGGATGCCCACGGCGCCAGCCAGACGGAACTCGACGTTTTCGACCGGCTTGTAGGCAACGCCCGTGCCGAGCGTCCAGGTGTCGCTCTGCGCATTGATGACCGTGCTCGTACCACGATCCCAGGTCAGGCTGACGGCGCCGCTCCACTGATCATTGAACTTGTGACCGACACCTGCCGTGACGGTCAGCCCGTCGCGGTAGAGCAGGTCGAGGCTGGTGCAGGGGGTCAGAGGACTTGCCGTCGCCGGGCAGAAGGCGACCGACTGCAACACACTCCAGTCCGTCCACTTGATCGAGCCGAAGGCCAGCCAGTCGGGTGCGATACCGCTCTGGATCTTGTACTCCAGCGACTGCGGTACGGAGGCCTCACCGCTTATGTCATACTTACCGAACTGGATCGGGCGGGTCGGTCCCAGCGGACCGGGTACGCGCACTTCGCTAAGGTCGATCGTGCCTTCGATATCGTCGAACTTGACTTCGCTGTTGTAAACAAGGCTCGTCAGGAAGGCATATTCCGGAATTTCATACGCAAGACCAACGCGACCGCCCCATCCGTTCGCCTCAAGATCCAGGCGGCCGATGCCGTTGCCTGTACCGTAGAAGTTCGGCGCGACCAGACGCTCCTTGAAGCCGTTGACCTCCTGGTAGAAGCCGCCACCGATGACCCGGATTTTACCCGGACCCATGGCCCACTTATAGGAACAGGTCACCGCGTAGTTGTCGGTTTCGATCTTGGTCTTGGTATTGTCGTTGGCACCGATCCAGTTGCGGCCCGGATTGGTGTAGGCACCGAACGGCTGCGAATAGTCGGCCATGCAGTCGATGCCGCTATCGCCGAGCGCTGCCTTGATGCCGACACGCGGTACCCAGTAGCTTTCCGTGTCACGCGTCGATGTCGAACCACCGCCGCGACCGTCGGCGCCAAGGCCGTTCGCCGGATTGGTGTCGCGGCCGTTTTTCAGGTCGCGCTGCGGGTTCACGTATGTCGTCGTGGCTTCAAGAGCATAGGCAGAGGGATCGAACAGAAGATCGATATTATAGCCGCCGCGCTCCAGACCACCTGCGTGAGCCGATGTTGCTGTCATCGCGGCGAGAACTGCCATGGCAACGACAGACCGTGTATGTTTGAAATTCATGTAACCTCCCACTCAACGTGACGACACGCCCTCGGATGCCGCCTTATTGAACATGAGGATATGCGAATACAAACCGAATGCAATTCCCATAAATTGATGGTCACATCTGGTTGCGTGCAGAAATTGACGTAAGAATTTCGTCTGCATGCCGAATATCGGGTGATTTGGAAATTTTTTTCTAGTGAACTGGGGTTTTCCGATGGAGAGGGTATGAATTTGCTCTGCTCCCTGCACTGTCACCCACATGCCACAACCTGCCCTTTTTCAGACATGTTTCGCTCCTAGTCGTGCCCCGGACGGAACTTTCCTCGTGTGACACTATCTCTTTCTCCGCGACGTCCTCGCATCGCTGAGTCGCTCGATCCAAGAACTCGGACGTGAGAAGGGGCCGCGACGATGCCGCGGCCCCTTCGATGCTCACATCATCCTACATGCGATAGCCCGGTCGCGAACCTCAGCTCGCATCCGCAATGCGTCCGAGGGCGACATCGAGCGCGGCCTTCTGGCCTTCGAGTTCGACCAGTCGCTCACGCTCGGCCTCGACGACCTCCGGCTTGGCGTTGGCCACGAACTTCTCGTTCGACAACTTGCCGAGGATACGCTGGCGTTCGATCTCGACCTTGTCGATCGCCTTGCCGAGGCGTGCCTTTTCGGCAACCAGATCGATCAGAGCACCGAGCGGCAGGCAGAATGTCGCTTCGCCGACCACGATCTGCGCGCTGCCCTTGGGCGCTATCGTCGCGATGTCGATGGCATCGACGCGAGCGAGCCGGCGGATGGCGGCGGCGTGACGTTCCAGCCGCTCGCGTGTGGGAATGCCGGCATCGACCACCACCAGCGGCGCAATCGCCGACGGGGGCACGTTCATTTCCGAGCGAACCGAGCGGATGCCAGAGACGAGATCGATGAGCCAGTTGATCTCCGCCGCCGCATGCTCATTGGCAAAGCCGGTAACGGGCCACGCCGCGTGGCACAGCAGTCCGTCCCGCCGGGCGCCCTCGTCTGCCGTCGCCGTCCACAGCTCCTCCGTCATGAAGGGCATGAACGGATGCAGAAGCTTGTAGGCCGCTTCGAGAACATAGGCGACGCAGGCCTGGGACTCGGCCTTGGCAGCTTCGTCCTCACCGGCAAAGACCGGCTTCAGCAGTTCCAGATACCAGTCGCAGACCTGGTTCCAGACGAAACGATACAGGCTGCCGGCGGCCTCGTTGAAGCGGTAGGTTTCGATGGAGGCCGTAACATCGCGAACCGTGCGCGACAGTTCGGTCAAGATCCACTGGTTGACCGGGAGGACGCAGGCCTCCGGCAGGAAGGACGGATCGGCCTTCACACCGTTCATCTCGGCAAAGCGCGTCGCATTCCAGAGCTTGGTGCCGAAATTGCGGTAACCGGCGATCCGCGCGGGATCGAGTTTCACGTCGCGCCCCTGCGCCGCCATGATGGCCAGCGTGAAGCGCAGAGCGTCGGCCCCGTATTCATCGATCAGGTCGAGCGGATCGATGACGTTGCCCTTCGACTTCGACATCTTCTGCCCGTTCTTGTCGCGAACGAGAGCGTGCACATAGACAGTGTGGAACGGCTCGACCGGGTTGCCGCTCTCGTCCTTCATGAAGTGAAGTCCCATCATCATCATCCGGGCAACCCAGAAAAAGATGATGTCGAAACCCGTGACCAGAACGTCCGTCTGGTAGTACTTCGCCAGTTCCTTGGTCTGATCGGGCCAGCCGAGCGTGGAGAACGGCCAGAGCGCGGAAGAAAACCACGTGTCAAGAACGTCTTCATCCCGCGTCAGGATCTCGCCGACGGCAAAATTCTCGATCCGATCCTGAACGAAAGCCTTCATCGGGCCTTCATGTGACAGATAATGCTGGATGGCGGCGTGCAGCGCCTCTTCCTCGGACTTCTCGACGAAGACCTGGCCATCCGGTCCGTACCATGCCGGAATCTGGTGTCCCCACCAGAGCTGACGGGAAACGCACCACGGCTGGATGTTTTCCATCCACTCGTAATAGGTTTTTTCCCAGTTCTTCGGGACGAAGTTGGTCCGGCCCTCGCGAACGGACGCGATGGCAGGCTTGGCGAGCGTCGCCGCATCGACGTACCATTGCTCCGTCAGGCGCGGCTCGATCGGCACGCCACCGCGGTCGCCATGGGGAACCATGTGCTTGTGCGGCTCGATCTTGTCGAGCAGGCCGCGTTCTTCGAACAAAGAAACGATGATCTTGCGGGCCGCGAAACGCTCGACGTTTTCGAGAATTTCGATCAGCGCATCGAGTTCGCCGGTCGCCGGCAGGCCTTCAAGGAAGTCCTCGTTGTCCTTCAGCGTGACATGGCCATCGATCGTCAGAATGTTGATCTTGCGCAGATCATGTCGGCGCGCGACTTCGAAGTCGTTGAAATCGTGGGCCGGCGTCATCTTGACGGCGCCGGTGCCGGCGGTCGGATCGGCGTAATCGTCGGCAACGATCGGAATGCGGCGGCCAACCAGCGGCAGCACGACGTGCTTGCCGACGATCGCGCGATAGCGCTCGTCTTCCGGATTGACCGCGATGCCGGTGTCGCCAAGCATGGTCTCCGGCCGCGTCGTCGCAACGACCAGATAGTCGCGCGTCTCGAACGCGGTGGGTTCGCCCTCTTCGTTGAAAGCAACGGGGTGCTGGTAGGTAACGCCGGGCTCCAGCGGATAACGCAGATGCCAGAGATTGCCGGCAACCTCGATCTGCTCGACTTCGAGATCCGAAATCGCAGTCAGGAGCTTCGGATCCCAGTTGACGAGCCGGTTGTCCTTATAGATCAGGCCCTGCTTGTAGAGCGTGACGAAGACCTCGAGGACAGCCTTCGAGAGCCCCTCGTCCATGGTAAAGCGCTCGCGCGACCAGTCGCAGGAGGCGCCGAGGCGCTTCAGCTGGTTGAAGATCAGACCGCCCGATTCGTCCTTCCAATCCCAGATCCGGTCGATGAAGGCATCGCGGCCCATATCGCGCCGGCCGGGAAGCTGGCGTTCCATCAGCTGGCGCTCCACGACCATCTGCGTCGCGATGCCGGCATGGTCCATGCCCGGCTGCCACAGCACGTCCTTGCCGCGCATCCGCTCGAAGCGGATCATGATGTCCTGCAACGTGTTGTTGAGCGCATGGCCCATGTGCAGAGAGCCAGTCACGTTCGGCGGGGGAATGACGATGCAGAAGGGCTCGGCGCCGGGCTTGGCGCCCGCACCGGCGCGAAAGGCGTCGGCATCGTCCCAAAGCTTGGCGATACGCGGTTCGACCGCAGCGGAATCATAGGTTTTGTCAAGCATTTCGGAGCCAAACGTGCTGGTGGATGTGGGAGGCTTGTAAACCGGAACCGCGCAAGCACGCAACATTCCGCCCCGCGAATATGGGAGGTGTTGACCGAGAATGCTATGCCTGCGGGTATCAGGAGACGAGCAGAGGACTGCCCGCAGTGCCTGAACGCCCTGCGGTTGATGATCAGGCGTCGGCGTGCCGAACGCGCAAGAATGCGCTCCTGCCGGACGCCGCTATCGAAGGGGGTTAGCGGCGCGGGCCGCGCGCCACGCGTTCGATTTCTTCGCGCACGAGGCGCTCCACCAGCGTCGGCAGATTGTCGTCGAGCCACTCATGAAGCATCGGACGCAGCATTTCTTCCGCGATCTCGTCGAAGGAACGGCGCGGACTGCTATCGATTGCCAGCGCCAGCTCGCCGAACGAACGGGACACCTGCTCGCTGACCGCATCCGAAAGGATGGCGGTGACGTCTTTTTCCCGCACCTGCGACGATGCGTCGGACGACGCAATCGGCGCTGCAGCTGGCGTTTCCGGCTGTGTCGTCACGGTCGTTCCAGCATTGGCGGTCTCGGGGGCGGCAACCTCGTCCGTCACAAGGTGTGGCGTGACGACGTCGCGCGCCATGGCGCGAATGGATGCCTCCACCTCTGCCTGATAAGCGAGATCCTGCTCGCTCTGTGTCTCCACGACAACCGGTTCGCGATAGGCCATCACACGGATCGGTTCGGGCTGGGAAGCCGCTGCGACGTTTGCCTGAGGCAGAGGTTGCTGCACGTCCTGACGCGGTGCGGTGGTCTGGGGTGCCCTCGCCTGCTGATCGCGGGGTGTGGCAACGGCTTCGCGCGGCATCGTCTGGCGTTCGGACGCAGCCCGAACGCGGGCGGCAACATCTGCCAGCGAGAGCGGCGCGGAGGGCACGGCGCGGGGCGGCTCTTCCATGGCGTAGGACGGAGAAGGCACTTGCCGATGACCGATATCGGCCTCGGATGCATCGAACTCGGGGAAGACGGTGTCGTCGATCGTCAGCTGGATGTCTTCGGCCTGCTCCTCGTCGAGGTAGGCTCGGTCGCTGGCGTAATAGCTGTCCGACATCGGACCGTGATCATTGGCGGGAAGACCCGGGCCCGTCGCCTCGTTGCTCTCGATGATCTTGCGGATCGAAGCGAGAATTTCGTCCATCGACGGTTCGCGCGCCAGGTTCGATTGTGCCATTGCAGATCCTCGTTTCATTCAACGCGCGCCGCCGCTTCGCGCAGAGCCTGATGACCCTTAAGCGACTTGTCCGTTAGGCGGAATGCCGCGAATCATCCTCCCGCGATGATGCACAGATTTGTTTCTCCCGTCATCCGGTCCTTGCAGGCAAACGAGACTTCGGCGGTCAACGCCCCTCAACAGGGCTCAAGCCGAACCATTTGTTCTTCACCGCCTCGTAGTGTTCTTCCGGACGATATTCCGCAACGTTCAGGTTCTGACCTCGTACGGTGAGCGCGCCCATGCTGGCGAGCAGAGAATAGCTGGCGACGACGGCGTTGCGCTGTGATGCCGCGAGGCTTTCGCGCGCGATCAGCACCGATTGCTGGGCGTCGAGCACGTCGAGCGTCGTGCGTTGCCCCACCTTGCGCTCCTCGATGACACCAGCCAGCGCCTGGTTCGCAGCCCGGATCTGCTCCTTATTGGCGGTAATGGAAGCGCGGGCGGCATCCAGTTGGGCGTGGGCGCTGACGACCGTCTTCTCAACGTCGAGCCGGACACTGTCGACGACGATACGTTGCTGGCCTGCCCGCTCCTTGGCCTGCCGCACCTGGCCGTATTCGGCACCACCTTGGTAGATGGGCACCTGAAGGCGCGCGGTGATCGACCCCGAGGTGCTGTCGATCCCGCCATTGTTGACAGAATCGCCGGTGTTGCGGCTGACCGAGCCCTGGATCGTCACGCCGGGCAGCATGGTGCCCTCCGCCTGCTTCACCCGGTAGCCGGCGGCATCGACGGCATATTCCGCGGCGATGATCTGCGGATTGTCCCGAAGGCCTGCGGCGACAGCTTGTTCGAGCGTGCGCGGCATGCCGATCTTGGCGGGCGACGCCGCCTTGATATCGCGAGGCGCGCCGCCGACGATCTGGACATAGACCGCCTCACTCTGCTTCTGCTGCGATACCGCCGTGGCAAGCAGCGCCTTGGCACTTGCAAGCTCCGCCTCGGCTTGGCTGACATCCGTACGCGTGCCCTCGCCCACCGTCAGCCGGGCATTTGCGGCCTTCAGCTGCTCCTTGAGGAAGGCAAGGTTCTGGCGGCGAATGCCGACGACCTGCTGGTCGCGGACGATATTGGCATAGGCTTCCGCAGCCGAGAGCAAGATGGAGATCTCGTTGGCCTTCAGGCTTTCCCGATTGGAAAGGACGGTGGATTCGGACGCGCGGACCTCGTTCAGGGTCTGGAAACCGTCGAAGATCTGCTGGGTGATCGTCAGTCCGGCGGACCCCTGGTGGAAGTCTCGCGGGCGTCTCTGCAACTCGCTATCGAAGCGCGTCTGCGTGCCGGTCGCCACCGCCGAAACCTGGGGCCGGTAACCGGACTTCGCGATCGTGACGGATTCGTCCACAGCCCGAAGACCGGCGCGCGCCGCGTTCAGGTCCGGATTGTTGGCATAAGCCTTCGCCATGGCTTCCGCCATCGTCTCGGCGGAGGCAGGGGAAACGAGAGCCAGCCCGAGTATGGCAACGGTGTGCAGCATTTTCATGCGATGCCTCCAGTATGACAGGACCCAGCACTCCGGCACCCGCACATAGACGTCAGTGTTTCCGCGGCAACAGCCATACCGACGGTGGGAACAGCTACGACCGCAGGACTATTCGATGCCAGCCCTGCAGCAATGTGCGCAAGACGGAAACGGCTCTGCGTAACCTTACAGTGGCGTAGCGTTGCTGTCGCGCATCAGGTCGCTCTAAAGCCGGACCGGTATTCAAGCTAGACCTAATTGGCCAGCATGGCGCCGGGCTGACCATAGCACGTTCGGGCGAGCCGCCGCGGTTCGCGGGCATGAAAAAGCCGGGACGCTTTCTCGGCGGCCCGGCTTCTCGTATCCATCGAAGATTGGCGATCAGACGATCAGAACACGAATTCCTTGGCGATGCGGAAGCCCGGCAGCGGCTTGACGGCCGTGTTGAAAGCTTTGCGCTCGGATGCCTTGCCACCCTCGCGCATGAAAACCTTGGCCCGCGAAGCATTGCCGAAGCCGACGACGGCGATCAGGCGACCACCATCCCTCAGCTGGGACGTCAGGGCCGCGGGAACCGTTTCGATCGCGCCATTGACGAAGATGACATCATACGGCGCTTTGCTGGGGTAACCGGCTTCAAGGGGACCCGTCACGACATTGACGTTCGCGTAGCCGAGGCTGGACAGGTTGGCTTTCGCCTGGGCGGCCAGATCGGCGTCGCTTTCCAGCGCGATCACATCCTTGCCCAGCAGAGACAGGAGGGCCGAGGTGTATCCGGTGGTGCAGCCGATCTCGAGAATGGAGTCGGTTACGGTGATCTCGCCGAGCTGCAGCAGCCTCGCCAACGGCGACGGCTCCATGACATATCGGCCGCCATCGGCCTGGGAAACGGCGATATCCGTGTCGATATAGGCGAGTTGCTTGCGGTTTTCCGGAACGAACGCTTCGCGGGGAACCGCGAGGAAAGCGGAAAGGACCGTATGAGAGGTGACATCCGTGGTGCGAACCTGGTTGTCGACCATCTTGATACGTGCTGCTTCGAAATCCATCGCGCGTGCCTCTTCGATCCGCTTTGAACGCCGCCCTTATGGACCATTGTCCGGACGGCCTGCGTCCGCCGCATTGGCGGGCTGCCTTGCAAAGCTCATAAATCGCCGCTTCGTGCGTTTCAAGCGGCGAATGCAGGGATCGGAAAATCGCTCTTCGTCTCGTGCGCCTGAAGCACTCACCGCGCGGCCGGTGTACCCTCGAGACCGACCAGTGCGATCTTGCTGTAGCCTGCCTGCTGGATTCTGTTCATCAGGTCCATCAACGCACCGTAATCGACCGTCTTGTCGGCCCGCAGGAGAATGCGTGTCTGTTTGTTGCCTTCGGTCATACCGTCGAGGTCCGTAGCAAAACGCGTTTCGTCCGTCGTCTCGTTGCCAAGCGCAAGCGTCAGGTCGGACTTCAGCGTGATGAACACAGGCTTGTCGTCGCTGCGCGGAGTCGGCTTTGCCGCCGATTGCGGAAGATCCACCTTCATATCGACGGTGGCCAGCGGCGCTGCGACCATGAAAATGATCAGAAGCACCAGCATGACATCGATGAAGGGTGTGACGTTGATCTCTGCGTTTTCCTCGAGATCGCCGCCACCGCTGTCGCCAAGTCGCGTTGCCATGGTCTACCTCGCCCGTGCGACGGGCGTTTCGCCCTGCTTGATCGTGTCGGCCAGCCGTGGCGCGGTGCGGCGGGCCAGGCGGAAATCGAGGTCGCGGCTGACGAGACGATCGACGGCTGCGGCCGTGTCCGCGAGAATCAGGCGGTAGCCGGCGATGGAGCGAGCGAAGTAATTGTAGATGACCACAGCCGGGATCGCCGCGACAAGACCGATCGCCGTCGCCAGAAGCGCCTCGGCGATGCCGGGTGCGACGATGGCAAGGTTGGTAGTCTGGGCCTGGCTGATGCCGATGAAGGAATTCATGATGCCCCAGACGGTGCCGAACAGGCCGACGAAGGGCGAGATGGAACCGACAGTGGCCAGGACGCCCGTGCCAGACGCGATCTTCTTGCCAGCACCGGCTTCGATGCGCTGGAGGCGCGAGGCGACGCGCTCCTTGACGCCTTCACCCGGCACGAGATCGAGGACTGGCTCGGATTTGGTCAGTTCCTGACCTGCCGCCGTCAGCATCGCCACTGCCGGTCCGCTGCGAACTGCACCGTTTTCGGACGCGTCACGCAGGCCTGTCGCATCGGTGAGATGGGCGAGCGCCCGCCGCAGGCGCGCCTTGGCTGCCGAGAGTTCGAAGACTTTGAAGACAAGAATCGACCAAGTGGCGACCGAGGCGAGCGCCAGCGCGATCATCACGCCCTTCACGACATAGTCTGCCGCCAGGAACATGCCGACCGGCGACAGATCATGCGGCAGCGCCGGGTCGGCGCCGTCTTCAGCGGTGAACTCCTGAAGTTCCGTCGGGGGCTCGTCGGGCGCAGGCGTGGCCGGTGCCGTTTCGGATGCCGCCGGTGTCGTCGTCTGTGGCGCTGGTACCGATGGGGCGGGATCGGTGGGCGCCGGCTGGGCCGAAGGCGCCGGCTCCGTGGCGGGTGCCGGAGGGACAGCCGTCTGGGCGTAGACCGGCAGCGACATCGCGAGGGCCCCCATCAGGGCGGCGGCGAAAAAGGGCGTGGAAAACTTGCGGTTCGACATGATCCGTCCATCTCAAGCGATCCATCCGTGCCAAGTGGCGGAGGATGATCTCGGGCGCCGGCCGCGGCCGGTTTCGTCACCTCTGTGACGTCGTTCGCGCTCTCATATGACAGAGACGGTGTGGAAGGCAAGATTTGTAGAGTGTTTTGATCATGATTATTCACCGACGGCAGACTCGAGGGCTTCGCCGCTGGCGGGCGCACCGTCCGGAAACGAATCGAGCCGCCAGTCATAGGCGCGGTGGCGCTGCCACGGACGGCTGAGCCCTTCCATCGCCGGGACGATCCGTCTGCCGTCCGGCGCGCTCGAGTCAGCGTAGATTTCGAGCGCGCCCGTTTTCCGGAGCATGCGGGCGCCGGCGAGGAATGCTCCGGATCGGCAGGTGGGGAAGGCAAGGCTCGCGGATGTCACGACGAGATCGGCGAGATCGCAGGCCGCACCGACGAGCTTTCGATCCTCCACCGTCACGACGACCCAACCCTGGTGCGACGTCGTGGCACACCATTGTTCGGGGACGCAGGAGAAACGACCCTTTTCCCCTTCGCCGATCAGCCGGCTGAGAGCAGCACGGGCTGCGGAGGGTTCGAAGGCCGGCCGGTTCCGCCTGTCGGTGGTCGGCGATGGCGGCTCGGGCAGAGCGAGATCGGTTCGGGCAGTCGGTGCATCGTGTCTGTCCAGACGGAGCGCCCGCGTCCACTGGCCATAGATGAAGGCAGGTGGCCGGGTTCGATTGCTGGCGCCTGCCGTGCCGTCGATGATCGCGGCAAGCCGTCCGTCCTCGGCAATCACCACAGCCGGACGTTCGGACGGAGCAGCGATAGCAATGCAGAGGCCAAGGATGGCGAGCCCGAGGCCTGCGAGCGCGAGCCGCGTTCGCAATAGGCAGAGAACAACACCTCCGATGGCGATCAGCGCGAAGGCCGCGTGCGGCAGGCGCCCGGTCATGATCTGGCCACCCAGCGACGAGACGAAGCGGGCGACCGCCAGCATAACCTCCAGCCCGTATCCCATCACAATCAGCGGCAGGGTATCGAGCCCGAGCGGCATCAGCAGCATCGCGATAAGCCCGGCCGGCATCACCACGATGCCGATGACAGGCATGGCCAGCATATTGCCGAGCAGGCCGTAGGCGGGTAGCTGGTTGAAGTGTGCCGCGGAGTAGATCATCGTCGAGACGCCACCGATCAGCGAACTGAGAAACAGTCCTGCGAGGAAACCGCGAATGCCGGCGAGCATTTCGTTTCCCTCGCGCCGTCCGGTGGGCACCTCGCGCTCCCTCCAGCGGGCATAGCCGGCGACAAGGGCCAGCGTTGCGGCAAAAGACATCTGGAACCCGGGACCGGACACGGCGGACGGGTCCACCGCCAGAATAACCAGTGCTGCGATGGCAACGTTGCGTAGGCTGATCGAGGGTCGATCGAAGAAGACGGCGACGAGCATGATGACGATCATGATCCACGACCGGACCGCGGAAACGGCACCTCCGGAAATCAGGATGTAGAAGCACACCATCAGCAGAGCCCCGGCCGCCGCGATTTTCTTGATCGGCACGCGGTGGGCTAGGCCGGGCACAAGGCTGAGACCCGTTCGCAGGCCGACCAGCAGCGTGCCCGCGGCCAGCACCATGTTGAGCCCGGAGATCGCCAGCACATGGCCGAGGCCGGAATTTCGCAAGGCGGTAATGCTGTCGCGGCTGATCGCCCGCTCTTCCGCCGTGACGAGAGCGGCCGCGATGGCGCCCGCATCCCCGGGGATCGTCGCGCGGATCCGGATGCCGATCGCTTCGCGCCAAACGGCCAGGCCGGCCCAGCCCCTGTCGATCAAGGACACATTGCCCGTCTCTCGGCCGCCGGCATCGGCGAGGATCTGCGGTTTTCCATAGGCATAGCCCACGGCACCAATGCCTTTGAAGAAGCTGTCGAAGCCAAAATCGTTGAGGCCGGCGAGTGCGGGGCCGGAGGGCGGCGAAAGACGCGCCCTGCCCTTGATAACATCGCCAACCTTTGCCGCGCCGCCGTTGCGAACAACGAGCGTCAGGGTCGTCGGCGGCCGCCGCAGCGTCGGCGCCTCGGTGCGCTGAAGGGCGACGATGTAGCGATAGGCATTTCTTCCGGCGATCTCCCGGCTCAGGATTCGCCCAGTCATCGTCGTCGTTACCGGCGAGTCCAGCATGACGGTGGCCGTCCGGGCGGTCTCGAAGGCCGCCGATGTCGCGCCCAGCAGCAGGCCCGTTGCCATGAGCACGACCAGACGCACCCACCCGGGCCGCGACAGGAGCACGCCACTCGCCATGCAAAAAACACATGCCAGCACTGCAACATTGACGAGACCGGGTGGATCGCGTGCGGAAAACCAGAGAATAGCCCCCAAGGCAATCAGCAGCGGCAGGAAGAGAAACGGATGCCCAAAAGCCGCTTCCTCTTCCCAGGCCGCGCGGCAACGATCCGGCCAGGTGGAAGGGCGCGGCCGCAGGGCGGCGATCCGGCGACCTTGTGCGCGCATCGACAGCTGCGGAAATCGCGGGAAACTCCGGCTGGCCGGGGACGAGACGACCAGCGGGCGTTCCTCAGGACCCGGCTCATGAAGAGCGCGATCAGCTAGCCGCGGGCGGACGTCCGTCATCGTTTCGGGCACCTTACGCATCACATGCATGCCCCCTCTCACCACCGTCGGAAAATGTTGCAGAAAACAGGCCGATTTACAATTTCGAGTTACTGCCTAATTCTTCATCATGTCGCCGATCAAGCGCGGAAAGCCGCGACTTTCCTATGCAGCTGCGATTGGAACTGCCAACAATCCATGCAACTATCGCGCCGCAAGATGTTTATGCTGCATCGCAAAACGTAAGCCCCCGAGCGCTTGGCAGGGGGTATCAAATGCGGTAGCACTGAGGCAACAACGATGAATTGCGGCACGCTTTCGTGCCGTTTCGGTGCAAATGGAGGATCGCTATATGGCAGGCAAAAGCGCAACGGTGACGGTCAACGATAAATCGGTCGAGCTGCCGGTGCGGTCCGGGTCCATCGGCCCAGAGGTCGTCGATATCGGCACGCTCTACAAGCAGACGGGCCAGTTCACCTACGATCCGGGATTCACATCGACCGCATCCTGCGAGTCCAAGATTACCTATATCGACGGTGACGAAGGCATTCTTCTCCACCGCGGCTTTCCCATCGAACAGCTCGCCGAACAGGGCGATTTCCTCGAGGTCTGCTATCTTCTTCTCTACGGCGAACTGCCGACCAAGACGCAGAAGATCGACTTCGATCACCGCGTCACGCACCACACCATGGTGCACGAGCAGATGTCGCGATTCTTCACCGGCTTCCGCCGCGATGCCCACCCGATGGCTGTCATGTGCGGCTGTGTCGGCGCGCTCTCGGCTTTCTATCACGACTCGACGGATATCACCGATCCGCACCAGCGTATGGTTGCAAGCCTGCGCATGATCGCAAAGATGCCGACGCTCGCCGCTATGGCCTACAAGTACCATATCGGCCAGCCCTTCGTTTACCCGAAGAACGACCTCGATTACGCATCGAACTTCCTGCACATGTGCTTTGCGGTTCCGTGTGAAGAGTACAAGGTCAACCCGGTGCTCGCGCGCGCCATGGACCGGATCTTCATTCTCCATGCCGACCATGAGCAGAACGCATCGACCTCGACGGTTCGTCTCGCCGGCTCGTCGGGCGCAAACCCCTTCGCCTGTATCGCGGCCGGCATTGCCTGCCTCTGGGGCCCGGCTCACGGCGGCGCCAATGAAGCGGCTCTCAACATGCTGGCGGAAATCGGCACGGTCGATCGTATTCCGGAATATGTCGCCAAGGCCAAGGACAAGAACGATCCCTTCCGTCTGATGGGCTTCGGTCACCGCGTCTACAAGAACTACGATCCGCGCGCTAAGATCATGCAGAAGACCACGCATGAAGTGCTGGCCGAACTCGGCCACAAGGACGATCCGCTGCTGCAGGTCGCCATGGAACTCGAGCGCATCGCGCTGACCGATCCCTACTTCATCGAGAAGAAGCTCTACCCGAACATCGACTTCTACTCGGGTATCACTCTAAAGGCGCTCGGCTTCCCCACGACCATGTTCACCGTGCTGTTCGCGCTGGCCCGCACCGTCGGCTGGATCGCGCAGTGGAACGAAATGATCGAAGATCCGGAACAGCGCATCGGCCGTCCGCGCCAGCTCTACGTCGGCGAACCGAAGCGGGACTACATCCCGGTTTCCAAGCGCTGACATTCAACATTTCGTTGAAAGACAAGCCGCGGGTGCACAGCCCGCGGCTTTTTCGTGTCCGCCTTCGGAGGAGGACTCACGCACACGAAAAAGCCGGCCCGTTCAACGGGCCGGCTCGGATAAGACTTTGCAGAGGGGCTGGCGCGATGCGAAGACTCAGCCTTCGATGCGGCGGACCTGACGGGTCGCGTCGAACGCGCGGTTCATGTACATGTCGCGATCGTAGACATCGTCGAAATAGGCGATGCGCCCATCCTTGTCCGGCCACGCGGTGAAGTAGGCGACGTAGACGGGGATGCGGCCCGGAACCGAGACGCCCTTGTTGCGGCCGCCGGCGATCTGCTTGGCGACATCGTCCACCGTCGTGCCGAGCACGGCAGCGGCCATGCGGCGGGGGTCGGCGAGCCGGACGCAGCCATGGCTGAGCGCCCGCATGTCCTTCTTGAAGAAGCTCTTGGACGGCGTGTCGTGCATGTAGATCGCATGCGCGTTGGGGAACAGGATCTTCAGTTCGCCAAGCGCATTGTCATCGGACGGCGGCTGGCGCACGGAGACGCCCTTGGTGGAGCCGTACCAATCGACGTCGTAGGACGACACGGCGCGGCCGGCGACTTCCACCTGATAGCCCAGACGATCGAGATAGCCCGGATCGCTGCGCAGCTTCGGCAGCATCTCGTTGATGATGATCGACTGCGGCACGCCCCAATAGGGGTTGAACTCGACGGTCTGGATCTGGTCCTCGAAGAAATACGTCTGGTTCGTCTTCGAACCGACGACGACGCGCATGTTGAACTGCTCGACGCCGGCATCATGATAGGAGGCCGTGAAGGCCGGCTGGTTGATGAAGACGTAGCGGCTGCCGAGGTCGGCGGGAAGCCAGCGGGCCTGCTCCATGGCGATGCGGAGCTTGGCAATCTTGTCGGCATTGCTGTCGCCGCCGCTCAGGATGCGGATCGAGGCGCGTCCGACGATGCCATCCGGCTTCAGGCCGTTTTCCTTCTGGAATCCCTCGACCAGCGCCACAAGATCGGGCGTATAGTCCTCGCTGCCCTGATAGGCGGCGAGTGTCGCGGTATGGTCCGTTTTCAGCGCATCGGAGCCCTTTACCTTGATGGCAGCGACGACAGCCGGCATGCCGGGATCGGCGATACCCGGCTTCAGGAGTGTGCCTTCCGGGATCTCGATGCGCGGCTGGCCGTCGGCGGTCGCCTCCAGCCGCTTCAGCTCGTCGCGAAGGGCGGTGAATTCGGGGTTGGACGGCGTCTGCGTCGCCAGGAAGGCAGCGACATCGTGGCTGGCGGCGATGACGCGCAGCTTGCCGGCGAGGTTGACGTCCTTGCGCTTGAAATCGTGGTAGCCGGAGATCGCATTCGGATCGATACGACCGCGAACCGTATCCTGCACATAGGTCATCACGGCCGCGCTCAGGCGGATCTCGAAGGAGACAAGAGATTTTTCACGGGCGGCCATATCGGTCGCATCCGGCGTTTCCGAGGGAAGCGTGACGGCGTAATCCTGGGGATCGAGCCCGATGCTGGCGGCATCCGCCAGCACGGCCATGGCGGCACGCGCGCGGTTGTTCACGCCGGCGGCGTCGATCCAGATCAGCGCATCCGTCCCGGCGTAATAGGCCTCGATCGTCTTGGCGACATCGGGAGCCGCATAAGCGGTGACGGACGGCATGTAAGGCCTGATATCGCTGAGCGGCGTCGTGTTGCCGGTCGATACCAGATCGGGGCGGAGCGAGCCGGTGACGACCGGATCGACCAGCCGATCGGTCTCGATGCGGCGCGGGGCTTCAGCCTTGTAGGTATAATATTTCGGGCCGACGACACGGGGTGCCGGCGATGACGAGGCGCTCCGCCGGGCCGGCGCGGACTGTTCCTGCGCGGGAGCCGGAGCAACCTCCGGCAGCGTCTGAAGGGTCTCTGGCGCGCGGTTGCGACGGAACAGGTCCATCAGCGTCATGGCGTCGGCATGACCGACGTGGAGCGTGGTCAGGGCGCACCCCGACATGAGGGTGACGATCGCTGCTGTCTTCTTCAATGTCATAGCCGAACTTTCCGTATCGCAGTGCCGCCTCATGGCGGGTGGCGCCCGATGCCGTTCATGTCACCAAGCATCCGACTTATAAGAAATGTTGGTGAATGAAAAGGAAACGCGCTTGGCGGAATCAGGCGGGTGCTTACGGAAAAAATCCGTCTCGACGAAGAGTGGAGCAGGTCAAGAAACTGATAGTCCTTGCTTTTCGCCTTGATGGATTTACAGCGCCGGCCGTGATTATTTTCGGCATGCGGCCACGGGTTTTCGAGAGACATTCAGCCTGTGTTACAAAAGGCACAGAAAGCGCCTCCGAGCCGCTGTCACCGGGACGTGTCGAGTCCTTCACCGCCCGGGATCTTTCAAACGATTGTACGGCCGGCAGCCCTCTCCTGCCTCTTTACAACCGGGCGGCTCCTGGGCCACAGAAGACGCCAGCCCGGCCGGGCCTTGTCACGGCCGGCTCCGAGGATCTTGCAGCGCTCGACGGTGCCGCATCAGACGAAGCAGGGAAGAGACGATGACAGCCACCCGCACGGAAACAGATACATTCGGCCCGATCGAGGTCCAGAACGACCGCTATTGGGGCGCACAGGCCCAGCGTTCCCTCGGCAATTTCAAGATCGGTTGGGAAAAGCAGCCGCTGTCCATCGTGCGGGCCCTCGGCATCGTCAAGCAGGCGGCGGCCAAGGCCAATATGGCACTGGGACGACTCGACCCCGCCGTCGGCGAACCCATCCTTCGCGCCGCGCAGGAAGTGATCGACGGCAAGCTCGACGATCATTTCCCCCTCGTCGTCTGGCAGACCGGTTCCGGCACGCAGTCGAACATGAACGCAAACGAGGTCATCTCGAACCGCGCGATCGAACTTCTCGGCGGCGTCATGGGCTCCAAGAAGCCGGTTCACCCGAACGACCACGTCAATATGAGCCAGTCGTCCAACGACACGTTCCCGACCGCCATGCACATCGCCTGCGCGGAACGCGTCGTGCACGACCTGCTGCCGGCGCTGAAGCATCTGCATGTGGCGCTCGAAGCCAAGGTGAAGGCCTTCGACCATATCATCAAGATCGGCCGCACGCATACGCAGGACGCAACCCCGCTGACGCTCGGCCAGGAATTCTCCGGCTATGCGGCTCAGGTGGCCTCCTCCATCAAGCGCATCGAGATGACCCTTTCCGGCCTGCAGGAACTCGCCCAGGGTGGTACGGCGGTCGGCACCGGGCTCAACGCACCGATCGGCTTTGCCGAAAAGGTCGCCGAAGAGATCGCCGCGATCACCGGAATCGCCTTCACCTCCGCACCGAACAAGTTCGAGGCGCTGGCCGCGCACGATTCCATGGTGTTCAGCCATGGCGCCATCAATTCGACGGCAGCCGCTCTCTTCAAGATCGCCAACGATATCCGGCTTCTCGGCTCCGGCCCGCGCTCGGGCCTCGGCGAGCTGTCGCTGCCGGAAAACGAGCCGGGCTCCTCGATCATGCCGGGCAAAGTCAACCCCACGCAGTGCGAAGCGCTGACCCAGGTCTGCGTTCAGGTCTTCGGCAACAACGCCTCGCTGACCTTCGCCGGCAGCCAGGGCCATTTCGAGCTGAACGTCTACAATCCGCTGATGGCCTACAACTTCCTGCAGTCGG
Source organism: Rhizobium sp. PP-CC-3G-465 (assembly GCF_004343445.1). Lineage (NCBI taxonomy): Bacteria > Pseudomonadati > Pseudomonadota > Alphaproteobacteria > Hyphomicrobiales > Rhizobiaceae > Rhizobium > Rhizobium sp. PP-CC-3G-465. Next base: position 1,094,772 of record NZ_SLYH01000001.1, read on the forward strand.
TCCAACTACTGGCCGATGCCGCCGTATCCTTCACCGACAACTGCGTCATCGGCATCGAGGCGCGCGAAGACAACATCAAGGCGGCCCTCGACCGTTCGCTGATGCTCGTCACGGCGCTGGCGCCGAAGATCGGCTACGACAACGCCGCCAAGATCGCCAAGACCGCTCATAAGAACGGGACGACGCTCCGCGAAGAAGCCGTCGGCGGCGGCTATGTGACGAACGAGGAGTTCGACGCCGTGGTTCGTCCGGAAACGATGATCAGCCCTTCGTGATGACGATCACAGCCTGATCCGCTGGAGCGAAGCATGCGGCCGCTTGCGGACGAGCGGCTGAAGCGATTGCTTCAAAAACCTTGCTGGTCTCCAGCAAGGTTTTTTTGTGCGCACGCGAAGCTCCGGTCTTAATGGGTTAAAGAATGTTTTGAACAATCGTTAAACTTTCTCTCATCTTTTCCTCCCTAGAATACGCCATTGCAGAACGCCTCCTCCGATCGATCGAGAGGCACACCTGCAGCCAAGTGCGTTCGCGGAGCGACAATGACGTCGTTCCCGATGCCAAGGTCAGGAAAACAGGAGGGCGTTCGTGCAGCCTGCGACATCACCCAAGGGGCAAGCTCCGGATATTGCGGCGCAGGTTACCTTTGCGATGCGGATCATGGGCATTGCCCCGATCCCGCGCAATTACGAGCTCTATTACGAAGCCTATATCGGCTCGAACCCGCGCCTGACGAAAGAGCTGGCCGCGCTCGGCAGCAAGGCCACGCAGGAAGAGCTGGACGAGATCGGCGCCCGCTACTTTGCCCATATCCATCACGCTGCCGGCGTCGAGCGCGCGCATAGCCGTCTTGCCGCGCAGTTGAACGACCTCCTGGCCCTGATGCGCGACGAGCAGTTCGCGCTCGAGAGCTACAATCGGGTCCTCGGGGAAGCCGCCGACAACATCAACAACAAGAGCGCTGCGAGCGTCGAGATCCTTCGCAGTGCGGTGACGCTGCTCTCCCGCGCCACCGAAGACACGATGAGCCAGGGCAAGGAACTGGCCGAGAACGTCTCCCTGAAATCGGTGGAGATGGATGTCATCCGGCAGGAGTTGGACGAGTACAAGCGGATCGCCAACACCGATTCCCTCACCCGTCTCGCCAACCGACGAGCCTTCGACGAGAAGCTGTCGTCGGTCTACAATTCGGATCAGATCAAGACCTATACCGGGCTTCTGATCGCCGATATCGATCATTTCAAGAAGGTCAACGACACGTTCGGCCATCCGGTCGGCGACAAGATCCTCGCGACGGTCGGCACCGTCATCCGCTCGAACCTGCGCCGGGACGCGTTCGTCGCGCGCACCGGCGGCGAAGAGTTCGCGATCATCCTCAACGACCAGACCGTCGAGGAATGCGTGCAGGTCGCCGACCGCATCCGCACGGCGCTGGCCAACACGCCGTTCAAGAATTCGAAGACGGGCGTGAACTACGGCCCGATCACGCTATCCATCGGTGTCTGCCAGGCCTCCCTCGCGGAAGACCCGGTCGATCTCTACAACAAGGCCGACGTGGCGCTCTACTGCGCCAAGAATGCCGGGCGCAACCGGACCATGCTGTTCGAGGACGGCATGAAGAAAGACACCGGCCGCAACTGGCTTCTCTATCGCCGTTAGAGCGCCACGCGTCACTCATGACGCGCTAAGATCGCTCTAAGGCATAAAATTTGCTGCATAATTCCTCAAGCCGATTCCGGCTTGAGGAATTATGCAGTGAGATCGATCGAGGACGGTGGTCAGGCCGTCGTGCCCTGCTGCTCGGCGAGCAGTCGAAGGCATTCCTCGAAGGCCGCGAGGTCCGTGTAGAGCGCATCGGCCGCCGCATTCCCCACCACCAGCGCGCCACCACGGGCTGCAATGCCGCCATCCAGCATCAGATTGTCGGCCATGTCGAAGTTCTCGATAGAGATACCGTCGGGCCCGCGATGCCGGCCATCGGTCGTCTCGCGAATCTCGCCGCCATAATAGGCCGAGCAACGGTCGTAGTGGGATTGGGCAATGTTCGTGTAGGCATAGACCAGCTTGCCCTGCGCGCACATGAAGCCGACCTCGAAGGCCGTGCCGACATCGGCGGCGACGCCGCGGAACGGGGTGAGGTTAGCGATGACGGCATCGGCCGCGCGCATCATCCCTTCATTGACCTGGCTGATCGCGAGACCCATGCCGAACTTCGTCTCGGCCGGAGGGATCGCAAGATCGCCTGGGCTCAGCGGCTCGAAGCCTGCAGCCCTCGCGCGCTCCGCCTTGAGATCCAAGATCTCCCGCGCGTTGGGCAGGAAGACCTCGGGGCCGGCGAGGTAGACTTTCAGGGGCATTGTTCTTCCAGTTCCAGATGGGTTTGATGCGGGTTCAACGCACGGATTTGAGCGTCAGGTATTCCCAGACGGCGACGATGACGAGAATGATGAAGGAGATGATCAGGAGGACGTGCGGCTCGACCACAAAGGCGAGCGGTGCCGCGAGCACCAACAGTCCGATGCCCGCGAGATGCGAAACGGACAGGCGCGGGGCGACCGAACTCTTGATCCAGACATTGCCGGCGAGAAAGACGATGGGGCCACCGATGATGGCGCTGGCCGTCTTCAGGTCGATCGCGCCATGCGGATGGGCGAGCACGAATTCGTCGGCGACGGCGCAGAGAATGATGCCTGCGACCACCGGGATATGGGCGTAGGTGAAAATGGTGCGCGCGGCTTCGCCGGGCGACTCGTCGCTCTCGATCTGCGCAGCCGCTCGTTCCTGCCCGAACCGGAAATAGATCCACCACATCGTGACGGTCGACCCGAAGCTGCTGACGGCGAGAACGAAGACGAGCGGCGTCACCTCCATTTCGGCAAGCGTGCGGCCCGTTACGAGAATCGTTTCGCCGAGACAGATCAGGACGAATAGAGCGCATCGCTCGGCCATGTGTGCACCAAGCACGTCCCAATCGTCGAACTCGGAACGGCCCAATCCGGGCACCCGGAAGCCGACGGCGGGCGAGACATATTCGATGGTGAGCGCAGCGATCCAGATGAAGAGCTGCGCTTCGCCGCCGATCAGAGCGCCCGCGATCCAGAACACGCCGGAGAGGATCAGCCAGCAGGTGATGCGCAGGAAATCGCGCGCGTTGTCGGGGCTGTGCCCGTGCATCGCGTAGACCGTGAACAGCGACCGGCCGACCTGCATGGCGACATAGGAGATGGCGAACAGCAGCGCCTTGTCGCCGAAAGCGTCGTTGATCGCCGTCGATAGCAGCAGGGCGCCGAACATCAGGGCGAACAGCATGGCGCGAACCGGCATCCGGTCCGGATCGAGCCAGTTCGTGACCCAGGTAGTGAAGATCCAAACCCACCAGACGGCGAGAATCATCAACAGCGCTTCGAGCGCGCCCATGAGGGAGTAATGACCGGCAAGCGTGTGCGACAACTGGATCAGCGAGAAGACGAAGACCAGATCGAAGAACAGCTCGGGAAACGCGACCTTGTCGTCCTCTCCCTCACGACGCTCCCGCATCCAGCCGGCCCGATCCCGCAGCGACTGGAAAAGCGTGCTCATCGCGCGGCGTCCTCATTCGTACCCTGCCCGCTGCGAACTGGGCCGCGGTCGAGGCCCTTGGCGCTCAATTCCTGTTCGTAGGCCGCGAAGGGCGTGGCACCGTCGATGCTGAGGTCCCGCAGGTAGGTCCAGGTGAAGATGCCGGTGTCGTGACCATCGTCGAAGGCGATCCGCACGGCGTAGTTTCCCGTCGGCGTCATCGCGGCGATGGCCACGTTGCGCTTGCCGGGCACGGTGACCTTCTGGCCCGGACCATGGCCCTGGACTTCCGCCGATGGCGAAAGCACGCGCAGCATCTCGGCAGGAAGGACGCCGGCGACCCCGTCATTGAAGGTCACGGTCAGCGTTCTCCGGTCCTTGGAGACACGCAATTCCTTAGGCCAGATCTCGCTCGTCATGTCCGTCCCTCCGCGCCCGTTACGCCCGTGCGCCAGCCACCGCTTGATTTTTCAGAGACCTAGCGCAGTTTCCCCCTCAAGGAAACTGACACGCCCATCATTGCAGGCCGCGAACCACAGCCGGCCTTGACGCATCTCGTCCCAGGCACGATGTTTGTGGGCAGGACGACGGAGACGCTTGTGAACACCATCATCATCGACAGACGCCCGATCGACAAGCGCGGAGCCGTGGCGCTCGTAAACTCCACCGCGCCGATGATCGATCCGTTCGGCCGGGCGGTGACTTACTTGCGCGTCTCCGTCACCGACCGCTGCGATTTCCGCTGCACCTATTGCATGGCGGAGAACATGAATTTCCTGCCGAAGAAGGATCTCCTGACGCTGGAAGAGCTGGAGCGCATCTGTTCCGCCTTCATCGAAAAGGGCGTGCGCAAGCTACGGCTGACCGGTGGTGAACCGCTGGTGCGCAAGAACATCATGCATCTCGTGCGGGCGCTGGGCAAAAAGATCGAAGAGGGAACGCTGGACGAGCTGACGCTGACCACCAACGGCTCGCAGCTGGCGCGCTACGCGCAGGAACTGGCAGACGCCGGCGTGAAGCGCATCAACGTGTCGATGGATACGCTCGACCCGGTGAAGTTCCGGGAGATCACCCGCTGGGGAGACCTGTCGAAAGTGCTGGAGGGCATCGATGCCGCGCAGGCGGCGGGCATCCACGTGAAGATCAACGCCGTCGCCCTCAAGGGCTTCAACGATCTCGAAATTCCCGACATGATTCGCTGGGCGCACGGTCGCGGCATGGATCTGACGCTGATCGAGACCATGCCGATGGGAGAGATCGAGGAGGACCGGACGGATCGCTACATGCCGCTGTCCGAGATGCGCGACCGGCTGGCGAAGATTTTCACTCTGACCGACAACGCCTATGCCACCGGTGGCCCGGCGCGTTACATGACGGTCGCGGAAACCGGCGGACGGCTAGGCCTCATCACGCCGATGACGCATAATTTCTGTGAAAGCTGCAATCGGGTGCGGCTGACCTGCACGGGCACGCTGTATATGTGCCTCGGGCAGAACGATGCCGCGGATCTGCGTGCCGCCGTTCGCGCATCCCCAGAAGACGCTCTTTTGTCGCAGGTGATCGACGAGGCCATCGGCCGTAAACCGAAGGGCCACGATTTCATCATCGACCGCACGCAGAACCGCCCGGCCGTTGCGCGGCATATGAGCGTAACAGGCGGCTGACGTGACTGCAGATGTACCGCGGGCCATCCTCGGCGTCGTGCTCGCCAGCGGTCTGTCGCGCCGCATGGGGCGTGACAAGGCTGCCCTGCCCCTTGGTGGAACACCGCTCGCCATACGCGCCCTCGAGCGGCTGCGGCCGCAAGTAACAACCCTCGCCTTCAACGGCGCTCACGCCTTCCCCGGACTGGCCCCGGATATCGAAGCCATCCCCGACGCGGTGCCGGGGGCGTTTGGTCCGCTTGCGGGCGTTCTCGCCGGGCTGCGCTTGGCGCAATCCCGCGATATCCCGCTTGTCGCCAGCGTTCCCGTGGATGCTCCATTTTTCCCGCATGCATTCGTACGCCGGCTTCTCGAAGCCCTCGACGAGACGAACAGCGTGATCGCCGTGGCGGCATCCAAGGACACCCTGCATCCCGTCTTCGCACTTTGGTCCTCTTGGCTTGCCGACGATCTGGAGCGCTTCATCGCAACCGATGCCAAGCGACGGGTCCGCGGCTTCATCGAGCAGCATGCGCATGTCGTCGTCGATTTCACGGCGACGGGAGATGTCTACGGGGATATCGATCCCTTCACGAACATGAACAGGCCGGGAGATGTCGAGATGATCGAGCGGATGCTTTCCCGCGCGGGGACCGCAGAGCAATGACCACACCGAAGATCTTTGGCATTGCCGGCTGGAAGAATTCCGGAAAGACCGGGCTTGCCGTCAGGCTGGTGACGGAACTTACGGCGCGGGGTTACACGGTTTCCACTGTGAAGCATGCCCATCACGATTTCGACATCGACAAGATCGGCGCCGACAGCTGGCGGCATCGCGAGGCCGGTGCACACGAGGTGACGATCGTCTCGGGCACCCGCTTTGCGATCATGCATGAGCTTCGTGGCGAACCGGAGCCGTCTTTCGAGGCCATTCTCGCGCGTCTCGCGCCGTGCGATCTCGTTCTCATCGAAGGCTACAAGCGCGAACCGATCCCGAAAATCGAGGCGCGACGGCTGGAGGCGAAGAACCGCGAGCCTTTGGCGCCCGGCGACCCGCACATTCTCGCCATCGCGGCCGATCACGCCGTTCCCGACGCAGGCCTTCCGGTGTTCGATCTTGATGATACCGGCGTCATCGCAGATTTCGTGGAGGCGACCTGCGGGCTCAAGCGTCGGTGAGACGACGCGTCAGTTGACGGTCGCGTTGCTGCCTTCCTCATGGACGGCGTCGAGCCGCACGAACTCGTATCCTTTTGCCTTCAAGGCGAGGATACCCGCCGCAACGCCTTCGCCGGCTGCATGTGTCGGCTGGTTGATATGCGAGATGATGACGTCGCCATCATGGGCGTTGGCGATCCGCCGCGTGGCCATCTTGGCGCCCAAAAGCGATCCGTCGTCGCCATTCAGCGAGTAGCCCGCAACATCGAAGCCGAGGGCCCGGATCTGCGCGATCGAGGATGCCGTGTACTTCGCCGTAGCGCCGCGAAACCAGTGGGGCTGTGGTGCGCCGCTGGCGACCAGCGCATTCGCTCCACCCATGACTTCGGCCTCGACAGCCTGCGCAGAGCCGGCCGAGGCAATCCCGTAGACCGGGACCGGACGATCGATGGCCGGCACGTGCATCGCGCCGTGGTTTTCCAGCTCGAACAGATCGGCATGAGCCCGGAAGACCGCGAACGTCTCCGCGTTCCGCTTCAGCCAGCGCTCCGTGATGAAAATCGTCGCCGAGATGCGGTTTTCGATGAGGACGGAGATGATACGCTGGTCGGCCAGCCCCATGCAGGCGTCGAATGTCAGCGCCACGCGTGGTGCCTTGCTGCCTGCCGCGATATGCAGCTTCGGTTCCAGCAGACCGTCGCGGGCCAAGGCCGGGGCAGCCAAGCCGAGGGCGGCGAGGAGCGGCAGGAGGAGAATCGTTTTCATAAGACGTCCAGACGAAAAGAACCCGGCGCGACGAGCACCGGGTTCTTCATCTTCAGGGCCTTGAAGATGGCAAATTCTGGGCAGGCGGCCATGTCTGGCCACCTGCCCCTCACCTCAAAACCTTACTTCTGGGCGACAGGGCGGACGAGCGGGGTGACGCGGCGAATGGTGACGCGGCGGTTTTCCTGCTCGGCTTCCGACGTGCGGACCTTGAGGAATCGCTCTCCGTAGCCCTGTGTGACCAGGTTTTCCGGCGGGATCTCGTAGATGTCGGTCAGAAGTGCGGCGACGGATTCGGCCCGTTCGTCGGAGAGAACGAGGTTCGACTGGTCGGAGCCAACCGCATCTGTATGACCTTCGATCAGGAAGGTCTCGCCGGGATCCTTGTCGATCACCTCGATCATCGCGTCCGCGACCTTGCGCAGGGTCTTTGCCTGCGACGTCGGGACCTCGGCGCTACCCGTAGCGAAGGTGATCGTATCGAGATCGATACGGCGCACCTTGTCGCGGATGCGGGCGGAGTTCCGGACTTCATCCAGCGAATAGGTCCGCTCGACCCGTTCGACCGGCGGCTCGGCCAGGAAGTCGTAGTAGTCGCGATCCGGATCCGTCGAGGTATCGATGATGTAGTCGCGCACCGGCACCGTCAGGCGCATGGGCGGAAGATCCTCACCGACGTCGTAACGCGGCGGGCGCTTTTCTTCGTCGACTTCCGGCGCATAGACCATCAGGTACTCTTCGCCATCGCTATTGATGCGCGTGCGCTGGATGACATCGCCGTAGCGATTGTAGATCGTCACGACACGCATGCCGTTCGGACGCTCGATGACCTCGCGGGTTCTGCCACGCGGCAGTTCCTCGTAATAGGTCTCGCGGGCATCGCGGCGCAGGCGCGGACGATCATCGCTCCTCACAACGATCTCGTCACCGAAATCGAGCACGGTGCGGTTGTTGCGCTGCTCCTCGATCCGCGGACGTTGACCCGTCAGCGCATCGATCAGATCGCCGGCATCGAATTCCGGCGCCCGGTCGATGCGGCGGCCGCGTTCGTTGTTGGCAGCGTTCAGCTCTTCGCGATCCGGCCGGCGTTCGCGGTGCTCCGACTGGGCGTCGGCATCGGTGCGCGGCGGCGGCTGGTTGTCGCGTTCCTGGCGAACCTGTTCACGCTCGCGACGGCGGCGGTCCCGGGTGTCGTCGTTGCCGCGATTGTCGGCATCCTTGTCGCTGTCGAGCACGGCGGCACCGTTCTCGACCGGCAGGACGACCGTTTCATCGCTCTTCGACGGGTCGCGCGCCAGCTTCTCGCGTTCTTCACGCGAACGCTTGTCCACGACGTCCCGCGCGGGACGATCCCGATTGGCGCCGTTATCGCCCGCCTGCGCGGGATCCGTGGCGTTCGGCTCGCTGCCCGGACGTGCCGGATCCTCTGCCTGCTGGCCTTCGGCCTCGCGCTGCTTGCGGCGCTCGGCGCGGATACGAGCCCGCTCTTCGTCGGTCATGTCACCGGCAGCTGGCTGCCGGTTGCTGGCAGCAGGTTGCTCGGCAGTGTCGCCGGGCTGGGCACCATCCTGTTGCCCGTTGAGGCGTTCCGCCTCACGCTTGCGAATGCGCTCTTCGCGCTGGCGCTTGCGTTCGGCGGCATCCGGTGCGTCGGCGTCCTGCCCCGTCTGGCGCGGCCGGGTCGCATCGAGATCGGACGGCTTGATCTGCTCTTGCGTGTCGGCGCCGTCTTGCTTCTTTTGCTGTTCGGCCTCGCGCTGCTTGCGACGCTCTTCGCGGCTCTGGCGCGGTGCCTGACCATCGAGATCCGGCATCGGCTGGCCCTCGGGCTGTGCCTGCTCGCCGTTCTGCTTCTGCTGCTCGGCCTCACGCTGCTTGCGGCGTTCCTCGCGGCTCGGTCGCGGCGTTTCCTCGCCCGAAGGCTGGGCCTGCGGCTGTTCGCCGTTTTGCTGCTGCTCGGCTTCACGCTGCTTGCGGCGCTCTTCACGGCTCGGTCGCGGCGCGTCCTCGCCGGCAGGTTGGGCCTCGGGTGCCGCCTGCTCGTTGTTCTGCTGCTGTTCGGCCTCGCGCTGTTTGCGACGCTCCTCGCGGCTCGGGCGGGGCGTGTCGTCACCCGAAGGCTGGGCCTGCGGCGGCTCTTCCCCCGATTGCTGCTCGGCATCGCGCTGCTTGCGGCGCTCTTCGCGGCTCGGGCGGCCTTCTCCGCTTTCGGAAGGCTCCGACTGCTGTTGCGGCGCTGCATCCTGCTGCCCTTCGACAGGCCTGCGCTTCCGGGGCAACTCTTCTTCCGGATCGGCCTGCGCCACCTGGAACGGCTTCATCTGCGCGTCGGCCAAGGCCGGCTGCAAGCCTATCGTCATTGTGAGCAACGGCATCGCTACCGTTGCGAAAAGCTTGGATCGAATGGTCATGGTGTCTCCTCCTGAGAGAGATCCCGTTCTTGTTCTTGTCAACCGGCACCGATGATCCGGGCCGGTATACGTTTGAACGCCGCGTAACGGACGGTCGCAACTGTGGCTGCGATCCATGGCCAGAGCGGTAGCAACAGGCGCATGAATTGGCGATGAATGCCGCGTTCACCCGGCGGACATAGGCTTTCCTCCTCTTCCCGCCAGAGCCTGTTCACGCTTTTCTCCCCGCGCGCTTTTCCTGTTGCATTTGCGAACGGGTGACGGAATATCGCAACCGAAGCGACCGTTCACCGTCGCTTGCGAATGGCCCCGGGACACAAAGAACAAGCCGGGCCTGCGCCAACAGAGAGGATCGACATGCCTATCGCCAAACGTTTCACCATGGCTGCCGCTGCGGCCGTTTTCGCCCTGACCGCGAGCACGGCACTCGCCGCCGGCGAAAAGATCACCATCGGCACCGAAGGCGCCTACCCGCCCTTCAACGTTCTTGAAGCCGACGGCTCGCTGACCGGCTTCGACATCGACATCGCCAAGGCGCTCTGCGTCGAGATGAAGGCCGAATGCACCTTCGTCACCCAGGATTGGGATGGTGCCATCCCCGCCCTGATCGCCAAGAAGTACGATGCCTTCATCGCCTCCATGTCGATCACGGCCGAGCGCAAGCAGCAGGTGGACTTCTCGGAAAAGTACTACAACACCCCGCCGGCGATCGCCGTGCCCAAGGATAGCCCGATCACCGAGGCGACCGAAGCCGGTCTCGACGGCAAGACGCTCGGCGCCCAGTCCTCCACGACGCATTCCAACTATGCAGAAGCGCATATGAAGAAGGCCGAGCTGAAACTCTACCCGACCTCCGACGAGTACAAGCTCGACATCGCCAACGGCCGTATCGACGCCGTCATCGACGACGTCGTCGTTCTCTCGGAATGGCTGAAGACCACCGATGGCGACTGCTGCAAGCTGCTCGGCACGCTGCCGATCGACCCCGTCATCAATGGCGAAGGCGCCGGCATCGCACTGCGCAAGGGCGACAACGATCTGCGCGAAAAGTTCAACACGGCGATCAAGGCCATCCGCGCCAACGGCAAGTACAAGGAAATCAACGACAAGTACTTCTCCTTCGACGTCTACGGCGGCTAATTCCCCGGCTTGTCCGAAATCCTGCGGCGGGAGCTTGCCCTCCCGCCGTTTTTGTTTGACAAACGATGCCGTAAGCAAGAGGCGCCCAACAAGAAGCGCCTCAAGGGGACAGACCAGACGATGAGCGGAATCATGGCCGCGCTTTCTTCCGCCGTGTCGTGGCTCGGCGCCACGCTCGATCCGTGGTGCGGACCGATCGGCATTTTCCGCCTTCTCGCCGGCAACACGCTGCTCGCCTGCGGCGATGCCGGCTGGGGCGACGAGATCGGCTACGGCTTTCTCATCACCGCATCGCTGGCGATCGCCACGCTGCCGGTCGGCCTTGCGCTCGGCTTCTGTGTCGCACTGGGCAAGCAGTCGAGCGAGAAGTCGCTCCGCCTGTCCTCCGATATCTACACCACCATCTTCCGCGGCCTGCCGGAACTGCTGACGCTGTTCATCGTCTATTACGGCCTGCAGATCGTTGTGCAGCAGGTGCTCGCAGGCGTCGGCTATTCCGGCCCTGTGGAGATCAACGCGTTCTTCGCCGGCATCGTCGCGCTCGGCGTCGTCTTCTCGGCCTATTGCTCCGAGGTCCTGCAATCCGCTTTCAAGGCCATTCCCAGAGGACAATACGAGGCGGGCGACGCGCTCGGCTTCAGCCGGGGAAAGACCATGCGGCTGATCGTGCTGCCACAGCTTTTCCGCATCGCTCTGCCGGGCCTCGGCAATCTCTGGATGGCACTTTTGAAAGATACCGCCCTCGTCTCCGTTATCGGCCTGCCGGATATCCTGCGCCAGACCGGCGTTGCCGCGCGCGTGACCAAGCAGGCGTTCGAATTCTTCGGGCTCGCCTGCATTCTGTTCCTGCTGCTCGCCGCAGCATCCTCCGTCGTCTTCTCCGCGCTGGAGCGCTGGGCGCGCCGTTCGGAGGTGGCCCGATGAGCGCGACACCGCCTCTTCCGCCCGCCGGCGCGCCGCCAGCGCTCGATACGGATATGCCGGGTCCAGGCGTCCGCTCGGTGCAGGCCTTTGTCTCGACGGACCTGCTTCCGCCGCAGCCTGCGCCCCGCGAAGAAGCGCGTCCCTACACCTTGTCTCGCCTGTTCGGCCGCGTCCTTCTCGGCGTTTGGCTGGCGGTCTTCGTCGGCCTCGGCATGCTCATCGTCGGCGGGTTCGATCCGGAAAAGTTCCAGCGCTACGGGCCCGGCTACATCTCCGGCCTCGGCGTCACGCTCGGTCTCGTCTCGACCTCCATCGTGCTCGGCGCACTTCTCTCGCTGCCGGTCGCGCTCGGGCGCATGTCGAAGAACAAGGTCGCGAACTGGATCGCCTACGTCTACGTCTATTTCTTCCGCGGCACGCCGGTCATCATGCAGCTCTTCCTGATCTATTACGGCCTCGGGAGCTTCCGGCCGCAATTGACGGAGATCGGGCTCTGGTGGTTCTTCCGCGAGGCTTGGTACTGCGCGCTGCTGACCTTCGTGCTCAACACGGCGGCCTATCAGGCGGAAATCCTGCGCGGCGCGATCGAAAGCGTGCCGCGTGGCCAGCGCGAAGGTGCGGCCTCGCTCGGCCTGTCTGAGCGCATCGCCTTCTTCAAGATCATCCTGCCGCAGGCGATGATCGTGGCGCTTCGACCCTACGGCAACGAGATCATTCTCATGATCAAGGCGTCGGCCATCGTCGCCATCGTCACCGTCTTCGACCTCATGGGCGAAACCCGCCGCGCCTTCTCCCGCACCTTCGACTACCAGACCTATCTCTGGGCCGCGATCTTCTATCTCATCATGGTGGAAGCGCTGCGCAATCTGTGGGTCTGGCTGGAGAACCGGCTGACCCGGCACCTGAAGCGCTAGCGGCCGAGGCGTTGGCAGCACTCTCCACCTCTCGCTGCCAAGCCATTGGTTAGACACGATTTTTTTCGTCACATGACCGTCATTAAGACTTGCTTAACCATTCCGGCGCTTCATTCTAGAGACCGTCATTCAGCAAAGATGAGGTTTCGCATGGCATCTGACATGGAACTGCAGCTGAAAGGATACGGCCTCACCACGGCCGAGATCCTCTACCGAATGCCGGATCGCCAAGCGATCCTGCAGAGCTACCTCTGGCAGCATTACGACCTGGCGCCGCATTTCCCCGAAATGAAACGCTTCCTGAAATTCTGGCAGGAAACGCTCGATGGGCCGCTCCACTCGGTACGCTACGTCCATCGCAAGCTGATATCGGCGGGCGACTGGCGTGCGTTGCGGGGGGAATTCATCATCAACTGATGTCTCCTTGACGATCCTTTACATTGGTTTCCGGTCGGCGGATCGGGATTGCCATTCGGCGACACCCATCCTACAAAGCCGCCATGCAAAAGAAGATCGACGAAGAAGCTTTGGCCGAGGCCTATAACCGCGCTCTCGCGCTTGAAAAATCCGGCGATGTGGAGGCGGCGGTTGCCGCTTACAGGCAAGTCCTGGTGCTTGATCCGGAAGATCATGGCGGCGCTGCCGTGCGCATCGCCTCCATGGGCCGCGGCGAGACGCCCGACAAGGCGTCGGACGCCTATGTCACGACCCTGTTCGACCAGCATGCCGACGTGTTCGAAGACGTGCTCGTCGAACAGCTCGGCTATTCCGTGCCAATGATGGTGCGCCAGCGGCTGCAGGCGCTTGGGCTCGGTCCCTTCAAGAGCCTGCTCGACCTCGGCTGCGGCACGGGCCTCACCGGCGGCGCGCTGCGCGACATGGCCGAAAATCTGACCGGCGTCGATCTCTCGGAAAACATGGTCGAGATTGCCCATGAGAAGGATCTCTACGACGCGCTCTATGTCGGCGAAGCGGTGGATTTTCTCGAGGATAACGAAGACGGACCGTTCGATCTCGTAACCGCGACGGATGTCCTGCCCTATCTCGGCGGTCTCGAAGCGCTGTTCTTCGCAGCAGCCGAGACCATGGAGCCGGGCGGGCTGTTCATCTTCTCCAGCGAAACACTCCCGGACGATGTCTTTGCCGGTCGCCGCTTCATGGTCGGTCCGCATCAGCGTTTCGCCCATGCGCGCGACTACGTGCTTGAGCGGCTGGAGGCCACCGGATTCGAGCTGGTCGATCTCACGGATATCACCGTGCGCATGGAAGATGGCGCGCCGATTGCCGGTCATCTGGTCGTGGCGCGACTGCGCAATCCGTCCTGAGCCGACGTCTGATTCCATCGATAGCCTTAAGGAGCATCCCGTGGCCAAAGTCGCCTTCATCGGTCTCGGTGTCATGGGGTATCCCATGGCCCGCCATCTCGCCGTCAAGGGCGGCCATGACCTGACCGTCTACAACCGCACATCGGCGAAGGCCGAGACATGGGTGTCGGAAAACGGCGGCACGTCGGCGGCGACCCCGGCCGAAGCTGCGCGCGATGCGGATTTCGTGTTCTGCTGCGTCGGCAACGATGATGACCTGCGGTCGGTCACCACGGGCAAGGACGGCACCTTCGAGACGCTTCGCACGGGCGCGATCTTCATCGACAACACCACCGCCTCCGCCGAAGTCGCCCGCGAACTGGATGCGGCCGCCCGGGCGCGTGGCGCGCATTTCATCGATGCCCCGGTCTCAGGCGGCCAGGCGGGTGCGGAGAACGGCGTTCTCACCGTCATGTGCGGTGGCGATCCCGACGTCTTCGAACAAGCACGACCTGTCATCGACGCCTATGCACGCATGGTCGGACTGATGGGGCCGGCCGGCAGCGGTCAGCTCACCAAGATGGTCAACCAGATCTGCATTGCGGGCCTCGTTCAGGGACTGGCGGAAGCGATGCATTTCGGCAAGAGCGCCGGTCTCGATATGGAGGCCGTCGTGGACGTGATCTCCAAGGGTGCGGCCGGTTCCTGGCAGATGGAAAACCGCCACAAGACGATGATCGCCGACACGTACGACTTCGGCTTTGCCGTCGACTGGATGCGCAAGGATCTCGACATCGTGCTGACCGAAGCCCGCCGCAACGGCGCGAAGCTTCCGGTCACCGCGCTGGTCGATCAGTTCTACGGCGACGTACAGGCGATGGGCGGCAAGCGCTGGGATACCTCGTCGCTGCTGGCGCGGCTGGAAAAGAAGTAGGCGCGCCCCCGCGCCTGCTTCCCGTTCCATTTTCCAGAGGACCTCAGTCCTCCTGGGACTTTGCCTGCTCCAGGATCATGTAGTCGAGCGGCATCTGCGTCGTGTACTTGATCTGCTCCATGGCGAAAGCCGAAGACACGTCGCGGATCTCGATCTTGGCGATCAGGCGCTTGTAGAAGGCGTCATAGGCCGCGATATCCGGCACGACGACGCGCAGCAGGTAATCGACATCGCCGCTCATGCGGTAGAGCTCGACCACTTCGGGAAATTCTCCGACGACCTCCGAGAACCGCCGCAGCCACTCGATCGAGTGGGCATTGGTGCGGATCGACACGAAGACCGTGACCTTGGTGTTGATCTTCGCGGGATCGAGCAGGGCGACGCGGCCACGGATGACGCCCTCTTCTTCCATCTTCTGGATACGGCGCCAGCACGGCGTGGTCGACAGCCCAACCTTCTTGGCCAGGTCGGCAACGGCGAGTGTCGAATCTTCCTGCAGAAGTCGCAGGATCTTGCGATCGAGACGATCCATTTCAATAGCCCCCTTCGAATATTATTTCTTCTATAGCGTCAAAAGGGGCCAATGCCAGAGTGAATTCTCACGATATCCGCAATGCAATTTCAGCGCGGAGCACTGGCAGCAGTTCGGCTTCGAACCAGGGGTTCCGTTTCAGCCATGGCGTGTTGCGCCAGCTGGGGTGCGGCAGAGGCAGCAGTTTCGGTCCTTCCGCCCGCTCGAACGTCCGCCGCCAGTCCGCCACCGTCGCCGTCATCGAGGCCTGCCGCTTCGTGCCGAGATGATAGGCCTGCGCATAGGCGCCGATGACGAGGATGAGTGAGGCGTTCGGCACGGCGGCGAGCGCCGTCTCCCGCCAGACCGGCGCGCATTCGCGCCGTGGCGGGATGTCGCCGCCATGTTTGTCGTAGCCGGGGAAGCAGAACCCCATGGGAACGATGGCGAAATTGTCGGGATCGTAGAAGGTCGGCCGGTCCACACCGAGCCAGTCGCGCAGCCGGTTGCCGGAGGGATCGTCGAAGGGGACGCCGCTGACATGCGCGCGCATGCCGGGGGCCTGGCTCGCGATAAGGATGCGCGCCTTCGCCGAGAGCACGAAGATGGGCCGGGGCTCATGCGGCAAGGGCGCGCCGAAAACCGGCGCATCGCGACAGATGCGGCAGGTAGAGATCGTTGCGGAGAGTTGATCGATGTCGTCTCTGGTCGGTGTCAGCGGAGTGTCCATGCGGTCTCGATACGGCGTAGCAGCGCCTTGATCCAATCCATATCGATATGGGGCGCCTCAGCCATTCCGCCATGGCGGGCGCGCCAGTCTCGCGGTTGATCGAACGTGCCCGCCCAGAGCCCTGCCCGGCGTGCACGCGCATCGGCTTCCTCCGCCTCATAGTCGCCGAAGGCGACGGCAAAGCCGTCCTCGACCATGCGGGCGTTGAGGTCCTCTCCTCCAGCCGCACAGATCGCAAGCCGCCGGCCGTAGCGGTCGTCTGCGTGGCCCTCGCACGCGACGGCGGCCTTGCCGATCAGCCGCGTCAGATGCCGTCGGGCCTCCTGCCCGCAATCCCAGTCCCTGCCGTCGCGCTCGCAGGTCTGTGCGCTCTCGGGCGCATCGATGCCGATAAGGCGGATACGATCTTGCCCGATGGCGAGCGTGTCGCCATCCACCACGCGCGGGTGGCCGGTCATCGTCTCGCCACCACCGGCAAGGCGATTGGCGGCAAGCCAGACGAGCCCGAGGAAGAGGATCGTCAACAGACCGTCCCGGACAAGCGACCGTCGCCGGCCTACCATGGAAAACACCGTAGAATTCGGCTGTCGGAGGGCAGGCTGAGCAGGTGCAGGAAGCAAGTTCTTAACAATTCATACCTAGAATCTGTTGGGTATCCGTCAGACTTTCCGGACAAGATGAATCAGGGCGTCAGCACATCGACCGACAAGATCATTGTCGACAAATCGCGCAGCCATCGCAACAAGGCTGTGTCGAAAACCGTGCGTGCGAATCGCGAACGCCTGCAATCCGGCCCGTCGAACGGTGCCGGCTTCGACAAGGAAATGCTGGCTCTCTACGTCGCTTCCGTCCTGCAGGGCGCAGCAGCGATGCCGATTCTCCTAATGATGATCGCTGCCGGCGGGCTCTATCTGACGGAAAACGTGCAGATCGTCGGTTGGCTGATCGTGGCCCTCGTCATCCACGCCCTCGGCCTCCTTGCAGCACAGCGGGCCCGACGAAAGGATCTGACGCCGGAGGCCGTCGTCTACTGGCGTCGACGGTTCCTCGCCGTGCAGGGTTTGATGGGCGTCGTGTGGGCGCTGTTCCTGCTGCAGGATTGCCAGTCCTGCGTGCCGCGCGATTTCGGGCTGTACAAGGGCGTCGCCCTTCTCGTGGCTCTTGCCGCCACGGCCATCGCCACCATTCTGCTCCGCTATGCGCTGATCGTCACGTTCGCCCCCTGCGTCGCCCTTCTCACCGGCACCGCCATCATGGCCGGGCGTGGGGATCTCGTCGCGCTCGCCATCGTGCTTTCGACGTCGCTTGCCTTTCTCGTCTACATGACGACGCGGATGCGACGCGCCAATATCCAGATCCTCTCCGTTCAAGCCGAGAAGGACGATCTGATCGCGGAACTGGAAGTCGCGAAATCCATGTCGGACGAGGCACGCCGGCGGGCGGAAGAGGCGAACCTTGCCAAATCCCGCTTTCTCGCCTCCATGTCGCATGAGTTGCGCACGCCGCTGAACGCCATTCTCGGCTTCTCCGAGGTCATGTTTACCGAGGTCATGGGCCCGCTGAACAACCCGACCTACAAGGAGTATACCGGCGATATCCACCGCTCCGGCAAGCACCTGCTCGACCTGATCAACGAAATTCTCGACCTCTCCCGCATCGAGGCGGGCCGCTACGACCTCAACGAGGAAGCGATCCTGCTGGCGGAGATTACCGAGGACTGCATAGGCATGGTGCAACTGCGCGCCCGTACGAAGAGCATCACGATCACCGAACAGTTCGAGCAGGGCATGCCGGCCGTCTGGGTGGACGAGAAGGCCATGCGGCAGGTAACGCTGAACCTGTTGTCGAACGCCGTGAAGTTCACCCCGCAAGGCGGACAGATCTCGGTCAAGGTCGGGTGGACGGCGGGCGGCGGACAGTATCTGTCCATCAAGGATGACGGTCCGGGCATCCCGGAAGAGGAAATCCCCGTCGTGCTCTCGGCCTTCGGCCAAGGGTCGATCGCCATCAAGAGCGCGGAACAGGGAACCGGCCTCGGCTTGCCGATCGTTCAGGCGATCCTTGCAAAACACGATGGCGAGTTCATTCTGCGCTCGAAGCTGCGCGAAGGGACGGAGGTCATCGCCATCCTGCCGGCGCGCCGCGTGCTGCAGACGGTCCCCGCCGTGCAGGAAACCGCCGCCGTGGCACGTCGTCGCAAGAGCTTCGCCTGATCAAGACTTTTTGATAGCGTCAGGCGGGCAGGACGTGTGCCTGCCCCACCACCTCGATGGCCACCGTCTCACCCGGTGCGGCGACATCGAAGCCCGAGACGCGCAGATCGAGAACGGTGCGGGCCGGGCCCTCGCCCACCTCCACCGTCAACCGGCAAAGGCCGCCGCCGAACTCGCTGTCGAGCACGCGTGCCTGCACACCCTTCATCAGATCAGCCTCGCCAAGACCGAGCCAGCGAATGCGCAACTGCTCCGGCCGGAGCATCACGAGCGACCGCGATGCTGTGTCGGAAGAGGCTTTGTCGGTCGGTCCGACAGGAATAGGACCGAGAACGGTTTCCGCCTGTCCTGCGATCACCGTCGCGTCCAGCAGCACCGCATCACCAAGAAAGAGCGCCGTCTGCCGATCGGCGGGGCAGCGGTAGAGCGATTGCGGGCTACCGGCTTGAACCAGTCGTCCCTCCCGGAACACTGCGACATGATCGGCGAAGGACAATGCCTCGCCCTGATCATGCGTCACGAGAATGGACGTCGTTCCTGAAGCCGCGAGGATGCGCGAGACGGTGCGGCGCATGGTGTCGCGCAGGCCGGTATCGAGGGCGGAGAACGGCTCGTCGAGCAGCATCAGCCGGGGTTCGAGCGCCAGGGCGCGGGCGAGCGCCACGCGTTGCTGCTGGCCGCCGGAGAGCTGGTGCGGACGCCGCGAGAGCATGTCCGCGTCGAGTTCCGCCGTCGCCATCAGCGCAGCAATACGCTTGTCGCGGCCTTCCTGCCGTTTCGGCAGGCCGAAACCGATGTTCTCCCCGACAGTCAGATGCGGAAACAGTGCGCCGTCCTGCGAGACGATGCCGATGCCACGCTTATGGGCGGGCACATGAACGCCCTCGCCGGCCAACAAAGCGCCTTCCAGCGTGATGCGGCCGGCATCGGGTCGCTCGAAGCCGGCGATCAACTTCAGGAGCGTGGTCTTGCCGGAGCCGGAGGGACCGACGATCGCGGTTCGCGCGCCGGCGGGAACGATAAGGGAGACGTCGATCAGGGCGCGGGCATCGCGGCCGTAGGTCTTGCTGACGGATTGGATGGACAGAAGGCTCATGCGGCGCTCCCGCTTACGCGACTGGATTGACGGTGGAGAACCAGCGTCAGTGGCAGGGACAGAAGAACCATCATCAGCGCATAAGGCGCGGCAGCGACATAATCGATCTCGCTCGTCAGCGACCAGAACTTGGTGGCAAGCGTCTCCACGCCGGTCGGCGAGAGCATGAGGGTGGCGGTGAGTTCGTTGGTGATGCCGAGTGCAACGAGGGCGGTGCTGGCAGCGGCACCGGGCGCGGCAAGGCGCATCGTCGTGACGCGGACGGCCTGCAAGGGTGCCCGCCCAAGCGCCATCGCGGCACGCTCGAGCTCGACCGGCGCCTGCGCGATGCTGGCCCGTAGCGCCACCAGCGCGCGTGGCAGGAACAGAAGGCTGTAGGCCAAGAGAAGCGTTGCGAATGTCTGGTAGAGCGGGAGAACCAGCCGAACGGTGATGGTGACCAGCGCCAGCGCCACGACGACGCCCGGCAGGGAGCCGACATAATAGTGGCAGGCTTCCAGCACCCGTTGCAGGCGGCCGGGTGCGCGCACCGAAAGCCAGGCCATGGGCGCGGCGGCAACCGTGGTCAGCATGCCGCCCATGACGGCGAGGAGAACGGTCTGCAACACGGCATTGCCCACCGTCTGCAACGGCCAGATCTCCAGCCCGCCGATGGCCAGCCACCGCGTCAGCGTCGTGAACGGCACGCCGATGGCGAGCGCGGCCGTGACGAGATTCAGACCCAGCGCCGGCCACAGCCATACACCGAGCGCGTGGCGCGTCACCATGCGCGGCGCGCCCGAACCGACGCGGGCGTAGCGCTCGCCGCCCCGCGCCAGCGATTCCGTACCCAGAAGCGCCAGGCAGCAGAGGACGAGGACGCCGGAGAGCATGTTGGCGGCGGGGCCGTTGAAGGCCGACTGGAACTGATCGACGATCGCCGTCGAAAACGTGTCGAACCGGATCATGACGAAAAGGCCGTATTCGGCCAGGAGATGCAGGCCGACGAGCAGGCTGCCGCCGCAGATCGCGACCCGCAATTGCGGCAGGACGGCCCGGAAGAAGACCCGCCACGGGCTGAGACCGAGCGACGCCGCGGCATCCTCGATGGCCGGATCCAGCCTCCGTAGTTGTGCAGCCACCGGCAGATAGAGGAATGGAAAGTAGGCGAGCACCGAGACGAGGACGCCGCCGCTGAGGCCTTTCAGGCCGGGAACGAGGCTGATCCAGGCGTAGGAATGCACGAAGGCGGGAACCGCGAGCGGCACGACGGCGAACCAGGCCCAGAGCCTTGCGAACGGCAGGTCCGTGCGCTCCGTCAGCCAGGCCAGCGCGACGGCCAGCACGATGGTCAGCGGCACCGTCGCCGCTTCGAGAAGCGCGGTGTTGATGAGGAGATCGCCGACACGGCCGCGAAAGACGAGCGCGACCACCTGATCCCACCCCGTCTGCACCGTCACGATCGCGACGAAGCCGAGCGGAATGAGACTGACCAGAGCCACGAGCAGGGCCGGCAGCGTGACCAGGGGATAGGCAAGCCGCGCGCGCCGTCGCTGCCCGAGCGTCAGACGGCCCGGTGTCGCGCCGGGGGAGACAGCGAAGGACTTGGCATCGGCATGCGGCACGGGTGGCGCCTCTAGACGGAACGGAAAGATGCGCGCCTCCTAAAAGGAAGCGCGCACGGGTCGCGATGACCTATTGCGGCGATTGTGGATGAAATCAATCCAGAATCGTCACGCAGACGTGATGTTGCGTCGGGATGACGCCAAGCTAGCGATTAGAGAATGCCGGCTGCCGTCATCAGATCGGTGACCGACTTGCTGTTCAGCGACTGCGGATCGACCTTTGGATAGTCTAGCGTGGAGAGTGCGGGAAGCGCCGCGTTGGATTCCGCATCCTTGGAAACGGCATATTCGAACGAGGTGCCGTCACGCAGGACAGCCTGTCCGCCCTTGCCCGTCAACCACTTCAGGAACGCCTGTGCTTCGGTCTTGTGCTGGCTGGAGGCGAGAATGCCGCCGCCGGAGATGCTAACGAAGGCGCCCGGATCCTGATTCTTGAAGAAGTGCAGCGCGACGTTCTTGCTGTTCTCACCGGTCTTCGCCTGATCGCCGAAGTAGTAGTAGTGGTAGATCACCGCGCCTTCGACTTCACCGGCATTCACGGCCTTCATCGCCGTCGAATTGCCCTTGTAGGCGGTGAAGTTCGTCTTCATCGCGGCGAGCCATTCCTTGGTGGCAGCTTCGCCCTTCAGCGCCAGAAGCGCGCTGACGATCGCCTGGAAGTCGGCGCCGGCCGGCGATGCGGCCCAACGGCCCTTCCATGCGGGATCGGCGAGGTCGAGCAGCGACTTCGGCAGCTTGTCCTCGGTCAGCTTGGTCTTGTCATAGGCAAAGACGGTGGAACGGGCGGCAACGCCGACCCAATGGCCGTTCGACGGCTGGAAGGTCTCGGGAACCTGCGCAAGCGTGTCTTTTGCGACCGGTTCGAACAGGCCGGCCTGATCGACCAGCGACATGGCAGGCGAATTCTCGGTGAGGAAAACGTCGGCGGGGGATGCGGCACCCTCCTGAACGATCTGATTGGCGAACTCCATGTCGCTGCCCTTGCGCAGCGTCACCTTGATGCCGGTTTCCTTGGTGAAGGCTTCGGCCCAGGCAACGCCGAGGCTCTCGTGCTGGGCATTGTAGACGACGATGCCGGCGGATTCGGACTGGGCGAGCGCGGGGTTCATCCCAGCCAGAAGAGCAGCCGCGGCAACGAAGCCTGCGGCGCGAACGGAAATTTTCATAACGACCTCCTGAGAGTGCCCGGGCGACGCGCCCGGCAGAGGCGGTATAAATAAGCTGAACCTGAAGGTCAACTTTTAGAAGCGCTTGCTTTCATGCACAGTTTCGCAGGAAGCGCGCGGTGGTCACCTTTGCGGCATTACAGCCCGGTCAACGGCATGTCGGTCACGACATGCGAGAGGAAGACGACATAGAACGCATAGCCGGCATTGGCAAGGATCAGGCAGAGGCACGCGAGCGAGCCCAGATCCTTGGCATTGCGGCCCATTTCCGAAATTTCGGGCGATACCCGATCGACGATTTCCTCGATCGCCGTGTTCAACGCCTCGAACGCGATCATCAGCAGGAAGAGCAACATCATCGCGACGTACTGGAACAGCGTTGCGCCGCTGATGGCGAAGGCCAGCATCGCCAGGGCAAAGCCGATGAGCTCCTGCCGGAAGGCGGCTTCGCCGAGAAGACGCCGGGCGCCCCCCAGAGAGTAGGTCGCGGCAGCGAAAAAGTGCTGGAAGCCTGTAAGCTTTCGCGGCAGCTTCTGGGTCGGCTCTCGCTCCTGCATGCGCAGCGTATTCCTGTTCATCTCAGCTTCTTGCCACGCAGGGCGCGAAAGCGTCCAGTTCGCGATTATAGACATCCGTCTGGATGTTCATCATGCCGAGCACCGTGTGAAACAGGTTATCGTGCGACATGGCCGCATCCGAATAGGCGAGAAGGCACTTCGTATCAAGCCCCATGGTCCGTGCGTAGGACGGCGAGAACCACGAGATGAAGGGAACATGGGTCTGCTCCTTCGGCGCGATCGCATAGGGCGCGCCATGGAGATAGATGCCGTTTTCTCCGAGCGATTCGCCGTGGTCAGACATATAGATCATGGCGCCGGACATCGTGTTTTCGTGCTTTGCCAGCAGTTTGGCGACACTGGCGAGGATGTGGTCGGTGTAGAGGATCGTGTTGTCGTAGGCATTGACGATCTCGTCATGCGAGCAATTCATCAGCTCGTCCGTGCGGCAGTCGGGCTTGAATCGCCGGTATTCTTCGGGATAGCGGCCGAAATAGCCGGGACCATGGCTGCCCAGCTGGTGCAGCACGATCACCGAATCGTGTTTGATCGTGGCGAGCTTGCTGTCGAGGCCATCGAGGAAGATGCCGTCGAGGCATTCGCCTTCGTGACAGAGCGGGCTGTTCTGGCGACCGTTGATCGCGGCATAGTCGATCAGCTTGGCGATGCCCTTACTGCCGGTATTGTTGTCCCACCAGGAGACGTTGACGTCGGCATGGGTGAGGACATCGACGAGGTTCTGGCGGGTGTGCGCCTTGCTCTCGCTGTATTCCGTCCGCCGGTAGCCGGAAAACATGCAGGGCAAGGATACGGCGGTTGCCGTGCCGCAGCTGGTCGTGTTGGTGAAGTTGACCACGCCGAGCGCTTTAAGTTCGGGATTGGTTTCGCGGGCATAGCCATCCAGAGAGAAGCTGGCGGCGCGTGCGGTTTCCCCCGCAACGACCACGACGACGACCGGCTTCTTCTCGGCAGCGAGCCGATCTCCCGCCCGGGCGTCCGTGCCGAAGGGGGCGACCACGGCATCGACCTCCTTATAGGCGGAGAGCGCGAACCGGACGGCCGACGACAGTGGTGCCGCAGGGTTGAAGACGTTCAGCACCTCCTTCCGCTCGCGGGCGACAAAAGCAATAGCCGCATAGTTATAACCGATGAGAACCAGCGCCACGGCGAAGGCCGGAAGGATCAGAGCGAGGTTTCGCAGGGCTTTTTGCAGGAACGGACGGTGGCGGATGCGCACGACGCCGATCATGACGGCCGGGAGAATGGCGAAAACGAGGACGTGAAGCACGAAGTGCGGCGTCAGGATGTGCCCGGCCTCCGCCCCCGTCGTGACGAAGGCACTCTCCACCATCTCCTTGTCCACGACGACGCCGTAGGTGTCGGTGAAGTAGGACGCGACACCGGCGACGAGAACGCAGAGGATCAGGACAGGCTTGATGACGTAGCGGACCGAGAGGGTCACGAGGGCGCAGATCGTCAGCAGCGATATCGCGACCGAGAAGGCTAGAAGACTCGTTTTGTTGGAGGAGAACGCTGCGGCGCTGCGACTCCAGAAGGTGGTGTTGGTGACGACGAGCAGATAGGCGGACACGATGAGGGTCAGCGGGATACTGCCGATCTCAGGTCGAGAAAACGTGGGAATTTTCAAGGGGTCACTCCCGTCAGAACGCCGGCGGGAACCCGTCAGGCTATGCTGAGGGTGTGGTAGAGCCGAAATCCTGTCGGGAAACTGTCAGGTCGCAATGCCCTGATATTAAGGGCTAGAACAGGTAAGGCGCCACGTGGCGTGGCGCCTCTTTTGCTATTCCCAGTCTTCCGCGGCTGGTTTCTGTCCCTGGCCGAGACGACGGTCGAGTTCCCCCGCCTCCGTTTCCGTCAGGCGCAGATCGAGCCGGATGGAGCCATCCTCAAGATCTTCGCGATGATCGACGATCGCATGCTCGTAAAGCCAGGGCAGAAGCTGCAGGCGATCGACGGGCAGCGTGACTGTCGTCTCCATCATCACGCCGGAGAGACGACGGTTGATTTCCTGCATGAGGGCATCGACCCCCTCGCCTGTCACGGCCGAAACGGTGATCGTATTGGGCGTGTGTACCGCCTTTTCGAGCATCGCCGCATGCGGCTCTTCCTCAAGCCGGTCGATCTTGTTCCAGACCTCCAGCAGGCGCTCGCTGCGCGCCTTCTCGTCGATGCCGAGATCTTCGAGAATGCGCTCGACGTCTTCGGACTGCGCCGCATGATCCGGGTCCGACACGTCGCGGATGTGCAGGATCAGGTCGGCCTCCAGCACCTCTTCGAGCGTCGCCCGGAATGCCGCCACGAGATGCGTCGGCAGGTCCGAGATGAAGCCGACGGTGTCGGAGAGGATGACGGTGCGGCCTTGCGGCAGCTTCATCCGGCGCAGCGTCGGATCGAGGGTCGCAAACAGCATATCCTCAGCCAGCACGCCCGCGCCGGTGATCCGGTTGAACAGCGTCGATTTGCCGGCATTGGTATAGCCGACGAGAGCGACGATGGGATGCGGCACCTTGCGGCGCTTGGAGCGGTGCAGCTGGCGCGTCCGACGCACCTGCTCCAGCTCCTTTTCCAGCTTGATGATTTTGTCCTGAAGCTGGCGGCGGTCGGCCTCGATCTGGGTTTCACCCGGACCACCCATGAAGCCCGCGCCGCCGCGCTGACGTTCAAGGTGGGTCCAGCTGCGGACCAGACGGCCCTTCTGGTAGTTAAGATGCGCCAGATCTACCTGCAACGTGCCTTCCTTGGTGGAAGCGCGACGGCCGAAGATCTCGAGAATGAGGCCCGTGCGGTCGATGACCTTGGCGTTCCATTCCTTCTCGAGATTGCGCTGCTGCACCGGTGTCAGCGGGTGATCCACGATGACGAGGCCGGCATCCTGGGTGTCCAGCAGATGGCCGATCTCTTCGATCTTGCCGCTGCCGAGCAGCGTTCCCGGCTTCGGCTGGGCGATAGGTACGACCAGCCCCTGGACGACGGACAAATCGATGGCACGCGCCAGACCGATCGTTTCCTCGAGACGCGCCTCGTCCGAGCGGATCGAATGCGGTTGCTCGGCGTGCTGCCGCCCGGTTTTTTTGACGACCGGGACGATGACCAGCGCCCGCATGTCGTCACGGTGCTTTTCGGTCTCGGGGATGATGCTGTCTGGGGTATCGTTGTGTTTTGTGATGGCTTCAGTCCGGTGTTCAGGAGGCGGATTCTTCGCTCTCGAACATCTGCATGGGCTGGCCCGGCATGATGGTCGAGATGGCGTGCTTGTAAACGAGCTGGGAATGCCCGTCGCGCCGCAGCAGCACGCAGAAATTATCGAACGAGGTAACGACGCCCGTCAGCTTGACGCCGTTGATGAGGAAGATGGTGAGAGAGATCTTCTGCTTGCGAACCGTATTGAGAAAAAGGTCCTGCAGGTTCTGAGAACGTTCCGCCATAGCGCCGCTTCTTTCTTTATTGCCGGTTCGAAATCAACCGGTTGATACGTCTGTAAATCGAGAGTTGCCCCCGCGCGCCTGCCCCTCAGACGCTGCGGAATCTGGTATCGCATCAAGGTCTCTTTCGCAATGTCGAAAAAGCCTGCGCGACGTTTCCGTGACACCGTAGGGTCCGCAGCGTTCCCTAGCTCTTACACACCGAGCGACTTCAGCTTGCGATGCAGGGCGGAACGCTCCATGCCCACGAACTCCGCCGTGCGCGAGATGTTTCCGCCGAAACGGTTGATCTGCGCGATCAGATAGTCCCGCTCGAACATTTCGCGCGCCTCGCGCAGCGGCAGCGTCATGATGTGCTGGTCGCCCTGGGCGGAGATCTTCGGCAGGCTGTCGCCCACTTCTGTCGGCAGCATGTCGGCCGAAATGACCGTGTCCGGGCCATCGGAACGCGCGAGGATCATCAGGCGCTCGATATTGTTGCGAAGCTGGCGGATATTGCCCGGCCAGCCATGCGCCTGCAGAACGGCCAGCGCATCGTCGCCGATCTTGCGCGAGCGGATGCCCGCCTGTTCGCTGATCTGGCGCATGAACATATCGACCAGGAACGGAATGTCTTCCCGGCGATCGGCAAGTGCCGGCACGCGGACGGGAATAACCGCCAGACGGTGGTAGAGATCCTCGCGGAAGGCGCCCTCGGCAATCAGGCTCTCCAGATTGTAGGCGGTCGAGGAGATGATGCGAACATCGACCTTGACCCGCTTCGAACCGCCGACGCGCTCGAACTGCTGGTCCACGAGCACGCGCAGGATCTTGTTCTGCGTCTCGCGCGGCATCTCGCCGATCTCGTCGAGATAGAGCATGCCGCCATGCGCCTCCTCCAGCGCGCCGGTCTTGCGCGGCTGGCCCGGCGTTCCCTCCGTGCCGAACAAGGCGATTTCCATGCGGTCGGGCGTGATCGCCGCAGCGTTCAGCGCCACGAAGGGGCCGGCGGCGCGGGCGGACTTCTTGTGGATCATCCGCGCCACGAGTTCCTTGCCCGAGCCGGAAGGCCCGTGGATCATGATGCGGCTGTTGGTCGGCGCAACCTTTTCGATGGTCTGGCGCAGCTGCGAGACGGCGACGGAGGTGCCGATCAGCTCCACCGGATCACCGGAGCGCTTCTTGAGTTCCGTCACTTCACGCTTCAGCTTGGAGTTTTCCAGCGCCCGCTCCGCGATCAGGATGAGGCGGTCCGCCTTGAAGGGCTTTTCGATGAAATCATAGGCACCGCGACGGATCGCCGAGACGGCGGTCTCAATGTTGCCGTGGCCGGAGATCATGACGACCGGCAGGTCCGGATGCCGGCTCTTGATCTCGTCCAGCAGGGACAGACCGTCGAGGCGACTGCCCTGCATCCAGATATCGAGGAAGACGAGGCGCGGCACGCGGTCGGAGATTGCGGCCAGCGCGCTGTCGCTGTCGAACGCCATGCGCGTCTCGTAGCCTTCGTCTGACAGGATGCCGGAGACGATCTCGCGAATGTCCTGTTCGTCGTCTACAACCAGAATATCAGCGGCCATCGGTCAGTTCCTTGCTTTGTCTGTCGTCGTCTTTGTGTTCCGCATCGGCGGAGCCCGTTCGTTTCGCATCAGGGCCCAATAACTCTGGGGGCGGACCAGCGATAACCGGGCGGTTTCGCTCCGCCTCTGCAATGATCGCCGGAGGCAGGATGATGCGGATCATCGCGCCGTGGCCCTGGTCGAAATCAGCCGGTGCGTCGTGCAGTTCGAGGTGTCCGCCGTGGTCCTCGATGATCTTCTTGACGATGGCGAGCCCGAGGCCGGTGCCTTTCTCGCGCATCGTCATGTAGGGTTCGAGGATCCGGTGACGGTTCTCGGTCGGCAGGCCTTTGCCGTTGTCGATGATATCGACCACGTAAGTGCCGCTCTTCTCGTTCAGACGCGAGCGGATCATGATCTTCGGCTCGTCGCGTTCTGCATCGGCGGGCAGCGACTCGATCGATTCGACCGCATTCTTGATGATGTTCCCGAAGGCCTGCCCCAGCATGCGGCCGTCGAACGAGCCATCCAGAGCATCATCGCCGAAATCGCGGATGAACTGGATGTCGCTCGTACCCATTTCCCGCAGGAAAACGGCATCCTTCAGGATCGCGCGGAGGTCGGAGCGCTCCTTCGTCGGCTTCGGCATGCGGGCAAAGGACGAGAATTCATCGACCATGCGGCCGATATCCTCGACTTGGCGAACGATCGTGTCGGTGCACTGGTCGAAAACGGCCCGGTCGTCCGGGTTGATCTGCTTGCCGTAGCGGCGCTTCAGACGCTCGGCCGAGAGTTGGATCGGGGTCAGCGGGTTCTTGATTTCATGCGCGATGCGGCGGGCGACGTCGGCCCAGGCGGTCGAGCGCTGGGCGATGACGAGATCGGTGATGTCATCGAGCGTAATGACGTAGGATTCGGCCGTATCGGTCGCCTCCTCGCGGGTCACCTGAACGTTCAGCGTGCGCTCCTTGCCGTTGCGCATGATGTTGATCTGCTTGCGGAAGTCGTTTCGTGGCCTCGATATCGCCTCGGTCAGCACATCATCGATCTCGGGGGCCACATCCGCCAGCCGCTCACCGACGATGTCGAGGGTCGGACGAGAGAGGAAGACCTCCGTCGAGGGGTTGGCGATGGTGATGCGGCGATCGTCCTCGACGCCGATGACGGCCGCCGTCACGCCGGACAGCACGGCCTCGATGAAGCGCCGGCGGTTGTCCATCTCGTCCTTCGCCTCGAGCAGCTGATGCTGTTGAGTGCGAATCTCTACGATCATCTTGTTGAAGGTGCGCGAGAGACTGCCGACATCGCCATCGACCGCGTGAACGGGTACGACGACGTTGAGGTTGCCCGAGGCAACGCTGTCGGCGGCGCCGATCAACAGGCGGATGGGGCGCACGATCCGGTCCGCAACCGCAATCGCCGCCCAGATCGCCGCGAGCAGGACGATAAGCGCGAAGCCGAGATAGAGGACCCCGAAGGCCACCTGAAGCGAGGTGCGGCCGGCGGCGAGGTTACGGTATTCTGCAACGTTCTCCTCCATCAGCCGCATCGAGTTCATCACCTTGGGATCGACGGTGCGAACGGTGTAGAGATAGGCCCCGGCAATATTGTCGAGTGGAATGATGGCGCCGACGAGATTGGTTATGCCGGGCGGGATGAGCGTTGGCTGGCCCGAGACCGTGCTTGCCAGAGCATCGACCGGGATGGCCGGCAGGGGCCGGTCGGTCGGGATGTTGGCCTGCAGGATCGCCGAGCCGTCCGCCCGCACGAGGAACGCACCGAGCATGCCGCGCGCCCGCGCCTGCCGGGTCATCAGATCCACGAAACCGGTGCGATCGAGACTGTAGAGCTGGCGATTGCGCTCAAGGTCGGTTGCCATCGACGCCGTTTGCCCCTGCAGATAGCTCGCGTTCTCCAGCACATAGGCCTGCGCGACATCGATGGAGGACCGCACGATCGCCTGCGTTCGCAACGAGAACCAGCGATCAAGCCCGACATCGAGCGTGATCGAGGCGAAGATGGCAACGAGAATGGCGGGCGTGATGGCGACGATGGAAAACAGCGCGACGATGCGGACATGCAGCCGCGCGGCCGCCCTGCCCTTGCTGCGGGCTCGCAGCAGCCGCATGATCTCGCGGCCGATCAGGTAGATCAGGCCGATGACGAACAGCGCGTTGATCGCCGCGGAGGCTATGACGATATTGGTTTCGGGCTTGATCGGCGTCAGGCCGAGCAGCACCAGCAGGGAAATCATCGCGCAGGCCAGCGCACCGGAGGCCAGCACGAGGCCCGGCAGAGCGAAGGCGGCGCGGCGATCCGTGCCGTTGCCCGCCTCGTCCTTTGCCAATGGCAGTATCAGCCCTTCGGCCATGCGTATTCCACCCATTGACGGCATCCGGCAAGAACCGGTCCCGCTCGTCCGGGGATCTCAGCGACCCCGGACCTCGCCCGATGACCATGAGGCCGAACACTGCCTTACGGACGATTCGGTTCTCATGTGTCATCCAAGCAACACAATGTGGCGTAAATGCAACGGTCGGTAAAGGGTGTCAAGCGTTCCGCGAGCTGCGATAGACGGAGACGCCCAGTTCCCGGATCTTCTTGCGCAACGTATTGCGGTTGAGGCCGAGGAGATCGGCAGCCTTGATCTGGTTGCCGCGGGTCGCCGTAAGGGCTGCGAGGATCAGCGGATATTCCATTTCCGCCAGCACGCGGTCGTAGAGACCGGAGGGCGGCAGGCCGTCGCCGAAACCTGCGAAATATTGGCGCATGTTCTCCTCGACCGCCTGGGAGATCGACATCGGCCCGGACCGTCCGCTTGCCTTTTCGATCGGGCTGTCGGGAATGTCGGAGCGC
Source organism: Rhizobium sp. PP-CC-3G-465 (assembly GCF_004343445.1). Taxonomy (NCBI): domain Bacteria; kingdom Pseudomonadati; phylum Pseudomonadota; class Alphaproteobacteria; order Hyphomicrobiales; family Rhizobiaceae; genus Rhizobium; species Rhizobium sp. PP-CC-3G-465. Next base: position 1,125,234 of record NZ_SLYH01000001.1, read on the forward strand.
AGCTCGCTCTCGATGATCTCGCGACTGATGACCTCCTGCGGATAGAGCGCCGTCAGGCGTCGCACGACGTTCTCCAGCTCGCGCACATTGCCCGGCCAGGGGTGGGACTTCATCAGTTCCAGCGCTTCCTGTTCGAAGCGTTTGACGTCGAGCCCTTCCTTCTCCGCCATCTGCACGAAGTGGCGAACGAGATCGGGAATATCCTCCGCCCGGTCGCGCAGCGGCGGCAGGCGCAGGGGCACGACATTGAGGCGGTAGTAGAGATCCTCGCGGAAGAGCCCCTGGTTGATCGACTGTTTCAGGTCCTTGTTGGTCGCCGCGACGATCCGGACGTCGGAACGGATTGGCGTGCGCCCGCCAACCGTCGTATATTCCCCCTGCTGCAGAACGCGCAGAAGCCGGGTCTGGGCATCCATCGGCATGTCGCCGATTTCATCGAGAAACAGCGTCCCGCCCTCGGCCTGCTCGAAGCGGCCGGTGGACCGGTTCTGCGCGCCGGTGAAGGCACCTTTCTCGTGGCCGAAGAGTTCCGACTCGATCAGGTCACGCGGAATGGCGGCCATGTTGATCGCGACGAAGGGGCCGTTGCGGCGTTTGCCGTAGTCATGCAGCGCCCGCGCCACCAGCTCCTTGCCGGTCCCCGATTCGCCGGTGATCATCAGCGTCAGGTCCGTCTGCATGAGACGGGCGAGCACGCGGTAGATTTCCTGCATGGCGGCGGAGCGGCCGACCAGGGGCATGCCGTCCTGCGTGTCGTCGTCCATCTTCGCCGGCTTGCGCTTGGGTTCCGCCAGAGCGCGGCCAATGATGGCGACGAGTTCGGTCAGGTCGAAGGGCTTCGGCAGGTAGTCGTAGGCGCCCTTTTCCGACGCCTTGATGGCGGTCATGAAGGTGTTCTGCGCGCTCATGACGAGCACGGGCAGCTCCGGCCGGGCCTTCTTGATGCGCGGCAGCAGGTCGAACGCGTTTTCATCCGGCATGACGACATCGGTCAGCACCAGATCGCCATCGCCCGCCGAAATCCAGCGCCAGAGGGTCGCGGCATTGGAGGTGATGCGGACGTCGTACCCGGCGCGGCTGAGCGCCTGGTTCAGCACGGTGCGGATGGCTGCGTCGTCGTCGGCAACGAGAATCGTGGCGCCAGTCATCGGGTCTTCCCTTTTACAGCAATGGGTTCGGGGTCCTCGGCGGTCGGTCCCTTCGACGCAGGCATGAGGACGCGGAATGTCGTACGGTTGGTCTGGCTGTCACATTCGACGATACCGCCGTGACCGCCGATGATCTTCGCCACGAGCGCAAGGCCAAGGCCCGAGCCGTTGGTCTTGGTGGTGATGAAGGGGTCGAACAGGTGCGGCACGAGATCGGATGGCACGCCCGGACCGTTGTCATGCACGCAGAACTCGAGCGGCAGCGAGATCTTCTCGCGTGTGCCGGCGACCGACAGGCGGATGCCGGGTCGATAGGCTGTGGTCAGCATGATCTCGCCATCCGGCTTGTCGCCGATCGACTCTGCAGCGTTCTTCACAAGGTTGAGGAACACCTGCACCAGCTGGTCGCGATTGGCATAGACCGGCGGCAGCGAAGGGTCGTAATTCTCGGTGATGCGGATGCGACGGGCAAAGCCCGCCCGCGCCACGGCCTTCACATGGTCAAGGATGGAGTGGATGTTGACCGGATGCCGGTCCACGGGGCGCTCGTCGGAGAACACTTCCATACGGTCGACCAGCGAGACGATGCGGTCGGTCTCGTCGCAGATCAGCCGGGTCAGCGCCCGGTCCTCGTCATTGACGGAGCTTTCCAGCAACTGGGCGGCGCCGCGAATGCCGGATAGCGGGTTCTTGATTTCGTGCGCCAACATGGAAGCAAGCCCCGTGACCGACCGGGCGGCGGCGCGGTGCGTCAACTGCCGGTCGATCTTGTCGGCCATCGAGCGTTCCTGGAAGACGATGACGACGCAGCCGGGTTCAGACAGCACGGGCGCGACGTAGAGATCCACCAGCTTGTCGGCCCCCAGTCGCGGCGACGACAGGTCGACCCGGTACTCGTTGACCGCTGCCTTGCGCTCTCGCACCTGCTCGATCAGCGTCAGCAGCGGGCTGCCGAAGGGAATGAAGGTGCTGATATCGTGGCGGGCCAGATAGTTGGCGCTGGCGCCGAAGAAGGCCTCTGCCTCCCAATTGGCGAAGGTTACCAGCCCGCTCTGGTTGACGAGGACCACCGGGTTCTGGATCGCGTTCAGCACCGCCATCGGCAACACGCTCTTTGTGTCGTCGGTTATTTTGCCGCTCATGCCGCCATCGTCCTTTCAACCGCTGTCTCGCCATCCCGAAGAAGCTCGAGAAGACCCGATAGCGCCGCCTTGTGATCCGTCGCCGTCAACACGGACGCCTTTCGATGCCCGGGGGCATCGGGCGCGAACCGCTCGATATACCAGCCGAGATGTTTTCGCGCATGCCGAACACCCGTCTCCATGCCGTAGAAGGCGAGCATCATCTCGTAATGTTCTGAAATGACATCGAGACGCGCCTGCCCTTCCGGCGCGGCGCAGGCACCGGCGAGAACGCCCGCATGCCATGGCCGCCCCTGGCATGCCCGTCCGGTCATGACCGCGTCGGCGCCCGAGCGCTTCAGAATTTCGGTCGCATCGTCGAGCGTCGTAACGTCGCCATTGGCAACCAGCGGCAGGGACACCGCATCGCGCACGGCGCGGATCGCATCCCAGTCTGCCTGCCCCTTGTAGAATTGCATGCGCGTGCGCCCGTGGATCGTCACCATACGGATGCCGACCGCCTCGGCGCGGCGGGCGATCTCGGGTGCGTTCATCGTCGTCTCGTCCCAGCCGAGTCGCATCTTCAACGTCACGGGAATATCGACGGCGCGGACCGTCGCCTCGATCAGCGACAGCGCATGGTCCGGATCGCGCATCAGCGCCGAACCGGAATAGCCGCCGGTGACCTTCTTTGCAGGGCATCCCATATTAATGTCGATAACGTCGGCACCATTCCCGGCCGCGATCTTGGCAGCTTCCGCCATCCAGTGCGCCTCGCGTCCGGCCAGCTGCACCATATGCGGCGTGATGCCTGCATTTTTCAGCCGCGCCCAGCTCTCGCCCGCATTGCAAGCCAGCTCGCGGCTTGCTACCATTTCTGTCACGACGAGGCCTGCGCCATAGCGCCATGCCAGCTGACGGAACGGCAAATCGGTCACGCCGGACATGGGCGCAAGCACCACGCGGTTTCGAAACGACATCCCTTCGATCGCGAAGGGCGATGACAATGTCGGAAGATGCAAGTGATTATCTTTCAGGCACATGAATTTTCTGCACTATTTTTAGACATAGATATCGCCATTGCCAAGCGCTTTCACGCGACATCCGTAAATTTCCTCATTCGCCTGCCAGCTTCGCTGGCAAAGCCCATCGGCGCGGGTTAAACGCGCTCACACGGACCGCGCGGCACCCTCTCGCCGAGCGGCAGTTCAGGGCAGGCATGGAGGCGTCTTACAGCAGATGCAAAGAGAACGCGAACTTTCATGCGGTGTCGTCATCGTCGCAGCGGGACGCGGCGAGCGGGCCGGTGCCTCGACCGAAGGTCCGAAGCAGTATCGCCGGATCGGCGGACGCCCTGTTATCGCCTGGACCATCGATGCCGTCTCGGACTGGGGCAAGGCCGGCCCCGTCGTTGTCGTGATCCATCCCGATGACGTAACCCTCCTCGATTCCGCGCTCTTGGCCTGCCGCCTTCGACCCGACATCACCATCGTTCACGGCGGCGCAACGCGGCAGGCTTCGGTGCTCGCCGGTCTGAGAGCCCTCGCCGATCTCGGGGCTGCCTATGCCCTCATTCAGGATGGGGTGCGGCCTTTCATCGAGCCCGACCTGCTCAACCGGTGCCTCGACAAACTTACCGCCGGCTTCAATGCCGTGCTTCCGGCGATCCCGGTCACCGACACGCTCAAGCGCGCCTATGCCTCCGGCGACGTGTTGGAAACCGTATCGCGCGATCGGCTGTTCGCCGCACAGACCCCGCAATGCTTTGCCCTTCCCGATATTCTAAAAGCCCACGAAGCAGCGGCCATTTCCGGACGCTCAGACTTTACCGATGACGCCTCGATCGCCGAATGGGCCGGGTTGCCGGTTGCCCTCGTCGAGGGTTCGGCGGACAATGTGAAACTGACGACCCGACAGGACCTTGCAATGGCAGACGAGAAACTGAACGGACGGACGATCGATGTGCGAACCGGCAACGGCTACGATGTGCACCAGCTGGTGCCCGGCGATGGCGTCACGCTCTGCGGCATCTTCCTGCCCCACGACCAATCGCTGCTCGGCCATTCCGATGCCGACGTCGCGCTGCATGCGCTGACGGATGCTCTGCTCGCCACCTGCGGCGCCGGCGATATCGGCGATCACTTCCCGCCCTCCGACAACAGGTGGAAGGGCGCGGCATCGCGGATCTTCCTCGAACACGCAGCAGGCATCGTGCGGGAGCATGGCGGCGTCGTCATGAATGCGGATATCTCACTCATCGCCGAAGCGCCGAAGATCGGTCCGCATCGCGAAGCCATGCGGCAGGCGCTGTCCGACATGCTCGGAATTTCGCTCGACCGCTGTTCGGTCAAGGCGACCACCAATGAGAAAATCGGCTTCGTCGGTCGGCGCGAAGGGATCGCAGCGATCGCCACGGCGACGGTCAGCTTCCCCGGAGGTTTCCAATGAGCCTCTGGCCCGACGACATCCGGCAGTCTGCCGAAAACCTGCTCGAAAGCTTCGTCGCGAAGGGATGGCTGGTGGCTACCGCCGAATCCTGTACGGGCGGAATGATCGCCGGCGCGCTCACGGAAATTCCGGGCTCGTCCCGTGTGGTCGATCGCGGTTTCGTCACTTATTCGAACGCGGCAAAGATAGACATGCTCGGCGTCAGCCCGGCCACGCTCGACCAGTTCGGCGCCGTCTCGCGGGAAACAGCGCTGGAGATGGTCCGAGGCGCCCTGATGCAATCGAAAGCGGAAGCGGCCGTGGCTGTGACCGGCGTTGCCGGACCGGGCGGCGGTTCGGAAGAAAAGCCGGTCGGCCTCGTGCACATCGTCGCCGCCACACGCCGTGGCGTCATCCTGCATCGCGCCATGCACTATGGCGAGATCGGCCGCGAAGAGGTGCGGCTTGCGACCGTCCGGACGTCACTCGACATGCTTCAGGCGCTTGCCGATCAGGCGGTAGCGCCGGCATAGACCGTGTCGGCGCGCTTTTCGAAGGCTTCGGCAAAGAGCCGGAAGGCCCTGTCGAACATCGAGCCCATCAGCGCGCCGAGAATGCGGTTCTTGAATTCGTAGTCGATGTAGAAATGGACCGAGCAGCCGCCGTCCGGCGCCGGTTCGAACGTCCATCGATTGTCGAGATAGCGGAAGGGGCCGTCGATATACTTGACCTCGATCTTATGCTCCGCCTGGTTCAGAAGCACCTGCGTCGTGAAGGTCTCGCGGATCGCCTTGTAGCCGACAGTCATGTCGGCCAGAAGCAGCTCCTTGCCATCACGCTCCTTGCGTGTCCGCACGGTCAGCGCTTCGCAGAGCGGCAGGAATTTCGGGTAGGACTCGACGTCGGCAACAAGGTCGAACATCTGGTCGGGGGAGTGCTTCACCAAGCGTCTGGTTTCGAACTTCGGCATGAGACGCAGTTAGTCGGCGGCGGAGACAAGATCAAGAAGGCGGGCAACGTCGCGGCGTGTTTTCATCGTGAAAATCGCCACATGCGGCCCGTGTAACGCGATCTCGCGCTCGATCAGCGGAACGACGTTTCGCTCGAACCTCCAGATATAGGTTAGGAATTCGCGGTCCGGGAACTGCTCCGGGCAGCTCGGTGCCATATCCGGGCGAACGCGGCCGAAGCTCGTCATCACCCGGCGAAAGACGCTGAGCAGGCAGAGCCAACGCGGCAGGCGCAACCAGAGCACGACCTCGGTGCGAGGCATGCGCAGGTGAAAGGTCGACGGCCCCGTGCCGTCCATGATCCAGCGTTCGGCCGCCACGGCCTCCAAAATGAGGGCACGTTCCTCGGCCTTGTCGCGTTTCTTCCAGCCCGGAAGCCAGAAGAAGGCCTTGTCCATCGAGATATGGGGCAGATCGAGCCGCTGGCCGAGAGCCCTCGCGAGCGTCGTCTTGCCGCCGCCCGAGCAGCCGATGACGGAGATGCGGTTTGCGCGGGAGACGGCGGCGGCGGCCTCCGCAACGGTCTTGAGGGCATGCGGCATTCCGTATCTCCCCCAACGTGACGGGTGTCAGCTGCCGGGCGGTCTCTCCCGGGCCTTGACGGCACCGACAGGCCGCCAGATCAGCCGCTGAAGTTTTAGTTTAACCAGCCAGTCCTCGAAATACCAGGAGATGACCTCTTTGCGACCGCTGACATAGGGGAGCTTCGCGCTGTCGAGGCCGATGAAGGGCAGGAAGGGATTGGGTCGCTGCGAGGCATAGAGTTCGACGCGAATGGAACGGCGTGCGGAATGGCCGCGTGCGTGGAAGCCAAAGGTATCGCCCACCACCAGCGTATTGGCAGGCACCGCAAACCGCGTCGGCTGCGGCAGACGGAGCAGCTTCAGGGCAGAGAGAGGAATGCGGAACGCCCCACCTCCCCGCCGCTCCGCTGCCAGCACGCTCTGCCGCTTGTGCCAGGCGAGACGACGCGGCGTCAGCTTGTGCGAGCCGGCGACATAGGTGAAAGGCCCCTCGTCTTCCGGCACATCGTAGAGGAAGTACCAGGCCTTGGCCGTCGAGTGAAACGTGTCCATGTGAAGGTCGGTTTGCGGATCCTTGCCGCCCTTGGAGACGGAGGGTTCGCCGAAGATCGTCTGGATGCTGAGAACGGGTTCGACGTCGAAACCGCCGACATAGCGGATAGGCCCGGTCCAGCGTTCGTCCTTGAGAAAGGCTGCAAGGGTGGGCGCGTGCTGGAGAACGTCGGGCGTCAGGGGAATGCGCCGCGTTATCGCGCCGCCTTCTCGCATCTCGCGCGCGGGTGCCTGCAAGGCCTCGACCTCCGCCACGAGGGTCCGGAACTGGCTGTCATCCAGCAGATTGCGGCGCTCGATGTAGCCGTTCTCCGCGAAGAAATCCCGCTCCACCGGCGTCACGAGGTGTGCCAGCCGCTTACGCCGCCATTCCGTTACCCGGGCTGCGGCCTTCACCCGCCAGACATGCAAGCCTTTGCGGTTCAGGCGTTCGTTCCCGAGGACGTCGTTCTTGAAGTCCTTGCGGCCGGTGACGATCTGAAGTGTGTGGAGCGGCGCCAGCGCCATGCGGCCCAGGCGCTGGCCAAGACGTCGCATTCGGCCGGTCCCCGGCTTCCCCTTAACCGACATGTCCATCTGACCGACTCCGTGCCCAAATGCGTATCGCGTAAGTCTACACGAACATTTTCAGCAGGGAAATGGACGATCAAAGGCTCATGCCAAACGGCATCGCTGGCACAATCAACATCGGCTAGCTTCCGCACGGGGGTACGGCTGTCCAGCCCGTCACGGCATCGCTGCGGACGCGACCTTTACTCCGCCGCGAGCAGCACCTTCTTCTCGCGTGCGGCCCGCAGGCGGGCGAAATCGTCACCCGCGTGGTGCGAGGAGCGGGTCAGTGGGCTTGAGGCCACCATGAGGAAGCCCTTGGTATAGGCGACGGTCTCGTAGGACTTGAACTCCTCCGGCGTGACGAAGGCTTCGACCTTGTGGTGCTTGCGGGTCGGCTGCAGGTACTGGCCGATGGTGAGGAAATCGACATCGGCCGTGCGCAGGTCGTCCATCAACTGCAGCACTTCGTTCCGCTCTTCGCCGAGGCCGACCATGATGCCGGACTTGGTGAACATGGTGGGGTCCAGCTCCTTCACGCGCTGCAGCAGGCGGACGGAGTGGAAGTAACGGGCGCCAGGACGAACGGTCAGGTAGTTGCCCGGCACGGTCTCCATGTTGTGGTTGAAAACATCGGGTTTGGCCGCAACGACACGCTCCAGCGCGCCGGGCTTCTTCAGGAAGTCGGGCGTCAGGATCTCGATGGTCGTTTCTGGCGAAGCTGCACGGATCGCCCAGATGACCTTCTCGAAATGCTCGGCGCCGCCATCCGGCAGATCGTCGCGGTCGACCGAGGTGATGACCACGTGCGACAGGCCCATCTGCCGAACAGCCTTGGCGACGTTTTCCGGCTCTGCCATGTCTAGCGCATTCGGCTTGCCTGTCGCGACGTTGCAGAAGGCGCAGGCGCGGGTACAGATCTCGCCCATGATCATGAAGGTCGCGTGCTTTTTTTCCCAGCACTCGCCGATGTTCGGGCAGCCCGCTTCCTCACAGACCGTCACGAGCTTATGCGAGCGCACGAGATCGCGCGTCTCGTGATAGCCCTTGGAGGTCGGGGCTTTCACCCGAATCCATTCCGGCTTGCGCAGCATCTCCGTGTCGGGCTTGTGGGCCTTTTCGGGATGACGCACGCGCGGCGCTTCATTCGCGTTCTGGGTCCTGTCGAGAATGGTGACCATAGGTCCGATCTTTCTTCCCGCTTCCGCCCGTCCGTGGGGCCGGACAAGCCATCAGCTTCTCGTGCTCGTCTTCCCGTCCACAAGCTTTCCGCCTGCCCGCAAAGACGTTCGAGCCGGCGACACCGCCCGCTCCTGCTGTCTGCCGGTCCGCCAAAAGCGGACCGATCCACGCGTCTAACCTCAGATGCGACCGCGCGCATCCGACGTCAAGTCACGATCAGGCGTTGAGGGCCCGACCATAGGCGTCGAGCACGCTTTCCTTCATCGTTTCCGAAATCGTCGGATGCGGGAAGATGGTGTGCATCAGGTCTTCCTCGGTCGTCTCGAGGTTCATGGCGACGACGAAGCCCTGGATGAGCTCCGTCACTTCCGCGCCGACCAAGTGGGCACCGATCAGCTCGCCGGTCTTCTTGTCGAAGATGGTCTTGACCATGCCCTGGTCTTCGCCGAGCGCGATCGCCTTGCCGTTGGCAACGAAGGGGAAGCGGCCGACGCGGATCTCGCGGCCTTCCGCCTTGGCCTTGGCTTCCGTCAAACCGACGGAGGCGACCTGCGGGTTGCAATAGGTGCAGCCGGGGATCTTCAGCTTGTCCATCGGATGGACGTTCGGCAGGCCGGCGATCTTCTCGATGCAGATGACCGCTTCATGCTCGGCCTTATGCGCGAGCATCGGCGGACCGGCAACGTCGCCGATCGCATAGAGGCCGGGTACGTTGGTCTTGCCGTAGCCATCGATGACGATGCAGCCGCGGTCGGTCTTCACGCCCAGCGCTTCGAGGCCGAGGTTCTCGATGTTGCCGACGACGCCGACGGCCGAGATCATGCGGTCGGCCGTGATCTTCTCGATCGTGCCATCCTTTTTCTCGACATGCGCGGTGATGCTGTCGGCGCCCTTCTCGACCTTGGAAACCTTGGCTTCCAGAAGGATCTTCATGCCCTGCTTGTCGAACTGCTTCTTGGCGAAGGCCGAGATCTCGGCATCCTCGACCGGCATGACCTGACCGAGCACTTCGACGACCGTCACATCGACGCCCATCGTGCGGTAGAAGGAGGCGAACTCGATACCGATGGCGCCGGAGCCCATGACCAGCAGCGACTTCGGCATCTGCTCGGGCTTCATCGCCTCGAAATAGGTCCAGATCAACTTGCCGTCCGGCTCGATGCCGGGGAGTGCGCGAGGACGGGCGCCGGTGGCAATGATGATGTGCTTGGCGGTGTAGGTGCCCTCGCCCAGCGTGTTCTTCGGGATCGGGCCCTGCGGCTGAACGATCGGCTTGGTGATCGGGCCGACGACGATCTCGCCGGGCTTCGTCAGCTTTGCCTCACCCCAGATGATATCGACCTTGTTCTTCTTCATCAGGAAGCCGACACCGCCATTCATGCGCTCGGCGATGCCGCGCGAGCGGGCGACGATGGCCTTGAGGTCCGGCGAGATCGTGCCTTCGAGCTTCAAGCCATAATTCTTCGCATGCTGGGCACTGTGGAGCACGTCGGCCGAGCGCAGAAGCGCTTTTGTCGGGATGCAGCCCCAGTTGGAGCAGATGCCGGCCAGATGCTCGCGCTCGACGACGGCCACCTTCATGCCCAGCTGCGCCGCGCGGATCGCCGCGATATAGCCACCCGGGCCGGAGCCGATGATGATGACGTCGTAATTCTGAGCCATGCCTTGCGTTTCCTGTTTTCGCGGCGCGCTTGAGCGCTGCCGTTCTGTATCTTTGTTACGACCGCATTGTCCCGCGGCGAAGCAAAGAGGCTTCGCCTGGACATGCTTTAAAGGCCGAGCATCACACGGACGATCGGCTCGAGGCCGCGTCCGATCGCTCTTGTATTCTCCGCATCGAGATGGATGCCGTCGATGGGTGTGGTCTTCGCCACAGATCCCGCATCGAAAAATCCGCAGCCCGTTTCATCGGCAAGATCCGCATAAAGCGAGGCGAGCATGGCCGATTGCTCGCGCGCACCGGCAAACATCGCCGCGAACGCCGCATTTGCTGTTTCGCAAGCCGCTGGCGGCGCGACGATCAGGATCTCCGGCGCCTCGGCGTCGAACGACCATGCATGGTGCCGGACGAGTTCGATGAGCCGTTCCACGCCCTGTACCGCGCCGAAGGCCGTGCCGTGCACGACGGGCTTCATATCATTGGTGCCGAGCAGGATGATCACGAGATCGATCGGATCATGGCTGTGCAGCACGGTCGGCAGGATGCGCGCGCCATTCCGGTCCGCATCCGCCAGATGATCGTCATAGGCGGTCGTCCGACCATTCAAACCTTCAGCGATGACATGAACGCCCTCGCCCAGCGCATTGCCGAGCACCGTAGGCCAACGATCCTCGAGCGCATGCCGCCCGGGTGCCGCCGCATCGTAACCCCAGGTGAGGCTGTCGCCGTAGCAGAGGACTGTTCTGGTGTTACTCATCGTCCGTCATTCCTGCGCCGCCAGATGGCCTGTCGAGCCTGAGCGGCAGATATGCCCGCCGCGGCTCCCTATTGGCCGTTCGTCAGTTTCTCGACCTTGCGTTCCAGCTCGAAAATCCGTTCCTCGAAATCCCCGGTCACGAATTTCGACATCATCGTATCGGCGGTCAAAGCCTGCCGAATGGTTTTCTGGCCGCTCTCCAGCTTGTCCAGACGCTGCCGCACCTCTAAAAATTCTACCCGCATCTCTGCGAATTGTTTCTGAATTTCACCGCGCATCTCACGCAGCAGAGGTATGATCATGCCTTCCGGTTCATTCGCCATCGACGATCTCCTTCACACCCATCCATTGTACCAGCATGCTCTGATATGGCGAGGCCATAGCCAAATGTCACGGGGATGCACGATGAAACAGGTGAGAAGGTCCTCCCCGTGAAGGGAGGACCAGACGTGTGGGTTACACCAGCATGCCCATCGGGTTCTCGATGTAGCGCTTGAAGGCGCCCAGCAGTTCGGCACCCAGGGCTCCGTCCACCGCGCGGTGGTCGGTGGAGAGGGTGACCGTCATGACGGTGGCGATCTTCATTTCGCCCTTCTTCGCGACAACCCGCTCCTCGCCTGCACCGATCGCAAGGATCGTCGCATGCGGCGGGTTGACGACGGCGGCGAAGTTCTTGACGCCCATCATGCCCATGTTGGAAACGGCTGTGGTGCCGCCCTGATATTCCTCGGGCTTCAACTTGCGGCCCTTGGCGCGGGCACCCAGGTCCTTCATCTCGTTGGAGATGGCCGACAGGCTCTTCAGCTCGGCGGAGCGGACGATGGGGGTGATGAGACCGCCCGGGATCGACACGGCAACGCCGACATCGGCGTGCTTGTGCTTGACCATGTTGGTCTCGGTCCAGGAGACGTTCGCGTCCGGAACATCGCGCAGTGCCAACGCAAGCGCCTTGATGACCATGTCGTTGACCGACAGCTTGTAGGCTGGCTTGCCGTCCTTTTCAGGGGAAGCGGCGTTCAGCTGCGCGCGCAGCGACAGGAGGGCATCCAGCTCGCAATCCACGGAGACGTAGAAGTGCGGGATGGTCTGCTTGGATTCCTGCAGGCGCTTGGCAATCGTCTTGCGCATGCCGTCATGCGGCACGAGGTCGTAGGAACCCTCGGCGAAGTTCTTGAGAACCTGCTCGTCGGATAGGCCCTTCGGTGCCGCGGCCGGAGCAGCCGCCGTTGTCGGAGTTGCGGACGGCGCGGGAGCCGCCTTGCCGGTACCGCCGGCAACAGCCTTTTCGACGTCGCTCTTGATGACGCGGCCTTTCGGACCCGTGCCGGTGACGGCGGAGAGGTCCAAACCGGCTTCCTTGGCAAGGCGACGGGCGAGCGGCGAGGAGAAGACGCGCTTGTCGCCGTCCGTCTTCGCAGCCGCCGGGGCCTGTGCCTGGGGTGCGGATGCCGTCTTCTCTGCAGCAGGCGCTTCCGCCTTTGCCGGCTCGGCATCGGCCTTGGCAGGCTGAGCCTCGGCCTTCGGCGCGGACGCGCCGCTACCCGAAGCAGCAGCGCCGACATCCTCGCCATCGACGGCGAGGATCGCGATCAGGGCATTGACCTTGACGCCTTCGGTGCCAGCGGGAACGACGAGCTTGGCGACGACGCCTTCATCGACGGCCTCGACTTCCATCGTCGCCTTGTCGGTTTCGATCTCGGCAATGACGTCGCCGGACTTGACGGTGTCGCCTTCTTTTACGAGCCATTTGGCAAGGTTGCCTTCCTCCATGGTCGGAGAAAGCGCGGGCATGGTGATGTTGATCGGCATGATCCCGCTTCCCTTACTTGTAGCAGACGGTCTTCACCGCCTCGATGACTTCACCGACATTCGGCAGAGCCAGCTTTTCGAGGTTTGCCGCGTAGGGCATCGGAACGTCCTTGCCGGCAATCGTCAGGATCGGCGCGTCGAGATAATCGAAGGCCTGCTGCATGACGCGGGTGGCAATCTCGGTGCCGACGGAGGACTGCGGATAGCCTTCCTCGACGGTGACGAGACGGCCGGTCTTCTTGACCGATTCGATGATCGTCGGCAGGTCCATCGGGCGGATCGTGCGCAGGTCGATCAGTTCGACGTCGATGCCGTCCTTCTCGAGTTCAGCGATCGCCTTCAGCGAGTAGGTCATGCCGATGCCGAACGACACGATGGTGACGTCCTTGCCGGTCTTGTGAATGCGGGCCTTGCCGATCGGCAGAACGAGATCGTCCATCTTCGGCACGTCGAAGGACTGACCGTAGAGGATTTCGTTTTCGAGGAAGATGATCGGGTTCGGATCGCGGATCGCGGCCTTCAGAAGACCCTTGGCATCGGCAGCGGAGTACGGCGCGATAACCTTGAGGCCCGGGATATGGCTGTACCAGGCTGCGTAATCCTGGCTATGCTGCGCGCCGACGCGGGCTGCCGCACCGTTCGGGCCGCGGAAGACGATCGGAGCGCCCATCTGGCCGCCGGACATGTAGAGCGTCTTTGCAGCCGAGTTGATGATCTGGTCGATCGCCTGCATGGCGAAGTTGAACGTCATGAACTCGACGATCGGCTTCAGGCCGGCCATGGCGGCACCGACGCCGACGCCGGCAAAGCCGTGCTCGGTGATCGGGGTATCGACCACGCGACGCGCGCCGAATTCCTGCAACAACCCTTGCGTGATCTTGTAGGCGCCCTGATATTCGGCAACCTCTTCACCCATTATGAAGACGTCGCCGTCGCGGCGCATTTCCTCGGCCATGGCGTCACGCAGCGCTTCGCGCACCGTCGTGGAGACCATTTCCGTGCCGGCCGGGATGTCCCGATCGGCAGCGACATCGACCTTGGGTGCTGCCGGCACCTTGCTGTCGGCCTTCGACGTCGGCTCGTCGCTCGATTCGCGGGCCTTACCGCCGGCATCGTTCGACGTTGCGGTCGGCGTGTCGGCATCGGCCTTCGGTGCCGCCGGCTTGGCGTCGGCAGCCGAATCGGCGCTTTCGCCTTCCTGCAGCAGGATAGCGATGGCCGTGTTGACCTTGACGTTTTCGGTACCGGCTTCGATCAGAATCTTGCCGATCGTACCTTCATCGACGGCTTCCACTTCCATGGTCGCCTTGTCGGTCTCGATTTCAGCGATCACGTCGCCGGAGGCGACGGTGTCGCCTTCCTTCTTCAACCATTTGGAGAGCGTGCCTTCTTCCATGGTCGGGGAAAGGGCGGGCATCAGAATTTCAATAGGCATGGATCAGTCCCTCGTCCCGGATCACAGAAGAATGTCGGTGTAGAGCTCGGATACATCCGGCTCCGGATCGTTCTGGGCGAAATCGGCGCTGTCGGCGACGATGTCGCGGACGTCCTTGTCGATCGCCTTCAGCTCGTCCTCGGTGGCCCAGCCCTTCTCCAGCAGGCGAACCTTCACCTGCTCGATCGGGTCGTGCTCGGACCGCATCTTCTGAACTTCGTCCTTGGAGCGATACTTCGCCGGGTCGGACATGGAGTGGCCGCGGTAGCGGTAGGTCTGCATTTCCAGGATCACCGGACCCTTGCCCTCGCGGCAATGGGCAACAGCTTCCTCACCGGCCGCCTTGACCGCACGAACGTCCATGCCGTCGACCTGATAGCCGGGGATGCCGATGGCGGCACCGCGCTGGGAGAAATCGACGCCGGCCGAAGCGCGGGCGACGGATGTACCCATGGCGTAGCGGTTGTTCTCGATGATGTAGATGCAGGGCAGCTTCCAGAGGGCCGCCATGTTGAAGCTCTCATAGACCTGGCCCTGGTTGGCCGCGCCGTCGCCAAAATAGGCGAGAGAGACATTGTCGTTGCCGCGATAGCTGTTGGCGAAGGCAAGGCCCGTGCCGAGCGAGACCTGTGCACCGACGATGCCGTGGCCGCCGTAGAAATTCTTCTCCTTGGAGAACATGTGCATGGAGCCGCCCTTGCCCCGGGAGTAGCCGCCCTGGCGCCCCGTGAGCTCGGCCATGACGCCGCGTGCGCTCATGCCCGTTGCGAGCATGTGGCCGTGGTCGCGGTAACCGGTGATGACCTGGTCACCCTGCTTCAGCGCCATCTGCATGCCGACGACGACAGCTTCCTGACCGATGTAGAGATGACAGAAGCCGCCGATAAAGCCCATGCCGTAAAGCTGGCCGGCCTTTTCCTCGAAACGGCGAATGAGGAGCATTTCGCGATAGGCCTTCAGGTCCTGTTCGCGGTCGAATTCTACGATCGTGCCGTTGGCGAAATCCTTGCCTGCAGATTTGCCGGCTGACTTGCCGCGGCTGGATACGGACGCGTTCTGACGCGGAGCCATGCGATCCTCCCTATGGTTTGCGTTTTGCGGCTACCATAGGGAAAGACTGTGACAACAGCAATGCTATATTTGCATGGCTTATATTCGGCACAAGCAACTGAAAAAACTGTATAAATTTTGATTAACGTCTTTTCGGTTAACTGATGGACTCAGTGGAAGATGACGATCTCGTCGGCGCGTGACATATTCAGTCCGAAACGCGCCTTTTCGTCCAGCATATCGCGCTCCATGGAGCCATCGCTGAGCAAAGCGACTTCCTTTTCAAGGATTTGACGCTTCTCTGTCAGCTCTTTCAACGTCGCCTGCCGCTCCACGCGCTGGCGGTCGAAGACCTCCGTTGCCCGCAGGCCGAAGTCACCGTGAATCGAGTGGTAGGAGAAATAGGAAAGGAAAGCGACGGTGATGAGCGGCATGGCAAACCGCCCGAGTTTCCGCTTCCGATGATGCTTGGTCCACATACGCTGACGCCCTGCTACGCTACTGGCCTTCAAGCTAGCAGGCATGTGTTAATCGAGCGTTGACCATAACGAACATTGGAAGGACGCCGCGCGGAAACGAAAAAAGCCCGGGCCTCCTTGCGGAAGCCCGGGCTTTGCGAATAGCCGCGCTTGAAAGATCAGCCGCGCAGGATGGAGCGCCCCATGTACTGCGCCTGGGGGCCGAGCTGCTCTTCAATGCGGATCAGCTGGTTGTACTTAGCGGTCCGGTCGGAGCGAGCCAGCGAGCCGGTCTTGATCTGGCCGCAGTTGGTGGCAACGGCGAGGTCCGAGATCGTGCTGTCTTCCGTCTCGCCCGAGCGGTGCGACATGACGGCGGCGTAGCCGGCCTTATGGGCGGTTTCCACAGCGTCGAGCGTTTCCGACAGCGAGCCGATCTGGTTGACCTTGACGAGGATCGAGTTGGCGACACCCATCTTGATACCGTCGCGCAGGCGCTTGGAGTTGGTGACGAAGAGATCGTCGCCGACGAGCTGGACCTTGGAGCCGATCTTGTCGGTCAGGTACTTCCAGCCGTTCCAGTCGTCTTCGCCCATGCCGTCCTCGATCGAGAAGATCGGGTACTTGGCAGCGAGTTCCGCGAGGTAGTCGGCCATGGCTTCCGGCTCAAGCACGCGGCCTTCGCCTTCGAGGTGGTACTTGCCGTCCTTGAAGAACTCGGTCGAGGCGCAATCGAGCGCGATGAACATGTCTTCGCCGGGCTTGTAGCCGGCCTTTTCGATCGAGCTCATGATGAAGTCGAGCGCTGCCGGGGCCGATGCAAGACCCGGCGCAAAGCCGCCTTCGTCGCCGACATTGGTGTTGTGGCCATCGGCCGACAGCTGCTTCTTCAGCGTGTGGAAGACTTCCGAGCCCATGCGCACGGCATCGCGGATCGAGTCGGCGCCAACGGGAACGATCATGAACTCCTGGAAGTCGATCGGGTTGTCGGCATGCGCGCCGCCGTTGATGATGTTCATCATCGGCACCGGCAGGTAATGGGCGTTCGGGCCGCCGATGTAGCGGTAGAGCGGCAGGCCGGCCGATTCGGCAGCAGCCTTGGCAACGGCGAGCGAGACGCCGAGGATGGCGTTGGCGCCGAGGCGAGACTTGTTCTCGGTGCCGTCGAGTTCGATCATGACCTGGTCGATCTGGATCTGGTTTTCGGCATCGAGACCGCCGATGGCCTCGTAGATTTCGCCGTTGACGAATTCGACGGCGCGCTCGACGCCCTTGCCGAGGTAGCGCGAGCCACCATCGCGCAATTCGACCGCCTCATGCGCACCCGTGGACGCGCCGGAGGGAACGGCCGCACGGCCGAAGCTTCCGTCTTCGAGATGCACGTCGACTTCGACCGTCGGATTGCCTCGGCTGTCCAGAATTTCGCGGCCGATGATGTCGATGATGGTTGTCATGGTCTCTTCCCTGTCCTTGGGTTTTGGGCGGATGGCCTGTCTTAATCGACGGCTATGAAATTACAATGGCAGTGGGCGCCGCCCGTCAGCGCTTCGCGATCGCGTCGAAGGCGAGCAGGGTTTCGAGCAGACGCGGCATGTCGTCGATAGCGACCATGTTCGGACCGTCCGACGGTGCATTGTCGGGATCCTCATGCGTCTCGATGAACACACCAGCGACACCGACCGCAACGGCGGCGCGTGCCAGCGTCTCGACGAATTCGCGCTGGCCGCCGGAAGACGTGCCCTGCCCGCCCGGCTGCTGGACCGAATGCGTCGCATCGAACACCACGGGCGCGCCGAGACCCGCCATGATCGGCAGCGAGCGCATGTCGGAGACCAGCGTGTTGTAGCCGAAGGAGGCACCGCGCTCGCAGAGCAGCACGTTCGGATTGCCACTCTCGGTAAACTTCGACAGCACGTTCTTCATGTCCCAGGGAGCAAGGAACTGGCCCTTCTTCACGTTGATCGTGCGGCCGGTTTTAGCGGCGGCGACGAGCAGGTCCGTCTGGCGGCAGAGAAAGGCCGGGATCTGCAGGATATCGACTGTGGGTGCAACGAGCGCGCAATGCTCTTCGGTATGAATGTCGGTGAGAACGGGAAAGCCGTATTCCGTCTTGAGATCGGCAAAGATCTCCATCGCCTTCTCAAGACCGATGCCGCGCTTACCGGACAGCGATGTGCGGTTGGCCTTGTCAAAGGACGACTTGTAGACGAGGCCGAGGCCGAGCTTGTCGCAGAGTTCCACCATGCGGCCGGCGATCATGAAGGCATGGTCGCGGCTCTCCATCTGGCAGGGACCGGCGATGAGCGACAGCTTGGCACCTTGCGAGAAGGTCACGGCGCGGGCGCCCTCGCCGACGACGACGGAATCATTGGTTTTCATGGTCATTCTCCAAATACGAAGATGGCGCCCTGTCCGGGTGCCGGAGTCACGATCAGGCGGCTGTCCCGTTTGACATGCTCGATGGCGTTGGCGGCCAGCATGGCTTCGGTGGCGGCGATGTCTCCGACCGTGAAGACGATCGCACGCGCCCGGAGGCCGCGCTCTGTCAGCGGCTCGTCGACACCGAGGAAACCCCGCATACCGGCCTCGTTCAGGACGGAGATGTGGGCATTGGCGGCGGGAATGTCCATGCCGAACGAATGCGCCTCCGTTTCACGCTCGTCCACGACCTCCTGAAGGAAATACTGGAAGTCGGTCGGATTGGGCTCGGACAGGATCACCTGCCGGATGCCGGTCACACCGTTTGCGTGTGTTTCGAAAGCGGTGCGGTCGGCGGGGAGCGGCTGCACGCGCTGACAGGTGAAGCAGAGCAGATCCGGCGCGCGCAGGTCGCTGGCGAAGGCCAGTCGGAACTGCCCGATCACTTCCTCTCCATCCGGACGTTTCATCGGCCTTGAAAATTCGAGAATGTCGCCGCCGGACAGGCCATGGTCCTGAAACCGGGCGTGGTCGGCGATGGCGTCGTCCGTGGAAAAGACGAGTGCGGAGAAGCCATCCTGGCCGCGGCGAAAGCGATAGGCGAGGTCTCGCGCAACGAAGGCATTGCCCTGCAAGGCGGCGGCTTCGCAGTCCTCGCGCTGGGCAACGGCGAGCGGTTCCAGATAGGTCTTGTCGGCGAGGAAGACGCAGGCATTCTCTGTGCCAAACGGATGCAGGGCATCGCCGGCGACGGTAAAACCGAGGCGAGACAAGCGCTGGCGTGCCGTGGCAAGCGCCGCGACGGGCAGGACGAGATGATCGAGATGGCGGCGGACATGGCCCGCGATTGCCGGTCGGTCGTCTCTCATCGTCCGCTTCTCCTCGTCACGCCGGCAGGAACCGAGCGTTCACCGGTGCTTGGCATCTTCGGGCCGACAATTCAAGGCTGGAATTGGTGAGGCAAGACTGACCTGATGTTTCCGGCCTAGTCGCAGTTTCGCAACTGGCTGGCATAGGACGACGCGAGGGCGGCCGAACGCCGGGCTGTCGCCTGCAGGCCGGCATTGCCGCGCCAGGAGCCACGCGCATAGCCCGCATCGCCCGAGTAATAGGCGAGATAGAGATTGTAGGCATCGTTGAGGCCGATGCCGTTCTTGCGGTGGTTGCGGGCGTGATACCAGCCGACGAAGTGGATGGCGTCGGAAAAGTTCGACCGCTTGGCCATCCAGCGTCCCGTCGAGGCGCGGTACTCGTCCCACGTGCCGTCGAGCGCCTGGGAATAGCCGTAGGCGCTGGAGACGCGCTTCCACGGGATGAAGCCCAGGAGTTTCGTGCGCGGCGGCTTGGCATGCGGACGAAAATTCGACTCAGTCTGGATCGTCGCCATCAGGATGGGCACGGGCACGCCATACTGCTTCTCGGCGTGCCGTGCGGCACGCTGCCAATTGTTGAACAACCCATCGCGCTGCTCGAAGATCGCGCAGGCATTCCGGGTGTTCTTGGGCGCCGTTGCACAACCGGCAAGCGCCATCAGGGCGACGAAAATCAATACACGCATCGCTCTCGATCCAAGGTTCGAAAGAGATGAATGACAGGTAAATGTTAAAAGAAGGTTTTGATCGATTATCAGCCGGCAACGAGCGGGAACTTGCCCCTTACGAGGCGTTTCATCTCATCATAGGGATGCTCTCGCTACTGGCAGAGATTACGGGGATAAAACATGTCGACATCATCATTGAAGCAGTTTGAACAAGACCTACGCAACGTTATCGGCGGAGCGACAAAAGTGCGCCCTTTTGTCTGTTCCGGCTCTCCCTTCGAAGCATCCATTTTTCTTGTGGGCTACAACCCAGCTACAGAAATGAGCAAGGATTTCTGGTCATTCTGGAGTGAAACACGAGGTTTCGACAAGGAAGCATGGATTGAGGAATACATACGGGAACGTCAGGCAAAACCCCTCAAGCCAGGCAAGTCATTTCGGCCGACAATTTCACCCACTCGCCGAAACATTGAGGGTTTCGTCAAAGCAGCGTTTCCCACCGCTGTTCTAGAGACGAATATATTTGCGGTCGCGTCTGAGACGAAGCCGGAACTGGCACTGACAAATCGCGATACGACACCCTTTCAGTATCTTGTCAGCACTATCCGTCCAAAGGTCATCGTGGCGCATGGGAAAGACGCTTGCGAGGTTGTCTCCCAGTTGGAGACCGGTGCGCAGGTGATCGCGGTCAAGCATTTGTCCCGCGGCTGGTCGAAAGAAGCGATTACCAGACTCGGGATTGAAGCTTCCGCCGCATGGATGGCCTGAGCAATCTTGTCTCAAAGAAAGATCGCCATCCTGTTCAACAGGAGGCGATCTATACATGTGCAAAGCGGTTAAGCCGGATCTGAGACGACCTATGGGTCGCTCTTATACAAGCCGCGTCTGCTCCACCGCAGCTTCGATGAAGCTGGCGAAGAGCGGATGGGGATCGAGCGGGCGGGACTTCAGTTCCGGGTGGTACTGGACGCCGATGAACCAAGGGTGATCCGCATACTCGATCGTTTCAGGCAGAACGCCATCCGGCGACATGCCGGAGAAGACGAGGCCGCAATTCTCAAGCCGGTCCTTGTAGTCGATGTTCACCTCGTAGCGGTGACGATGGCGCTCGGAGATATCGGCGGAGCCGTAGATATCCGCGATCTTCGTACCCTTCTTCAGCGAGGCCTTGTAGGCGCCGAGGCGCATGGTTCCACCGAGGTCGCCGGAGGCCGTCCGCTTCTGAAGCTCATTGCCCTTGATCCACTCGGTCATCAGGCCGACCACGGGTTCGGCCGTTGGGCCGAATTCCGTCGAGGACGCCGCCTCGATGCCGGCGAGGTTGCGCGCCGCTTCGACGACGGCCATCTGCATGCCGAAGCAGATGCCGAAATAGGGCACCTTGCGTTCGCGGGCGAAACGGGCGGCCAGGATCTTGCCTTCCGAACCGCGCTCGCCGAAGCCACCGGGCACGAGAATGCCGTTGACCTTTTCAAGGTAAGGCGCCGGATCTTCCTTTTCGAAGACTTCCGACTCGATCCACTCGAGCTTGACCTTCACCCGGTTGGCAATGCCACCGTGGTAGAGGGCTTCGATCAGCGATTTGTAGGCGTCCTTGAGGCCGGTATATTTGCCGACGATGGCAATCGTGACCTCGCCTTCCGGCGTGCGGATCCGGTCGTAGACGTTTTCCCAGCTGTCGAGGCGCGGCTTCGGCGCGGGCTCGATGCCGAAGGCGGCCAGGACTTCAGAGTCGAGGCCTTCCTTGTGGTAGGCTATCGGCACGTCGTAGATGCTCGCCACGTCCAGCGCCTGGATGACGGCGGACGGACGGACGTTGCAGAACAACGAGAGCTTGCGGCGCTCGGCTTCGGGGATCTCCCGGTCGGCGCGCACGAGCAGAATGTCGGGATGGATGCCGAGCGCCTGCAGTTCCTTGACGGAATGCTGCGTCGGCTTGGTCTTCAGCTCGCCGGCAGCCGAAATATAGGGCATCAGCGTCAAATGGACGTAGATAGCGGCACCGCGCGGCAGATCATTCTTCAGCTGGCGGATCGCTTCCATGAAAGGCATGGCCTCAATGTCGCCTACCGTGCCGCCGATTTCGCATATGACGAAGTCGTATTCCTCGTTGCCCTCGGTGACGAAATTCTTGATCTCGTTCGTCACGTGCGGGATCACCTGCACGGTCGCGCCGAGGTAGTCGCCGCGGCGTTCCTTGTCGATGATGTTCTTGTAGATGCGACCCGTGGTGATGTTGTCGGTCTTGGTGGCCGAGCGGCCGGTGAAGCGCTCGTAATGGCCAAGGTCGAGGTCGGTCTCAGCGCCGTCGTCGGTGACGAACACCTCGCCGTGCTGGGTCGGGCTCATAGTGCCCGGATCGACGTTCAGATAGGGGTCGAGTTTACGAAGCCGCACCCGATAACCACGGGCCTGCAGCAACGCGCCGAGAGCGGCTGCGGCAATCCCTTTTCCAAGGGACGAAACCACGCCGCCGGTGATGAATACATATCGCGCCATGGGCTTGACCGGATACCTTTTCGAGATCGATTCCGCCATCGAAAAATGCCGCACTCCCCAGATTTTGAGGCGCTGACATCGATGACGCACAAAAGAAAACCGGCGGAAAACAGGTTCCGCCGGTCGGATTTGGTTGCGCTCGGCTTACTGAGCGGTGGGTGCGCCCGTGCCAGTCGCTGCAGGCGGCGTGGCCGCAGGGGTTTCCGTCGCGGGTGCCGGTGCGGCAGGCGCCATCGTGTTGGCAGGCGCCATGGTGTTGTTGGCAGGCGCCATCGTGTTCGACGGAGCCGGTGCGGCCGGCGTCGTTGCCGCAGGAGCAGGCGTCGCGGGTGCTGCCGGGGCCGTGCTGGCCGGAGCATCGCCACCGGTGGGAACGCCGTTGCCGGGAGCGGCCGGTGCCGGGGTCGCGGGTGTCGCAGGCGCCGTGGTGGTGCCACCGAGCGAATCGAGGACGCCGTTGCCGTTGTTGGTCGTTCCGGGGATACGGTCGAGGACGTCGGTCGCGTTCGGCTGGTAGCGAGCATAGATGCTCATGGCCAGAGCGAGGACGAAGAAGAGTGTGGCAAGGATCGCCGTCGTACGCGTCAGCGCGTTCGCCGTACCGCGAGCGGACATGAAGCCCGAGCCGCCGCCGACGCCGAGACCGCCGCCTTCCGAGCGCTGGATCAGCACGACGCCAATCAGCGCCAGCACGACCATGAGATAGATGACAAGCAATACTTCCTGCATTTCGTCCAGTCCTGGCTTGAAGCGCGCCGGACCCCGGCCGTGTCGCCGTTCGTCACCCGCACTTGACGTCTCTGTTGCCGCAAATCTTCACGAAAAGCCGGGCACGGCACGGCCGCGTGTTCCCGGCCGCGTCCTCGCAGCGAATTTCGGTTTCGCGGGCTCAATATACCAAGCAGCCCGCTATTCCAAGCCCCGATGATCAGCCGAGCAGTTGCTCGTATGCGCCGTAGATGGCGAGGAAGTCCTGCGCCTTCAAGCTCGCGCCACCGATCAGTGCGCCGTCAACGTTCGCGATACCCATCAGCTCGACGGCATTGCCCGGCTTGACCGAGCCGCCATAGAGGATGCGCATGGCCGCGCCTTCGTCGCCGAACCGCGCCGTCAGTTCCTTGCGCATGAAAGCGTGAGCCTCCTCGATGTCGGTCACGGTCGGTGTCAGCCCTGTGCCGATCGCCCAGACGGGCTCATAAGCGATGACGGTGTTATCAGCCGTGATGCCATCCGGCAGCGAGCCATCGAGCTGGCGCTTGAGAACATCCAGCGTCTGGCCTGCCTTGCGCTCGTCACCGGTTTCGCCGATGCAGACGATGGCGGCGAGATCGGCAGCCAGAACAGCTTCCGTCTTCGCGCGCACGATCGCATCCGTCTCTGCGTGATCGTTGCGGCGCTCGGAATGGCCGACAATGACGTAGGTGCCGAAGCAGTCGGCGATCATTTCGGCGGAAATATCGCCCGTATGCGCACCGGACACGGCGACGTGGCAATCCTGCGCGCCGATGGCGAGCGGGCTGTCGGTACAAAGGGCCGTCGCGACGTAGAGAAGTGTTGCCGGCGGGCAGATGAGCGCCTCGACCTTTTCGGACAGCGGGCCCGTGACCCCCTCGGCCATCGCCTTGATCTGGTCGAGAGAGGCGCGCAGCCCGTTCATCTTCCAGTTCCCCGCAACAAGCGGACGCACATCAGGTGTCATTCGGCTTCTCTCCCGTTTTCCGACGATGGATCGGCCGTAGCAAATCCACCCGGTCGTGGAAAGCGTTGATCACGCGTGGAACATCGGAATCAGAAACGCGGGCCGTTCCCCCGCCCGCGTCCCATGTTCGTCGTCTCGACTCAGCCCATCTGGCTGCCGACGAAATCCTTGACGATCCGAATGATGCCGCGGCCGAGGAGATCGTCGAGCGCATCCACGAACTGATCGACATGGGCGCGTTCGCAAATCAGCGGCGGCTCCAGGCGGATGACGTTGCGGTTGTATTCGGTGAAGGCGACGAGTGTGTCGTAGTCCCGCAGCAGCAGCGCGCCGATGAAGCCGGAGAGCGAGCCCTTGAGCTTGTCGTCGAGCATGCCGATGACCGGGCGCAGCACCAGCGGCATCGTCTGGCTGAAGTCCTGGAACTCGAGCCCCACCATGAGCCCCTGCCCGCGAACCTCCTTGATGATCTTCGGGTACTTCTCTCGCAGCGCATCGAGGCGGGCGAGCAGGTAGGCGCCCTGCTCTGCCGCGTTATCGATCAAGCCGTCGTCATACATGATGTTCAGCGCCTCGATGGCGGTGACGCAGGCCTCGCCCATGCCGCCGAACGTCGCCATCGCGTGGATCATCGCCGTCTTCGGCGTGCCATAAGCCTTCATGTAGATCTCGCGCC
Organism: Rhizobium sp. PP-CC-3G-465; assembly: GCF_004343445.1. Lineage (NCBI taxonomy): Bacteria > Pseudomonadati > Pseudomonadota > Alphaproteobacteria > Hyphomicrobiales > Rhizobiaceae > Rhizobium > Rhizobium sp. PP-CC-3G-465. The sequence continues at coordinate 1,149,748 of NZ_SLYH01000001.1, forward strand.
GGGCGATCATGGCGCCCACGGCCGCCTTGCCGCCACCGAGCGACTTGGCGAGCGCCGTGATGTCCGGCACCACATTTTCATGCTCGAAGGCGAAGAAGCGGCCCGAGCGGCCGTAACCGCACTGGACCTCGTCCGCGACCCAGACGACGCCGTAGCGGTCGCAGAGGGCGCGGAGCTCCTTCCAGAAACCATCGGGTGCGCGGATGATACCGCCGCCGCCCTGGATGGTTTCCAGAACGATCGCCCCGATCTGCGGATCGGCCCGGAAGGCGTTCTCGATCGCCTGGATGTTGCCGAAGGGCACGCGGACGGTGTTTCCCGAGACCGAAAAATCAGCCCGGTAGAGAGCGCCGTCGGTGATGTTCAGCACGCCCTTCGTCTTGCCGTGGAAAGAATTCTCGGCATAGACGACCTTCGGCCGCTTCGGGCCGGCAGCGCGCTCGGCGAGCTTGACGGCGGCTTCCATGACCTCGGAGCCGGACGAGCCGAGGAACACCATGTCGAGATCGCCGGGCGAAATGGTTGCGAGATTCTTCGCGAAGGCTGCCGCATATTGCGACATGAAGGCGATGGCGATCTCGTGGCGGTTCTCGTCCTGAAAGCGCTTACGGGCTTCCAGCAGACGCGGGTGGTTGTGGCCAAAGGCGAGCGAGCCGAAACCGCCGAAGAAATCGAGGATCTTCCGCCCGTTCTGGTCGGTGTAGTACATCCCCTCGGCGCTCTCGATCTTCACCTTGTGGAAGCCGAGCAGCTTCATGAAGTGGAGCTGGCCGGGATTGACGTGATCCTTGAACAGGGTCGTCATTTCCGGAACGGTCAGCGCCTTGGCGTCCGCGACCGTGAGGAGGTCGGGCTTGGCAACCGCTTTGCGGACGGGCTGCGGGCCTTCGATGGCGGGGGCGTCAACAAGGAAACGGGCGGGCGTATCGAGCATCTTGTCGTTCCCTCTTATTCGGCCGGCAGGGCGGCGGGCGTGCCGACGGTGCCTTTGGATTTCTTCGCGCGATATTCGTCGTAGGCGGCGATCAGCATGGCGCCGTCGTTGAACTGCGCCTTCCAGCCAAGCTCCTGTTTCAGCTTTCCCGTCTCGCGAACGCACATCTCGTCGGCGATCAGGTACTGTTCCGGGTCCATGATCGGCAGGTTGATCGCATCGAAGGCGGCCAGCGTCGCCTTGACGGCAAAGCCCGGCGTGGGGATGAGGATGGATTTGGAACCGGCATGCTTGATCAGGCCGCCCAGAAGCTGGCGCACGGAAGGCGGATTGTCGGAGCCGAGATTGTAAGCCTCGTTCGGCACGCCACTCTTCCAGGCAAGACGCGCGGCTTCGGCGCAATCGAACACGGAGATGAATTGGTAGGGCGCCTTGCCCGAGCCGATCATCGGCACCGGCAGGTTGGCGTCGATCAGCTTGAACAGCTTTTCCAGGATGCCGAGGCGGCCCGGGCCGATGATGAGGCGCGGACGGAAGATCGAGATCCGCATGCCCTTTTCGCGATAGGCATGGCAGAGCTGCTCCGTCGCCCATTTCGACTTGCCGTATTCGCCGAGCGGCTTGACCGGATGATCCTCCGCCTGCGGCGACTGCACCGTGTGGCCGTAGATCATGTCCGTCGTGAACTGCACGAGACGGTTGGCACCCGAAGCCGCCGTCGCCTTCATGATGTTCTCGGCACCGTAATAGTTGACCGGCCAGAAAAATTTCCAGCGTTTGGCGCGCACCTGCAGCGGCGACAGCATCTTGGCGGCCATGTTGTAGACCATGTCCTCGGGGCCGATATCGACCTTCATCACCTGATCGAGATCCGTCACGTCGCAATGCACGAAGCCGACGCGGCCATGGGCGTAATGCGGCAGGTCGGTCTTGACGATATCGGCGATCAGAACCTGTTCGCCTTCGTTGACGAGGCGCTCGGCGAGGTGGCGACCGACGAAGCCGTCGCCTCCGAAAATGACGTGTTTCATGTCGGGCTCCCACTATGGATGGATTTTGCGGCTGAGGGTTCGATCGTCGCGGTTTCCGCGGGCGTCGAGCGGCCGGACTGGGCAATGAGAACGGTTCCCACGCAGATGAAGCCGATGCCGGCGATGCGCCAGGCGTTCAGGTCCTCGCGGAAGATGACGTAGGCGAAGATGGCCACGGCGACGTAGGCGAGGCTGAGGAAGGGATAGGCAAAGGACAGCTCGACCTTCGACAGCACGTAGAGATGCGACACCATCGAAATGGCGAAGGTGGCAAGCCCCGCAAAGACCCAGGGGTTGAACAGGATCTGAAAGAAGCGGGCGATCGCGGTATCGGGCGTGAATGTCAGAGGGCCGAGGCTCAGCATGCCCTGCTTCAGCATCAGCTGTGCCGCCGCATTGGTCAGCACGGTAAACAATATGAAAGCCAAATATTTCATGTCGTATTCCCTTTTCGGGCTCGTTCTCGCTTGGGATCCACCTTACGGAAGAGAGTCCACTATTCGGTGAAACTTGCTGATTTCTTTTATTATAATTGATTCTATCTTGTCGTTCACAGTGCCATGGCGGTTCGCCGCCAGAAGTCCGACATCATTGCGGGATCCCGCATCGCCTCGAGCTTTCGCCATTCCGGGAAGGACGCGTCGAAGGTCTGCGGGCTCATCCGTGCATCCTTGTAGGGATTGACCGCACCGCCAGCCGACACGACGATCCGGTCGAGCCTATTGAGAAGCTTCAACGTGCCCTCGCCCTGGTTGGCGAAATCGAGGGTGAGCGTGAAGCCGGGGCGCGGGAAAGAAAACAGGCCGCGCGAACGGTGTTCGCCAAAGCGTTTCAGAACCGTCAGGAAGGACCCATGTCCGGCGTCTCGGGCCGCTTCCATCAGTCGCGCGGTGACCGCAGGTGCGACATCGGCGGGATAAACGCTCTGGTGCTGGTAGAGGCCCTTGCGCCCGTAGAGGCGGTTCCAGTTCCTGATCGCATCGAGGGGATAGAAATAGCCGAACCACTTCACCGTCTCGACCGTCTCGCCGGCTTTCGCCTTGCGGATATAGGCGGAATTGAAGGCCTTGAGGGTCAGGCGGTTGAGAAGGCTGAAGGGCGGCGTAACCGGGACCGCGAGCATGCGTCCGCGCGGCAGATCGGGGAATTCGCAGGAGGCGTCGGCATGGTCGCCGGCCAGGAGTATGCCCCTACCCGCCTTGCGGCCCGTGGCCAGCTGATCGATCCAGGCGACGGAATATTCATGTTCGGCATCGACGCGGTCGATCATGCCGAAATAGTCGTCGAGGCTGTCGAAGCGGATGGCGTGCTGCTGGATGTGTGCGGAGGGCACCTTCATCATCTGGAGGTCAACATCGAGGATAAGGCCGGTCAGTCCCATGCCCCCGATCGTGGCGTTGAACATCTCCGGTTTCTCGGTCTCCGAGCATGTGAGAGTGCCGCCATCCGACCGCAGCAGCGTCAGCCGCCGGATATGGTTTCCGAAGGTCCCGCGGGCGTGGTGGTTCTTGCCATGCACATCGTTGGCGATCGCGCCGCCGAGCGTGACATGGGCCGTGCCGGGGGTGACCGGCAGGAAGAAGCGATGCGGCACGGCACGCGCGAGAATAGCCGAGAAGGTGACGCCGGCTTCGGCGGAGAGAATGCCGGTGCCGGGGTCGAAGGCGTGAATGCGACCGCGCTTGCGGTTGTCGATCAAGAGGCCCGGATCGTTATGGCAGCTGTCGCCGTAGGAGCGGCCGTTGCCGAAGGGGAGATATCCGCCCGGTGCGGCCGTAACGATGTCATCCTCGAAGGTATCCGGGCTGATGGCATGGCGCGTGCGCGTGTCGAGGCGGCCCCAGCTGTCGAAATTCACGGCCATCGGTGTTTTCGTCGCGCCCGTCATTGGATGCCGACCGCGCCGATCATCACCAGCACGCCGCCTGCGGCCATGGTAGCAATGCTGCGCCAGTCGCGCATGATGAAAACGACCGGATCCTCATGCAGCGCGCCACGTCGGGCGAGCATCCAGATGCGCAGCAGCATGTAGAGGACCATGGGGCAGAGCGGCCAGAGCGCGGCCGGCATGCTGTACATCTGCTGCATCTCGACGCTGTGGATGTAGAGCGCGAGAACGAGCGCGGAGGCGAAAGCCGAGGAGACGCCGGCCTGACCGACCATCTCGAAATCGACCTGCATATAGCCGCGCCCCGGAACCTGCGCACCGGCTTCGCCGCCATGCTCGTCCAGCTCGACATAGCGTTTCACCAGCGCAAGGCTGAGGAAGAAGAAGATCGAGAAGGCGAGAAGCCAGAAGGAAAGCTCCGTTCCGGTTGCCGTCGCGCCTGCGACGATGCGGATCGTATAGAGGCCCGCCAGCGTGAAGACATCGACCAAGAGTTTCCGCTTGAGGAAAAATGTGTAAGCCGTGGTGATCGCGAGGTAAATACCAAGTGTCAGGATGAAATCGCGCGGCATCGTGAGCGTCAGTGCGCCGGACGCGATGAGCAGACTTGCGGCGAGCGCCAGGCCGGTCGGAACGGACATGCGCCCGCTCGCCAGCGGCCGGAACCGCTTCTTCGGATGGCGGCGGTCATTCGTCAGGTCCGAGATGTCGTTGATGACGTAAACGGCAGAGGCGAGGAAGCTGAAGGCGAAGAAGGCGACGATCGTGTTGATCAGCGCCTCCTGCTGGAGGATGTCGTGATCAAGCGCCATCGGCACGGCGATCAGGATGTTCTTCGCCCATTGGTGGACGCGGATGGATTTTAGCGTGTCCTTGATACCGATCGTGCCGGTTTCGAGACGCTCGGCACCATGTCGGCGGCGCCATGTTTCCGCTGCGCGATCCGGTGCGACGACGATGGCCGTGCGGGCGGCATCGAAAACGGCCACGTCATCCCGGCTGTTGCCCATGTAGTCGAACCCGGCCTCGCCATAGCGCGCGATCAGCTCCGCGCGCTTGCGATGGCTCGTGAGGTTGTGGGTGGGCGAGGAATGCAGTACGCCGGTGAAGATGCCGGCATGGGCTGCGACATCCAGCGCCACCCGTTCGGCGGCGCCGGTGACGAGGACGATATCGCGGCCGGTCGCCCGCTCCCGCTGCAGCCGCTCCATGACCTCGGGGCGATAGGGCCAGTCGCCACCCGTGCGTCCGGACCGGGCCGCCACCTCATGCTTCAGATGCGCTTTGCCCCGCAACGCCCAGAGGACGAGCGCGAACAGCATCAGCGGATTGCGGAACAGGACGACGGCGACGCCTTCCCACAGCGTATCGGCTGCGACAAGCGTACCATCCAAATCGACGCAAAGCGGAACAAGCCGTGTGTCGGTTCGCGCATCCATGATTGCACCCCGGTTTTTTCAATTGCAGGGAGACTGTCATGCCGTGCTTTCCGAAAGACAAACATGGCCCGCAAAAGGGTTGGGACTTCAATCGGTGGTTAATGAACGGAAAATCGCTCAGGTTGCATCTAAATTAGCGCGAAAGGATCCAGTTGATGGCATCCCGCCAGTCGGTCATTCTCACCGGCGTTCCATGTGTGCCTGTCTGGAACAGGACGAAACGGGTGGGATAGCCGCCCTTCCTCAGACGCCCGTAAAGTGCAGCCTGATCCTCCGCCTTGTACGTGCCGTCCGCGCTCCCATGGCTGAAGAACATGGGCAACTTGCGAGCGAAGGCCGCGCTCTTGCCGAAGTCCGGATCGGTTGCGCCGCCCATGATCATCATCCCGGAGAGCTGCTTGACTGCCGCAGCATTTCGCGTGACGCCCCAGCAGAGGAAGCTGCCCATCGACGCGCAGGACAGGATGATCGGGCGACCGGGAGAACGGCGCGCCAGCACATCGATCAGGCCTGCAATATCCGCAGCGCCGTCCGTATCGAAGGAGCGGGCACTTGGCGCGTAATAGGCGCCGCCGTTGTCCACGACGAGGTTCTTCAGCCGATTGAAGTTGCCGCCAAAGGAGTAGTCGTTTGCGCCCAGCCGCCGGTCGCCGCCACGACCGTGGATGAAGATCACCGTGAAGGCGGCATTATCCGGTGCGCCCACCCGGAACACATCGAGCCCGCGCCCGCCGATATCGACGGTCTCGTTCGCCTGCGCGCGCTTGATCCCCAGCGAGACATAGGGCCGCTTGACGCGTCGCTCCGGGATCTCGTCCCGGCCGTTTATGTCGCGCATCTCGTCGTAGTCTACCGTCAGCCAAGCACCGTCGTCGCGTGATTCCAGAATGCGGCCATAGCCGAAGAGATCGTCCTTGAACGGCTTCAACGTCGCAGCGCCAGTCTCGGTGAAGCCGATGGCAAGGGCGAAAACGAGGGCAAGAGCGCTCGAAGCGGCGATGCGTCTCAAAGAAAGTGTGGACCGGGCCATGTCTTGTTCCCTTTTTGATCTCTTTGGCACGCTTGGCTCTTTCGCCGGACGGCCGGCCCTTGTATGAAGAGGCGGGCAGACGACGGACAGGCGATGCCCGACCTACAGGATCAGCCGACACATCGAAAGACGTTTGACGCACCAGATGACGGACAGCAACGACCTTTTCGCGACCACACCGCCCGCTCCCCGGAAGCCCTCCGAGCCGAAGACGCTCGCCCCGACGTCGTCTGCCGGCAAGGCAGCGGATGCCAAACCAGGCGCCCCGGCGAAGGCAGAGGAACCGAAAGCGGCCACGCGTGCTCCGGGAACGCCCGCCTCGCAGCTGAAGGCCGACACGGGCGATTACAACGCGTCTGCGATCGAAGTTCTTGAAGGCCTCGAGCCGGTCCGCCGTCGCCCCGGCATGTATATCGGCGGCACGGACGAGAAGGCGCTGCACCATCTGTTTGCCGAAGTCATCGACAACTCGATGGACGAAGCCGTGGCCGGCCACGCCAATTTCATCGACGTCCATCTCGACGCAGAAGGGTGCCTCGCGGTGACCGATAACGGTCGCGGCATCCCGGTCGAGAACCATCCGAAATTTCCGGGCAAGTCGACGCTCGAAGTGATCATGACCGTGCTCCACGCCGGCGGCAAATTCGACAGCAAGGTCTACGAGACGTCTGGTGGTCTCCACGGCGTCGGTGTGTCCGTCGTCAACGCACTGTCCGACGTGCTGGAAGTGGAAGTCGCGCGCAACCGGCGCCTCTATCGCCAGCGTTTTTCCCGCGGCATCCCGCAGGGCGGCCTTGAGGAACTGGGCGATGTGCAGAACCGGCGCGGCACCCGCGTGCGTTTCCATCCGGACCCGGAGATCTTCGGGCCTCACGCCAAGTTCGAGCCGGCACGCCTTTTCCGCATGGCCCGTTCCAAGGCCTATCTCTTCGGTGGCGTCGAAATCCGCTGGTCGTGCGATCCGGTGCTGGTCGAGGGTACGGACACGCCGGACAAGGCCGTGTTCCATTTCCCCGGCGGCTTGAAGGATTACCTCAAGGCGACGATGGGCTCCGAGTTCACGGTGACGCGTGAGATCTTTTCCGGCAAGACCGAGAAGACCGGCGGCCACGGCGCGCTCGAATGGGCCGTCACTTGGTACGGCGGCGATTCGATCGTTCATTCCTATTGCAACACCATTCCGACGCCCGAGGGCGGCACGCATGAAGCGGGCCTGCGCATCGCACTGACCAAGGGCCTAAAGGCCTATGCGGATCTGACGCAGAACAAGCGCGCGGCGATCGTCACCACGGACGACGTGATGATTTCGGCCGCAGGCATGCTGTCCGTGTTCATCCGCGAGCCGGAATTCGTCGGCCAGACCAAGGACAAGCTCGCGACCGTCGAGGCACAGCGTATCGTCGAGAACGCGATCCGCGATCCCTTCGATCATTTCCTCGCCGGCAATCCGCAAGAAGCAGCGAAGCTTCTGGAGTGGGTGATCGAGCGCGCCGACGAGCGCGTCCGCCGCCGCAAGGAGAAGGAAGTCACCCGCAAGAGCGCGGTGCGCAAGCTGCGCCTGCCGGGCAAGCTTGCCGACTGCTCGCAGAACTCGGCGCTGGGTGCCGAACTGTTCATCGTCGAAGGCGATTCGGCCGGTGGCTCGGCCAAGCAGGCGCGCAACCGCTCCAATCAGGCGATCCTGCCGCTGCGGGGCAAAATCCTCAACGTCGCCAGCGCGGGCCGCGAAAAGCTGGGCGCCAATCAGCAGATCTCCGATCTCGTGCAGGCGCTCGGTTGCGGCACGCGGTCGAAATATCGTCAGGAAGACCTGCGCTACGACCGCGTCATCGTCATGACCGATGCCGACGTGGACGGGGCGCATATCGCTTCGCTGCTCATCACCTTCTTCTATCAGGAAATGCCGGAACTGATTCGCGGCGGTCATCTCTATCTCGCTGTGCCCCCGCTCTATCGCATGACGCAGGGGACGAGGACGCTTTATGCGCGTGACGACATCCACCGGGTCGAGCTGATGGAGAAGGAATTCACCGGGCGTGGCAAGGTCGAGATCGGACGCTTCAAGGGCCTTGGCGAGATGATGCCGGCGCAGTTGAAGGAAACGACGATGGATCCGGCAAAGCGCACGCTCCTCAAGGTTTCCATCGATGATGTCGACTTCGAGGGCACACGCGACGCCGTGGACAACCTCATGGGTACCAAGCCGGAAGCGCGTTTCCGCTTCATCCAGGAACGGGCCGTCTTCGCCGAAAACCTCGACATCTGATCGGCGACGCTGCGCCCGTCCTATTAGTCAGGCGATGATCTTCTCCATGAAAAGGCTGAGCGGATCGGGCTTGTAGCTTCCGAACGGCTCGATGTCGCGGTAGCCCGCCTTGCGGTAGAGGCTGATGGCTTCGGGCTGATAGATCCCGGTTTCGAGCCGAACCGTCGTCAGTCCGGTGTCCCGCGCCGTCTGCTCGATGGCGTCGAGAAGAGACCGTCCTGCGCGCATGCCGCGCGCCTTCGGATCGACGAACATCCGCTTGATCTCGCCGCTGCCATCACCAGCCGCCACCAGCGCACAGCAGCCGATAATGGCGCCGTCGTGCCGCGCAACGAAGAACGAGACTTCGGGCTTTTCCAGCGTCTCGAGATCGACCAAATGGTTGCTCTCCGCCGGATAGAGCGACTGGGCATAGATGTCCGACTGGTTGAGGAGATCGATGACGTCGGGTTGGCGAGGGGGTTCTTTTCGAATGTCCAGAGTCACTTGGCTTAGGTTCCTGAGAAAGAGAATCTGCAAGGTGAAGAGCCGCAAAAGCTGCTTTAGCCGGTTCTATACCGATTCTGGCAGTGATCCAGAGTGTGCGGTCACGGCTTGCAATGCTGCGGCGAAACAGAAGTGAAATCGATGACAGCTTGGATGTTCGCGCCATAATTCCGAGCTACGATTTGTTTACCATCGTCTTCGAAACAGGAGACAGGACAGATCATGGTGACTGCAGCGCTCGTCGTAATGACGATTCTCGGATGTGACGACAGCGTCAGCCAGTGCCATTATGTCGATACGGTGAAGGGCTCATGGGAGACGGTGGCGGCCTGCGACGACCAATCCCAGCGAAAGCTCCCCGCCTATTCGAATGCCAGTTATCCCGTGATCGTCGCCATGTGCGAGAAGACGGTGGATGCATCGATCGCAACGGCAGCGGAGAGCAACACCGTCACACCGCCACCGCTCGCCTCCACTCCCTCGCAGGCCTCCCCTGCGACAGCGACGTCTACGAACGCACCACCCGCTCCACATCCGGCCGATGTCGCCTCCGGAGAGCGTCAGCCCCTGCCCCAGCGGGCTTACGCGATGATCCGCGGCGTGTTGCCGGACACGCAGAAGATCCGCCACGCAATATCCGTTCCCGTTCACTATCTGGGTGACGGCTATTCCTGGGTTGCAACGCGAATCGCCCGCTGACGTACGGCGAACGGGCGTCTCAACGTGCCTGCGGTCAGACGATCAAGCCGGCCGCGATCAGGCTCGCGGCGGTTGCCGCGACGGTTTCGCGCTCCGGCCGGGTTGTCCAGTCGAGCAGGCGTCGTGCCTTCTCATTGTTCACGCGGTTGTCGCGTCCAAGCTCTTTCACGATCATGGCAAGGCCGGGGTGCATGGAGGCTGCGGCCTTGGCCGTCCAGTTCGGAACGGTCATGCCGGGCAACTTCCCCGCTCTCTCCGGAACCGCCTCGCGGAGAATGGCGACGATCTCCGCAATGCTCAGCGACTGCCCGGCGATGATGAACCGCTCGCCGATCGCGGCCTCCGTCTGGAGCGCCAAGACATGCGCCGTCGCGACATCTCGGACATCGACGACGGGCACGGAAAACTTGGGCATGGCGGGATAGCGGCCGTTCAGCAGATTGCGCACGATCCCGACCGAGGTCGCAGCAGTCTTTCCGATCATCGGACCGAGAATCATACCCGGGCAGAGCACCGTGAGGTCGAGACCCAGCGCTTCGGCCTCGGCCCAGGCGGCGCGCTCGGCAAGCGTCTTCGACGCGTAGTAGACGGTGGCGAACTTGCCGTCCGCGTCCGTCCAGTTCCCCTCGTCATAGGGGGCCACGCCATCGCCATACATGACGGCGGCAATCGATGAGGTCAGCACGACGCGTCGAATACCGGCGTCGGCCGCTGCCCGTAACACGCGCCGGGTGCCCTCGACAGCCGGCCGAATCACGTCCTGTGGATCGTCCGGCGTCTTTGCCGGAAAGGGCGAGGCCGTGTGGAACAGAGCATCGGCGCCCTTCAGCGCCGCCGACCAACCGTCATCGGATTCCAGATCCGCGAGGGCGATGGTGAGATTGTCGGTGGGCTGCCCGTGCATCTCTTCGAGAGCCATCTTCGCCTGTTTGCCGCGAACGGCCGAGCGGAAGGTTCCGCAAACAGCATAGTTCTGCTGCAGAAGGGACAGCGTCAGATGGCGGCCGAGAAACCCACCCGCACCGGTGACGACGACGCGCCGATTCGTTTCGGACATGAGCTTCTCCTTGGCATGCGATTACCTTCGCCATTTCCGGCGTGCCTCATGCCTTACAGTATCCCGTCAGCAATCGGAATTCTTTGCCGAACAAAAGCCCTTCGGCATGGGCCGCGCTCGAGCCTATAGGATGACGTCCGCCTGTGTCAGGCCGCCTGTCGTGCAGCCAGTTGAGCGTAATCGCGAGCGAAGCGCCGCTGCTCGGCGATGGCGAGCTTTTCCACACATTCCGACAGGCCGGAGCTATCCGGCGTCTGGCGGAGGCGATGGACGAGGACCGCGGCGATGGACGCTGCGGGGAGATGGCTGCCCTGCCGTCGCTCTCTCCGCCAGATCAGGATGGCTTCTGCGAAGAGCGCGCCGATCTCGCGACCGAGACCGCCCGATTCGAACAGAGCCTGAAGCGCTTGCGTGCGCCCGTCGGAGAGAATGGAGCGCACCCGCTTTTCCCCAACATCGGTCAGGTCTACGATGGCGGCGGCGAAGAAGTCGATGCGGCCATGGCAGAGAGCGTTGACAAGCAAGGCGGGCGTCAGGCGTCCGGTAACGCGGAGTTCCGCGATCAGGGCCTTGATATCGACGTCCGCGACCTCGCCTGCCATCTCGATGGCGGCGGTTTCGCAGGCCTGCCGGGCCACGCGTTGCAGGCGTTCGGTGCCGACCACGGCTTGAAGGAAGGCCGTGCCGTTGAGCGCGGCGCCGACATGCTCGACCAGAACCTGCCGCGCATCGGCCGGCAGATCCTCGCGCTCCAGAAGCATGTTGCGCACGGCGCAAACATCTCCATGACGGTCCGCGAGACGCTTCAGGGTTCGACGCGACAGGTCGGCCGAGGGATTTTCGAGGAGGATCACGACCTCCGGTATGCCGCCGATTTCGCCGATGGCAGCCGCCACCGTGCGAGACACCGTTCTGCGGGAGGCGATGAAGGCGCGCAGTTCGGGCGTTCCGCGCGCCGCGAGATCGATCAGGTCGTCATCGGAGAGAACGGGGGAGCGGGTGGCGACAGCAAAGGCGATCTCCGGCTGGTCTTCGGCCAGCGACAGAATGATCGAACGTGGAGCTTCCACCGCCGAAGCCAGCGCTTCGGCAAGGGCCAGACGCACCTTCGGCGAGGGATCGTCCAGAAGAAAGGTCATCGCCATATCGGCGGCATGCCGGTCGATCCGGTCGCCATCCTTCGCACAATAGGCGCGCGCCAGGGCGCTGGCGGCGCGAGCGCGATCCGTTGCCTTGGCGGTTTCGACCCAGCGAAGAAATGCTTGTATGATCACCGACGCCCCACTACGCAAAACGAACAGATGCTGATGTCGTCACGTTAGATGCGAAACGTTTAAGATTGGTTCACCATGTCGATTAACGCCAGCGAAACCGGTCCGATCGTGCGACTGGCCTCGGGCGATACGCCAGCTGACGCAGCCTTCGCCGTGGTAATAGGCTTGCAAGACCCTGTTCCCACACCGCGCCCGAAACGTCTGATGGTTAAGGCCAGCCTCAATGCGCTCGAGCGAGACGATGCCAGAGCCGTTTTCGAAACTCTTCGCCCGGATGGGATCTTGCTGCCAAACTGTCGGGGACGCGCCGATCTGCAGGCGGCAGACGTTGCGCTCGGCGTGATCGAAGCGGAAGCGGGACTTGCGGCCGGCAGTCTCTCGATCGTTGCCGTCTTCGGCACGTCACCGGCGAGTTTCCTCGGTACCGAACGCCTGTCCGGCGCCTCGGCGCGCCTGATCGCGCTGGTGCTGGACGAGGACGCACTTGCCGATGCCCTCGGCCTGCCGGCGAAGGCTGCTCGGTCCACATCCCCGACCGTCATCATGGCGCGTGGCTACCTGATCCTGCAGGCTGCAGACGCAGGCGTACCCTGCTTTTGGTCCCTGCCCTCGAGCGAAACCGATGGGTATGCGCTGGTGCGCCTGCGCGATACCGCGCTGGATCACGGGTTCCGGAACGTGCTCGTGCGGACGGCGGCGCAATGGGTGACGCTGGGGCAAGACAGCCGCCCGGACTGACATTTCTGAGTGGGTGCCCGACTCTACAGGTCAGCGCTTTGGGCGAACCAGTTCGAAGACATCGCCAGCGTCGGCATAATCCATATAACCAAGCCGGCCGACCGGACGCGCCTTCGCCATGTCGAAGCGACCGTCTCGCAGGGCTTCCTCGCGGATGTGGATGCCGACCACCTGCCCGATGACCACATGGTTTTCGGCGGGCTCGCCCGACAAGGTCTTAGGCCGGAACATCTCCGTCATCCGGCATTCGAGCGCGGCATAGGCCTCGCCGACGAACGGTGCCTCAACGAGGTTTCCATCGACCGGCGTCAGACCGGCGGCGGCGAACTCGCTTTCCCCATGCGGCAACGGGGCCGACGAGCGGTTCATCGGGTCGATAAGGTCACGGCTGACGAAGCTGGCGGTGAAGACACCGGTCTCCTCGATGTTGCGGACCGTGTCCTTCCACCCCGAAGACGAGAACATCACCATCTTCGGCATATCGCAGATGGCGTTGAAGAAGGAATAGGGCGCGAGATTGAGGCTGCCGTCCTTTGCCCGCGTGCCGATCCAGCCGATCGGCCGCGGCGAGACGATGGCCTTGAACGGATCGTGCGGCAGGCCGTGGGCGTTGGTGTCGGTCGGATAAAACATCACAGAGCCTTTACGAGTCGCTGCCGACCCAGGTGACGATGTCGGAAAGCGCCGGACGCGGACGCTCCGTCGGCGGCACCTGCGGCGAACCGATATGGATGAAGCCGGCGACCTTCTCATTGTCCCGAATGCCGAGAACCGGAAAGGCGCGCTGATCGAATGCGAACCACTCGCTCAGCCAGTTCGAGCAATAGCCAAGCGCGTTAGCAGCCATCAGCAGGTTGAGGCAGACGGCACCGGCCGACATGATCTGTTCCCACTCCGGCACCTTGGCGTGCGGCGCGGCCGTGCTGACGACGGCGATGACGACCGGCGCGCGGGTCAGCCGCGTGTTTTCGACCTTGATCATCTCCTCGGAGAGATCCGGTTTTGCTTCCAGCGCCAGGCGGGCAAGGTCCGCGCTGATCCGGCCACGCTCTTCGCCGCGATAGACGATGAAGCGCCAGGGCGCGAGCTTGCCGTGATCGGGAACGCGCGAGGCAAGCGTCAGCATCTCCTCGATCTCCGCCTGCCCGGGTCCGGGTTCGCACATCTGGAAGGCGGGGATGGAGCGGCGCGTTGCGAGGTAGTCCTTGAGGCCGGGAGCCGTCGTCATGTCGGTCACTTTCACGGAAGCGGCCCTGCGACGGAGGCCGTCGCATGCCGGAATGTCGTCTGCTGCCGACGTCATCCGCCGGCCGGAATGCCTTGGCACGAAGGCCCGAACGTGGCGCCGCATACCGATATGCACAACGGAGATGCTTTAACCTTGCGCAACCCTGTACCGGTCCTGCACATTATGCAGTAGGTTGCCGCAGGTGAGGTCCATTGCCGGTAGCCACGAATTCGCCATACCGGCGTCTCAAGTGGAGCCACCTCGTCAGGAAGTCAACCGTATCATGCGTTACCCGGCTCTTCTTCGCTGCCTGCCCCCGGCCCCTCGCCCGGGCCTTGCCCTTGCTACCATGATTGCTTTCGGCGCGGCTGGCGGCACGGCTGGCAGCACATGGGCGCAGGACGTTCAGGACGATCCTTTCAAGAGCTTTCCGTCGATCTCCGCACCGACGAAGATGCCCAAGCTGAACAGTTTCAGCCCGGTCATCCCGAGCGAAGCCGCGCACGGACCGACCACCCGCGACGTGCGGCTGGAGGCACTTCTAAAGGACAAGGGCGGTGCCGTGGAGCAGGGCCTGACATGGCGCGTGTTCAGCCCCATTCCCGGCTCCGACGGCAAGCTACCGCTGGTCGCAACGTCGCAGGGCGGTTCGGCCGCGTTTCAGCTGGTGCCGGGCGAATATTTCGTCAACGTGGCCTTCGGGCGTGCCGGCGCCACACGCAAGATCCGCGTTGCGGAAACCGGCAGCTTCGAACGGCAAGTACTGGTGCTCGACGCAGGCGGCGTCACGCTCAACGCCGTCTCGGGCGCGGACGTTCGTATCCCGCAGGGCGAGCTTTCCTTCTCAATCTTCTCTTCCGATGTGAAGGGAGACGGCGAGCGGGCGCTGGTGGTGGCGGATGTGAAGCCCAGCACCGTCGTGCGGCTGAACACCGGCACCTATCACGTCGTCTCGAATTACGGGTCCGTCAATGCCGTCATCCGCGCCGATATCCAGGTGGAAGCGGGTAAGCTGACCGAAGCGACGATTCAGCACCGGGCCGCCAAACTGACCTTGAAACTGGTCGCGGAGCCCGGCGGCGAGGCGATCGCCGATACGGCCTGGTCGATCCTGACCGCATCCGGCGACGTAGTCAGCGAAAGCGTCGGTGCCTTTCCCACGCTCGTACTGGCCGAAGGCGACTATAGCGCCGTCGCCCGCAACAACGAGAAGATCTACCAGCGCGACTTCACCGTGACGGCCGGCGTGAATGCCGATGTCGAGGTGCTGCTGTCGAACACGGCGGCACAACCGGGCGCCCAGTCCGCAGCCGTCGCGCCTGCCAACGCCCAGGATTGAGCTGGCAACACGTACCCTGTGAAATGATAAAAGCCGGACCCTGCGGCCCGGCTTTTGTTCATTGTCCGTTGAGATGATCAGACCGCAGCCGCTGCAGCGCGTGCCTTCTTGGCCTCTGCCTTGCGGCGAAGGTCTGGCGGTGTCGCCTCGTCCACCAGGCTTGCGATAGCGTCATCGAGCGTCATCGGCGTCTGGGCTTGGCTACCCAGACGGCGGATGTTGACGGTACGCTCTTCCGCTTCCCGCTTGCCGCAGACGATGATGACGGGCACCTTGGTGACCGAGTGTTCGCGGACCTTGTAGTTGATCTTCTCGTTGCGGAAGTCGGTCTCGACCGTAAGGCCAGCCTCGCGCAGGAGTTCGGCCACTTCCTCGCCATAGGCATCGGCCTCGGACGTGATGGTGGCGACGACGATCTGCAGCGGCGAGACCCAGAGCGGCATGTGGCCGGCAAAGTTTTCGATGAGAATGCCGAGGAACCGCTCCATCGAGCCACAGATGGCGCGGTGGATCATGACGGGCTTCGTCTTTTCCGAGTTGCTATCGATGTAGAAAGCACCGAAGCGTTCCGGCAGGTTGAAGTCGACCTGCGTCGTGCCGCACTGCCACTCACGGCCGATGGCATCCTTCAGCGTATATTCGAACTTCGGGCCATAGAAAGCGCCCTCGCCCGGCAGAATGCCGGTCTTGATGCGGCCTTCCGACTGTGCCTCGATGGTCTTCAGCACATCCGTCATCACGCTTTCGGCGCGATCCCAGAGTTCGTCGGAACCGACGCGCTTTTCCGGGCGCGTGGAAAGCTTGACCACGACCTCGTCGAAACCGAAATCCTCATAGACCGAGAGGATCAGGTCGTTGATGCGCAGGCATTCGGCCGCCATCTGCTCATCGGTGCAGAAGACATGCGCATCGTCCTGCGTGAAGCCGCGCACACGCATCAGCCCGTGCAGCGCGCCCGAGGGCTCGTAGCGGTGGACGTTGCCGAATTCCGCAAGCCTGATAGGCAGTTCGCGGTAGGACTTCAGGCCATGCTTGAAGATCTGCACGTGGCCCGGGCAGTTCATCGGCTTGAGCGCGAAGACGCGATCGTCATCCGTATCGTCGCCAGCGACCGTCACCTTGAACATGTTGTCGCGGTACCAGCCCCAGTGGCCGGACGTTTCCCACAGCGACTTGTCCAGAACCTGCGGTGCGTTGACCTCTTGATAGGTGCCTGCGAGACGGCGACGCATATAGGCGACGAGGGTCTGGAAGATGCGCCAGCCCTTGCCGTGCCAGAAAACGACGCCCGGGCCCTCTTCCTGGAAATGGAACAGGTCCATTTCGCGGCCGAGCTTGCGGTGGTCGCGCTTCTCGGCTTCGGCGAGAACGTTCAGATAGTGGTCGAGGTCTTCCTGGCTGTGCCAGGCCGTGCCGTAGATGCGGGTCAGCATCGGATTGTTGCTGTCGCCGCGCCAGTAAGCGCCGGCCACCTTCATCAGCTTGAAGGCTGTGCCGATCTGGCCCGTGGATGCCATATGCGGCCCGCGGCAGAGGTCGAACCAGTCGCCCTGGTAGTAGATTTTCAGGTCCTGGCCTTCGGCGATCGCATCGACCAGCTCGACCTTGTAGGCCTCGCCCTTGTCGGCAAACACCTGACGGGCCTTGTCGCGTGGCCAGACTTCCTTGGTGAAAGGCTTGTTGCGCTGGATGATCTCCTTCATCCGCTTTTCGATCTTCGGCAGATCGTCGGGCGTGAAGGGCTCCGCCTTCGCGAAGTCATAATAGAAGCCGTTCTCGATGACCGGTCCGATCGTCACCTGCGTACCGGGCCAGAGCTCCTGCACGGCCTCCGCCATGACGTGGGCGGCATCGTGGCGGATCAGTTCCAGCGCGCGCGGGTCTTCGCGGGTGACGATTTCAAGGCGGCCGTTCTCGACCGGATCGGACAGGTCGCGCAACGTGCCGTCGAGCGCGATGGCGACGGCCTTCTTGGCCAGCGACTTGGAAATCGACTCGGCGACCTCGCGGCCGGTCGTGCCGGGCGCGTATTCGCGAATGGAGCCATCGGGGAATGTGAGGGCGACGGACATGCTGTTTCTCCTATCCAGTCCCGCCAACGAATGCGGGTGGGGAATGCGATGAATGAGACCGGGTGCGGCCGGGGCGCGGGCGCAAACGGTCTTCTGTATGAACGCGCGCGGTATAAAGGCATTTTCGGCACGTGGAAAGAGGTGAGGATCGCGTCCCGACCTCAGGAAGAGCGGCGCCAGGGCGCCAGCCAGCGCAATCTACCACCAAGGTGGGGCGGCACCGGATCGAGCCCACCCTTGCCGCCGGGGCCGCAACGGGCGATCCGGTAGAGCGTCATCCAGCCGCCGGGCCAGAGGCCGTGGCGGGCGATCGCCTCATAGCCATATTCCGAGCATGTCGGGATATGACGGCAGCCATGACCGATGAAGCTCGACAGCGTCAGTTGATAAAGCCGGATCAGCGCCATGCCAGCAAGGCGTCCCGGCGTCCGTGGGAATGGCCCCCGCCAGTTGCGGCCGCGATACGGGCCGGGTTGCCTGGCCTCGTGTCGGCAGTCGGCCTTGCCGTCGCACATGGTCAGACGCTCGCCTTTTGCCGTTCCGACGTTGCCGACCGGGCGGCTTCCACCTGTCCGATCGCATCCACGACCGCATCGAAGGTCAGCATGGTCGAGGCGTGGCGGGCCTTGTAATCCTTGACCGGCCGCAGGATGCGCATGTCGGCGAACCGGCCGTCCGGTCCCTCGCCGTCAGCCTTCAGCATGGCGAGCATCGCCTCGCGTGCGGCCCGCACCTCTTCCACACTCGCGCCGACGATGTTGCGCGCCATGATCGAGGAGGAGGCCTGCCCCAGTGCACAGGCTTTGACGTCATGGGCGAAATCCGTGATATGGCCGTCAGCTAGGCGAATGGTCACCTTGACCTTGGAGCCGCAAAGCTTGGAATGCGCGGAGGCCTCGGCGTCCGCCGGATCGAGACGCCCGCTGCGGGGAATGTTTCCGGCGAATTCGAGAATGCGGCTGTTGTAGATGTCATCCATGATACGGCCATCCCGCTGGCAGGTCCGTCCGCAGGTCGAACGGGCAATCGATATGATTTCGCGTGGATATAAGAAGCAGGCGGAGGATTTTCTCCACCATAGCGGAAAAAAGAACCAGGGCGTCGCGTCGAGCTCTTTTACACACCTTGGCATATATTATATGGTAGCGACGGAAAAGGCGACAGGGCAGAGCCGCTGCTGTCGCCTGTTGTTTGGGGAACCGTGCCGAACGGGAGAGAGCCTTGACCTCTCTTTCCGCAAAGCCCCGGAGCCCGCCAACGGCAGCCGAAGCCTGACGACATGCGCAGGCGACCGGTGAGTGGCGAGTTGTCCGTAAAGATCAACGTCAAGCTACGCGCCACGCAGCAGAGGCCATCATGGATGCCATCGTGAAGAATTTTCCGTCGCAAACGGACGTCGACGGTCGGCCGTCGCAGAAGGAAGCCGAGGATGCCGTTCGTGTTCTCCTGCGTTGGGCCGGCGACGATCCGCAGCGCGAAGGCCTGATCGATACGCCGAAGCGCGTGGTGAAAGCCTATAAGGAACTCTTCTCCGGCTACGATCTCGCTGCAGAGGACGTGCTGGGTCGCACCTTCGAGGAAGTCGCCGGCTTCGACGATATCGTGCTGGTGAAGGACATCCCCTTCCATTCGCATTGCGAGCATCACATGCTGCCGGTCGTCGGCCACGCGCATGTCGCGTATCTGCCGGAAGGCCGCGTTCTCGGTCTCTCCAAGATCGCCCGCGTCGTCGATATCTTCGGTCGCCGGCTGCAGACGCAGGAAACCATGACGGCGCAGATCGCCGGTGCGATCAATGAAACGCTGCGCCCGCGTGGCGTGGCCGTGATGATCGAGGCCGAGCATATGTGCATGGCCATGCGCGGCGTGCTGAAACAGGGTTCGACCACCCTGACCACGACGTTCACCGGGGCGTTCAAGACGGATGCGGCCGAGCAGGCACGCTTCCTGTCGATGGTGCGCGGGTTTCGCTGATCCCTCATTGACGCTGAACGAAGACAGGGCTGGCACGCACTGCGTGCCGGCCCTCTTCATGTTTGGTCGCATCCTTGGAGAGCGCCATTGTCGCGCTCGCTGGCAGGCTGTAAAATCTATGAATGACGCGTATCCACGGAGCGCGCTTATTCGATTCAGCCGGAGTTCCTTTCATGTCTCTCGTTTTTGCCCAGCCATCGCCCGATCATGCCCAGCTCGAAGAAGGGCTCGCTTTCACGCCCCGGTTCGATTCGCATGGGCTGGTGACGGCTGTCGTGACGGATGCGGAAGACGGGATGCTGCTAATGGTGGCGCACATGAACGCAGAGGCGCTGGCGCTCACCGTCGAAACCGGCATTGCGCATTACTATAGTCGTTCCCGCAAGGCGCTCTGGAAGAAGGGCGAAACGTCGGGCAATCTTCAGACGGTGGTTGAACTGCGGACGGACTGCGATCAGGATGCGGTGTGGCTGAGGGTCAAGGTCGCAGGCCACGATGCGACGTGTCACACGGGACGGCGCTCGTGCTTCTACCGCTCCGTGGACATCGCGGATGGTGCGGTGACGCTCACCGTCCGCGACGATATCAGGCACTTCGATCCCGATACGATCTACGACAAGAAATGAGCATCTGCTTTTATTTGAGACAGTTCTTGCGGCGTTAAACGAAGTTTCAACGCAGTTGGCGCTGTAATGAATCAGGATAGGCCAATGTCTTCGGTTAGGCTGGGCCGTTTTGGTGGACAGGTGCCCCATGCTGAACTAGACATTCTCTCGACATGGAACGGATGCGGAAAATCCGGCACCCCATGATGGCATGGGCAGCGCGCCTGCCCGCCACAAGCAGGAAGGAACCGGCCAGACCTTGACCGTCGCTCCGGAAAAAACACGGATCGCGCTTGCGCTGGGCGGCGGCGCTGCCCGTGGATGGGCGCATATCGGCGTGCTGCGGGCGCTAGACGAGGAAGGCATTCCCGTCGGCATGATCGCAGGAACCTCCATCGGCGCCCTCGTCGGCGGCTGCTATCTCGCGGGCAAGCTGGACGAACTGGAGACCTTCGCCCGATCTCTGACGATGCGACGGATTGCCGGACTGCTGGATCTCGCCATCGGCGGCGGCGGGCTATTCGGCGGGCTGCGGCTGACCAAGCGCATGCAGGAACATCTTGACGATGTGCTGATCGAAAATCTCGGCCGCCCCTTCGTCGCCATCGCCACCGACATCAAGTCAGGCCATGAAGTCTGGCTCACCGAAGGGTCGCTGATCACTGCCTTGCGGGCATCCTACGCCCTGCCCGGCATCTTCGAGCCGATCCGCTGCAACGGCCGCATGCTGGTCGATGGCGCACTGGTCAACCCGGTTCCGGTGTCGGTGTGCCGCGCCTACGAGCAGCCGCTCGTGGTGGCCGTCAATCTGCAGTACGATCTCTATGGTCGTTCGGCCGTCATCAAGCTGCGGGCCGGCGATCCCGTCGCCCATCCCGAACCCCAACAGACGGCAACGCCCGTCGCGCGCCTCGGCATGACCAGCGTCATGGTTCAGGCCTTCAACGTCATCCAGGACCGCATCTCGCGCGCAAAGCTCGCCGGCGATCCGCCGGATCTGTCGCTGCATCCAAAGCTCAGTGATATCGGCCTGTCGGAATTCCACCGTGCCGGCGAGGCGATCGATCGCGGCTATGTCGAAACCAAGAACCGCCTGACCGAACTCAAGCGCCTTCAGGAGACCGTGTTGCGCTGATCGCGTGCGACGGCCTCCCGTTCACGGAGTCAGCCGGCAATATAGGCCTTGATCTCGCGGGTCTCATGCTCGATCGCGCGGATATGGCTGCGCACCGCATCGCCGATCGAGACGATGCCGACGAGGCGGCCATTGCGGGCGACAGGCAGGTGACGGGCGCGGCGACTGTTCATGATTTCCATCACAGCCTCGATCTCCATCTCCTCTTCGCAGGTGTGGACATCCCGGCACATGACCTCTGCCACGGTTCGGTCGAGGCATTCGGCGCCATACCGCGCGACGGCGGCGACCACGTCGCGCTCTGCCAGCAGGCCGGTTATCGCTTGCTGCTCATCCAGCACCACGATGGCCCCGATCCGGTTTTCGGCAAGAAGCGCGACGGCTTCCCGCACCGCCATGTCCGGTGCGATGGTCACGACCTTGCGGCCCTTCTCGTCCAGTATCCTCTTCACCGTCATTCGAAACCTCCCGTTTCCGATGCGCCTGAGACAGTTTGACGCAGGCGGAGAATACCCCATCCGTCGCGAAAACGGAAATGCAGGAGACCGAAATTTCAGGTCGGGCCTTCAGTCCTGCTGCACGCGCTCGTCATATCCGGTCGGTGGGTCGATCAGGCCGAAGAACAGGAAGCCGAAGAGGAAGCCACCAATATGCGCTTCCCAGGCGATGCCGGCACCACCATCCAGCGTGAACAGGCCGAGGCCGATGAGAAGGTTCGTGGCAAACCAGACGCCGGCAAAGAAGAGGACCGATCGATTGGACAGAGCCTCCCTTATGCTGAGTCGCGGGTTGCGATGGGCGAACTGGCGGCTGATGCGGCCGCTTGGCGAGAAGACGAACCGCGCGGCCGCCCCCATCAGGCCGGCGACGACGCCGGAAGCACCGATGACAACGGTCATGTCGCCCCAGTGAAGCGCGAGGTGAAACCCGACAGCCGCGATGGCGGAAAGACACCAGAAGACTGCTAGTCTGCCGGCGCCAATCCGGCGAACGACCGGCGCGCCGAAAGCGAGCATCCAGAAGGCATTGAAGATGAGATGTTCCCAGGACCCGTGCAGGAAGGAATAGGTGACCGGCGTCCAGAGCCATGCGAGGCCCTGCTCCGAGAGCGCATGATCGTAGCGGGCGGGCAGGAAGGCGAAATTGAAGATCAGCTCGTCATCGATCTCGACCGAGAGGAGATACATGCGTACGGCATGGATGACGACAAGAACCGTCAGGATCCAGACGAGGCTCGATGGCAGGTTGAAGGCTGGCTCGCGAGCAGCTGGTTCAAGGGCGGGTGGCACCGAATCATATCCGGCTTCGCTCGGACGGTCCGTCGCCTGCCCGTCCGTATCGCTGGCACCTTGCAGGTTCGGCTGCGCCGTATCACCTCCCGCGGTGGCGCGTCCATCACTCGTGTGAACTCCGGAATGTCGCGGCGTGCCGGGCGGTGGCACGTTGTCTTGGTCGGTCATGGCAATATGCTTTCGATCGTCGGATGCGAGCGGCGGTTATCCCCTGCCCGGGTGCAGCTGGCAAGCACCGCTCTCTCGCTTGGACAAGTCCGTAAGGAAGAGGACGTATCGTTCACCGTGGACCCTTCTCTCCGTCCCCCAACCTCCCTGTGATCGAAACGCTTCATTATCCTTAACATCCTCTGTGGCACGGGACTTGCGAGGCTATCCCTGCAAAGCGCCAATACGTCCCCCATCGCTCCGATGCGGGACGGTTGTGCACCAAAGCGGGACGATCCACATGAAGACGCGCACATCCGCCGACATTTTCCGGTACTGGCAGAGCCTTCGCAGCAACGGCCGCATTCCGTGCCGCGATCAGCTGGATCCCGGCGCGATCCGCCATGCCCTGCCGGATGTCTTCATTCTCGAGGAGGCCGAGGCAACGCATGGCCGCGTGGATTCCCCCCGATTTCGTTTGGCAGGTACGCGCCTCTGCTCCCTGTTCGTGCGCGAACTGCGCGGCGCCCGGCTCGACAGTCTCTGGTCTGCCTCCGACATGGAAGAGCTGTCCGCCGTCACGCGCCGGGTCATGCTCGCAGGTGAACCCGCGGTGATCACCGCATCCGGCATGACGACGCAGGGCGAGCAACTGGATACGGAACTCGTCCTTCTGCCGCTCCGGTCACGCGATGGCCAGACCGACCGGATCTTCGGCTCGCTGACACCCCTCTCGCGACCAGTCTGGATCGGCGCTCGCCCTTTGCCCTTTCTCTCGCTCGATCACATCAACTATCCGGATCGGAACGCGCCCATGGCCGAGGTCGCGGCGCGTGCAACGGTCGCGCGCAGCTTCGCGTCACAGACGCGCGATTCGGCGCTTCGGCAGGTGATCGCCCGGGTCATGCACCTCTCGGTCATGGACGGCGGCAAGGGTCGATAAGGTTGCATTCGAAGACTCTATTAACCCGTGTCTAGTATTCGTGATGACGCAAGGTCCATGGGCGCGTCGCAATGTTCAATTTCAATCAATCTCAAGCCGCGACGTCGAAGCCGCATGATGAAGGCGCGTTTCAGCGCGTCACCGTGAACCTCAGTGGCCGCCTGATGCTGGCCAGTCATGACGAATATGATTGTGTTGCGACGGAAATGTCGCCCGGCGACGTTTTCCTCGCAACGACCGCGCGTCCGCGGATCGGCGAACGTGTGATTGCCTATGTCGATCACGTCGGCCGCATCGAAGGCCTGGTATCGCGGCTGGCCGACGGCTCCTTCACGGTCCGCATCAACGCAACCGAGCGCAAGCGCGACAAGCTTGCGGCCCAGCTGACCTGGATTGCCAACAAGCACGAACTCGGCCTACCGGAAGACCGACGCCACGACCGACTGGCGCCGCGCAAGACCCATACGGATATCACGCTGGAAGACGGTACGCGTTACGCTTGCCGCATCATCGACCTCTCGCTCTCCGGCGCTGCCGTCGATACGGAATTCCGTTTCGAACTCGGCACGCCCATGCTGCTCGGCAACATGCGCGGACGCATCGTGCGTCACTTCCAGGAAGGCGTCGCCATCGAGTTCCTGGGCGTCCAGTCCCGCGATACGCTGCGCGAATTTCTCTAGAACTCTCTCTCATCGACACCCGACGGATGTAGTCCGTCTTCGTATCGCGCGCGTCCGAACCACGCGCTGTGCGATCGTGCGCCGCCTGTCTACCGATAGGGATTCGACGCGCCGTTGCGGGTATCTTTCATCGGTGCGGATGATGTGCCCGTGAAAAGACGGAAAATGGTCTTTCCAGATTATCCTAACCAGATCATGAACAAAAACACGGCCTGTTTCTCGTTACTGGACGTGAGCTTTCTTTAGAAAGCACGCGCTTCCGCAGCATGACCTCGAACGGCCGGCAAACATAGGCCTATCAGCATTTACAATTTTTCCTTATCAAATCAGTGGCTTACTTAAATTCTACGGGCCTCCACTTACCTAGATGGCTCAAATTTTCAACAAAATCTCCTCAAACACTATTTAAATACAAATCTAATTTTCTGCGTCTTTTATATTCAGTTGATCCGTATTTGTACTTTGTTTTACTTCGCATTTTTGGCTGAGGTCAAAAGATCCGTGTCATTCTGTGCCTGTAACGGGGACACGGACAATGACAAAAACAAAAAGCTTCAAGGCAG
Source organism: Rhizobium sp. PP-CC-3G-465 (assembly GCF_004343445.1). Lineage (NCBI taxonomy): Bacteria > Pseudomonadati > Pseudomonadota > Alphaproteobacteria > Hyphomicrobiales > Rhizobiaceae > Rhizobium > Rhizobium sp. PP-CC-3G-465. The sequence goes on from NZ_SLYH01000001.1 coordinate 1,174,568, forward strand.
GCATCTTCGGCGCACTCGGCTTTCTCGCCCTGGCGACCTCCGCATTCGCATTCCCAGCCAACATGGAGACCGAGGGCCCGACCAACCCGCCTGTCGGCCATTATGAATTCTGCCGCACGGCACCGGACGAATGCCGCGCCAACCCGACCAAGGCCGCACCGCTGACGCTGACGCGCGAGACCTGGAAGACCATTCTCGAGGTCAATTACGACGTGAACGAACAGATCACGCCGATGACGGACAAGGAAATCTACGGTGTCGAAGAGCACTGGGCCTACCCGGATACCGTCGGCGACTGCGAGGATTACGTTCTCCTGAAGCGTCGCGAACTGATGCAGGCCGGCATCGCGCCGGGCAACCTCCTGATCACCGTCGTGCTCCAGCCGAATGGCGATGGCCATGCCGTGCTGACCGTGCGCACGGACCGTGGCGACTTCATTCTCGACAACATGCGCAGCAAGGTGCTGATCTGGTCGGATACCGAATACACCTACCTGAAGCGCCAGGCGGTGGACAATGCCGGCCGGTGGGTCAAGCTTCAGGACGGCCGCGCTGTGGCAGTCGGTAGCGTTCGGACCCAGTAGGACCGCGACAACGCTTACTCTCTACGACCCTGAGTTTGGGTCTGCATGGTGATCCCCGTCACCGGCGGCCCTCTCGGCCGGCTCCGCTGTCCCCGGAGCCGGCCTTTTTCATGCCCGGTCTGCGGTACATCGGATTTACGTAAAATTAACCTTCTTGCCCCAGCCTGATCCCGTATCGATTTGCGGTTCGTTCATCCGTGCCCATCGATCCTGTGTCGACACGACACAGGCGCGCGCCGCGCCGGGAGGGATGCTGGGACGATCGGATGACCACTTCATCAGAGCTCGCTGCACCATCCGGAGCATCCGGCCCAGCCATCGGGCATCCGGGCTCTCGCCTTCTCCTGCGCGCCGGCCTGATGCTCGGACTGCTCGCCGGCCTGACGGTCGCGATCTGCATCGGTGGTGAGCGCATCGGCACAACGCTCGCCCTTGGCGGCAACACCACCAGCACGGACGACAACAATATCGTGATCGGCACGGATCACCTGCGCCTGACTTCCAATCACATCCGCTTTGCCGAGCAACGCCAGACGGGCGCTGCCGAGCGTGTCGACATCTATGCGACATGGCCGGAGATGCAGGGCTATAGCGACGAGACGCGGAACCGTTTCAACGATGTCACACGCACGGACGGCCTGATCTTCCTGCAGATCTCTCAGAGCACCATGTCACGGGATATGTCGGGCCGGATCGGCCCGATCTACAGGCATCTGTTCGAGGGAAATCCGTCTGTAGGGCCTGCGGGGCTGACGGCGCACCGCATGAAGGCCGGATCCGGCTACGGCGCGGAAATCTTCTTTACCGGACCTTCCGGCACCGCAGGGACCGCTGGAGATTACGGCGTTCGCTGCATCCTGCCGGAACGTGCGGAGCTTGCGACCAGTGCGGACTGCCAGCGCGATGTTCACGCGGGCCAGGACCTTGTCGTGCTTTACCGGTTCTCCAGCCAATTGCTGCCACAATGGCGCGCCATCGACGAGGCTGTTCTCCGTTTCGTCGAGGCGAAGCTGGTTCGCTGACGATGATCAGCGCGGCATCTGTGCCGATTTCGAAACCAATCCTTCATCATAAACCGATTGGTAACGCTGTGAGGATAAAGTCTAGAGAACGGTCGTCCGTAGGGGGGCGATGCCCGGACGACAATTTTTGATCTGAGAATGAAGAGAAGCGTAGTGTCCATGCCAACATTGAACGGTTCCACCGAGCGTCAGCCGACCCCATTCTTCAAAGCGGCTTCACGTATGATCGTTGCCTCCGTCGTGGCGGTCTGTGTTTTCGCAGCACCTGCCCTGGCAGCCAATTACGCCGGCATCGTCGTCGATGCGAAGACGGGCAAGGTGCTCTACAGCGAAGATGCCGATAGCCTGCGCTATCCCGCGTCGCTGACGAAGATGATGACCCTCTACCTCACCTTCGAAGCGCTGGAAGCCGGCAAGGTCCGCAAGGATACGCCCGTTCCCTTCTCCAAGAAGGCCTCTGCCGAACCACCATCCAAGCTCGGCGTGCGCGCCGGCCAGACGATCACCGTCGAGCAGGCCATCCAGGCGCTCGTCACGCGCTCCGCCAACGACGCTGCGACGGCACTGGGCGAGCTTCTCGGCGGCTCGGAAGACCGCTTCGCCCGGATCATGACCAGCAAGGCCCGTGCACTCGGCATGACGCGCACCACCTATGGCAATGCCAACGGCCTGCCCAACGACCGGCAGATGACGACGGCCCGCGATCAGGCACGCCTCGGCATGGCACTCCGCCAGCATTTTCCGCAGTATTACAGCTATTTCTCGACCCGCAGCTTCCGCTTCGGCAAGCAGGTCATCGGCAACCACAACCGGCTTCTCGGCAATGTCCGCGGTGTCGACGGCATCAAGACGGGCTACACCCGTGCGGCCGGCTTCAATCTCGTGACCTCGGCCCAGGCCGATGGCCGCAGCATCGTCGGCGTCGTGCTCGGCGGCAAGTCGGGCGGCGCCCGCGACGCCCAGATGCGGGCTCTCGTTGCCAAGTACATGCCGGCAGCCTCGCGCAGCGGCAGCGGCAATCTCGTTGCGGAAACGCAGGATGCGCCGACCCTTTCGGAAACCGAACAGCGCCCCGTCTCGACCGCAGCCGTCACCGGCGGCAGCTTCAACCTGCCCAATAGCGGTCCTCTGCCTGGCGCACGCTATAGCGAAGAAACGACCCGCAGCGTCGAAGTCGCCTACGCCGCCGAACCCAAGGTCAGCGCCAATCCGGTTCTCGCGGCCAAGCCGAACACGCTGGAAGCCCAGAGCCAGAAGTTGGCCTCCCTCGGCACCAACGCCACGATCGACCGTCAGGTCACCAATTCCGTCGCCAAGAAGGTCTCCGAACCTGTTACCGAAGATGAGGTCGTTGCACCGTCTTCCGGCTGGATCATCCAGATCGGCGCAACGCCGGACAAGGGCCAGGCCATGACCCTTCTCGGCAATGCCAAGGAAAAGGGCGGCAAGGCACTGTCTGCCGCAAAGCCCTTCACCGTCGCCGTCTCCAGCGGCAGCAGCCAGCTGTACCGCGCTCGCTTCGGCGGCTTCTCCAGCCAGGACAAGGCCATCAATGCCTGCTCCGCCCTGAAGAAGAAGGGCTTCGCCTGCTGGGCTGCCGCTCAGTAAACGATCGCTTAAGGGCAGGCCGGTGACGATGCCGACCTTCCCCGTCTTTCGAGCACCGGCACGTCCCAGTTTTGCCGGTCTCCTCCTCGGATTTGTTTTGCGTAAACGGGGTCAGTCATGTCGATGAATGAGAATGGCTCGGGAGCACCTCTGGCTCCTGACAACAAGGTCCGCCGCGCCCCGCGCCGGGGACTTCATCCGCTCCACGAGGCGGCGATGCGGATTGCAGAACTCAGGGCCAAGCCCCGATCGAAAACCAAGGATCTGGTGGGAATGCTTCTCACCCATGGCGCCCGGGCCTGGCGCTCGACGCAGCCGGATGTTTCGATCCACCTCCACGTCACGGCGCCCTCCTCGCGCCGCCCGGTACGACTTCGGATCAAGTAGCATCCGGCTCAGAAGCCAACAAGAAACGCCCGCCGCGTGGTTCCCACCGGCGGGCTTTCTCGTTCAGGCGGTTTCGTTCAGAGAAGGCCGAGTTCGGTCAGTTCGCGGCGCAGCTCGCTCGGCATGTCGGCTGTCTCGGAGGCGAGGTCGCGCGGCGCATCGGCTTCCGTCAGGTAGCGCCAGCCCTGGAACGGGCGCCTTGGCTGGAAATCCGTATCGATGACCTCGGGCCCGAGGATGAGATTGCAGCGCCCGATGCCTTCGCCGTCCGTGAAGGTGGTGATGTCGAGCAGGCGCTGGCGGGCCTGCACCTGCCCCTTGATGACCCAGTAGAGGGAGCCGCCGTCCAGCAGTTCCTCCATCCGCTTCGGCACCATGCGGGTGGTGTGGAAGGAGTGGGGCGCGTGGCCGGCGGACATCGCGTTCAGCGCCCGTTGGGCGACCCAATCGCGCAGATCGTCGATCGAAGTTGCGCCGACGCAAAGCTTGAGAAGATGCAAGGCCATGATGGCGCGTTCAACACCGTTGCTGCAGCGCCGTCAAGAGGCGTGCTCCCTCAACACTCGACGACGTTGACCGCGAGACCGCCAGTCGAGGTCTCCTTGTACTTATCGTGCATATCGAAACCGGTCTGGCGCATGGTTTCGATGCAGGCATCCAGCGGCACGAAATGGCTGCCGTCACCCTTCAGGGCCAGCGACGCCGCCGTCACCGCCTTGACGGCACCGAGCGCGTTGCGCTCGATGCAGGGCACCTGCACCAGCCCTCCGACCGGATCGCAGGTCATTCCCAGATGATGCTCCAGCGCAATCTCCGCCGCGTTCTCGATCTGCTCCGGCGTCGCCCCCATGACGGCGGCGAGGCCGGCGGCAGCCATGGCCGAGGCCGAGCCTACCTCCCCCTGACAGCCGACTTCGGCACCGGAGATCGAGGCGTTGAACTTGATGATGCCACCGATCGCGGCGGCCGTCAGGAGATAGTCGCGAATGCCGTTATCATCCGCATCCTCGTGAAAATGCAGGTAGTAGCGAATGGTCGCCGGCACGACGCCGGCCGCGCCGTTGGTGGGCGAGGTCACGACCCGGCCGCCGGCCGCATTCTCCTCATTGACGGCCATGGCGTAGACGCTCAGCCAATCGTTCGCCAGCAGCGGATTGACCTTGTTGGAACGCCACTCCTGCTCCAGCTTGTCATGGATCATCCCGGCGCGACGGCGAACCTTCAGCCCACCCGGCAGAATGCCTTCCTGCGCCAGACCACGGTCGATGCAGCTTCTCATCGCGGCCCAGATCCGGTCGAGGCCATCATCCAGCTCCTCGCGCGACATGGAACATTCTTCGTTCGCGCGCTTCATCTGGGCGATCGAGAGACCCGACCGCGCCGCCATCTCCAGCATCTGCTTCGCATTGGCGAAGGGATAGGGCACCTTGACGCCGCCCGGCTTGGTCTTGGAGGCGCGCATGGCTTCGAGTTCCGTGTCCGTCACGACGAAGCCGCCGCCGATGGAATAGTATATCCGTTTCAGGAGCAGGCGACCGTCCTTGTCGAAGGCCGAAAAGGACATGCCGTTGGCATGGCCGGGCAGCGGCACCTTCTTGTCGAAGACCAGATCGATCTTCGGCTGGAACCGGTATGTCGGATGACCCGGCGGCGTGATCTCTCCGGTCCGCTCGACGGCCTCGATGATCCCGTCCATGCGGTCGGGATCCACCCTGTCGGGGCGCTCGCCCATCAAACCCAGGACGACCGCCCTGCCCGAGCCGTGGCCGATACCGGTATAGGCGAGCGAGCCGTGAAGGCTTGCGGTGATGGAGGTCACAGCTGCACCAGCCGGACGTGGCCAATCCGGGGACAGGATCAGCTCGAGAAAGCGGTTGGCCGCCGACATCGGCCCCATGGTGTGGGAGCTCGACGGGCCGATGCCGATCTTGAAGACGTCGAAAACCGAAAGAAACATCGAAACCCCGATCTGCGCCGGATCTGCGCATTCCTCATGGCCGACCATAGGCCATTGCCGGCCTCGTCGGGCGGTGACCGACCGACATCCGGTGGGGTGCGCGCGACATGCAGATCCGCCCTGCTTTGCAGCATATTGCTTTTTCGGGCGAGCATGCCACAAGAGCCGCATGGTTCTGGTCGATTATATCGCACTTCTCGTGTTCGCGGCTCTATGGGGCGGCTATGTCTGGGTGACGGACCGACGCACCGTCTTCGGCCGGACGAGCCTGTCACGCCTGATGATCGAGCGCCGGCGCCGCTGGATCCTCAATTCGCTCAATCGCGACCTGAAAATGATCGACACCCAGATCATCGCCGGCCTGCAGGCCGGCACCGCCTTCTTCGCATCCACCTGCATCTTCGCGCTCGGCGGCTGCTTTGCCCTGCTCGGCCGTGCGATGGAGGCGCAGGCGATCTTCAACGACCTTCCCTATGTCTTCCAGGGTGGCCGCACGGCCTTCGAGCTCAAGGTCGGCGGGCTGACCTGCATCTTCGGCTATGCCTTCTTCAAGTTCGGATGGTCCTACCGTCTGTTCAACTATTGCTCGATCCTGATCGGCGGCATTCCCATGCTGTCGGAAACAAGGGTGGACCGGGCCTCAGCGGAACGGGCAGCCGAGCGGGCGATCCGGATGAATGTCGTTGCCGCCAAGCACTTCAATGCGGGCCTGCGCAGCATCTTCCTGTCGATCGGTTATCTCGGCTGGTTCGTCAGCCCCTATATCCTGATGGGCGCCACCTGCGTCGTCATCGTCGTCCTCTTCCGCCGCCAGTTCTTCTCCGAAGCGCGGGATGCGCTGCTGGAGCCATGATTTCAGAGGCTGAAATCCATAAATCTTTCATCCTGCCGATCCTGCATGCTCCGGTTCGCTACCGGCTCCACCGTCCGCCGAGCATGTTTTAGGGGAATTTCCCATGTCGCGTACCGAACTGATGTCACAATCATCTCCCGAATCCTCTTCGTTGCCACCGACGGAGACGCGTCCCGCGCGCCGCCGCCTCGGCTGGCTGGACGTCGTTCGCGGAATCGCCATCCTCGCCATGGCGAGCTATCATTTCTCCTGGGATCTGGAATATTTCGGCTATCTCGCGCCGGGAACCGTCGGCACCGGGCTGTTCAAGTATTATGCGCGGGGTATCGCCAGCAGCTTCCTGCTGCTCGCCGGCTTCAGCCTCGTGCTCGGCCACTTCCCCCGCTTTCGGGGTGGCCCGTTCCTGATCCGCTTCGGAAAGATCGCCGCTGCCGCTGCCGTGATCAGCATCGCCACATGGTTCGCCTTTCCCTCGGGCTTCATCTTCTTCGGCATTCTCCATTCGATCGCGGCGGCAAGCCTGATCGGCCTTGTGTTTCTCCGCCTGCCGGTGGCCGTGGCGCTTTTGACGGCTGCAGCCGCCTTCGTCGCGCCGCTCTACCTGCGGTCGGCTTTCTTCGATACGCCGGCGCTCTGGTGGGTCGGGCTGTCGGAAACGCTGCCACGGTCGAACGATTACGTCCCGCTCCTGCCGTGGCTTGCCCCGTTCCTGACCGGCATCGCACTCGGTCGCATCGCGCTCGCTTCGACATGGCTCGACAGGGCAGGACCGTCAGAGCGTCAGCCCAACCGACTCGCGCGCGGCCTTGCCTTCGCCGGCCGGCACAGCCTGCCGATCTACCTCATCCATCAGCCGTTGCTGTTCTCGCTGGTCGCCCTCTTCGCCATGGTCTATCCGGCACCCCGGCCCGATCCGCGACCAGCCTTCCAGTCCAGCTGCATGGCGACCTGCACCGGCGACCAGACGCAGGCCTTCTGCACGCGCTTCTGCGGCTGCACGCTCGACAGGCTGGTGGAGCAGAACCTGCTCGACCCACTGGACCGGGGTCTGATCGATGGGCGCACGGATGCGCGGGTCGCCGACATTGCGGCGCAATGCACGATGAAGGCGCAGGAGTAACACCGCAAAAGAAAACGCCGCGACAGACGTCTGTCGCGGCGAAAATCATGTAACGATATTGGGCGGGATCAGGTGCCGACGCCAATTTCTGCCAGCCGTGTCAGGCAGGCTTCCTCGACATTGCTCATTTCCTCGAGCGTTTCCTCGATGTCGCGGCGCTTCTGTATGAGTTCCGTGCGCTTGTCCTCGAGCCGCTTCATCATCAGGCGGAGTTGCCCGGCCTCGCCCGGCGGCTCCTTGTAGATCTGTATGATTTCCCGGATCTCCGCAATGCTGAAGCCGATCCGCCGTCCGCGCAGGATCTCCTTGATCAGATGCCTGTCCGTCGAGCGGAAGAAGCGCGTGCGACCGCGCCGCTCGGGATGGATCAGCCCTTCGTCCTCATAAAAACGAAGCGTGCGCGTCGAGACACCGAATTCCCGTGTCAGTTCTGTGATGGTATAATACTTGTCCAAACCATGCCTCATCTGCCAGACGGAAATCCTGAGCGACATTTACGTAAAAGTCAATGCGCACGAACAGATCGACGTGTATCTGCGATGACGGCGCCAGATCGGTTCGGGAAGAGCCGGCGCGCGTTCCTTCAGTGAATGCCGAACCACCATGAGGCGAGACCAAGGAACGCGAAGAAGCCGGTGACGTCCGTCACGGTCGTCACGAAGACGGCCGAGGACACGGCAGGGTCCGCGCCGAACTTGTCGAGCAGCAGGGGAATGAAGATCCCGGCCAGCGCCGCGGCGATCATGTTGATCAGCATGGCGGTCGCGATGATACCGCCGATATCTGCACTCTGGAACCACGTGCCGGCAGCAAGACCGATGAGCAGGCCGAACAGAGCGCCGTTGATGAGGCCGACGCCTGCCTCGCGCCGGATGACGCGGAAGGCGTTGTGGATGTCGAGATCGCGTGTCGCAAGCGCGCGCACCGTCACCGTCATCGTCTGCGAACCCGCATTGCCACCCATGCCGGCGACGATGGGCATGAGAACGGCGAGCGCGACGATGTGCTCGATCGCCTTGTCGAAGAGACCGATGACGGAGGCGGCCAGCATGGCCGTGAACAGGTTGACCATCAGCCAGACGACGCGGGAGCGCGACGTATCCAGGACCGTGTCGGACAGTTCTTCGTCGCCGACGCCGCCGAGGCGCATGATGTCCTCCTCGGCCTCCTCCTGGATGACGTCGACGACGTCGTCGATGGTCAGCACGCCGACGAGGCGCTGATTCTCGTCCACGACGGCGGCCGAAAGCAGGTTGTATTGCTCGAAAACCTGCGCCGCCTCTTCCTGGTCCATTTCGGCCGGCACCGGATGGTTGGTTTCGCGCATAATCGATTCGATCTTCACCGAGCGCTTGGTGCGCAGGATGCGGTCGAGGTCGATGGTGCCGAGCAGGCGGAAAGTCGGGTCGATCACGAAGATCTGGGTGAAGCTTTCGGGAAGCTCCGTGTCCTCGCGCATGTAGTCGATCGTCTGCCCGACCGTCCAGAACGGCGGCACCGCGACGAACTCCGTCTGCATGCGCCGACCGGCGGTCGATTCGGGATAATCGAGCGAGCGGCGCAGGCGCACGCGTTCCGTAAAGGGCAGCTTCGCGAGGATCGCTTCCTGATCCTCCTGGTCCATATCCTCGAGAATGTAGACGGCATCGTCCGAATCCATCTCGCCGAGCGCCGCAGCGATCTGTTCGTTCGGCAGGTGCTCGACGATATCCATACGGATCGCCTCGTCCACCTCCGTCAGGGCCGAGAGATCGAAATCGTCGCCCAACAGCGAGACCATCGCGCGGCGCTGCTCGGGATTGATGGCTTCGAGAAGGTCGCCCATTTCGGACGCGTGCAGACGCGCCACGTGCTGGCGAAGATACAGCACATCGCGGTCGGCGATCGCGGCGCCGACATGCATCAGGTAATCGGAGCGAACCGATCCATCCTCGGCATAGATGTCAGCCCCATCATAGGCATCGTCCGCATCGAGAACGCGCGTATCCATATCGTCGCCGGTGTTGCTCATCTGCCCGCCTCGCGATCGTTCAGCCGTTCCGGGCGCCGGAGCGATGCCCGGGGCTTGAGGGAAGGCTCTGCCAGTGTGTCGATGGTTACAGACCGGAAACCAGGGCCGGCCGCACTCCCTGCTAGACCATGGAAAGGCGTGGGTCTACCGAAGATGACGCGCATGCGCGCCATATCGGGCAGATTTGTTCAACCTGTTGCAAGACCTCACAAATCACCTCCGAATTCGCCTTCGCGTCGTCACAGGGCGAGGATACCGATACGCACCGGGTACCCCGGTGATATAGGGGCGAGAGGAAGCCGGCACACGTGCCCTATCCTCACGACTCCGGAGCCTTCGCATGACAATCAGACCGATCATCCCCTACCCCGACACCCGACTGAAGACGCCGGCAGAGCCTGTCACCACATTCGACAGTGACCTCGCCGCGCTCGCCGCCGATCTGCTCGACACCATGCGCGCGGCGCCTGGTATCGGCATCACCGGCCCGCATATCGGCCTCCTCAAGGCGGTCACGGTCATCGAGACAGACGAGAAGACGGGTCCACGGATCTTCATCAATCCGGAGATCGCCAGCGCCTCCACGGAAACGACGCGCCACATGGAAGGCAGCGTCTCCATGCCGGGCTTCACCGATGAGGTGGAGCGGCCCGCAACCGTGACCGTCCGATACCAGATGCTCGACGGCATCTGGCGCGAGGAGGAAGCGCAAGGCCTGCTCTCCGTCTGCCTGCAGCACGAAATCGACCAGATCAACGGCATCTTCTGGCTGCAGCGCCTGTCGCGGCTGAAGCGGGAGCGGCTGGTGAAGCGCTATGAGAAGGCGCTGAAGACCGGATGATGAAGGTGCCAGCCAATGGCATCATTGGGTCTAACCCAATGGACAAGGCACAAAAAAACCGGCGTAAGCCGGTTTCTTTTGGTGCGCTCGAGAAGATCCTTGGATCGAATTTACAGCAATTAAAGCACATACTTATAGTCCCGCTGGGGATCAGATGTAGTGCATTTTGTCTCGCAAACACAGGCAGCTCTACAGAACTTCCTGATTCTAGAATAAAACGTTTGGTAGTTAATAGGCTACGCTTGGTTGAATCCAGCGAAGAGGCTATCAGTTAGTCTATCGGCGATCCGCATTCTCAGTTTCGCTAATGAACTCGGGATGGAACTGATGGCTAACGCTACACACATGAGGTGGGTGAAACAGGGGAGCGAAGCATGGAATGCTCGGCGGGAGGAACGGTACTTTGTGCCGAGCCTCAAGAACGCGGATCTTCGCGGTCTTGATTTAGCGTACATGAACCTTCGGGGAGCGCTTCTAACCGGCGCCAATCTCGAAGGAGCGGATTTAACACACTCAATCCTCATGGGCGCTCAAATGGTTGGTACCAAGCTTACTGACGCTGATATGAGTTTTGCAAAAGCTTCGACCGCAACCATGGCAAACTCAGATATGAAGGGAACAAATCTACACCACGCATCGCTTGACCAGTGCGACCTAAGAAAGTCTGACCTTCGAGGCGTAGATCTATCGAATGTATACTTAGTTGGTGCGAATTTATCAAAAGCACGATTAGCTGGTGCAAAGATCTCTTCCGAAAGGTACCATGACGTTACTGCTTTTGCTGACGGTCTGAATCAACGACAAATTAACGAGATGATTGGAGACACCGGGATTGTTTTACCAAACGGCCTTGAGTATCCGAGCCACTGGGCAATCGTAAAGGAACCATCCGAGAGCTTTGCAGAAGATGAGAAAAACCCTGCTATGGAGCAGGCTGCACCAAATATGCAGCATAGTGTCTTTATTTCTTACGCCCACCAAGATCTAGAAACTGCAAAACTCATTAAAGCAATTTTGCTGGATGAGGGCATTTCGGCGTGGTGGGATCAGGACATTGCGATTGGAGACAACTGGCGGGAGGCAATTGACAACAAAATCACTGAGACTAAAGTTGTTTTAACATTATGGACAGTTTTCAGTGTACAATCGGCTGCAGTCACTGAAGAAGCCTCTCGTGCGCAAGCAGAGAAAAAACTAATCCACGTTCGTCTAGACAATTCCAAGCTGCCTTATGGATTCATGGAGACTCAATACGCTGACTTGCGTAAATGGAACGGGCTTCGCAGCGACCCTGAACTTATAAAACTCCTTCAATCATTAAAAGACAAACTCTCTCCTCCCGATAATGACGAAGTTAAACGCCGCATCATTGCAGCCACTCCGATGGCTGCAGTTGTTGAAGACGGCATGATCACTGCGAAAGACAGCCCTCCTAGCGCGTCACCACCATTCCCTGATGAATTTGACTTGAATAGACGACTTGAAGCACAAGAGACACTCGCGAAGAAGTTGTTGGATGCTTTTCATTCGCTTCCGAACAACCTAGGTGCCGCGATCAGATTTGATCTATCACATTTCATCGACCAGGTTTCTGCAAGACCTGCTTCTTGGTATATCTTGTCAGATAGCATAGATGACATTCGCTCATACCTCGATATGGATGAAGACGTAAGCTGGCCTGGCAGTACCCATAACGGATTGCACAAGCTGTGCACAAACCATGAGGCACTCAGGCCTCGACTTCAGCCGGCCCAACCAGCGCCTCTCGACGCACAAGCTCCCCTACCGGCACCGCTGCCTGACCCTGACAAGATGTCCGAAGCGGCAATTCAAGAAATTGCGGATGTAGCATCGAAAGCCTTTAGAAGTAGTGACGCCGAGAACGTGTTAACAGAACCTGCTGTCAGAACAGGCGAATACTTGGCAGTTGAACTAAACGAGGCGAGAGCAATCCAAGTCGTCTCAGCCAAATCAGGCGAGGTGAAGCGAAAGAAAACGACGAAAGGTCTCCTAGCATTGGCAGGCTTCGTCGGCAGCGCGATCACGTCAATAGGCTATGGCGTCAGCACTAATATTCTGACTTCTCCGGAGGCAGCCAGCCGTTTACGCCAGATACTTGAGAAACTATTTAACTTGATGTCTGAACTATTCTAGAAGGAGCATTGACTATTGTTTTTCTATATCCCGGTGATCGCCGAATCGATGTCGCACGCATTGCCGGGCGTGCTGCGTGTTCCTTGGAGTGATCTCCCCCTTGACTCCTCCGCCCAATGAGAACATTTGCAGAACGAAAGCGCCCATCAACGCTTCCGGACACACAAACATCGGATCTCATTCGTCATGCTCCAGCACCCGACGCTGTCGCCGATTGCGCTCGATTACGTGCGCTCTGTCGTCAAGGTTTCCAGCCTCAGGGTGCCGGCCGGCTTTCCCTCGCCGCCCGCCGATGATCTGGAGGACGTGGTCGATCCGATTGCGTGGATCGTGCGGCACGAGCCCTCCACCTTCTGGTGGCGCGTCTCCGGCCACAGCCTCACGCGTGAGGGGATCTGCGACGGGGACATGATCGCGGTGGATCGCGCCGGCAAGATGCGGTTCGGCCGCGCATCACTACATAGTATTTAACGCAATATTACCGCCACTTTTAGTAAGTCCGAACGATTTCCATACCTGCGAAGGGAGCGATGAATGCTGGCTCTCAATGCAGCGAATCTAAAGAGAGAGTTTGTGTCGCCGTACAGGGTCTGGAAATCGGACTCCCAGCGACCGGCCGAATGACAAGGCACAAAAAAACCGGCATAAGCCGGTTTCTTTTGGTGCGGTCGAGAAGACTCGAACTTCCACGGGTTGCCCCACAGCGACCTCAACGCTGCGCGTCTACCAATTCCGCCACGACCGCATCGTGGTAGAGCCGAATTGCTCCGGCAGGGGTGCGTTTAGCAAAAGGATTTGGGGGGCACAAGGGCGTAATGCGGAAAAGTTGGCGGTGGTGAAAACTATTTCCGAGGTCTGTGGACAGAGCCCGGAAATCCGCCTTTAACCCTTGGTGAACACGCCCCATCTACAGGGCTGATCGGTTAGCCGGATCGCTTTTCGCAAGAGCCGTCGCTGATTTTTACTCCAATGAGCCTGCACGGCATGAGATCGCTTCGCGCCGACCGCAGCATATTCAGGACAGACCATGCAGCGCGACGCTCTCGACAGTCGTTTTTTTGCCGGGGACGACTGTCCTCCGGTTCGGTGGCGGATCGCGGAGGGCCTTGTGCCCTATGAGGCCGCCGTGGAGACCATGGAGCGCGAGGTGGCGGCCATTGCCGCCGGTGAAGCCGACGAACTCGTCTGGCTGGTCGAGCATCCGCCGCTCTATACCGCCGGCACGAGTGCCGATGCGGTCGATCTCGTGATGCCCGACCGCTTCCCCGTTTATGCGACAGGGCGCGGCGGCGAATATACCTATCATGGGCCGGGGCAGCGCGTGGTCTATGTCATGCTCGACCTCAAGCGCCGGCGGCAGGACGTTCGTGCCTTCGTGGCGGCGCTCGAGGATCTCGTCATCCGCACGCTCTCCAGCATGAACGTCACCGGCGAGCGGCGCGAGGATCGCGTCGGCGTCTGGGTGCGCCGGCCGGAAAAGGCGCCTCTGCCCGATGGCACGCCGGCGGAAGACAAGATCGCCGCGATCGGCATCCGGCTGCGCCGCTGGGTGAGCTTTCACGGGCTGTCGCTGAATGTGGATCCCGACCTCGACCATTTCGGCGGCATCGTGCCTTGCGGCATTCGCGGGCATGGCGTCACCAGCCTTGTCGATCTTGGCCTGCCGGTGATGATGGAGGATGCCGATATGCGGCTTCGGGATGCGTTCGAGGCCGTCTTCGGGCCGACGGTGACAGACACGACCGTCAGTGCGCCGGCTGGCGACGCTCCCGCCAGATCATGAACAGGCCGGACCCGACGATGATGGCGACGCCGAGCCATTTGGAAGCCGTCGGGAACTCACCGAAGACGAGATAGCCGAGCGCGGTTGCCGCGATGATCTCGAAATAATGCAGCGGCGCCAGCACCGAGGCGGGCGCGGCCTGGAACGCCTTGACCACCATGAGGTGCCCGTAGCCGGAGATCGTGCCGAGCGCGATGACGAGCACCCAGCCGAGCGGCGTATGCGGCAGCGACGGCACGAAATCCGCAGCGCCCATGCCATGGCCGATGCCAATCGTCGCTATCATGAACAATGTGCCGCCGACACCGGCGAAGGTCTGCATGGCGAGCGGGCTGTCGGCAGCGCCGGAGGCGCGGTTCATCAGGAGATAGCAGGCGAAGAGAAAGGCGCAGGCCACGGGCATCAGCGCGGTGAGGCCGAACACCTGAAAGCTCGGCTGGATGACGATCATCGCACCGAAGAAGCCGATCCCGATCGCCACCCACCGCCGCCAGCCGACCTTCTCACCGAGGATGAGCGCCGACAGGCAGGTGAGGATGAACGGCTCGACGAAATAGATCGCGAAGACGTCGGCAAGCGGCATGTATTTGACCGAAACGAAGAAGAACAGCGATGCCGCCGCGAGCAGAATGCCGCGCAGCATGTTGTACCACGGCCTCTGCGGCACGAGGGCCTTTGGGCCGCCGAGCCGCAGCAGCATGGGCAGCGTCGCGACGAGCTGGAAGAAGAAGCGGTAGAACGTCACCTGCGCCGGCGACATGCCGAGTTCGACAGCCATATATTTGGCGATGGCATCCATGCAGGGCAGGATCATCATGGCGGCGAGCAGCAGGAGGACCCCCTGCATGACCGTGGCCGGCACGACCGTTGCGGGCAGAGCGGACGGAGATGGACGTGTCATGCGAATCAGGCTCCAGGTCCGGTGTCGGACATGCTTATGGCAATGCCCTCGCGACGCTTTCCGCAAGGCGTGTCTCGACAGATAATTGACGCTGCAGGCTCTTTTCTTTCCCGGTCGCGGCTGTAGGCTCAGGCATATGGAAGGCCCCGGGCATCTGCGTTCAGGAACGGTTTCGACGTGGTGGTCAACGCGTCGTTCCAAGGTACCCAGCGCGGCACCGGAGCACGATCAGGGAGAACGCCATGCGCGTATCGACGGAAGCCATGATGGCGATGCTGCGGCAGCCGCGCGACACGGATACGCCCGGTGGGCGGCTTTTCCGCGCACGGGGCGCGCTCAACCTCAGCCTTGCGGATCTCGCGGAACGCCTTGCCGTTTCGCCCGACACGGTTTCGGACTGGGAACGTGACCGGAGCGAGCCGGAGGGCGAAAAGCTGGCGCTGCTCGCCGACCTGCTGGGCGTCACGCCGAAATGGCTGATTGCCGGCATTGCGGAACCCTCCGGCGTCATGCTTTCACCATCGGCCGTGCAGTCCCTGCTCGATGAGCTGGCCACCGCCAAGGCGTTGCATGCGCAGACCGGCAAGGCGATAGACGCGCTTGAGACCTCGCTTCGCCGCGTCCTAAAGGGTATCTGAATCGCAAGCCCCGAATCGTGGACTTTGGTCCGCGTGACGCCACGACCAACCAAGACCTTCAAATCCAGGAGACATTTCATGGACGTTCGCGCTGCTGTCGCCGTTCAGGCCGGCAAACCCCTCGAGATCATGACCGTACAACTGGAAGGCCCACGGGTCGGCGAAGTGCTGGTCGAGGTCAAGGCCACCGGCATTTGCCATACGGACGAGTTCACCCTGTCGGGTGCCGATCCGGAAGGCCTGTTTCCCGCCATCCTCGGCCATGAGGGTGCCGGCATCGTGGTCGACGTCGGCCCGGGCGTGACATCGTTGAAGAAGGGCGACCACGTCATTCCGCTCTACACGCCGGAATGCCGCGAATGCTATTCGTGCCTGTCGCGCAAGACGAACCTCTGCACCTCCATCCGCGCAACGCAGGGCCAGGGCCTGATGCCGGACGGCACGTCGCGGTTCTCGATCGGCAAGGACAAGATCTTCCACTACATGGGCTGCTCCACCTTCGCGAACTTCACGGTCCTGCCGGAAATCGCGTTGGCCAAGGTCAACCCGGACGCGCCCTTCGACAAGATCTGCTACATCGGCTGCGGCGTGACGACCGGCATCGGCGCCGTGATCAACACGGCCAAGGTCGAGATCGGTTCGACCGCCATTGTCTTCGGCCTCGGCGGCATCGGTCTCAACGTGCTGCAGGGTCTGCGTCTTGCCGGCGCGGACATGATCATCGGCGTCGACATCAACAATGATCGCAAGGCCTGGGGCGAAAAATTCGGCATGACGCATTTCGTCAATCCGAAGGAGGTCGGCGACGACATCGTGCCCTATCTGGTCAACCTGACGAAACGCAATGGCGACACGATCGGCGGCGCAGACTACACCTTCGACTGCACCGGCAACACGAAGGTCATGCGCCAGGCGCTCGAATCGTCGCATCGCGGCTGGGGCAAGTCCATCATCATCGGCGTTGCCGGCGCGGGCCAGGAAATCTCCACCCGCCCCTTTCAGCTGGTCACCGGCCGCAACTGGATGGGCACGGCCTTCGGTGGCGCGCGCGGCCGCACGGACGTGCCGAAGATCGTCGAATGGTACATGGAGGGCAAGATCCAGATCGACCCGATGATCACCCACACGATGCCGCTGGACGACATCAACAAGGGCTTCGACCTGATGCATTCGGGCGAAAGCATCCGCGGCGTCGTGGTCTACTGATGCCCAAAACCGCCTATACGGTCGATCTGCGGACGATGGACGCCCTGTCCGCAGCCGACCTGTATGCGCTGTTGAAAATGCGGGTCGATGTGTTCGTGGTGGAGCAGGCGTGCCCCTACCCGGAACTCGACGGCAAGGATTCGGCCGCATTGCACCTGCGGCTGATCGAGGGCGATGCGCTCGTCGCGTCCGCCCGACTGATCGAACCGCAGCAGTCGGGCGATCCGGTCCGCATCGGCCGCGTCGTCGTTTCACCGGATCATCGTGGCAGGCGGCTCGGAGACGCCCTGATGCGCGAGGCGGTCTCTGCCTGCGACACGACATTTCCAGGCGTGCCGATCGCACTTTCGGCGCAGAGCCATCTGCACGCGTTCTACACCGGTTTCGGCTTCATCGTGACATCCGACGAATATCTCGAAGACGGCATTCCCCATGTCGACATGCTGCGGCCCGCCTCACCCAGATCAACGGACATCTCATGATCTACGTCGATGCCGATGCCTGCCCCGTCAAGCCCGAAATCCTCAAGGTTGCCGAGCGGCACAATCTGCCGGTCACGCTGGTGGCCAATTCAGGGCTCCGGCCATCGCGCGATCCAATGGTGACGAACGTGATCGTGTCAACCGGTTTCGATGCGGCCGACGACTGGATTGCGGAACGCGCCGGCCCCGGCGATGTCGTGATTACCGCAGATGTGCCACTCGCCGGGCGCTGCGTTGCCAAGGGCGCACTGGTGACCGGACCGACGGGTCGCGTTTTCGATGTCGCGAATATCGGCATGGCAACCGCCATGCGGGATCTCGGCGCCCACCTTCGCGAGACCGGCGAGAGCCGTGGCTTCAATGCCGCCTTCACGGCCCGCGACCGTTCGGCCTTTCTCGAAACGCTCGACCGGCTCTGCCGTCGGGCGAAGCAGGCCTGAGGCGATGGCGCGCGCGAGCAGCAGGCTGATCCCCCGGCGACACCTGCCCTTTACGCTCGGTGCGGTCGTTGCTGCCCTGTCGCTGCCGATCGGCTTCGTCGAAAGCGAGCGCTTCGCGATCGAGCTTGCTGCCGTTCTCTTCTTCCTCGTTTACCTCGTGATGATCGCGATCCGTATTCCGAAGCTGAGCGGCGCCTATCTCAAGGAGAACGCTGCCGGTACAGACGAGCCGGAGATCGTCATCCTCGGCGTCACGCTCGCCGCCGTCGTCATCTGCCTCGTCTCCCTGTTTCAGGCGTTGAACGAGAAGGACGGCGCACCGCCCGCCGATCAGATCCTCGCCTTCGCCTCCGTGGCGCTCGGCTGGCTGACGGTGCATACGATGGCGGCCATCCATTATGCGCATCGTTACTGGAGCCCGGAGCTTTCCGAAGCCGGCGCGGGAGAGAACGGCGATCGCCGCGGGCTGGACTTTCCGGGCACGGACATGCCGGGTATCTTCGATTTCCTCTATTTCTCCTTCGTCATCGGCATGACGGCGCAGACATCGGATGTCGCGATCAACACGACGGCGATGCGCAAGATCAACCTGCTGCACGCCATCATCTCCTACTTCTTCAACACCGTGCTCATCGCCGTGGCGGTCAATGCTGCGGTCGCCCTGCTTTAACGCATCGTCCGGTTTGCCCTAAGGGAGTCTCCCATGAAAGTCCTGTCCCAGAACGTCGCCTTTGGTGGCATGCAAGGCGTTTATTCGCATCGCTCGGAAGCCTGCGACTGCGATATGACCTTTGCCGTCTTCGTGCCGCCGCAGGCCGTCAGCCAGCCCTGCCCGGTCGTCTGGTACCTCTCCGGCCTGACCTGCAGCCATGCCAACGTAATGGATAAGGGCGAGTACCGCCGGCTTGCGGCGGAACTCGGCCTCATCATCGTCTGCCCGGATACCAGCCCGCGAGGCGACGACGTTGCCGACGAAGCGGCGAACTGGCAGATGGGCAAGGGCGCCGGCTTCTATCTCGATGCCACGCAGGAACCCTGGGCGCGCCATTACCGCATGGAGACCTATATCACGCAGGAGCTGCCGGCGCTGATCGCCGCGCAGTTCCGCACGGACATGAACCGTCAGGCGATCTTCGGCCACTCCATGGGCGGACACGGCGCGATGACGATCGCCTTGAAGAACCCGGAACGTTTCCGCAGCTGCTCGGCCTTCGCCCCCATCGTTCAGCCCTCGACGGCCGATTGGTCTATGGGCACCTTCGAGAAATATCTCGGCACAGACAAGGCCGCCTGGCGCGCTTACGATGCATGCGCACTGGTCGAAGACGGCGCACGCTTCCCCGAATTCCTGATCGACCAGGGTACGGCCGACGGGTTCCTCGAAAACGGCCTGCGTCCTTGGGCTTTCGAGGAGGCGATCAAGGGCACCGGCATCGCCCTGACGCTCCGCATGCAGGAGCGCTATGATCACTCCTATTATTTCATCTCCACCTTCATGGACGATCACCTGCGGTGGCATGCGGAGCGGCTGGGCTGATGCCGGACACGGCAGTGCTTTCTCACGCGTCGGCCACTCGGCCCGGAAGATCCGGGCGATGCTGAACGTTCTCCTCGTCGCGCTGGGCGGCGCGCTCGGCTCCGTCCTTCGTTATCTCTGCGGCGTCGCCAGCGTCCGGCTGATGGGTGCCGGCTTTCCCTGGGGCACGCTGTTCGTCAACGTCACCGGCTCGTTCCTCATCGGCGTGCTCTCCGAGGTCGTCGTTCGGCGGTTCGGGGCTTCGCCGGAGCTGCGCCTCTTCCTCGTCACCGGCATTCTCGGCGGCTACACCACCTTCTCCGCCTTCTCGCTCGATGCCGCGATGCTGGCCGAACAGGGGCAATTCGGCTCGGCGGCGCTCTATGTGGCCCTCAGCCTCGTGCTTTCCGGCCTCGCCGTCGTTGCAGGTCTGGCCCTGATGCGCGCAATCGTCTAAAGCGGGCGCTTGAAGACGATGATGGATGGCAGGCCTTTGGCCGCCGAGGACGAAAGACCACTGACATGGCGGGTATCGAGCACAAGACGGTGGAAGCCGACGAAAACGGCATGCGCCTCGATCGCTGGTTCAAGGTGCATTATCCAGGCCTCGGATTCGGGCCGCTGCAGAAGCTGCTCCGCTCCGGTCAGGTCCGCGTGAACGGTGGCCGCGTGAAATCCGACTTTCGGGTGGAAGCCGGCCAGATGATCCGTATTCCGCCGATGGATGTCGATGAAAACCGCAAGTCGGGGCCCATCCCGAACCACGACCTGAAGCACTCGTCCGACCACGAGCTGCTGTCGCGCATGCTGCTGCACGAAGATGCCAAGGTGATCGTGCTGAACAAGCCGCCAGGCATCGCCGTGCAGGGCGGCTCTGGCCTCAACCGGCATATCGACCAGATGCTTGAAGCCTGGACCAGCCCGCGGGGCGAGAAGCCGCGGCTCGTGCACCGGCTCGATCGCGACACGTCGGGCGTGCTGGTCGTGGCGCGCACCCGCGGTGCTGCCCAGAAGCTGACGGCCGCGTTTCGCGAACGCGACACGAAGAAGACCTACTGGTCGCTGGTGAAGGGCGTTCCGCGCAAGCGCGAGGACAAGGTGTCCAGCTGGCTCGTCAAGGAACAGACGCCCGATGGCGACCGGATGCGCATCGCCCGTCATGGCGACGACGGCGCCGACCACGCGATTTCCTACTACCGGGTTCTGGAGCAGGCGGGCCAGAACTTTGCCTGGCTGGAGATGGAGCCTTACACCGGCCGAACCCACCAACTGCGCGTCCACGCCCTCCATATCGGCAATCCCATTATTGGCGACCCCAAGTACTTCGACGACGCCCCCGGCTGGAATTTCCCCAGCGGCGTCCAGAACCGCCTTCACCTCCATGCGCGCAAGATCGACATTCCCCATCCCGATGGCGGACGTCTGACGATCACGGCGCCGATGCCCCAGCATATGGTCCAGACCTGGAACCTCTTCGGTTTCGACATGGCCAATGCCGGAGAGGAATGATGCGGCTCGTCCTGTTCGATTGCGACGGCACGCTGGTCGATAGCGCCGGCGTGATCCACGCCACGATGGCGCGGACATTCGAGGCCTTCGGCCTCACGCCGCCGGCGCTCGAGGACACGAAGTCGATCATCGGCCTGACGCTCGACATCGCGATCGCCCGGCTGACCGGCGAACCGCATGTCAACGACCAGGCGCTGGCGATGACCGCGCATTACAAGGACATCTATACGGACGTCCGCGCCGCCGGCATGTCCGAGCAGCCCTTCCCGGGCATCGCCGCCATGATGGAAACGCTCTCGCAACGCGACGATCTGGTCATCGGTGCCGTCACGGGAAAATCCCGGCGCGGATTGGACATGATCCGCACGTCGCACGGCTTCGACTTCGCGGTCTCGCGCACCGCCGACGACTGCCCGTCCAAACCGCATCCCGCCATGGTGGCCGAATGCTGTGCGGAAGCCGGTTTTGAGCCGAGCGATACGCTTGTCATCGGCGACGCTATTTACGATATGCAGATGGCAAAGAGTGCGGGCGCCAAGGCCATCGGCGTTTCCTGGGGCTATGCGCCCACAAGCGCCCTCCTTGCCGCCGGCGCCGACCATATCGTCCAGACGCCGGACGATATTCTTGCCCTGCTGGAGACTGCGCATGTCTGATATCCGCGACGAATTCACAAACACCTTCAGCGATCCGGATCCGGTTCGCCGTGCGCAGATCCAGATGCTGAAGCCATTGCCGAAGCGTTTCTACAAAGAGGTCTCGATCGGCCGCGGTGAGGGCGACAGCTTCGCGATCCTGCTCGACGGACGCCCGGTGAAGACGCCTGCCAAGCAGGTACTGGCCGTGCCGACCGAGGGACTGGCCGAACTTCTGGCGGCGGAATGGGATGCACAGGTCGAAAACATCGATCCCGGTATCATGCCGGTCACGCGTCTGGTCAACAGCGCGCTTGATGGCGTGGCGAAGGACATTCGCGGCGTGTTCGAGGACATTTTGAACTTCGCAGGGACCGACATGCTCTGCTACCGCGCCGACCAGCCGGAAGGGCTCGTCGGCCGCCAGCAAGCGCAATGGGATCCCATCCTCGCCTGGATGTCGGAAGCGTTCGGCGCGCGTTTCATCCTTGCAGAGGGCGTCATCCACCAGCGCCAGCCGCAGGCGGCCATCTCGGCCTTTGCCGAGGCGCTGCGAGCCTATGCGACGCCGCTCGGGCTCTCCGCCATCCACGCCATGACCACCCTCACCGGCTCCGCCGTCCTGCCGCTCGCCATTGCCGAGCGTCGCCTGAGCGTGGACGAGGCCTGGGCGCTCGCCCATCTCGACGAAGACTGGCAGATTGAGCATTGGGGTACGGACGACGAAGCCTTTCAGCGCCGCGAACTTCGCTGGCGCGACATGCAGGCAGCAAATGCCGTGCTTGATTCGCTCAGAACAGCCTGAGACTCAGGCCGTCAGCTTCAGACCGGCGATACCCGCAACGATAAGGCCGATGCAGCCGAGCCGAAGTGCCGTTGCGGGCTCTGCAAACAGCACGATACCGAGAATAACGGTTCCGACCGTGCCGATGCCGGTCCAGATCGCATAGGCCGTTCCGAGCGGCAGGGTGCGCAACGCCATACCGAGGAGCGCAATGCTGGCCGCCATGGCGGCAATGGTCAGGATGGTGGGAAGCGGCTTCGAGAAGCCCTCGGTATATTTGAGGCCGATGGCCCAACCGATTTCGAACAGTCCGGCGAGAAAAAGCAGAAACCAAGACATGGAGATCACTCCCGTGAGGAGCGAGGCCGTCCCCGCATTGGTGTGAATTCGCGGTCGTCCGCTGCGCGCCTTATGCCATATAGAGCGACATTGCGCAATCTTCAGCGGTCGCCGCCCCGCTCCTTGCGCAGCTTGTCCCACCATTCCAACCGCTTGCGGATGTCGCGCTCGAAGCCGCGCTCGGGCGGATCGTAAAATTTCTGGCGACCCATCTTCTCCGGGAAATAATCCTGACCGGAGAACGCGTCGGGCTCATCATGATCGTAGCGGTAGCCATCGCCGTAGCCCTCGCCCTTCATGAGCTTGGTCGGGGCGTTGAGAATGTGCTTGGGTGGCAGCAGCGAGCCGTTCTGCTTGGCCGCCCGCATCGCCGCCTTGTAGGCCATGTAGACGGCGTTCGATTTCGGTGCGGTGGCGAGATAGACGCAGGCCTGCGCCAGCGCCAGTTCGCCCTCGGGCGAGCCGAGATAGTCATAGGCATCCTTGGCGGCATTGCAGACCACGAGCGCCTGCGGATCGGCCAGCCCGATATCCTCGACAGCCATGCGCACCAGACGCCGACCGAGATAGAGCGGGTCCTCCCCGGCATCGAACATGCGGCAGAGATAGTAGAGTGCCGCATCCGGATCCGAGCCGCGCACAGCCTTGTGGAGGGCCGAGATCAGATTGTAGTGCCCATCCTGCCCTTTGTCATAGACCGGCGCCCGTCGCTGGACCACATCCTGCAGCCCAGCAACGTCGAAGGTTTCGCCCTTGCGCGCGGCGCGCCAGACTTCCTCAGCCAGCGTCAGTGCCGCACGCCCGTCACCGTCCGCCATGCGCACGAGGCTCGCCCGCGCGTCCTCATCAAGCGGCAGCGGCTTGCCCTCGGTCGCCTCTGCGCGGCCCAGAAGTTCCCGCAGGCTCTCTTCGTCGTGGGAGCGGAAGGTGAGCACGCGCGCACGGGACAGGAGAGCCGCGTTGAGCTCGAAGGACGGGTTCTCCGTGGTGGCGCCAACGAGGATGATGGTGCCGTCTTCCATGACCGGCAAGAAGCTATCCTGCTGCGCACGATTGAACCGATGGATCTCGTCTACGAAGAGCAGGGTCTGGCGGCCGGACATGCGGCGTGTGCGTGCCGTCTCGAAGACCTTCTTCAGATCGGCCACGCCGGAGAAGATCGCCGAAATCTGCTCGAAAGCCAGTCCCGTTTCGCCGGAAAGAAGCCGTGCAACGGTCGTCTTGCCCGTGCCCGGCGGCCCCCAGAAGATCATGGAGCCGAGCGAACCAGAATCGATCATGCGCCGCAGCGCGCCGTCTTCCCCCGTCAGATGGGCTTGGCCCGTGACGTCGGCCAAAGTTTGCGGCCGCAGCCGGTCCGCCAGCGGCCGCTTCGCCTGCATTCCCTCCGGCTCGTGCGGCGCAAACAGATCGCTCATCGGAAGAACTGGCGGATCCGCTGCCCATCGCGCAGGATCTCGACACGCCAGAATGCCGGATCATCCGCCGTCGCCTTGACCAGCGTCTCGGTCTTATCGATCGGAACGCCGTTGACGGCCAAGATGATGTCCTTCGGCGCAAAGCCGACGCGAGCGGCAGGCGAACCTCGGTTTATCGCCGTGATCACGACGCCTTCCGACGTCGCCGGCATGCGGAGCTCATCGGCAAGGCGCGGCGAGAGGTTTCCGACGACGGCGCCGGCAAACGGCGTACGACCCTCGATCAGCCTCTCATCGCGCGGTGCCGTCTCCGGGGCCCGCTCGAGCCGCAGCATGACATCGCGCACCTTGCCGTTATCGGCCACGCTCAGCCGCGCATCCTTGCCGATGCCAACGGTGGTCAGGCGATAGCCGAGCGCATCGGGATGTTCGACCGGAATGCCATTCACGGCAGTGACCACCTCGCCGGGGCGGATGCCGGCTTTCTCGGCAGGGCCACCCTCAATGACGGAACTGACGAGAGCGCCGCGCGCGCGATCGAGACCGAGGGCGTCGGCGACTTCCGATGTTACGGGCTCGAAGCTCGCGCCGATGAACGGACGAACGAAGCTCCCGGTACCGCCCTTCGCCGATTCGATAAAGACTTTGACGAGATTGGCAGGAATGGCGAAGCCGACACCATTCGATCCGCCGCCGCGCGAGAAGATGGCCGTGTTGATGCCGATCAGTTCGCCCTTCATATCGATCAGGCCGCCACCAGAGTTGCCGGGATTGATCGCTGCGTCCGTCTGGATGAAGAAGCCGAAATCGCTACCCGGCGTCACTTGGTTGCGTGCAAGCGCCGACACGATACCGCTCGTCACCGTCTGCCCGACGCCGAAGGGGTTGCCGATCGCGAGCACGAGATCGCCCACCTCCACGCTGTCCGAATCACCGAGCGGAATTGTCTGGAACGGTACATTTCCTTCGATCTTCAGGACGGCGAGATCCAGCCGATCATCTTTCAGTACGACCTTCGATTCGAACTCGCGGCCATCCGCAAGCGCAACCTTGATGTCATCAGCGCCCTCGATGACGTGGTTGTTCGTCACCACGATGCCATCTGCCCCAACGATCACGCCGGACCCAAGCGAGGACTGCTTCTCGGAGCGGTTCGGCATGCGCTGGCCGAAGAACTGCTGCAGGAAGGGATCGTCGGCCAGTGGAGACCGGCTCTCGACAAGCTTCTCGGCATAGACGTTCACAACAGCATTCGCCGTCTGCTTGACGAGCGGCGAGAACGACATCTGCATGTCCGCCCGGCTTTCGGGGACTGCTTTCGTCGTACCGTCCGTTGCCGTGCTCGTGGCCGCCACCGGCGTCGTGACCGCACTGGTCTGTAGCTGGTCTACCGTTGGATAGGACACGCTGAGATCGGTCGGCGCCACGAAATGCGCAAGGAACATGATGATGACGAGGCCGGCGATACCGGACAGGACGAGGGACAATGGCGAGCGACGCATGGAAAACCCTTGGTGAAACGAGGATTGGCCGGAGCGATTCGGATGAACATGCGTCCACCCGAAAACTCCGGGTCGTTGTTCTATGGCATTGTCCGACCGCGAAGCGAACACGCTCCGCCCAGAAATGCTCTCGGGATGAGAAATAGGATGAAGCGCTTGGAAAGCAAAGACATCGTCCGCGGCAAAAACAAGACGCGCATTGTTCTGCCAGCCATCATCCGCGAGCAAGTACCCAAACGAAAACAGCCGGACTTTCGCCCGGCTGCTTTCAAACACAAAGACCTGAAGAAATCAGGCTGCTTCAGCGGCGTCCGCTTCTGCGACGACACGGGCCTTGTCAGCCGCGCCCTTGGCATCGACGTCGCGATCGACGAACTCGATGACGGCGATCGGTGCGTTGTCGCCCTGACGGTAGCCGGCCTTCATGATGCGAAGGTAGCCGCCATTGCGGGTGGCGTAGCGCGTCGCAATAGCATCGAACAGCTTGGCGACGACCGTGACGTCGCGGATCTGCGAGATGGCCTGACGACGGGCGTGCAGGTCGCCGCGCTTGCCGAGCGTGACGAGCTTTTCAACGATCGGACGGATTTCCTTGGCCTTCGGCAGGGTCGTGATGATCTGCTCGTGCAGGATCAGCGAAGCCGCCATGTTGGCGAACATCGCCTTACGGTGGCTGGCGGTACGGTTCAGCTTGCGGCCGGCTTTCTTGTGGCGCATGGCTATTCTCCTTTATGCAGGTGTCGCTCTCTCTGGAGGACCTGCCGTTTCCTGGCACATACAGGCACCAAACCGTATCCGGCCGGGCCTGCTGTTTGACGGGGAAAGGCAGAGTTTGGACCTGCCTTGTCTATTGTTCAAATCGCGGAATGCGAGCGGAAAACCGCTTCACAATTTTCCTCATCCCGCGATCAATACTGGTCTTCGTAACGCTTTGCGAGATCTTCGATGTTCTCAGGCGGCCATGCGGGCACTTCCATGCCGAGGTGCAGGCCCATGGAAGCGAGAACTTCCTTGATTTCGTTCAGCGACTTGCGGCCGAAGTTCGGAGTCCGGAGCATTTCGGCTTCCGTCTTCTGAATGAGGTCGCCGATGTAGACGATGTTGTCGTTCTTCAGGCAGTTTGCCGAACGGACCGACAGCTCGAGCTCGTCGACCTTCTTTAGCAGCGCCGGGTTGAACGCCAGTTCGGTAACGGCTTCTTCTTCAGCTTCCTTCTGCGGTTCGTCGAAGTTGACGAAGACGCCGAGCTGGTCCTGAAGGATACGCGCCGCGAAAGCGACGGCATCTTCGCCCGTTACCGAGCCATCGGTTTCGATCTGCATGGACAGCTTGTCGTAGTCGAGAACCTGGCCTTCACGGGTGTTTTCCACCTTGTAGGACACTTTCTTGACCGGCGAGTAGAGGCTGTCGACCGGGATGAGGCCGATCGGTGCATCTTCCGAACGGTTGCGATCCGCCGGAACATAGCCCTTGCCGTTGTTGACCGTGAACTCCATGCGGATCTCCGCGCCCTCGTCGAGCGTGCAGATGACATGGTTCGGGTTCAGGATCTCGATGTCGCCGACCGTCTGGATATCGCCAGCCGTGACCACACCCGGGCCCTGCTTGCGAACGACCATGCGCTTGGCATCGTCGCCGTCCATCTTGATGGCGATCTCCTTGATGTTCAGGACGATGTCGGTGACATCTTCGCGAACACCCGGGATCGACGAGAACTCATGCAGAACGCCGTCGATCTGCACGGCCGTGACGGCGGCGCCGCGGAGCGACGAGAGAAGAACGCGGCGCAGCGCGTTGCCGAGGGTCAGACCGAAGCCACGTTCCAGCGGTTCCGCGACCAAGCTAACCTTGGTGCGACCGGAAGACGCGAACTCGACCTTGTTCGGCTTGATCAGTTCCTGCCAGTTTTTCTGAATCATATGTTTTGCCTTCCGTTCATTGCCACCATCCAGTCGTGGCAACGGAGCCCTGAAGCGCCGGCGAGAGCGATCTCCCGCCGGACCTGATGACGAGTGCGTATCAGACGCGGCGCTTCTTGCGCGGACGGCAACCATTGTGCGGGATCGGCGTCACGTCGCGGATGGACGTGATCATGAAGCCGGCGGCCTGCAGAGCGCGCAGAGCCGACTCACGGCCGGAACCCGGGCCGGTGACTTCGACTTCGAGCGTCTTCATGCCGTGTTCCTGCGCCTTCTTGGCAGCATCTTCAGCGGCGATCTGGGCGGCGAACGGGGTCGACTTGCGCGAGCCCTTGAAGCCCTTCGAGCCGGCCGACGACCATGCAATGGCATTGCCCTGCGCATCGGTGATGGTGATCATCGTATTGTTGAACGACGAGTTCACGTGGGCGACGCCCGTCGAGATATTCTTGCGTTCGCGACGACGTACGCGTGTGGCTTCCTTGGCCATGTTTACCCTTTCACGGATCTCTGCACCGCCGTAATTCCAGCGGCTACACCGGGGAGCCATGCTCCCCACTTTCATCAGCAATGCCGGAACCCTTCAGGGGCTCCCCGGCATCGCGGCGATATCAACGCTGCCGTATTTCCAGCAGCTCCACCGAACGATGGCCCAGCCATCCTCGACATACCAAAAAGAGGCCGGTGCTTCGCACCAGCCCCCTCACCCCCGTTTCCGGGAGATTATTTCTTCTTACCAGCAATCGCCTTTGCCGGGCCCTTGCGGGTGCGGGCATTGGTGTGCGTGCGCTGGCCGCGAACGGGCAGCGAGCGACGATGACGCAGGCCGCGGTAGCAGCCGAGGTCCATCAGACGCTTGATGTTCATCGACGTCTCGCGACGCAGGTCACCTTCGACCTGGTATTCGCGGTCGATGGCTTCGCGGATCTGAAGAACTTCAGCATCCGTGAGCTGATGCACGCGGCGTTCAGCCGGAATACCGACCTTTGCGACGATTTCCTGTGCGAATTTCGGTCCAATCCCGTGAATATAGGTGAGCGCGATAACAACGCGCTTTGCCGTCGGGATGTTGACGCCAGCGATACGAGCCACGTCTGTTCTCCTTGCTTCCAGTTGCCATCCGGCAATAGGTGCTTCTATGCAGCCTTGAATAGCCGTCAGTTTCAATTTTCGTTCGGAACACGGGACAAATGCCGAGCCCGGACTTCACTTGTGAAATCCGCGCCATTCCCCTGCATGTTGCGAGTTAGCGCGGTCTTTAGACGGAATCGGCCGGAAAAGTCAACTCCCGGCCAGTCCTTTTCTTGTCCAACAAGGCTTTGCGCCCGGTATCGTCAGGCTTCGGCCGCAGCCGAAGCAAGAATCTCGTTGATCTGTCGCGTGACCGTTTCCACAGGCGCCATACCATCAAGCGTTTTCAGCTCTCCGGTCTTTGCGTAATGCTGCGAAAGCGGTGCTGTCTTCTCGCGATATTCGACAAGACGCTTCTTAACCGATTCTGGATTGTCGTCCGAGCGAACTTTGCCGCCGGCTGCCAAAGTTTCTGCGACTCGATTCTCGATCCGGCGCAGAAGGGCTGCTTCATCGACCTTGAGCTCTATAACGGCATCCAACTTCAGCCCCTTGCCCTCAAGCATCTGCCCGAGGGCGACCGCCTGCGGAACCGTCCGCGGGTAGCCGTCCAGAATGAAGCCATTCGCACAGTCGGGAGTGTCGATGCGATCCGAGACGATCTCGTTGACGATCTCGTCCGACACGAGCTGCCCCGCGTCCATGACCGCCTTCGCCCGCTTGCCGACGTCGCTCTCCTCCGCGACGGCGGCCCGTAGCATGTCACCGGTCGACAACTGGGGAATGCCGAAGCGTTCCGTCAGAAGCTTGGCCTGCGTCCCCTTGCCGGCCCCGGGCGGTCCTAAAAATATCAGTCTCATCGGCCCCTCTTCCCTCCACGCAACTTCGACTTCTTGATCAGCCCCTCATACTGCTGAGCGATCAGATGACCCTGGATCTGTGCTACAGTATCAAGCGTCACGCTGACAACAATCAAAAGCGATGTACCACCAAGGTAGAAGGGCACGCCCGTCTGCGCGATGACGAATTCCGGCAGGATGCAGACGAAGATCAGGTAGATCGCGCCAACGACGGTGATCCGCGTCAGGACGTAGTCGATGTATTCGGCCGTGCGTTCACCCGGACGGATACCGAGGATGAAGCCACCGTGCTTTTTCAGGTTATCGGCCGTGTCCTTCGGATTGAACACGATCGCCGTGTAGAAGAAGGCAAAGAACGCGATCATGGCGGCGTAGAGCACCATGTAGAGCGGCTGTCCGTGCGCAAGCGAGCCGACGATGGTGGTTGCCCAGCCCGGAAGCGTGGCGCTGTCTGCGAAGCCTGCCAGCGTTGCCGGCAGCAGAAGCAGCGACGAGGCGAAGATCGCGGGGATGACGCCGGCCGTGTTCAGCTTCAGCGGCAGGTGCGACGTGTCGCCCTGGAACATGCGGTTGCCGACCTGGCGCTTCGGATACTGGATCAGCAGGCGGCGCTGCGCGCGTTCAACGAAAACGATGAGCGCGATAACGCCGACGACCATGATGATGATGCCGAGAATCAGTGGCGTGGACAGAGCGCCCGTACGACCAAGCTCAAGCGTACCGGCAAGGGCCGTCGGCAGGTGCGCGACGATGCCAGCGAAGATGATCAGCGAGATACCGTTGCCGATACCGCGCGAAGTGATCTGTTCGCCGAGCCACATCAGGAACATCGTGCCGCCGAGCAGCGAGATGACGGTGGAGATGCGGAAGAACCAGCCCGGATCGTTCACGAGACCGTTGCCGCTCTCAAGGCCGACGGCAATGCCGTATGCCTGCAGCAGGCCGAGCAGCACCGTGCCGTAGCGCGTGTACTGGTTGATGATCTTGCGGCCCTGCTCGCCTTCCTTCTTCAGCTGCTCCAGCGAGGGAACGACCGAGGTCATGAGCTGGACGATGATCGAAGCGGAGATATAGGGCATGATCCCGAGCGCGAAGATCGCCATGCGCGAGACCGCGCCGCCGGAAAACATGTTGAAAAGGCCGAGGATGCCGCCGCTCTGTCCCTGGAATGCCTGGGCGAACGCATCGGGATTGAGACCCGGAAGCGGGATATAGGTGCCGAGCCGGTAGACCAGCAGCGCGCCGAGCGTAAACCAGAGGCGCTTCTTGAGGTCCTCCGCCTTCGCGAACGTTCTGAAATTGAGATTGGAGGCGAGCTGTTCCGCTGCAGAAGCCATGCGATTCTCCGCGTAGCCAGTTCCGAACCCGCGGCGTCAGACCCGGCCGACTCCGGAAAAGCTTGAATTACGTTTCTGCACGACGTCTTAGAACCAAATCGATTGAAAGAGCAATCATGCGCTTGTCGATATCTCCAGGCATATCGTCACATCCACCAAGGGAATGTCGTCCAGTCGCCTTTGGAGATCCGGCCCGGAGATGCTGGCCAACCGACCGACCTCCCCTGCCCTCTACGCCTCGCCCGCGCTTCTCGCGCGTCCTCCAGACGCAATAAACCGCCCGGTGTGTAACACCCCGGGCGGTCCGTCTTCAAGATTATTCGCTGGCAGCGACCGGCTTGGCAGACAGCAGCTTGATGGAGCCGCCGGCCTTTTCGATCTTCTCGACAGCGGACTGCGAGGCACCGGCCACTTCGATCGTAACCTTGCCCGTGAGTTCGCCGTCCGAGAGAACGCGAACGCCGTCGCGCGCGCGGCGGATGATGCCGGCAGCCTTCAGGGCAGCAGCATCGATCGTGGCGGTTGCGTCGAGCTTCTTGGCGTCGATTGCGGTCTGGATACGGCCGAGCGACACGACAACAAAGTCCGAACGGAAGATGTTGTTGAAGCCGCGCTTCGGCAGACGACGGTAGATAGGCATCTGACCGCCTTCAAAGCCGTTGATCGCGACGCCGGAACGGGCCTTCTGACCCTTGACACCGCGGCCGGCCGTCTTGCCGGAGCCCGAGCCGATACCACGACCCAGACGCTTGCGCGAATGGGTGGCACCTTCGTTGTCTCTGATTTCATTCAGCTTCATGATGGTATCTCCCTCACTTCTCGTCGATAACGCGGACGAGGTGCTGGACGGACCGGATCATGCCGCGAACGGAAGGCGTGTCTTCCAGCGTGCGCACCCGGTGCATCTTGTTGAGACCCAGGCCGATCAGCGTTGCACGCTGGCTGGCGGGGCGGCGGATGGGGCTGCCGATCTGCTCGACAGTAACCGTCTTACCGGTGGTTTCAGTAGCCATCGTACGGACTCCCTTATTCTTCCGACGTGACGCCAGCCGCTTCGCGACGGGCCTGCAGCGTGGCGAACTTGAGGCCGCGCTGTGCCGCGATATCCTTCGGGTGCATCTGGTTCTTCAGAGCATCGAAAGTGGCGCGGATCATGTTGTAGGGGTTGGACGAACCGGTCGACTTGGCAACGACGTCGTGCATGCCGAGCGTTTCGAAAACAGCGCGCATCGGGCCGCCGGCGATGATGCCGGTACCAGCCTTGGCCGAACGCAGCAGGACCTTGCCGGCGCCGTGGCGGCCGTGAACGTCATGATGCAGGGTACGGCCGGAGCGCAGCGGAACGAAGATCAGTTCGCGCTTGGCAGCTTCTGTCGCCTTGCGGATGGCTTCCGGCACTTCACGTGCCTTGCCATGACCGAAGCCGACGCGGCCCTTCTGGTCGCCGACGACGACGAGAGCAGCGAAGCCGAAACGACGGCCGCCCTTCACCACTTTGGCGACGCGGTTGATTGCTACGAGCTTGTCAACGAATTCGCTGTCGCGCTCTTCACGGTTCTGGCGGTCGTCGCGAGAACCTCTTCTTTCTTGTGCCATTGTCCTTTTCCTTTTTCTTTTCCGGGTGCAATCGGCAGATTGATCGGTGCCGCCCCTCGCAAGTTGCGAGAGTACGGCGAATTCCCAACATGGCTTCGGCCCGGATGTACCGGGCCGGCCCGTCGTGGAAATGGGAGCCTTACTTGCCTTCGTCAGATTCGGAAAGCCGGTTCTCGGCTTTCCTCATCAAACTTAGAAGTTGAGGCCACCTTCGCGGGCGGCTTCAGCCAGGGCCTTGATACGGCCATGATAGATGAAGGCGCCACGATCGAAGACGACGTCCTTGACGCCGGCTTCGGATGCACGCTCCGCGAGGAGCTTGCCGACGGCAGCAGCTGCTGCCGTGTCGGCGCCCGTCTTCAGAGACGTGCGCAGACCGGTGTCGAGCGTCGAAGCGGACGCCAGCGTCGTGCCAGCGACATCGTCGATGACCTGTGCGTAGATGTTCTTCGACGAGCGATGAACCGACAGGCGCGGACGGCCGTTGGCGACCGCCTTGATTTGACGACGAACGCGCGAAGCGCGACGTACAAGATTATCTTTCCTGCTAGCCATTTCGCGTGATCCTTACTTCTTCTTGCCTTCTTTGCGGATGATCCGCTCGCCCGCGTACTTGACGCCCTTGCCCTTGTAGGGCTCGGGGCCGCGGTATTCGCGAATCTCTGCTGCCACCTGGCCGACCTGCTGCTTGTTGATACCCGTGACGACGATTTCCGTCGGCTTGGGAACAGCGATCGTGATGCCTTCCGGCGTCTGGTAGACGACGTCATGGCTGAAGCCGAGTGCCAGCTGCAGGTTCTTGCCCTGCAGGGCCGCACGGTAACCGACGCCGTTGATTTCGAGCTTGCGCTCGAAGCCGTCCTTAACGCCCTTCAGGATGTTCTCGACCATCGTGCGGGACATGCCCCACTTGGAACGAGCATCCTTGGACTGGCTGACCGGCTCGACGACAACGGCGTTGTCTTCCAGCTTTACAGTGACTTCGTCGTTCGCGACGAAGAACAGTTCGCCCTTCGGGCCCTTTGCCGTCACCTTCTGTCCATCGACAGTCGCGGTGACACCAGCGGGAACCTGAACGGGCTTCTTACCGATACGAGACATGTTTCAATCCTGTCTGTTCGTTCTGGAGATCCCTGGTCCGTATTAGAATACGGAGCAGAGAACCTCGCCGCCAACGTTCTGTTCACGAGCCTGGTGATCGGCCATCACACCCTTCGGAGTCGAAAGGATGGTGATGCCGAGACCGTTCGCGACCTGCGGAATGGACTTTACCGAGACATAGACCCGGCGGCCCGGCTTGGACACGCGGCCGATCTCACGGATCACCGACGCGCCTTCGTAGTACTTCAGCTCGATGTTGAGCTCGGACTTGCCGTTGTCGAAATCGACTTCGGAGTAGCCGCGGATGTAGCCTTCCGACTGCAGCACGTCGAGAACGCGGGCGCGCAGCTTGGAAGCCGGCGTCGTTACGTTCGTCTTGCGGCGTGCAGCGCCGTTACGGATACGGGTGAGCATATCGCCCAAGGGATCAGTCATTGTCATTTGCCCGTCTCCTTACCAGCTCGACTTCACGATACCCGGGATCTTGCCGAAATTGCCCAGTTCGCGCAGAGCGATACGGGACATTCCCAGCTTCCGGTAGTAGGCGCGCGGACGGCCGGTGACTTCGCAACGGTTGCGAACGCGGGTCTTCGACCCATCACGCGGCAGGCTTGCCAGTTTCAGAGTTGCCTTGAACCGCTCTTCGATCGGAAGAGACTGGTTCATGATGGTCGCCTTCAGCTCGGCCCGCTTGGAGGCCTGCTGGGTGACCAGCTTGCGGCGGCGCTTGTTCTTTTCAACTGCGCTCGTTTTCGCCATGAAACGTAATCCTTCTGCTTGTCGTTACGGCTTACTGGCGGAACGGGAAGTTGAACTCTGTGAGCAGAGCCCGCGCTTCGTCGTCCGTCGTGGCCGTCGTGCAAACGATGATGTCCATGCCCCACATCTGATCGACCTTGTCGTAGTTGATCTCAGGGAACACAATGTGTTCCTTCACGCCCATGGCGAAGTTGCCACGGCCGTCGAAGGATTTCGGGTTCAGTCCGCGGAAGTCGCGAACGCGCGGAAGCGCGATGTTGATCAGGCGGTCCAGAAATTCATACATGCGTGCGCCGCGCAGGGTAACCTTTGCGCCGATCGGCATGTCTTCGCGCAGCTTGAAGCCGGCGATGGAGGTGCGAGCCTTGGTGACAACCGGCTTCTGGCCGGCGATCGCTGCAAGGTCGGCAGCCGCGATCGTAGGCTTCTTCGAGTCTGCCGTCGCTTCGCCCACGCCCATGTTGATGACGATCTTGTCGAGCTTCGGGATCATCATTTCGTTGGCGTAGGAGAACTTCTCCCGCAGTGCCGGACGAATGCGAGCGTTGTACTCGCTCTTGAGCCGAGGCTCATAGGTCTTGGTGTCAGCCATCAGATAACATCTCCCGAACGCTTGGCCACGCGAACCTTCTTGTCGCCATCGATGCGGAAACCGACGCGGGTGGCCTTGCCGTCCGTGTCAGCGATCGCGATGTTCGACAGGTGGATCGGGGCTTCCTTGTTGATGATGCCGGCTTCCTGGCTCTGGGTCTGGCGCTGGTGACGCTTCACCATGTTGACGCCACGCACGACAGCCTTGTCGTCCTTCGGCATGACCTGGATAACTTCGCCGGTCCGGCCCTTGTCCTTGCCGGCGAGTACGACGACCTTGTCGCCCTTACGAATCTTGTTCATCTCTAATCGCCCCTTACAGTACTTCTGGAGCCAGCGAGATGATCTTCATGTGGTTCTTGGCGCGAAGCTCGCGCGGAACCGGTCCGAAGATACGGGTGCCGATCGGCTCTTTCTTGTTGTCGATAAGAACGGCTGCGTTGTTATCGAAGCGGATGACGCTGCCGTCCGGACGACGAATGTCCTTGGCGGTGCGTACGACGACCGCCTTCATCACATCGCCCTTCTTGACGCGGCCGCGCGGGATGGCTTCCTTGATGGAAACGACGATGACGTCGCCCACGGAAGCATACTTGCGCTTGGAGCCGCCCAGCACCTTGATGCACATGACACGACGTGCGCCGGAATTATCCGCCACGTCGAGGTTTGTTTGCATCTGAATCATGTCAGGTCGCCTTCTTGTTGTGACCGAACCGGTTGGGATCTCCTCATCGTGAAAGAGAGCCCCCTGTTCCGGCTTATGAAAATTTGCATGCGGCGCGCTGCACCCTCTTGCGAAGGGCGGCACGCCACAATGCTTTCAATGGCATTCCCAGTCCCTCGCCTCTCGGGAGAAGCAGGCGGGACATGATGCGACAGCGCGGGATCGGTCTTGCCAGGGTGGTTTCCTGAAGACAGGACCTTCCGTGCGCTCAAAGCAAAAGAACGCTCGTAACCCCGAGCGTTCCGTGGCTGCTTCTTACAGAGATTCTCGCCGATTACAAGAGGCGACGTCCCAAACCCGAGCCGAATTGGCCAGAAGCAGGACGACCCTCGATCTTACGAAGACGCCGCGCTTCCGTGTCTTGCGACACTGCGCGGCGCCATCGGCGTGACGTCTGGTAGAATTAGGCCTGGGCGGAAATGACCGTCCAGGTCTTGTCCTTGGAGATCGGCGCGCATTCCTGAATGGAAACAAGGTCGCCGACCTTGAACTGGTTCTTCTCGTCGTGCGCCTTGTACTTCTTGGAGCGACGGACGGTCTTCTGGAGGATCGGATGCGCAAAGCGGCGCTCGACCCGTACGACGACGGTCTTCTCGTTCTTGTCGGAGACGACGGTGCCCTGCAGAATGCGTTTCGGCATTTTTCTTGGTCCTTAAGCCTTGGCTTCTGCCGCCTTCTGGCGGGCAATTGTTTTGATGCGCGCGATGTCCTTGCGGACCTCGTTGATGCGCGACGACTTTTCAAGCTGGCCGGTCGCCTTCTGGAAGCGCAGGTTGAACTGCTCCTTCTTCAGCTTGGCAAGCTCGTCGTTGAGCTGGTCGGCGCTGAGCGCCCGAACGTCATTGGTTTTCATGGGGCTTCTCCTTACTCCGCAATGCGCTGAACGAAGCGCGTCTTGACGGAGAGTTTCGCAGCACCAAGACGAAGGGCTTCGCGTGCGAGCTCCTCGTTGACGCCATCGATCTCGAACATCATACGACCAGGCTTGACCTTGCACGCCCAGTATTCGACGGAGCCCTTACCCTTACCCATGCGGACTTCGGTTGGCTTCGCGGTAACCGGAACGTCCGGGAATACACGGATCCAAACGCGGCCGGCACGCTTCATGTGACGCGTGATCGCGCGGCGGGCCGCTTCGATCTCGCGCGCATTGACGCGGTTCGGTTCCAAGGACTTCAAGCCGAATTCGCCGAAAGCAAGATCAGATCCGCCCTTGGCTACGCCCTTGATGCGGCCCTTGAATTGCTTGCGATACTTCGTACGCTTTGGCTGCAACATTTTTTTAATTCTCCGATATTGGCTGCCAAACGCGACTGTTACGCGTTTTCACGACGGCGATCACGATCGCGATCGCGATCACGTCCACCACTACCCTGACTGTCACTCTCGCTCGCACGGCGCTCGGAGGCCATCGGATCGTGTTCAAGGATTTCGCCCTTGAAGATCCAGACCTTGATGCCGCAGATGCCGAAGGCCGTCACAGCTTCGGCAACACCGTAGTCGATGTCGGCGCGCAGCGTGTGAAGCGGAACGCGACCTTCGCGATACCACTCGGTACGGGCGATTTCGGCGCCACCCAGGCGGCCGGCGCAGGTGATCTTGATGCCTTCGGCACCCAGACGCATGGCCGACTGAACCGAACGCTTCATCGCACGGCGGAAAGCCACGCGGCGCTCGAGCTGCTGAGCGATCGACTGAGCGACGAGCGTCGCGTCGACTTCCGGCTTGCGCACTTCAACGATGTTGAGGTGCGTTTCCGAGTTCGTCATTTCCGACAGCTTGCGACGCAGCTTTTCGATGTCTGCGCCCTTCTTGCCGATGATCAGACCCGGGCGAGCCGAGTGGATCGTGACGCGGCACTTCTTGTGCGGACGCTCGATGACGACCTTCGAGATGCCGGCCTGCTTCAGTTCGTCCATCAGATACTTGCGGATCTTCAGGTCTTCGTGGAGCAGCTTGCCGTATTCGGCATTGTCAGCGAACCAACGGCTATCCCAGGTCCGGTTGATGCCGAGACGGAAACCGATTGGATTAATTTTCTGGCCCATTATGCGGCCTCCCCTTTGGCTTCCACTTCACGAACAATGATCGTCAAGTGTGCAAACGGCTTTTCGATCCGCGATGCACGGCCGCGACCACGAGCGTGGAAGCGCTTCATCACCATCGACTTGCCAACAAAAGCTTCCGCAACGACGAGCGAGTCGACGTCGAGGTCGTGGTTGTTCTCGGCGTTTGCGATGGCCGATTCCAGGGTCTTCTTGACCGTGCCGGCGATACGCTTGCGGGAGAATTCAAGTTCGGCCAGAGCACGGTCGACCTTCTTGCCGCGGATCATCGCGGCAACGAGGTTGAGCTTCTGGGGGCTGACGCGGATCGTGCGCGCAACAGCCTGCGCTTCATTATCCGCCAGCCGACGTTCGGCTTTTGCCTTACCCATCGTTACTTCCTCTTTGCCTTCTTGTCCGCACCGTGACCGTAGTAGGTCCGGGTCGGAGAGAATTCACCGAACTTGTGACCGACCATGTCTTCATTGACATTGACGGGAACATGCTTGGAACCGTTGTAAACGCCAAAGGTCAGACCGACGAACTGCGGCAAGATGGTGGAGCGACGGCTCCACATCTTGATGACCTCATTGCGCCCGCCTTCGCGAACCTTCTCAGCCTTCTTGAGAAGATAGCCGTCGACGAACGGACCTTTCCATACTGAACGAGCCATTTGTGACTACCTCTTCTTACTTCTTGCGCTGATGGCGCGAACGCATGATGAACTTGTCGGTCGACTTGTTCGAACGCGTGCGCTTGCCCTTGGTCGGCTTGCCCCACGGTGAAACCGGGTGGCGGCCGCCCGAGGTGCGGCCTTCGCCGCCGCCGTGCGGGTGGTCGACCGGGTTCATGACGACACCGCGGTTATGCGGGGTCTTGCCGCGCCAGCGCGTACGACCGGCCTTGCCGTCGTTGATGTTGCCGTGATCCGGGTTGGACACGGCGCCGATCGATGCGAGGCAGCTCGCATGAACCAGGCGCTGTTCGCCGGAGTTAAGGCGCAGGATCGCCATGCCCTGGTCGCGACCGACGAGCTGCACGTAGGTGCCTGCCGAGCGCGCCATCTGGCCACCCTTGCCGGGCTTCATTTCCACGTTGTGGATGATGGAGCCGACCGGGATGAACTGCAGCGGCATGGTGTTGCCGGGCTTTACGTCGACAGCCTTCTCGGAGGCGATGACCTTGTCACCGACGGCGAGGCGCTGCGGCGCAATGATGTAGGCCTGCGTGCCGTCTTCGTACTTGATCAGCGCGATGAACGCCGTACGGTTCGGGTCGTACTCCAGACGCTCGACCGTGCCATCAACGTCGAACTTACGACGCTTGAAGTCGATCAGACGGTAGGTCCGCTTGTGACCGCCGCCAATGAAGCGAGCCGTGATACGGCCGAGGTTGTTACGACCACCGCTCTTGGTGAGACCCTGTGTCAGCGACTTGACCGGCTTGCCCTTGTAGAGCGAAGAACGGTCGACGATGACCAGCTGACGCTGGCTTGGGGTCGTCGGATTGAAACTTTTCAATGCCATTTTCTTGTTCCCTTTTGGGTCTTTACCCGGGGGTTATGAAACCGCTCTAGGTTTAACCTTTAGAGTCCGGTGGAGACGTCGATGGACTGACCGTCAGCAAGTGTGACGATCGCCTTCTTGACATCCCGCTGCCGGCCAGCGAAGCCACGGAAGCGCTTGAGCTTGCCCTTGCGGAGAAGCGTGTTCACTGCCGTAACCTTGACGCCGAACAGAGCTTCGATCGCAGCCTTGATTTCCGGCTTCGATGCGTCCTTGGCGACGTTGAAGATGATCTGGTTCTGTTCAGAAACCAGCGTGGATTTTTCCGTGATCGACGGAGAGAGGATCACATCGTAATGGCGAAGATCCGTCACTTGAACCGCTCCTCCAGAGCCTCGATCGCATCCTTGGAAAGCACGAGCTTGCCGCGACGCAGAATGTCGTAAACGTTGATGCCCTGGATCGGGAGAACGTCCACGTTCGGGATGTTCTTGGCAGCGAGCTTGAAGTTGTTGTCGAGCTCGGCCCCGCCGATGAACAGTGCGTTGGTGAGGCCCAGCGATGCAAATGCACCGGTCAGGGACTTCGTCTTGGCTTCCGTCGCAACCAGGCTGTCGATGATGATCAACTCATCGGCCTTCAGCTTGGCAGAGAGCGCGTGACGCAGGCCGAGCGCGCGAACCTTCTTGGGAAGGTCATGCTCGTGGCTGCGCGTGACCGGGCCGTGAGCCTTGCCACCGCCGCGGAACTGCGGAGCGCGTGCGGAATGGTGACGAGCGCGGCCCGTACCCTTCTGCTTGTACATCTTGGCGCCGGTGCGGGAAACTTCGCCGCGCGTCAGGGTCTTGTGCGTGCCCTGCTGCTTCTTGGCGAGCTGCCAGCGGATGACGCGGGCGATCAGGTCCTTGCGGACATCAAGGCCGAAGATGGCGTCGGACAGGGAAACCGTGCCTGCGTCCTTACCATCCAGTGTGGTGACGGTGAGATCCATTATTCGGCTCCCTCATGTGCTGCTGCGCGGACGCCGGCCGGACGCGGAGCGTTTTCCGGGATGCCGGCCTTGATGGCGTCGCGGACGACGATCCAGGAGCCCTTGGAGCCGGGTACGGCACCCTTGACGAGGATCAGACCGCGGTCTTCATCGGTGGATACGACTTCGAGGTTCTGGGTAGTGATGCGCGTCTGGCCCATGTGACCAGCCATGCGCTTGCCCTTCCAGACGCGGCCCGGATCCTGGTTGGAACCGGTCGAACCATGCGAACGGTGCGAGACCGAAACGCCGTGCGTTGCACGCAGACCGCCGAAGTTGTGGCGCTTCATGGCGCCAGCAAAGCCCTTACCGATCGAGGTGCCGGTGACGTCAACCAGCTGGCCGGTGACGAAGTGGCT
This sequence comes from Rhizobium sp. PP-CC-3G-465, assembly GCF_004343445.1. Lineage (NCBI taxonomy): Bacteria > Pseudomonadati > Pseudomonadota > Alphaproteobacteria > Hyphomicrobiales > Rhizobiaceae > Rhizobium > Rhizobium sp. PP-CC-3G-465. The sequence goes on from NZ_SLYH01000001.1 coordinate 1,215,155, forward strand.
TGCCGTCAGCTCGGAGCCGACGTCGATCAGGTTTTCCGAGGTCACCCGGAATTCGACGAGCTTGGCCTTCGGCTCGACGTTTGCAGCGGCGAAGTGGCCGCGCATCGCCTTCGGCGTGTTCTTGACCTTGGCCTGGCCTGCGCCGAGCTGCACGGCGACGTAGCCGTTCTTTTCTTCCGTGCGCTGGCCTACCACCTGGCAGTTTTCCATCCGCAACACGGTCACTGGAATGTGCTCGCCGGCGTCGTTGTAGACCCGGGTCATTCCCACTTTCTGTGCAATCACACCTGAACGCATCGGTTCATTCCTCTTCAGAGTCCCTGTCGGGGAAAACCCCTTCAGCCTCTTTGTTCAAGGCTTCCATCCGGCATTCGCGCCATTGGTCACCCGTTTCTGGAAGTCGTTGGACGGAATGTCCACGTACCTTCCTTGTTATATCCACCCGGTCCGAAGCGTTCCGGGAGGGGCCTTTAGAGCTTGATCTCGACGTCGACGCCGGCGGCCAGATCGAGCTTCATCAGGGCATCGACCGTCTGGGGGGTCGGATCGACGATATCGAGAAGACGCTTGTGCGTGCGCATCTCGAACTGTTCGCGGCTCTTCTTGTCGACGTGGGGCGACCGGTTGACCGTGAACTTTTCGATACGCGTGGGCAGCGGCACGGGGCCACGGACGCTGGCGCCCGTACGCTTGGCCGTCGACACGATTTCACGCGTGGAGGCATCGAGGATCCGGTGATCAAACGCCTTCAGGCGGATGCGGATATTCTGGCCGTTCATTCGACTAGTCCTTTTTTTCGTATGGGCAACTGGCCATACGCCAAATCTTCAATTGTTACGGTCGGCCGCGTCTTGTCAAAAAGCGCAGGAACCGGGTTGTTAGCGCCCGGTTCCTGCTAGGTCAACGGCCTAGCCGCTGATTACTCGACGATCGAAGCCACGATGCCGGCGCCGACGGTACGGCCGCCTTCGCGGATCGCGAAGCGCAGCTTTTCTTCCATCGCGATCGGAACGATCAGCTCGACAGCAACGGTAACGTTGTCGCCGGGCATGACCATTTCCGTGCCTTCCGGAAGCGTCACGATGCCCGTCACGTCCGTCGTGCGGAAGTAGAACTGCGGACGGTAGTTGGTGAAGAACGGCGTATGACGACCGCCTTCTTCCTTCGTCAGGATGTAGGCTTCAGCCATGAACTTCTTGTGCGGCTTGACAGAGCCCGGCTTGCACAGGATCTGGCCACGCTCGACGCCGTCACGCGTGACGCCGCGGACGAGAGCACCGATGTTGTCGCCGGCCTGGCCCTGATCGAGCAGCTTGCGGAACATTTCGACGCCGGTGACGGTGGTCTTCGACGTCGCACGGATGCCGACGATCTCGACTTCTTCACCGACCTTGACGATGCCGCGCTCGACGCGACCGGTCACGACCGTACCACGACCCGAGATCGAGAACACGTCTTCGATCGGCATCAGGAACGGCATGTTGATCGGACGCTCAGGCGTCGGGATGTACGCATCGACAGCGGCCATCAGTTCGCGGATCGCGTCTTCGCCGATCTTCTTGTCCGAATCTTCCAGAGCGGCCAGAGCCGAGCCCTTGACGATCGGAATGTCGTCGCCGGGGAAGTCGTAGGACGACAGCAGTTCGCGAACTTCCAGCTCGACGAGCTCGAGAAGCTCGGCGTCGTCAACCTGGTCGACCTTGTTGAGAAACACGACGATCGCGGGAACGCCGACCTGACGGGCGAGCAGGATGTGCTCGCGGGTCTGGGGCATCGGGCCGTCGGCTGCCGAGCAGACGAGGATCGCGCCGTCCATCTGCGCCGCACCGGTGATCATGTTCTTGACGTAGTCGGCGTGGCCGGGGCAGTCGACGTGCGCGTAGTGGCGAGCCGGCGTCTCATATTCGACGTGTGCCGTCGAGATGGTGATGCCGCGGGCCTTTTCTTCCGGAGCGGCGTCGATCTGGTCGTACGCCTTGTATTCGCCGAAGTACTTTGTGATCGCTGCCGTCAGCGACGTCTTGCCATGGTCGACGTGACCGATCGTTCCGATGTTCACGTGCGGCTTGTTGCGTTCAAACTTGCTCTTTGCCATTTTCGGCTCTCCATCTGTGGCCCCTTGCGGGGTTCAATTCTGTTTTAACGGGCGTCAGTCAAGCTCCGGTCACTTCTGACCGGAGTACTTCGCCTGGATTTCGGTCGCGACGTTCGACGGAACCGGTGCGTAGTGATCGAAGACCATCGAGTACTGCGCGCGGCCCTGGCTCATGGAGCGAAGGTTGTCGACGTACTTGAACATGTTGGCCAGCGGCACGTTGGCAGCGATCACGACGGCGATACCGCGGCTTTCCTGGCCCTGGATCTGACCACGACGAGAGTTCAGGTCGCCGATGACGTCGCCGACGTAATCTTCCGGGGTGACGACTTCGACCTTCATCATCGGCTCGAGCAGCTGAGCGCCGGCCTTGCGCGATGCTTCACGGAAGCAGGCACGCGATGCGATTTCGAAGGCGAGGACCGAGGAGTCGACGTCGTGGAAGGCACCGTCGATGAGCGTCGCCTTGACGCCGAGCATCGGGAAGCCAGCCAGCGGGCCGGAAGACAGAACGCTTTCGATGCCCTTCTGAACGCCGGGGATGTATTCCTTCGGAATGGAACCACCGACGATCTTGGACTCGAACTTGAACTCGTCGCCATCCGGGTTGGGTTCGAAGACGATCTTGACGCGCGCGAACTGGCCGGTACCACCGGACTGCTTCTTGTGCGTGTAGTCTTCCTCGTGCTTCTTCGTGATGGTTTCACGATAAGCAACCTGCGGAGCACCGACGTTGGCTTCGACCTTGAACTCGCGACGCATGCGGTCAACGAGAATGTCGAGGTGAAGTTCGCCCATGCCGGCGATGATCGTCTGGCCGGATTCTTCGTCCGTCTTGACGCGGAACGACGGGTCTTCGGCTGCGAGGCGATTGAGTGCGAGGCCCATCTTTTCCTGGTCGCCCTTGGACTTCGGCTCGATGGCGATCTGGATGACCGGCTCGGGGAATTCCATACGCTCAAGGATGACCTGCTTCAGGGGATCGCAGAGCGTGTCACCCGTCGTGGTTTCCTTGAGGCCTGCGAGAGCGACGATGTCGCCAGCAAAGGCTTCTTCGATGTCTTCACGCGAGTTGGAATGCATCTGAAGCATACGGCCGACGCGCTCGCGCTTTTCCTTGACCGTGTTCATGACCGACGTGCCCTTTTCGAGCTTGCCGGAATAGATGCGGGCGAAGGTGAGCGAACCGACGAAGGGGTCGTTCATGATCTTGAACGCGAGCATGGACAAAGGCTCTTCGTCCGTTGCATGACGCTCGATTTCGGCTTCCGTCTTGACGTCGATACCCTTGATTGCAGGGATATCAGCCGGCGACGGCAGGTAGTCGCAGACGGCGTCGAGCAGGGGCTGAACGCCCTTGTTCTTGAAGGCAGTGCCACAGAACATCGGGTGGAACTTGACGTCGATGGTGCCGCGACGAACGAGCGCACGGATCTGATCGTTGTCGGGCATGACACCGTTCAGGTAGTTTTCCATTGCTTCTTCGTCGATATCGACAACCGTCTCGATCAGGAGCTCGCGATATTCCTGAGCCTTTTCCTTCATGTCGTCCGGGATTTCGGTCACATCCCACATCGCACCGAGCGATTCGTCGCGCCAAACGAGAGCGTTCATCTCGATCAGGTCGATGACGCCCTTGAATTCAGTTTCCGCACCGATCGGGAGCTGCATGACGACCGGGATCGCGCCGAGACGCGACTTGATCATGGACACCGAGCGATAGAAGTCAGCGCCCGTCTTGTCCATCTTGTTGCAGAAGATCATGCGCGGAACGTTGTACTTCTCAGCCTGGCGCCAGACGGTTTCTGTCTGCGGCTCTACGCCGGCGTTGGCGTCGAGAAGAGCGATTGCACCGTCGAGAACGCGCAGCGAACGCTCGACTTCAATGGTGAAGTCGACGTGGCCGGGAGTGTCGATGATGTTGAAGCGACGCATGATGCCGTCGCGACCCTTCCAGTAGGTCGTGGTCGCAGCGGACGTGATGGTGATGCCGCGTTCCTGCTCCTGCTCCATCCAGTCCATGGTGGCAGCGCCGTCGTGCACTTCGCCGATCTTGTGCGACTTGCCTGTGTAGTAAAGAATCCGCTCGGTGGTCGTGGTCTTGCCGGCGTCGATGTGCGCCATGATCCCAAAATTGCGGTAGTCTTCGATTTTATATTCGCGAGCCATGATGGACTGCCTTTCGAAAATGTACGTCGATTACCAGCGATAGTGCGAGAAAGCGCGGTTGGCGTCGGCCATCTTGTGCGTGTCTTCGCGCTTCTTCACTGCGCTACCGCGATTGTTCGCGGCGTCCATGAGTTCGCCGCAGAGGCGATCGATCATGGTCGTTTCATTGCGCTTGCGAGCTGCGGCGATGAGCCAGCGGATGGCGAGAGCCTGACGACGCTCCGGACGAACATCGACCGGAACCTGGTACGTCGCACCACCAACGCGGCGCGAACGGACTTCTACGTGCGGAGCGATGTTGTCGAGAGCCGAATGGAACACGGCGACCGGCTCCTGCTTCAGCTTGCCCTGAACGGCATCGAAAGCACCGTAAACGATGTTTTCAGCAACCGACTTCTTCCCATGAAGCATGATGGCGTTCATGAACTTGGTGACAACGAGATCGCCGAACTTGGGGTCCGGGTTGATCTCACGCTTTTCTGCACTATGGCGACGGGACATATGTTTCGTCTCTCAACTTTATCTTTGTTTACCCAGCGAAATGGCGCTGGTGATCGATTACTTCGGACGCTTTGCGCCGTACTTCGAACGACGCTGCTTACGGTTCTTGACACCCTGGGTATCGAGAACACCACGGATGATGTGGTAGCGAACGCCGGGCAAGTCCTTGACGCGGCCGCCGCGGATCATCACGACGGAGTGTTCCTGCAGGTTGTGGCCTTCACCCGGGATGTAGCCGATGACTTCGAAGCCATTGGTCAGACGGATCTTGGCAACCTTACGAAGTGCCGAGTTCGGCTTCTTCGGGGTCGTCGTGTAGACGCGTGTGCAGACGCCGCGCTTCTGCGGATTTTCCTGAAGCGCCGGTACCTTGTTGCGCTTGACCTGTGCCTGACGCGGCTTGCGGATCAGCTGGTTTACGGTAGGCATATAACCATCCCTTGCAAAATCTTCGTTACCCTTTCGGGCGGATCAACGCCGTCTCCGGCTTTTGCGTACGCGTGAAAATGCGCGAACAAGGGCTGATCCGCGTTTCAGCAGATGCCCCATGAAAAGCAGAGGACGCCGTTTCAGGCGTCTTGCGTGCAGCATTCTTGGTCTTCAGCGTGCGTTTGAACCCTGTTTGAGGCGAACTCCAGAACGTGTCGTTCCGAACCAGCCAGCCTCACATGGGCTCCGATGAGGCGGGGTGTACTGTTTTACCCCCCGTGCGTCAAGGGCAAATCCTAAAGATTCTCCCCTCCTCTGGGCCCGAAAGCCTGCAAATGCGGGGTTTCCGGCGCTTCTCGATCGGCTGCGCTGTAGAGTCCCGAGCCGCAGACGGACGCCCATCATGAGAATCGGCAACAGCTTGCAGAAAGAATCGCTTCCGCTCAAAGATGCTGCGGGAACGAATTGTCGGGGCTGCCGCTTTTGATATAGATCACTTCATCGGCGCTCATTGCCGCATTTTCAAAGACCCGACAAGAGGAGTCTCCATGACGGTCCTGCCCGACAACGACAACAATTCCGACGATCCCATGGTCTTCATCATCATCGGCAAGGCCTTCGAAGAGGACGGTGGCGGCGAAGGTGTCGATATCCATGTGGTGCTCCGCGCTGCCGACGACGACTCCGCTGTCCGCGAAGCTCTGAACGCCCTGGCCGAGGAAGGCTTCCTCGAGGCAGATCTGGACCAGATCGGCATGCTCGAAGGCGTGCCGGAGGACGAGCCGCATGCGTCCGCTTACAAGGGTGCGCTGGAAGGCGAAGTGGCGATCATCCGGTTCAACTGACCGCGCCCAGAAGCTGAACCGCCCTCACCTTCTGAGACTTCTAAACGTCAAAAGCCGCCCGGATCGCTCCGGGCGGCTTTTTCATGTGGTTGCGTCTGCCGATTATTCGGCGGCCGCGTTCTCCGAAGCCATGTCGGCGAGCATCGGCGTTGCCGTGTCCGCGCCGGTCGACTTGCGGCGTTCCTCGAGGATCATCTCGTCGCGCGCCGTGGCGATGCGGCGGATCTGCGTCATGGTGCCACCGGTACCGGCCGGGATGAGACGGCCGACGATGACGTTTTCCTTGAGGCCCTGGAGACCGTCGGTCTTGCCGGCGATCGCAGCTTCCGTCAGCACCTTGGTCGTTTCCTGGAAGGACGCGGCCGAGATAAAGGACGGGGTCTGCAGCGACGCCTTGGTGATGCCGAGCAGGACGGGGTCGCCATAGGCCGGCTTCTTGCCCTGTTCGATCAGCTGGTCGTTCACGTCTTCCAGTTCGATCCGGTCCACGCTGTCGCCGACGATATAGGTGCTGTCCCCGGCGTCGGTGACTTCGACCTTCTGCAGCATCTGGCGAACGATCACCTCGATGTGCTTGTCGTTGATGACAACGCCCTGCAGGCGGTAGACTTCCTGGATTTCGTTCACGAGGTAGGAAGCGAGTGCTTCCACGCCCTTGATCGCCAGAATGTCGTGCGGCGCCGGGTTACCGTCGAGGATGTAGTCACCCTTTTCGATATAGTCGCCGTCCTGAAGGTGGAAGGGCTTGCCCTTCGGGATCAGGTATTCGACCGGCTCGACACCGTCTTCCGCCGGCTCGATCAGCACGCGACGCTTGTTCTTGTAGTCGCGACCGAAACGGATCGTGCCGTCGATCTCCGCGATGATCGCGTGGTCCTTCGGACGACGCGCTTCGAAGAGTTCGGCAACACGCGGCAGACCACCGGTGATGTCCTTGGTCTTGGCGCTTTCCAGCGGCGAACGTGCGAGCACGTCACCCTGGGAAACCTTCGTACCAGGCTCGACCGACAGGATCGCATCGACCGAGAGCAGGAACCGGGCTTCGCCACCACGCGACAGCTTGGCAACAACGCCGTTCTTGTCCTTGATGACGATCGCCGGCTTCAGGTCGATACCTCTCGGCGTCGAACGCCAGTCGATAACCTGACGCTTGGTGATGCCGGTCGCTTCGTCGGTCGCTTCGAGAACCGAGATACCATCGACGATATCCTCGAAGTGAACCGTCCCTTCGACTTCCGTCATCATCGGACGCGTGTAGGGGTCCCACTCTGCGAAACGCTGACCGCGACGAACCTTGTCGGCGTCGTCCACGAAGATCTTCGAACCGTAGGCGACACGCTGCGAGGACCGTTCCACGCCTCGTTCGTCAAGGATCTGGATCGCCATGTTACGACCCATGGCAATGAGGATGCCATCGGAGTTGCGCAGCATGTTGCGGTTCTTGATCTGAATCGTACCTTCGTACGATGCTTCCAAGAACGACTGGTCGACCACGTTGGCCGTACCACCAAGGTGGAACGTACGCATGGTCAGCTGCGTGCCCGGTTCGCCGATCGACTGAGCCGCGATAACGCCGACCGCTTCACCCATGTTGACAGGGGTCCCGCGGGCAAGGTCGCGACCGTAGCAGACGCCGCAGACGCCGGTCTGGATTTCGCAGGTCAGAGCCGAACGAATCCGGATCGACTGGATACCGGCCTTTTCGATCTCGACGACGTCGGCTTCAAGGATCATGCGGCCAGCATCGACGATGCGTTCACCCGTGACCGGATGATCGATGTTGTCGAGAGCCGTACGACCGAGAACGCGAACGCCGATGGAGGCAACGACCTGACCGGCATCGACGATGGCGGTCATGGTGAGGCCGTTTTCGGTACCGCAATCGACCGAGTTGACGATGCAATCCTGCGCAACGTCGACGAGACGACGCGTCAGGTAACCGGAGTTGGCCGTCTTCAAGGCCGTGTCTGCAAGACCCTTACGGGCACCGTGGGTCGAGTTGAAGTACTCGTTAACGGTCAGACCTTCCTTGAAGTTCGAGATGATCGGGGTCTCGATGATTTCGCCCGAGGGCTTGGCCATCAAACCACGCATCCCGCCCAGCTGACGCATCTGGTTCGGAGAACCACGGGCGCCGGAGTGCGACATCATGTAAATCGCGTTCATCGGCTTCTGACGGCCGTTGTCGTCGAATTCGACAGCCTTAATGCGGGCCATCATGTCTTCGGCAACCTTTTCGGTGGCCTTGCCCCAGGCGTCTACGACCTTGTTGTACTTTTCGCCCTGGGTGATCAGGCCGTCATTGTACTGCTGTTCGTATTCCTTCACCAGCGACTCGGTGTCGCCGACGATCTTCGCCTTGGTTTCCGGAATGACCATGTCGTCCTTACCGAACGAAATGCCGGCGCGGCAGGCATGTGCGAAGCCGAGCTGCATGATCCGGTCGCAGAAGATGACCGTGTCCTTCTGGCCGCAGTGACGGTAGACCGTGTCGATCATCTTGGAGATGTTCTTCTTGGTCAGTTCCTGATTGCAGACATCGAACGGCACGTTGACGTTCTTCGGCAGGAGTTCGCCGATGAGCATGCGGCCGGGGGTCGTTTCGAAGATCTTCGAGACCGGCTTGCCGTTCTCATCGACCGACTTGAAGCGACCACGGATCTTGGCATGCAGCGTGACCGACTTGTTGTCGAGCGCGTGATGCAGTTCCCCGATGTCGGAGAAGGCCATGCCTTCGCCCGGCTCGTTCTGGTTCATGATCGACAGGTAGTAGAGCCCGAGAACCATGTCCTGCGAGGGAACGATGATCGGTGCGCCGTTGGCCGGGTGCAGGATGTTGTTGGTCGACATCATCAGCACGCGGGCTTCAAGCTGGGCTTCCAGCGACAGCGGTACGTGAACAGCCATCTGGTCGCCGTCGAAGTCGGCGTTGAAGGCCGTGCAGACGAGCGGATGCAGCTGGATGGCCTTGCCTTCGACCAGCGTGGGCTCAAACGCCTGGATGCCCAGGCGGTGCAGCGTCGGTGCGCGGTTCAGGAGAACCGGGTGCTCGCGGATGACCTCGTCGAGGATATCCCAGACTTCCGGCTTTTCCTTTTCGACCAGCTTCTTGGCCTGCTTGACGGTGGACGAGAAGCCCTTGGCGTCGAGGCGGGCGTAGATGAACGGCTTGAAGAGTTCGAGCGCCATCTTCTTCGGCAGGCCGCACTGATGCAGCTTCAGTTCCGGACCGGTCACGATAACCGAACGGCCGGAATAATCGACGCGCTTGCCGAGCAGGTTCTGACGGAAGCGGCCCTGCTTGCCCTTCAGCATGTCGGACAGCGACTTCAGCGGACGCTTGTTGGCACCCGTGATGACGCGACCGCGACGGCCGTTGTCAAACAGCGCATCGACGGATTCCTGCAGCATACGCTTTTCGTTGCGGATGATGATGCCCGGCGCACGCAGTTCGATCAGCCGCTTCAGGCGGTTGTTACGGTTGATGACGCGGCGGTAGAGATCGTTCAGGTCGGAGGTCGCGAAACGACCACCGTCCAGGGGAACGAGCGGACGCAGATCCGGCGGGATCACCGGAACGACCTTCATGATCATCCACTCCGGACGGTTGCCGGATTCCATGAAGTTCTCGACGATCTTCAGGCGCTTCATCAGCTTCTTCTGCTTCAGCTCGGACGTGGTGTCAGCCATGTCCTGGCGCAGATCGCCGGCGATCTTCTCGAGGTTCATCGAGGCGAGCATCTCGTAGATGGCTTCCGCGCCGATCATCGCCGTGAACTGATCTTCGCCGAACTCGTCAACGGCGATCATGTACTCTTCTTCCGAGAGAAGCTGGTTCTCCTTCAGAGAGGTCAGGCCCGGCTCGGTGACGATGTAGTTTTCGAAGTAGAGAACGCGTTCGATATCCTTCAGCGTCATGTCGAGCAGCGTCGAGATGCGGCTCGGCAGGGACTTCAGGAACCAGATGTGGGCGACAGGCGCAGCAAGCTCGATGTGGCCCATGCGCTCGCGGCGAACGCGCGAGAGCGTGACTTCCACGCCGCACTTTTCGCAGATGATGCCCTTGTACTTCATGCGCTTGTACTTGCCGCACAGGCACTCATAGTCCTTGATGGGCCCGAAGATGCGCGCGCAGAAAAGGCCGTCGCGTTCCGGCTTGAACGTACGGTAGTTGATGGTTTCCGGCTTCTTGATCTCGCCGAACGACCATGAGAGAATCTTCTCCGGCGACGCGATCGAGATGCGGATCGAATCGAAGGTCTGTGCAGGCATCTGCGGATTGAAAAGGTTCATGACCTCTTGGTTCATGCCTATCTCCTTTGGGGCAAGGCCCCTTATCATGAGCGCGGTGGCCGGCATTTCCCGGGGCGCCGGCCCCTCTGCTCGTCAAACGGATAAAACCGCATCGGGTGCGGCTCAGCGCCCTGCCCCGTCATCCCCTTTCGGAAGACGACCGGCAGGACCTGCGCGCGCCTGGTCGAGGCGCGCGCGTCAATCGCGTTTTATTCAGCGGCGTCCGGCAGCTGCGTCGGCTGTAGCTCTTCAAGCTTCGAGTTCTCGAGCTCGACGGACAGGCCGAGGGAGCGCATTTCCTTAACGAGAACGTTGAAGCTCTCCGGAATGCCTGCCTCGAACGTGTCGTCGCCGCGCACGATCGCCTCGTAGACCTTTGTACGCCCGGCCACGTCGTCCGACTTCACCGTCAGCATTTCCTGCAGGGTGTAGGCGGCGCCGTAGGCTTCCAGCGCCCAGACTTCCATTTCCCCGAAGCGCTGACCGCCGAACTGGGCCTTGCCGCCGAGCGGCTGCTGGGTGACCAGCGAGTAAGGACCGATCGAACGCGCGTGGATCTTGTCGTCCACAAGGTGGTTCAGCTTCAGCATGTAGATGTAGCCGACGGTCACCTGACGGTCGAACTGGTCGCCCGTGCGGCCATCGTAAAGCGTGGACTGACCGGAAACGTTCAGGCCTGCCTGCTCCAGCATTTCGTTGACGTCGGCTTCCACCGCGCCGTCGAAGACCGGCGTTGCGATCGACACACCGCGGCGTGTCTGCTCGGCCAAACGAACGATACTATCGTCGTCGTAGTCCTTGATCGGCTCGCCCTTGGGACCGGATCCGATGACGCTGTCGATGACATCGCGCAGCGGCTGGATTTCAGCCCCTGCCTTATAGGCATCTAGCATCGCGCCGATCTTGCGACCCATGCCGGCGCAAGCCCAGCCGAGGTGCGTCTCGAGGATCTGGCCGACGTTCATGCGCGACGGCACGCCCAGCGGGTTCAGAACCACGTCCACATGCGTACCGTCTTCCAGGAACGGCATGTCTTCGATCGGAACGATGCGCGACACGACACCCTTGTTGCCGTGACGGCCGGCCATCTTGTCGCCCGGCTGGATCTTGCGCTTCACAGCGACGAAGACCTTGACCATCTTCATGACGCCCGGAGGCATTTCGTCGCCGCGCTGGACCTTTTCGACCTTGTCCATGAAGCGATGCTCGAGCAGCGACTTCGACTCGTCGTACTGGCCCCGCAGAGCTTCGATCTCGCCCTGAGCCTTTTCGTCCTCGACGGCGAACATCCACCACTGCGAGCGGGGATATTCGGAGACGATCGAGTTGGTCAGCTCCGTGCCCTTCTTGAAGCTCTTCGGACCTGCAACGGCGGCATGGCCGCGCAGCATGTCGATCAAGCGGGCATAGACGTTGCGGTCGAGAATCGCCTGCTCGTCGTCGCGGTCCTTTGCGAGACGTTCGATTTCCTCGCGCTCGATCGCCATCGCACGCTCGTCCTTCTCAACGCCGTGGCGGTTGAAAACGCGAACTTCGACGATGGTCCCAAACGTGCCCGGGGGCATGCGCATGGACGTGTCACGGACGTCGGAAGCCTTTTCGCCGAAGATGGCGCGCAGAAGCTTCTCTTCCGGCGTCATCGGGCTTTCACCCTTCGGCGTGATCTTGCCGACGAGGATATCGCCCGGCTGCACTTCCGCACCGATATAGACGATGCCGGCTTCGTCGAGGTTCTTCAGCGCTTCTTCCGAAACGTTCGGAATGTCGCGCGTGATTTCTTCCGGACCCAGCTTCGTGTCGCGCGCCATCACTTCGAATTCTTCGATGTGGATGGAGGTGAACACGTCGTCGCGCACGATGCGCTCGGACAGCAGGATCGAGTCCTCATAGTTGTAGCCGTTCCAGGGCATGAACGCGACGAGCGCGTTGCGGCCGAGTGCGAGGTCGCCGAGGTCGGTCGAGGGACCGTCCGCGATGATGTCGCCCTTGTTCAGGATGTCACCGACGGTGACCAGCGGGCGCTGGTTGACGCAGGTGTTCTGGTTGGAGCGCTGGAACTTCTGCAGGCGATAGATATCGACGCCGGACTTGCCGGACTCGAGATCTTCCGTGGCGCGGATAACGATACGCGTCGCATCGACCTGGTCGACGACGCCACTACGGCGAGCCGCGATGGCGGCGCCCGAGTCACGGGCCACGACGGGCTCCATGCCGGTGCCCACGAAAGGTGCTTCGGCGCGCAGCAGAGGCACGGCCTGACGCTGCATGTTCGAACCCATGAGCGCGCGGTTCGCATCGTCGTTCTCAAGGAACGGGATGAGAGCGGCGGCAACGGATACGAGCTGCTTCGGCGAGACGTCCATCAGGTTGATCTGATCGCGCGGCGTCAGCATGACTTCACCCGAGTGACGGCAGACAACGAATTCTTCCTCGAATTCGTTCTCGGCGTTCAGCACGGAGTTGGCCTGTGCGACGTGGTACTTGGCCTCTTCCATGGCGGAGAGGTAGACAACTTCGCGCGTCACCTTGCCGTCCACGATCTTGCGGTACGGGCTTTCGATGAAGCCGTACTTGTTGACGCGGGCAAAGGTTGCAAGCGAGTTGATCAGACCGATGTTCGGGCCTTCCGGCGTCTCGATCGGGCAAATACGGCCATAGTGGGTCGGGTGAACGTCGCGGACTTCGAAGCCTGCGCGCTCACGGGTCAGACCGCCCGGTCCAAGAGCCGAAAGACGGCGCTTGTGGGTGATTTCCGAGAGCGGGTTCACCTGGTCCATGAACTGCGACAGCTGCGAGGAACCGAAGAACTCGCGCACGGCGGCAGCCGCCGGCTTGGCGTTGATCAGGTCTTGCGGCATGACGGTGTCGATCTCGATCGAAGACATTCGCTCCTTGATGGCGCGCTCCATACGGAGCAGGCCGAGACGATACTGATTTTCCATCAGTTCGCCGACGGAACGAACACGGCGGTTGCCGAGGTTGTCGATGTCGTCGATTTCGCCCTTGCCGTCACGCAGATCGACCAGCATCCGGACCACGGCAAGGATGTCTTCCTTGCGCAGAACGCGGACCGTATCGGCAGCGTCGACGTCGAGACGCATGTTCATCTTCACGCGGCCGACGGCGGAGAGATCGTAACGCTCCGAATCGAAGAACAGCGTGTTGAACATGGCTTCGGCCGAATCCATGGTCGGCGGCTCGCCCGGGCGCATGACGCGGTAGATATCGAACAGAGCGTCCTGACGGTTCTCGTTCTTATCAACAGCGATCGTGTTGCGGATGTAGGCGCCGACATTGATGTGGTCGATGTCGAGAACGGGGATCTCATCGAAGCCTGCAGCGAGGATGACGCCGAGGGTCTTCTCGTCGATCTCATCGCCGGCTTCCAGGAAGATTTCACCGGTTTCCGTATTGACGAGGTCTTCGGCAAGGTAGTTGCCGTAGAGATCGTCGTCGGACGCCTTAATGGCCTTCAGGCCCTTCTCGGTCAGCGAACGGAGCAGCCGCGGGGTCAGCTTCTTGCCGCTTTCCACGACGACTTCGCCGGTGTCGGCGTCGACCATCTCGGTGATAGCCTTCTGGCCCTTCAGGACCTCCGGCTGGAACGGAATCCGCCAGCCCTTGCCGTCACGCTTGTAGAAGGACTTGGTGTAGAATGTCTCGAGGATCTCCTCGCCGTCCATGCCGAGTGCCATCAGCAGGGAGGAGACGGGGATCTTGCGGCGACGGTCGATACGTGCGTGCACGATGTCCTTGGCGTCGAATTCGATATCGAGCCAGGAACCGCGATACGGAATGACGCGTGCAGCGAACAGCAGCTTGCCCGACGAGTGGCTCTTGCCCTTGTCGTGGTCGAAGAACACGCCCGGCGAACGGTGCATCTGCGAAACGATGACGCGCTCGGTGCCGTTGACGATGAACGTACCGTTGTTCGTCATGAGCGGCATGTCGCCCATGTAAACGTTCTGTTCCTTGATGTCCTTGACGGACTTCGCACCCGTATCTTCATCGATATCGAACACGATGAGGCGCAGCGTCACCTTGAGCGGCGCTGCGTAGGTCAGGTCGCGCTGACGGCATTCGTCGACGTCGAACTTCGGGGGCTCGAACTCATAGGAGACGAACTCCAGCATGGAGGCGCCGGAAAAATCGCTGATCGGGAAGACGGACTTGAAAACCGACTGCAGCCCTTCGTCAGGACGGCCGCCGGCCGGCTCCTTGACCATCAGGAACTGGTCGTAGGACGCCTTCTGAACCTCGATGAGGTTCGGCATTTCTGCGACTTCGGGAATTTTGCCGAAAAACTTGCGTACGCGCCTGCGACCGTTAAACGTAAGGGTCTGAGCCATCGTCGCTCCTTCAATATGTGCATCCGGGCCTGCAACGGACGGGGACCGATGGCCAGTCGACCCCGTCTAAGATGGATTGCTCAATCTCGTCTCGCGGCCCAGGACACAAAGCGCGGAATGCCGTGTCGTCCAGGTACCGGGACCATCCTCTTGAAGAACCCATTACCAAAAAGCCGATTATGTGGGGGCTTTTGGGTAATACGTTCGAAAAACGGTCAAAGAGAGGCAGCCCTTTCGGGCCGCCTCTCTCTGTCATAAAGCCAGATTACTTGACGTCAACCTTGGCGCCAGCATCTTCGAGCTTCTTCTTGAGGTCAGCAGCTTCAGCCTTCGTGACGCCTTCCTTGACGGCCTTCGGAGCAGCTTCGACAAGGTCCTTGGCTTCCTTGAGGCCGAGGCCGGTGATCGCGCGGACTTCCTTGATGACGTTGATCTTGTTAGCGCCGGCTTCAGCCAGGATAACGTCGAACTCGGTCTTTTCTTCTTCGACGGGAGCAGCAGCGCCAGCGCCGCCGGCAGCAGCAACGGCTACCGGTGCAGCAGCGGAAACGCCCCACTTTTCTTCGAGAAGCTTCGACAGTTCTGCGGCTTCCAGAACGGTCAGCGAGGAGAGGTCTTCAACGATCTTAGAGAGATCAGCCATAGTCATAGTTCCTTTTGTTCAATTCGAACCGATGTTGATATAAACAGCGAAAAACCGCCTTATGCGGCTTCTTCGTCCTTCTTGGCGTAGGCCGCGAACACGCGGGCAAGCTGGCTTGCCGGTGCTGCAACAACGCTTGCGATCCGGGTAGCCGGCGTCTGGATCATACCCAGCAGCCTTCCACGCAGTTCGTCCAGCGAAGGCAGGGTCGCAAGCGACTTGACGCCTTCCGCATTCAGCGTTGTGGTGCCCATGGAACCACCGAGAACAACGACCTTGTCGTTGGTCTTGGCGAAATCCACGACGACCTTGGGAGCCACGATCGGATCGACGCTGTATGCAATCAGCGTCTGACCCTTGAAGAGATCGATGATCCCTTCGGACTCCGTACCCTGAAGGGCAATCTTGGCCAGACGGTTCTTCGCGACTTTGACGGTGCCGCCAGCTGCGCGCATCTTCGAACGAAAATCGTTCATTTGCGCAACGGTGACGCCGGCATAGTGGGCCACAACAACCGAACCGGAAGCCTTGAAGACTTCGTTCAGCTCCGTGACGAATTCGCGTTTTTCCGCTCTTTCCACTGCCTATCTCCAGTTGGCAGACCGCAATCCTGCAGGCCTGCCGGGTTTGCCTTTGCCGCGCGGGATACAAACGATCCCGTGCGACGCTCGAGGATCCTGTCCCCTGCGAAGCGCCGCGAGGCGCTCACAAGGCAAGCCGAGGTTCGAACCGATGTTTCCCTTGGCCAAAGCCTCGGGACAAATTCGGGTCTCACCCGTCTCATGCAGGCATCAGTGATTAAGGGATAACCACCTGCAATCTCGGACAGGAGTTCCGGGCCGAAGCCCGGAGATCCGATCCCGAAGGACCGAAATTCGTGTTCGGCAGGGCTTTCACCCCGCCGACAAATCAGGCGACGCTGAGCGTCGACAGATCGATCTTGACGCCCGGACCCATGGTCGAGGAAATCGCGATGCGCTTGACGTAGTTGCCCTTGGCACCTGCCGGCTTCGCCTTGATGACCGCATCCGCGAAAGCACGGATGTTTTCTTCCAGAGCGCCCGGAGCGAACGAGGCCTTGCCGATGCCGGCGTGGATAATACCAGCCTTCTCGACGCGGAACTCGACAGCGCCACCCTTGGAAGCCTTGACGGCGCCGGTGACGTCCATGGTCACGGTGCCGACCTTCGGGTTCGGCATCATGCCGCGGGGGCCGAGAACCTTGCCGAGGCGGCCGACGAGCGGCATCATGTCCGGGGTCGCGATGCAACGATCGAAGTCGATCTTGCCGCCCTGAACGATCTCGACGAGATCTTCGGCGCCAACAACGTCTGCGCCAGCAGCGCGGGCTTCGTCAGCCTTGGCGCCACGTGCGAAAACGGCGACGCGAACGTCGCGGCCGGTGCCGTTCGGCAGGTTGACGACGCCGCGGACCATCTGGTCGGCGTGACGCGGGTCAACGCCGAGGTTCATGGCCACTTCGATGGTTTCGTCGAACTTGGCGATTGCCCGTTCCTTGACCATGCCGATAGCGTCCGACAGGCTGTAGATCTTGGTGGGATCGACGCCTTCGCGGGTCTTCTGTACGCGCTTTGCAAGCTTTGTCATCTTACGCCACCACTTCCAGACCCATGGCGCGGGCGGAGCCCTCGATCATGGTCATCGCGCCTTCGATATCGGCTGCATTAAGATCCTTCATCTTGGCTTCTGCGATCGAACGGATCTGAGCCTTGGTGAGGGTTGCGGCAGCGCCGCCCTTGCCCGGGGTCTTGGAGCCCGAGGTGATCTTTGCTTCCTTCTTGAGGAAGTAGCTGACCGGCGGCTTCTTCATCATGAAGGTAAAGGACTTGTCCTGGAAGTAGGTGATGACGACCGGGATCGGCATGCCCTTTTCCATTTCCTGCGTGGCGGCATTGAACGCCTTGCAGAATTCCATGATGTTGATGCCGCGCTGACCAAGTGCAGGACCGATCGGCGGGGACGGATTGGCCGACCCTGCCTTCACCTGCAGCTTGAGGTGGCCCATAACTTTCTTAGCCATTACTCTCTGCCTTTTCTCTGTCCGACCCTCGGACGCACCGTGAAGGCGCATCGTGGACCGGGCGTTTGACCGGTTTCCCGGTCACGGATGCCGTATCTCGATGAAATGCGGCGGCTGCGGTTGCGTGGTGCGGTTTCCGGGTCCGGCTAAGAGCCCTTCCCCTTCCACGCGGTGGCGGCGATATCGCCGCCAGAAGATCCACCCTTGGGCGGATCGTCATTACGTCGACTCAGACCTTCTCGACCTGAGCGAATTCGAGATCGACCGGCGTTGCGCGACCAAAGATCGAAACTTCGACCTTGAGACGGGCCCGCTCTTCGTCGACATCCTGAACGATGCCGTTGAACGAGGCGAAGGGACCGTCCGAAACGCGAACCTGCTCGCCGACCTCGAACGAGATCGAAGGCTTCGGCCGGTCAACACCGTCCTGGACCTGACCGAGAATGCGCTCGGCCTCATGGTCCGGGATCGGAACAGGCTTATTGTCGGAACCGAGGAACCCAGTGACCTTCGGTGTGTTCTTGATGAGGTGATAGGCCTCATCCGTCAGGTTGGCGCGAACCATCACGTAACCCGGAAAGAACTTGCGCTCGGCATCGACCTTGCGGCCGCGACGGACTTCGACAACCTTTTCCGTCGGAACCAGGATCTTTTCAAACAGATGGCTCAAGCCCTTCTGCTTGGCCTTCTCTTCGATCGACTCGGCAACCTTCTTCTCGAAATTCGAATAGGCGTGAACGATATACCAACGCGGAGCCATGTTCATTCCCACTCGATTAGATGCCGACATTGAGGACGAGGCCGATGAGCCAGCCCATCAATTGATCCGCAGCAAAGAAGAAAGCCGCAGAAATGATGACCATGATAAACACCATCAGCGTGGAGATCACGGTTTCCCGGCGGGAGGGCCATGTCACTTTTGCCGTCTCGGAGCGGACCTGCTTCAGAAACGTTACGGGATTAGTCTTCGCTGCCATTGAATGCTCACGCCTTGACGGCCCGTAAAGCTGAATGCTCAGCCCCACGCGCCGCGTGTCTGTTGGACCCTACATAAAGACCGATTCTGAAAATCACAAGGACTTTCCGATCTTTTAAGCGAATTATGCCGCCCAACACCAAGGGCGCCACGCGGTCTTTCCAATATATAAAACGTCGTTGCTTTGACAGTCACGACGAGATGTGTCGCTATGGAATGACGCTATCACATATGAAAATGGCAGGGGCAGCCGGGCTTGAACCGACGACCTGCGGTTTTGGAGACCGCCGCTCTACCAACTGAGCTATACCCCTTCACGGCGCAGACGGAACAACTCCAAGGAGCGTATCGTCGTCGTGTCGACCGTGCGCTCCTTTAAGACGGGCGGGCCGGATTGGCAAGAGCCCTTTTCATCTTTTCGGCCGGGACGGTCCCCTCATCCACGAATTGAACCCGCAGGCCTACCAGTTGAAGGCGTAGGACAGGCTGAGGCTCGCCTGTCGATCATTCTTGAACGGCGCGGCAAGCGCCGCCGTCACATTCATCTTCCGCGTGACCTTCTGTTCGACGCGAACGACATTGGAGAAGTCGAGCGTTGCGGAGGAGTAGTTCCCTTCCGCGACGAGCGCTGTTCCGGTTGCCACGGCCGACAAACGGGCCGACTGGCTGAGAACGACATTGTCGCAGCGCTTGAGATGCGCGTTGCAGGAGACGTTGACGTTGCGGCCGCGCTCCAGATCGAAACTTTCGGTCATGATTCGCTTTCGATCCATGCCGACATCCAGATTGCCGTTCCCCGTCCGTGGGTCGAACACACCGTCAATGGTTCGGCTAGTGACCACGGCCGTGCTCGTGCCGCGGCGAACGGCGACGCGCGCCCAGACATCGACCGGCGTGTCCTCGACGCGGCCGGAGCGGCTGGCGGCCACCGCCACGTCGGCGCCTGCGCTCGCCTCTCCTTCCACCGGAAGCTTGATACCCATCCGCAGATGCATGCCATTTTCGCCCGACTTCGTCGGCTGCCAGATCAAGCGATCCTCTGCCTGTGCAGCATGAGGGAGACTGAAGGCTATGAGCGCATAGCAAGCAGCGGCAAGAGCCGTTCGGGACATCGTGATCATGTATGCGTTCCACCGTTCGAGGCTGCCAGTCGATTTCCATCGACGGACACGCCCTGTCGAAAATCCATCACCTGGAACGCGGACCGCACAGGAGACGTTGATACCGCTCGCTTCGGATGTGCCGGCGGCAGACGCTTCGGGACGCAATCGTGCGTCAAAGCTTTTCTAGGATAGTCTCCGCATCTCCATTGCGAAACCCCAAAAACTTGGGGGTCATTCGCAGGATCGCTTGGCGCGACCGAACCGCGCCAAGCGATCGTTAAAGTGATGGCATTAGCCGGCGACCGGCACGTATTTGCGCCAGTCATGCTCTTGGCTGAAACCAAGGACATCGCGGATCTTCTGGTTCGACAAGAGACTCTCATAGGTTCCGAGTTCACGCGATACCGGCACATTCGGGAAGAAATCCCGAAGGAGGTCCGCCGTCGGCGTGTTGGCGGACGTTGTATCGTTGGCAGCGTTGAACACCTGGAAACCAAGCCCGTCTTTCTCGATGCCGAGCTTGCAGATCTGGCCGAGATCGCGGGCGTCGATATAGCTCCAGGCGATGCGTTTACGGATGGTCGGATCGGCAAACCACGTCGGGAACATCCCATATTCATGGGGCTCAATGACGTTGCCGATGCGGATCGCGTAGATATCGATGCCGAAGCGCTCGGCAAAGGCCCGTGCCGTCTTCTCGTTCAGCACCTTGGACAGGCCGTAGCTGTCCATGGGGCTGACATCGTCGTCCTCCTCCAGCGGGAACTTGCCAACGTCGCGATGCCCCTCGGCAAAGCAGATGCCGTAGGTCGTTTCGCTGGAGGCGACGAGGATCTTGCGGACGCCGAATTTCGCGGCGGCTTCGATGACGTTGTAGGTGCCGATCGTGTTGATGCGGAAGGTTTCGTTGTCCGGCTTGATCAGGATGCGCGGAATGGCCGCGAAGTGCACCACGGCGTCGTAGGGCTGCATGCCCCTGCCCTTGCCGATCGGTGCGCGATCGAGATCCGGCATGTCGGCGTGCATGGACAATGCATTGAAGACCTGCCCGCTATCCGTGATGTCGACGATGAGATTGGTGACGCCGGGATGCTCCAACGGCACGAGGTCAAGATTGTGAACCTCATAGCCGGCGTCCAGCAGATACGGCACGACATGCCGGCCGGCCTTGCCGGCGCCGCCGGTAAACAGAATGCGTTTCTTCACGGTATATCCTCCAGAATGGCAAGGCGGATCTAACGCATTGACGGCGAAGAGCAAGCGGGAGGAAGCAGGCGCGTTCGAACATCCGCGTTTCCCACACCGAAACGAGAAAAGCGCCACCCGAAGGCAGCGCTTTCCAGAATGTCATCTGTCGATCAACGGCGCGGCTTAGAAATGCCGCACCGTCGTCGTTCAGGATTACTCGACGATCGAAGCCACGATGCCGGCGCCGACGGTACGGCCGCCTTCGCGGATCGCGAAGCGCAGCTTTTCTTCCATCGCGATCGGAACGATCAGCTCGACAGCAACGGTAACGTTGTCGCCGGGCATGACCATTTCCGTGCCTTCCGGAAGCGTCACGATGCCCGTCACGTCCGTCGTGCGGAAGTAGAACTGCGGACGGTAGTTCGTGAAGAACGGCGTATGACGGCCGCCTTCTTCCTTCGTCAGGATGTAGGCTTCAGCCATGAACTTCTTGTGCGGCTTGACAGAGCCCGGCTTGCACAGGATCTGGCCACGCTCGACGCCGTCACGGGTGACGCCGCGGACGAGAGCACCGATGTTGTCGCCGGCCTGGCCCTGATCGAGCAGCTTGCGGAACATTTCGACGCCGGTGACGGTGGTCTTGGACGTCGCACGGATGCCGACGATCTCGACTTCTTCACCGACCTTGACGATGCCGCGCTCGACGCGACCGGTCACGACCGTACCACGACCCGAGATCGAGAACACGTCTTCGATCGGCATCAGGAACGGCATGTTGATCGGACGCTCAGGCGTCGGGATGTACGCATCGACAGCGGCCATCAGTTCGCGGATCGCGTCTTCGCCGATCTTCTTGTCCGAATCTTCCAGAGCGGCCAGAGCCGAGCCCTTGACGATCGGAATGTCGTCGCCGGGGAAGTCGTAGGACGACAGCAGTTCGCGAACTTCCAGCTCGACGAGCTCGAGAAGCTCGGCGTCGTCAACCTGGTCGACCTTGTTGAGAAACACGACGATCGCGGGAACGCCGACCTGACGGGCCAGCAGGATGTGTTCGCGGGTCTGGGGCATCGGGCCATCGGCTGCCGAGCAGACGAGGATCGCGCCGTCCATCTGCGCCGCACCGGTGATCATGTTCTTGACGTAGTCGGCGTGGCCGGGGCAGTCGACGTGCGCGTAGTGGCGAGCCGGCGTCTCATATTCGACGTGTGCCGTCGAGATGGTGATGCCGCGGGCCTTTTCTTCCGGAGCGGCGTCGATCTGGTCGTACGCCTTGTATTCGCCGAAATACTTCGTGATCGCTGCCGTCAGCGACGTCTTGCCATGGTCGACGTGACCGATCGTTCCGATGTTCACGTGCGGCTTGTTGCGTTCAAACTTGCTCTTTGCCATGGG